>JAGUWD010000003.1 GCA_020062545.1 Thermodesulfovibrionales bacterium
ATAGTGCTCAAGCATCTAATGGGAGGACCGATTGAGCCAACAGTAATAGTGAGGATGGTAGTTGCAGTGGGAATACTCCTCGGGATAGTGTGTATAGCATCGGTGAGCATAGTGGTTGGGTCTATAGCTGGAACAGCGATGGGTTATCTTGTGGAGGCTCTGACAGCGCCCAAAGAGGTTAGAGAGGCTGCTGAGGCAACTGCTAAGGCAAAATAAAGAAAAGAGGGGGATTCCCCCCTCTTTTTTGTGGTTGAGTCAATGCTTTAATTAACTCTGGGGGAGGGAAGGCATGAAGTCAACAAATAAGCATAAGTTCCTATCTTTAATGGATGAGATTATAAGTGGAGGGATGCTGGATGAGGTTTTACAGTATCCTTCTTACGACCTGATTCAAGACATATCCGAACCCAAACAGAACAGGGATTGTAATAAGAGTAGCATAGATTATGTTTTTGTGGACCTATACAAAGAACTTGTAGGAACCATTAAGGATAAACCGCCATGCATTGAATGCTCTGATTTTACGATAGACAACTGTGCAAAAACATCGTGCGAATGTATAAAATTCAAACGCTATGTCTGTATTTCAAAAGCCTTATAATCACAAGGAGGAGTCATGAGGATATTCTTAAGAGCCTTTCTGTTCACCTAAAGTTCTAATTACTATTTTTTCTGTTTTCAAAATCACCAGCATTTATGTATAATCTATTGCTATTTTTAATAGCTATATCTCTGAGAGGGTTTTTGGGAGGTCGCATGAAAAGGGTTTTCTTGGTGGCTCTCTTATGGATTCCCCTGCTCTGTTTTACTTATTCGGCAAGCGCAGAAACCTTTACCTGTCTGGCATGCCACAGCGCAATGAAGGGCAAGATCCGTACGGAAGGGGGCGTTTTAATCGATGTGAATGTAGACGGAGAGAAATACTCACAATCCGTACACGGAGGTTTTGATTGTATTATATGTCATAAACAATTCGGTTCAAATCCACACGAACCTGCAAGGATTGCGAATGTCCCGCAAGGCATTGCTTCTCTGGCGAGCAAGCTGACCCATAAGGCAAAGGTAGATCCTGTTGCCCTCGCTGCGTGCTCCGAATGCCATGGTGATATTTATAAATCATGGCAGCAGAGCATCCACGGCAGCAACGTCATACAGAAGAAGCAGTCCGACGGTGCGTCATGCTTAGACTGTCACGGTTTGCCTCATTACATAACGCCTAAAAATACCGCTGCATCGCATATCAATAAAAAGAATATAGTTAAGACCTGCGGTGAGTGCCATGAAAACGAAGGCCTCGCCAGGAAATACGGCTTTAGTACCCATATACTCGGAAGGTACTATGAAAGCTTTCACGGTAAAAAATATGTTATCGGACATCCAAATGCCCCCACATGCGTTGACTGCCACAAATATCATGATATCAAGAAATGGGAAGACCCCATGTCTCCTGTTGCATGGGATAACAGGACAGAGACCTGCGGCAGGTGCCATAAAGGCGCTACAAAGAAGTTTGTCACTGCAATTACCCATAAACCATACGGGAAAGACAATCCTGTGCCCTACTATTTCGAGAAGGGATTGATAGTACTTCTGCTGTCCGTATTTGCATTTATTGTCGGTCACGTCATTCTCGAGGCGATTTCAGAGATCAGGGATAAGGTTTTAAGAAAAGGGAAGGAGGGACATCATGAATAAAGAGACTCCAAAGGAATATTTACGTTTCAATACTATAGAGAGGATTCAGCATGTAATTCTTTTTACCACATTCCTGTTGCTCTCATTCACAGGATGGGCATTGAAATATCCGGAGCAGACCGTTGAACATTCGAGCTGGCTGGTAAGGATATGGGGTGGAGCAAAGAACGCAGGCATAGTGCATCGCATAGCAGGCATTACAATGCTTCTGGACTTTGCGTGGCATGTGCTTTATCTCGGATACATGCTTTCGACAGGCAAGATGAAGCTCCGTAAAGACACGACCATTATTCCCCTGCCAAAGGATGTAATGGATGCCGTAAAAAACATACTGTACTTCCTCGGTCTGGGCAAAGAGAAGCCGCAGTTCGGCAGGTTCAGCTATATACATAAATTCGATTACTGGGCGGTTTTCTGGGGCATGGGAATCATCGGATTGTCCGGTCTTTTCCTTGCATTCCCTGTCCAGTCCTCATACTTCTTCCCTTTGTGGAGCGTGAACTGGATATGGGAGGTAATCTCAATCATGCACAGCGATGAGGCCCTCCTTGCCATAGTCTTCATACTCTTCTGGCATTTCTACAACGAGCATCTGAAATGGAATAAATTCCCCATGAGCATGACATGGATCACAGGAAAAATCTCCATCGAAGATATGAAACACGAGCACCCTCTCGAGTATAAACTTGAATTCGGCGATAAAGGGGACAACAAATGAGATGGTTGGTAGCGATTATAACCATAAGCACATTGATATTCGGTTGTTCTCCGAAGAAGGCAGAAAAAGGAGCGACAGAAAAGGCCCCTGAAAAAATAATATCGAGGGATGAGGCAGTGGGCAGTCTGCCGTGCTTTAAATGCCACTCATACCAGAAATTCTCTGCGCCGCCACAGAAAGGCATATTCCCCCACCAGAGGCATATGGATGCAGGCTATCACTGCAACCAGTGCCACGACCCCAGAGGGCATCGGCACATGGTAGTTAACAGGAATATCTGCAGCAACTGCCACAGCATGAAGATTATTACCTTTGACAGGACGGTTTTACCATCAAAGTTCAACCACGAGGCTCATGCAAGGCTGTTCAACTGCAAGGAGTGCCATCCCGGTATATTTCTGATGAGCGCCGGTACCGCACGTGTCACCATGAAGGACATTGATAGCGGTGCATATTGCGGTGCATGTCATGACGGCAAAAAGGCATTTGCTTCTTCCGAGTGTGTAAAATGTCATAAAATGAAGGGCTTTGAAAAGGAACTTGCATATAAGGTTGACGGTATCGGCAATGTGGTCTTCAGTCATAAGTTCCACACAACAGCATTCTCCTGCGATTCATGCCATCCGAAATTATTCGGCATGAAGAAGACGCAGGGAAAGATGAAGATGGACGACATGAACAATGGAAAGTCCTGCGGTGCATGCCATAACGGAAACATAGCTACGCCTGTTACGGACTGCGGGAAATGCCATAAAGTATAGGCACAAATACAGCTATAAGGATTGTCTCTGACTTATCCTTATAGCTGTATCACCTTTGCCTTTACCTTTCTTTTGTGAGTACCTGAAAGAGTCTTGCTATCATTACGCTGAATATCCCGCCTATGAATGAGCCGAATGCGCCTATGATGCCAACAACTATTATTACACCCATAATCACTATGAAACTGTGCGGGGAAAGGTGTGCATTGAACATGCGGTTAAGGTCATTGGCAACTGCCTCACTCCATCCGCCGCCGAGGCTTTTACCGAGGAGCAGGTCCATGCTGAGGGCGACTGCAACTCCCAATATCCCGCCAAATATAACGCCTATATAAAATGCCCTTCTCACTGCTCCTCTATCCCGTATTTTTTAAACTTCCTGTATAAAGTTGCAAGGTCTATACCCAATGCCTTTGCCGTTTCTTCCTTGTCTCTATTATGGGCTTCATAAAGTTTTATGAGCAGATTTTTTTCGTAGTCGCTTAGATATGTTTTCAGAGTTGAAAGCTGCATCTCGTGTTCTGCTTTCTTTAATTTGTCCGGAAGGTTATCTGCAGTTATGTAATCGCCATCTGTGAGGACAACTGCCCTCTCTATGACATTTCCCAATTCCCTTACATTACCCGGCCATGAATATTCGAGCAATATGGACAATGCCTGCCTGTCAATGCCCTTGATATTCTTTTTATGCTCCTCAGAAAATTTATCGATGAAATGCCTTGCGAGCATCTCTATGTCATCCTTTCGCTCTCTGAGCGGAGGTATCTTTATCTCGATGACATTTAATCTCCAGTAGAGGTCTTCCCTGAACTTTCCTTCCTTGATCCTGTTTTCTATATCCACATTGGTTGCAGAGATTATCCTTACATCAACTATTTTGGGTTTTGTTTCGCCGAGGGGATAAACCTCTCCGGTCTCCAGGACTTTCAGGAGCTTAGCCTGCAGGTTAACTGGCATGTCTCCTATTTCGTCAAGAAAGAGCGTTCCCTGATGGGCGAGGGGGATAAGGCCTAATTTGTCGGACACGGCACCTGTAAATGCGCCCTTTTTATAGCCAAAAAGCTCCGACTCCAAAAGCCCCTCTGGTATGGCCGAGCAGTTTATGGAAATGAACGGTCTGTCGCGTCTCGGGCTGTTGCAGTGCACAAGCTCTGCCAGAAGCCCCTTACCCGTGCCGCTTTCTCCAAGTATCATGATATTGCTTTTGGTGGGGATTACCTTCTCGAGGGTCTCGACAATCTTCAGCATGGATTCCGAGTTTGCTACAAAATCCCTGCAGGCCATGCGCTGGCTTATCTGCTGTTTAAGGGCAATGTTTTCATTTATTATCTTTTTCTGTTCGATGACTTTTTTGATTGTGAGTTTTATCTCTTCGTTGAGAAAGGGCTTTACAATATAGTCAGATGCGCCTTTTTTCATTGCCTCAACAGCAGACTCTATGGAGGCAAATGCCGTCATCATTATCACCGGCATATCATGGTTTATCTCTTTAGCCTTTTCGAGAACAGTTATTCCGTCGACCTTGCCCATTTTCAGGTCTGTAATCACGACACCAAAGCTCTCGGCCTTGAGTTTTTCTATGGCATCCTCGCCGCTGTTTGCAGAGGTTACGGAATATCCTTCCCTCTTTAGAAGGAATTCCAGTGCCTTGCATATATCAGGCTCGTCATCGACTATCAATATCTTCGGTTTCATCTTTTTCTTTTTACCTGTTGTTTGTCGGTATTGTTATAGTAAAAATACTCCCCTTGTCAGCTTCGCTCTCAACAGTCAGGGTGCCGTTCATTTTTTTGATTATATTATAGCTTACTGCAAGTCCGAGACCCGTGCCCTTTTCCTTGGTTGTATAGAACGGGTCGAATATCTTTGGTAAATCCTCTCTTGGAATACCGGTGCCTGTATCCTCGAATTGTATGATTATGTCACTTCCTCTCATCATGCTTCTGACAGTAAGCGTCCCTCCATCGGGCATTGCGTCTATGGCATTCAGGGTAAGGTTTACAAAGACCTGTGACAGTTGGTTGCCGTCTGCGATGACATCGGGCAGAGATGGTGAAAGCTCTTTGATGATTGATATGTTCTTTGCCTTTTTATCGTACTGAATAAGATTGATGGATGTTTCTATAATCTCATTTATCTTGCATTCCTTCGGCTCTCCTGCAGGCATTTTTGAGAAGCCGGAAAGCTGCTTTAATATTTCCGAAATCCTGTTTATATGAAAATAAATTGTTTCGAGACTCTCTTTTTTAAATGTATCCTCTTCCATTTCTCTGAGTATCTGGACAAAGGAGAAGATGGATGTCAGGGGATTGCCTATTTCATGAGCTATGCCTGCTGCAAGCCTTCCTATGGATGCGAGCTTTTCTGAATGAATTATCTGTTCTTCCATTTTTTTCATCTCCGTTACATCCTGTATGAGCCTTATATATCCATGGATTTCTCCGTTTACTCCTTTCACAGGAGCAGTGGTGATCTGGAAGTGCTTATCCCTCTGTCCGAAGAGGTTAGATAGAATTACCGTGTCAATACTATCTTTGGCTCTGGTATACTCAGATGAAACATGGCAGTCAGGACAGATATCCTCGCAAGACTTGCCGGTAACATCCATGCCGGCCATATCTTTTATCATCTGATTTGTCCATTGAATTCTGCCGTATCTGTCGATTAATACAATTCCGCCTCCTATAGCGCTGACAATGGTATTGAGCTTTTCCTTTTCACTTACAAGCTCTGCTGTTCTTTCATTGACCCTTTCTTCGAGTTCGACAGCATATTTTTCAAGCTCTTCCTTTCTCTTTGCCATCGCTTCTGCCTTTATCCTCTTTTTGTTGAATATAATCAAAAGGGTTGAAACAACGCTCGTGGTAATGAAGATGGATATTATGAGATAGGAGTAGAGTCCCATGCTATGTCTTGTGGCCGAGGTTACTTCGGAGTAAGGGGCGGACACAGCGATTATCCATGAAAGGCTATCTATGCCAACAGTGGAAAATGCAATAATCTTGTCCTCCCCTGTGGGCGCAATGTGCCTGCCATAATTGCTTGTCTTTCCCTCGATTATGCGCTTTTCGAGATCAAAGTTCATATGACATTTAAAACAGGTGGAATCTGCCTTGTAAATGTTTCCGCCAACCATTCCTGGCTGGGTAGGATGGTAGAGGAGGGTTCCGTTTTTATCCATCATCCATGCATATCCTCTGGAGCCAGATTTTATATTGCTGACGAACCTACCGGCTATATCATTTATTTTTATGGATAGGAATATCACCCCTATCATGCCTTCGTGGTTATATATTGGAGATATGATATAGATCAGGTGCGGGGTTTCTATAATAGTAGTATTGCCGGGGCCAATATTTTTTGTCTGTTTAAGCATATTCGCAATGAAAGGTTTAGATAGATTACTGTTGTCTTCAGAAAATACCACTTCCCCTCTGGTATTCAAAATCCCGAGACTTGTTTCGATTATTCCCTTTTTTCTCAAGGCATCATTTGTCAGCCAGTCGAGATCCCTTTTGTTCGTTATGCCCCTCTTGGACAGCATATTGGAGATATGGCGGACATCTTGCTTTATGAAATACAGATAGGCGCTTATGTTGTCGGCTATAGATTTGGAGAGCAGAGACTGCTGCCTGTTAAACTGCTCTGCCATTTCCATCTGGAGGGATTGCTGGAAAAAGACATTTAACGTGATAAGGGCGGAGATTACTGCTATAAGCGTGCCGACTATTAATAAATAACTTTTCATCTCTCTATATGATAGCAAAAAACAGCAGTATATATAAAACAAGTAGCCGGTGGTCAGTAGTCAGTAACCAGATATTCTCCTTCTACTGGTGACCGGCTACTGTTTTGAGGGGATCAGTTTCGCATAAGCCTCGGCAATGATTGTGCCGTTGGATGCCTTTAAAAGACGGGACCGGGCCTCGACGAGCCTTGAACTCTTCTTGATTATTTCTGCCTCTGCAATTGTCTTTTCGTTTGCCATCAAAGGCATTTTGAACCTCACATTTATTTCAGCAGTAACAGGCATTATCCCTTCAGCTATGGCAGCCTGTATCATGGCCTCATCAAGGACAGTGGTTATTACTCCACCATGTGTTATGTCCTTGTAGCCCTGATAAATTTTGGAAGGTATAAACTCGGTGGTGAGCCTGCCATTTGAGTAATTGAAGGACAGTTTTAAACCGCAATGGTTGTCTCTGCCGCATGCAAAACAGTAATTGTCGTCTTCGAGTTTCATCAACTATTTATTCATCATCTCCAGGAACTCTTTGTTGCTTTTTGCTCCCTTAAGTTTGCTGAGCAGGAATTCCATGCTCTCAACAGTGCTTAAAGGATTCAGTACCTTTCTGAGTATCCACATTTTGTTCAGGACATCCGGGGCAACGAGCAATTCTTCTTTCCTTGTTCCCGATGAATTAATGTCAATGCTCGGGAATATCCTCTTGTCAACGAGTTTACGGTCGAGGTGGAGTTCCATGTTGCCTGTTCCCTTGAATTCCTCGAATATAACATCGTCCATCCTGCTTCCTGTATCCACAAGTGCAGTTGCAAGTATGGTAAGGCTGCCGCCTTCTTCAATGCTTCTTGCTGTGCCAAAAAATCTCTTGGGTCTCTGAAGGGCATTGGCATCGAGCCCGCCTGACAGTACCTTTCCGCTTGTCGGAGTTATTGTATTATAAGCCCTTGCAAGCCTTGTTATACTGTCAAGGAGGATAACGACATCCCTCTTTGTCTCTACCAATCTCTTTGCCCTTTCGATAACCATTTCAGAGACCTGACAATGCCTCTGCGGAGGCTCGTCAAATGTGGAGCTTATGATCTCGGCAGTGCTTACCTGCCTTTTCCAGTCAGTTACTTCTTCGGGTCTTTCATCTATCAGGAGTATTATGAGATGTATTTCCTTGTGGTTCTTTTTAATTGCCTTTGCTATAGACTGGAGGAGCATTGTCTTTCCAGTCCTCGGTGCTGCTACTATGAGTCCACGCTGTCCCTTGCCTATGGGCGTTATAAGGTCCATAACCCTCATAGAGTAATCCTCTGTCTGGTACTCAAGGTTTACTTTTTCTGTCGGGTAATAGGGAGTAAGGTTATCAAATAACGGACGGCTTACATTGTCTTCTGGAGATTCATTATTTATGGTTTCTACTTTTAGGAGTGCGAAATACCTTTCATTTTCCTTCGGAGGCCTTATCTGCCCTGATACAAAATCACCTGTCCTTAATGTAAACCTTCTGATCTGAGAAGGGGATACATATATGTCATCGGGAGAGGGCAGGTAACTGTAATCCGGGGAGCGGAGAAATCCGAAACCGTCAGGGAGTATCTCCAGAACACCCGAGCCATAGACATTGCCGGCCTTCTCTGCCTGCGCCTGAAGGATGGCGAAAATAAGCTCCTGCTTTCTCATGCCTGTGGCGCCTTCTACATGAAGTTCTTTTGCAAGATGTGTTAGTGCATCGATGTTTTTTTCTTTCAATTCAGAAATTGAAATGTAGTTTTCCATATGTTTTTTACCTCTCTGGGGCATTATGATAATTAGTTATTGAGCAAATTGGTTTTAAATAATCGCTTTTTTAATATATTAATTCTCGATGATTTATTGGCTTAATGATTTTTCAACCAAAGATGAATTGCTTAGTTTTTGAGTTTTGCCTTTTGATCTTTGCATCTGTTTCTACGAATTATCCCTAACTCTGGACTTAATTCAGGAGGGGATAATCAGAATGACTATATTTAGAATACAAAATGTTTATATCTTTGTCAATACTTGTTCCTGTGAAAACGGGAATCAAATAAACTCCTTTTCACACTGGGCTACAATTTGCGCTATCTCATCTTCCGACATATCGGGCACTATAATCCTGCCGTCTTTATCTCTGTCGAGTTTCGAGATGCCAGGGAACTGCCTTTCCAGCAATTTAATGTTCAATGCCTGCTGCCTGACAATTTCGAGGAGTCTTCTGTTTTCTTCTTCCAAATTATATTTATCGATTGCAGCCCTCACTGCGAATTTTATATCCATGTCATCCCACGGTTTTGTGAGAAACCTGTATATCTCGCCTTCATTTATTGCCTTTATTGCAGCCTCTATGCTTGCATAGCCTGTTAATATGATTCGAATTATATAAGGGAATTGTTCACGCACCATGGAAAGGAATTCCAAGCCGGAGATTTCCGGCATTTTCTCATCAGATATAACAACCTTTACGGAATATTCTTTCAATATCTCCATGGCCTCCAGTGCACTGTTGGCTGAATATATCTGATAAGGTTCATCAATGAATACCCTCGTAAGCGAAGAGATTACATTCGGCTCGTCATCAACTATCAGGATGTTGTCTTCCATTCTAAACCTCCTTTATCGTCTGCTTTTTCGTCCCGCAGAACGGGCATGTAAGCCATTCCTCCTCAAGTGGCATTTTGCAGTTATGGCATATGTTATGCCTGAACATTCCGCAGTATGGGCAGAATAAAAATTTTATATCGATCATGTTGCCGCAGTTCTCGCACTGGCGCTCATACTTTGTGGGAGGGCCTATTACCCTCAATAGCTCCTCCAGCGTCGTAATGCCGAGCCTTACCTTCTCTATCCCATCCTCTATTAATGTCCTCATTCCTCCTGCCTTTGCGAGGTTCATGATTTCCGACTCTTTATAATCGCTGCTTATGAGCTGCCTGAACTCATCGTTCATTACAAACAACTCGAAAATACCTGTCCTTCCAAGATAGCCTGTATTATTGCATTTGCTGCATCCCTTGCCAATGGTCACTTCCTTGAAAGTGTTCTCCGGTATCTTGAGGAGCTTCATTCCCTCTGCATCAGGACTGGTTGTTGTCTTACAGTAGTGACATACTTTTCTTACAAGCCTCTGTGCTATTATCCCTTCAATAGCCGATGCAATAAGATATGGTTTGACGCCGATATCGATAAGACGGGTGATAGATGCCACTGTGTTGTTTGTGTGGAGGCTTGTTAAAACCATGTGGCCCGTGAGCGCTGCCTTGAATGCCACATCCGCTGTTTCATAATCTCTGATTTCTCCAACCAGTATTACATCAGGGTCCTGTCTCAGGGTTGCCCTCAATACAGATGCAAAGGACAATCCTATGCGCTCCCTCACGTAAACCTGACTCGCATCTTCGAGGAAGTACTCGACAGGGTCTTCGATTGTCTCGAAGTTTTTTGTGGATTGGAGCATCTCGTAAAGAATGGAGTAAAGCATTGTGGTCTTGCCGCTTCCTGTGGGACCGGTCGATATTAGTATGCCTTGCGGTTTTTTTATGACTACCTCCAATCTCTGTAGGTCGTCCTGCAGCATTCCAAGCTCTGCAATCTTTTTGATGGAGGCGCCTTTATCCAGTATCCTCATGACAATCTTTTCGCCGTTTATAGTAGGCATGCTCGAGACCCTTACATCCACGATCCTTGTGCCTGTCTTCATGGTAATCCTTCCGTCCTGAGGCTTGCGACGCTCTGAAATGTCCATCTTTGCAAGGATCTTCACCCTCGATATAACAGCAGGATGGAGATGTGAAGGTATTTTTATCTTTGTGTGGAGCATGCCGTCAATTCTGTATCTGATAATTGTATATTTGGTCTTTGGCTCTATGTGTATATCGCTTGCCTGATAACGGAGTGCCTCCATGATGATTGCATTCACGATTCTTACAATCGGTGGAATGCCAGATGTGCTTATCAGTTCCTGGACATTTATGTCAGTTTCATCTTCTTCTATGACAACATCTATCTCCTCTATGGGCTCAAACTCCAGTGTTTCTCCGATTTCCTGAATTGTTCCTGCCTCTTCTGTTTCGCCGTAAATCTTCTTAATCTGGCTGATAATATCGGAGGATTTTGCAACTACAGGAATTACCTTAAATCCCGTAAGCATGGAGATATTGTCTGTTTTCATAATGTCCGATGGGTCTGCCATAGCAATTGTCAGATTTTTTCCATCAAGTTTTATAGGAATCAATCTATTTCTCTCGCATAGCTCCCTTGGAAGAAACTTTGCTACATTGGGGTTTACATAGATCTCTTTCAGATCCATATAATCCAAGTTCTGGTGCTTCTGAATCGCCTGAACTATTTTCGATTCTGTCGTGAATCCAAGTCGGACTATGGCATCGCTTATGAATTCGTCCCTGTCTTTTTCTTTTAATGCCCTGCTGAGCTGCTCATTGGTGATGATGCCCGATTTTACGAGTATGCTGCCTAAAATCCCCCTGTATTCGTCAAAGAGATTGGAGTAGGTTTTTATCTTTATCTGCTGCTCCTTTGCCAGCTCTTTTAGTTTTCTGTTTTCCTGAATAAGTACGTATTGCTGAAGTGCAAGGCTTACGGTCAAACGCAGATCTTCGTCGTTCCATGGTTTTGTTATGAATTTATAGACAGCGCCCTCATTCACCGCGCCCATAATCGCCTGAATATCAGCGTGGCCAGTGAGCATGATCCTTATTGTCTCGGGCCATCTGTTCTTGATCTCTCTGAGGAGTTCCGAGCCGATCATGCCAGGCATCCTGTGGTCAGAAATTACGAGGTGCACAATAGTGCTTTCCATAATCTTCAGCGCATCTACCCCAGATGTTGCAGTCAGGATTTCGTAGTTCTCATCGAGGAATATGCGCCTGAGCGCCTGGAGCACATTTTCCTCATCATCAACAAAAAGCAGAGTGAACCTTTTCTGTTCGGGAACGGTTATTTCCCCGGAACCGATTATCTTGTCTCCGGAGTCCTCTTTCTTTACTGCCTTGAATAATTCAGCGTATTTTGCCATTTAGTTTTCCTTTTAGAGGTAATGTGATTATGAAATTTGAGCCTTTTCCCACCTCGCTCTTAACTTCAATATTTCCTCCGTATTGGGATATGATGTCATAGGCCACTGTCAGACCCATCCCTGTGCCTTTGCCAACATCCTTTGTGGTAAAGAATGGCTCAAATATGCGGCTCTGTATCTCCTGGGGGATGCCCTTACCGTTGTCAGCAATGGAAATAACTGCATTGTTACCCTGCTGTTCTGTTTTAATCGTTACTATAATGTTATCGTCCTTTGAATAGAGGGCGTTTAACAGGATATTCAGAAATGCCTGGCATATAAGGCCGGGATTGCCGAAGAAATCAGCAGCCTGACCATAATGTCTTATGATCTTTGCCGACCTGTTTTTTATCTCATTTGAAAGCACGCTGATGGTATTATCCAGTTCTGCATTAATACTCATTTCCCTGTCTGCAGACTCATCTATGTGTGAAAAGCCCTTCAAATTGGCTACTATGTTTTTTATACGCTCGGCTCCATCAACGCTTTGTTTAATGAGATCATTGATGTCTGACATTATAAAGTCGATCTTCAGCTTTTTGTATAATTCATCCGCTTCTTGCCTATTGTCTATCGCCTCTTGCCTTTTATAGAATTCGAGCATCTCTGTAAAATTTTTAACATATTTTTCCAAGGTGTTGAGATTACTGTATATGAAGCCTATTGGATTGTTGATCTCATGGGCAACGCCTGCTGCGAGCTGCCCGATGGATGCCATCTTCTCCTGCTGGAGCAGTCTTGTGTATGCCCTTTTCAATTCCTCTGTCCTTTTTAGCACCTTCTGCTCAAGGGTTTCTGACAGTTCTTTATATTTCTTTTCCGAGGCTGTCAGGTTTTTGTTGATTTCAAGAAGCTCTTCATAAGACCTTTTTACAACAGTTGTATGCAGTTCTGTAGTGAATACCCGTTTTACGATATTCCTTATTATGATATTGAGCCCTGTGAAAGCGGTCTCCATAAGACTTGAGAGCATCTGTCCGTTCAGCGTGCCGGATGAGGATACGAAGAAGAAGCCAATGGTCTCTGCCTCATACCGGATGGCAGCGAGCCTCCAAATAATACCTTCCTGACTTGCCCCCTCAAGTATTGTTTTTTTGCTATCTACTTCTGCTATCGCCTTCATTGCCTGAAGTGGCAATTCTTTTGCATCAGGAATATTGCCTTCCGACCATAGGAATTTGCCCTTGTTGTCTGTAACAGCCGCAAGGTCTGCGCCTGCCCCTGCTATTACCTTTAACAGGGGGATCACATCAGGAGCGCTTAGTATGTCTTTAAGCCCCATCTCGGCCCCGAGTGAAAAATCTATCCTGTCCGTTTGTTCCATACTATTGTCCTGCCAATTCAGTGTTCACCTTTGTAAGATTTCCCGCAAACATCTCTTTTGAGAGCATATGTTTTTCTTTCAGGCTGTAGCGGGTATCGATATAATCATATGTTAGCTCCACAAGACGCTTGAATGTTTCGATCACACCCTGCCCGTATAATGCAGATGCCATGAAAACGGGTATGCCTGTGGGCTCCCATGTCCTGTGAATTTCATCTTCTGAAACAATATCCTTCAAGTCTCTTTTGTTAAATTGTATAACGAGGGGTATCTTCTCTATATTGATTCCCACAAGGGCGAGATTCTTTTCGAGGTTCTCGAAGCTTTCAACATTGTTCGCAGATTCTGAAATCTGGGAGTCCGCAATAAATGCAATACCGTCAGCCCTTGTCAATACTGCCTTTCTTGTTGCATCGTGGCGCACCTGTCCGGGAACTGTATAGACCTTGACCTTTATCTTCAATCCGCTTGGTGCGGTAAAAAAGAAAGGAAGCAGGTCGAAGAATATTGTTCGGTCATCCTTTGTGTCGAGGGTCATCAAATCGCCTCTGCCTTCTATATTGAGGATATCGTGGAGCCTCAAGAGATTGGTGGTTTTTCCGGACATGGCAGGCCCATAATATACGAGCTTTAAAACCATCTTATTTTCTATTTCATCATATTCAATCATGCTGTTTCCTTTTCCCTGGTCATGTTTTTCTACCCCAAACGAATATTCCACTCTTTGATGGGTCGAGATGGTATCCACGCTTTAATGTCTCTATGTTCTTTTCATTGAGGGTTGTTCCCTTCCTTAAGAGCAGGAGTCCTGTACCGCTCCTGACATCCCTTGATAAAACAATGCCCGGAACAAGGTCATTGGGTTTCAGTTCAACCTCTACATTTTCTGTTTCAGGGATGGCGGCTATAGTCCCTTCATGCACCGCTTTGCTGAGGAATTGATACAGGTCTGGATCCAATTGGGTGCCGAGAATGGCCTTTATTTTTTGTAATGCGCTTTCTATATTCAGAGAGTCCCTGCCGATATTTGTCAACCTGTCGAATTTATCGGCCATTGCGATGACCCGTGAGCCAAGCGGTATCTTTTCATACCTTAACCTGTCAGGGAATCCGTTGCCGTTATACCATTCGTGATGATGTCTTATAAGCACCCCGGCATCTCTCAGCCCCTCCACAGAATCGATGACAGCCTGTCCTATTACAGGGTGCTTTATATATTCTTCTTTTTCTTCTGCGGAGAATTCGGTAAAATTCTTTATCAGCATGGCATCCGGGATACCTATTTTGCCGATGTCATGCAGTTGTGCAGCCACGACTGTATTTTCTGATTCCTCATAGGAAAGCCCCATCTTATGCACCATTTCAGAGACAATGGTTGCTACATTATTCGAGTGGATATAAATGATCTTATTGCGCAGTTCAAGAAGGTTGTAAAAGGCAGAGATGAAGTCCCTGAAATTTTTCCTCAATTTTTCGTTGAGCGTTGTTAACTGTTTATTCTGTTTCGTCAGGTCCACTGTTTGCTGCTGGACATAAAATTCGAGCTCCGAGCTCCATTTTTTCAATTCTTCATTCTGTTTCCTTGTGAGCTCTGTAAGGCGCTTATTTTCCTTTTTCAGATTGTATGTTTCTACCGAATTCAGTACGGTCAGCATCAAGTCGTTGTCGTTCCATGGCTTTGTTATATACTTTGATGCGCCGCCCTTATTTACTGCATCCATTGCCGCATTGATATCGGCATAGCCTGTCAGTACAATTCTTACGGATTCGGGCTGCATCCTTCTTGCCTTTTCGAGGAATTCTGCACCGCTCATTTCAGGCATCTTCTGGTCGGAGACTATGACGGCAACCTCGTTGTTCTTCAGCATTCCGAGGCCTTCCTTGCCTGACGGGGCTGTGAGGATATTTATGCTGTCCACATCCATGAACAGTCGCTTCATGGAGCGGAGGACATTCTCCTCATCGTCCACAAAGAGGACATTGACCTTTTCGTCCATTTCTACCCCCTTAATATTCTATGAAGCCTCAAAATGTTTTTCTTCCAGGAGCTTTAAAAAAATATCCACGATTTCAGGGTCAAAGAACTGGCCCTTGAACGTTTTTAAAAACTCTATTGCCTTTTTATTGTCAACCTTATCCCTGTATGGTCTATCCGATGTCAGGGCATCATAGGTGTCGGCAACTGTTACTATCCTTGCCTCGATTGGAATATCATTGCCTTTCAATCCAAGAGGATAACCTTTCCCGTCGTATCTCTCATGGTGATAGAGTATGATGTTTATGACAGCCTCTGGCAGTTGAGCCAGCCGCGCAACATCGGCACCCCATCTGCTGTGGTTTCTTACTACCTCCATTTGTTCTGGAGATAAAGGGCCGTTCTGGTTGAGGATGGCCTCCGGAACCCCTATCTTGCCGCAATCATGAAGCCAGCTTCCGTATCTGATATTTTTTTGCCACTCTCTGGATAAGCCTAAAGCCTCAGCTATTCTGACTGCATAATTTGCTACCCTGTCGCAGTGTCCTCTTGTATATGGGTCTTTCAATTCGACGGTCTGGGCTAAAGAGAGCAGGGTGGCCTCATCAGCCCTTCTGAAAGATTTAATTACATCGTATCTGTGGAGTGCATTAAAAACAATCTCCTTGAAATCGTGGTCATTCCATGGTTTTGTTATGAACTTGTACACTTCTCCTTCATTGATGGCGTCTATTGCAGATTTCATATCCGCGTATGCGGTTATCAGGATTCTTACGCTGTCGGGAGATACCTCTTTTGCAGTTTGCAGGAGTTCGATCCCTGTCATTCCAGGCATGCGGTTGTCAGAGACAATGACAGAGATGTTGTTGTTCTTTAAGATATCCATGGCCTCAGAGGCATTCATGGCAGTCATGATCTTGATATTGCTGTCAATGAAAAGCCTCTTCAGGGAGTTCAGGACATTGGCTTCGTCATCCACAAACAAAACCGAATCATTCATAAAATATCATCCTCCCTGCTGAAAACAAGGATTATGCCCTTCTGATCATCGCTATAATCCATTATAGTACCGGAAAGCCTGCCGTAAATACCGTTTATTTTTACTTTTTTTATTGTTTTGTCTTTGTTCTTGACTTCCTCAATAAAATCTTTTATGTCCTCCGGCAGTCCGTCTGAGACAGCCCTAATATTTTGGCCCAATAACTGCCAGTTGGTATTTGTAATATTGATCCATGTTGAATTGCATAAAACTATTGTGTTGTTGAAGTCGATCCCTATAATTCCCACAGGCATTGCATCGAGGATGTTCTGCTGTATGGACAATGCCTTGCTTCTGAATTCGAGATGGGATTTTAGCTCTTTGTTGAGCCTTGTTAGTTCATCATTTTTTCTCTGGAGCTCTTCTGTGAGTTCCTTATTTTTCTTAAAAAGATGATACCGTTCAATTGCATTTGAAATGGTAACCTTTAATTCTTCATCATTCCATGGTTTGGGAACGAATTTATATATCTGTCCTTCATTTATGGCCGAGACGATAGCTGCGGTATCGGCATAACCTGAAAGCACGATCCTGACGGTATCAGGCCATTTTTTCCGTGCCTCTTTGAGGAAATCTACCCCGTTCATGCCGGGCATACGGTAGTCGGATATGATTATCTGAACCCCCTCTCTTTTGAGAATTTTCAGCCCGTCTTCTCCTGATGCTGCTGTGAGGATTGTATACTCCTCGTCAAGAAAGAGCCTCTTCAGGGCATTCAGGACATTCTGTTCATCGTCTACACATAATATTTTGATTTCTTCATTCATTTTATTTCTCCACAACCGGTATTTTTACCGTAAATGTCGTTCCTCTGCCAACTTCGCTTTCTACCATTATATCTCCATTATGTTTTTTCACAATATCGTATGCTATGCTCAAGCCAAGTCCTGTTCCCTTTCCAACCTCTTTTGTACTGAAAAACGGCTCGAATATCCTGTGTATCTTATCCTCTGGAATTCCACAGCCTGTGTCGGAAATTGAAATATAAATATAACCGCTGTCATGCCATGTCTTTACTGTAATCTCTCCCTGCTTCTCTATGGCATGTGCTGCATTGACAAGCATATTCATGAACACCTGATTGAGCTGTCCGGGATTGCATTTTGTCAGGGGTATGTCTCCGTATTCCTTCTTCACTGTTGCCTTATATTTCAGCTCATTCCACACGATGTTTATAGTGCTCTCTATTCCTGCATTAATGTCAGCCATCTTCCATTCGGCCTCGTCGATATGAGAAAAGCTTTTGAGGTTCTGAACTATCCTTTTCACGCGCTCCGCGCCGTCGAGAGACTCCTTGAGCAGGCTGTCCGTGTCTTCGATAATATAGTCGAGTTTCAAGTGTTTTTTTATTTGCTCGATAGATTCATTGTTACCCGCAGCCATTATAATTTTAGTCTGGGCTTGAATAAATTCTTTGAACCTGTTGACGTATTTCCCGAGTGTGCCGAGATTGCTGATGATAAAACCCATGGGATTGTTTATCTCATGGGCTACGCCCGCTGCGAGCTGGCCGATAGAGGCCATTTTTTCTGATTGCAGCAACTGAGACTGGGTTGCCTTCAGTTCTGCATACGCATTTTCGAGTTCCCTGTGCTGGGATTCGAGGATGTCCATCATTTTATTAAAGAGTTCGGCTACCTTGAGGACATGTCCTGAGACGATTGTATCAGGCATGGTAAATCTGACACCGAAATCTTTATTGTCAGCGACCTGCTTTAAAAGGTATGAAATATCATCCAGTGCGAACTGGAGTTCCATTCTTTCTTTATCTATTGCCAAATTTATTATTTCGAGGGATTCTGTAATATCTTTCAATTCTTCGTTTTTCTTAAGCAGTTCTTTCTGGCTCGCCTTCAACTCTTCTTCTATATTTTGTACTGCCTCTATCGTCTGTATCTTTTCTGTAAGTATCTTATTCCTGTCCTCGAATTCCTTCAGTTGTAAAAGGTTCCTGACTCTTACTATAAGCTCTGCATTATCCACAGGCTTTACGAGGAAATCGCTTGCGCCTGCCTCAAGGCATTTAAGTCTCGTTTCTTTGTCGCCGAGGGAGGTAAGGACAATAACCGGTATGTGCCTGCTGTCAGGGTATTCTTTAAGCCTTTTGCAGGTCTCTATCCCGTTCATTACAGGCATTAAGACATCAAGCAGGATAAGATCGGGTTGTATCTTCTTTGTCTTTTCCATTGCCTCTAAACCATTCCCCGCTGTCTCAAAATGGTATCCATAGCAGCTTACGAGGGCAGACAGGAGTTTAAGGTTTGCCTGTTCATCATCTACGATAAGTATTGTGTATTTATTTTTTTGGTTTTCTGTCTGTGAATTCATATGGTAATTATATAACTATTTTTATTTCTGATTATTTTATTTTTCCACAACAGGGATTTTTACAGTAAATGTTGTGCCTTTTCCCACTGCACTATCGACAATTATATCACCATTATGTTTTCTCACAATATCATAAGCTATGCTTAAACCGAGCCCTGTTCCCTTTCCGACCTCTTTTGTGGTGAAAAACGGCTCGAATATCCTGCTTATATTTTCTTTAGGTATTCCACATCCTGTATCGGAAATTGAAATATAAATATAACCGCTGTCATGCCATGTCTTTACTGTGATCTCTCCCTGCTTCTCTATGGCATGTGCTGCATTGACAAGCATGTTCATGAACACCTGATTGAGCTGTCCGGGATTGCATTTTGTCAAGGGTATGTCTCCATATTCCTTCTTCACCGTTGCTTTATATTTCAGTTCATTCCACACGATGTTTATAGTGCTCTCTATTCCTGCATTAATGTCAGCCATCTTCCATTCGGCCTCGTCGATATGAGAAAAGCTCTTGAGGTCCTGCACTATCTTTTTTATCCTCTCTGCACCGTCAAGGGATTCCCTGATAAGGTTGCCTAAGTCATCTATTATGTAATCGATCTTCATGGATTTTTTTAATGCATCCACTTTTTTCAATGTCTCTCCAAACTCCGAACTCTTAACTCCTAACTCCCCGATTGCCTCTGTCTGTGCCTTTATGAACTCCGAGAGCTTACCAGCATACTTCTGAAGTGAGCCGAGATTGCTCATTATAAACCCCACTGGATTGTTGATTTCATGGGCGATGCCTGCTGCAAGCTGGCCTATGGATGCCATTTTTTCGGACTGTATTATCTGAGATTGTGCTGACTTGAGTTCGGTATAGGCAGTTGCAAGCGATTCTTCTGCCTGTTTCCGTATGATGATACCAGCAAGGGTATTGGCAGCCGATGTTAAAAATGTTTCCTCTTTCTGGGTATATTTATGTTTTTCCTTCAGGTATATATTTATTACTCCGAGTATTCTGTCTCCGAACATTATGGGCACACAATAATGACCGTGAGGATATATTCCGCTGTATATTATTTCGTGGCGTTCATTTATATGGCTGGCGAATTCTATCTTTCGAGATAGTGCTGCCTTTCCACAGAGACATCTGCCGAACGGGATTCGAGCGCATGATTTTTGTATCGGCTCTGAGAGCCCTTTCTGTGCTTTCATTACCAGTACTTCTGGATCATCTTCGACAAGAAATATACACCCCCTTGATTCAAATGCAAGCCATGGAATTGTAAGGAGGGTCTCAAGGGTATGGTTTAGGATTTCGATAAGGGGCATGTCTTTAAGCGAGATATTCAAAATAGAGTTCAGAGCCTGTTGTATGTCATGGGCCTGCTTTATCTCTTCTTCTACATATTTGCGGGTTGTTATATCCCGGAGTGTTAGTATGTTGGCAATTATGCCCATATTTTTTACAG
Organism: Thermodesulfovibrionales bacterium; assembly: GCA_020062545.1. Lineage (GTDB taxonomy): Bacteria > Nitrospirota > Thermodesulfovibrionia > Thermodesulfovibrionales > Dissulfurispiraceae > Dissulfurispira. Next base: position 20,120 of record JAGUWD010000003.1, read on the forward strand.
CGTAGATGTTGAAATTGAAAAATCTTCCGTTTGTATGGGAATATTCTATGTCGCCTGAATCGCTGTTTTTATAGCTGAATCCACTCTCTTTAAAGACATCCTGCCATTTACGACCCAATAGTTCGGGATAGGATTTTCCGGTTAAGGTAGTTAGTATCTTATTGCATCTTAGAATATTATCCTTTGAATCGATCAACAGGACAATGTCACTTATACAATCAAGGGTCTGTTCCCACTCCCTCTTGGCATTCTCAATGGCCTTAATTGTTTCTGTCAGGATTTCGTTATTTTTCTTGATTTCTTCAAGATTTTTAAATTGTAGGAAATTTTTGATTCTTGCAATAAGTTCTGTACTGTCCACAGGTTTTGAAAGGAAGTCGTTAGCGCCTGCATTCAGGCATTCGATCTTTATCTCTTTATCCCCGAACGCAGTAAACACTATGATAGGAATATGTTTGGTCCCGGGGTCTTCTTTCAGCCTTTTACATGCCTCGATCCCGTTCATTTCCGGCATTAAGATATCCATTAGTATGACATCCGGGTCGGTTGCCTTCGTCTTTTCTATGGCTTCCACGCCGTTCTGTGCGATTTCGAAATCGTATCCGTAATAAGCTATCAGCGTGGTCAGAAATTTCAGGTCTGTAGGGTCATCGTCGACCACGAGGATTCTGGGCTTTTTATCTTCGGGCATAAAAAGATTCTTCCTATGATTTTTATTGCTTCTTTTGATATTAGTTTAATAATAATATAAATTGCATGGATGGTAAAGTAAAAAGTATAATAACACATGAACTACAAACTTACAGAAAAGGTGAGGGCTGCCGGCTGAGCAGCAAAGATGGGTCCGTCGGACCTTGAGGAAATAATCGGCGATATTCAACCTTGCGAAAGTGCGTCGGTACTTGTCGGGCCTGGTGACGATGCAGGAATTCATATAATTGACGGCACTGCAATAGTCGAGACAGTGGATGTTATAACGCCTGTGGTGAATGACCCCTTTACCTTCGGCGCCATAAGTGCCAATAACTCATTGAGCGATGTTTATGCCATGGGAGGCAGGCCTGTTTCTGCCCTTGCCATTGCAGGTTTTTCCTCGTGTGATTATGAGCCTGTTGTCTTTAAGGAGATTTTAAGGGGTGCTGTGCATTCTCTGAAGAGGGCAGGTGCTATTCTTATCGGGGGGCACAGTTTTGAGGATGCAGAACTAAAATTCGGCCTGTCTGTAACAGGCATTATTGATAAAAATAAAATACTGAAGATCTCCGGCGCAGAGGAAGGGGACGTCATTGTCATTACAAAACCCATAGGCATAGGCATCCTTACCACTTCACTTAAGGCCGGGAAATTAACGGATGATGATATAAAAACTGCTGTTGGCTGGATGCTCTCATTGAATGATAAGGCATCGGAGCTGGCTCTAAAGGCCGATGCTACTGCATGCACCGATATAACAGGTTTTGGCCTCCTGGGACATGCCTGCAATATGGTTAAGGATGCAGGTATTGATTTTGAGATAGAAAGTGACAGCATCCCTGTATTGGAGCATGTGCATGAAATGATTAGCTCTGGCATGGTTCCGGAGGGCGCATACAACAATCTCAGGTTCCTCGATGGAAAGGTTGAATTTCCTTCTCATATTGCCGAGGAAGAGAGGCTCTTGCTTTCAGACCCCCAGACATCCGGAGGTCTCTTGATAACCCTGAAGGAAGAAAACATCAAGGTCTTTGAGGAATCAGGCATATTCTTCTCTGTTATCGGCAGGGTTATAAAAGGGTCCGGCAGAATTATAGTAAAGTGAATGGTCATCTCATACTTCTCCTCCATGCCCACCTTCCATATGTAAGACACCCAGAGCATGAATATTCCCTTGAAGAAAACTGGCTCTTTGAGGCATTAAGGGAAACATATATTCCGTTGCTCAATGTCCTTGAAGGAATGGTCAATGATGGAATAAGCCCTCACCTTACATTGTCCATAAGTCCGCCCCTCATAGAGATGCTGAATGATGAACTTCTCAGAAAGAGGTTTGTCAGATATATGGACAATCTCATAGAGCTTTCAGAAGCAGAGAAGATGAGGACGAAGAAATCTGCCTTTGAGCCTATGGCATTTCTTTATAACAATGAGTTTAAAAGAACAAAACGATTGTATTGTGAAAGGTATAAGCAGGATATTGTTTCTGCATTCAGGAAACTTCAGGACAAAGGACATATCGAGATTATCGCATCTGCTGCAACCCATGCATTTTTGCCTGCGTTTGAACATTATCCAGATGCAGTTAAAGCCCAGATAGAGATCGGCGTTAAAAGTTATGTCCACAACTTTGGCAGGCAGCCTTCGGGTTTCTGGCTTCCTGAGTGCGGATATTTTAAAGGGCTTGATCTGCTTTTGAAGGATGCAGGCATACGATATTTTTTTGTCGAGTCCCATGGCGTCATTCACGGAAGGCCGAGGCCGGCATTCAGCATCTATAAACCTGTCATGTCCCCTGCAGGCCTTATGGTCTTTGGCAGGGATTTTAAATCCGCACGACAGGTATGGTGTGCATCGAAAGGGTATCCGGGAGATTTTTCATACAGGGATTTTTACCGTGACATCGGTTTTGATCTGCCCCTCGAGTATATAAGCAGATTTACACATCTGAACATGAGGACATTTACAGGAATAAAATATCACAGAGTTACTGGCAATACTGAATATAAACTGCCTTATAGTAGAGTGAAGGCTATGGAGATGGCTTTAGAGCATGCAAAACACTTTGTTGAAAGCAGAGAGTCTGAAATCAAGCGTCTGACGGAATTCAATTTCTGCCCTGTGATATTCTCGGCCTTTGATGCAGAACTCTTTGGACACTGGTGGTTTGAGGGTATTGAGTGGTTGAATATCATGCTCAGGAGTATATCTGAAGGCTGGAGGTCTTTTGATATTATTACTCCCAAAAGATATCTTAATGAATATGTCAATTCCAACACCATGCAATCTATACATATCTCATCCTCAAGCTGGGGAGAGGAAGGATACAACTCCATGTGGATAGGGGAAAGAAATCACTGGCTCTACAGGCATCTGCATAAAATGGCAGAAAGGATGGAGATGATAAATAAGTCAAGAGTCATGAGCCAGGAGTCAGGAGACCGCCGCACTGTCGCACTGCCGCACAGCCGCTCACTAATACAGAGGGCAATAAATCAGGCAATGAGGGAAATGCTCCTTGCACAGGCAAGTGATTGGCCATTTTTAATGCAGAAGGGAAGGGCGCAGGAGTATGCAGAAGATAGGGTGAAGGGGCATATAGAGAGGTTCAATATGCTTTTTGATATGATTGAAAACGGGAATGTGGAAGAGTCTATATTGAGGTCTATGGAAGAATCCAACAGGATTTTCTATTACACCTTGCCTTCCGACAGCAGATTATCATAAGGATATGACTTCAGATAGGCGAGGAACTCGTCAACTGCATGGGATAGAACCGCACTCTTCTGCATGATGAGGGAGAAATTCCTGAGTATCTTCTCTTCTTTTGGTGTGATGAGTTTGAGGCTTCCGTATTTGACCTCTTTTCGGGCTGCCCATTTTGAGACGATGGATATGCCCATGCCGCTCTCAACAGCCTCTTTTATGGACTCTGTGCTGCCCAGCACCAGTGCTATGCGCATGTCGCCTGTATTTATTCCATGCGATGAGAGGTATTTCTCTATCATCTGCCTTGTGCCGGAGCCTTCCTCCCTTAAGATGAATGGCTCTTTTGTGACCTCTAAAATGGAGACCACTTTTTTCTTTGCCCATGGATGGAATGGAGGTATGATAAATGCAAGCTCGTCTGTGATTATTGGCTCTGTCTTCATCTTGTGTTTTGAGGTCTCTCCTTCCACGAGCCCGATGTCAACGCCTCCTGAGTTTAAAAGATCTACAATCCTTTTTGTATTCCCTATAAAGGCATTTATCTTGATTTTCGGATGGGTCTTTTTAAAATCTGCTATCACAGTCGGCAGTACATAGTTGCCTATGGTGGTGCTTGCGCCTATTGTTATGCTGCCCTTTATCAGCCCTGTTATCTTTCCTATCTCCTTTTCTGCCTCGGCATAGAGGTTGAGGATATCCTTTGAGTATTTATAAAGGATCTCTCCGGCAGGAGTCAGATTAATAAAGCTGCTCGACCTGTCGAACAGCTTTGTTTCATATATCTCTTCAAGTGCCTGTATCTGCAGGCTCACTGCGGGCTGCGTTAGATGGATAATCTCGGAAGTTTTGGAGAAGCTCTTTGTTTCTGCGACTGTGCAAAAGACTTTTAATTTGTGGTCTTCCATTCCCATAGCAATCTACTATACCATAAAATTTATTTATATGTAAATAATCGATAGCCAGCGGCCAGTAGCCAAGGGGTTAATAGTGCAACAGAGCGATTGTCTAAAAAAAAAATAAAGATAAAGTGAAAGTAAAAAGACTATCGCGCTACCGCGCTATCGCACTATCACTGGCTGTCTTCTGGCTGCCGACTTCCTGATGCTGTTCAGGTTTCAGATAATAGAGTATTCTTCTGCACTGGGGGCAGTGAATGATCTTGTCGCCTGTCTTTATCTCTACAAATATCTGGGGAGGGATATGCATGTTACACCCCTGACATGCTTCGTCCTTTGCCTCAACTACAGCAAGGCCGCGGTGTGCTTTCATAATGGTCATATATTCGTTGTAAATATCGGTGTCTATTTTGTCGATTAACTTTTTTCTGTCCCCTTTTAACCGCTTTAACTCTTCCCCGCATCTGATGACCTCTTTTTCGAGCTCTTTTTTCATCGATTCGATTTTTGCCTTTTCTTCGGTTATGCGGCCCTTTTCTATCTCTATAACCTTTGAAGCTCCTTCGAGGGAGTCCATAATGGACAGCATCTCGTCTTCTGCGGACTTCAGTCCTTTTTCTGCCTTTTCTATTTCTTTCAAATGAGCCTGATATTCTTTATTTGTCTTAATCTCCGAGGTCCTCTGTTTAAGTTTCTGTGTTTTTTCTTTTATGTCTTCAATGTCCCGTTCTTTATCCTTCTTTTTTTTCTCGAGGGAGGCAAGCTGCTGCTTTGCGTTTTCGTATGCTGCCTCGGCATTTTTCAAAGATTCTTCGTTAGACGAGATCCTGGCTGGTATTGCGTCCATTGTGAGGCGGGTGGAGAGCATAATTGAATCGAGTTTTTGCAGGTCTATTAAAAGTCTAAGTTGTTCGTTCACACTTCTCCTCATGTTTAAGAATGGGCCCTCCAGGACTCGAACCTGGGACCAACCGGTTATGAGCCGGTAGCTCTAACCAACTGAGCTAAGGGCCCTGCCTGAATCAGAGACTATAACTTTACCTTTTGGGATGCTTTTAAGTCAAGACTTGCCGAGAAAATCCCTGAGCCACTTGCTTCTGGCAGGATGTTTCAGTTTTCTGATAGCCTTTACCTCTATCTGCCTTATACGTTCTCTTGTGACATCGAACTCCTGTCCCACCTCTTCGAGGGTATGGGGGCTGTCCTCTCCTATTCCGAATCTCTTTCTTATAACCATCTCTTCCTTTGGTGACAGGGTGCACAGAATCCTGTCGATATGGGCCTTTAAGTCCTCGTGGATAACTGCATCCAGTGGAGACAGGTTCCCCTTGTCCTCTATGAAATCCTTGAGCATGGTGTCCGATTCCTCGCCGATAGGGGTTTCTATGGATATCGGCTCCTTTGATATCTTTAATATGTTCTTGACCTTATCAAGGGGTATCTTCGACCGGTTTGCTATCTCCTCCGGGCCTGGCTCGACTCCCAGTTCCTGTACTAATTCCTTCGTAACTCTGTTTATCTTGTTTATATTCTCTATCATATGGACAGGTATCCTTATTGTCCTTGACTGGTCTGCTATTGCCCTGCTTATTGCCTGCCTTATCCACCATGTGGCATAGGTGCTGAACTTATACCCACGCCTGTATTCGAATTTGTCCACAGCACGCATAAGGCCTATGTTTCCCTCCTGTATCAGGTCCCCAAGACTCAGCCCTTTTCCGATGTACCTCTTGGCAATGCTTATGACCAGTCTGAGGTTCGATTCGACCAGTTGACCCTTTGCATTGTTCACCTCGATTTCTGCTTTTTCTAGTTCGTGTACAATCTTTTTTATTTCCGATGCCCTCAGTCCGATTGTGGACTCAATGGATTTTATCTCCGTTGTTATATTCTTGATTTTTGATGAATTGTTTTTTGTCTTTTTTGCCCTGCGAAGGCTCTCATACATGGACTGGACCTGCCTGTTCATCTTTTTCAACTCTTCAGAAAATGCGTTTATAACATCGTCCCTAAGATCCAACTCCTTGACCTTCTGGAGTATCTGGTTTTTGTTTTCCAGCAGCAGCTTGCATACGGGTGCATCCCATTTTGCAGGCAAAGCCTTGCTCTCAACGCAGAAACCGCCTTCCTTCAGGAGTTTTTTCCTTTTTGTAAAAAGGGAGTTTATGGACTCGGTAATCTTCGAGAATTTTTCCTTCTCTTCCAGAATATCATCCTCGGACAGATCCTCTCCATCCTGGATGAGTTCCACAAGAGGGGCCTCGCCTTTTTCTACAAGCCTGCCCAGCGTTATCAGCTTGTTCAGGACAAAAGGGATTGTGAATATTGCACCGCATGTCTTCAATTTGCTCTCTTCTATTTTTTGTGCAATCTCTATCTCTCCGTCCTTGGTAAGGAGTGGTATGGAGCTTATCCCTTTTAAGTAAGCCCTTAGTGGGTCGTATTCCTGCTCAATAGCGCCCTTTATGGCCTCTTCTGAATAAATGGGTTCTGTCTCCTCTAAGAACTTCTCTTCAGAAAGATTTTTATGACCTGTTTCTGCATCATGGTCGTCAAAACTATTTTCGTAGACATTAAACGGATTATCATCAATTCTTGGCAAGGTTGCCCCCTTTTAGCAATAATTTTGATTTTTGCGACAGGCTTTTCTTTTCAAAGAGCAGGGAGTTCAGAAGTTTTACATCTCCGGCTTCGCCTGCTGATTTAATCTGCCTTTCGAGCTTTCTCAGGGCTATTGCTTTCAGGCAGCCCTCTGTAATTTCTTCAACATTGGCCTCAACATACTCTTCATCGATTTCTGTATTTATAGAGAGCATCGTTATCAGTCTTTGTTCCTCCTCATCGCACACTGACAACAATTTTTCCATGGAAAGTCCTTTTTTTATTTTTTCAAAGATCCCCCTGATGACAGGGTCTTCTATAATCATTGGATCGATCTTATTTGCTATGGGTGCTGCCCTGTCTGGGAATGAGAGGGCGATGGTTAAGAGCATCTGCTCCTCTCTATATATACATGGGTTTAAAATGTCTGACTTCTGATTTCTGCCCCGCTCTTGAATTTTGGCTCTTGAACCTTGATTTTTTTTGATGGCATTCAATTCTTCTCTCAATGTCAGCTCGTTTATTTTCGATCTGTCCGAAAGCTCACGGATGGTCTCATCCCTCTGGAGGGAGTCGGGGCAGGTGGCTATGATCTGCAGCATATATCGCACGGCGTCGAGTTTGCTTCTGCCCGAAACCTTCAGCAAAAACTCCACAGGCGAGATAGCCCTGCCCATATATTTCCTGAAATTCTCCTCGCCATGTTTTCTCAGGAAGGTATCCGGATCTTCGCCCTTGGGAAGTAGCAGGATCTTTACAATCATGCCTTCGGCATAACAGAGCTCAATGGATCTCTTTGTTGCGGATATTCCGGCGGAATCGCCGTCAAAAACAAGCAGTACTTTACTGGAAAACCTTTTGAGCCTTTTCAGTTGCCCTGGAGTCAATGCAGTTCCGAGAGGGGCAACTGCATTGGTAAAACCGTACTGATGGCATGAGATTACATCGAGGTAGCCCTCCACAATAATCGAATATCCCTTCTGGGTTATGGAATTTTTAGCGATGTTAAGCCCGTAGCTTGATTCGCCTTTTTTGAATATGATGCTGTCAGGAGAATTTATATATTTCGGTGCATTTTTCGAGCTGGACAGTATTCTGCCGCCAAAGGCAATTGCCCTTCCCTGGAGGTCGAATATTGGGAACATCAGCCTGTCCCTGAAAAAGTCATAGGTGCCGTGTTCACCGAAGTTTACGAGGCCGGATGCCTTTATGTGCTCTGTGGCAAATCCTTTGACCCTCAGGTGATTGAAAAGCGCATCATTTCCATCATATTTGGCATTCTTAGTATAACCGATGGAGAACTTCTCTATGGTTTCGCTGTTGAGCCCTCTTTCATTCAGATATGAGATAGCCTGTTTAGAAATCTTTAAATTATTCTGAAAAAAAATAAGCGCCTCTTTCTGAATTGCAAATAAATTTTCCTTAAATCCGCTTTTGACTTCTAAATTCCGGCTTTTATTTTCTAATTTTATCCCTGCCTTTTGAGAAAGATAGGACAATGCCTCATGAAATGTCATGTTTTCGTAATTCATAACAAATGCAAAGATATCTCCTCCCTTGTGGCAGCCGAAACAGTGAAATATCTGTTTCGAAGGGTTTACCATGAAAGAAGGGGTTTTCTCTGAATGGAACGGACACAGACCTTTATAATTCTGGCCTGCCCGTTTGAGTTCCACATGCTCGGCTATCAGGTCGATTATATCGATTCTTGCCTTTATATCTTCGACTATAGAGTTCATTAGTTTCTTGAGTTATTGAGTTTCTTGAGTTATTGAGTTATTGAGTTAAAACCCAATAAACTCAATAAACACAACACAATAAACTCTATAAACGTTTTATCCTTCTAAAGCCCGAGCAATCGAGGATTTCTAATTTCTCATCCCTGGTTATATTGTCAAGGAGGAGGTTCAATCCCAGATTGTCACTGGCTATATGCCCGGCTATCACTACATTGACATGGTTCTTTTCTGCCTCTTTTCTGTGTTCTTCGCTGAGATGCATGGCAACGATGGTATTTATACCGCTTAGAGAAAGGCTCTGGAATATCTCTTTTGATCCCTCCGTGCCTCCTGTCATATCCACAAATATCTTTCCTGCCTTTCTGTTCTTTGCCCCCAACAGTATCTTCGGCCCTGCATTGTTCTTTTCCGCCTCTTTGTATTCGGGTATTTCCCGCAAAAGGTCGATCACATCATCAACCGTGTAGGGCTTTTTGTCGTCAAATTTCTTCTGTAAATATGAGGCCACCATATTATCCGCAGGTGTGTGCAGACAGACAAATGGTATATTCAGGAGCTTTGCAGCATCAACGGCCCGCGTATGGTTTACCGGCATCAGTTTACGCTCCACCTCTTTTATTCTTTCCTCCATAAGGCCTTCTGCGATATTTATGGGAACGCCGAACCTGTTCAGTATGTCCGACTGCATATACATGACGGCATAGAGGTTTGCATATGCCCTGCCTTCCGGATGGTGGGAAACCAGGAGGTCAACCGGGATATTTCTGTTTTTCAATGTCTCTGAGAGGAGCACCTCGCCCACCTCTATGTCTATTCCAACAAGTATGGTTTTGACATCTTCGTTGCCGGTGCCGTAAAGTATCCTCGAATCAGGGTATGGATTCTCAAGCCCCTCCATATCGAAGGTCTCTTTTTCCTTAGGCTTGAGGTTTTCGTAATCCTTTTTCCTGCGCTCCAATTCCTTTAGTACAAAGTCTTTTCCTCTCGGATCATTGTCGATGCCTGTGGATATCGCCTTTTTGTAAAATTCGGACAGTTTCATGATTTTACCTCATTTACTACTCAAAAGTTCCCTGACCCTCTCACTGACGACCCTTCCGTCAGCTGCCCCTTTTGTTTTAGGTGTGACTATCTTCATGACCTTTCCCATATCGCTCGGCGATGATGCATTGCATTCCTTTATAGCCGAACGTATTATTTCGTCTATCTCTTGTAACGAGAGCTGTTTGGGGAGGTATGATTGGACAATCTCCAGCTCTTTTTTCTCCTTTTCGGCAAGGTCTGTTCTGCCTGCTGATGCAAACTGCTCTATGGATTCTCTTCTCTGCTTTGCCATGGATGACAGGACAGAAAGGATATCACTGTCTGTCAGGGTTCCCATTTTTTCTATGGATTTATTTTTTAAAGAGGCCTTGATCATGCGGATGACCGATACCTTCAGTTCATCCCTTGACTTCAAGGCCTCCTTGAGTTCTGCATCGAGTTTCTCGATGGTACTGGCGGTAGTGCTGACAGGGACGGACATTTTTACCTCGCCGGCCTTGCTGAGAATGTTCTTCTTTTCGCAGCCTTTTTGCGGGCAGCTATGATCTTCTTCTTTTTCTTGACGCTCGGCTTGTCGTAATGCTCTCTCTTTTTGATCTCCGAGAGTATGCCTTCTCTCTCGCACTGTTTCTTGAAGTGCTTGAGAGCAGACTCAAAAGATTCTGTATCTCTTACTTTTACTGAGGGCACTTATAAATCACCCCTCTCTATATTGGAATTTTTGCAGATAATTTAACAATTTGGCGAATTTCCTGTCAAGAAAATAACAGGTGGCGCGCCCAGGAGGATTCGAACCCCCGACCTGCGGATTCGTAGTCCGACGCTCTATCCAGCTGAGCTATGGGCGCACATTTGGATTCTATCAGTAATTCAAAGGTTTTATCAACTTACTAAATTTACATGATATTTACAGAAAATATTCTTAAACTATTTTATACCTAATTTGAGCGACTCTGTAAGACAGGCACTGCTGCAAGACTTTAAGAAGTGCTGGTTCAAGTGCAGTTGATAGATAATAGATGCATTACCCATAAAGTATCCACTAATGGGTGATGACGGTACAAGATAGAAGTTTTACAAGTGCGGAGTTTCAAGTCTTTCCGCAGCACCTGTCTTACAGAATGTACTGATTATGAGCATAAGAATTGTTCAATTTGGGTTATAATTAACTGCCATTATGTATCAAATGATGGATTTCATATACCGGTGGTTTCAAAATAACATGGATATCGTGTTTTTTATCTACGGCATGGCCTTTTTTGTGATGGGGATCAGCATTTTGATCCAGCCGAAAAAGGGGAGTGCATTCAGGATTGCGGATATTTTATGGCTCTTATCAGGGGTTGGTCTTATACACGGGATAAATGAATGGCTGGATATGTGGGTCATAATCAAAGGCAGGAGCGAATTGCTCGATTTAATCAGGTGGTTCTGCCTCGTTGCTTCCTTTATTTTCCTGTTCGAATTTGGCAGGAGGCTTTTTATAACAAATATTTATGCAGGTTCTCCAAAATGGAAAAAAGAGATTGCAAGGTATATCGGCTGGTGGCTGTTGCTGTGTATAGGGATTTTAGTCTTTATCTTCGGCATTATATCGCATGACTTCTGGAAAGTGGGGAGTATCTGGGCACGATACCTTTTTGGTTTTTCTGGCGCGCTTTTAACAGGATTCGGTTTTTTAGCTTATTACCGTCATGAGAGAGACTCATTGAAACCGCTTGGTGTAGAAAGGTATTTTATGTGGGCTGGTTTATCCTTTCTCATGTATGGTTTTTTAAGCGGATTGATTGTTCCCAGAGGCGACTTTTTCCCTTCGAACTTGCTTAATGTAGATTCCTTTTTTTCAGCAGTGCATATCCCTGTTCAGGTTTTCAGGGCCGGCATGGCATTGGTAGCTGCTTTTTCCATTTGGGGGATGTTGGGGATATTTACATGGGAGACAAAAAACAAACTCCTCAATGCATTAGAAAAGGAGATGGAATCGAAAAGGATACTTTCGAAGACAAACGAACTATTCGAAAAGGTTTTTTCCTCAATGCATCTCATGATCACTTACATGGACAGGGACTTCAACTTCATACGCGTAAATCAGGCTTATGCAGATGCTGACAAACGAACTCCTGATTTTTTTGTTGGCAAGAATCACTTTGATTTGTATCCAAACGAGGAGAACAAGGCTATTTTCCGTGAAGTAGTGGAAACAGGCAAACCATACTTTGCTTATGAGAAGCCTTTTGAATATGCCGGGCATCCCGAGCGTGGAATAACATATTGGGATTGGAGTCTGCAGCCTGTAAAGGAAACTGACGGGACCGTAAGTGGTCTGATATTGATACTGCTTGATGTAACCGACAGAAAACAGGCAGAAGATGAGAGTGCCATTCTCAAGGCTCAGCTCGGTCAGGCACAGAAGATGGAGGCAATCGGCCGGCTTGCCGGCGGCATTGCCCATGACTTCAACAATCTCCTCACAGCAATAATAGGATACGGAAGCCTTTTAAAGATAAATATGGCTAAAGATGATCCGATGGTGGCTTATGTCGAACAGATACTCTCTTCATCTGAAAAAGCAGCCAATCTCACCCGGCAACTCCTTGCGTTCAGCAGAAAACAGATAATCAGCCCAAGGCCTGTAAATTTAAACGAAGTTATAAAGGGGGCAGAAAAGCTTCTGTTAAGACTCATTGGAGAGGATATAGAATTTAAGACCATACTTGCCGATAAAGACCTTACAGTAATGGCAGACAGCGGCCAGATAGAACAGGTATTGATGAACCTCGCAACTAATGCAAGGGACGCCATGCCTCGTGGTGGACTTTTGACCATCGAAACTGAGCTTGTGGAATTGGATAAGGAATACATGAAGACACATGCTGTCGAGGCTCCGGGCATATATGCCAGAATCTCGGTTACCGATACAGGCATAGGAATGGATGAAAAGACAAGGGAAAGAATATTTGAGCCCTTCTTTACGACAAAGGAAATGGGGAGAGGCACGGGACTCGGACTCGCAATAGTATACGGAATAATCAAACAGCATAATGGATACATAAATGTCTACAGCGAACCAGGCAAAGGCACTACATTCAGGATATATATTCCTTTAATAAAGCCTGAATTTAAAGAAGCCGAGTCGATAGTTCTTCCTGCACCAAAGGGAGGTACAGAGACTATACTGACTGCGGAAGATGACGCAGAGGTCAGAAGGCTCACAAAAGAAGTGCTCGAGAATTTTGGTTACAAGATCATCGAGGCAGTGAATGGAGCGGATGCAATAAATAAATTCATAGAGAATAAAGACAGGATTCAACTCCTTCTGTTCGACCTGATAATGCCCAAGAAGAACGGCAAGGAGGCATATGAAGAAATAAGAAAGGTAATGCCCGATATTAAAGTGCTTTTTACAAGCGGTTATACGGCGGATATCATCCATGAAAAGGGTATTTTAGAGGAAGGAATAAACTTCATACCAAAGCCTGTTTCACCGGATGACCTTTTAAGAAAGATAAGGGAAGTGCTGGACAATTAAAATGCAGGAGGTGTTATGGACACTGTATTGAAAATCATAAAAGAGAGGCGCAGCATCAGGAACTTTCAGAAAAAGGATGTCCCCGAGGAAATAATCAAAAAATTGATAGATGCACTCATATGGGCGCCCAGCGCGGGAAATCTTCAGTCGAGAAAGTTCTATTTTGTCAGAGATGAAAAGACAAAGCATGATATTGCTGTTGCTGCACTCAACCAGAATTTCATTGCAGAAGCGCCGCTCGTTGTTATTGGATGCACTGACAGGAGGATCGAGAATCGGTACGGAGATAGGGGGGTCCATCTTTACTCGATTCAGGATGTGGCATGCAGTATCATGAATATGATGCTCACTGTATGGGAAAACGGGCTCGGCAGTGTATGGGTCGGTGCATTCAAAGAGAGCGATGTGTTTGAGATACTTGATATGCCGAATAATTTAAGGCCTGTTGCAATTGTTCCTGTAGGCTATCCTTTGAGGATACCTTCTGCACCGCCGAGGGTATCTGCAAAAGAGGCAGTGGAGTTTAAGTGACGGATACACTCCTCCATATCCTCCGGTATAGGGCTTGAAAACTCAATGTATTCTTTTTTAACAGGATGGATGAATCCGAGTGTCTCTGCATGGAGCATCTGTCGGGGAAAGACAATTTTTTTTCTATTTATCTCAATTGTTGTCTTTTTGCCATAGGTTTTATCCCCGAGCACAGGATGTCCTATTGCTGAGAAATGAACCCTTATCTGATGGGTCCTTCCTGTGCCGAGTTTTGCCTCAATGAGTGTTGCAGCGCCGAATCTCTCTATTACCTTCCATCTGGTAACAGCCTCTTTCCCTTTCTTTGTTCTTGTTGACATCTTTTTTCTGTCAGAGATAGCACGACCTATATCCATTGCAATTTCTCCAGAATCCTCTTTCATATTTCCGTAAACGAGCGCTATATATTTTCTATTGATTGTCCTTTTTTTGAACTGCTCTACGAGGTCGTAATATGCCTTATCATCGAGGGCGACAACCATTACTCCTGACGTATCCTTATCAAGTCTGTGAACTATACCCGGACGCAGAGGACTTCCGACAGTTGCCAGCTTCTTGCAATGATAGGCAAGTGCATTAACTAAAGTGCCTCTGTTATGCCCTGCTGCGGGATATACGACCATGCCTGGTGGTTTGTCGACTACAATGAGATATTCGTCCATGTAAAGTATTTTGATCGGAATATGTTCGGGTATAAGGACTTCTTTTTCTTCTTCAGGTTTGTGGATTGTAATTACATCGTTTGTCTTTACTTTGTAGTTTTGACTTTCTATTTTGTTATTCACAAGGACGAGGCCTTCTTTTATGAGCCTTTGAACCTGTGAACGGGTAATGCCTGTTTTCTCGGATACAAAGACATCGAGCCTTTTTGGAATGTCTGATTGCAGGACAATAGTCAGTTTGTGTTCTGTCTTCTGTGTTTTGTCTGTCATTGCCTTGCAAATATTATATCAGAGTGTGATAGAATTACCAGTTAGCAATATTGGGAGGAACACCTTGAAGCTCAATGAATTAACTATTTCTGAACTAAGAAGGTTTCTTGATAACAGGGAAATAAAGCCCCGGGAAGTCCTTGACGATATTCATGGCCGTATCGATGCAGTAGAGGATAAAGTAAAATCTTATATTACAATAACAAAAGATGCTGCCTATGAAATGGCTAAGGATGCAGAGCAGGCAATCCTTGACAATAAGGCATCCCTTCTGACAGGAATACCTGTTGCAGTGAAAGACAACATGTGCACAAAGGATATACTGACCACATGTGCATCAAAGATACTCCATAATTTCAAGCCTCCCTATGAAAGCACAGTAACAACAAGATTGAAAGAACAGGGATATATCCTCACAGGAAAGACGAATCTCGATGAGTTTGCAATGGGGTCTTCTACTGAGAACTCCGGGTTTCATACAACAAGAAATCCGTGGGATCTGGAGCGTGTTCCGGGCGGAAGCAGCGGAGGCTCTGCAGCATCAGTTGCTGCTGATGAATGTATTGCAGCACTCGGCTCTGATACAGGAGGTTCAATAAGGCAGCCTGCTTCACTCTGCGGAGTTGTCGGTTTGAAGCCAACTTATGGCAGGGTTTCGAGATTCGGGCTTGTCGCCTTTGCATCATCTCTTGACCAGATAGGGCCTATTACAAAGAATGTTACTGACGCTGCAATAATGCTCAATGCCATAGCAGGACATGATCCAAAAGACTCGACATCCGCACCAATTGATGTCCCAGACTTTACAGAGGTGCTCGGTCAGGAAATAAAAGGGTTAAAAATTGGTATTCCAAAGGAATACTTTATCGAAGGAATGGATAAAGATGTCGAAGACTCTGTGCGTTCTGCAATAAAGAAACTCGAATCCCTTGGTGCAATTCCTGTTGAAATCTCTCTGCCGCATACAGGATATGCAGTTGCCACTTACTATATACTCGCCACATCAGAGGCATCCTCAAACCTTGCGAGATACGATGGCGTTAAATATGGGTTCAGGTCATCCAGCCAATCAGGCAAAGAAGACCTGCTCGAAATGTACATGAATACAAGGTCTCAGGGATTTGGCACAGAGGTAAAGAGAAGGATAATGCTCGGCACATATGCTTTATCTGCTGGCTATTATGAGGCTTATTATAAGAAGGGGCAGCAGGTGAGGACATTGATAAAGCAGGATTTTGACAATGCATTCAAAGATGTGGATGTGATTGTTACGCCTACTTCGCCTTCTGCTGCATTCAAGATTGGCGAGAAGGCAACAGATCCTCTCCAGATGTATCTTTCGGACATATTTACCATATCGGTGAACCTCGCAGGCGTGCCTGCCATTTCCATTCCATGCGGTTTTACAAAGGACAACCTGCCGGTTGGTTTGCAGATTATAGGCAGACATTTTGACGAAGAATCAATATTCAAGCTTGCCTATGCCTATGAGCAGAGCACAGAATGGCATTTGAGGAGACCGTCTCTATGAAGTCAGGAATTGGAAAATACGAGGCAGTTATCGGTCTTGAAGTCCATGCCCAGATGCTGACGGATACAAAGATGTTCTGCGGCTGCTCAACCAGATTCGGCTCCGAGCCAAATACACAGACATGCCCTGTGTGTATAGGTATGCCGGGTGTCCTTCCGGTTATGAACAAAAAGGCCCTTGAATTCACCATCAAAACAGGACTTGCCATGAATTGTAAAATATCCCCTTACAGCAGGTTTTCGAGAAAGAATTATTTCTATCCAGATTTGCCAAAAGGCTACCAGATAAGCCAGTATGAGCTTCCAATATGCGAGGGTGGATACATAGAGGTTGTGGTTGACGGAGAGGTGAAGAGAATCGGCATCACAAGAATTCATATGGAAGAAGACGCAGGCAAGAATATCCATGAAGGCGGGGGCAATTACAGCTTTGTCGATCTAAACCGCGCAGGCATTCCATTGATGGAGATAGTCTCAGAGCCGGACATAAGAAGCCCTAAAGAGGCTGCCGAATATATGAAGAAGCTGAGAACCATTCTGAGATACCTTGGCGTATGCGACGGCAACATGGAACAGGGCTCTCTGAGGTGCGATGCCAATGTCTCGATAAGGCCTGTCGGACAGAAGGAATTCGGGACAAGGGCAGAGGTAAAGAATATCAACTCGTTTAAGTTCGTTGAAAAGGCATTGGAATACGAGATTAAAAGACAGATAAAGGTTGTTGAAGAAGGTGGAAGGGTAATACAGGAGACAAGGCTCTGGGATTCAAATAAGGGGATAACAGAGTCCATGCGGGGGAAGGAAGAGGCCCATGACTATCGGTATTTCCCTGAGCCAGACCTCGTGCCTATAACTGCAGGTCAGGAGTGGATTGATGAAATCAGGATTAAACTCCCTGAACTGCCTGATGCAAAGAGGAAGAGATTTGTTTCTGGATACGAAATACCCGAATATGATGCAGATTTGCTCACATCTGAAAAAGCTGTTGCTGAATGGTTTGAAGAAGCTGTAAGGCTCGGTGGAAGCCCCAAAGCTGTTTCTAACTGGATGATGGGCGATCTCATGAGGCTTCTCAATGAAGAAAATAAAGGGATTGAGGAGTGTCCTTTAAAACCAATACAGCTTGTGGATATGCTTAAGCTCATAGACAACGGAACGATCAGCGGAAAGATAGCAAAGACAGTTTTTGAGGAGATGTATAAGAGCGGAAAGGAGGCCGGGCAGATAGTAAAAGAAAAGGGACTTGTACAGATAAGCGATGCAGGAGAGATAGAGAAGGCGATAGACGAGATTCTCACAAAGAGCCAGAGAGAGGTTGAGCGTTATAAGGCCGGAGATGAAAAGCTGATGGGGTTCTTTGTCGGGCAGGTTATGAAGGCTACAAAGGGCAAGGCAAACCCCCAGATGGTGAACGAGCTGCTGAAGAAGAAATTAGGCTAAAATACTTGAAAAATTTTATTGGCTAATATATATTAATGCCCAGTTAAAAGTTTCTTAAAGGGGAAAGGAAATCCTCAAATTGGAAAACAGCAGGTATCCGGGTTTATGAAAATAAGGCTTAACATGCATGGCATGTTAGTTGCTTAATTTATACAGTGAATAAAAGAAAGGGGGTGAACATATGAAAATTTTAACAGCAGTACTGGCAATCCTGATAGCAGTTGTTTTTGTCGGCAGCGCAATGGCGGTCCCGGCAGGCAAGACTATTGAATTTGCAGGCGGTCCAATGGGAAAGGTCGTATTTGACGGTAAGATACATGCAGACAAAGGACTAAAATGCAATGACTGCCACACAAAGATATTCCAGATGAAGAAGGGCGCTGTCAAGATAACCATGGCAGACATGAATGCAGGAAAGAACTGTGGTACCTGCCACAATGGCACAAAGGCATTTAAGTCAAGCGATGCAGCAAACTGTGCAAAATGCCATAAGAAATAATTTAATTTTGGAAGGCAAATAAAAAAGGCGACCTGTCAAGATAATTTTGGGTCGCCTTTTTTATTTGCAATATTATTGATTACCTAACATAGGTAAGCCATGAATTGTATTTCTTGTTCCTGCCTTTGACTATGTCAAAGAAGATGGACTGTAATTTTTGGGTGATCTTGCCCCTTTTGCCATCCCCAATCACTCTGCCGTCCAGTTCTCTGATGGGTGTAACCTCTGCTGCTGTCCCTGTGAAGAATGCCTCATCAGCTATATAGACCTCATCTCTTGTGAATCTCTCTTCCCTGACCTCCATCTTGAGATCCTTTGCTATTTTAATAATGCTGTCCCTTGTTATGCCTTCCAGTATTGAGGTAAGAGGAGTTGTCTTTAATACTCCGTTTCTTACGATGAAAATGTTTTCGCCGCTGCCTTCTGAAATATATCCCTCTGTATCGAGCAAAAGAGCTTCGTCATAACCAGTTGATACAGCTTCTTTCTTTGCAATCTGTGAATTGACATAGTAGCCGCTTACCTTGCCTCTGGACATGTTTGAGTTCACATGGTTCCTTATAAAAGAGGATACCTTGACCCTTATTCCCTTCTCGATGCCTTCTTCTCCCAGATATGCACCCCACGGCCATGCAGCAATAGTAACATTTATTGGATTGCCCTTTGGATAAAGACCCATGGCTCCGTACCCGATATATACCAGCGGTCTGATATAGCACTCCTTTAGTTTGTTTGTTTTGACCGTGTCAATGATAGCTTTTTTAATCTCATTTTCGGTAAAGGGTATGCTTAGAAGAAATATATGCGCTGTCTGGAAGAGCCTTTTGACATGTTCATCGAGTTTGAATATTGCAGGCCCCTTCGGTGTGTTGTAGCAGCGTATTCCTTCAAATGCACCGAGTCCGTAATGCAATGTATGCGTCATGATGTGGATCTTCGCATCATCCCAGTTGACAAACTTACCGTCCATCCATATCTTTTCTGTTTTATCGAGCATAAGTTATTATTTATAACAGTAGTATATTGACCGTGTCAATCGAAAATTAGATATATTAAAAACATTTATATGAAAGAACTGATAGCTATAGGCGGTGGTCTTGCTGGCTGCGAGGCTGCATGGCAGGCTGCAACACAGGGTGTTAATGTCCTTCTTCTTGAGATGAGGCCTGAGAGGATGACAGAGGCCCATAAGACCTCTTCGCTGTCGGAGCTTGTCTGTTCCAATTCATTGAGGTCAAAAGAGATTATTACAGGCCCGGGTCTGCTGAAGATGGAGATGGAAATCGCAGATTCCCTGATAATGAAGGCAGCAAAGGAATCGGAGGTATCGGCTGGCTCTGCACTCGCAGTTGACAGGAATATCTTCTCGGAATTTATAACCATGGCTGTAGAGAGCCATCCAAATATAAGAGTCGTCAGGAAAGAGATCACGGAACTCCCTGACACTATAGCCATTATAGCCACAGGCCCTCTTACATCCAATGCAATGGCTGATTCCATAAAGTCTGTTATTGGGGAGGGGCATCTCCATTTTTACGATGCAATAGCGCCTATAATCGATGCCGGGAGTATTGATCACTCAAAGGTTTATTTCTCGTCACGATATGGAAAGGGCGGGGACGATTATGTGAACTGTCCGATGACAAGAGACGAATACAATCAATTTTATGATGCATTAATGGAAGCTGATACTGTTTCTGCAAGGGATTTTGAGGATATAAAGGTATTCGAAGGCTGCATGCCTGTAGAGGTCATGGGAAAAAGAGGAAGAAATACCCTTGTTTTTGGTCCTTTAAAACCTGTGGGACTTCCTGATCCTCGGACAGGAAAGATACCATATGCCGTTGTTCAGTTGAGGCCCGAAAACAAGGAAAAGACAGCATATAATATGGTCGGCTTCCAGACAAGGCTTAAATGGCCTGAACAGAAAAGGGTATTCAGGATGATACCCGGTCTTGAGAATGCAGAATTTATGAGATTCGGGAGCATTCACCGTAATACATTCATAAATTCACCAAGGCATTTGAATGCAGACCTTACATTAAAAGAAAAAAACAATATTTATCTTGCCGGACAGATCACAGGCGTTGAGGGATACATAGAGTCAACGGCAATTGGTCTGATAGCGGGAATAAACGCAGCAAGGAGGATATTGGGAAAAGAGATTGTTTATCCGCCGAGGGAATCTGCTCATGGCTCTCTGATTGCTCATATAACAGAGTCCGACCCGGAACATTTCCAGCCGAGCAATATAAATTTCGGTCTGATGCAGGTTAATGAAGATATTTTAAAAATGAGGGATAAAAGGCTCAGAAGGCAGAGGCTTGCGGAGATTGCATTAAAGGAATGGACGGAGTATATTAATAAAATTAAAGGCGAGGCTAAGGATTTATGTCAGACGAAGGATTAGATATATATATTAAAAAATTTTTGAAATACCTTGAGATAGAGAGAAATGTCTCTGTACATACACTCAGGGCATACGAGAGGGATTTAAAGGACTTCTCCGAATACTGCCATGCGCGGCCGGAAGATATAGATATGATAGATATAAGGGGCTTTATTTCTGAACAGATAAATTCGGGCAAATCAAAAACCACTGTTTCAAGAAAGCTTGCAACATTGAGGTCATTCTTCAGTTACCTCTATCAGGAAGGTTATGTAAAGATTAATCAGGCCAAGCTTGTCCCTGCTCCAAAGACACCGAAGCATTTGCCGAACTTCCTGTCTGTGGATGATGCGTTCAATCTTGTTCAGACCCCCGGAGGAATAGGGCTTCTCCCGGTGCGTGACAGGGCAATTCTTGAATTGCTTTATTCCAGCGGTTTGCGGGTAAGCGAAGTTGCAGGTCTTAACATCGATGACCTGAATATTAGGGAAGGGATGGTAAAGGCTAAAGGAAAAGGTAAAAAGGAGAGGATTGTCCCTGTCGGCAACAAGGCCATGGATGCATTGAGATCTTATTTGATCGAAAGGAAGCTTTACAAGAAGAAGAAATCGATTTCTGACGGTGATAACGCTCTTTTTTTGAATAGGAATGGTGAAAGGCTGACAGACAGACAGATAAGAAGGATTGTGGTTAAATATGCCCGCGCAATCGGTATTGATGGGCAGATAGGCCCGCATACATTAAGACATACATTTGCAACCCATCTCTTGTCCGGGGGTGCGGATTTGAGGGTGATTCAGGAGCTTCTGGGGCACTCATCACTTTCGACAACACAGAAGTACACACATCTCGATATAGGGCATTTGATAGATGTTTATGATAAGGCACATCCGTTGGCGGATAAAGATAGCTCGTAGCTCATGGCTGATAGCTTATAGCAAAAATACTATGAGCCATGAACTATGAACTATGAGCTAAATTTAAGGAGGATTTATGTTTCACGGGACAACGATTTTATGCGTAAGGCGTAACGGAAAGGTTGCCATTGCCAGTGACGGGCAGGTGACTATGGGAAACACAGTATTAAAGCATAATGCCAAAAAGATACGGAAGATGTATAATGATAAAATACTCGCAGGCTTTGCCGGAGCCACTGCAGACGCCTTTACGCTCTTCGAGAAATTCGAGGGAAAACTCGAGTCATACAGGGGAAATATTACGAGGGCCGCTGTGGAGCTTGCAAAGGACTGGAGGACAGATAAGATTCTAAGGAGACTCGAAGCACTGCTCATTGTTGCTGATAATGAACATACACTTATACTTTCGGGGACAGGCGATGTCATCGAGCCTGAAGACGGTGTTGCAGCTATCGGTTCCGGCGGTCCCTATGCACAGGCAGCAGCAAGGGCATTGTACGAAACTACAGACCTTAATGTAACGGAGATAGTGAAAAAGGCTATGGATATAGCAGCGGATATATGCATTTACACGAATAAAAATATAACATTAGAGGAGTTAAATGGATAACTTTACACCTAAAAAGATAGTAGGAGAACTCGATAAGTATATTATCGGACAGAATAATGCGAAGAGGGCGGTTGCTATCGCATTAAGAAACAGATGGAGAAGGCAGAGATTATCTTCTGACCTGAAAGATGAAGTCCTGCCTAAAAACATTATCATGATAGGCCCGACAGGCGTCGGTAAGACCGAGATTGCGAGAAGGCTTGCGCGGCTTGCCAATGCGCCTTTCCTGAAAATAGAGGCATCGAAATTTACGGAAGTAGGCTATGTGGGCAGGGATGTGGAGTCAATGATAAGGGACCTCACCGAAATTGCCATGAACATGGTTAAGACAGAGCATATGGAAAAAGTGCAGGAGAAGGCAAAAACCCTCGCAGAAGACAGGGTTCTCGACCTTTTATTACCGCCTCCGAAACCTGTTAGAGGGGTTGCTGCTTCAGAGGAGGGAGAAAAGGAAAGCTACAAAGATACAAGAGAGCGGTTGAGGATGCAACTGAGGGAAGGAAAACTTGATTCCAGATATGTGGATATCGAGGTCAGAGAAAAGATGATGCCATTTGGCGTTATATCCAATGTGGGTCTTGAGGAGCTGGAGATTAATCTGAAAGAGATGCTCGGAAGTTTCATGCCCGAGAAATCGAAGAGGAAGAAGGTTAAGGTCCCTGAGGCATTGACCATGCTCACACAGGAGGAGGCAAACAAACTTATAGATATGGAGAAGGTTACAAAGGAGGCAATAGAAAGGGTAGAGCAGGCAGGGATTGTTTTTATAGATGAGATAGACAAGGTTGCGAGCAGGGGGCATGGCCACGGTCCTGATGTGTCGAGAGAGGGAGTTCAGAGAGACCTGCTACCAATCGTGGAGGGATCGACAGTTGCCACAAAACATGGTCCTGTCAGGACGGAGCATATACTGTTTATCGCTGCCGGTGCTTTCCATATAGCCAAGCCGTCTGACCTCATTCCTGAGCTTCAGGGAAGGTTTCCCATAAGGGTTGAACTTGAATCCCTTGGCAAAGATGATTTTGTAAGAATACTCACAGAGCCGCATAATGCGCTGATAAAACAATACACAGCACTTCTTGAGACAGAGGATGTAAAACTCGAATTTACAGAAGATGCCATTGATGAAATAGCAGACATTGCGGTTACAGTGAATGAAAAAACAGAGAATATCGGAGCACGAAGGCTTCACACAGTGATCGAGAGGCTTCTTGAGGACATATCCTTTGATGCGCCTGAAATGAAGGATGCGAAGATTGTCATAGACAGACAATATGTAAGAAAGAAACTTTCAGATGTGGTGAAGGATGAAGACCTCAGCAGGTATATACTCTAAAGACAAAGGGCAGAGGGCAAAGGGCAAAAGGCGAAGGGTGGCAAATCTTGCCTATTGCCTATTGCCTATCGCTTTTTACCTTTCTTCCTGCACTGCTGCACGATATGAGACAGTCCCTGTAACGCCATCGGCCACGCCTCCTGAAAAGAAGGTCGAAAAAGAACAAGAGACGCAGGGATTTGAGGCGTTCAAAGGTGACAGGAAAAAGGTTGTTGCATCATGGTATGGACCTGATTTTCATGGCAGACCCACATCATCGGGGGAATTGTTCAATATGTATGCTTTAACCTGTGCCCACAGGGAGTATCCCTTTGGGACAAAGCTCAAGGTTGTTAACCTTCAGAACAACAAGGATGTAGAATGTGTCGTGAATGACAGAGGTCCTTTTATTCCCGGCCGTGACCTTGACCTCTCTTATGCAGCGGCAAAAAAGATAGATCTTGTGGGGCCGGGCACGGGTGCCGTGATGGTAGAGCCTTTGGGAAGGGATTTGCGATATGTTAAGTATGTCAGATACGGGGTATCCAGCGGCACTTTGACGATTCAGGTCGGCTCTTTTAAAGACGAGTCAAATGCAAAGAGGCTTAAGTCAGCCCTGGAGTTAAATCATAAAAATGTTTATATAATGGAAGCTAATGTGGCCGGCGCCAAATATTACAGGGTAAGGATTGGGAAGTTTAATAACAAAGTAGATGCACAGAAAATAGGAAATGCCCTTGCCAATGAGGGCTATAATGTTTTGATAACCAAGTTCGAGCAGCAGATATAAGATTATGAAAACTTTCGATGATGTCGTAAAATTTCACGGTCATAGCTGCCCCGGCCTCGCCTTTGGCTACAGGGTTGCAGTTGCAGCAGTAAAAGAACTGAATATGGAAAATATCTCCGAGGACGAGGAAGTAGTGGCAATAGTGGAAAACGATTTATGCGCTGTGGATGCCATTCAGGTGCTGACAGGCTGTACCTTTGGAAAAGGTAATCTCATATTCAAGGATTATGGCAAGCAGGTTTACACATTCATGAAAAGGCCATCGGGAGACGCGATAAGAATCTCTATAGACTTCACTTTGCCTGAAGAAACAGAGGAAGAAAAGGAAATGTGGAAGAGGTATTCTGAAGGTGACCGTTCTGAAGATGTATTAAAGGCTGTTCATAATAGAAAGGCAAAAAAGATGAAGGCGATACTTGATGCATCCGATTCGGAGCTGCTGAAAATAACGAGATTTAGAATATCCCTTCCTCCCGAGGCGAGGATATACCCGAGCATCAGATGTGAGATGTGCGGCGAAAAAATGGCCGAGCCAAAGGCAAGGGTGAAGGATGGAAGGATTGTGTGTATACCGTGTTTTGAATCGTAATTTTCTGTGATATAATTGAGTCATAAATCAGGGGGTAACGATGAATATAAACTTAAAAATCGAGGTATTTAAAGAAGATGATGTGTATGTCGCATTAGCTCCCGAATTAAGTGTCTCAAGTTTCGGTGACACGATAGAGGACGCAAAAAAATCTTTAAAAGAAGCGATAGAGGCATTTATCGAAGAGTGCGAGCACATGGGGTCATTGGACGAGGTGCTGGAAGAGTCCGGCTTTCAGAAAATAAATGATGTCTGGACTTTTAAGAAACCTGCTGCTGAAGAAGAGTTTGCTCTTGCCATATAAGCATGCCTGATAGAAAAATTGTCCCCATCCATTATGAGATTCTAATTAAGATTTTTGAGCTTGATGGTTTTGTTGTCCAGAGAAAAAAGGGAGACCATATCATAATGACAAAGCAGGGGATTAAAAGACCCCTCGTAATAAAAACCAGCCCAAGATTAGTTCCTGTTACAACATTCGTACCAATATGACAACCGCTGGAATTAGCAGAGATAGGTTTTTCGAGTTATTGGAGAGAATAAAATGAATAGTTTCTTGTTGGGGCAGGAGGAAGGTAGAGTAATGTTTATACTTATTGCATTTTCGGCTTATGTTGGACAGGAGTTGGTGAATATAAATGAACGGCAAGCAATTTACAAGGAGTTGCAATATTTGATAGAAGATAGATTGAACGATGAAAAACAGCCGCCCATTAATGAACCTAATTTAATAAATAATTGAGGAGCAGTCATGAAGAAACTTATTGAAAAGGCGAATATTCTTATTGAGTCATTGCCGTATATCCGTAATTTTTATGGGAAGACATTTGTGATAAAATATGGAGGGGCTGCGCAGATTGAAGATGATTTGAAGGATTCGTTTGCACAGGATGTGGTTCTTTTGAACTTCATCGGCATCAAGCCTGTTATTGTTCACGGCGGAGGCCCTAAAATCAGCGCAACCATGAAGAAGATGGGCAAGGAGCCTACATTCATTCATGGCCAGCGCGTGACTGATAAAGAGACGATGGATATTGTTGAGATGGTGCTTGGAGGGCTTATAAATAAAGAGATAGTTGCATTGATAAACAGTCATGGCGGCAAGGCAGCGGGATTGAGCGGTAAAGACGGAGGTCTTATAAAGGCGAAGAAGAAAGTCATAAAGAAAGCTACCGATACAGGAGACGAAGAGATAATCGACATTGGATTGGTTGGCGAGGTTGAATCAGTTGACCCTGAGATACTGAATTCCCTCGAACGGGACG
Organism: Thermodesulfovibrionales bacterium; assembly: GCA_020062545.1. GTDB lineage: Bacteria > Nitrospirota > Thermodesulfovibrionia > Thermodesulfovibrionales > Dissulfurispiraceae > Dissulfurispira. The sequence goes on from JAGUWD010000003.1 coordinate 46,138, forward strand.
GTTTCATACCTGTTATCTCACCTATCGGCGTCGGGAGTAAAGGCGAGGCATTTAACATTAATGCCGATTATGTTGCATCTGCCATCGCCTCTGCCTTAAAGGCCGAAAAGCTTATACTGCTTACAGATGTGCCGGGAATAAAGGACAAAAATGACAATGTAATATCGTCTGTTAATAAAAAAGGCATTAAGAAACTCATCGATGACGGCACTGTTTCGGGAGGCATGCTTCCAAAGGTTCAGGCATGTACCCGCGCTATCGATGCAGGAGTGAAAAAGACACATATCGTTGACGGCAGGATTCCGCACTGCCTGCTTTTGGAGATATTCACAAAAGAGGGAATAGGGACAGAGATAATTGGATAATTCTCAGATAGTTATAGCGCGAAGCAGGTATGGCTGAAAAGCCTTTAACAGCGATACCTTAGCGCCGAACCCTCCCGCCGTTTGAAGGCAACTTCAGCATAGCCTCTGCATTAAACAGTATAAACAGGCATCTAATAATTTTATCGCATTGTGAAAGGCTTTGAAGCCGTGCCTGCTTCGCGATTAGAACAAATCTCTTGCAATCTTTAAATTTCTCGGATCATCCTCTTCGCTCTTTTTAGGGGTTTCGAGTATTAATGGAATATTTTTAAATGCAGGATGGTTTATAAATCTTCTCAATCCCTCTTTGCCAATGCCACCCTTCCCTATATGCTCATGCCTGTCAACATGAGAACCATGTCCTTTCTTTGAGTCGTTGAGATGTATCAGTTTTACGCTTTCAATTCCGAGATAGCGCCTTATTTCATCCGCAAGTACCTCCATGCCCTTTTCGCTTGTTATGTCATATCCTGCTGCAAAGGCATGGCAGGTATCTATACAGATCCCGCCGATTAGAGTGCTGTTTGTCTTATCAATAATCTCTGCAAGGTCTTTCATGTGCGAGGATATGTCGCCTCTCTCTCCGGCAGTATTTTCAAGAAGGAGTTTAGCTTTCCAATATTTCTCCCTTGCCACCCTTTTTAGTGCCTCTATAGCCCTTTTACGTCCAATTTCTTCTGAATCCCGAGATGCGCTTCCTGTATGGAGTACCACATAATCGGCATTGAGCAAGTCTGCGATATCCATTTCCTGAATCAGCATCTCTATTGATTTTTCAAGTATGCCGTTATCCGAAGTAGCAAGATTTATAAGATATGATGTGTGGATGAAAACCGGATTTATATCATAGGACTTTCGCAAATTCTTAAATTGCAGAATTGAATCCGATGGCATTTTCCTGACCAGCCACTGCCTTGGATTATGGGAGAATATCTGGACGGTGTTGCATCCCAACTCTTTTGCCCTCTCAATGGACAGATGCATACCGCCTGCTATGGATGTATGAACGCCGAGCCTTCGTTCTTTTATTATTCTTGGCATTGCCACCTGTAATTATAGCACCCTGAGCCCATTTCTGATACAATTTGGCTATGGAAAGGGACATGCTCAATGAAGTGATAGAAGTTGAAAGAGAGATCCATGGAAGGCTTTTGATGGAAAAAAGAAAGGCAGAGGAGTGGGTCAATGAGGTCAAGGAAAAAGCAGAAAAAGATATTCTTTCAGAAGAGGGAAGAATAAAAAATTTATTCGAGCAGGCAATAAAAGATGCGAGGCTCGATGCTGAAAAAAAGGCATACGGGATAATTGCCGATGCTAATGCAAAGGCGGAGAGGCTTGCTGCAATCAGCGATGAATTCCTGATAAAAACAATCAAGAAACATATTGTCAGGATATTACAAGGATATGATAGTCAGAATGTCAAAGGTTGAGATAGCCGGGCCAAAGGGGCTTTTGCAGGATGTGCTTTCCATGCTGCAGGAATCAGGTATATTCCAGATAGAGCCCACAACACTTGGCTTTGTCGAGAAGGTGGAAGAAGGATATATAAGGCCTTTTCTGCCGGATGAAAGGTCTTTGTCAGAGAGGCTTTTTCTTGAAGACCTCAAGAATAGGATTGGCGAACTGTTCTCCTATTTGCCGCAGGTTTCTGTAAGAAAAAGCTATATCGAGCCTCGTTCCATTATCGATAGCATCGCTGAAAATGTTAAGAGACATTTAGAGACCTGTAAAAGGCTTTCACAAAAGAAAGATGCATTGCAGAAAGAAGCCAATGAAATAAACAGGTATAAGATATTTCTTGATGCAATCGAATCCATTCTTAAAGGCATAGAGAAGGCGCCTGATATTGACTTTATAGGGCTTACCATAAGGGATGCTGGCGCAGTAGAAGACTTAAAGTTGTTGCTGTCAAGGCTGTTGGAAGACAGGTTTGAGTTGCTGACAGCCACGGCATCTGACGGTTCTCTCATCGGTCTGATAATATCGGAAAAGGGGTTGTCTGAAAAAATCAGGGGCATGCTCAGTGATGAACGCATCCCTGAATTCACCTTTCCGCCTTATCTCGGCAGTCTGACCTTCCCCGAGAAGATTGTTTTTCTAAAAGAAAAGATTGAAGGTCTTAACTCTGAGATCAATGCCTTAAATAATGAACTGGAGAGATTTGCAATAAGATGGATGCCTATCTACAAAAGGGTTGTAGAATGGATAGACGAGAGGCTCTCACTTCTAAGGGCAACGGCATCTGTATTTGAGACAAGGATGTGTTTTTTTATATACGGATGGATGCCGTCCGGCGATGTAACCAAGATCAGAAGACAATTGATGGATGCCTTTGAGGGGAAGGTGGTGATCGAGGAAAAGGAGATGCGCGAAGATGACCTTGAAAGGGTGCCGATTTTTATCAAAAACCCGGCATATTTTCGGCCATTCGAACTATTTGTAAGGCTGCTTCCGCTGCCGAGATATGCATCTTATGACCCAACGCCGTTTATAGGCGTATTCTTTCCTTTATTTTTCGGGATGATTTTAGGCGATGCAGGATACGGAATCATACTGGCAATGTTTGCCTTGTTTTTGGCGAAAAGGTTTAAAAAAAGGAAAAATATTCAGGATGCCTCAAGGATACTCCTTATATCCTCAATATATACGATTTTTTTCGGAATCCTTTATGGCGAGTTTTTCGGTGAACTCCCCAAAATACTTTTTGGTATCGAGCCCATCTGTATTGAAAGACGGACATCGGTTATGCCTGTCCTGTATTTTGCAGTGACTGTAGGAGTCGTTCATATAATTTTAGGCATGTTTTTAGGGGTGATCACTGCATTTAAGAAAAAGACAAAGAGGGAGGCGATGTACAGACTCTTGAATATTATTGTGATACTTTGCATAATGGCTTTGATTGCAGTTCTTTTCGACATTTTCCCTGACTTGCTCACAAAACCTGTTATTATAGCGATACTGATTCTCACACCGCTTCTGTTTTTTACAGGTGGTCTGCTCGCCCCCTTTGAACTCCTTAAGAACATCGGCAATATAATCTCGTATGCGAGGATAATGGCCATTGGACTCACGTCTGTACTTCTTGCATTTGTGGCAAATAGTTTTACCGGGATGGCAGGAAATATTGTTGTCGGAGTTGTGGTGGCAGGACTCCTTCATATCATAAATATAATCCTCGGGGTCTTTTCTCCAACGATTCATGCATTGAGGCTTCATTATGTGGAATTTTTCAGCAAGTTTATTGAACCAGGCGGCAGGAGGTTCGAACCGCTTAAAAAGTAAAAGGAGGATACATTATGGAAAAGGTATTGATAGCTTTAGCAGCAGCACTCGCAATAGGTCTCACCGCAATTGCGACTGCATGGGCTCAGTCAAGGATCGGTTCTGCAGGCGCGGGCACGCTTGCAGAAAAACCGGAACTCAGCGGCACGATTATTATTCTTCTTGCTATTCCGGAGACGATGGTTATTTTGGGCTTTGTAGTGGCCACGATGATATTGCTGATGATTAAGTAATATGGGTTATAAGGAATTGATAGAAGCCCTTCGAAAAGAAGGAGAACAAAAGGTACAAGCGATATGGCAGGAGGCTGAGGCAGAGGCCGGAAAGATAAGGGCGAATGCTGACGAAAGGATTAAAAAAATTCAAGAGGAATACAGCCTGATGCAGACATCCACGATTAAGGATCAGATAGAGCCTATTCTTTCAGAGGCGAAACAAAAGGCAGATGCTGTCAGGCTTGCGGCAGAAAAGGACATGTCTGTGCGTTTTTACCGTCTTGCATTATCTGTTCTCAGCGATTTAAGGGATGAAGGATATTCGGATGTATTTCATTCGCTGGTCAAGGAACTGCCTTCTTACAAATGGGAAATAGTAAAGGTTAATCCGGAGGATGAAAGGATTGCAAGGGAATATTTTCCGGATGCAGAGATAATAACAGACAGCAGCATTACCGGAGGTCTGGAAGTACAGGCAAAAGCCGGGAAAATTCGAATTTCAAACACATTTGAAAAAAGGCTTGAGAGGGCATGGATGGAGATATTGCCGGAATTGATAAGGGATATTTATGGAAATCTTTGAGAGGATTGAAGACAGGGGCTATCCAACAGATTACCTCCTTTCAAGGGTGAGGAGCAGAAGGATGCTTTATAGAAATTTCATAGCCGGTGAATCACCCGTTGAGATATGGAGACGCCTCTTGAAGGAATATAGATGGATATACATCCAGATGAACGAAACATTAAGAAATATATTCCAGCGGTTTTTTATTTATTTTGAACTCAGGACTATTTTTATGTGTCTCAGATATAAAAAAGGAGAATATGAAAAAATCGAAGAACTCTTATACTTCAGTCTCCTTTCCGATGATCTAAAGGAATTATTGATGGGTTCGGATATTATGACTGCAATCGGAGGTGTAGGAGACGCCTTTTTATCCATTTCCGATAGATTCGTAGGGCTTAAGGAGACGTTCATAAAAGATGGACTCAGAGGTCTTGAGCAGGAATTGACGAATGTCTATCTTGAGAATACAATCGACTCGAAACTCCATCATACTATAAAGGATTTTTTCAGATATATCATCGACTCAAGAAATATTATAGCTGTTTATAAACATATCAGATGGCAGATGCATGATTATCCATCATTCGTCAATGGGGGTAGTGTCAGAGAGGCAAGGCTCAGAAGGATATTCGAGAGACGGGATATTTCAGGAATCACAACACTTGTTCAAAAACTGACAGGAATAATGACAGATGCCGGAAATATAGAGAATTCCCTGCTTAAAAGGACAACACGTTTTTTAAGGAAAGCTGCAAGAGACCCTTTGTGCATAGGGGTTATACTTGATCATCTCTGGAAGTGTTATGTGGAAACAATTGAAGCGGAGATGATACATTGAAAAAAATAGTCTTCATAACACCGAAGGATGCAGAATACGGGTTCAGCCTTGCAGGTGTAACGCAGTATGCTGTTTCACAAGGAGATGCAGAGGATACACTAAGAAAGGCATTGGCAGAACCTGATGCAGGGGTTGTTGTGATTGACGAACGGTTGACTAAAGGTATTAACGAGGAGAGAATGAGAGAGATGGAGGATAAGTGGTATGGAGTCCTCCTTGTTCTCCCTGCGCCTGAAAAGGCGGTTGTGGAAATGGAGGATTATGCCTTAAGGCTCATAAGAAGGGCAATAGGCTATCATGTGAGGCTGAGATTATGACAGGAAAGATAAAAGGCATATCAGGCCCGACAGTGAGTGTTGAGATGTCAGGACTTAAACTCTATGACAGGGTTTATGTTGGCCATGCCATGCTGACTGCTGAAGTTGTTAGGCTTGAGAAGGACATGGCAGTTGTTCAGGTGTATGAAGATACAAGAGGTCTTGGCATTGGCGAACCTGTTAAAGGAGCAGGCATGCCTTTTACCGTGCGGTTAGGCCCCGGACTTCTTTCAGGAATGTTTGACGGACTTCAGAGACCTTTAAAGCGATTGAGAGATGACATGGGGTTGTTTATCACAGGAGGCAAGGAGATATACGCCATAGACTATATGAAAAATTGGAGATTCCATCCCCTTAAGAGGAGAGGCGAAGATATAAAAACCGGAGAGATACTCGGATACATTGAAGAGGGCGCATTCAAGCATTTTATACACTCAAACCAAAGCGGAAGGATTAAATGGATAGCAGACGGCGATTGCAGTCTGAATGAAGCAATCGGAGAAATGGAAAGCGGCAGCATGCTTTTCGGATGCCATGAATGGCCTGTGAGGATACCGAGGCAATATAAGAGAAAACTCTCTCCTTCAGAACCACTGATAACAGGCCAGCGATGTATTGATTTCCTCTTCCCCATTGCAAGGGGAGGGACTGTTATCATGCCGGGTGGATTCGGCACCGGCAAAACAATACTTGAGCAGTCCATCGCAAAGTTTGCAGATGTGGATATAGTTGTCTATGTTGGATGCGGCGAGAGAGGAAACGAGATGGCGGAACTGATAGATGATTTTTCAAACCTCACAGATCCGTGGACAGGAAGGGGTTTGATGGAGAGGACAATCCTTGTTGTGAACACATCCAATATGCCTGTGGCAGCAAGGGAGGCATCCATTTATACTGCTGTTACAATGGCAGAGTATTACAGGGATATGGGCTATCATGTGCTGCTCCTTGCAGACAGCCTTTCGAGATGGGCAGAGGCATCGAGGGAGATATCCTCATCCCTTGAAGAAATGCCAGGAGAAGAAGGCTATCCGACCTATCTTGCTTCGAGACTTTCAGGTTTTTTTGAAAGGGCAGGCGTTGTTGAAACATTAAGCGGCAAGGTCGGCTCTCTCAGTATGGTGCTTTCTGTATCCCCTCCTGGCGGCGACTTCACAGAGCCTGTCACACAGGCGTGTTTGAGGACAGCAGGGGCATTCTTAATGCTCGATACATCTCTCGCACACAGGAGGCACTTTCCTGCAATCAATTGGTTTCAGAGCTATTCCCTCTATGCAAAAGAGATAATCCCGAATTTCAAAGAACGGGTATCTTCGCAATGGGAGGAATTAATGCATCGATGCAGGGAGATGCTCCAGAGAGAAGAGGCATTGAGGGAAGTGGCCGAGATTGTGGGGATCGAAGGGCTTCAGGATGCAGACAGGCTTCTGATGAAGGCTTCAGAGATGATAAGACTGGAATTCCTCTGCCAGAACGCATACACAGACGATGCATTTTCACCGCCTGAAAAAACGGTTTCAAAGATTGCGGATATTATTGCATTTTACGATAAAGCCGAAGAAAGACTTAAAGAGGGAGTATCCCTCGATGAAATATGGAGGGCTAATCTATAGATAATTTATAAATGTTAGTTATGATAGGAGATAGAGTATTTCCGCTTCATTCTCGAATGGCATCCAGCCATTCTCCGAAGCAAAGACAGCCTGCTTAGGCATCCATGCCACGCTTGGGCTGTCCAAGTCGCTTCAATACTCTACCTCCTATCTTTAAAGAGGTGTTGAAATCATGAGGCTTTCAGATCACATATACAGGACTATTTCATCCATCAGGGGACCGCTTTTGCTTGTAGAAAATGTGTTCAGTGCAAGGATGGGCGAGGCGGTAAAAATCCTGTCTCCAGATGGCGGGGAAATGGATGGAGAGGTTTTAAAGATAGAAGGAGATGCAGTGCTCATACAGGTTTATGAAGAAACAAGGGGACTCGACATTGAAAACTCCTCTGTTGTTTTTACAGACTCAATTAAAAAGGCGCCTCTATCACTCGATATTATCGGCCGTATATTTAACGGCTCCTGTGTGCCGATAGACGGATTGCCCATGTTTATACCTGAAAAATTAGCGCCTGTAACAGGATTTCCAATGAATCCGTCTGCAAGGGCAAGACCAGAGGAGTTTATAGAGACAGGGTTTTCTTGTATTGATGGACTCAATACACTCGTGAAGGGGCAGAAACTTCCAATATTCTCATGTGCAGGGCTGCCATCAAAGGAACTGGCAGCAGGGATTCTAAAAAATGCAGCACTGAAAGGTGAGAAAGAGAAATTCGTTGTTGTATTTGTTGCCATTGGTCTTACTTATCATGAGTATTCTTTTTACAGGAATATCCTTGAAGAAATGAGGATGAAATTTGTTGCCTTTGTGAATATGGCTGATGAGCCTGTGATGGAAAGGCTTCTTGCGCCGAGGTTCGGACTTACCGTTGCAGAATACCTCGCCTTTGAAAAGGGATTCGATGTCCTTGCTGTGATAACGGATATGACCAATTACTGCGATGCACTGAGGGAAATTTCAACTGCGAGGGAGGAATTACCTGGAAGGAGGGGCTATCCGGGCTATATGTATTCTGACCTTGCATCTATTTATGAGCGGGCAGGGAGGATTAAGAATATGAAAGGCTCTGTGACCATACTGCCTGTGGTGACAATGCCTGAAGATGACATTACCCATCCAATCCCTGACCTTACAGGCTATATCACAGAAGGCCAGATTGTTTTAAGCAGGGAGCTTCACCAGAAGGGAATTTTTCCGCCTGTGGATGTGCTTCCGAGTCTATCAAGGCTCATGCAGAGAGGGATCGGCGAAGGACATACACGTGAAGACCACAGAAAGATTGCAAACCTCCTCTACAAATACTATGCAAAGGGTCGTGACCTGCGAAGGCTTGAGGCGATAGTGGGAATGGAAGGGATGACAGAAGATGACAGAAGGATGCTGAATTTTGCGGATGCATTTGAAAGGGAATTTGTGCATCAGGGGATGATAAGAAGGAGTATAAATGAAACCCTCGATGCAGGCATAAATCTTTTGAAGAGGTTTTCCCTTGAATTGAGATGATACAGCACACAAGAACAAATCTCCTGCTCCTTAAAGAGAAGTCCCGGTCTGTTGAAGACAGCATGGGGATTCTTAAAGCTCGGAGGCAGGCATTGATACAGGAGTTTCTTAATACCGCGATGCCGTTTATCAGGTCGAGGGATGAAATCAGAAACATCTATGGAAAGGCTATCGAGGAACTTTCACTTAGCCTCGGATACGAGGGGAAGGACAATATAGAGTCCATCACTTTTGCAGCGAAAAGGGATATGAGCGTTGAGATAACAGAAAGGAGCATTTGGGGCTTGAGATACAGGGATGTAGTAACACACGAGACAGCAGTGAGAATGCCTGATGAGAGGGGATATGATTATTTCTCTACAACGCCTCATCTTGAGGAGTGCATTAATGGCTTTGAAAGGATTTTAGAGTCAATGCTTGAGCTTGCAGCCTTTGAAAGCAAATTAAAAAGACTCGGGGATGAGATTTTAAAGACAACAAGAAAGATAAGGGTACTTGAGGAGCGGGTTTTGCCCGATCTGAAAAACAAGATTAAGGCCATATCGCAATACCTCGGCGAAAGAGAAAGGGAATCGTATTACCGCCTGAAGGTCTTTAAAAACAGGAATTCGGGTTGACAATAAAAACCCTTTAGTGGTAATTTTCCTGTTATGCCAATTGATTACAAGGATACCCTTAATTTGCCACAAACAGACTTCCCCATGAAGGCAAACCTCAATCAGAGGGAGCCAGAGATGTTGAAGTTATGGGAAGAAAAATCTATCTATATAAGGCTTCAGGAAAAGAATAAGGGCAATAAGAGCTTTATTCTTCATGACGGGCCGCCTTATGCAAACGGCAATATTCATATAGGCCATGCATTGAACAAGATTCTCAAAGACATAATCATCAAATACAAATCTATGCAGGGATATTATTCTCCCTATGTCCCTGGATGGGACTGCCACGGCCTTCCCATAGAGCTTCAGGTGGATAAGAATCTTGGCGACAAAAAGGAGAGTGTTGATGTCTTACAAAAGAGGCAGCTCTGCAGGGAATATGCTGATAAGTTTGTAAATATTCAGAGGGATGAGTTTAAGAGGCTCGGCGTATTTGGAGACTGGCAGAGGCCATATCTTACCATGTCTTATGATTATGAGGCATCCATTGTAAGGGAGTTTTTCAGATTTGTAAAGAACGGCTCTGTCTATAAAGGCAAGAAACCTGTGCACTGGTGTTCTTCATGCGTTACTGCCCTTGCAGAGGCAGAGGTTGAGTATGCAGAAAAGGAATCTCCTTCTATATTTGTAAGATTTCAGGTCGTAGAAGATGACATTTCAAAGTACCTTCCACAACTGTCAGGCAAAAAGACATATATCGTTATCTGGACAACTACTCCATGGACGCTTCCTGCAAACCTTGCGCTTGCAGTGCATCCAGAGCTTATTTATGCTGCTGTTGAAGATAATGGAGTAATACATATAGTTGCAGAGGATAATCTTGAAGGACTGAAAGAAAAGGGTGTGATTAAAGGAAATGTCATGCTTAAGGTTTCAGGTGACAAACTCGAAGGCATGAGGGCAAGACATCCTTTTATAGACAGGGAATCAAAGATTATTCTTGGAGATTTTGTTACTGTTGGCGAAGGTTCTGGCATTGTTCATATTGCACCAGGCCATGGCGAAGACGACTACGAGGCAGGCCTTAAATACGGACTTGATATATATGCACCTGTTGATGACAGAGGCAAATTTACAAAACATGTCCCTGAATTCGAGGGTCAGTTTGTCTTTAAGGCAAATGAAGGAATCATAGAAACACTGAAACAAAAGAGTGCCCTTTTAGGAGTTGATAAAATCAGGCATTCATATCCTCACTGCTGGAGATGCAAAAAGCCCGTCATATTCAGGGCAACTGCCCAGTGGTTCATATCTATGGAAAAGAGGAATCTCAGGCAGAAATGCCTGAAGGAGATAGAGAGGGTTGAATGGATTCCATCATGGGGCAGGGAGAGAATATACGGAATGGTCTCAAACAGGCCGGACTGGTGTATTTCGAGGCAGAGGTCATGGGGAGTGCCCATAACACTTATCACATGCGAAGACTGCGGAGCATTTCTCGATGATGAAGAATTGTTCAACAAAATAGTGAAACTTACAGAGCAGGGAGGTGCTGATATCTGGTTTAAGGCTGATGTCAAAGACCTGCTGAAAGACGGCTATAAATGCAGATGCGGCAGTACATCTTTTAAGAAGGAAATGGATATTTTAGATGTATGGTTCGATTCAGGCGTTAGCCATGCAGCGGTTCTGGAAAGGGATGAAAGGCTCTCATGGCCTGCTGAAATGTATCTTGAAGGAAGCGACCAGCACAGGGGATGGTTTCAGAGTTCGCTTCTTGCATCTGTTGGCACAAGGGAAAAGGCACCTTACAACATAGTCCTTACACATGGATTTACTGTTGACGGCCAGGGAAAGAAGATGTCAAAGTCTCTCGGGAATGTTATAGCGCCGCAGGAGGTTATAAAAGCCAATGGCGCAGATATTCTCAGATTATGGGTCTCTGCAGAGGATTACCGTGACGATGTAAGGCTTTCAAAGGAGATAATAAACAGGCTTACAGAGGCATACAGGAAGATAAGGAATACAGGGAGATTCCTCTTAGGCAATATCTATGATTATGATGGAAAGGATTACAGCAATGACCTTCTTGAAATAGACAAATGGGCGATGTCGAGGCTCCAGGGTCTTATAAAAAAAGTTACGGGGGCATACGAAGATTTCAATTTTCACGAGGCATTTCATTCCATTTACAACTTCTGCATTGTTGATATGAGTTCCTTCTATCTTGATATACTGAAAGACCGTCTTTACACGTTCAGAAAAGATTCTAAAGAGAGGCGTGCAGCCCAGTGGGTCATGCATCGGATATTGACGGACATGACAAGGCTTATGGCGCCTGTTCTATCATTTACAGCAGAAGAGATATGGGGTTATATCCCTGATAAAAAAGAGGAGAGCGTTTTTTTGGCAGGATTTCCGGAATCGAATGAACAATTTTCAGATGAGGCTCTCGAAAAGAGATGGGAGAAACTTATCACGATAAGAGACGAGGCCAATAAAGCGCTTGAGATAAAGAGAAAGGACAAATTTATCGGCAATGCCCTTGAGGCAAAACTCGTATTCTATCTGCCTGATGAAGAGTTTAATCTCTTACAGGCCTATAAAAACTTTCTGCCTGCACTTTTCATTGTCTCGGCAGTTGAGATATATCCAGCCAGCCAGAAGACAGGTGAGGTTTATGAAAGCACGGAGATTAAAAACATGTTCATAAAAGTCGAAAAGGCATCCGGGCAGAAGTGCGAAAGGTGCTGGAACTGGAGCGAATCCGTTGGTAAATTCGAAGCTCATCCTCAGATCTGCGAGAGATGCTATAATGCAATTAAATGACGAAACTCCGTTACTCCATTACTCCACAATATGCTTTTCTTATTGCTCTTATTATCTTTATCCTCGACCAAACTACTAAATACCTTATAAAGAGCTATGTTAGTCCGTATGAGATTATAAGAGTATTGCCTTTTTTCAATATCGTCTATGTAGAGAATATCGGCTCTGCATTTGGAATGTTTAAAAGCCTCGGCAATGTTTTCTTTATAATAGTTGCAGCACTGGCTATGGTTTTCGTATCAATCCTTATCATCAAAGATAAAGACAACAGGTTAAGCTTTTCCCTCATACTCGGCGGTGCTGCAGGAAATCTTACGGACAGGATTATCCGCGGCTATGTCATAGACTTTCTCGATATGTATGTGGGCAGATACCACTGGCCTGCATTCAACGTGGCTGATTCAGCACTGACAATAGGGATATTCCTGATTGCTCTCGGATTATTTTTTGAATATAAAAAAACTGAAGAAAAATAGTGCAATATTTGACTGTAAATTTTCTCCATGATATTCTTTAATTGATGCCTGAAAGAATAATAGAATCATTCAATATAAAGCGACTCGATATCCTCGATGATAATGGAAATGCGGATGAATCCCTCACGCCTTCCCTGTCAGACTCTGAAATAAAGAGAATCTATGAACTGCTCACCCTCTCGCGAACCTTTGACCATCACGCATTAAGCCTCCAGAGGGAGGGACGCATGGGCACATATGCATCCATTTTGGGTCAGGAGGCATCACAGATCGGAAGCGCCTTTGCCATAAAAAAATCTGATTGGATATTTCCGTCATTCAGGGAGATGGGTGTTTATATAACTATGGGCTATCCAGTTCATATGCTCTTTCAGTACTGGTCAGGAGACGAGAGGGGAATGAAATGCCCGGATGATCTTAATATATTTCCATTGGCTGTCCCTGTTGGCACGCAGGTGCCTCATGCTGTCGGCGCTGCAATGGCTGCAAAATACAAAAAGGACAAAGTAGCAGTAGTCTGTTATTTCGGAGACGGAGGCACATCAAAAGGTGATTTCCATGAAGGCTTCAATATGGCAGGAGTATTCAAATTGCCTGTGGTTTTCATCTGCCAGAACAACCAGTGGGCAATATCGGTGCCGAGGGAAAAACAGACCGCATCAAAGACCCTTGCACAAAAGGCATTTGCTTATGGTTTTGAAGGCATTCAGGTTGACGGCAATGATGTATTAGCTGTTTATAAGGCAACAAAGGAGGCATTGGATAAGGCAAGGAATGGCGGAGGCCCCACATTCATAGAATGTTTTACATATAGAATGGGAGACCATACAACAGCGGATGATGCATCGAGGTATCGTTCAAAGGAAGAGGTCGAGGCATGGAAGGCCAAAGACCCAATTTTGAGACTGAAATTATTTATGGAGAGAAATGGATTATGGACAGAGCAATATCAAAAAGAGGTTGAGGAAAAATCAAGGGATATGATTGATGAGGCTGTTAAAAAAGAGGAGGCAATAGAGCGGCCACATCCAGAAGATATGTTTGCATATACTTATGAAAGTCTTACACAAAGGCAGATAAGAGAGATGAGGGATTTCTAATATGCCCCAGAACTCAAAAAAATTAAATATGGTTCAGGCAATAAACCTTGCATTGAAAGAGGAGATGCAGAGGGACAGCAGTGTTGTCATCCTCGGCGAGGATGTGGGCAGGTATGGAGGCGTTTTTAGAATTACAGAAGGATTACTGGAATTATTTGGAGAAGAAAGGGTTATAGATACCCCACTTGCTGAATCTGTTATTGTGGGCGCTGCCATAGGAATGGCTGCATATGGATTAAAGCCTGTTGCAGAGATTCAGTTTATGGGGTTTATCTATCCTGCAATTGACCAGATATTTTCCCATGCATCGCGGATTCGCAATAGAACAAGGGGAAGGTTCACATGCCCGATGGTGGTCAGGACTCCTTATGGCGCAGGAATAAAGGCTCCAGACCTTCATTCAGAAAGCACAGAGGCATTGTTTTGCCATATGCCTGGGGTGAAGGTTGTTGTGCCATCATCGCCTTATAATGCAAAGGGGTTGCTTATTTCATCCATCAGAGACCCTGACCCTGTGATTTTTCTTGAATCAACGAGGCTTTATCGCCTCATAAAAGAAGATGTCCCCGAAGGAGAATATACTGTCCCGCTCGGCAGGGCAAGGATCGTTCAAGAAGGGAAGGATGTTACGGTTATTGCATGGGGGAGCATGCTCCACAGGGTGCTTCAGGCAGTGGAGGAGTTTAATGCAGAGGTAATAGATTTAATGACCCTCAACCCGCTCGATGAAGAGACAATATTCAAATCAGTGAAAAAGACAGGAAGGGTTGTCATTGTTCACGAAGCGCCAAAAACCTGCGGATTTGGCGCAGAGCTTTCAGCGACCATTGCAGAGGATGCAATGCTATATTTAAAAGCTCCGATCATAAGGGTTACGGGATATGATGTTGTTATGCCACTTCCAAAACTCGAGGACTATTACATACCCACGGTAGAGAGGATAAAAAAGGGGATTGAAGAGGTAATGAGGTATTAGTTTTGCTCAACAGAATACCCTTTGTCCATAAGCGCCCTGACGATTCCCCTGTCTCCGATAAGATGTGCCGCACCCACAACCACGAAATAGGTTTCCCCTGTTCTCAGAAATTCTTCTATACGCGATATCATGCGTCTGTTTCTTTCATAGATCAATTTTTCGTAAATCGGAGCCAATTGCGCATCGCCGGAGTTCCCCTTCGATATTAATAACTCCATGCCCTTTGTGTCTCCGGATTTCCATGTATGCAGTAATTGTTCCATTTCCTGACGGATAGTTTTTATGTCCTTTAACGTATAAAGCAGAAACAGTTCCTGTTCTCTGTCGGAAAAAGAAGAAAGAAGCCTTATCTGATAATCAACGCTCTCAAGCTCTATTATTCTCTTCCCTCCAGCCCTTGAAAGAAAGTGCATGTCTATGCCGTCAGCGGGAGTAAACCCAAGTTTTAAGAGTTCTAAGGATGATAATGTTAACGAAATGATCCATGTCTTCTGTTTATTGATCATCTGGATGGGGATGCCGAGCCTTTCTGTCTCTTTTTTTATGAGATCATAGGTCTCTCTTGAAACATGTCTGTCAAGCGTATCGCTGCCGGGATAATAGGCATTGGCCATGAGCCTCTGGATATCTGCCTTTGCAGCATCATTGATATTTGCCTCTACCACAAGGATATTCGATTTCTTGAATGCATCCTCGATTTTGCTGTCCAGAGGATAGATGTCCTTTCTCATAAAGTGTACAGATCCCAATAAATAAACAGTAGCTGTGTTTGATTGAACCTTCCAGAGAAAGTTCTTTTTGTCCTGAGAAACAGCATCCTGGACATGGACGAACAGATTGAGGAGAAGAAGAATTAAAACTATATGCAAAGATCTGTTTGCAAGTTTTTTCATGGTTATAACTCCTTTCACGCTTTAGAACAGTATAACATACCATGCCTGCTTTGCTTCCGTGGATGCCTGGTTACAATATTGACTGTACCCATCGTGCATGTTATTCTTTTTATCAAGAAATAAATAAAAGGGAGATATTATGCCGTTTGACTTTGTATTGCCGGATCTTGGCGAAGGTATAACAGAGGGTGAGGTAAGAAAATGGCTTGTAAAGGAAGGAGATGCTATAGAAGAGCACCAGACTATTCTCGAAATAGAGACCGACAAGGCAATTGTTGAAGTGCCTTCTCCAAAAAAGGGGAGGGTATTGAAAATTAATAAAGACATCGGCGATACGGCAAAGGTCGGAGAGGTATTAATGACCATTGCAGAAGAAGGCGAGGCTGTTGAAGAAAAAACAAAGGCCGAAGAAAGGCCAAAGTCCGTTTCTGTTGTTGGTGTCCTTCCTGAAGAGGAGGAGATACTTGCAACCCCGGCAGTAAGGGCGATGGCTAAAGAGCTTGGGGTTAAAATTGAAACCATTAAAGGCTCTGGTCCTGGCGGAAGCATTACAAAAGAGGATGTCATCGAGGCATCTGAAAAGGCAAAAAAGGCAGAAGACCAGTATGGAGTTATAGAAAGAATACCTGTTAGGGGATTGCGAAGGACGATAGCAAAAAATTTAATTGCTTCACAAAAAACTACTGCTTTCGTAACAGGAATGGATGAGGCAGATATTACAGAATTATGGAACTTGCGTGAGCGTGAAAAGAAAGCTATGATCGACAAGGGCATTCATCTGACCTTCTTGCCGTTTTTCATAAAGGCTGTGCATCATGCCCTTGCCGAACATCCATTGCTCAATGCCTCTGTAGATGAGGAAAAAGAGGAGATCATCATTAAGAAATATTACAATATCGGTATTGCAGTTGATACGCCTGACGGCCTCATGGTTCCTGTAATAAAAGATGCCGATAAAAAGACGATTCTTGAGCTTGCAAAGGAAATACAGGATTTGAGCCAGAAGGCAAGGGATAGGAAGATAAAACTTGAGGAGATGAAGGGAAGCACATTTACTATAACGAATTACGGACACTTCGGAGGTACTTTCGCAACGCCTATCATTAATTATCCTGATGTTGCAATCCTTGGCACAGGGAAAATTTCAGAAAAGCCATGGGTAAAGGATGGACAAATTGCTATAAGAAAAATTCTTCCACTTTCTCTGACATTTGACCACAGGGTAACTGACGGAGTTGATTCAGCAAAGTTTTTGTCAAAGGTGATTCAATACCTCGAAGATCCGGCATTGCTGTTTATAGAGAGCGCATAAGATGAGGCAGGATATAGTGAAAATATGAGCCTCGATTATCTTTTCAGCCCCAAATCCATCGCCCTTATCGGTGCTGCGCATAGCGAAGAAAAGCTGGGCGGTGTTATTCTCAAGAACCTGCTTAAATTCAGGGGCAGGGTTTATCCTGTCAACCCGAATTATACAGAACTCATGGGCTTAAAGACTTATTCTTCTGCTATGGATATTCCTGAGTCTGTTGATCTGACAATAATCATGAGGCCTGCATCTGAAGTCCCTGAAATACTCAGGGGACTTCAAGATAAAACTAAGTGCGTAATAATTGCCAGCTCGGGCTTTGCAGAGATAGGTCAGAACGAACTTCAGGATGAGGTAAAAAAGATAGGAAAAGAAATCGGCGTGAGGATATTAGGGCCGAACTGCATGGGATTATACAATCCATATCAGAGACTCGATACATTTTTTCTCCCGTATGAGAGGCTGAAGAGACCTAAAAAAGGCAATGTTGCTGTTGTATCCCAGAGCGGTGCAATTTTGAGCTGTCTTCTCGGCGCTGTTAGAGAGGCAAATACAGGCATATCAAAGGCTATAGGTTACGGCAACGCCATAGATATAGATGAGTCTGACTTATACGAATATCTTGCAGAAGATGAGGAGACACAGGTTGTAATCTCCTATATTGAATCAGTGGGTAATGGGAGAAAATTCATAGAAAAGGCAAAAATATTATCCGAGAAAAAACCATTCATTATACTCAAGGCAGGGAAGGGCCTGAGCGGGCAGGCAGCAGCATTTTCTCATACAGGAAGGCTTGCTGGTAAATACGAGGTCTTTCATTCGATCATCAAACAATTCGGTATAAACGAGGCAGGGAACTTCGATGAGTTAATTGATGCAACAAAGGCATTATCTTATCAGAGACCATTAAAAGGCAATAAAGTCTGCATCATTACAAACGGTGGCGGCTCAGGCGTGCTGGCTGCTGATGAGTGCATGAAACAGGGACTTGAGGTTGCAAAATTACCTGATGATAAGGCAGAAAAACTCAGACATGTATTTCCATATTTTTACGGGATCAATAATCCTATTGACCTGACTGCACAGGTGAGGGATGAAGATTATATTACAGCACTGAATGAACTCTGGGATGACTATGACGGCTTTGTAATCATTGCCCTGCCCAATGTTATGGGTATAACAGAGGGGCTTGCAGATATGATTAAGCGCGCTATGACGGATATAAACAAACCGGTGGTATTTCATATCCCTGCCAATGGCGTTGCAAGAAGGATTATCTCTCTTGTTGAGAAGATGAAGATACCTGTTTATCCTTCACCGGAAAGGGCAGTGAAGGGATTGAAAGCGTTGCTGATAGAAAGTAATAAACGTGGAGGTGGCTTATGGCTGAGTTGGGGCAGATAGAAAAACCTTCAGTAGAGAGTTTTTCAGAGAAGAGGAAACTCTACTGCATACCGAACATTTATCCAATCAAAGATGCGCCAGATGATTACAGTGGACTTGTGGAAAGATACTGGAACGAGGTGGCACAGCAGATGGAAAGGCTTGAGGCAGCGGGTAAGGCGAAGAAGATATTCTGCGAAAGTATATTTGTTCAGGGTGAAGAGGCATTTGATGCCCTCGAAAAGCTCAATGAAAAGGTACTCCAGATAGTCAGGAAAAGAGTGGAAGAAGGCGCTGTCTTCCTGCCAATCGAGCGTGAAGATATATTCGGCCCCTTTATTGATTGGGCAAATTGCCTCAGTGTGGTGAGGACAAAGGAGGTCTTTGATAAAGTCTATGAGTTCTATACCGAGCTTTCGGACAGAAGGCTTAAGTATATTCAGAACATCATAGAGACAAATCTCTCCATCGGTGAGGCAGGAATGCTAATTATGAGGGACGAAGACAGGGTTCGCCTCCAGTTCCCCAGTGACATTGAAGTATTCCTTGTAACGCCTCCGTCATACGACGATATTCTCAGATGGTTCAGGGAGAAGATGAACCCCCAAAAATCATAAGATTCAGATGTGTAAAGATTATCCACAGTAGAGGACTCCGCTCTCCAAAAGGCCCTGTGCTGAAAGAGGCTATAGTCCAATGGCTCGCAGGCCGCTACAGGAAGCATATCATGGCCTTTGTAACCGCAAGACAGTGTGATGGAGGACTTGGGGCGGTATATGTGCTTATGAAGAAGGGGAAAACTTAATATTTTAGTTTTTTTCTCAGTGTTAAGCGGTTTATTACAAGCTGAATTTTCCTTCCGTGCTCACCAGTGAGACGTTGTTTTTCGATTTCACTCAAGAAGGTCATCTGGGCCTTTATCTGTCGCTTAATGACAAATCAATAAAGCCGCAGTCAGCACTCACTTGCCAAGCAGTATACCCAAATCCAGCAGTAAGGATGGGTTTCTGGAGTGAATAATTTAGAACTGTCAAAACACAGCTCCTGAGCGGAAGAGACTTATCCTTACTGCTGGATATCAATTATTATTTTAAAACCCTGCTCAAGAAGGTCTTTGTCCTCTCTGTCTTAGGACTTGTAAATATCTCTTCGGGAGTGCCTATTTCTATTATATCCCCTTTGTCAAATACAACCACCCTGTCTGCAACCTCCTTCGCAAAACCCATCTCGTGTGTAGCTATGAGAGTTGTCATTCCCTCTTCTACAAGGTCTTTTATGACCGAAAGCACTTCTCCAACCATCTCCGGATCAAGGGATGATGTGGGTTCGTCAAAGAGCATTGCCGCTGGCTTCATTGCAAGCGCTCTTGCTATTGCTACTCTCTGCTGCTCTCCACCAGAAAGTTCATCGGGATAGGAGTTGGCCTTTTTCTCGATATTTATTCTTCTTAAAAGCGATAGGGCATTTTCTACTGCCTCACTTTTATTTATGTTAAGCACCCTTGTCGGAGCTTCTATAATGTTTTCCATGACTGTCATATGAGGGAAAAGATTGAATTGCTGAAACACCATTCCCACCTTGAGCCTTACTTTTCTGATTGTCTCTAAATCCTCTTTACTTGGTCTTAATCTGTTTATGGAATGCAGTTCAATATCATTTACAGCTATTTCTCCTTCTTGAAAATACTCGAGTCCGTTTATGCATCTCAAAAATGTACTCTTGCCGCTTCCCGAAGGGCCAATGAATACAACCACCTCGCCTTTTTGAATATTCAGGTTAATGCCCTTAAAGAGATGGTAATCTCCATAATATTTATGAAGGTTTTTTACCTTTATCATTTTTTAGATACTCTCAGCCTTTCTTCCAATTTTCTTGCAAGCAATGATAATGGATAACTCATTGCAAAGTATAAGAAGGCAACAATAAGTCCAAGCTCGAAGAACCGCAATGTGGTTGCAGCAAGGATGCTGTATGTCTTTGTGAGCTCAACCATGGCAATCACAGATACAAGGGATGAATCTTTAAAAAGGGCAATGAAATCATTAGTAACTCCCGGAAGTGCTATCCTCACAGCCTGCGGCATTATAATTCGCTTTATTGCGAGGGATTGCGTCATGCCAAGGGAAAGTGCAGCCTCCATCTGTCCCTTTGGCACTGCGTTTATCCCTGCCCTGTAAAGCTCTGCTTCGTATGCGGCATAGTTCATTCCGAGACCTATGAATGCAGCCAGCAGAGGGCTCAATGATATGCCTATATTCGGAAGACCGTAATAAAGGATGTAGAGCTGAATAAGAAGCGGGGTCCCCCTGTAAATTTCTATATATGCGGTAGCTGCTGTGCTAAAGGGAGGTCTGCTGTAAAGTCTGAGGATTGTAATTATGAGGCCAAGAACAATGGCAAGAGCCATTGAGGAAACAGAGATAAGGATTGTTATTCCTGCACCTTTCAAGAGATTGGGGAAGAATGTATATATTGGGGCCTTTTTTGTTTCCTCAAGGGTCACATAATCTTTAGACTTTTTTGCTACCTTAAAGAGTTTTTCCTGTGTCTCATTCCACATATCCCATTTCTCATATATCTTTTTAATCTCGCCGCTTTTCAGGAGTTTTATAAGGATTTCGTCTATTTTCTTTTTTAGTTCATCGTCGCCTTTCCTTATAGCTATTCCATAAAATCCCTCTCCAACAGGATTGCCTGTATATTTCAGCTTGGGGTTTGGCTTTGCGTAATAGGCTGCAATTGGTAGATCTAAAAGCACTGCATCGAGACGGCCAAGTGCAAGGTCTTCATAAGGCTCTACCTGGCCTGAATAAATCCTTACATCCACACCGCCTAAATTTGTGAGAATGTCCTGTGCAACTGCTCCTGAAAGTGTTCCGACTTTTTTGCCTTTGAGGTCATTGATGTTTTTTATCTCTGTCTCTTCTTTTCTGACAACAAGCTGCTCTGTATAGATATAATAGGGTAGAGAAAAAAGGACTTCTGCCTGTCTTTGTGGAGTTATCTCTATGCCGTTCATAACTATATCGAAATCCCCTCTTTTAAGTGCAGGTATAAGGCTGTCCCATGCATTTTGCGCCTGTTTTGCCTTGACACCGAGTTCCCTTGCAATGGCCTCTGATAGGTCAACTTCAAATCCTATCAATTTTGAAGGGTCTTTGGGGTCAGGGAATACATAAGGTGCGCCACCCTCTGTATCAGAGCCCCACAGGAGATAACCGCGCTTTTTGATTTTTTCGATGGTACTGCTGTTGGACTGTGAAGGGATTATCCAATAAAATAAAGCTGATAGACAGATTATGAATGAAAAGATTTTCAGGAATTTTTTCATTTAAAGACCCTGATGGATACGATATATCAAACGCTTACCACGGGTCAAGGATTACTGGGAGGGAAACATTTTTCTGAAAAATAATCTATAATTATGGTAATCCTTGGGTATGGCAAGGGGAAGAACGGATTGCAGCATAAGCCTTGAGCTTAACGCCGGAGGTGTGTTATGAGGACTTTTGATTTTACCGTAGTAGTATGGAAAGAAAAAGGGGGATATGTCTCAAAATGCCCTGAATTAGGGGTGGCAAGCTGCGGGGACAGTATATCTGAGGCAACATTGAACCTTAAGGAGGCCGTTGAGTTATATATTGAAAACGCAGAGGCGCTTGGAATGATGGAAGACATCGAAGAAAGTCTTACAAGCAAGGAAAAATTTACCTCTCATCTCGAAGTAACCTATGCCTAAACTGCCTGTTGTCTCGTCAAAGCAGATAATAAGAATATTGCAGAAGATAGGCTTCCAAAACGCGCCCAAAAGAGGGAAAGGCAGCCACCTTGCCTTTATAAAGACAGACACCGATAGAACCCGCCTTGTTATAGTCCCTGACAGAAACGAAATTCCCAAAGGAACGCTGCTTGCTATATTGGAACAGGCAGGACTGACAAAAGATGAGTTTATAAGGATGTTGAATGATTAAGGGGATTATGCCCAGAATAAATGAGGCGACTGATGCGGATTTAAAGGTTATTGAGAGGTTGCAGCAGATTGGCTGGAAGTGGGAGACACACTGCTTTATCAGCAGGAGTATGCATTAAGCCCGGAACATCGGAACATGTTTAACGGCAGGGAATAATATGGTAACTATCTCAAATCTCCTCAAATATTGCCTCGGTTACATGCGGCTTACAAGCCGTCGTGCCTATGCTGCTCAAGACAAATTTGCCGTATTCCTTGATAAAGAGATGTTTGATTTATCAACTCTTTTGGCAAGCGATGTTAATGAGGCTCACTCTTGCCTTATTAATCTTCCGGTCTTTTATTCTGTAAACCCGAAAGAGTTAAAACCGGAAATAGAAAAGCAATACAGGAAAGAAAAACTAATTGCTGAAAAGATTGAGGAGATATACAACAAATACAAAAACGATGAATTTACAAAGCAGATTAATCTTAATTTTGGGTACTATGAAATTGAGTTGCCACTGGATATGGAGAATTTGGACGCCCCAGAGGAGGTAGAAGAGCAATTTAGCAACAAAAGCAAATCGTCAAACAATGGATCATCTCTCGACTTATTTATTTCCCAGCAATCAGAACAGCAAAAATCTAAAACAGAACGTCATCCGCTGTTTTCAATTCCAATTCTTATCGAAAAAGAAGACAGCAAATATTATATACGGCCTGTTGATCCGGAAATACAGCCCAATATTAGTGTTCTCGAACCAATTCTGGATGAAGATCGGCTTTTACAGGTGATAGAAGAATTTGGCCGTTATGAAACTGATGATAGATTTACATTGCCTATTGAAGACAATAGTGTCTTCGCCATTTTATGGAAAAACGTTTGTGCACAACTGAAGTTTACCGAAGCAAAATTTGGCGAATCTTCTTTTCAGTTAAATGAAGTTCGTATATCTTTGACACCAAAGGTTAATCACTTTTTAGCTGAAGACCTATTGAAGCTGTCTCGACTTGACGAGGACAAGTTAAGGGGGACTTCTCTCACAAGCTGGATTGATAACGCTGATTTGTCAAACGTCGGCGACGAACCGTCTGAGCGTGAACTTTACTTCCCTTTTCCCTATGATCGTTATCAATTACAAGTTCTGAAAATAATAAATAACAAAGCCGCAGTTGTTCAAGGCCCCCCAGGAACTGGAAAATCACAGACAATAGCAAACTTATTGTGTCACTTTGCAGCTAACGGTAAACGAGTATTGTTTGTGAGCCAGAAGGCTCAGGCCTTAAAGGTTGTTAAAGACAAGTTGAATGAGTTAAATATAAATGGGAAGAAACTCAAGTATCTGTATGGTTATATTCCGAATCTATCTTCCCCACAGTTGGATGAAAGTGATGAGATGGATGGAATTGCCCCGCAACTGGCTGGGTTGAGTCAACATCTGACAGAGCTTGAATATCAAAAGAAAGATAGAAACCACCAAACAGATGACCTTTGTGCAACTGTTGAAAAAAAAGATAGTGCACGCAAATCCTTTAATGAAGCCATAAAAGACCAAAGGGTATTTTATCAATGCTTCAAAGAAGCGCAAGAATTAAGTAGTTATGCTGTACCCATTTCAAGCGCATCAACGTTCAAGATAAACTTTACACAGGAACTTAAAGAAAAAATAGACTCTTTAATTTCTAAAGAACGTATCTTACGAAAAAGCTTGAACACCTATAGCGGCCCGCGCGAAAAACTTGATAAGTGGTTTGCTCTTATAAAGCTTAAGGAAAATAAATATTCTGGATTGGTAAAGAGAATCAGGGATAATGTTCAGAAATCAGGTTACGATGGTCATCTACAATTTTTCCGCAAACTGAATAATATCTATCGCCGCTTATTTACTCAAGGAAGTGCTTTTTCTGCATTGCCGAGAGAGATAAGAGATTACATCAGCCTGACATTGAATCAGGATATTTCCAGGGCGACGGCTACAGCATTTCTTGATGAGCTATTTTTGTATTGCAGATATTATGAGCAACAGAAGGAGCTTGAAGATATTCAGTCAGAACTTCTTAAAACTTTGGCTGAATGTGGTTTGTCTCTTGATGAGTTCTTTACCATCAATTCTCTTGTAGCCGCGTCAAACTTTGCAGATGTAAAACAAAAGATCATCAAAAGGATTGAATTAGAGGACGTTGTAAGACAATTAAAGTGCCAAGACCCAAATGCAATAGGCCAGCAACTGGCTTATACTGAGAAGACCCGCAGGGAACGGGTTATTATTTACCTTCAAAATCTTATAAATACTAATATTAATGCGCAGTTCAACAAGATAACTGTTAAACAGATTGTAAACAAACTTGCAAAGGCCTTTGGCAAGTCAAGAAAGGCTTATAAGACATTTGATAATCTAAAAAGAGACCCCGACAATTTTAAAACTATCTTAGGGTTGGTTCCTGTCTGGATAATGGAGCTTGAGGATGCGAGCCGATTGATACCCTTGGAATCGGCTATCTTTGACTACGTAATATTTGATGAGTCTTCCCAGTGTAATCTCGCTTACGCAATTCCCTCAATGTATCGCGCCAAATCTGCGGTCTTTTTTGGTGACAGTGAGCAGATGAGAGATACTACAGTTCGGTTTAAGACTAACATGGCCTTTGATGAATTGGCAAGTCGCTATAAGATACCATCAGATTTAAATATAAAGCCTTCAAAAGAGGCTGTCCAATCGGTATTGGATATGGCATATTTGCGAGGATTCCTTTCAAAAGTCCTTCAATATCACTATCGCTCGCCCCGTGAATTAATCGGCTTCAGTAACAGAAACTTTTATGAGCCAAAAGGGAAGGGCTTGATTTCATTAAATACCAACTATCTGACCTATAAGGATACAAACAGGATTATGTTGATTCATCAGGTTAATGTAAGCTGGGAAAAAGAATTTTCGGATGAGGTCAATGTTTCCGAAGCGGAAAAAGTGTTAGAGATTGTTAGAAGCCTTAAAAATGATGAACGTTATAGGGATAAATCAATAGGGATACTGAGCTTTTTCAATTCTCAAGCTGCTTATATCAGAAAGATGTTGGAGACGGCCGGATATACTGAGGACGAGGATGTTAAGGTTTCGGTTGTTGAGGGTATCCAAGGTGATGAAAAAGATGTAGTAATCTATTCGTTTGTTATATCTGCTGCAGATCAGAAAAACCGCTATATACCGCTAACCGGAGAAGGTGGGGAGATTGCTAAGGATATAGCCGCCGGACGCGTCAATGTAGCCTTTTCTCGTGCGAGACGGCAGGTGCACTGTGTGACCAGTATGCCTACAGAGAGATTCCCTGAAGGTATTTGGATCGATAAGTTCCTTAAATATGTGGAAAAACACGGTGAAATTGACTTTTACGCAACCGACCTGAAACCATTCGATTCTTACTTTGAAGAAGAATTCTACCATCTTGCCCATAATAGCCTACAAAATCCCCAATACATCATACGTAATCAAGTAAGAAGTTGCGGCTTCAAAATTGATTTTGTTATAAGTAATCCACTAAACGGCAAGAAAGTAGCGGTTGAGTGCGATGGGCCAATGCATTTTAAGGATGAAATTGATCAGGAGTGTAGCATATACATTGAGTCGGATGAGGAGCGGCAGCGGATACTTGAAGATGCGGGTTATAGAGGGTGCTTTTATCGGATCAAATATTCGGATTGGATAAAGAGAGACTTTGATAGAAACAAGGTGATACGTGATATTGTTAATAGGCTTTCTTGATGCAAGAGGCGGAAAGGCGCATTGAAGACACAATTGCAGAAGTCTATGAAGAATAGATTTTAATGCCCTGTTGATATAGAATAATAACAAGCATGAATGTACAGGAGGTGCAGTGATGGGCGTTGCAACGGCAAAAAAGGTAAATCCGGAGGATTATATCCTTTCTGTTCTTTCACCGGAAGAAAGACTGAACGCTGCTTTTAAGGTAGCAAGAGAGGCATTCAAAGGCACAAAACTTACGATGAAGGATGTTGACAATGCAGTTAAAATAGTAAGGAGAAAGGCTTACGGAAAGAAGAAATAAGGTAGTCGTTGACACCGGCGTACTTATATCGGCATTTGCCTTTGGCGGCGCCCCTGAGATGGCTGTTAAAAAGGCTTTTACAGAATCCGATATCTATATATCTCCAGCCATTTTAAACGAATATAGAACTGTCCCGCTTGAGATTAAGGCTGAAGGTAAAATAACCCCTCTTCAATTTGAAGCATTAATTGCGGGCATTGCTGCTTTTGTTATAAATGCAAAGATAGTATTCCCACGCAAACGGCTTAAACTCTGCCGTGATGAAAAAGATAATATGGTGCTTGAATGCTGCCTTGAAGCAAAAGCGGATTTTTTGATAACAGGCGATAAAGACCTTCTTGATTTGATGGATATTCCATTCGCCTTGAAGATATTGACACCAAAAGAATATCTAAAACATAACGGAAAAGGAATAGGTACATTTTCAGGAATAGAAAAATAGATGATAGGGGAACTTAAAGCTCGCCCCTGAACCCACGTCTCGCACATTAAGTCAAAGATTACAGGACAATGTGAGATAAATGACGATGGCAGGAGAAAGAAGGCAAAGAGGCTTTTGAGAAAAGAGAAAGGAAATATGGCTTTAAAATCGCTTGAATCGCAAAATGTGGAGTTCAAATCCAACTGGCCAAAGGCTCGTTTAGAGCGGGATGAGGCAGGAGGGAATTATAAGTGCAATCGCGCTTCGGATATTGGTAAAATGTAAACAGGGAATTTAAAGGAGGCAAAGGATGAGAGCTTATGAATACATGGCAGAGATATTGCCGGATGGGCATTTGTCGGTACCTGAAAGAATCAAAAATATGTTGACCGGAGAATCAAAGATACGGGTTATGTTGCTCTTAGAAGATGAGGAGGCGGCATGGCGCAATTTTACGGTGGCTGAATTTATGAGCGGCTATGATGCAAAGGATGCCA
Source organism: Thermodesulfovibrionales bacterium (assembly GCA_020062545.1). Taxonomy (GTDB): domain Bacteria; phylum Nitrospirota; class Thermodesulfovibrionia; order Thermodesulfovibrionales; family Dissulfurispiraceae; genus Dissulfurispira. The sequence goes on from JAGUWD010000003.1 coordinate 73,334, forward strand.
TCTATGACAACCTATAACTTCGGAGATATTGTTCTTATAGGTTTCCCATATACCGATTTGCAAGGTGTTTCTAAAAGACCCGCCATTGTTCTCTATGATTCAGGCGATCAAGACATGCTCGTTGCAAGGATAACCACACAAGAATATACAACTGATGCCGATTATAAAATCATTGAGTGGAAGAATTCCGGTCTTCTTGCCGAATCATATGTCAGGCTTGGTAAACAGGCGACAATAGATAAGAAATATGTCATCAAAAAATTAGGCGCTTTGACCGAACCAGAGCCGGAGACCGTTAGAGCTATCTTGAGAAGAATATACAATTTATAGGACTCTTATTTGAATGCCCCCCTGTTTCAAATTGGAACAAGTCTCAGGTCAAAATATAAAAGTCTGTAGAGCCTTTTCGTTATCTTCGTTTTTTACCAAAATCACCTCTGTCCAAAATATTTTTTAAAAGGATATGGCTCGCTTTATGAAGCAAAATCACGGTTTACCTCAACGAGGCTGGAGTCGAAGCAGAAGCCTCGCAAAACAATTTGATGAATACATTTTGGTCAAATAAGCACATGCACTGGTATAAAAGTAGTTTATTTTGCAAATAAAGCGGGTCATATCCCTTGCTTTAGTACCCCAAGATATATCTTTAATAGGCCACTGTTCATCACTGTTCAAATTTGAAACGCAAAATCAACCCTCCTTCTAAAAATACCAAATAAAAACAATAACTTATATTCTGGCATCCATCTTGCTCTTCTATTCATAGAATTTCAAAGAATGGAGGCAAGATGGGAAAGAAGCAGCTTTTATTTGTCACCTATCATGACGAGAACCTCGAAGCGGGGCTTTCCTATGCTATGGATCTGGCTAAGACCATGGATGAAGACATCTCCATATTGATGATCTATAGAAGGAAGGTGATGGAAAAATTTGAAGACTATATGACAGCGGTTACCTTTGCGGAAGAGGGCGAGTTCAAGACAGCAAGGGAATTAATTAGCGAGGATTTGAAAGAAAGGAACGAGAGTTATGAGGAGAAGGTTCGTCTCCTTACGGGAAGGTGCAGGGAATCAGGAATTGCTGCGGATGTGAATACTGCAGCTTCGGATGTTATATCTGCAATAAGGAACCTTCTCAGGCAGAACACAAAAATCGATATGGTGCTTTTAAGCCCGAGCGTTACACATGACGGTCATATTACGGCCAAGGAGCTTAACAGGCTTGTAAAAACTGCATCAAGACCGATTGTAACAATGGCAAAAAATGCAAAGGCACATGTTGCTTAATAAAAAATAGTTTAAAAGGAGGAGAGAGTAAATGTATCTTTATTTGCCGGTAGCTTTGACAAGTATTAACATCTTAATCCCTGTTGGGCTTGGTCTGGTTGTTGGACTGCTTTCGGGGCTTTTTGGAGTTGGAGGTGGTTTTTTGATGACTCCGCTCTTGATAATGTTCGGTATACCTTCGACAGTTGCAGCAGCAACAGATTCAAATCAGATAGTGGCGGCATCAACATCAGGGACATATGCACACTGGAAGGTAGGCAATGTGGATTTCAAGATGGGCTTTCATCTGCTTATAGGAGGCTTTATCGGAGGCCTTGTAGGAGTTCAGGCCATTAAAATCTTAAGGGCAATGGGAAATGCGGACTTTGTGATAAAAATGACATATGTATTGATGCTCGGAATAGTGGGCATATACATGTTTATAGAGAGCTTACAGAGCATGAAGAAATCGCGTAAGAAAAACGAGGTCTCCCTTACGGAATCCCCCGTTAAAGAATCGGCTGTTTCCAGATTTCTTAAGTCATTACCGTTGCAAACGCACTACGAGAAATCTGGCGTTACCCATTCGGCAATTATTCCCATTGTCTTCGGAGGCTTTGTTGGAATCCTCGCAGCAATTATGGGTGTTGGAGGAGGCTTCTTGATGGTTCCTGTGATGGTTTATATCCTCAGAATGCCCATGCATGTTGTAGTAGGTACAAGCTTATTCCAGATATTGTTTAACTGCATAGAGGTCACGTTCCTTCAGGCATATACCAATCACAATGTGGATTTTATTCTTGCAGTACTGCTCCTTCTTGGATCAACAATAGGGGCACAGGTCGGAGCCGTGTTCGGAAGGAAACTCAAGGGTGAACAATTGAAAATAATTCTTGCAGTAATAGTGCTTGTTGTGACAGTGAAGATAATTTTTGAGCTCACATTAACCCCGTCATTATTGCTTGGACAGGCAGGAGGACACTAATGAATCTCAAATTTCAAATTTCAAATTTCAAATTTTTCACATACCTATTTTTATTTTTACTTATATTTACAGGGCAGGCATTTGCCGAGTTGACTGTAGATGCGAATCACAGCCATGTAAAGATAGACTTCTTTTATCACGGCAGCACAATGAGCGTAAGGGGAGTCTCTGATCCCGGGGTCGATCTCATAATCAAACTGGCCTCTCCGGATGGACACGAAGTGCTGAAGCAGAAAGGGAAAGTGGCGGGTGTTTTATGGATGAATGTGGGAACGCTGAAGTTTGAAAATGCACCCGGTGTTTATTTCCTGCACAGCACAAAGAAGGTAGAGGACATATTGAGCAGTGAGGAGATGGAAAGGCATTCTATCGGCTATCCTGCACTGGCAAAGCACATACAGATGAGCCCTGTTTCCAATGAAGAGGAAAAAACAAAGTGGTTTAACGAGTTTGTGAGATTTAAAGAGAATTCGAGATTATATTCCACATCCACCGGCAAAATATCACTAACAGAAAAGGATGGAAAAGGTAATTATTACATCCTCACCGAGTGGCCGTATCAGGTTCCTCCGGGAACATACACGGTTACGGCGTACGCGGTGAAAGACAGAAAGGTCGTGGAAACTGCACAAACCAACATAACCGTTGAACAGGTCGGAGTCGTGAAGACCCTTGCCAATATGGCTAAGAACAACGGGGTCCTGTACGGAATCATATCTATAGTTGCTGCGCTTGGAGCAGGTTTCGGTGTGGGCTTGATATTCAGGAAAGGCGGAGGTGCTCACTAATGTATAAAACAATAGTTGTAGCTTTTGACGGGTCGGAATACAGCAAGGCTGCTCTTATAGAATCCTCGAACTGGATAAAGAGGCATGGCGGAAAGGTCATCATGGTCCATGCGGTTTACTTTGACGAGGAGGAATTCAGCCTTGCGCCGGAGCAGAGGGAAAAAAGGTTTGAACTCGGCAGGAAGGTCTGCTACCAAACAAGGGAGACGATCTCCTCTGAATTCGGTATTGATGTTGAGTCTCTTGTCTGCGAGGGTGAGCCTCCAGATGTGATAACTGATATTGCGGCGGGGAAGAAGGCTGACCTTATCGCAATGGGAACTTACGGCAGAAAGGGACTGAAAAGACTGGTCATGGGGAGTGTGACATCAAAGGTGATTGTCAATTCACCATGCGATGTTCTTGTGGTAAAGAAGCCATGCAGTGAATGCACAGGACAGTACAAATCAATACTTGTCCCCTTTGACGGCTCCGGATTCAGCAAAAAGGCCCTTGAACATGCATGCGAGTTGTCAAGAATGGATAATGCAGAGATAAATGTTCTGTATGTAATTCCGCGTTATGAAGAGATGGTGGAGTTTTTTAAAACAGAGTCCATAAAAAAGAGCCTTATGCAAGAGGCACAGAGGATTACTGCCGAGGCGAATAAGATTGCCTCGGCCCGTGGACTGTCAATATCCACAGCAATTCAGGAAGGGGCCGCAGGAGACAGGATTATAGAGACCGCCGGTAAATTGAAGAACGATTTGATAGTTATAGGGACTTATGGATGGAAGGGCGTTAGTAAGGCGATTATGGGAAGCACAACAGAGAGGGTAATAATGAACGCCTCATGCCCCATACTGGTTGTGAAATGAAAGAGGTGATAGAAGATGAAAGGATATAGGAAGATTTTAATAGCAGTGAACGGTTCAAAGGATGTGCTTACAGAAGGATTGCAGCTTGCCCATGATGAAAAATGCTGGGTTACTGTTGTGAAGGTTATCCCTCCATATGATGGAGACCTTAATCTTGTTGGTATTAAGAATATCGAGGATGTACTGGACAGCGAAGGAGCAAAGGCTGTCTACGATATGAAGGATATTGCAAAAAAAGAGGGGGCATTGATAAAGACGAGGCTCGAAGAAGGCGAGGTTGATAAAAAGATTGTGGAGGTTGCAGAGGATGAGAGATGCGACCTTATTATAATGGGAGCACAGAAACGGAATTGGCTAAGAAAATTTTTTGGCGATAATGTTGTGGAAAAAGTCATAAACCATGCGCCATGTCCTGTATTGGTGGTCGGAACGTAGGTCGATGACTATTTATGATAAACAGGAAATTCGAGAGACTGATTAACAGGAGAATTTTAACAGAAGCGGAACTGAATGAGTCCATAAATGAATCAAGGATTTCAGGTGAGTATCCCGAAGAGATATTGATAAGAGGGGGTATTCCAAAACACGAGGTATTATTCTGTCTTTCTGAATATTACGGCTATCCATTTGTGGAGTACGATGAGAGTGTTATTGCCTCTTATTTTCTTATCATGCGGCTTGATATGGAAAGGCTTAAGAATGCCCTCTGGTTTCCACTCTCTGTCAGACAGAATAAGGCTGAAGTAATAGCATACAATCCTCATGATCCGACTGTTGTTGAGGATATAAAAAAGACCCTTAAAATTGAGAAAATAGATTTCATTGTTGCTCTGCCTTCTGACCTTGTAAGAATTATCGAACATAATTTTGATGTGAATCCGAAATTCCAGGCAACAGCAGGGAGGACACCCCTTGCAAAGGTAAGGACATTCCTTGCAGACCGCCGCTCCACAATGGCGTGTTACAGGACATCCCTTGCAAAGGGGAGGACAGGCCTTGCATTTATCCGCACCGGCGTATCCTTTATAGTAATTGCACTTGTGCTTCTGAGGATTTTCGGCATAGGCTATCTGACTGTTTTTGAAGCATTGCTTTTTATGGCCGGCATCGTGATGACAATGGACGGCCTTATGTGGTATCTCTCTGCTCGCAGGGTCGGCAAGAAATTGCTTGACTGCACCTCTACGGAGCCGACATGGGGAAGCACGGTTCTTAAGGTTTCTGACCCCGGAGATAACCCGTGTTTTACGCGCACCGATCCTGTAGAAGGAGCGGATAAACTGCGCGCTGGTTGGAACAACCTGTCGCCGGTAATGAGGCGGAGGTTTCTTGCCAGTGACAGGACAGATATGGCTGAAGAAAGGACTGTCCTTGCTTGTTACAGAACAGTCATGGCGCGGGCACGCACAGGGCTTGCCTTTACACGATCGGGAATTGCATTCATAGGTCTTGGCATCGCCCTGCTAAGGCAATTCCATGAAGGCCCATGGACACTGCTGGATGCCGGGCTCATACTGATTGGCGCTGCAATGGCCATGGAGGGCTTTTACTGGTATATGCCTGGCCGCCGAGCAGGCATAGAGGGATTTGAATCGGTTCAAAAGGCAGAGGGAAAAAAGAGCATCTGGGATTTTGTATTCCCGCCCTCCCTTAAACAAATAAATGCAGAGTATGTATGTGTTCCTCCTGTCAGGGCATCACACGATCCAGGCATATGGGCAACCACGGGACTTGCCCTCGAAAGGACAGTGCTTGCAGACAGGAGGAATGTTATGGCAAGGCTCCGCACCGTGATGGCAAGGTCGAGGACGGGAATGGCATTCATAAGAACAGGCATGGCCATATCTGCCGTAGGCATCGGGCTACTGGTTTATTTCGGTACAGGCAATAAGGCATGGACAATATTTGATGTTTTGATGATAGTGTTCGGCCTGATGCTCATTGTTGACGGCCTTTACTGGAATATTCCTGCCGAGAGAATAAAGAGGCAATTCCCATACTGTTTCGGAGAGATGGAGATTGTTGTCCCCGATTACGGGAAGCCTGCCCGCTACTGGAGAAAGGCGATATTCAGTCATGATGACCTATAGTGTATTGGCAGAAAGATATCTCTTGTTGATCGAATGGGGAGTTTTAAACGGAGAACAGCTTCATGCAGCAGAGACTACTGCCATTGCAAGGGGCATCGAACTTGAGAGGGTATTGATAAAGGAATACAGCGTGCCCAAACGCATTTTGCTTCAGGCGCTTTCAGAGTATTACAACCGTCCCTTTGTAGAATATGACGAGAAGATGCCTATCCCTCCTGAATTGCTTTCAGGGCTTGATGGTGAGAGGCTTTCCTTGAGCCAGTGGTTTCCTATAATAAAAGATGGCGGCACTGTTGCCATAGCTGCCAATAACCCTGAAGACCCTGCTGTTTTAAGCGAGGTCAGAAAATATATCAGGGCCGGAAGATACGAATTCTGGGTAGCACTGGCCGAGGATATACAGTGGTTCATACAGGACTTTTTACACGCAAAGCCGGGACTTCTCATAGGAACAGAGAGGACAGGCCTTGCATTCTGGCGCAACACAATGGCACACTGGAGGACGAGGCTCGCATGCTACAGAAATGACCTTGCAAAGGGAAGGACAGGCCTTGCATTCCTCAGGTGGGGACTCGGATTTATAGCAATATCAGACACCCTTATGCGCACCCATAAATTTGGTTCCATGTTTTATCTGTACTGGATTATGATGGCTGCCGGCTTCTTTCTTGTCATATTCGGATTGTCCGACTATCTTAAAATAAGGAAGTCCAGGATGAGGCCGCCGGAGCACCATACACTTGTAGAGGTGACATCTGCAACGGTGCATTTTCTCGAAAATTACCATTTTATCGAAAACACAGGCAGGGAAATTTCCACAAAGGGAACAATGCTTGCCCGCCTTGGAGACTTTTTATCAGATCACTGCACCATTCTTTATCCTTCACCGTCGAGCAGGGAGCGAACCCACCTTGCCAGAGAGAGGAATGTGCTTGCGGCACAGCGCACCGTAGCTGCGTGCTATCGCACCATCTATGCCCGTGCGAGGACAGGCCTTGCATTTATAAGAACGGGTGTTTCCTTTTCCAGTGTCGGCTTCGGCCTTATGCACTATTTCGGTTTCAGCCTGCTGACTGTATTCGATTCTCTGCTGATTACCGCAGGAATATTGATGGTTACGGACGGCATATTGTGGTACATGCCTGTGAGAAAGGAGCAATCCGAAATCCCAAGATGCCCGGTGCCCCAGTAATATAAAGCCAATAATATGAAGATAGAACACAAAATCATACTATCCAATGCCTTTAATGTCGCTTTGATTGTGCTCATAGGGCTCTTTGCGTTTCAGAACCTGAACCTCATACTTACAAAACTCAGATTTGTGGAGATAGCCGACGACCTTAATGCATCCCTCCTTGAGATGAGGCTTTCCGAGAAAAACTATTTTTTATATAAGGACGATACAGTGCTTTTTGATACAAAGGATAAGATAGACAAAACCCTGCAGTCTATAGAGAGAGTGAGAAAAGACATAATCCGGGCTGTGGGAGAGAATAATCTCCGGCAGCTTATAACGCGTCTGAAGAGATATTCGGAGGTTATCGAGAACGTTAGAAAAAGCGGCAACAAGAATGCACAACTGGAGAACATGCTAAGGACAGAGGGTAAAAAACTGAAGGAGTTTTCTGAAGAAATTACGCGTCTTGAGAGGGTGCGTGTCAATGAGATTATTGCAAACTCAAAGAGGGTTCTCTTTTATTCATTCTGGGCAATACTTCTATCAGCTATGATTGTGAGCCATTTTATTTCCCAGAAGATATTAAGGTCTCTCAGGATGATAGAGAAACTGACAAAGTCCATATCGGAAGGCAATTTTCATAAGATAGAAGGCATAAAATCACGGGATGAACTCGGCTCGGTCATCAATGCTATCAATTCAATGTCCGAAGAACTCAGCCATCGCGAGGAACAGATTATCCAGTCAAAGAAACTTGCATCCATAGGCGTTCTTACAGCAGGCGTTGCCCATGAATTGACAAATCCCCTTAATAATATATCCATGATTGCACAGACATATGAGGAACTGTATGATAAGTTGAGCAGGGAAGAAAGAATTGATTTTATGAGCAAGGTACAAGGAGAGACAGAGAGGATGAAGGAGATTATAAAAAACCTTCTGGATTTCTCCAGGCCTAAAGAGCCGGATCTGAAAAAGGCAGACATAAATGCCACTATACAAAAGACGCTTAAACTCATGCAAAACAGCCTCGATGTATCAAATATCGAGACAAAATTAAATCTTAAAGACGGACTTCCCCAAGTACTCATCGATGAGCACCAGATACAGCAGGTATTTGTGAATCTTATTACCAATGCTGCTCAGGCAATGTCGGGAGGAGGAATGCTTTTCATAGGATCGAGAAATGGAAGCAGCAGCGGGTTTGTGGAGGTAACGGTGGCGGATACAGGAAAGGGCATACCACCCGAGTTTCTGCCCCATATATTCGATCCTTTTTTCAGCACAAAGGGAGATGGAGGAACAGGGCTTGGATTATCGGTCAGCTATGGCATAATAAAAAATCATAAAGGGGATATCAGGGTTGAAAGCAAGGTAGGGGTCGGTACGACTTTTACTATAGAATTGCCGGTTTATAAGGAGGAAGGATGAGCAAATACAGGATTATGGTTATCGATGATGAAAAGATTGTCGGAGACATGGCAAAGATGTCCCTTGAACAGGAGGGATATGCTGTGGAGACATTTTTGAATGCCGAGCCTGCGCTGGCAAGATTGAAGGAAGAAAGATTCGATGTGGTTGTTACCGACTACAAGATGAAGGGAATCGACGGTATGGAGGTTCTGAGGACGGTGAAGGGGTTATACCCTGAGACAAAGGTTATCATGATTACTGCATTTGCGAATCTCGATACAGCCATCGAGGCATTAAGGGGAGATGTGCATGACTTTTTCCCGAAGCCTGTGAAGATAAAGGAATTAAAGGCATCCATACAGCGGGCACTAAGCAAATAATAATGATGCCATTGTCATTGCGAGGCACAAAGTGACAGAAAAAGAGTGTTTTCATGAAAAACATTGTTGAACATTTAAAATCCTTTTTTGGTTTTTTTAACAAAGGTATGTCAGAGCCGGTCCCCTTCAGGATGATATTCACCCGTTTCAGACAGGTGCTCGATTCTCATAACAGGGCGGTTGAGGTCATTGCGGATATGGGTGACAAGCTTGGAGGAGACTATCTTTTCGACATTAACTACATAAAGAAGGCTTATTCCGAACTGTCTGGCGCTGTATATAGTTCCATGCAAAACTTCGATGTTCTCACGAAAAATAAATATCTAAAGCTCCATGATGTATTCGAAGGCATTGATAATCAGATCAAAAGGGTGATATATGATGTCCCGGCATCTACAGAACTGGTTATCTTTTACGACAATATCGCATGGAATATGTCCAGTGATGTAGGAGGGAAAAACTCCAATTTAGCCGAAGTAAAGAACTATCTGAAACTCAATGTCCCTGAGGGATTTGCCATAACAACCCGTGCCTTTGATGAATTTATAAAACACAACAGACTTGAAGGAAGGATCGAATCCCTCGGCGAAGGAGCCATTGAGGAATCCATACTTAATGAATTACAAAATTTGATTATCAATGCAGAGATGCCTCCTGAACTAAATGTTGCCATAGACAGTGCCATTGAAAGCCTTAAATCCATTGGCTCTTTTTCTAATTCAGGGGGAACACGCAAGGGGGATAAAGTCCCCCTTGCGTGTTCAGTAAGGAGCAGCGCTGTAGAGGAGGACAGCGAGTTTTCCTTTGCAGGTCAGTTTGAAACAATATTAAATGTGCCTTTAGAAGGCAGGGCTGTGAAAGATGCGTACAAAAGGGTTGTTGCCAGCCTGTTTTCACCAAAGGCGGCGGCATATCAGCGAGCTACGGGACACGACATAGGAAAGGCAAAGATGGCAGTGGGCTGCCTGCTCATGGTGGATGCAGCAGTAAGTGGTGTTGTGTATTCCACAAATCCCAATAGAGATGACAACACCATGATAATAAATTCCACATGGGGGCTTGGCAAGTCCGTTGTCGAGGGACAGACAGATGCAGACCTTTATTTAGTCAAGAAAGGCGTGAATCCTGAAATCCTCGATAGGAGGATCGGAGAAAAGGGTTATATGTTAACGAACCAGAATGGCGGCGGGATAAACACGGCGAAGATCCCTAATGACCTAATCAAAAAAAGCTCCTTGACCGAAGAACAGGTGCTTGAACTCTCAATACAGGCCATACTTATTGAGAAGCACTTCAGAAAACCCCAGGATATTGAATGGGCAATTGATAAAGACGGAAGGATTTTTATTTTGCAGGCAAGACCGCTAACACGCAAGGAGGACTCTGTCCCCCTTGCGAGAACCCCCTTGAGTTTAGGGCAGAAGGAAGAACAGAATCCACTTTCTGTCGTAATGAAAAACAAAGGAATTGTTGTCCAAAAAGGCGTTGGTGCAGGCAGGGTCTTCATTTTAAGGCATATGGAGGAGCTGGACAGAATTTCTAAAGGCTCTGTGCTTGTGGCAAAACATGACTCATCAAATTTTGTTCGAGTGATGCCCTATGTGTCTGCAATCATAACCGATACCGGAACGCCCACAAGCCATATGGCTTCCCTTTGCAGGGAATTCAGGATTCCCACTATTGTTAATGCAGGCAATGCAACGCAGATACTCAAGCACGGCCATGAGATTACGGTAAATGCAGACGACGACGGCGCAACAATTTTCGATGGAATAGTCCATGAGCTGGTGAAACATGCAAATGCAAATTTTATGAAGATGGAAGACGTGTACGAATTCAGAAAAAAGAGATATATATTGAGATACATCTCACCCCTTAACCTTATTGATCCGTTGCTGGACAATTTTACACCCGATGGATGTAAAACTATGCATGATATACTGAGGTTTATTCACGAGAAGTCTGTTATGGAGCTTGTGGAAGCAGCAATGGCCGGATTGAAAGGACAGGCTGCAGTGAAACTGGATCTGCCCATACCCACCGGCATTATGGTGGTTGACATCGGCGGGGGGCTTGATGTCACCGAAAGAAGAGATAAAGTAACTTTTGAGCAGGTTGCTTCGATACCGCTCAGGGCTGTGCTCAAAGGGATGATGCATCCCGGTGCATGGCATGCGGATGCTGTTTCTTTAAAGGTAAATGATTTCCTTTCGAGTATGATAAGGATGTCCGATATAACTTCGGACAGCATGGAGTATGTTGGATACAATGTGGCTGTTATATCACGGGAGTATATGAACCTGAGCTTAAGGTTCGGATACCATTTCAATATGCTCGACTGCTACTGCAGCGGGAACACGAGGAACAACCACATATATTTTCGTTTTGTAGGCGGCGCAACAGACATTGTAAAACGCTCAAGGAGGATAGATCTTATCGCAGCGATTTTGAAGGAATACGGTTTCAATATAAACATAAAGGGAGATCTTATCATTGCGAGGCTTGCCAATATAAGGCAGGACGAGATGGAGAATATTCTCGACCAACTGGGCAGGCTGATTGCATATACAAGACAGATCGATGCAGTGCTTCATGACGATTGTGCTGTTGAACGATATAGCAGGAACTTCCTGAAAGAAAATTATGGACTTTAATCGCCATGAAGAAGAGTCTTAAACTCACTACAAAATTCATGCTCGGAATAGGAATAATCCTGTTGTGTGCTGCCGGAGTGGCTTCTGTTGTTTTCTATGAATATATGAAAGATCTCTACATAAAAGAGGCATACGAAAAGACCGACCTCGTATTGGGGCATATCGACGCCACAATGGAATATGTCCGTGATGAATTAAGGCCGCAGTTGTTCCATGCATTGCCAAAGGATGAGTTTATCCGCGAGGCAATGTCAACATCCTTTGTTAATAAAGGGATTATGAGAAGGTTTGACAAGAGATTTCCTGACTATATTTACAGAAGGGTTGCCATAAACCCCATGAATCCCAAAAATAAGGCCGATGATTTCGAAGCTGATTTTATAAGAAGATTTTCCGTAACCCCGTTTGCTAAAGGGGGGCAAGGTGGGTTGCGAGACCGGAATGGATGGAAGGGCGATGAATGGAAGGGGTTAACTACAAAGGGTGGCAGGAGATTTTTTGTGCATCTAAAGGCAGTTGTCATGGAAGAACAGTGCATAATGTGCCATGGAGACCCTTCCTATTCACCCAAATCCCTTATCCAGCGATACGGCAGGGAGCATGGCCACTACTGGAAGGTGGGGGATGTAATCGGACTGGAGTCCATTGCAATCCCTGTGGATGACACATTCTATCAGATACGCAGGGTTGCCTTTTCCTTGTTTCTTTTAGGTTTGACTGGTACAGTAGCCCTTTTTTTTATTCTCAATTATTTTTACTATACAGTTGCAGTGAGGCCATTAAAGAGGGTGAGTTCATTTTTCAAATCAATTGTGAGCGGCCAGAAAGGGTTGGATGTAAGATTCGATGTTAAAGGTCAGGATGAAATATCCGAGGTTGCGGAGTCCTTTAATCAAATGGTCTCTCACCTCAAGAAATCACAGGACGAAAGAAAGGAAATGGAAGAAAAGGTGAGGCAGGCCGAAAAATTAGCCTCCATAGGCCAACTGGCTGCAGGCGTTGCCCATGAGATTAACAATCCCCTGAGCATAATACTTGGATATACAAGGATGTTGACCGAGGATTGTCCTGCAAATGAACAGATAAAGGAAGACCTCGCCGTGGTTCAGAATAATGCAAGACTCTGTAAAAAGATAGTTGAAGACCTCCTGAATTTTTCAAGGCAGACAAATCTCCAGCCTGTCAAAGCCGATATTAATGAGACAATAGAGTCTGTGGTCAGTGCAATGGAAGGCAAATTTAGAGACAGGGAAATTGCCATAATAAGAAATTATGACCGCTCATTGCCAGTAATTGGAATTGACGTAGATAAAATGAAGCAGGTCTTTATGAACCTCCTCATGAATTCTTTTCAGGCAATGTATTCCAAAGGCGCTATTAACATATCCACCCGTTATGACGAAAACACGAATGGAGTTTTGATTGTCTTTTCCGACACGGGATGCGGAATCCCAAAGAATATACAACACAAAATATTTGATCCCTTCTTTACCACAAAGGAACCGGGATATGGCACAGGCCTTGGTCTTGCCGTCACTTACGGCATAATTAAAGAGCATCGTGGTGAAATTTCTGTGGAAAGCGAGGAAGGCAAAGGAACTGTATTCAAGATATGGCTGCCATTGAAGATGTAAAGGTATTTCCTATGAGACAATCAATCCTTATAGTTGACGATATGCCGGATATGCGCAGGATGCTGGAAAAGCTTATTCTGAGGTCTTTCAGCAATGTGGATGTGCGTACTGCCGCCAGCGGAGAAGATTCCCTGAAGATTATCCCTGAGAATAACATCGGCGTTGTCCTCGCTGATATAAGGATGCGCGGGATGGACGGCATAGAGCTTTTGAAAAGGATTAAAAAATTGAACGAATCCATTACGGTTATCCTGATGACTGCCTACGGGAGCATAGAGAACGCTGTGGACGCCCTGAAATTAGGGGCTTACGATTACATAACCAAACCCTTTGATGAAGAGAGGCTGCTGCATGTCGTCAGGAAGGCCATCGAGCATTACACCCTTGTTCAGAGGAACCTCGACCTTGAAAGGAGGATTAAAGAGAAGGAGGCCATTGAGGGTTTTGTTGGAGAGTCTGCCCGGATCAAGAGACTTGTGGAAACAATACAGCTCGTGGCAAATACGGATGTAACAGTGCTGATTACAGGCGAAACAGGTACAGGCAAGGACCTGACGGCGAGGATGATACATACCATGAGCACCAGGGCAAACAAGCCCTTTGTTGCTGTAAACTGTCCTGCGATTCCCGAAAATATACTGGAGAGCGAGCTTTTCGGTTATAAAAAAGGGGCCTTTACAGGTGCAATACATGACAAGGAAGGCCTGTTTCAAACCGCCGGTGGAGGCACTCTCTTTCTTGATGAGATCGGCGATATCTCTCCTGTGCTTCAGGCAAAACTCCTGAGAGTTCTGCAGGAGAAGGAGATAAAACCTCTGGGCGATACGCACACATATAGAGTTGATGCGAGAATAATCGCATCCACAAACCAGAATCTTGAGGAGAAAATAAAATCAGGTCAGTTCAGGGAAGACCTTTATTACAGGCTGAATGTTGTCTCCATCCGTACGCCGTCTTTAAGGGAAATCCCTGAAGATATTCCTTTAATTGCAAACCATTTTCTTTCAAGGTATTGCTGCGAGTTTGGAGTCCCGCAGAAGAGGCTTTCGGAGGAGGCATTAAAAATGGTGGTTTCGAGGCGATGGAGCGGCAATGTCAGGGAACTCCAGAACGAGATAAAGAGGGCTGTGATATTCTCAAAGGGTGATGCAATCGCTCCCGATGAGTTTGGATTTGAACTATTAAACTTGCCATACCCTGATGAGGTTATTTCTACTGTCTCCGGACTTGAATATAAAGAGGCGAGGAAAAGTATTCTTGAAAAATTTAATGTTCAATATATTACCCGGTTGCTGAATGATTCAGAGGGCAATGTCACTCTGGCGTCAAAAAAAGCAGGCATCGAGAGGCAGTCCCTTCAGCACCTGATGAGAAAGTACGGCATTCATGCCGATGAATTTAGAAATAGTGCAAATAAAATATAGCACTGTAAGATAATTTTTGCATTCAGAATTGTATTCTTTGATTTTTCTCTTTTTAAACTCTTTGTTTTTCAATGATTTTCTGCTTTGTTTCCCCGTGGCATAATTATTGCTCTCCATAAAAATGTAATTGTTCAGTACCTCAAGGGGGAATCGGAGGCCGGGCAATTAAAAAAATACCAGGGAGGAAAGTATGGCAGACAAAAAGTCGGTAACAGACTACTGCGAAACAAAGGAATGCGCTGCTGAAGCGCCGCCGAAGCCAACGCATATGGGGTGGAAGGAGCTGTATCTGAAGGAAGACTGGTGGGCTATTTATCTCGGCATCGGTATTGTGGTCGTCTCTCTCATTGCCTTTCTCAATGGCAGCACCGCCGTCAAGTCGCTCGCTATTAATCCGGGGGGATTGAAATGGTCATCCATTGACCAGCTTTTCGGGCACTTCGGTAGTAACCTGCATCTGTATGCATTACAGTTTTTCTCATGGCTTGTCATCTTTGGTATTTCGACAAGGATAATGGGCATCAAGACATCGGAGTTTGTCCCTTCATTTCTATTTCTCTATGTACTTTCCATAATCATGTTCTCCATAGGCGGATGGGTGGATGCCCCGAAGTATAATCTTGAACCTCCCCTTGTTGCGCTGATAATCGGGCTTTTGATAGCAAATGTGGTTCCCCTCCCCAAATGGATGGATTCAGGTTTCAGGGTGGAATATTTCATCAAGACAGGCATTGTCCTTCTCGGCGCCACCTTTCCCATTACCCTTGTGGTCTCTGCCGGGCCTGTTGCCCTTTTCCAGGCCACGGTGATTTCCCTCGTTACATGCCTGACAATTTATTTTGTTGCAACAAAGATATTTGGTCTTGACAAACGGCTTGCATCGGTAATAGGAACCGGAGGTGCTGTATGTGGCGTATCTGGATCAATGGCCATAGCGAGCGCTGTGGGGGCAAAAAAGGAACATCTATACACATCCGTAACCCTTGTGGTTGTATGGGCACTGATAATGATATTTTTCATCCCGTTTGTGTCAAAGGGCCTTAATCTTAATCCAGGAGTAGCAGGTGCATGGGTTGGGACATCTGAATTTGCCGATGCAGCCGGTTTCGCTGCTGCCAGTGCATATGGACGTATGGCAGGCAATGAGAATGCCGCTATTCAGGGATTCACCCTCATGAAGGTTATAGGCAGGGATATGTGGATAGGCATATGGTCATTCATCTTCGCTTTAATAGCATGTCTTAAATGGGAGAAAGAAGAATGCGGCACAAGACCAAGTCCGATGGAGATATGGTGGAGGTTCCCGAAATTCGTAATCGGATTCTTTATTGCCTCATTGTTTATGACAGCAATAACATCAGGCTATTCACCGGATGACTTCAATAAGATTGTAAAGCCCGGCCTGATTATGCCTATAGTCTCCTTGAGGTCGTGGGCATTTATATTCTGCTTCCTGAGCATAGGGCTTACAACAAGGTTTAAGGAGCTCAAGGCCGCAGGAATGAAGCCGTTCCTTGCATTTACCACAGGGGTTTTGGTGAATGTAGCCCTCGGATTCACTCTTTCTGTTTATGTGTTCGGGAATTACTGGATGGGGCTTGGAAAGTAGGGAGGAGAGGCTATGAAAAGACTACTTTATGAAATCAGGATAAATTACACATGCTCTGACTGCAAATATTTCAGCGATGACCCTGCGGAGATTGAGGAGGCCTTTCCAGGATTGAATTCGCTGAGCTCAGCCTATGCCTCTGTAAAAAGCAATGCCGGAGTATGCAGTCGCCATGGACTATTCATTTCCCCGCGAAAGCAGTGCGAGGACTTTGAGCATTCCGACAGCAGGATTGCAGTATCGGGTTGATAGTGAGCAGATAGTCGGTCTTTGCTTATGCCCTCCTTGCAAGGCCAATCAATCCGGTACCCGGGCAGGAATCCCCCCCCTCCTGCCCATTTTTTATCTCTATTCCCCTCTACCTTGACAGGAGGGGATAGTGTGAGGGTGATTCGTGATAGAAAATATATCATATCGTGATTAAAAATACATCACGTCCTGATTACAGCCTGTTGTATTCCTGTACTGTCTTTTTTCAAAATACTGAGAAATCGGGTGCAAAGGAAATTTGCAGGTTGTTTATGTGTGCAAAAAAGATATTGCACTGCCTGTAATTATATTTTTGCATCTGACGCTGTTTTCATTTTTTCGACTTTTGAAGTCCCTGTTTTTCAATCGTTTTAATTTTTATCCACTCTGGCACGGGATTTGTTTATTGTTTGTTCCGATAATGTCATTCTCTGGCTTGACCAGAGGATCCAAAAAAACAAGGGACTGGATTCCCCGATCAAGTCGGGGGAATGACAAGGAGGATTTAACGGAGGTTAAACATGAATCTCAAAGACATGAAAATTGGTCTTCGCCTTGGATTGGGCTTTGGCTCGATTCTTATCCTAACTGTTATCCTCGTTGCCCTCGGTCTTTTCAACATTCAGAAGGTGCAGGGACTGCTCTTCAGGGTTGTAAATGGTGACGTGAAGAAATTGGAACTGTCCGAGGATATGAAGGAGGTGATTCAGGCAGAGGCGGTTGATTTAAGGAATGTCCTTCTACTCACAGACAGGGCTGAAAAACAGAAGAATGCAGAAGAAATAAAATCAGCAGGCGGGAAATTCAAAGTGCTCCTGTCAGAGCTGAGAAAACAGTGCACAAGCAGCGATGCTAAGGCATTGCTTTTAAAGATCGAAGATGATTGTAAGGCCAGGGATTCTCTGGTTGATAAGGGCATTCAACTTGCCCTTGAGAACAAGACAGGAGAGGCATATAACCTCATCGAAAAGGAACTGAGGCCTGTGGGGAAAAAGTGCAGAAACGACATAAATAATCTGCTGACCTTTATCGAGGAAAAACAAAAGAAGGATATTCAGCTTGAGGATAAGACATATCGCACCAAACGGAATATCGAATTGGGCATAAGCGGAATAGTCATGATCTTCGGCATCGCCTTTGCCCTTTTTACTACCAGAAGCATCACCAATCCAATTTCTGATTTAAAGGGAAAGTTAGAAAGTATTGCCGGAGGAGACTTTACAGTGGATATAAAATCCGACAGAAAAGACGAGATTGGCGAACTCCTGAATTCTGTAGATTCCATGAAATTAAATCTTAAGGAAAACATACTCAGAATCTCCGATGCATCAAACCACCTGTCATCAGCCTCCGAGGAGTTATCGGCGACAGTCCAGCAGATGGCAAAGAGGGTGGATGAGCAGGCTGTAAGGGCTAATCAGGTGGCGACAGCAGGCACAGAGATGTCACAGACAGTAGTGGAAATTGCAAAGAATGCCTCAAATATCGCCTCATCAGCTACAGATGCATTGAGCGTTGCAAATGACGGCGAAGATGTGGTGAATAGGACGGTTAACGAGGTTCAGGAGATAGCAAATAAGGTCTCTGACACATCGCATGTTGTGCAGTCCCTCGGAGAGCGTTCAAGACAGATAGGCGAGATAGTTGATGTGATAAAGGACATAGCAGACCAGACAAACCTCCTTGCATTAAATGCAGCAATAGAGGCAGCCCGTGCAGGAGAGCAGGGAAGGGGCTTTGCGGTTGTTGCGGACGAGGTGAGAAAGCTTGCTGAAAAGACAACCAAGGCAACAACAGAGATAGGCGGGATGATAAAGACAATACAGGAGGAGACAAATGGCGCTGTCTCTGCAATGGATGAAAGCCTGCAAAAGGTGGAAACAGGCGTTGCCCTCTCTACAGGGGCAGGGAATGCACTGCTCAAGATAGTGGACAGTGTAAACAGCCTCCAGTCAATGGTTCAGCATATAGCATCCGCAACAGAGGAGATGTCAACGGTCTCCGAGCAGATAAGCGGTGATATAGATGTTGTGGCAAATGTATCGAAGGAGACGGCATCGGCCTCCGACCAGATAGCGCAGGCATCTCAAGACCTTGCAGGGCTTTCAACGGATTTAAAGGGCATTGTAAGCCAGTTTAGATTGGAGTAGCAATGAGGTTTTCGCATCTATCCATACGCACAAAGATATCCCTCGCCATCATCCTTGTAGTCTTAGTGGTTTTTGTGGATACCTTTTATGTGGTCTTCTATAAAAGCGATCAATACCTTATACAGCAGGTAAAGGACGACCATCTGGAGTTAGTCAGGACATGGGCTGCAGGGATAAAGAATGAGATAGCTTTTTCGGAAAAGATAATGGATCTGACATCTGCCGGGATCGATAAAACCAGAAACCTGACAGACCAGATTGATCTGGTTAAAAAACGCTGCAAGAGATTCCATGCGGTATTTGCCTTTGATTTTGAGGGCAGAGTCACTGCCATGTCCGACCACAGTAAACTTAATTTTTCTCCATCCCTTGTTTATAAATATTTAAAGGATGTCCATCCTGAATTTATTAATGCGAACAGGTCATTTATACTCGCACCTTCCCGGCCTGATTTGAAAGATTACATCTTTGTCTTTTCTCCGTATATAAATATGACAGCAGGTGAAAAGACAAATGGCGTGATTATAACAGGCGTCGTAAAAAAGGATTATCTTTTTAAAAAACTTTCAGATTTTTCCGCCTCAAATCCGAAAGGCTCCGAATGGATAGTGTCTGACAGCGAAAACATAATCTGGGGAAGGGACAGGACATTGATCGGGAAAAATCTACAAGAGGCCCGGGGATATTTCCATTTGAGCATGGACAGGATCCATGAATTAATATCCGAGAAAAAAGAGGGAACCCTATCTTATGAATGGAAGGAAAAGGATAATATCATTGCCTACAAACATATGGGTTATCCCGAATGGAGCATAATCCTGCTCCTTAGCAATATCCAGGGGATAAAGGCTCTGGAGACGCTCGAAAAATATCTGATAGGCATTGTCCTGATCAATGTCATTTTTGCGGTGGTTTTAGCACAACTGCTGTCAAGGGGAATTACCGACCCTCTGCATAAGCTTGTCAGGGAGGCTGATAAGCTCAAAAAGGGCGATTACAGCATCTCCCTTCCAACCCACAGAAAAGACGAGATAGGCATACTTGCCAATGCATTAAAAAAGGCGATAGAGGAGATACAGAAGAGGCAGGAGAACGAAAGGAATCTTCAATTTCAACTTCTGAACGAACATAAGCTTGCTGAAGTGGGACAGCTTGTAGCAGGTATTGTCCATAATCTCAATAATCCGTTGAACGGGATTCAGGGGTTCGCTGAACTGCTCAAGATGGAAAACCCCGATTTGTCGGAAAAGTGCGATAAGATCCTGTCTGCAACCGAAAATATGAGAAATATTATAGAAAACATCTTAAGTAAAACCCGTCAGGAACAATCAAAACAAGAAAAGCCCATAGATTTAAACAGGATATTAATTACGGAACTGGATTTTCTTAAGGCAGACCCATTCTTCAAGCACAGGGTCGAAAAATGTATTGAATTGGATAATTCATTGCCCGTGATAAGCGGTATTTACAGCGATTTCAGCCAGAGCTTCAGTAACATAATCAAGAATGCTCTGGATGCAATGCGCAATACAGAAAAGAAAAAACTTACTGTAAAGACATACCTTAAAGACAACTATATCCATGTGGAGATTGCAGACTCCGGTATGGGCATCCCGGGAAAAAACTTAGAACATATCTTCGAGCCTTACTTCACAACAAAACCAGCCCGGGATAAGGCAGGGGAAGGAGAGCCTGCAGGCACAGGACTTGGTTTATACATGGTGCACGAGCTTTTGAAAAGATACAATGTACAATACGACATCAGAAGCAGATTGGCAGAAGGGACAACTTTTATAATTAAGCTGCCTTATAAAGTGATAAGTGATGGAGAATGAGAGCTATGAAGTGGTCAATGGAGAAAAAGATTTATACGGGCTTTGCGATAGCGCTGACAGTCCTTGTTATAATCGGGATTGTTTCATACATGAGCATAAATGAGCTTGTTGTGACAAACAGAGAAGCATATCGTGAAGTAACCGAAGCAATTAAAATGAACGACAGAGACGCAGCCCTCGTTGAAAAACATATCAAGAGAGCCGATGCCGATGCAGGAAAGGCGATTTCCATAATCTTTCTTGGGAGTATTTTTGCTATTGTTTCTGTGTCATCTGCCATTGTAATAATCCGTTATGATATAACAGAAAGAAGGCGTTACCAGAAGGCGCTTAATGAAAATCTCCATTTCCTGCAGACATTGATCAATTCCATTCCTGCTCCTGTTTTTTACAAAAATACAGAGGGCAAATATCTCGGCTGCAACAGGGCATTTGAAGAGTGCGTCGGTCTGACAAAGGAAGAGATAATAGGCAAAACAGTTTATGATGTAGCACCAAAAGAATTTGCTGACATTTACTATGAAAAGGATGAAGAATTATTTAAGACAAAAAATATTCAGGTTTACGAGACAACTTTCAAATATCCTGATGGCTCTATTCATAATATAATGGTCAATAAGTCCCCATTCTCAAGAATAAATGGCACTGTGGAGGGACTGGTCGGTGTGTTGACCGATATTACCGAGATCAGAAAAATGGAAGAAGAACTCGTCAAAGCCAAAAAACTTGAATCCATAGGCGTTCTGGCTGGAGGCATTGCCCATGACTTCAATAATCTGCTTACGGTCATTACCGGAAACATTTTTCTGGCGAAACTCCAGATGAAGCTGCCTGACAATATACTCGAAGAACTATCATCAGCAGAAGAGGCGTGCATCAGGGCAAAGGCATTGACGCACCACCTGCTTGTCTTTGCAAAGGGCGAGGAACCTCACAGGCAGAGGGTTTCTATATATCAATTGATAAAGGATGCCGCTGATTTACTATTCCGCGGCAGCACTATCGGTTATAAACTTTTCATCTCTGAAAACCTCCGGGCCGTTGAGGCTGATGCAGGGCAAATAAGTCAGGCTATACATAATATTCTTCTCAATGCAAAGGAGGCCATGCCCCGTGGCGGGATTGTGGATATTTGCGCTGAAAACGTGAATATCTATTCAGAAGACGGTATCCCGTTAAAGGAGGGTAAGTATGTTAAAATAAGCATTAAGGATCAGGGCAGGGGAATCCCGCAGGAGCATATTCAAAGAATCTTTGACCCGTATTTTACAACTAAAGAGATGAGCAGCATAAAGGGAACGGGGCTCGGTCTTGCTGTTGCCTATTCTGTTATTAAAAATCATGATGGATATATCGGTGTTGAATCCGAAGCAGGTGCAGGAACAACTTTCCATATCTATCTTCCTGCATGTAATGAGGAATTTGCTTCAACACAAATTTCAGGAGACAAAGGAGGAATGTCATGAGAAAAAAGCTTGCAACATTTGTGATGGTTATCCTGTTGTCGGTAGTGATGGGAATCTTCATCGGCACGCAGGCTGGATGTGAGAGCAAGAAGGGTTCCGAGGTCATCGGTTTCCCTCAATCATTCGCCGATCTTGCAGAGAAGGCGAAGCCTGCTGTGGTGAACATAAGCACAGAAAAGACAGTCAGAATACCTGGCAGTCCCTTCAGACACTTCTTTGGCCCTGAAGAGCCCTTCGGAGACTTCTTCAGGAGATTTTTTGACGAGGATATACCTGACAGGGAATTAAAGCAGCAGAGCCTTGGCTCGGGGTTTATCATCGATAAGGATGGTTATATCATTACCAATAACCATGTTGTTGAGGGCGCAGATGAGATAAAGGTAAAGCTTGCTGATGGAAGGGAATTCAAGGCAAAGGTTATAGGAAGAGACCCAAAGACAGACCTCGCACTCATAAAGATTACAACCCTGTTTAAAAACCTTCCCGTGCTTCCATTGGGTGATTCCGACAAAATAAGGGTTGGCGACTGGGTTTTAGCCATAGGCAATCCCTTTGGACTTGAGCATACAGTCACTCAAGGAATTATAAGCGCTACTGGTAGAGTAATCGGTTCGGGTCCCTATGATAATTTCCTCCAGACAGATGCACCCATCAATCCCGGTAATAGCGGGGGCCCTTTGATTAATCTGAAGGGAGAGGTCATCGGCATAAATTCGGCCATAATCGCAAGCGGACAGGGCATCGGCTTTGCCATACCAAGCAATATGGCAAAGAATGTGGTCTCTCAGCTTAAGGAAAAGGGCAAAGTGGTCAGGGGATGGATTGGTGTTTCTGTGCAGTCAGTAACCTCTGAAATGGCTCAGTCCTTTGGTTTAAAGGAACCAAAGGGAGCGCTTGTTGGAGATGTGGTTTCAGGAAGCCCTGCAGAAAAGGCTGGAATAAGGAGAGGGGATGTAATTATTGCATTTGATGGAAAAGATATTAAACAGATGTCTGACCTGCCGAGGATGGTTGCTGAAACTCCGGTTGGTAAGACTGTAGATATAAAAGTAATAAGGGACGGCAAAGAAGTGGATTTAAAGATCACGGTGGCAGAATTAACAGAGGAAAGGCTAAGGGCTCAGATGCCTGTATCCGAGGAGACGCTGGGAATGAAGGTTGATGATATAACACCGAGATGGGCGCATCAATTCAGGCTGAGGGATAAAGGCGGGGTCGTTGTGATAGATGTTTTATCCGGCAGCCCTGCAGATATGGCAGGCATTCAGGCAGGAGATGTTATTAAAGAGGTTAATCGCAAGCCTGTAAAAAATATGAAGGATTATGAAGCCGCAATGGGAAAGGTCTCTAAAGGCAGTCCTGTTCTTTTGCTGATAAAAAGAGGTGGACAGACATTTTATGCATCAATTAAAATATCATGAGCCTCTATATGAGAATAAAACAGATGTTTGTTAATGGCCGCTTCGGCGGCCTCTATTTATTTTTTGCAGTATTTATAGCGCTTTCCTTTATCACAAGAACGATCCTGCTTGCTAAATCCCTGCCTGTCCTTGATTTGACACCATGGCTTTTGGTCAAGATTTACGGTGTGGGCCTTTTATTTGATTTTGTTGCCGCAGCTTATTTTTCAATTCCTCTGGTCCTTTACCTGACAGTTATCCCTGATAAAATTTATCAAGGCAGGTTTCATAAGCCTGTAATCTACCTTTTGTCTTTCGTTATCCTGTATTTGCTTGTTTTCAACAGTTTTGCAGAATACTTTTTCTTTGACGAGTTCGGAGTCAGGTTCAATTTCATCGCTGTGGACTATCTCGTCTATACCCATGAAGTGGTGAAGAATATCATGGAATCCTATCCTATGCCTGCCATATTGACTGCAATCGCAGTTATATCATTAATAATCCTCATGTCTTTCAGGAAATTGATTGATTCATCCATAGCGGCAAGAAGCAGCTTAAAACAGAGGATTAAGGGCGGTTTTGTATTCATTTTTATTCCGATACTCTCTTTCTCATTCGTTGATCTGGATTTGGCAAAGATATCTGCCAATAATTATGCAGATGAACTTGCTGCCAACGGTGTATACAGCCTCTTTGCGGCATTCAGGAACAATAAGATAAACTACGAGACGTTTTATGCAACAAGAGACGACAGGGCAGTCTTTCAAAAATTAAGATTCCTTCTGAGCGAGCGTAACAACTCTTTTGCTGATGACAATATTTTTGATGTTACGAGGGAAATAAAAAATACAGGCAAAGAAAAAAAGCTCAATGTGATGGTAATAGTGGAAGAGAGCCTCAGTGCAGAATTCCTCGGCGTTTTCGGCAACAAGAATAATCTTACCCCTAACCTCGACAGGCTTGCAAAGGAAAGCATCCTGTTTACAAATATGCATGCCACAGGAACAAGGACAGACAGGGGTCTTGAGGCCGTTACACTGTCTGTCCCTCCGACTCCCGGAAGGTCCATAGTCAAGCGCCCAAACAACGAGAATATGTTCTCGTGGGGTTTTATAATGAAAAGCAAGGGTTATGATACGAAATTCTTTTACGGAGGTTATGGATATTTCGATAACATGAATTACTTCTTCAGCCATAACGGGTTTGATAACATTGTTGACAGGACAGATTTTGCCAGGAACGAAGTTGTTTTTGAGAATGCATGGGGTGTAAGCGACGAAGATCTGTTCAACAAATCCATTAAAGAGTTTAATAAATCTTATAAAGCCAACAGACCTTTTTTCACACTTATTATGACAACCTCAAACCACAGACCATACACCTATCCTGACGGCAGGATAGACATACCATCACATTCCGGAAGGGAAGGGGCTGTCAAATATGCCGATTATGCGATTGGCAAATTAATACGTGATGCGCAGAAAGAGCCGTGGTTTAAAGACACTGTTTTTGTTATTGTTGCAGACCACTGCGCGGGATCGGCAGGAAAGACATCACTGCCTGTTAAAGGATATGAAATCCCCCTGCTCATCTATTCCCCATTGCACTTTTCACCGCAGAGGATAGATAAGCTGGCGAGCCAGATAGATATTGCTCCCACTGTTTTGGGGCTTTTGAACTTCAGCTATAAAACCAAATTTTTCGGTAAAGATATCTTTAAAATGCAGCCCGAACAGGAAAGGGCGCTAATTGGAACGTATCAGAAACTCGGGTATGTAAAGAGTGACAGGCTTGTAGTCCTTGACATAAAGAAAGAGGCTGCAGAGTATCAATTCGATAGGCATACTGGTGAGACAAAAAAAATACCACCAGACCAGAATCTGATAAATGATGCGATAAGCTATTATCAGGGAGCAAATTATTTATTCGAACATAATCTAAATAAGTTTTGATTGGAAACAGCCTTTAATGCTTGCTATACTAAATTAGCCCGTCAGAATGTTCGGGCAAGGAGGTCAATATGTTCGGTCTTGGATTGCCTGAGATGATGGTTGTTCTTGTTATTGCCCTTGTGGTCTTTGGTCCGAGTAAACTTCCATCCCTCGGAAAGAGCCTCGGAGAGGCGATAAGGGGATTTAAGAAGGGGCTTGCGGAAGAGCCATCAGAAGAGAAAAAGAAGATAGAAACAAAGTAAGGCATTAAAAACACCGATATGCCTGATATGCCAGAAGATAAAAAGTCTTCAAAGGTCCGCAACCGCCGTGTGCACATGGCGAACGAGAGGACATTCCTTGCATGGATAAGAACAAGCATAGGGATAATGGCCTTTGGCTTTGTTGTGGAGAAATTTGCCCTGTTCGTAAAACAGATATCATACCTCCTGGGCAAAGAGGTTGTTCCTCCTCCACGGGGATATTCATCATTCTTCGGAATCTCTCTTGTGGCTCTCGGAGCTTTGATGGGAGTTCTTTCATTCATCAGATACAAAAAGGTTGAAAAACAGATCGATGAAGACACATATCAGCCGTCTTTGATACTCGATATACTTCTTGCTATATCAGTCCTCGCAATCGGAATCTTCCTCGCAATTTATTTACTGCACAGCATTTAGGAAACAAAATATGCTAAAGATTAAACGGATATACGACCTGTCTCAAAAGGAACAATTACCCTTTTATTTGCTGCAAAGGATGTTGATCGTAACAATGCTGTTGTGCTCAGGTAAGTAATTGAAGAACACACAGCTTAGAAAGAGAGGAGGTTATGATAAAGGCTCAGGCAAAGGCTGTATTCATAATTCTGGGTATCGCATCAGCAGGTGTACTAATGCATATCGTAGACTTCTTTGGCCATGGAATAGTCCAAGATTCTTCAGAAAGAGGTAAAGGTGAGGACAGGATAATATTATGATCCCTTTAAGCGATGTTGACCGCAGGCCTTTACATTTCCCTGTAATCACCGCTCTGATTATCGGTGCAAATGTCCTTGTGTTCATGCTTGAACTGGCGAAGGGAGAAAATTTCATTATGCGCTGGTCTCTCATTCCTTCAGAGATCGCATCTGGAAGAAACCTCATTACCATGCTGACCGCCATGTTCATACATGGCGGCTGGCTGCATATAATCGGCAATATGGTATATTTCTGGGCATTCGGGCCTGAGATCGAAGAGGCGATGGGAAGGATATTCTATCCGGTGTTTTATCTGTCAGGCGGCCTGGTAGCCACCCTTGCGCAAGTGGCAATGAACCCTGCATCCTCTATCCCTAATCTTGGAGCAAGCGGCGCTATTGCAGCAGTAATGGGGGCATTCCTTGTCACTTTCCCTCATGACAGAATTCGCACGGTGATTTTACTCGGGTGGTTTGTATTTATTCGTTTTATCCCTGCAACAATACTGGTGGGATTCTGGTTTGCTATACAGTTATTCAGCGAGGTTGGAGCAGTAGCACAAAGGCAGACCGGCGGTGGGGTGGCTTATATGGCGCACATCGGCGGGTTTGTGTTCGGTATGGCATTGGCACGTCTCTTTGAGTCCCGTCATAGGCGCGCTGAACATGGAATATGAAACGGACGAAGGGGTGTTACATGCTTTTTCTTAGAATCCCTGGATGCATGGAGGACGGAAATTTGAGGTTAAGACCGTTGAGAATATCCGACGGCCCTTTCATTCTCAGGAGGTTGAATGACCGGGCAATTCTGAAGGCAAACGGTCTGAGCAGACCCATAGCATCATCATGGTTTTTTGTATGGTGGTGGATGAAAAAGACCTTTACTCCTTCTTATTTTATAGAATGCGATTCAAAGCAGATAGGATTTATCGGTTTATACAACCTTATTCCCGGTAAATCTGCCGGGATGGGTCTGATAATATTCGACAAAAATAACAGGCGGCTGGGTTATGGAACGAGGGCCTTTAATATTTGCGCGCAAGGTATGCAAAGGAATTCTGTTGTAAAAGAGATTATTGTAAAGGTTAAGACAGACAATCATGGCGCATTGTCATTCTGGAGGAAGCTCGGTTTTGTTGAAGCAGGTATTATTAATGATTTAATCACAATGTCTATGGGTTTGCAACGTCGTATATGAAAGGAAAAGTCTTATGGATGATGTAAAAGAACGGTTTTCCTTTATTCCCGACAGGATAGCAGGTCTTGGAGAACTGGCTTACAATCTCTGGTGGAGCTGGCATCCTGCAGCGAGGATGCTCTTTAAGATGTTGGGCCGCCAGATATGGAAAGAGTGCAGGCATAATCCGGTAAAGATGCTCAGGGAACTTCCTCATGAGGTCTTGCAAACTGCTACAGACGATCCGGAATATCTCCGTCATTACGATGCTGTGCTTGCGCGGTTTCATAAGGAGATGAATACAAAGGGAGGCTGGTTTTCAGAAAACATTGCAGATCCTGAATGCCTGCCCATTGCCTACTTTTCAGCGGAATACGGGCTGCACCATTCCCTGCCTTTTTATGCAGGAGGATTGGGGTTTCTGGCCGGTGATCATATCAAGGAATGCAGCGACCTCGGGGTGCCTTTAGTGGCAGTGGGTTTCATGTATCCCGAAGGATATTTAAGACAGAAGATCCGTGCAGACGGCTGGCAGGAGAATATAGACGAGATACTTGACAGGGATGCTGCGCCTATTTCAAGGGTTTTAAATGAAAAGGGCGAGCAGCTCGTGGTAAAGGTGCCATTTATTGAACCTTCCATCCATGTGGCTGTATGGAAGGTTCAGGTTGGAAGGATACCACTCTATCTTATGGATACGGATATAGAAATGAATGACCCATGGAACAGGAGTATATCAGCTCATCTCTATATTGGCGATATTGAACAGAGGCTACGCCAGGAAATAGTCCTCGGCATTGGAGGGAGTGAGGTTCTGGATACCCTGGGAATCAAACACTCGGTGCTACATTTGAACGAAGGTCATCCTGCCTTTGCCATTCTGGAGCGAATAAGGGAGAGGGTGGAGGAGGGGATAGGTTACGAGAAGGCTGTTCAGCATGTGCGCTCTACCACTGTTTTTACAACACACACGCCTGTTCCAGCAGGCCATGATGTCTTCCCTTTCCATCTGATGGATAAATATTTCGGCCACTACTATCCTATTCTGGGGCTGAACAGGGATGAATTCTTGAGAATGGGAATTCAATCAGGCGACCCGGATGCCGGTTTCAATATGACCGCCTTTGCCCTCAGGATGTCGGCTTATCACAATGGAGTCAGTAAGAGACACGGCGAGGTCTCCAGAAGGATGTGGCAACCCCTCTGGCCTGACACAAAGGAACAAGACATCCCCATCGATTCCATAACCAACGGAATTCATGTCCCCTCATGGATCGAGCCGAAGATGCAACTCCTTTTTGATAAATACATGGGTCCTGATTGGCTGGAAGACCATGACAATCCTGCTGTATGGGAGTTGATAGACGACATCCCTGATAAGGAACTCTGGCAGACTCATTACTGGCTGAAGATGAAGCTGATTAATTTCATCCATGAAAGGGTGCGACAGAGATGGGTGGAAGATCGGGTCAGCCCTACCAATATTGTTGCCGGAGGGACATTGCTTGAACCCTCTGCCTTGACCATTGGCTTTGCCCGTCGTTTTGCCACTTACAAAAGGGCAGATTTAATCTTTAATAACCCGGAGAGATTGAAGAAACTTTTAAATAATCGCTGGAGGCCGCTTCAGATAATATTTGCAGGCAAGGCCCATCCTGCAGACGACCCCGGTAAAAGGATTCTCCAGAGGATCTTCAATTTTGCCCATGACCCTGCCTTTGGAGGGAGGATAGCCTTTGTTGAAGACTACGATGAACAACTTGCCCAGTACATGACCCATGGAGTGGATGTATGGCTCAACAACCCAATGCCGCCGCTGGAGGCATGCGGAACAAGCGGTATGAAGGCATCTCTGAATGGAGTTTCCCATCTGAGCATCCTTGACGGCTGGTGGATAGAGGGTTTTAATGGTAAAAATGGCTGGGCATTTGAAGGACGAGGTGATGACAGTAAAGATGCAGAGGCTATTTATGAACTCCTTGAGAAGGAGATAATCCCAATGTTTTACAGAGTGGATGATGATGGCATACCTCATGGATGGGTAAAGGTCATGAAAGAGGCTATTAAAAGCACAGCGCCGCTGTTCAGCGCCAGAAGGATGTTGAAGGAATATGCAAAGAAGTTTTATCAGAATGCATTAAAATCAGCGGGAGCATGATGCATGAGCATGGACTGTCCTAAATAATAAGAGAGTGAGGAGGGCATTATGAGTAAATTGAAGGTTTTATCTCATGTAAAGGAAAGGTGGAGTTATGCCAGATCGTAGCACAGGAGAGATTGAATTAACCGTTCCCCCGGTGGATAATGTTCTTGACCTGCACGGCGACCCTCTGCGTGCCGATCTCGTTATCTTTCTGAACGGAAACCAGTGGATGGTGATGGATGAATTGCTCGCAGCATTTTATCAGGAACATCCTGAAGTCAAACATATCTTTTATGAGACAATCCCTCCGGGGATACTCTTGCAGCAGATTCACTATGGTGCAATAAAAATGGGGGAGTTAGTTATCAGTGTGTCACCAGATATCTATACAGCAGGCCGGGAGGAGATGGAAGAGCTACTGAGGAATGGTTTCATCAAAGAGTATTTCCATTACGCAGAAAACGAGCTGGCGATTATGGTGCCCTCTGGCAATCCGAAGGGGATCAAAGGCCTCGTAGACCTTGCACGACCTGATATACGTATATGCATGCCGAACCCCCAGACAGAAGGGGTTGGCAGATTGATAGTAAGGGCTTTGGAAAAGGCAGGTGGTCAGGGGCTTGTGAAGACAGTGATGGAGAAAAAGGTAGACAATGGTACTACCTATATAACACGAATTCATCACAGGGAGACAATCTATCGCATTCTGAATGGGGAATCCGATGTGGGCCCCCTCTGGATAAGCGAGGCCCTCTATCAGAAAAGGATCGGTAGCTCTCTTGACTATGTCACCATACATGAGGAGCATAACCAGAAAGGCAGATACTTTATCGCCATTGTGGAAAAGACAGTGAAACATCGTGCTACTGCAGAGGCATTCGTTAGATTTATGCTCAGCAAGAAGGCCGGGGATATCTATGCAAGCTATGGCTTTAGCAGTGGGCTTGATTTTTTGGCTTAATTAGAATTGAATTAAGGAAGGGATAAGTAATTTAAAATCAGATAGAGGAAAGATTTGGAATATTCTAATGAAACAGAAGGTCCTGTCAAAACCAGTAGCAGGGGTTGTTACCTTTAACCCACCTTTGCCACAGGATGCGCCGGCTGACATAAAAGACGCAGTCATGCTGGATACAATATTATGATGGATACCCGGAAATATGCAGCAAAATATGTCGGCAACAAACTCAACTGCACAAACTGTCAATCGGAGGAATCAATGACATTGCAAAGAGGGTGCAGGAAAGGACAGAGGATGGAATCTTTGTCATCCCCTGCACCCGGACTTTACCGGTTACAGCTTATCGCCTAAGAGGGCCTTTGATGTCATAATAAACGGTTATCTATGGACTGCGATGCCATCATTTAGCAACCTGCCGGAAGAGGTCAGATGGAGCCTGGTAAAAATTATTAATGACAAAAGAATCCCTGAACTGACATGAAGGGGGGAGAAGAAAATGAGTGGCAGCAAAAAACTTACAATAGTTCAAATGAACGATAGCCATGCCTATTTTGATTTGCACCAGGAGATGTTTTGGCAGGGAGATCACGCGGTATACCGTCCCGCGGGAGGTTACGCACGCATCGCTACGATTGTAAAACAGATTCGGGCTGAGAGCCAGGGACGCACTCTCTTTTGTGACTGCGGTGATACTCTTCATGGCACCTATCCTGCCTTGAGCACGCAGGGACAGGCGTTGATCCCTATCTTGAATTCATTGGGGCTTGATGCCATGACAGCTCACTGGGAATTTGCTTACGGTCCAAAGGTATTTAACCAGCGGGTTGCTGAACTTAATTATCCGATGCTGGCAAATAATGTCTATGATAAAGAAACAAAGAAGCCGGTCTATCAGTCGTATGCCGTAAAAGAGATTGGCGGATTACGGATCGGCCTTGTGGGGATAGCCTCAAATATTGTGGACAAGACTATGCCACCTTCATACAGCGAAGGCATATTTTTTACCATGGGTAAGGACGAACTTCCGCCGATCATCGATATATTAAGCACTCAGGAAAAGGTAGACTTAATCGTTTTGGTCTCGCACCTCGGGTTCCCTCAGGAGATGAAGCTTTTGTCCGAGGTGCACGGAATAGATATTTGTCTCAGCGGCCATACCCATAACCGCCTCTACAAGCCGGTTCTCAATGGGAAAACTATTGTTATACAGTCAGGCTGCCATGGTTCTTTCCTGGGTCGCCTGGACCTGGAGGTGGACAAAGGACAAATCGTCGATTACCGGCACCGATTGATTGAGGTTGAAGCCGCTATACAACCTAATCCCACAGTAGATGAACTGATAAGACAGGCGCTCGCACCCTATAAGAATGACCTCTCAGAGGTTGTCGGTGAAACTGCCACAGCGCTCAACCGGGGAACAACCATGGAGGCCACTATGGACAACTTCCTCCTTCAGGCTTTACTCGAGAGCACCGGCGCGCAATTGGCATTTTCGAATGGCTGGCGCTACGGCGTGCCGATAGTTCCTGGGAAGATAACCTTGAATGACCTTTACAACATTATTCCCATGAATCCACCTGTCTCAACGGTAGAGTTGACAGGCGAGGAAATAACGGCGATGCTGGAGGAGAACCTCGAAAGGACGTTTTCATGCGATCCGTACCAGCAGATGGGAGGGTATGTCAAGCGCTGTCTCGGTCTTAATGTATACTTTAAGATAGAGAACCCTCCAGGACAGCGTATTCAAAAACTATTTGCAGGCAATGAAGAGGTGCAGCCTGGCCAGTACTACACAGCGGCATTTGTCACGCCGCAAGGGGTTGCTCAGAAATACGGCCGCAATCGTGAAAACCGATCTGAGCGAATTATAGATGCGCTGCGAAAGTATCTGGCTGCTCATCACCCCATTCACGCAGAACTCAGGGGAACTTTTGTGGCGGTATAACAGGGAATTTTACCTTCACCAAAGAAGGATGATGAAGGTCTTCGGATGCCTGGTAAATGAGGATGATGCAAAGAAGATAATAAACTACCTTGCCGCACACTACGGCAGAAAATTAAAGGAGGATGGAATATGTTGACGAGAGTAATCACGCCATTATTGACTATTACAATGACAGCTATAATCCTTTTGACGTCAGCAGAGGCGGGGCAACTGTCACATACAGATAAATCCATTACAGTAAGTTTTACGCATGATGGGAGGACAGTCCACGGACTGCTCTGGGGTAAGGGAGTGTATGGAGTTGTTCTCTCTCACGGGGCAGTATATGATGCAGATAGCTGGACTCCGCTGGCAAAGGAGATTGCCCAAAACGGAATGGTGGCGCTGGCCCTTGAGGAGGTGGAGCCCGATGACATCCTGGCCGCTAACTCCTATCTGCGTGAAAAGTATGGTGTGAAGGCAGTAGCTCTCATTGGCGCAAGTGCCGGGGGCAGCACAGCTATAACGGTCATGGCTCGATCACCTCAGAAATGGGATCAGCTTGTCCTGCTTTCCAGCATGGGAGATGTAAGCGGCCTCGGGCCTGCCCCAAAGCTCTTTGTGGCCAGCGAAGATGAAGGCATGGCCGAAGCAGTACGGCGCATGGCAAAGGAAGCGCAGGGGAAACAAAATGAAGCGCTTATCTTTAAGGGTTCTGCTCATGCACAGGAGATATTCCGCACATCAAATGGACCTCGCCTGACCAGTGCGATTCTGGAGCGCCTTATCAGGCGTGCGCAACGGGTCAAATGAGCATGCATATTGTTTATTGAAGATTCAGGGAATGGCTGACAAACAAGGGAGGAATTATGAAGAGGAAAATGAGCATCGTAACAATGGCGGTCTTTGGACATTTAGTTTTTTTACTGATGACCGGTCAAACTGCTGTCTGGGCTGAAGACAGATATGGAACAACAGAAAATACCAGGCCGGCACTGGAGATTATCAATCAAACTGGGATTAAAGTGGTTGCTCAAATCAATTATTCAGATACCATGCCGAACGGTATAAGCAAGCAGGTAATGGCCGTCAAAAATCTTTTTGATCAGTATACCGCTCTTGGTATGAAGTCCGGAAAAGACTATGAGATTATTATGGTCTTCAGGGCTGACGGGGCCCAGTTTCTATTGACAGACGAGGCGTATGACCTTAAGGTAAAGCAGCCTCATACCAAAGGCAATCCCAACAAGGCGATGATTGAAGGCATGTACAAAGGCGGAGTGAAAATGTACGAGTGCCATGTGGCCATGAGATTGAAGGGCTATAAACCGGAAGACATATTTCCTTTTAGCCGCATCGTGGTTTCCGGCATCGGGGCAGTAGTCGATTTCGAAAAATCCGGCTACCTGCCGATAACTCCGTGATAAGGAGTAAACTGCAGGCATTTCCAGGTTAACAAACTTTTAATAAATGAGGAGGATTTATGCAAAAGACTATTGAAAATCTTGCAAAGGCGTTTATTGGCGAAAGCCTGGCAAGAAACCGGTACACCTTCTATTCAAAAGTCGCGCAGAAAGAGGGCTTCGACCAGATTTCGGAGATTTTCCTTATCACGGCAGACAATGGAAGAGAACATGCGAAGTGGTTGCTTAGGTCAATCAATGAACTGAAGAAGGAAAGCAATGAGAACCTGAACGAGATAATCGTTGAAGCAGCAGCGCCCACAGTGCTTGGAAGCACCGCCGAGAACCTCAAGGCGGCAATCGCAGGAGAACATTATGAATATGCCGAAATGTATCCTGAATTTGCCGGTATTGCTCAAAAGGCGGGTTTTCCCGAGATCGCCAGACGCTTAAGGGCAATTGCCAGGGCAGAGGAACACCATGAAGAAAGGTATAAAAAATTATTAAAGGAAGTCGAAAACAACACTGTATTTAAGAAAGACAAAAAGGTATACTGGGTCTGCAGGAAATGCGGTTATATCCATGAAGGCGAAGCCCCGCCGGGAAAGTGTCCTTCCTGCGATCACGAGTTGAATTATTTTCAGATTAAATGCGAACAATATTAAAGGAGGACGTATGATTTCGAAGATTCTTGTGCCCACAGACGGTTCGGAGACAACAAAAAAAGCTACAGAATATGCAGTAGGACTTGCAAAACAGATAGGTGCTTCTCTAACATTGCTTGCCGTAATTGATAAAAGCCCTTTCATAGATCAGTCGGTTCCTTCTGTGGCAACCCCAACTCATTTGATGGAGCCCCTCGAAGATTATCTGAGGCAGGCTGCTGAGGCCTACCTTGAGGATGCTGAGAGATTATGCAAGAAGAAGGGCGTTCAGTCAAAAAAGGTTATCAGGGCAGGCCATCCGGTTGAGGAGATCATAGAGGAGGCTGAAAAATCAAAAGTTGACCTGATCATTATGGGGTCCCACGGCAAAAGCGCTGTGAAGGCGGCGGTCCTCGGCAGTGTCACCTACGGAGTTATTCATAAGGAGACGCAGGTTCCTGTGCTCATCGTGCGGAGAGGCTGATAGCGGACAGCTCGTCTTCAAACATCCCTTAGAGAGCAGGAGAAAGGGAACTTATGGTGAATCCCCACTTCATATTCTCAAGAGACGATA
Organism: Thermodesulfovibrionales bacterium; assembly: GCA_020062545.1. Classification (GTDB taxonomy): domain Bacteria; phylum Nitrospirota; class Thermodesulfovibrionia; order Thermodesulfovibrionales; family Dissulfurispiraceae; genus Dissulfurispira. The sequence goes on from JAGUWD010000003.1 coordinate 108,425, forward strand.
TGCTAAAGGAGGGATAACCAAAGAAGAGTTTGAAAACATGAAGAGGGATCTTACAAAAAAATAGATGAAGAAAAAAGCAATAAAACGGCGAACCATTTTTGCAATGTCTATTGCAAAAATGGTAGAGGAGGTCTTTTATGGACTTAAAAGTCAAGAGCATATCAGAGCATAAAAAAATCTCCATGGAGGAGTCCCTCAAAGCCTTGGAGACATCAACAGATGGTCTTGCTGAATCAGAAGCCAGCAATAGACTCAGGATATTTGGGTATAACGAGATAACAGAGAAAAAGAAAAACCCTTTCTTGGAATTCCTCTTGCGCTACTGGGGTCCTATGCCGTGGCTGCTGGAACTGGCAATGGCGCTTTCACTCATATTGAGGCATTATCTTGAGGGGATAATAATCTTTGTGCTTCTTACGGTTAATGCAGTCATAGGACATATGCACTCAAGGGGATCTCAAAGGGCAGTGGAGCTTTTAAAGAAGAAGCTGGCTGTCCAGGCAAAGGTATTAAGGGATGGGAAATGGATGATGAAAGAGGCAAGGGAAATTGTGCCAGGAGATGTTATTGCCGTAAAGCTCGGCGATATAATTCCTGCGGATGCGAAGATCTTAAGCGGTGAACTTTCTATTGATCAATCAGCCCTCACAGGGGAATCACTTCCTGTAAATGAAAAACAATCGGGTATTGTCTATTCAGGCTCTGTAGTAAGGCAGGGAGAGGCCAGATGCGTAGTTGTAAACACAGGTATGAATACATACTTTGGCAAGACAGCAGAGTTGGTCAAGATAGCAAAGCCAAAGTCCCATCAAGAAGAAGTGATGATGGCAATAGTCAGATACATGATGTATCTGGGCATAGCTGCATTGGCTCTTGTTCTGACATACGGTTTGGTAATGCATATTCATGAGCATCTTGTAACTGTGCTCACCTTAGCTGTCATCTTTCTCATGGGGGCTGTGCCTGTAGCCCTTCCCGCGGTGCTCACCATAGTGCAGGCAGTTGGTGCAATGGAGCTTGCAAAAAAAGGGGCGCTGGTAACGAGATTAGATTCAATAGAAGATGCTGCCTCTATAGATGTGCTCTGCCTTGATAAAACAGGCACCATAACACAGAACAGATTGTCTGTCGCAGACAGCATTCCACTGTCAGGACATAAAAAGGAGGATGTTGTCACCGTCGCAGCCTTGGCCTCTCAAGAGGAGGGCATGGACATAATAGACCTTGCGATTATCGAATATGCAAAAAGTATGGGAATCGATCTTAATGCATACAAACAGATTTCATATACGCCCTTTAATCCTTCAATCAAGAGGACAGAGGCTATTATTGAATTCAATGAAAGACGGTTCAGGGCCATTAAAGGCGCAGCACAGGTAATTTTGTCCATGTGTCATGGAATCGATGAGGAGACTGTAGTGAAGGCGAATAAAATAATAGAAGAGTTTTCCATGAAGGGATATAGAACAATAGCGGTTGCTCGCTCAGAGGCCGATGATCTGGATAATCTTAAACTTATCGGATTTATGCCCCTTTCAGACCCTCCCAGACCTGATTCCAAAGGCATGATAGAAGAGGCAAAAAGGCTTGGGGTAAAGCCCATGATGCTTACAGGAGACAATATAGCCATAGCCAAAGAAATAGCCCGTCAGGTGGAGATCGGCGATAAGATTATCAGGCTTGAGGACATTAAGGGCCTGAGCGAGGATGAACAGGTAAAGATTGTTGGTGAGATTGACGGACTTGCTGAGATATACCCTGAGGACAAATACAGGGTCGTGAAACTTCTTCAGTCGAGAGGACACATGGTGGGCATGACAGGAGATGGGGTAAATGATGCGCCTGCCCTGAAACAGGCAGAGATGGGGATAGCTGTTTACAATGCAGCGGATGTTGCAAAGGCATCAGCGAGCGTGGTTTTAACGGAGTCGGGCATAGGCGTGATAGTTGATGCAGTAAGGATAAGCAGGCAGACATATCAGAGGATGCTTTCATGGGTAATAAACAAGGTTACAAAGGTCATAGAATTTGTGGGCCTGTTGACTATAAGTTTTTTATGGCTTCACAATATAGTCCTTTCCCTCCTCGGGATGTCACTCCTCGTGTTTGCCAATGATTTTGTCACCATGTCCCTTTCAACAGACAATGTAAAGCACACGAGCAATCCAAACAAGTGGAATGTAAAGAATATCGCAGTCGCATCCCTTATTCCGGGCATGCTGCTGGTGATAGAGGGAATCATCGTAATCCTGATCGGTCTGCGATATTTCCATCTCGAGTGGGAGAGGCTTCGCACTCTCGTAATGTTGAACCTAATATTTAACAGCCAGTTCAGGGTATTGATCGTGAGGGAGAGGAGGCACTTCTGGTCATCTATTCCGGGCAGGGAATTATTAATCCTGAGCGTGGCCACTATAATCGGATTTGCTTTATTGGGCATATACGGCATCTTTGTCCCGTCGCTCACATTGCACCAGGTTCTCACTGTTCTGGCATTCTCAGCCATATTCACACTGGGCATAGATTTTCCTAAATATTATTTGTTCAGGAAATTCGGATTATAAGGAGGTTTTTAAATGCCTGAAAGTTTGGACGAAAGGAAGAATGTATCAAAACATATACTGCCTACATCTTCAAACCTGCTCGGATTATGCTTCATATTGATCAACTTTCTGAAATTCTGGAAGATAGATAAAAAGATAGACCTTGTCCTTGACAGGTTCGTCGGAATAGCAATAACCCTGTTTCTTGTCGCCAGCATATTTTCATATATGTCCATGAGAACGAGGAAAAAGGCGGTATTTTATGAAAGGATAGCGGACATCATTTTTCTCATTGGTCTGTTTTTTATAACAGTTATTTCATTGATGATAGCCTTTGAGATGCTGTAAGAAGGAATATGCTTAAATGCCTAAGTTTGAATGCCTAATATTTCGACGCTTGTAGAACACTTCCCATATATTGGACTTTTTCTCCTCCTTATCCTCGGAGGCATTGGATTTCCGTTTCCAGAGGATACTACTCTCATCCTTTGTGGATTTTTAATCTCCACCCATGTGGTAAAGCCTGTCCCTGCCTTGCTGGTTGTTTATGCCGGATTATTGATAACCGATTTTTCCCTCTACTTTGTTGGAAAGAAATACGGACGTATGATCGTCAATCATAAAAGATTCCATAAGATTATATCTCCTGAAAGGCTTTTGATGCTTGAGACTAAATTTAATAAAAAAGGGGTTTTTGTCATATTGATTGGAAGACATTTGGTCGGTCTCAGGGCGCAGATATTTCTTGCAGCAGGCGTTATGAGGATGTCTGCATTGAAATTTATAATGGCCGATGCGTTCTCCTCGATCTTCACAATGGCGTTAATGATTGGAGCGGGGTATATGGGCGGCAACAGCCTGGAGATTATAAAGAGGGATATTACAAGGATTGAGCATATAGGGATTTTGCTGGTCATAATCCTGCTGGCTACTTATTTGCTCTTTAAATACGTTAAATTCATGCGATTAGGGAAGTAATGGTAGACAACTTAAAAAATTCCTTCTATAATTTTTTATGGAACGATTTTTTTCAAGCCTTCGTTTTAAGCTGATACTTCTCATACTTTTTGCTACCCTTCCGGTTGCAGGACTCATGCTTTATACCAGCGGTGTGGAAAAGAAGACAGCATCTGATTATGTCCAGAAACAGGCATTACGATTTGCAAACCTTTCTGTAGCCAAGGAATCGCATTTAATAAGCGGCACCCAGAAGCTTCTCATTACCTTATCCCGTGCCCCGCAGGTCAGAATCGGAGATACTGCCACATGCAGTTCTTTTCTTAAAGATCTTTTAGGGCAGATCAAGGGATATGCCAATATCGGGGTATTCAGGCCGGATGGTACCTTATACTGCAGCGCCATGCCTACTGAGGGGAAGATCAATGCCTCTGACCGTTCTTTTTTCAAGAGGGTTGTGAAGACGCGGGATTTTGTCATCGGGGATTATCAGATGGGGCGGGTTATAGGCAGGCCTGTCGTTGTCTTTGCCTATCCCATACTTGACGATGACATGATAAAAAGGATTGTTTTTACCTCCATAGATATGGGGTGGTTGAATCGTGAGTTTGGAAAGGAGATTGCGGAGAATCTGCCGGAAGGCTCAACCCTCACAAAGATTGACTCCAATGGAGTGATATTGGTTCGTTATCCGGGGCCTGAAAAATGGGTTGGAAAAAGATATGCGGAACTCAAAGATGTTGCTTTTGAAACGATCCTGAGCCAGAAAAGGGGAATGTTTGAAGGTACGGGAAAGGATAATGTCTCAAGACTTTATGCCTTCACCCCTTTATTTGATGATATGGAGAAGGGGGATGTATATGTGATACTGGGCATCCCCAAAAAATCTGTTTTTGACGAGGTTAACCGACTGCTTAACATTAATCTGGTCTTGATTGTTATTGTCTTTTTAATAACCGTTACACTGGCATGGCTCGGCAGTGAGGCATTTATACTGAGCAGGATTAATGACCTTGTAAAGGCATCCAGAAGGATTGCAAAAGGCGATCTTGATGCACGCACCGATGTTCCACATGGGAAAGGAGAGATCGGTGAACTTGCCCGCTCATTTGATGAGATGGCAGAGTCCATACAAACACGGCAGGCAGAGTTGCAAGACTCCGAGGAACGCTACAGGGCGCTGTTTCATCAAGCACAGGACCCTATCTTCCTTTTTGAGGTTGAAACAGGAAGGATGGTGGAGGTTAACGATGCCTTTAGCAGGGTATTCGGTTATTCAAGAGAAGATATTGCCCGGATGAAAATGTTTGATATCCCTGTTGACAGTATCGAGAATATACATTCAAACATCCAGAAGGTTCTTCAAGTAGGAAGCACCTCCATTGGCGAGCGCATTTATCGCCGTCCGGACGGAAGTACCGTTCCTGTGGAGGTATATGCCTCTCTTATTAAGCTAAAGGATAAACCATACATTATGGCCATAGCCCACGACCTGACAGAATGCAGGAGAACCGAGGAATTGATCGGCAGGCTTTCACATGCCATTGAGCAGAGTCCTGTCTCGATTGTGATTACCGATACAGAGGGAAATATAGAATATGTAAATCCAAAATTTGTTGAGATAACAGGTTATACATTTGAAGAGGTTATCGGCAAGAATCCACGCATCCTCAAGTCGGGTAAAACGCCGCCAGAGGAGTACGAGAGATTATGGGAAACAATTACATCGGGAGAGACATGGCGTGGTGTTTTCCATAATAGAAAGAAAAATGGCGAACTCTTCCATGAATCTGCAGTCATATCTCCTGTTAAAAACAGGCAAGGGGTTGTTACCCATTATATCGGAATCAAAGAAGACATTACGGAACTCAAGAAGCTGCAGGAACAACTTCTACATGCGCAGAAGATGGAGGCGCTTGGAACATTTTCAGGCGGTATTGCCCATGACTTTAACAATATCCTCACAGCTATAATGGGCTTTGGCTCTCTTATGCAGATGAATGTGAAAGGAGATGACCCGCTAAGGCCATATCTTAAAGAGATACTTGCTGCTGTGGAAAGGGCAACCAATCTCACACAGGGGCTCCTAACTTTCAGCAGAAAGCAGATAATAAGTCCCAGATCGATAAATATCAATGAAATTATAAAGAGAGTGCAGAAGATGCTTTCAAGGATCATTGGCGAGGACATCGAACTCAGAACGATACTCACGGATAAAGATTTAACGGTAAAGGCAGATGTAGGCCAGATGGAGCAGGTTTTGATGAACCTTGCAACCAATGCGAGGGATGCTATGCCCGACGGAGGGGTTTTAATCATAGAGACAGAACTCGTGAAACTTGACGAGGAGTATATGAAGACCCATGCCGTCGAAAGACTAGGGATGTATGCCCTTATATCGGTCACGGATACAGGCACGGGAATGGACGAGAAGACAAAGGAAAGGATATTCGAGCCGTACTTTACAACGAAGGATACTGGCAAAGGTACGGGGCTCGGACTTTCTATGGTATATGAAATAATCAGGCAGCATGATGGCTATATCAATTGCTACAGCGAATTGGGAAAAGGCACAACATTCAAGATATATTTGCCATTAGCAAAGTTAGAGGTTAAAGAAGAGAGGATAATCTCACTTCCGCCTGCGAGGGGAACAGAGACTATACTCCTGGCAGAAGACGATGCCTCTGTTAGAAAATTCACTAAGGCTACCCTTGAACAATGGGGATATACGGTCATCGAGGCAGAAGACGGAGAGGATGCCATAAAGGCATTCAAAGAGTATAGGGATAAAATACAGCTTCTTGTCTCTGATGTGATAATGCCGAAAATGAACGGTAAGGAGGCTTATGAGGAGATAAAGAAGATCACGCCCGACATAAAGGCGATTTTCATGAGCGGTTATACTGCAAATATCATCCATAAAAAGGGCATACTCGAAGAAGGCATAAACTTCATCTCAAAGCCTGTTTCTCCCAATGAGCTTTTGAGAAAGGTGAGAGAAGTGCTGGACAAAATTAACTAAGGATTGGCTACACTTTCATCAACCATAGAACACTTCCTTTATCTTGGGCTCTTTGCCCTTCTCATCTTAGGAGGCATCGTATTCCCATTCCCAGAGGATACCACCCTCATCCTATGCGGATTTTTAATCTCCACCCGTGTGGTAAACTGATGCTTTCTCCTCGTTTTCACAATGGCGTTAATGATTGGAGCGGGGTATGTGGGTGGCAACAGCATGGAGATTATAAAGAGGGATATTACAAGGATTGAGCATACAGGGATTTTGCTGGTCATAATCCTGCTGACAATCTATCTCCTTTTCAGATACTTTAAATCCAGGCGAAGTAAAACATCTTTGTAAAATTCAACTATACGTTCATTCATCGGTGCGAACACATCTCTTAATATAAAAATTATCATTGTGGAAATAAGACCGACCCCAAATGAACCTGCTATATCCATTGGGAAGTGTACACCCACAAATACCCTTGCCATCCCGCCAATTAATGCGAGAATAATTAATACGATACCGATTTTTCTGAATTCATTATGGATAATGAAAGCAAAAGCGATTGAGAACATGAAAGTTGCATGGTCGGAAGGGAACGATGTTTCTGGCCCATGCGATATAAGCAGCTTTCCTATATGCACCATAAAGGGACGGGGATGAAAATAAAAAAGGGTTATCAAAAAATTGATGAATAAGGCTAAAAGTGTACTCCAACCAACTGATAAAAGATTTATTCTGGAGGTATCATCTTTTTTGAAAAACCAGTAATACATCATTAATAGAATAAAAAGGAAAGGTAAGTATTCTGCTGTCAGTTCGGCTGTTATATCAAATATGGGATTATATCCTGCAAATTTGTTGACGCTGCTAAACAGGGAATAATTAATCTCTTCTAACATCCATGCCTCCTGATGATCTTCTTTTTCATGACTAAAAACAGATAAAGAGATAAATACAAAATAATTATGACCAGAACAATATCCATATAATGGAATGCAAGGAAGGAATAGATATATACCCATGCGTCGTGTGTTAATCTGTCGATAGCTTCAAAATCAGGCGACTTAATCTTTTTTACCTCATACCTTACCCCTGCATCGTTCACATTTACCTTTATATAGTGATAAAAGTCGTGTTCAGGATTTGCGCCAACAAGTTCAGCGCCTGCACCACCTGTGATGATATAAGGTGTTTTGTTCCACATTCCACGGTAAAAAGAATGGATATGGGAAGCAAAGAGCATTGTGATATTATAGTTATCAAAGATTGAATTTAGTTGATTTGCAAATCTTATGTCTTTCAGGTTATGCGCTATTCTGGGGCCTTCCTTCCTCGGATCAAAAAGCGGGACATGCATGAAGACGAATCTGTACTTATATTTGAGAGCCTTTTCTAACTGCTCCTTTACCCACTCCATCTGCCAGGGGTCTAAATTATACTCATTGGCATCATCAAGGATGATAAAGTATGCATCTCCGACTGTAAATGAATAGTAAAACCTGCCAAAGAGGTCATAATAGTTTCCTCTCCCGTTCTCTCTTAGCTCATGATTTCCAATTGCAGTTAATAAAGGTTTTTTAAACTCCTTTATCTGGTTGATGAAAAACCTGTATTTCTCTTTTTCTCCATCCTGTATAAGGTCTCCTATATCTATGGCGAACATTACTTTATCCGAATTTACAGCATTTATTAAATTTTTGAATGTGGTAATGGAGTTTTTATTGTCTCCGAATACGGCAAATGAAAAGTTCTTTGCTTTTTTGTCAATCTTTTGCAATTGCCTGTAGTTCCAGTCTGTTATCTGTGGGAATGTAATGGCTGAATGAATTTTTATCCCAATTGTTATTATCAGCAAAGATATTGCAATGAATAATATTTTTCTATTGTATAATCGTTTCAATTAAAAGCCTCCGATGGTCTCCATCTCTCAAAAAATCGATCCATAGCGGTTGCCTTACCCATGGGGAGATGACCATATAAAATGGACAACTGTCTCCCTGCCTCTGATTTTGGCTCGTTATCAACTATTACTTTCCACATTGCCGCTGCCAACCCTGACCTGTCAGCGCCGCCCTGACAATGTATCAATATGGGACGTGGTGCTGATTTAAAAATATCCGTCAGTTTCTGAATTTCTTCATTAGTTAGTTCACGAGATGCTGACAGGGCAATGTCGTAATGTTTAACATTCTGTTCTGTGCTGACTCTTAATTCTTCCGTATACCACGAGGCATTTGGGTTTTCGCCCCGAAGATTCAATATGCTTTTGATGTTATACTTCTTGATGTAATATTCAAGCTCATCCCTGTCAAGTTGTGCAGACCTGTAGGCCTCGCTATGTGTAATAGGATGAAAGTTGCCCTGCTCCTCCATATATAAAAAATAGCCTTCAGTTAAGATAAGCAACGATAAGAGGACTGCAGCGATAGACTTAAGCCTAAGTGACATCTTTAATTCCTTTCAAATAAACAGTGACATTAGTCCCTTCACCAACTTTGCTTTTTATCTCTATCCTGCCGCCGTGTAGCTTAACAATTTCCTCACATATGCTTAATCCCAATCCGATTCCACCGCTCTCTCTTGAACGGGACTTATCGACGCGGTAAAATCGGTCGAAGACCTTGTCTAAATCTCCTTCATGTATGCCGATTCCCGTATCTTTTATCTCGGTCACAATAAAATCCATTTCCTTTCTAATAGAAATATCTATCTTCCCATGCGGAGTATTATATTTTACGGCATTGTCTATAAGATTTGTGAAAAGTTCCAGCAATACCGCCCTATCTCCACGGATTACTGGTTGTTCATTCCCGGAGATATTTATACTTATGCCTTTTTGCTCGGCAAGAGGGTTTAATAGTTTTACTGCCTCATGGATGGTTTTGCAGATATTTATATCTTCAATATTGAGTTCGACTTTGTCAGAACTTAAGCGTGCCAAGGTGAGGAGTTTCTGGACTATCTGTGACATCATTTTAGCAGCTTCTGTAACGGCTGCGAGTGCATTTCTGTATTCTTCGACAGCCCTTTCCTTCCTTAGTGCAATTTCGCTCTGGCTCAGGATGACAGATAATGGTGTCCTGAGTTCGTGGGATGCATCGGCTGTAAATTGTTTCTGGCGATTAAAGGCCTTTTCAAGGCTGTCAAAGGTGCGATTAAAGGAGGCTGCGAGGCCCTTCAATTCCGATGGAATGTTTTTTCCAGTTACCCTTTCTGAAAGATTAGATTCTGAAATCCTGTCAATGGTCTCTGAAATTTCCTTTACCGGAGTAAGCGCCTTTCTTGCGATAATGAAACCGCCTGATGCAGAAATTATCATAATGGAAAGGATGGAAAGGGAAAGGACAATCCTGTAGTTTTTAAGGAGATTTGTCTGATCCTTTATATCCTCGGCGCACTGGATAACGAGGTTATGGAGATGGAAATTAATGAGCCTTACCGGTTTGTTATTTAAAAGGATGGTTTCAAAACTTGTTTGATTCTTTCCTGTTTGAAATGGAAGTTCTGAATCTCCAAGTGATGCCGATTTCTCCATGGCAGTTCCATCAGGTCTGCGGATTTGAAAGAAGCTCTTTGATTTTGGCGAATTATACTCCCACATGACATCATCGGAAAATTTAAACTCCGTTTCGTTGTTATCTTCATTTATCAGCATAGCCAGCGCCTTTGCCCTTGAGAGGAGGCTTGAGTCAATGGAATCATGGACTATTTTCCCGAGGCCGAGATAGAGAAATATCCCCAGCACTGATAAGCTCAAAAACAGAACCATTAAGTAGAATATGATGATTTTTGCCTTTATGGAAGAAAGCATATTTATCCCTTCAGCATATATCCGGCGCCGCGTATGGTATGTATCAGTTTCTTATCAAATCCCCTGTCTATCTTATTCCTTATACGATTGATAAAGACATCTATGACATTGCTGTCGAGGTCGAAATCCTGATCATACAGATGCTCTGTAAGTGTTGTCCTGCCCAGCATCTTGTTCCTGTTTATCGCCATATACTCAAGGAGGGCGTATTCCTTTGCAGAAAGCGAAATTACCCTTCCGCCTCTTATTACTTCATGAGAAGCCGTGTCAATGATAAGATCTCCAATCTCGATAATAGATGTCTTGACCCCGGAATTCCTCCTTAACAATGCCCTTATGCGCGCCAGGAGCTCTTCAAAGAAGAAGGGTTTTGTCAGATAGTCGTCGGCGCCGCTGTCCAGTCCTGATACCTTATCCATGACTGTGTCTTTGGCTGTGAGCATAAGAACAGGAGTCTTAATCCCTGCCTTACGAATCTTTTTGAGGATGGTCATTCCATCAATAACCGGCAGCATTATGTCCAGGATTATGATGTCTGACGGTTCATTTTCCGCCATAAAAAGTCCATCCTCGCCATTGTATGCAACATCCACAGTATAACCCTCTTCTTTGAGTCCTTTCTTTACAATATCGGCAAGTGATTTCTCGTCTTCCGCAATCAATATGCGCATGATTTATTTTACTCCTTTCCTTCTCCTTAATGCGACAAACATAAAGACGATTCCGATGATGAGAGGCTCGCCAATAGCCACAGGCAGCACATTATTCGGATTGAGCCGGAGTATTCTTTTTACCTCAAGATGTGACATCTCACTGCTTACAGGGATATTGCTGTTTTTATCCACAACCGTTATATAAGCCACGTAGCTTCCTGAATCAATAAGCCGCATTGGCCATTTACCTCCGTATGTCCCGTGAGGCTGGATGGTATCTATTTTAATCGCCTTATTTGCGCTCCAGTCTTCAAGGTCCATAGGCGATTCTTTACCCTGTGTAACATTTGATAAAGAAATATAGGCGATGATATTGTTAGCGGCTTTATCCGAATTATTGGTTATTGTTCCCGTATATGTTATTGTATCTCCCATATTCGCCTGAACGGACGGCGGATTAATGGAGACTGCAATACGGTTTGCTGCATATGCATAATTCACTGTAATTGATAGAATAACCGCTGAAAGAGCTAATATTAATCTTTTCATTTTTATCACCTCACATTTCCAGTCTGGATACACTTCTTTTTAAGAACCAGAGGGACAGGAGTGTGTATCCGCAAATAATAGCGACCCTCCCTGCCTGATAGCTGAACCCCTGGCTGTCTATGACCACGCTGTCAAAGGTGTTGATAGCGTCAGCAAAGGGATTTATGAGATCGAGTATCATGCCGAACCATGTCTTGCGCAATGCTGCTGAAAGAAAGATTGGCGCCCCTGCCAGCAGGAATATGAAGAATGAGATGATAAGGGAATTCTTCATTGACTTTATCCTCGCCGAAAGTCCCATGGAAAAGGCGGAAAAGATAATGGCAAGAAGCGTTCCGAGGATGGCGAGATAGGCGATTCCAATGAGGAGATTTTGCCCGCCTTTGCCCACGACAAACAGATATGGCAGGGATATAACAAAGATAATCCCCCAGTTTGTCACGGCAGCGCCGAGCTTTCCCATGGCAATTTCTGTTTTGTTTACCGGACTTATAAACAGTGCTTCGAGCGTCCCTCTTTCTATCTCGCCTGCAAAGGCATCTGATCCGAATACAAGCCCCATCAGTATTCCGAGGGCGGTGATGAAATTCATGATCATGTAGAGCATCTGCCCCTGGTCAAGGAGGCTTAATTCGCTGTTGGTAAGGAACAGATAGCTCAGAATACTCAGGATAATTGATGTGAGGGTATACCATAAAAAACCCTTCGAGGTCAGGATGCTTTCCCTTATCTCTTTTTGCATTATATATGTTGTCTTCATAGCGTTCCCTCCTTTGTGGACATAAAGAAGATATCCTCTATCGTTCCCTTTTTGACTTCGCCTGCCCTGACTATCTTCCCGTAATTGATGATGGCTATCCTGTTGCAGAGCCTCTCAACATCATCCAGCAGGTGAGTGGAGAGAAAGACGGTCGTGCCGTGTTTACGATTGAGGTCTATCAACAGGTCGTGGATATCCCTTCTTCCTTTCGGGTCGAGTCCGTTTGTGGGCTCATCAAGAAACAGGAACTTCGGCTTGTTGACAAGCGCCCGCGCAATGCCGAGCCTCTGTTTCATGCCGCGGGAATAACTGCGGATGAGATGGCCTTCCTTTCCATGTAGTCCAACAGCCTCTAAAAGGCCATCAATTTCCTGCCTTGACATCTCCTCTTCATAGAGATTTGAGAAGAATTCGAGGTATTCCCGTGCTGTCATCCATTCGTAATAGCCGTTGGATTCAGGAAGGGCATTGATGATCTCCTTTACCGCCATCGGCTCCCTGAAGACATCATGTCCGTTTATCACTACATTACCTGAATCAGCCTTGATGATGGCGGTTAAAATACGGATGGTGGTTGTTTTCCCGGCCCCGTTCGGGCCGAGGAAGCCGAAGATGTCGCCATCCTCAACACCGAAATTCAGGCCGTCCAGGGCTGTGTGACCGTCGTATTTCTTGACCAGATTTTCTACGTTTACAATCATGAGTTACCTCCTTTTTTTAAGGGAGGGGCGGACACCCGCCCCTTCGTCGTTATTACCTCTCACCTCCTTCTTCGTGGCCGTTGTCAGAGTCTTCTCCTTCCTGACCTTCGTTGTCCTTCTGGTCGGTCTCGATCTTGAGTACCTTCCCGTTTCCTGCATCAACCTTCACATCTGCTATCTGGCGGTCAGCCTTTGCGATTTCCACTCCGTAGACGAGATAGCCGTTCTCATTTTCGAGTTCTGCCTTCAACACCTTGCCTGGAACCTGCTTCAGCGCTGCATTTATGGCAGAATCGAGGGAGACGGTTGCCATTCCTGCAAATCCTGCCTCATCATCGCTCTTAACCTGAATGCTGCCTGTGTGCTTTGCCTGCTGGGCGGAAACTCCTCCGATGGCGATGAGGGCTGTCAGGACAACACCACTGATGATTGTCATCATCTTTTTCATACTTACTCACCTCCTTTGTGAGCCTGTAATTGATTCGACTTACGATTCCATTATAAGAAAGGAAAGATTACAGGAAGATGAACGCAGTATCGGCTATAATATCGAAATGGAAAAGCATATTCTGGACATTATCCTTCCTCATCTCACCCACTGGGGATATTATGTTTTATTCCTGATGACCTTTCTTGAGACATCTGCATTTTTAGGCTTTCTTGTGCCTGGCGAAAGCATGGTGGTGATAGCAGGGCTTCTGGCATCAATGGGAGTGCTTGAATTAGGTGATGTTATATGGGTTGCATCCCTTGGTGCGATAATGGGAGACACTGTTGGATACTTTATTGGCTATCGGTTTGGAGAAGTATTTTTTTTGAAATACGGCAAATACTTCTTTTTCAAGAAAGAGTATCTTGATGAGGCCATGGGATTCTTTGATAAACACGGTGGAAAGACCGTGTTCTTCGGCCGTTTCATGGCATGGCTCAGGGCCTTTGCCCCTGTCGTTGCAGGCATATCGAGGATGCATTATCCGAGGTTCCTCTTTTTCAATTTAGCCGGCGGGATTGTATGGGCAACGATATTTTCATTGCTCGGATATTTTGTAGGAAATAGCTGGGATATTATAAGGATATATCTTGGCCGCATTGGCATCTTTGGATTTATATGCGGAGTTATCATCATATACCTGTATTTTCTTTTCACAAAAAAGAAGCGGTTGATAAAGGAGAAGGTTGGCTGGCTTGATATCAGGTTGTCCTCTCAAATGCCAAAGACATGGGAATTTGTGAAAGAACGTTTTAGCGCTGGAGAATGGTATGGATTGAACCTCACCATATCTTTAGTGTCCCTCATCCTTGCCCTTTTATCCTTTGGCGAGATTGTTGAGGATTTGATAGATAAGGAAACCCTGTTCTATCTTGACTTTAAAATACAGTGGATAGTGGAAGGGATAATCAGTCCTGAGATAACAAGATTTATGGTGGATATAACCAATATCGGAGGCGTATATCTTGTCGTGATAACTGCCGGTATAATGACTCTTTATCTTTTGTATAAACGGCATTGGTGGGAGCTTTTTACCTTTTTTCTCGTGGCAGGGGTAGGAGAGATGCTTCTCATTATCCTAAAACTCTTTTTCCACAGGCCGCGGCCCGTACAGCAGATAGTGGCTGCTCACGGTTACAGTTTTCCAAGCGGCCATGCCTTTGCTGCCATGATTGTATACGGCTTCCTTATTTATATGACATGGAGGTTGATAAAGAGTGAGGCATTGAGGTTTGTAATATTTTCCATTTCGATTCTTCTGGTTATCCTCGTGGGCATCAGCCGCGTCTATCTCAACGTGCACTGGCTGACGGATGTCTTAGGCGGATATGCTGCGGGAGTTGCATGGCTTGTTTTATGCGTTGTTATGGTAAATACAATTAAGCAGTATTACGGAAGGTAAAATGAAAAACAGAGATGTGATGGAGGTGCATAATGGCTTTGAAGGAAGAATTGGAAAAACATGGCGAGTGGCTTTTTAAATGGAGGAGCTACCTGCCTTTGCTTATCCTGCCTGTTGTACTTATTGCTTTGAAAGATTTTGAATATCTGGGAGGGATATTTCGGGCGGGGCTTTAACCCCGCCTTTTCTTAATCAGAGGTGCCAGTTTTCAGTATCTGGAATTTACTTCTTCAGTGTTTCATAGGTTTTATTGGGACTGGGAACGTACTGGCCATGGCAGTCCTTACAATTATTCTGAGAAGTTATCCCATTCGATGCAACATTATACAACGGCTGGTGTTTGGGAGCATATTTACCATCAACCCATGCATTCAACATCTTTGTTGTTTCCATGGCGATGTTTGCAGCAAGCCGCGCACACCTTTCAGCCCTTTGGTCTGTAAGAAATGCAACACCCTCTGCCCTCATCCATCTACCCACGGAAATGTGACAGACAGGTGTTCCCGCTATGGTCATGTGTTTTATCTGGGCCTTAATTATCTTCGAGGGCTCAAAGTCCGGCAGTTCGGTATAGGAATAGTAGAAGGCGAGGTCATTAGTCATTTCCTCTGCTGTATCGGTATTTTTTGTTACCAGTCCTATAATTACACCGGCACCCGGCATCGTTCCGCAAAGGGCACCCCATCCTGCCATTCCACCATGTCCCCATCTGTATGCATCGATCGGGAAATCTTTCCATGAACTACCGACCTTCTTTTTTAATGCCTCTACAAATCCGGCAATAACCGAAGAGGTACACCACCTCTTAAAGTAGTTTTCATAGGTGACCTGTCCTACCTCATGGGGGTCCAGTTTTTCGTACTTAAAAGTCGATGCATATTCATAGGCATCAGCGGTCTTTACAGCATTGAGTGCACCGATGGATAAGATTGCAGCGCCTGCTGCTGCCTTCCCGCTATTGATGATTAGGTCTCTCCTTGAAAGTCCGTCATTATTGCCATTAATGGTCATAAAACCCTCCTGTTATTTTTTAAAATTTTTAAAAAAGACTCCACTGCAGACAATCCATCTGAAGTGGAGTCAAATTAAACGGGGAGGAATGCCTATAAAGGACAATCCTTTATACAGACAGAATGCCTGTATTTGTGCAAATAAAGACTCGCAACTTCAGAACTACTGATCAGACTTTTGGTGATCAGACCCTTGGAGGTTGCTCTATTGGGAATGCTAATATGGGTAAATCGAGCCGCGGACTTATAATTTCATGAAGGCTTACAAACTTCAGAGGAGTTGGTTTCCATGGACACTCGCAGAGGCAGGGTTTATCGGCGTTCACAGAGAGAGACGAATTTGATGCATGACAAACATCGAGGCTTAATATAATTAGAGGTCTTCTGCCTTTACGAATTTTTATTATTTTGAAAGACGCTGGAGATATGATGCTTGCCATCAGAGCTATCAATATGACAGGAAGAAATACCCTCAATTTCATGAATAATTTATAACAAAAATAAAACAGGCTGTCAACTTGAAGTTATAATTATAATTCTACCGAAAATTATAAATCTCGGGATAAAACATTTCTGTAAAATTTAAGGGAAAAATATTATAATATCGAGATTTTTATTAACCGAATACACTTAGATGCTTGAGAAAGAACCACCCATAAAGGGAATTATAAAATCCCTTGGTCTTGTCTTCGGAGATATTGGAACCTCTCCAATATATACCCTTACTGTTATATTTCTCCTTACAAAACCAACGGAGGCCAATGTTATTGGCGTGCTCTCCCTCATTGTCTGGACACTAATTATACTCGTAACAGTTGAATATGCATGGCTTGCCATGAGCCTTGGAAAGAAAGGCGAGGGAGGCACTATCGTGCTTAAGGAATTGCTTGTCCCCCTCCTCAAGTCAGGCAGGCAGGCATCATTTGTCACACTGCTTTCGTTTGTCGGAATATCTCTTCTCATCGGAGATGGTGTCATTACGCCCGCCATTAGTATACTCAGTGCTGTTGAGGGATCGCTTCTCATTCCTGGCTTTGAGCATGCAAAACAGGAAATACTTATTCTTATTGCGGCTGTCATCGCCATAACCCTCTTTGCCTTTCAGAGGAAAGGGACGGAGAGAGTAGCAGGAGCATTCGGCCCGTTGATGGTTTTATGGTTTTCATCGCTGGCGATTTCTGGTATTGTCTCGATACTTCAGGTTCCATCTGTTGTGAATGCTATAAATCCATATTATGCCTTTAAATTTCTTTATGACAATGGTATTGCCGGTTTCTTTGTGCTTTCAGAAGTCATACTCTGCGCCACAGGAGGCGAGGCATTATATGCAGATATGGGGCATTTAGGCAGAAGGCCTATTATCAGGGCATGGTATTTTGTATTTGCTGCACTTTTGTTGAATTATCTCGGTCAGGGTGCATTTATTATTAAGCATCCGGATGCAAAGAATATGCTCTTTGAAATGGTTTTCCATCAGGTGCCTATTTTTTATGTCCCGTTTTTAGTCCTCAGCATTATAGCGACGGTCATAGCCTCTCAGGCGATGATAAGCGGAATGTTCTCGATAGTCTATCAGGGTATACAAACCCGTGTTATGCCCATGTTCAAGGTCGACTATACATCCGCTGAATTAAGGGCACAGATATACATAGGCATTGTAAACTGGTTCCTGCTTGCATCTGTCTTGTTTATCATGTATGAGTTCAAGGAGTCCAGCCGCCTTGCTGCTGCCTATGGTCTTGCAGTTACAGGGACAATGACCCTTACAGGCATAATGATGACATGGATATTCCATCGGCAGAAAAAGCCTGTGCTGTCTTTTATTTCTTTCATTGTTACTATTGTTGATATTGCATACCTCATTGCAAACTTCTATAAAATACCCCACGGCGGCTACTGGTCAATAATACTCGCCTCTATCCCTTTTTTAACAATAATGCTCTATACCAAGGGGCAGAGACGGCTTTATAAGATGATGAAGTTTATGCCTTTAGAGGAGTTTCTTAATAAGTTTACAAAGGCATATCCCACAATAGCAAAGATTAAAGGCACAGCACTTTTCCTCATAAGAGACATTGAGGAGATACCATTTTATATTACGCAAACGATGTTTTATCATGGCATCATCTACGAAGACAATATCTTTGTCTCGATAATCAAGCGTGATGATCCATTCGGCGTTACAGGATATTTCAAAGAAGATATTGCAAAAGGGCTCAGGCTGTTCGAGATACAGTACGGATACATGGAAGTAGTGGATGTTGAGGAGTTATTGAGAGAGGCAGGGATAGATGAAAAGACGATATTCTACGGCATAGAGGACATCCATACCACGAGTTTTGTGTGGAAGACGTTTTCTATTATAAAGAGATTAACTCCAGCATTTGTCCAGTTCTATAAACTCCCGTCCCGGAAGCTGCACGGGGTTATTACGAGGGTTGAGATGTAAAATTAGTACCCGATAATCAGTAGCCAGTAGCAGTTTCTAATCCCTGCAACTGGGGTTTACTTTTTTTATTGTCTTATGCTACAAAAATTAGCGATTGTTAAGGAGTTGTGAAGGACATGACTATCGGGATGCTTATTACAACCGACAAATACAGGGATGATATAGTGGGCATCACAGAGGCAGCAGTTGGCAGAGGACATAGGGTTATTATCTTTTTCATGGATGAGGGCTGCCGTCTGGTAGCAGACAAAAAGATTGCGTCTCTTAAGGAAAATGGCGGTGTTTCTATGAGCCTTTGTGATTATAACCGCAAGAAAATGGGGCTTTTGGATAAAGATATTCCGGAGGGAATTACATGCGGAAGCCAGTATGACAATGCGGTTATGAACAGGGAATCGGATAAAGTGATAGTATTTTAGATGAAGAAGATAGCGGTTATCGTAAGAGACAGGCAGTCTGAGGCTTTGCGCATGGGCATCGGTCTTTCTATACTTAATGATGTGGATATATACATATTTGACAGAAAACTCGAAGCATCAGATGATATTTTGTTGAATCTCGAAATGATTAGAGAAATGAGATTAGGTCTTTATACAAATACTGCTTTAAATGAAGGGATTGAGTATCTTTCAACAGAAGACATTGCGAAAAGGCTTCTAAAATATGATAATATTTTGCCGTATTAATAATGAAGATACTCCACATATTGAAGGCAGAGCCCGAAGAAAGTATTAAGAAGGTAATCGAAGAGCACAGAAAAGAAAATGATGTGGCAGTTATAAATTTGGGAAGCGATAAAGATTACGACCGGATTGTTGGGCTTATAGAGAAGGCTGATAAAGTAATCGTCTGGTAGAACAAGCCTTTGGCTTGTCAATAAACAATACAGGAGGTTTAAATGGAGGGGATACCACAGGCGAGTATTATGGTTATACTCAGCGGCGTGCTGGTCGGCGTGCTTTTTGGTTTTGTGCTACAGCGCGGCAGATATTGAATGAACTCAGCATTCAGAGACGTGATCTTTGTAAACGATATGACTTTGCTGAGGGCATGGCTTTTGGCATTGGTGATTTCTATTATAGGCGCTAACTTTATTGAGGACATTGGACTTATGGGCGCTGATGGACTGAGACGACAGGCATTTGCCCCTATTGCAGCTATTGTAGGTGGTTATATCTTCGGTCTCGGTATTGTTATGGCTGGCGGATGCGGAAGTGGTGTTTTATATAAGCAAGGCGAGGGACAATTCGCTGCTACTATAGCCACATTTGGTTTTGGTGTAGGTCTGATTTCAACAATGCATGGTCCGCTAAAACCTGTCAGTCAGTTTTTGAAAAGTTATAAGGTCTCTATTGGGGAGGGAGAAAATGCTATAACAAGCCCGGCCTTATGGGATGTATTCGGAGGCGGCAATATCAAGTGGATAGTTATAGCCGTGGTAGCGGCGATAGTCATTCCGGTAGTATTGAAAGGTAAGCCCTTTGCAAAGGGACCCAAGAAAGGCTGGTCATGGTCAGTTGGTGGTGCTCTGATAGGCGTGGTAGTAGTTCTTGCATGGTGGGCTTCTTATTACTGGGGCGGCCAGGCAAGGGGACTCTCGTTTTCGGGCCCTCTTTCGGACTTTCTTATGTTTGTTTTAACCGGAAACAGCCAGGCGCCTTTCGATCCGATGTTCAGCATCTTCGGAATTGGTGTAGCAACATGGAGTGCACTTTATGTTATAGGCGTTCCGGTCGGAGCTTTTTTAAGCGCGAAAGGCCTCGGCGAATTCAAGCTTACGGCACCGAAAGATCCGAACGAACTTGTAAGGGTCTTTTTCGGAGGACTTGTTATGGGTTTTGGCGGCGCTGTTGCAGGTGGCTGAACTGTCGGCCATGCGCTGACAGGTGTGTCGGCATTATCGCTTCAAAGCATAGTCGCAACAGCATTTATAATCCTTGGCAACTGGACAATGACTTATTTTATGTTCATAAAGCCGATGAAGGATTAGTGGACAAAATGGGAATTTGTTTCCTGTTTTGGGAAAGAAACTTGTTGTTGAAAACTTTAAGTTTGTTGTAAAATTAAGCAAATTCATGCATGGCATGTTAATTGCTCAGAAAAAATTAATGAAAGGAGGTGAAGTTAAATGAAGAAGATACTCGTATTATTAGTCGCTCTCGTATTTGCTCTTGGCGTTGTCGGTCTTAGCTTTGCAGCAGATGTAAAGGGTACTGTTACAAAAGTTGAGGGCAAGAAGGTAACTGTAAAAGATGATAAGGGCAAGGAGACAACCGTTGAGGTTAAGGACACAGCTGGTGTAAAGGCCGGTGATAAGGTTGAAATCAAGGGCGGCAAGGTGGTAAAGGAGGCAGCTCCAGCAGCACCTGCAAAGAAGAAAAAGGCTATAGAAGGCTGTTAATTGGTTTTAATATAATAAGGGGTGGAAGCTTACGCTTCCACCCTATTTTTTTGTCATATGAAGAATACGAAGAACTGGAAAGATAATATTTATTTCATTCTTGTTGAGCCGAAGGAATCGGGCAATATAGGTGCATCTGCAAGGGCGATAAAGAATATGGGTTTTAAAAACCTATGCCTTGTGAACCCGCCATCCGTTATAACCGACGAGGCAAGATGGTTTGCTTGCAATGCCCTGGACGTTCTGGAATCAGCAAAAACTTATGATAACCTTATGAGCGCAATTAAAGATAAAACCATTGTTATTGGTACCACAAGGAGGAAGGGTAAAAGGCGCGGTGTAATTCTGCCTGTCGAAGAAGGCATGGAAAGGATATTCAACATTGCCTGTGACAACAAGATTGCGATCCTATTCGGAAGGGAAAACAGGGGCCTTTTTAATGAGGAGGTTGAGGAATGCGGATTCCTTATTACTATACCAACAAGCAAAGAACAACCGTCTTTAAATTTAGCCCAGGCAGTTTTGATTGTGGCATACGAACTTTCAAAGGCAGAATACAAGAGTCAGCAGTTAAGGGGAGAAAAAAGAATATTGGTCAATCATGAAGAACTAATATCGTTATACAAACGAGTAGCAGAAACACTAAGACTGCTTGAATATATTCCGAAAGGCGACAGAAATCTTGAAAAAAAGATTATGCAAAATTTGAAGCACCTTATAGGCAGGGCAGGGCTTATGGATTGGGAACTGAAGATGCTGCATGGAATATGTTCTCAGATTGAAAAGAAGATAAAATAAGGGTACGGAAAGTATACTTTCCGTACCCTTATAAAAAGACCTGACCGGTCTCAACATCCCCATGGGTTTCAGCCGCCTCCGCCAAAGAGTCCATAAAGGCTCTGAGGATTTAGCTTCAGGATATTGGCGCTTCCGCATTTAGGACAACTATTGCCTTCTGCATTGTGCATGGCTGATTGACTTATGACAAAGTGGTTGCCGCATGAGAAGCATATATATTCTACTGCCATATTTTCACCTCCATTAGAAAATGGTTTATTATTAATCGTTCATAGTTTTTTTACTATGAACAATGATCTATCAACTGTCAACTTTGTCTTTGCAGTCTCGGTTTTGCCCCTAATTTATACAGGATATTTGCCATGATGCAGAATCCTGTGAGGGCGAATATGATTAAGTTTACACCGACGAGCCCCGTTAGAATCAACCAGTAAGGGCTGTGGACAGCAGCGAGTATGGCGCTTGCAAGTGCGAATATCCCTGCAATGAGCCACGTGAGCCTCTCCAGATACCAACTGTCTGTTTGTGCTAAATACATTAATTAACTCACCTCCTCTATACCCTTAACCCTTTTTTTATATACATAATAAAGCACTGGAACCATCGTTCTCGAAAGCAGTGTTGCCGCCACTTCTCCTGCCATCAGCGAAATCGCCATTCCCTGGAATATGGGGTCAAAGAGTATAACCGAAGAGCCAACAACAACTGCCGCTGCAGTGAGGAGCATTGGCCTGAATCTTATTATACCTGCCTGTACAACAGCCTCTTTGAGAGGAATTCCCTCGGAGAGCTTGAGCTCTATGAAATCCACAAGTATGATTGAGTTTCTTACCACTATCCCTGCGCCTGCTATGAACCCTATCATTGATGTTGCCGTGAAAAATGCACCCATTACGGCATGTCCCGGCAGTATTCCCACAAGGGAAAGGGGTATTGGAGCCATAATCACAAGAGGAACCATAAAGGACTTAAACCATCCAACAACCATTACATATATCAAAATCATGACCGCTGCAAATGCTATTCCTAAATCCCTGAATACCTCATATGTAATGTGCCATTCTCCATCCCACTTCATGGAATATTTATCCTCAAGCCATGGTTGTATTGCGGAGTATTGCTTTAATTCATATCCCTCCGGAAGCTTGAGGTTTTTAATCTTTTCCTTCATCTTCAATATGGCGTAGACAGGGCTTTCTTCTGTTCCCGCGACTTCACCTGTGACATAGATGACCCTTTTCAGGTTTTTTCTGTAGATTGTCTTATCCTCTATGCTTTCTTTGACTTTTATAAGCTCGGCAACTGGAACCTGAATTCCCGATTGCGACGGAACTGTTATTTCCCTCAAATCCTTTATGCTCGCCCTCTGGGAAATTGGAGTCCTCAGATACAGTTCCACCGGTTCTTTATCCTTCTCGATGTGCGCAAGGCCTGCAGAAGCGCCGTTTAAGGCCATATGGAGCGTCTGCGCCACCTTTTCTGTGTCTATACCGTTGTATGCTGCCTTTTCTTTATCGACCTCGAATAAGAGTTTCTTCTGGTCATCCTCCACGTACCAGTCAACATCAACGACTCCCTTTGTGTCTTCGAAGACATTTTTAATCTGTCTTGCAATGTCAATCTGCCTGTTGAAATCTGGGCCATAAACTTCAGCAACAAGGGTGCTTAAGACAGGCGGTCCAGGAGGTATTTCCACCACCTTAATCCTTGCATTGTATTTATCCCCTATCTTCTTGATCTCAGGCCTCAGTCTCTTTGCGATTTCATGGCTCTGTGCCTTCCTTTTATCTTTAGGAACAAAGTTCACCTGAATGTCTGCTACATTGCTTCCTGACCGCATAAAATAGTGCCTCACAAGGCCGTTGAAATTAAAAGGTGCTGCTGTTCCTGCATACACCTGATAGTTTGTGACCTCCGGCACTGTTTTTAGATATTCTCCTATCTCCCTCGATAATGCAGCACTCTTTTCAAGGGTTGTGCCTTCTGGCATATCGATGATCACCTGAAGTTCGCTCTTGTTGTCAAAGGGGAGCATCTTTACTGTAACGAGCTTAAGGGGAACAAGCATGAATGCGGCTCCTAATAAAAGCAGGACGAATCCGAAAAATGCCATTCTTTTTTTTCCGCTTTCAAGGAGCCCCCTGAGATTCTTCTCATATATCCTGTTTAATGCACCGAGTATCTTGTTTTCTTTTTCTCCCCTGTCGTCATGCTTCGTTCCCTTTAGCACAATATAGCTTAACCACGGGCTGATGATAAATGCGATGAGCAATGAAAGGAGCATTGCTGCAGAAGCGCCAACCGGGATTGGGCGCATGTAAGGCCCCATCAGTCCCGAAACGAGCGCCATCGGGAGAAGGGCTGCAATAACCGTAAATGTAGCAAGTATTGTGGGGTTGCCAACCTCATCTACTGCAAGCACCGCTGTCTCGGGATCTACCCTGCCTATTTTGAAATGGCGGTGGATGTTTTCCACCACAACAATGGCATCGTCAACAAGTATACCTATGGAGAATATGAGTGCAAAGAGTGTGACCCTGTTGAGCGTGTATCCGTACATGTAGTTCACAAGTATCGTAAGTGCAAGGGTCACGGGCACTGCCACTCCAACAACTATTGATTCCCTCCATCCCAATGCAAGGGCTATGAGTATTGTTACCGAGATGGCGGCGATGAACATATGTTCGAGGAGTTCGTCGGACTTTTCCTTTGCTGTGTCTCCATAGTTCCTTGTGGTTGTTATCTCGATGCCGGATGGTATGATATTGCCTTTAATTGCTTCTATTTTCTTAAGTGCCCTCTCTGCAATGTGTGTGGCGTTAGTGCCTTTCTTTTTTGCTATGGCGATAGTTACAGCCTCATATGTGCCTGTCCCCGGGGGGGTCGCGGGGGAGATGGAATCTTCCCCGCGTTTAGCAGGGCCAAAGCCCATAAATACATAATTTGCAGGTTCTTCAGGTCCGTCGGTTATTCTCGCAACCTCTCTCAGATATACAGGCCTTCCATTGAATACACCTATAACTACATTTCCCACTTCCTGTACATCCTTGAGAAATCCGCCTGTATCAACTAAGAATTCTTTATTTGATGAAGGAAATGCGCCTGATGGCAGGACAAAGTTTGCTTTCTGGAGCATTCCTGTTATCTGTAAAGGAGAAATGTTATAAGCCCTCAGCCTTGAAGGCTCCAAGCTTATCCTTACCTGTCTTTTTTGTCCTCCGATTATACTGAATTCAGATATATCACTGTCCTTTTTAAGTTCATCAGCGACCTCAACAGCGACCCTTCTTAATTCATAGCCTGTATATCTGTCGCTCCATAGAGTGAATGCAAGAATCGGGACATCATCTATGGATTTCGGTTTTACAAGTGGCTGCGACACCCCATGGGGGATTTTGTCCAGATTAGACCATAGCTTGTTGTAAAGATTCACGAGACTTTTTTCCATATCCTGCCCAACATAAAACCGTACAATGGCCATGCTCATGCCGGGCTTTGATATGGAATAGACATATTCAACGCCCTTTATCTCCCAGAGGAGCTTCTCCATGGGTTTTGTAACTCTCTCTTCAACCTCTTTTGCCGATGCGCCAGGATATGAGACAAGGACATCTATCATGGGCACTACTATCTGAGGCTCTTCTTCCCTTGGAGTTACTATTACAGCGAATACGCCGAGTATGAGTGAAGCTATGACAATAAGCGGCGTGAGCTTTGACTTTATAAATGCCTTTGCAATCTTGCCTGCTGTGCCTATTACTTCCATTATTTAATGATTCCTCCGTCTATAGCCTTTTCAACTCCATCAATAATTATCTTTTCTCCGCCGTTCAATCCTGATAATACTTCTATCTGTTCGCCGTATTTTTTCCCCGCCTTTATCAGGCGGTATGTTATGACTCCTTGTTTATCCACAACATAAACTCCGACAAGCTGCCCTTTCTCCACAATTGCTTTTTGAGGAACGAGTATTGCCTCTTTTTTGCCTTCAGGGATGAGAACCCTTCCGTAAATTCCTGTTTTTAATGAAGGCATTTTCATATCAACCTTAATGAGAAATGTCCTTGACATTGGATCAACGGCAGGAATGATTTCTGATATTCTGCCCTTTGTTTCCTGCCCTATCGAGTCAATAATCACATCAACTGGCATTCCTGTTTTAAGTTTTCCCGAAAGTCTCTCATCCACATTTGCCTCTATCCTGAAATACGAGTTATCTTCCACGGTTAAAATTGGTATGCCTGGAACTGCCATGCTGCCCAATTCTATTTTTTTCTCTGTTACGACACCTGATATAGGTGCGGTTATTCTTGTAAATCCATGATGTACCTGTGCCTCTGCAAGCATTGCCCTTGCCTTTTCGTATTCCATATCAGCGACTTTTTTCTGGGTCTCTATCTGGTCTATCTCCTGCTGTGATATGGCCTTTTCATCATGGAGATTTTTATACCTCTGGTATGTTATGTCCATTAAAGACTTGTTCTGCTTTGCAGCCTCAACAGCCTTATCTGCTGCCTTGACTCTTTGTGCGATATCCCTGTCATCTATGGTCATGAGTGTCTGTCCTGTATGAACTCTATCGCCTTCCTTGACCTTTACGGATGTGATAGTTCCCATTACTCTGCTCGCAATAACACTTATTGTTTTTGCCTTGACAGTGCCTGATGTTTCATAGTATTCATCGACCTGTACAGGTTGTATTTCTGTTATGGTTACTCCTGTTACTACCTGCCTCTTTACCTCTGCAGTGCCGGGCTTAATCTTGTCTTTGCAGCCAATGGTTAGAGCAAAGAGCAAAGAACAAAGAGCGAAGATGAAAATAATTTCTCTTTTGTCCATTGTCTGTGCTCTGACTTCTGTCTTCTGAGTTCTGCTCATAGTATTCCTCCAGATCTATTACTCAATCTTTAAATCCTTTAATATTGTTCCGCTCTCATAGCTTAGATTAACCACTGCAAGCCTGTATTCGTTCTCCTTTGCCACGAGGTTTGCCCGTGCATGGTCAAGGCTTACCTGCGCATCCATTAAATCCACAATAGGCGATAATGCATTTTCGTATCTTATTTTCACAAGTCTTTTGCCCTCTTCTGCGGTTTTTAATGCAGCCTTTGATAATTCAATATTTTTCCGTGCTTCTTCCGCACCGAGGTATGCCTCATAAACCTTGAACGCAACCGCCTTTTTTAGTCCGTTGATATATTCTTCCGTCTCTGCCGCTTTATATTTTGCCTTTGACCTTTCATATTCTCTCTTTGTGCCGTCAAACAATTCCCATCGAAGAAACGCCATGAGCTGCCAACTGTCGCCTTCCGAGCCAAAGGGCTTTTTATGGTCATTGAGCTGGTATGTGCCGCCTATGCCTATGGATGGAAGATAGCCCGATTCTGCAATCTTTATGCTGTTTTTGGCATTCTGATGCCGGAGTTCGAGGGACTTGATGTCTTTTCGTGATAGGGATGCATTGGTATAATAATCAATGCCCATCGTTGTGAATTCAGGATTTTCATTATTTGAGTCGACAGATTCCGACATCCCCAGAAGCATTCCCAATGCCCTTTTTGCGACATTGAGATTTTTCTGCGCACTCACGAATTTTTGCTCTGCATCTGTAACAGATGTGGATGCCCTGAGGGTATCGGAATAAAGACCCAAGCCTGCCCTGTATCTCAATTCGGCTATCCTCAGGTGCTCTTTTGCATCTTCCACAGCCTTTTCTGCAATCTTAACATATTCCTTTGCTGTATGAACCATCAGGTATGTATGAACAACCCTGAAGGCTATTTCTTCCTTCTTCCTTATAAATTCCTCGCCCTTTGCAGAGAATTCATTTTTCGATATGTCGAGGCCGATATTTGCCTTTCTTACAAATAAAGGCTGTTCAAATGAAAGGGATGTCTGAAAATCGTTTATCGGTTTCGGGTTATTTAACGATGTTATTGCAAAATCGGACTGTGCAAAGCGTTCCTGATTGAGTTTTGCCATAAAAGAATATGTCGGACTGTTTGTCCTCATGTATCTTTCCTCGAATGTTATCTTTGGAAGCAGGAAGCTCCTCGCAACCCCTATATCTTCTTTCTGCGCAGAGAGGGAATTTTTAAAGGCGAGCACCTCATGGTTGTTCTCAAGTGCGGTTCTGATTGCATCCGAAAGAGAAACCTGCTTTTCAGAAGCAAAGACAACAGAAGGCGATAGGTAGCAGAGCAAGAACACTCCAATACTCCAATACTCTAATATTCCTTTTAACGCTCGACGATGTACACTCGACGCTTTACGCATAACGTCCTCCACTTCTTTTTTTCTTTTTTTGCTTCATGAATGCCTTGAATGTCTCCATGTCGCATTTGCCTGTCCTCTTCTGAAAATCTTCACATTCCTTCAGAGATTTAAAATCTTTTGTTAAAACCTTATCATCTTTCAGAAGCTCTTTCAACACAGACAGAATCAACAGGTTTTTTCTTGCGAGGTTCTTTTTTATTCTGTAAAACATGAGCTTTCCCTCCCTCCTTCCTGCAAGAAATCCTGCCTTTGCAAGGAGGGAGAGGTTTCTCGATATGAGTGGCTGCGACATGTTAAGGACGCCCATTATCTGGCATACGCATAACTCCCTTTTTTCGAGGAGCATGAGTATCCTGAGCCTTGATTCATCGGATAGGAGCTTGAATATTTCGGTGATTTCTTTCATAAACATATTTATATATGATTATATGAAAATTTGTCAAGGAAAAAATTATTGCATTGATCGATAAAAAATTGTACTCTGATTTTATGCCAATATTTGTTGTCCATGAACATCACGCAAGGCATCTCCATTTTGATTTCAGGCTTGAAATGCAAGGTGTCTTGAAGTCATGGGCAGTGCCGAAGGGGCCTTCTATGAATCCTGCGGATAAAAGACTCGCAATAATGGTAGAAGACCACGACATCGATTATAGTTCTTTTGAAGGTGTAATACCCGAAGGACAATACGGTGCTGGCACTGTAGTTATATGGGACAAGGGGCAGTATGCATTGCTTGACGGAAGTATCGGCTCTGGCAGGATTGAATTTGCATTGCAAGGGAAAAAGTTGAAGGGCGTTTTTATTTTGATAAAGATGAAAGGCAAGGATAAGGAGTGGCTTTTGGTGAAGAAGAGGGATGAATATGCCGATCCGGATTTCGTTCTGAAGACAGTGTAATTTTGTTGCCTTAGAGATACAAATCAGGTTTGTTGCAATTTTAAATAGATTGGAAATAATGGACGGAATTGCTTGCGTTTAGATAATTTAAATTTTTAAATTGAAGTTGACATACGTGTGTGCTTGTGTTAAGGTTTTGTAAAAATATAATAATATAATAATATAACAAAGAAAAAGGGGGTGATTAATGGGATAAAGTTATTTTCATTGATCTAATTCTGTTCAATAGTTAACATCTAACCAAAAAACACAAAAAACGGGGAGGAAAAAAATGAAAAAATTGCTGGTTGTATGTTTGGCATTGGCGATTGTATTGACAGGCTATTTCGTCTTTAGCGTTATTGATACCAAGACCTCTGTAGCTACCGCCGCAAAGAAAGGTTATTCGGCAACGGTATATGTAGCAGGTATGGGCGGGCATTTCGCGGCAGCAGATGTGAATATTGATCCGAACAATGCAGACAATCCTATTAAAATAAATAAACTTGACAGGATTGTTATCGGTGATAAGAAGACACATCCTACTCATGATGCAAGAATAGACAATCAGAATCCGAATCATCTTTTCTGGTCAACATATGTTCTTGACCCTAACGGTAAGCAGCATGTAGGAATGACCGACCTTAAAACCGGAAAAGTTGTAAAAGATGTAGCAATGGATCCTGATCCCAGGTCTCTTGCCAAAAAGCCGCCTGTTTATTGTGCCTCCGGACAGAGCAAAAACTACTACATGCCTATATTTATGGGCACAGAAGGTTATGTTGACCTGTTTGACAAGAAGAACCTTGATCACAAAAAACGCATGTTTATTAGCGATCTCGGTTTCAAGGCGGGGACTTATCAGTTTCTCCACGGCACAAGTTCTAATGACGGCAAAAAATTCCTTCTTGCCATAAATGAAACCAAAGAAGGCAAAGGCACGGGGAAAATAGACTTGGTGCTTGTTGATCTTCCGGCTATGGAAAGAGGCGAGTGGAAGGTCATAGCTAAGGCTGCTCATACAGGTGTAGGAGGCAACACTATTTCTTTTAGAGAGTATTTCTCAAAGGACGATAAATACATCTTCCAGTCTGCTGCCGATCGTATATGGGTATTGGACGCCAATACGCTTAAAATGGTTGATGAAAAAATGGTTGACGGACAGGCTCATGATATGATGCCGACGCCTGACGGAAAATATGCGATTATAACCATAAGAAACATTACCGAAGGTTGTGATGTTGAGGGTAAGCCTATTGCCGGCAAACATATAACTGACGGAACTCTTCAGCTTTATGATGTTGAAGCAAAAAAGCTTGTGGGCAAACAGGTTTCTGTGTGCCAGGCATGCCATAAGGGCATGGGTATTGGCGATAAAAGCGCAGTTCTTTGCGGTATTGACGCAAACTACAAGATGTAAGCATAATAATTAATCATTAAATATAGCCTGTGCCGATTAATCGGCGCAGGCTATATTTCTAAAATCAAACTAAAATTTAAAGAAGTAATATGACGAAAGAGCTTACACTGTTTTCTTTTGCTTTAAAAAACTTGAGCCGCAAAAAATTAAGAACAGGCATCCTTATAATTGCAATATCTCTGCTCGTATGCTCCCTTGTTTTTGCCATGTCTTTTGTGAAGCGGGTTAACGCGAGTATTAAACTCACATCTGAAAGGCTTGGCGCCGATATACTTATTGTGCCTGCCGGTTCAAGGGGATCAGCGGAGAATATACTGCTTGAAAACCAGGTGAAATCATTTTATATGGACATGTCCGTAATAGATAAATTGAAAACTATTGAAGGAATAGCTGCTCTCACGCCCCAGACCTATCTTATTACCATGCCAAGTCTTTGTTGCGGGGTGCCGGAGGCTATGGTTATAGCTTTTAATCAGGATACCGATTTTATTATTACTCCATGGCTTGATAAAAAACTCAAAGCGGGACTGAAAAAGGGGGAAGCGGTAGTAGGCAGCGATTCGGCCCTTAACCTTGACCTCGGTCTTGTTGATGTTGACAGCGTCCTTTTTGGAAGCACATTCAAAATAGTGGGGGTTCTTGGCAAAACCGGAACAGGCCTTGATAACGCAATATTCATCAGTGATGACAATATGCCTCATATAATAGAGAGCGGCAGGGTTAATATAAAGCCCGGTCAAATATCAATTGTTTTTGCAAAAGTTAAAAAAGGGTATGACCCATATAAAATTTCAAGAAATATTGAGGATTCCATTTTAGAGGTTGATACTGTAGCGCGTAAGGATATAGGCAAAAGTATCGTAAATGCATTAAGCGATATAAACAAAATTTTTTATATCACCGTGATTTTAGCGTCTATTCTTTCAATATTTCTTGTCTGGGCTATATTTTCAGCTATCGCCAATGAGCGCGCCCGTGAAGTGGGGATTATGCGCGCCATTGGCGCAAAGGAATCTCATGTGCTAACCCTGTTTTTTATAGAAGTTGTAGTTGTAGGTGCGATAGGCAGCCTGCTTGGAATAATTTTTGGCAATGCCATGTATTTTACCCTTTCAAAGAGCTTTTCAATAATAAAGCATCTTTCTGCTGAATTAAATGCGGTTGAACGCTCTATAATAACTATTTCAGGATTTTTAATCGGGACGTCCGTCTGCATTGTTGGGGCTCTTTTACCGGTTCAGAGGCTTAAAAAACTGGAGCCGCTTATTGTAATAAAAGGGGAGAGTTAATGAGCTTGATTGAGCTTAGAAATGTTACAAAGTCTTATGCGATAGACAACGCTGTAATAGACGCTGTGAGTAATGTTTCTATTGAGATTGCAAAAGGGCAGTTTGTATCTATTGTGGGACATTCAGGCTCGGGCAAGACCACGTTGCTTTCAATCTTAGGAGGCATAGTAAAGCCTACTTCCGGCGGTGTTTTATTTGACGGGCAGGACATTTATGCTTTTACTTCCGATGAGCTTTCTGAATACCGCTCAAAAAAGATCGGGTTTATGTTTCAGTTCGCAAGCTTATTGCCTGTTCTTACCGCTAAGGAAAATATTATGCTGCCCGTGCTTTTTAGGTTTAACGGGAGCGACGGATCGGGCGTATCTGAGGAAAAGGCATTGGAACTTCTCGAAATGGTTGGTCTTGGCGATAAAATTAATGCTTATCCCTCGCAGCTTTCAGGCGGCCAGCAGAGGCGTATTGCAATAGCAAGGGCGTTTATGAATAACCCTGAAGTTATACTTGCCGATGAGCCTACCGGAGACCTTGACGAAGAAACCGAAGCGGAGATGATGAACTTCTTCAAGCGCATGAATAACGAGAAAAATATAACATTTATTATGGTAACGCATAATACCGACCTGGCCATGCAAACGGGCCGCAGACTGAGAATGAGCAACGGCGTTATTTCCGAATTGTAATTTTCTTTTTTTATCCTTTTTATTATAATGCCTCTTATAAACTACCCTGCCCCTTTTGGGGCAGGGACCTTCTGAGAGATGAAGTTGAAAGATTTATTTTTATTTGAAAAATTAGTTAAAAATTGAAATAATATATCAAGCATTTGCATTTTGGGGGGTAATAATACAACGTTCCTGAGGAGACATTCTCCCCGGAGCAGACAAAAAGGGGGTGATGCATATCGATAAGCCGCATTGGGGGTAACTGTCATGCAAGTTCAAGAATTTCAAAAAGGAGGGTTTATGAGATTTCTTAAGTTAATTATGATTTTGCTTTTCATTGCTGTGCCGTTAGTGGCATTTTCAGCAGAAAAGGCAAAGACCATCGATGAGCTCGCAAAGATGTATGATGTTTCTTCATGCAAGCAGTGCCATCCAAAGGTGTTTGAGGAATGGGAAAAGTCTTATCATGCCATATCTCTTGTTGGCTCACCACGTACCATGGCTACCATAGCAAGTGCTGTAAAAGATGGTATCTTGAAGGAATGGACTAAGTCAGGAGCAAAAGAAGTAAAGGATATTAAAGTAGAGCACATGTTATCCTGCCTGAAATGCCATCTGCCTCAGATAAAGGATGCAACTGACGCAGTTGCTCAGGAGATTGCAAAGGCAGCAATCGATGGTGCTGCAGGTGATGAGGCTGCTCAGGAAAAGCTTAAAAAGGTTGGAATCAACTGCCTTATCTGCCACAATCAGAAGGCACTTATACACAAATGGACTGACGGCGAGCCAGAAGCCGGTGTTATTTACGGCAATAAGGAAGGCGCCCATGGCGATGCGAAGTTCAAGGCACTGAAAAAGAGCCCGATAATGAAGGAGTCAATCCTCTGCGGCCAGTGTCACGGTCTTGGTCCGAACTTTGATCTAACAGAACCAACACAGTGCGCAACTCTTTATGGAAGCTATCTCCATTCATATGTGCCTTCAGGCGGCTCAAAGACATGCCAGGAATGCCATATGGACAAAGGCCACTTAATGCCTGCCTACAGGGACCCTGATCAGGCAAAGAAGGCTGTAAGAGTGGAAGTTGATGCAATGGGCTATTACTTCCTGCCAAAGCCCGGAGATTCCATTCCAACTGCAAAGGTCACTGTAAAAATGATAAGCAATGCAGGACACAGAATTCCTGACGGCTGACCATCCCCGAACAGAGTGGTCCTGGATGTGACCGCTAAGACAAAGGATGGCAAAGAGGTATTCAATACTTCCAAGATTTATATGCCGCAGTCTCCTGCCAAAGGTAGAGGCGATAAGATGGCTTATGGACCTTTCAGAAAATCAGGTATGCTTTCCGATACAAGCCTTCAGCCCGGCAAACCTACAAAAGAGATCTTCGAGATTAAGTTCCCCTACGAAGATGTAGAAAAAGAGGGCAAGAAGGTAAGGGAAGTAAAGGCAAAGGAAATGGATGTAACTGTAAAACTATGGTACCTGCCAGCAGGTGGTGACCACAGGAATGATAATGCTACACCTGTGAATAAGGCAAAGTACCTTTTCTATGAAACAACAAAGACAGTTACGGTAAAATAACTGTATCGAATTCAAATATTCGGCCCCGTGATTCACGGGGTCGAATATTTATTTAATATCGGGGTGTTATCAATGCTTCGTTTGATTGGTTTGTTGATAGCTGTCTTAATTATTTTTGGCTCTGTTGCCATGAACGCAGAAACAAAGCATGAGAGGGTCGTCAATCTTACCGGAGGAGGTCTCTGTCAGAACAGCGCGACAACTATTATGACAGAAGAAGTTTCCAAGCTTAAGCCCGGAGATATTCTTACCGTAGTAATAGAGACAGAGAATAAGCACCTCATTAAGGCTGCCATAGTGCTCGAAAAGCTCCCGGTTGTTTATGAAGAATTAACAGATATTGATTTAACCCGCTTTATAATCAAGCTTAAATGATGGACTCAGGTTATCGGCGAGCCTCGCAAATTCTTCTATGCTCAATGTCTCTGCCCTTCTGTTTGGATCGATTTCAGCATTAATCAGGATTTTCTTAATATCCTTTGAGATCGAGCTCAACGAATTGGATAGTGTTTTTCTTCGCTGAGAAAATGCTGTTTTCACTATTCTGAAAAATAACTTTTCATCCGCTACTATTACCCTTGGCTTATCAAATATTTCTATATGTATCACAGCAGAATCGACCTTTGGCACAGGTCTGAATGCACCTTTGGGGATAATGAATTTCAATTTTGGCTCTCCATAATACTGGACAGCAATGGAAAGAACACCATAATCCTTTGTGTTTGGTTTTCCAACAATTCTTTGCGCCACTTCTTTTTGGATTGTAAGGGTCATGGATTTAAGATTTTTTCGTGTCTCGATGAGTCTGAATATTATAGGCGTGGTTATGTAATAGGGAATATTTGCCACCACCTTGAATGGCTCAAGTTTTTCATAAGGGTATTTGAGTGCATCTCCATGGATAAGTTCTATGTTAAATCCCTTTATTTCTTCTTTCAATTTCGCATAAAGTTCGTAATCAAGTTCTATGGCTATAACCTTTTTTGCGACCCCTGCAAGTATTTTAGTAAGTGTTCCTATCCCAGGCCCGATTTCGACAACAGTATCATTATGCGTAATATCGGCAGCCTCAACAATTCTATGTAAAATTGAGGGGTCAAAGAGAAAGTTCTGTCCCAAATATTTTTTCGGCATAATATAAGTTACATTTTATATTGTTTTATGATATTTTTAAAACTGAATTATGTATGGTATGGCCAGCAGGTGCGCATCAAAGCCTTTACAAAGCCGTTGTTCTTTATGCAGAGTAGGAGACTATTAGCGCCTTTACCTAAATAGATAACAATGTAGGAGGTGACGGATTCAAGAGAATGTTTTACAATATTCCGAAGTGTAAAGTCTTTTCAGCATACCTGCTGCCATATGTGCGGTAGTACTCAGGTAAATTTTAATGGCCATGATAAATGATGAAATTTTGAAAGTTATTCAAAAGGTGCACGAACTTCTTACAAGGAAAAAACTGACCGTCTCGGTGGCTGAATCCTGTACAGGCGGACTTATCAGTCATTATCTGACAGCCCTTCCTGGCGCAAGTGCATTTTTTGATGCAGGGGTTGTGAGTTATTCTGTGGAATCAAAAAAAAGAATCCTTGATATTTCTCCTGAGACTATATCCAATTATGGAGTTGTGAGCAGAGAGACTGCAGAGGAGATGTCTGAAAAGATAAGGGCACTGACAAGGACAGATTATTCTATTTCAACCACAGGTAATCTTGGGCCAGATGTGCTTGAAGGCAAAGAAAGAGGACTCATTTATATAGCAGTAAGCAGAGAAGGGCAGACATATGCAAGAGAACTCAAGCTTAGAGGAGATAGGGAGTCGAACAAAAAAGAGGCTGCTTTACAGGCATTAATGTTTCTTTTCGAGGTAATTGGCGATGACAGGAAAAATATCTGAAGATATAAAGCATGAGATAGAAAGACTTGTAAAAGAGCTTAACTATCATTGTTATCGCTACTATGTCCTTGACTCACCTGTTATCTCCGATGAAGAGTATGACAGGCTTTACCTTAAACTAAAGGGACTCGAAGAAAAGTACGATTATGTCCTCCCTGACTCGCCGACACATAGGGTAGGGGCACCACCCCTCGATAAATTTGAAAAAGTAAGACATAAGGAGCCAATGCTTTCCCTCGACAATGCCTTTTCTTACGATGAACTGAAGGAATTTGATAAAAGGATAAAGAGGCTGATCGGGACTCAAGATGAGATTGAATACACAGTTGAGCCAAAATATGACGGCCTTGCCATCGAGCTTACATACAGAGATGGACTTCTCTATAAGGCATCTACAAGGGGTGATGGTTATGAAGGAGAGGATGTTACCCCGAATATCAAAACCATAAAATCAGTGCCTTTAAAAATAGAGGGTGTGAGCATTCCTGAAGAAATCGATATCCGTGGCGAAATATATATGGACATCGAGGATTTCGAGAGGCTGAACAGGGAAAGGGAACAGAAAGGCGAACCGCTCTTTGCCAATCCGAGGAATGCTGCTGCAGGTTCTGTGAGGCAGCTTGACTCATCAATAACTGCATCAAGGAGGCTTCATTTAGCCTGTTATGGGATAGGTGCAGTAAAAGGCATAGAATTTAAGAAACAGTTGGAACTCATAAAGTGGCTTGAAAAGGCAAGGTTTCCAATTCCTGCTATTGTGAAACAGGTAAAGGGCATTGATGGAGTTATAGAAATTGTAAAAGAGATAGAAGAGAAGCGAAGGATATTCCCCTTTGAGACAGACGGCGCTGTTGTTAAGGTGGATGATTTTAGTTTACAGCATTTTTTAGGTATTAAAACGAGGGAACCGAGGTGGGCTATTGCCTATAAATTTCCTGCCCATCAGGGAACTACCAGAATAAAGGAAATACTACCAAGTGTAGGCAGGACTGGAGTGATTACACCTGTTGCAATTCTTGAGCCTGTAAGGATTGGCGGCGTTACTGTTTCACGTTCAACATTACACAACTGGGATGAGATACAGAGAAAAGATATAAGGGTTGGAGATTTTGTGGTGGTTGAGAGGGCAGGAGAAGTGATACCACATGTTGTGAGCGTGATAAAAGAAAAGAGGACAGGAAAGGAAAAAACATTTCCCATTCCTGAAAAATGTCCTGTCTGCGGCTCCAGAGTGATGAGGGAAGAAGGAGAAGTGGCTGTGAGGTGTATTGGTCTGGATTGTCCTGCACAGGTTCAGGAGAGGATAAGGCATTTTGCAAGCAGGGATGCCATGGATATCGAAGGACTCGGTGAAAAGAATGTGGAATTGCTTTATTCAAAGGGGCTCATAGGCCATTTCATCGATATATACAGAATAAAAAAGGATGACCTTCTCCAGCTTCCGAGATTTGCAGAAAAGTCCGCCCAGAATCTCATTGATGCTATTGAAAAGAGCAAACACACCACCTTGTCTAAATTTCTCTATGCCCTCGGCATAGTGCATGTGGGAGAGTATGCTGCAAAGCTTCTATCAGAGAATTTTGAAAGGCTTGAAGACCTCTATAATGTGAAGCCAGAAACAATTATACAAATCAGACAGATGGGCAAAAAAATAGCCCATTCAGTGTCAGACTTCTTTAATGATCATGAAAATCTGAGAACCATCGAGAGATTAAAAACACTCGGCCTCAAGATAACAAATCCTGACTTCAAAGGCAAAAGGAAGGAGAAAAGACCCCTCGATGGCCTTACTTTTGTAATAACAGGTTCACTGCCTGAACCGAGGAAAGATGTTGAGGACATGATAGAAAACCTCGGGGGGCATACATCATCCTCTGTTTCGAGGAGCACGGATTATCTCGTGGTTGGAGAGGAGCCAGGCTCAAAACTCCAGAAGGCCAGATCCCTCGGAGTAAAAACTGTTTCCTATGAGGAATTATTGAAGATTATAGAGCAGAGGAAGAAGTGAGAGGACTATAGTGGGATTATTTGATAGCCGAATACGATTTTACCTTTATCTTCACAATATAATTCTTAAACTCGATTTTTAGCCGCGAATTATACCAGATTGGCTTTGAATTCGAGGGCTGGTTCTGCTGATCGATTCCTTCCGTACTTTCATTATTGCTTTTTGCCGGTACATCATAAAAGATCTTCAACTCTTCTCCATCATTAAGCTCGATGGTCTGCTGTACCGGCAGCAATGTTTTTTTGCTGATGAGTAATTTCCTGTAAGAGTTTTTTAATTCATATGCGTCTTCTTTTTCCTGCAATGTGTAATCTTTTATATTCCACCAGAAGAAGCTGTTTTTAAGGCCGTCGATGAGTATTGTGCTTTTGTTTTTGTCCAGTTTCGGCTTGCTTTTGATAATGCCTTTGTCTTCGCTTACTTCGCCTGCAAGAAAGCCAAGATAATAGAGCCTGAGATTGAGTTTGTCTTCTGAAACATTCAATGATGCATCACCGCTCATGCTGCTGTCATTCTTTTCATACTCCACAGATAAAACCGCCTCTATGGATTTGATGTCCTTAAGTTCTGAGAGGGCATTCTCGATGTGAATCCCCTCATAAGAAGGTAATTCCACATGTTTCGGAGCGCAAGAAGAGACAAAAGACAGTAGCAAGTAGCCGGTAGCCAGTAGCCAGAATAAAAGATTTGGATGTTTTTGCCCTTTTTCTTGACCTTTGACCACTGACCCCTGACCCTTATATTCTGATATTTTCGATAACATCTTCGACATTCCTGACTCCTACTATGGTTATGCCTAAATCGTTTTTCAATCTCTCGGCATTATTTTTGGGGATAATAGCCTTTTTAAATCCTATTTTTGCCGCCTCTTTGAGCCGCGCTTCGCTCTGAGCCACTGCCCTCACTTCACCTGATAATCCAACTTCGCCGAAGAGAAATGTTTTTGCATCCATTGGCATTTCTCTGAATGACGATACGATTGCCGAGATTATGCCTATGTCTGCTGCAGGCTCGAGTATTTTCAAGCCTCCCACAATATTTATGAATACATCCATTCCGCCAAGATGTATTCCTGCCTTTTTTTCGAGGACTGCTATCAACAGATTCACCCTGTTAAAATCAACTCCCATGCTCGTCCTTCTCGGCATACCGAAGGTTGTTGGAGAGACGAGTGCCTGCAATTCTACGAGTAAAGGACGTGTGCCTTCCATGGTTGCGATTACTGTCGAGCCTGAAGCACCCAACGGCCTCTCTGACATAAACAACTCTGAAGGATTGGTTATTTCTATAAGACCTTCGTCCGTCATCTCAAAGACGCCGATCTCATTTGTCGAACCAAATCTGTTTTTAATTGTCCTTAATATTCGATAAGGGTGTCCTCTGTCTCCCTCGAAATACAAGACCGTGTCAACTAAATGCTCCAATACCCTCGGCCCAGCAATAGCCCCTTCCTTGGTTACATGGCCTATGAGGAATACAGGTATCTCCGACCTTTTTGCAAAGAACATTAGCTTTGCCGCAGACTCCCTGATCTGTCCAACGGAGCCAGGTGCTGATGTGAGTTCTTCTGTATAAATGGTTTGTATGGAGTCGACAACCACTGCCGACGGCCTTAAATCCTCGGCAGTCCTGATGATATTTTCTACCAGTGTTTCAGGCAGAAGCATAATATTGTCAGAGTCTATGGAAAGACGCTCTGCACGTAATTTTATCTGCTCAGGTGACTCTTCGCCAGAGACATATAAAACAGTCCGGAGTCCGGAGTTCGGAATTTGTAGTTTAGTATCTGATATTTGACCCTTGACTCTTGACTCTTGACTCTTGACTATTTTCGCTACTGCCTGAAGCAGCAGCGTGGATTTCCCAATGCCCGGGTCGCCGCCTATGAGGATTATTGCACCGTTTACAAGCCCTCCTCCCAATACCCTGTCGAATTCATTTATTCCGACAGCTGTTCTCTTTTCCTTGCCTCCAATTATCCTGCTCAATGGCTGAGGTTCGGAGGCTCCGAAGGATTTCAATGCCTTCGGACTCTGCTTTTCTTCTGAAAAGCTGTTCCATGCGCCGCAATCAGGGCATTTGCCGAGCCATTTTGGGCTTGCATATCCGCATGCCTGACATTGAAAAACTGTTTTGATCTTAGACATGAAGCAGCCTCATACCCTTGCCGATGCTATAGGCATTCTTAATGGCAATATCCACAAACTCCTTCGCCTTTCTTGTAGCCTCTAAAACAGATATGCCTTTTGCAAGACAGGCACTTATTGCCGCAGAAAACGCACATCCTGTCCCGTGATATTCGCCTTTTATTTTTTTACCCCTGAGACGATGAAATTTTTCTCCGTCATATATTAAATCTAATGTTTCTCCATCGCTTCTGACTTCTGACTTCTGACTTCTGACTTCTTCGAAATGCCCGCCTGTTATTAGTACTATTTCAGTGCCCAAATTTTTTAATTCCATAGCAGCCCTTTCCATATCTTTTTCATCCATTATGGTTATGCCTGAAATGGCAGTTGCCTCGTAGATATTGGGTGTTATGACTTTTGCGAGAGGGAATAACTCCTCCTTGAGTGCATCGAGGACGCCGTTTTCCATCAGGCTCGTACCTGTGGATGATATGGTGACTGGGTCTATGACCAGATTCTCAAGCTCATATCCCTTTATAATTTTTGCCACTGCCTTTACAGCATCTATGGAAAAGAGCATTCCTGTCTTAATGGCATCGGGTCTAATGTCACTAATGAGAGTATTAAGCTGTTCTTCAAGGAATTTCCCGTCAACTTTCAAAATTGCATTCATCTCATATGTGTTCTGGGCTGTAAGTGCAGAGACTGCTGAAAGGCCATAAACGCCGAAGTGATTGAAAACCCTGATATCTGCCTGCAATCCCGCCCCTCCGGTAGGGTCAGAGCCTGCTATGGTAAGGGCTGTCTTCATGAAATGTATTATATCAGGCATGAGAGAATGTTGACAAATCTACATGATTTCTATTATCTTATTTACTCTTAATTCATCGAATTCAATAGTTAAGGGAAGGTGTATAGATGAAGACGACGAAGTTTGCAAAAAAGGAAGACATTAATCGTAAATGGTATGTTGTGGATGCAAAAGACCAGATCCTCGGCAGGTTGAGCTGCCAGATCGCATCATACCTCCGCGGCAAGCATAAGCCTGTATTTACACCAAATGTGGATACAGGGGATTTTGTGATTGTTGTCAATGCAGATAAGGTTAAGGTTACAGGCAAGAAGATGACAGACAAAATGTATTACAGGCATAGCGGCTATATCGGAAGCATAAAGGAAAAGGCGCTTAAGGACAGGATGAAAGAAGAGCCTGAAAATGTAATAATGGATGCAGTGTGGGGAATGCTCCCGAAGAACAGGCTTGGCAGGGCAATGATCAAGAAATTAAAGGTATATCGCGGCCCTGAGCATGGCCATGCTGCACAGAAACCAGAACTAATACAAATTACAAAATAAGGAGTAGAGATGGCTTCACTACAGTACAATTCAACAGGCAGGAGAAAAAGGTCAATAGCACGGGTTACGCTAATTCCCGGCAAAGGCAAGATTACCGTAAACAACAGGGAATTCGAAAACTACTTTCCAAGGGAGACCCTGAGGATGATTATAAGGCAGCCA
The DNA here is from genome assembly GCA_020062545.1 of Thermodesulfovibrionales bacterium. Lineage (GTDB taxonomy): Bacteria > Nitrospirota > Thermodesulfovibrionia > Thermodesulfovibrionales > Dissulfurispiraceae > Dissulfurispira. Next base: position 149,630 of record JAGUWD010000003.1, read on the forward strand.
TTTCAGGTTGCAGGCGTAATCGGTAAATATGATGTTGAAGCCAGTGTTACAGGCGGCGGTCTGAGCGGTCAGGCAGGCGCATTGAGGCACGGAATTGCAAGGGCGCTTGTTACTGTCGATGCTGATCTGAAGTCAAAACTCAAGAAAGAAGGGCTTTTGACAAGGGACCCGAGAGAGGTCGAGAGAAAGAAGTACGGATTGAGGGGCGCGAGAAGAAGGTTCCAGTTCTCCAAGAGATAATAAGTACAGTTTACTCATTGTTAATACAACCGAAAGCCCGTTCAAAGAACGGGCTTTGTTTTAATACAAGCAGGACAAGGTATTTTCGCTCATTCTCGACGGGCATCCAGCCCGTCTGCGAGGCTACGCCAGCCCGCTTAGCCATCCATGGCACGCTTGGGCTGCCGAAGCCGCTCCAATACCATGTCCTACTTGTTTATTAAGAGGTAGAGAATATGATAAAAATAGCGATTTGTGGTGGCAGCGGGTATACGGGTGCTGAGCTTCTGCGTATTCTTTCAGGACACTCTGAAGTCGAGATAACTGCTGTTACATCCGAGAAGTCAGCAGGCAAGAGGGTTACAGACCTTTTCCCGCATCTTCACAAGTATTCTTACCTTATTTATGAGCCTTTGGACAAAGAAAAAATCCTGAATAAGGCAGATGTATTTTTCATGGCACTGCCTCATGCAGCGTCTCAGGAGGCAGTGGATTATTTCTTTAAGAATGGCAAAAAGGTTATAGACCTTTCTGCCGACTACCGTTTGTCAGATGTAGCGGTTTATGAGGAATGGTATAAGACGCCTCATAATTATGCTGATACATTGAAAAATGCTGTTTACGGCCTTCCAGAGCTTCATCGTGAGAAGATAAAAAAGTCGAGCCTTATTGCTAATCCAGGCTGCTATCCGACAAGTGCTATCTTAGGATTATACCCAGCGATAAAAGAAGGCATTATTGATATTGAAACTATTGTTGTTGATTCGAAGTCAGGCACATCCGGCGCGGGGAGAAAGGCTGACGTGGGCTTTTCATATTGCGAAGTGAACGAAGGCTTTAAGGCATACGGAATTGCCGTACACCGCCACACGCCCGAGATAGAGCAGGAACTATCAGGAATTGCGGGCAAAAAGATAACAATAAACTTCACACCGCACCTTGTCCCTATGGACAGGGGAATAATCTCTACAATGTACGGAAAGATGGTTAAAAAGATCGATACCACAGCAATACTTGATATTTATAAGAAATATTATGACACAGAACCGTTTGTAAATGTCCTTGACGAGGGCGTTTATCCGAATGCGAAGAATGTCCGAGGCAGTAACTTTGTTGAGATAGGGCTTAAGGTGAACAAACGCACAAATACACTGATTATTGTTTCTGCAATAGACAACCTCGTCAAAGGCGCATCAGGACAGGCCGTGCAGAACATGAATATCATAATGGGGATTAAAGAAACAACATCTCTTGAGTCATTGGCGGTATTTCCATAACTTTAGTTCATAGCTGATAGCTCAATGTTCATAGTTCATGGTTCATAGTAACAATCAACGATGAACTATCAACGGTGAATGATTTCAACTACATCATGGGGTACTGTCCCATCCGCCAGATTTTTCTTTATCGTCAAAACTCATATCTTAGTTGCAGATAAATATTGTCATTTTTATCCAATTGCCCGAACTGGCTCCATCTCTCGCCTTCACCAAAGATGTTCCCTCCTACTGCTGCCCAGATGTGGTCGGAGAAGTTGTATTTGATTTCCGGATTCAGCATGTAATCTCCATCCGATGGGCTGTAAAAAGAAAAAAAGGAAAGTCTCATGGTCTGGTGCATTAAAAACTGTGTCAGTCTTATAGTGGAAAGCTGATAAAATCTTTTGTCTATTGGAAGTCCTGCAGGATGATTTTTCTTGTATTCCGAATAGGCATGCATATATTCGCCATAATATTGAAGCCCTATTGTGAAGTCCTCCCACAACTGCCTCTGATACCCGACAAGAAATTTCGTCTGTGAATTCGGCGTTGTATAGTCTATTCCTTTCCTGTCCTGCCTTGAGTTATAATAGCCCGCCTCAAAACTCAAGACACCGTCAAATGCCCTCCCCTGAAGGCTTGCGCCGTAAACGGAGAGTTTAGGATAGTGAAAAGTTATCTTGGTAGTATTGTTTAAATCATCCGGTATCATGTAAGGCCTGCGATAAAAGCCTCGATAAAAATAGACGGACGCATCAAAACCGGCTATGTCCCTATAAGCCCTTAATGCTAATTCCGTATTTTCAAGATTCGTTGCAGGGTCTTTCTCCTCCCTGGTGGTTACATTCGGCATAGGGTCGAACATGTAAAACCTTCTTGAATCAGTATAATTATTAGGTTCGAAAACCGGTATAGCGATAAATTCAAATGAAGCGAATTCAGGATACGCCCCTACCTTTACGCCGTCAATGCTTTTTTTCATGTATTCCAGCGGCCTTCCCGAAAAGAACGCCTCGTAATCCTTCGGGAACACGTCGTTTATAAATATCAAGTCGCCGACTCCCCATGTGATTATCTGCCTTCCTGCCCTCAAGTCCCATTTTTGAGCAGTATAATCTATATAGCCTTCCCTTAATTCCAAATTCCCCTTTTCATCGTTGTGATCAAAGGATGCATCAGTCTTTATAAACAAACGGAACGGATCTTTAGCTCCATCAAGTTTTAATTGAAACCTTTCCTCTGCCCATTTGAAATCACCTCCATCAGGATTTGTTCTTGTGCTGAAGGAATAATTCCCCTGAAAAAGCCATGAAGCGATATATCGGCTCCAAAAGCAGTCCCCGGCAGAAGCGATATCAGCGCAATGCAAACTATAATCCAAAGCCAGAGATAAGGATATGTCTCTGAAGTGAATAGCAATGTTTTGGTAACAGTTCTTTGCGAAGTGAAGCGTAAAGCAGCCGCAAGTGTCTGAACCCGTAGGGTGAGTTTTGCGGCTGTAGCGTAACAAGCATTTAGAACTGTCAAAACGAAGCTCCTGAACGGAAGAGACATATCCTTATCTTCATATTATTCAACCCATTTCTTTGGAGGCTGTTTCAGAAATCGCTCTGAAAATAGGCTGTCCTCGATGCCGATGTTATAATCCGATTTTATGTATGCAACCTCTGTCCTGTGTCCGCTCTGGAGGTTTTTCATTGCCCTCTTTGTGACAGTAGGGAATCCTTTTATATTCTTTATTTCATCGGCGCTGAAGATTTTGTAAAGCTCGCCTTTCCTGTCATAGTATTCTTCTTTCGAAGGCAGGAAGTTTGTCTTATCAATCCATGAAAGTTTATAGCTGTAGTCCACATCTGCCGCCTTTGGAGTGCTCTTTATTACATAGCAGTCCTTCCCTCCAAGTTTTTCTTCTTTTACTATTGCATGGGTATCATCGTGGATATCCCTTCCGGAAACATCCTCATAGGTGAAATCGGAGCCGACAAAGCTCGATGCCTTATCCTGCGCCGCGATTCTTCTTACCATGTTTATCGCAGGCACAAAGAGCCATCTGTCATCGTCTTTTGCGGGATATTTATAAACCATGAACGTCATGTCCTTGACATCGGCGGGCTGAAAGAAATACATGAAGAACTTCTGGTCGCCGCCCGGCTCTCCATAATTTTTTCTTAGCATCGTAAGCTCCCTTATCCGCTCCGCACCGCCTTTGCTTATAAGCTTCATTATCACCCTTGCCTTGAAGTCTTTTCCCTGATAGAGAAACGCAGCCTGCGATTTTTTCATCACATCCTCGGCGCTTATCGCGAGCGCTTCTACAGGCAGAAGCACTATCACCAAAAACATAAGATACCGTATCATCTTGGTCCTCCTTTAAACAGCCAGCCCCGCATTAACACTATCAGCGCCGGCAGATATACTATTGTCATTATCGCGCTCAGGAGCATCATACTCACGATGAATGCGCCTACCGTTATATATGGCGTGAGCGGCGCGAGCATCATCACAGAAAAGGCGGCTGCGAAAAGCACTGCGTTACGCATAATGCCTTTGCCCGGTCTTGCGGCTGTCCACAAAAGTGCATCGGTTAATGAATCCTTGCTTTCGCCGAGCCTCTGTTTAAGCCTGCTTACAAAGTGAATGGCAAAATCCACAGCCATGCCGAGACTGAGGCATGAAAGCACGGAGATAGGCATGTCAAATCTCTTTCCGGAAAATCCGATAACGCCGTAAATAAGAAGTACTGTGAATATCAGCGGCACGTAACTCACCACCGCCCATTTAAACGAACGGAAATTAAAGACGAGTATCACGAATACCACAACGAGCGCGAGGACAAAACCCTTAACCATGTCCCATAGGACTTCGTGGTTCCACACGAGATTGAAATACGCGATACCCGCGGGCTTGAGTTTTAGAGGCAAGGGATTTTGCTTTTTGTATTCATCAGCAGCCTTTATGACTTCTTTCATCGCCCCTGCGTCCCATGTCTTAAGCTGCACCCAGATGTTCGCCTTCTTGAACGAAGGGTCAACTACATTATCCAGATCGGAAGGTTTAGCAGACATGCTGAAGAGGAATAGATACTGGCCTACGGCTTCCTTTGTATCGGGAACGGTATCGTATTTCGGGTCGTCGTCGTGCAAGACACGATTAATCCTCTTAACATAATCCGCTACCGAGAATGTCTTTCCAACCATAGGCAGTTTTTCAAGATGCCTCTGGATCCCCTCTATATAACGCATGGCCTCCGGAGTCTTGATATATTCATTGTTGCTTTCGGAGATAGCCACAACATAACCGAGAGATGTGCCTCCGAGGGCATTGTTTATTTCCCTATCCGCAACCCGCACCTCATTGCTCTTTTTAAACCACTCCACCAAATTATTATTCACCACTATCTTTGATATGCCGATAATGGATATCACGAAAAGAATAAGACCTATTACGACCGTGGTCCCGGCCTTGTGAGTTCCCGCTCCGGCAAGCGTTCTGAGTAATTTAGATCCGCTGCCTGCGGTAATATCCTCTCCCTGCGACGCCCTATCCAGATGGGATTCTTTTACGAACATAAACATAGCCGGAATAAAACTGAAGCTTAAAATCCTCAGCGCCACAGTGCCGAAGGCGACAAGCCCGCCGAAGACCTTGACCGGAATGATGCTCATGAATAAAAGCACCCCGAAACCAGCGGCTGTCGCAAGCGCGGTGTAGCGCACCGGACGGCCTACGGCATGCATGGTTTCTATAATGGCGACCTTCTTATTCCTTTTTTCTTTATAGCAAAAATAGAATTCGTTAAAGATATGCATGCTGTCCGTTGCAATAGCCATCAGAAATACAGGCGCCATCGAACTCATAATATGGATAGGGAAACCGAGGGCTATTAAGAGCCCCATGCTCCAGACGATGCTCATCATGGCGTCCATCATCAGGGTGACGGATAAAAACAGATCTTTGAACATGAGATACCTGACAAAAAGCATCACCATTCCCGCAATAGGCGCAAAGACCGCCATAAGCTTGAACATCTCCGCGCCGAATGTGTCCCTCGCTACAGGGTCGCCCGCTACGTAATATTTCTCGTCGCCTTTTTCGTTCTTTAATATCTCCCGTATTTTGTCGGCTATTTCCTTACCGTTTGCCCCTTTTTCGAGAGGGACATATATGGCGGTGGTCTTTCCGTCCTTTGAAATAATGCGGTTAAGAAAGAGGGGGTTATCGAAAAGGTCTTTCCGAAATTTCTTTAATTCAGTATCGATCTTCGGAATATTGGTCATGAGAGGGGCCACCTTTAAAGTTCCAGCTTCTGCTGTCACATTTGTAATGGTGGGAAAGCTGTTCACATCCCGCGAGGCGACTCCTTTTATTCTTACGATATCATCGGTTATTTTCTTGATCTTATTGAGGGTCTCTGTGTTGACGACGCCGTTTTCGTTTTTAATCCCTACCACTATCATGTCTTCGTACAGCCCGAAGGTGCTGTCCACCTCGTCATTCCATACCCTGACATCGGACGTAGCCGGAAGCATGTGCTTGGGGTTGGTGTCTGTCTTCATCTTCGGGAATTGGGTCATGAATAGAAGCGTAACAATGACCGACAGGATCACGACTAATTTAGGATGCTCAACGGAAAATTCAACAAGCGAAAACTTTTTCATAAACTGCTCTCCATTATATTCTTGCATTCAAATATTTGCATGTTTTATTAAACTAAAACTGATTAAGGTAGATTCGTTAATCCGTTTCGCATTTTCCAGAGAAAATACCTCTCGAATGCCATCTTGAGCCATTTATAATGTATGCCTCCTTTAATCATCGCTTCCTGCCTTGGTGGAAGAACAGGATACGCCTTCATAAACGCTGCGGTGTCACCCATGTCCATAAGACAGACAACGGACAATTCTTCCGCTGAAGGCAAAGGCTCGTTTCTTATTTCCGCTGTAATCGTTGCCGCCGCTGTCTTTGCCATTGTTATAGTCATGTAACCTGTCTTTGGCACTCCTGTTGGCACAGGTGTCGGCTCAGGAGGAGCAATAGCCATTGCAACGCCGATAGTGAAGATATTTTTATATTTTGTGTGTCTGTAATTTTTATCCACAGGTATGAAGCCCCTCGGATTTCCCAATGGCGCAACAGCAGGGACACCCTTGAATGGCGGCGCTATCATTGCAAGCTTAAATGGCAGTTTTGTCCCGTCTTTAAGCCTTAACTCTGACGGCACAACCTCTTCAATGGCCTGATTTGCGAGATATTTAATATCTCTTTTTGCAAACTCATCCTTAACGAATCTCTTTGAATTGCCAAGTCCTCCAATGCCGAAATGGCCCACATACGGCTCTGATGTCAGATAAAATATCGGCACCTTATGCCTCATTTTCATCCTTCTCAGTTCTGTATCCATCTCAAATGCAAGTTCATACGAAGGCCCGAAGCAGCTCACTCCCTGGGCAGAGCCTAAGATTATGGGCCCTGGTTCTTCGAGGATTTTCTTCCACGAGAGATTGGTTTTCACAGCATGGTCGAGGGTAAAGGTGCAGTCTGTGTATCCCTTATCAGGACCGAGACCAGGTATTTCATCGAACGAAAGATGGGGGCCTGTCGATATTATGAGATAGTTGTATGGAATCTCTTTTGTAGCTGTAAATACCTTTGATGCATCAGGGTCAACCTGTTTCGCAGCCTCATGAATAAAATCTATGCCTTTTGGTTTCAATATCTCCGAAACCTTCAGGGTTATATCATCAGGCCTTCTATGTCCCATTATCAGCCACGGTAAAGAAGGGAGGAAGACAAACCTGTCGTCATCGCTTACTACAATTACCTCCGCTTCTTTTCCCAAAAGCCTTTTTAATTCAAAGGCAGCGGTAAGTCCGCCGAAAGAGCCGCCGAGTATTACTACCTTTTGCATCGTTAAAACACACCCACTGTTTTATTCTCTTTTATCATGATATCTACAAGCTCTTCGTAATTTATTTCCTTCACTCCCTTTTCCATATCCGCCGAAGGTATGCCCCTCAACCTCGCGTCATCGCCGAGCACGAATGCTGTTCCGCAGAAGCCTTCAAGCCTGTCTTTCTGTGAAAAGTAAACAGCATTCTGCAAAAGACAAATATCAGCCGCCATATCCCTTGCGAGTTTTATTCCCCTTTTACCCTCCGGAGTATCCGGCGCACTTTTTATAATTACAAGCATAAAAACCTCCCTAAAAAATCATGGTTGTATCCGATTCTTTTATAACTTCGGCAATCTCTGAGCCGTTGGCAATTATTACTCCCTCTATAATATCTCCACTCTCGATGTGGTGATCCTTCATCGATGCCTTATCCGCGTATACAAGAGCGCCCATATCTATGCAGTCTTTTATCCCTTCTTCGATGCTCGAATATTCCGTGCCTGACACGTTGTGACCTTTCCTTGCGGCAGCCACACCTCCGTCAAGGAGTATGAGTTTTACATCCATCTCGTTGGTCAAACCGCCGAGTGCATGGCGTACAGCCTCGGATGCGTCAACCGAGCCGTAAGGCGGCCTCCTTAAAATTATGCATACGCTTCCCATAATACCTCCTACACGCCGAAATTCAGGAACACTGGCTTTGTTTTGATAACATTAAATAATCCCTTCAGGGAGCTCATCTCTCCTCCCTCAACTGAATCTTCGTCCGCAAGACCGCGGAGCTGCATGCAGCCTGTTCATATGTCAACTTTGAGCCCCCTGCTCACAAGGTCTTCCAGTGCAGACAATGCCCGCGGAACCTGTCCTTTGACAATTGAGAAAACACCATCTCCAGACGCAACAAGCCTCACCTTTTGTCCCTTCCTTAGTGCAGCATCTGCGAGCTTGAATATGGTGTGTGTGTTTTCAAAACTGTAAGGTGTTGTCGAAAGAAACATGACAATTTCTTTTTGCATCTATTACCTCCTTTTTTGCCCGGGATATTTCCCTTTTTTAGTTACAGGACAACATGCAGGAGCAGGCAATTCTTCATAATAATCTCTATTTAGAAGTTTGATGATGTCTGGAACAATCGGGTCTTTTAAAAAATAGCACCTGAGCCTTCCGTCAACATAGTAATCAATGACGCCGAATCTTCTTAAGAGAGACAGATGCTGGGACACATTGGGCTGGCTAATCTCAAGAAACTCCTCAAAATCACTTACGCACTTCACGCCTTTTGTAAGCTCCTCAAGTATCTTTATCCTCACCGGGTGGGCTACTACTTTTAAAAGCTCTATTCTTTTTCCTATTGAACGCATCTACTTATTACCTCCAATTATATGCCTGAATAAAAATATAATAATATTTGAATATATTGTCAAGGGGAAAATATTTTTACTATGAAAAAAGAGCTTATAAGCACAAGAAAGGCTGTGCCTTTTATTACCTCAATCCATCCTGTGGCCTTGAGTTTCAGCTTATAGAGCGTCAAGGAGAATATCGTATTATCGATGAGTGGCGGAGTATAATAGCCGGCATCCGAATTAAATAATAAGCAAATACGGCAAAGGCAATATAAAAAATCATCGAGACCCTCTGTGGAAATTCCTTGTATATTTGTATAATATTAATCAATTTTATCATTACTCACAAATGAGCCAAATCATATGTTCAAGGGAGGCATTACGAAGTTCAGAGGAATTTTTCTATTAATGATTTTATCCTGTGTATTTTTCCCTTCAGCATCATCTGCCGAGACCCGCATCCGCTGTGCATCAACAACGAGCACGCAGAATTCGGGATTATTCGATTACATCCTTCCAATATTTGAGAAAAAGGCAGGCATTAAAGTCGATGTAGTCGCTGTTGGCACAGGAGCCGCAATCGAGATAGGCAAAAGGGGAGATGCCGATGTGGTCTTTGTCCATGCAAAGGAGCAGGAATTAAAGGCTGTTCAGGAGGGATATTTCGTGAACCGCCATGATGTTATGTATAACGATTTCGTTATTATCGGTCCTGCCAATGATCCTTTGAAAATAAAAGCCATAAAGTCAGCAACAGAGGCTTTCAAAAAGATTGCAGAGAGTAATTATCCATTTGTATCGAGGGGAGATAAATCAGGAACTCATACAAAGGAATTGTCTATATGGAAAAAATTAGTCATCGAGCCGGAAGGACATAAATGGTATCTTGAGGTCGGGCAGGGAATGGAAAAGACACAGAGGATTGCCAATGAAAAACGTGCATACACACTTACGGACAGAGGCACATGGCTTGCGACAAAGGATAAAGACAGGCTTGAAATGATAATTGTCCTTGAGGGCGACCCCATATTATTCAATCAGTATGGTGTTATGGCAGTAAATCCTCAGAAGCATAAGCATGTAAAATACAAAGAGGCTATGGAGTTCATAAACTGGCTTATATCAAAGGAGGGACAACATACCATTGCGTCATTTAAGGATAAAGATAGAAATCAGTTGTTTATTCCTAATGCAAAATAAAAGGAAGTATCGAACCCAGAAATTTTGCTTCAAGCCAGCCTTACCCTTCTGCGATACATGAGATTGTTATGGATTCAATAATAGAGGGATTCAAAAAGGCATTTATACTTATTTTTAATCTCAATACAGAGCTTTTAGGCATTATATTTTTATCCCTTAAAGTCTCTGGCTCAGCCCTTTTGGTTTCGGCTGTTATCGGCATTCCCCTGTCCGCCATCCTCGGTTTGAAAAAATTCCCTGCAAAGGGATTCGTCATAAGCCTCATGAATACATTCATGGGTCTTCCTCCTGTTGTTGTCGGCCTCTTCGTTTATATTTTGCTGTCAAGGAGCGGCCCTCTCGGATTTATGGGGCTTCTCTATACGCCGTCAGCAATGGTCATTGCGCAGACAATCCTTGCGCTGCCAATTGTGGTATCCCTTTGCCATTCAGCCATTGTCGGGGTTGATCCAATAATTAAACAGGCATCGATGACCCTCGGTGCAACACCTTTTCAAACAACAATTACAATAATAAAAGAGGCAAGATACGGAATAATGTCGGGTGTTATCGCAGCATTTGGGAGAGTGATGGCAGAAGTTGGCGCAATACTGATTGTGGGAGGGAATATTGCGGGTTACACAAGGGTTGTGACAACCACCATTGCACTTGAGACAGACAAAGGGAATTTCGAGCTCGCCCTTGCTCTGGGAATAATACTCTTGACAATCTCGCTGCTTATAAATGTAGTACTTCATTTTATTCAGAAGAAAGGCATGGTTAAATAATATTGGTGAAGAGGTGAATTGGTGCAAATGAATATGACATTACGCATATCCAATATTTATAAAAGCTATAACGGAAGGTCTGTGTTAAAAGGCTGCTCGTTTTCATTTGACAGGGGCGGTATCTATGTATTGACAGGACATAACGGCAGTGGCAAATCCACACTCCTGAGAATATGCGCCCTTCTCGAACCGCCTGATAGGGGAGAGATTAATTATCTCTCCGGCAGTAATATTATTAAGAAAGACACAGAACTGAAACGCAGGATGACCCTTGTATTGCCTAAAGTTGGAGTGTTCAATACAACCGTCTTCAAAAATGTGGCTTACGGATTAAAAATCAGGGGAATAAAAGGCAATAAAATGGAGGAAAGGGTTAACAAGGCACTGGACTTTGTCGGTCTGGCGCACAAAAAAGATCAAAATGCCCTCACTCTTTCAAGCGGTGAAACTCAGAGGCTCGGCATAGCGAGGGCAATGGCCATAGAGCCCGAGATACTCTTTCTTGACGAACCAACAGCCTCGGTCGATATGGAGAACACAGAAATAATAGAAAATATTATTTTAAATATGAAAAGAAAAGACAAATCCACCATAGTCATTACCACCCATGACATGTCGCAGGCCGAGAGGCTTGGAGACACCATGCTCATTATGTCTGAAGGCAGGATTATTCAAGGTTAAGTTGCACTTTCAGGCTGTTTTTTAGTATCTTATGAGGATGCCGGAGTGGCGGAATTGGTAGACGCAAGGGACTTAAAATCCCTCGGGTCTCTGACCTGTACGAGTTCGAGTCTCGTCTCCGGCACCATAGTCTAAGTAATAAGTAGGAAGTAAGAGGGATATGAAAACAACAATTAAAAAGGCTATACTCCCTGCAGCAGGTCTCGGTACGAGATTTCTGCCTGCCACCAAGGCATCGCCAAAAGAAATGATGCCAATAGTCGATAAACCATTGATCCAGTATGCAGTGGAGGAGTCTTTATCGTGCGGCATAAAGGATTTTATTATCATTACAGGCAAATATAAAAGGGCCATTGAAGACCATTTCGACACTGCATACAGGCTGGAAGAGAAACTGAGGGCATCCGGCAAAGAAACGATACTAAAAGAACTCAATAAGTTAAATAACATCAATCTCGCATACATACGGCAGAGGGTTCCCCTCGGCCTCGGTCATGCAATACTGTGCGCCAGGCCTTTTGTTAAGGACGAGCCTTTTGCGGTTATTTTAAGCGATGATGTCATAGACCCTGGGTACCCGCTATTAAAAGAGATGATTACGGTCTATGAAAAGAAGAAATGTCCTGTAATTGCGCTACAAGAGGTTCCGAAGTCTGAGGTTCACCGCTATGGTATTGTCGATGGCAAGCAAGAAGGTGCTGTGTATAAAATTAAGAACATGGTGGAAAAGCCTGCCCCTGACAAAGCCCCTTCAAATTTAGCTATAATAGGTAGGTATATACTGACGCCAGAAATATTCAAGATCCTCGAAAGGCAGAAGCCGGGGGCTGGAGGCGAGATACAACTGACCGATGCATTAAAAAGCCTTGTAAAAAAGACCCCCGTTTATGGCTATCTGATAAAAGGAAAGAGATACGATGCTGGCGATAAACTGGGGTATTTGCAGGCAACGGTTGACTTTGCCCTTAAGAATAAGGAATTATCAGAGGGCTTTAAGAAGTATCTGGTTGAAAAAGTCAAAGATTTACCATGAAAAATGTCTTAAAAGGCTTGTTTTATTATGAGGCAGAGACCTGCACAGGGCCTCTGATAGACATTTATGAGACCGCAGATGACCTTGTTTTTGAGGTCGACCTTCCGGGGATAGACCTGACCAATCTATCCGTAATGGTCTATGAGGATTTGCTTATTATCGAAGGAATGATGACCGACACCGATGACGAATTACAAAAATATTTGTGCATGGAAAGAGGCACAAGGGAATTCAGGCGTGTAATGAAGATACCCATCCATGTCAATACCGTGGCAGGAGATGCATTTTATAGCAATGGTGTTGTAACGGTAAAATTCCCCAAGCTGAAGGGCAAGTTGATAAAAATTAAAATAGAGAAAATAAGTAAATGAGTGTTGGAGGAAATATAGATGGCAGAAGCGAATAAGAATACCGAAAAAGAGCAGATAGAGATTCCAGCTACATTGCCGGTGCTGCCTGCAAGGGATATTGTGGTTTTCCCTTACATGATACTCCCATTGTTCGTAGGTAGGGATGTATCGATAAAGGCAATCGACCACTCCCTCAATACAAACAGGATGATATTGCTGCTTACCCAGAAAGACCTGAATGTGGAAACGCCTACGCCTAATGACCTTTATTCCATTGGTACTGTATGCATGATCATGAGAATGCTGAAACTCCCGGATGGACGGGTGAAGATACTTGCACAGGGATTAAGCAAGGCAAGAGTGGTCAATTTCTCGCAGCAGGAACCATTCTTCATGGCTGAGATAGAAAAGATGGCAGAAGAGAAACCTGTGGAGATGACCCTTGAGAACGAGGCATTGATAAGGAATGTCAAGGAACAGATGGATAAGGCAGTATCTCTCGGAAGAACTATCCTGCCAGATGTGATGGTAGTCATAGAAAACATAGACGATCCCGGCAGGCTCGCAGACCTGATCGCATCCAACCTCGGCCTCAAAACAGAGCAGGCGCAGGAGATACTGGAGATGGCAGACCCCATAGAGAGATTAAAAAAGATAAGCGAAATACTGACCAGAGAGATACAGTTATTAACCATACAGCAGAAGATCCAGACAGAGGCACGGGGGGAAATAGACAAGACGCAGAGGGAATACTTCCTGCGCGAACAGCTTAAGGCAATACAGAGGGAACTTGGAGAGATAGACGAGCGTGCGGAAGAGATAAGGGAGTTTAAGAAAAAGATAGAAGAAGCAAAGATGCCGGAGAAGGTAATGAAAGAGGCGGAAAAGCAGCTAAAGCGGTTGGAGAAGATGCATCCTGACAGCGCTGAGGCTGGAACAATAAGGACATACCTCGAATGGCTTACAGAGCTGCCGTGGTCTAATAGCACAAAGGATCAGCTCGATATAAAGGTGGCTGAGAAGGTTTTGAATGAGGATCACTATGACCTCGAAAAGGTCAAAGAAAGAATACTCGAATACCTCAGTGTCAGAAAGCTCAAAGAGAAGATGAAGGGCCCCATTCTATGCTTCATCGGGCCTCCTGGCGTTGGAAAGACATCCCTCGGCCGTTCCATAGCCCGTTCTCTCGGAAGAGAATTCGTCAGGATGTCCCTCGGAGGCGTTCGTGACGAGGCGGAAATCAGGGGACACAGGAGGACATATGTGGGCGCCCTCCCAGGCAGGATTATACAGGGAATAAAACAGGCAGGGACAAACAATCCCGTATTTATGCTTGATGAGATAGACAAGATCGGAATGGACTTCAGGGGAGACCCGTCTTCTGCACTTCTTGAAGTACTTGATCCAGAGCAGAACAATTCGTTCATGGACCATTATCTGGCAGTTCCCTTTGACCTGTCCAATGTAATGTTCATAACAACAGGGAATCTTGCAGATACCATACCCGGGCCGTTAAGGGACAGGATGGAGATATTATATCTTTCAGGTTATACTGAAGAGGAAAAACTGGAGATAGCTAAAAAATATCTTATCCCAAAACAGCTTGAAGAACACGGCATAACATCTAAGATATTAAAGCTGAGCGACTCTGCCATCTCGCAGATAATATCACACTACACGAGGGAGGCAGGAGTCAGAAACCTCGAGCGTGAGATAGCCAACCTCTGCAGAAAAGTAGCAAAACAGGTTGCAGAGGGAAAGGCAAAGAAATTCGATATCACTGCAGGCAATGTCCAGAAATATCTCGGTGTGCCCAAATATCTACCCGAAGAGGAGATGAAAAAAGACGAAGTTGGGGTCTCTACAGGTCTTGCATGGACAGAGGCCGGTGGGGATGTCATATATGTGGAAGCCACAACCATGAAGGGCAAGGGAAGCCTTACTCTTACAGGGCAGTTGGGAGATGTCATGAAGGAATCTGCACAGGCTGCATTGAGCTATGTAAGGTCACGGGCAAAGCAACTGAACATAAGCGAAGATGCATTCTCAAAGGTTGATCTGCATATACATGTTCCGGCAGGCGCCATTCCAAAGGACGGGCCTTCAGCAGGCATAACAATGGCAACTGCTATAGCTTCGGCACTTACAGGAAAACCTGTGAAAAAAGATGTTGCCATGACAGGGGAAGTAACATTAAGAGGCAGGGTTCTCCCCATAGGAGGACTAAAGGAAAAGACATTAGCTGCCAAAAGAATGGGGATAAAGACCGTAATAATACCTCACAGGAACAAGAAGGATCTCGAAGACCTTCCCAAGTATGTCAAGGAAGGCATGAACTTCATCCTCGCCGAAACAATGGATGATGTCTTGAAAACAGCCATCGGTGGAGATAAAAGGGGTACAAAGGTTAAGAAGGTAGAGGTTACTAAAGCTAAGGCCATGGTAGCTTCACCGGCCAATAACAAGAATATTCGCAGCATAAAAGGCTTAAAGGTAAAGTCAGGCATAAAAAATGAAACTCCATCAAATAGGAGAGTTAGAGCTTCTAAGGGAAGTAAGAAAAAGGTTTAGCTCTTATTCTAAGATTAATGGCAGCAGCGTCATAGTCGGCATCGGCGATGATGCTGCTGTTATAGCCCCTCAAAAGGAAAAAATCCTTGTTACGACGGATATGATGAACGAGAGGATCCATTTTGATCTGAGCTTTACCTCCCCTTTCCATCTCGGTTTTAAACTGGTATCTGTCAATGCAAGCGATATATTTGCCATGGGCGGCAGACCAAAGTACCTTTTCCTGAATATAGCAATGAAGAAAGAAGAGGATGAAAATACATTCTGGAAGATGTATGAAGGGATCTTCAGTGCAATGAATATCTACGGAGTGAGCCTGGTGGGTGGAGACCTGTGTGCAACAGAAAACGATATGGTACTTTCTGCTACAATAATTGGCGCAGGCGATAAGGTTATCACAAGGGGTAGGGCATCTGTAGGAGATAAGATTTATGTGACCGGCACTCCAGGCGATTCTGCATGCGGACTGGAAATATTGAAAAGGCTTACAGACGAATCAAAGGAGATAATCAAAAATCTGGAGTACTGGAATAATAGTCATAAAAATATTGGAGTTTTGGAGTATTGGAGTAATGAGTTGAAAAATACAATCGATTGGGATATTGCCGAGCCGTTGCTCAGAAGGCATCTCATGCCTGTTGCGAGGGATTCTGCTGAAATTGCAAATTATGCCACGGCAATGATAGACATAAGCGATGGCCTGTTTATTGATCTGTGCAGGATATGCGATGAAAGCAATGTGGGAGCAAGGGTTTATCTCAATAAAATACCAATGTCTGATGAGATGAAAAAAACAGCAGAGATTATGAAATTAGACTCAATACACCTTGCAACATCAGGCGGTGAAGATTATGAGCTTTTATTTACAGCGCCGCCGGAAATTAAATTCGAAATTCGAAATTCGAAATTCGAAATTTTAAAGACAACCTGTATAGGTGAAATCATAGAAAAGGACAGAGTTGTTGTAGACAAATCAGGCAAAGAATCTGCCTTAAAGACAGAGGGGTATCAGCATTTTGGCACTTCGGGATAAGTTAGCAGCAATTTTCAGCGTTAAGGATTCTCCAAAAAAGATAGCAATATCCTTTGCAGTGGGGGTCTTTATCGGCATGTCGCCGATTTTGGGGCTGCACACTGTATTGGGCATTGCAGCCGCATGGATTTTCAGGCTGAATAAGTTTGTGACCATTATCGGCGTTTATGTAACCAATCCGTGGACTATCGTGCCAATATATACATTTGCCACATGGTTCGGCGCCAAATTACTGGGTGTAAAGAAGATAATACCGGCTATCGACTGGAATAATATAAGCTTTAACTATCTATTAAACGAAATGAGCCATCTTTTATTGCCCTTTGTCTTTGGAACCACCCTTCTCGGACTTCTATCCGCAATAGCAGGCTATATAATAATCTATCAGGCAGTAATGAGAAGCAGGCAGGAGTAAAACAAAGTCTATTTCCCGAGTCCAGGAAGCAATTGAAGAAGCCCACCTGTAATAAATTCTGCTGCAATAGCAGCCAACAGCAAACCCATAAGACGAACCATTATATTTATCCCTGTCTTGCCAAGCATACGACTGACAGGGATAGCTATATTCAGAAATACCCAGGTCAACATAGCTACTAAAAGAATAGTGATGATTATAAAAGTAATATGCAAGGGTTCGGTTGATGTATCAGAGTAAATTATCACTGTAGATATTGCACCAGGTCCGGCAAGTAAAGGCATAGCTATCGGTACTACCGCAATACTGTCCTTCTCTTCGGCTTCTTCGGCTTCCTCGGGAGTCTGCTTGCCCTCTGTGCGTTTTGCCTGCATCATAGCAATCGCCATTAACAACAAAAGAATGCCACCGCCTACCTTGAAAGATGCTATGCTTACACCAAAAAAATTCAATAAGGGCTTTCCTATCAAAGTAGCTACAGTTAATATAATAGCAACTGATATGCTCGTAATCTTAGCTATATGCCTGCGATCATAGTCGGTAGAATCCTTTGTAAGACTTACAAAAATTGGAATAATAGCAAGAGGGTCTACTATAGCCAGCAGAGTGGTAAAAATCTTTATATATTCTGTCCAATCGAGCATAGTCTATACCATTATAACAATTTTAAAGAGCTTTAATGTTTTACCGCCTGCATGTGATACAATAATCGAATGATTTTAGACTCGCTCGACAATTTCGACAAATATCTCTGCATCCATCAGGGTTTTACAATCACTCAGAAATACCCGTCTCGGCACCTTCACTCCATCGGCGAGAATGTAAGTGTAAGTTAGCAAATTCATGTTATTATAAATAAATATTATATTCAATTAAATCCCAAATCCAGCGATAAGAATGGGGCTCTGAAGTGAATAGCGATGTTTTGGTAACAGTTCTTTGCGACTGGAGCGTTAAACAGCCGTAAGTGTTTGAACCCGAAGGGTGAGTTTTGCGGCTGTAGTGAAAGGAGCATTAGAACTGTCAAAACAGAGCTTCTGAACGGAAGAGACTTATCCTTATTGCTGGATCGGTAAATAGTATTTCAGTGAGGAAATAAGATTGACTAAGATTAACATTACAACCCTCGGCTGTCCGAAAAACGTTGTCGATTCAGGACATCTGGCAAGAAGATTTGAATTAGAAGGATTTATCCATGTGGATGATGCAAACGATGCGGATATTATCCTCGTCAATACCTGCGGCTTTATAAGGGATGCAAAGGAAGAATCCATAGAAGAGATACTGAGGCTTGCCAGGATTAAAGGCAAAAAGGCAAAGCTTGTCGTATTCGGCTGTCTCGCAAAAAGATACAGGGATGAGCTTATAAAGGAAATCCCTGAGATGGACGCGA
Organism: Thermodesulfovibrionales bacterium; assembly: GCA_020062545.1. GTDB lineage: Bacteria > Nitrospirota > Thermodesulfovibrionia > Thermodesulfovibrionales > Dissulfurispiraceae > Dissulfurispira. Next base: position 167,790 of record JAGUWD010000003.1, read on the forward strand.
TATTTGGAGTCGGAGAAGATAACAGTATAATCGCATACTGCAAGGATCTGGTGAAAGGCAAAAGGAAAAAGGATATAGGAGATATTAAGATACCTGTTACCTATCGCTCATTGCCTATCGCCTCGTCATATGCTTATCTTAAAATCGCCGAGGGGTGCGATAAAAAATGTACCTTCTGCGTTATACCTTCCATTAGGGGAAAGTTCAGGAGCATTCCGCCTGAAAAAATGTTGAAAGAAGCAGGGGAACATATCAAGAACGGCGTCAGAGAACTGATACTTGTGGCGCAGGACATCACAAAGTATGGAAAGGAATTTGAAAACTACAATCTTGTTTCCCTATTAAAAGACCTTGCTTCAATAAAAGGCGACTTCCGCATCAGACTTCTGTATCTTTATCCAACAGAGATAACCGACGAATTACTGGAGCTTATAGCAAAAGAAGACAAAATACAGAAGTACCTCGATATACCCCTCCAGCACTCAGAGGATAAAATCTTGAGGTTGATGGGAAGGAGAGGAACCAGAAAGGAATATATTAAGCTGATAAGGAATATCAGGCGGACAATACCCGGGGTTGCTCTCAGAACCACATTTATAGTGGGATTCCCTGGCGAGACAGAAGAGGATTTCCAAGGGCTTGTGGATTTCATTGAAGAGATGAGATTTGACAGGCTCGGTGTATTCAAATACTCAAAAGAGGAAGACACCCCTGCTTCAAAACTCAAAGGGCATGTACCGGAGAAGGTGAAAGACAGAAGGCTTGATGAGATAATGAAAAGACAGGCGCTCATATCCCTTGAGAAGAACATGGAACTCATCGGCAGAAGATACGAGGCGATAATAGACGAGGTTGACGGTAATACTGCTATTGCGCGGCTCTATTCCCATGCCCCGGAGATAGATGGGGTCGTTATAATTCAGAGTACAGAACACAGAATACAGAATACAGAAAAAGAAAGTCTGTCTGCTGACTTCTGTCCTCTGCCTTCTGTTAAAGTCGGCGACCTTGTTACTATTGAAATTGTTGATGCCTATGATTATGATCTAAAAGGTGTCTTGTACCCGTAAGGGGGACTCAGTCCCCCTCACGAAATCCCCCTTTTTATGTATCCTGAGATTAATCTTGTGATATAATTAATACCGTCATGTCATACGACCTGTGCGAAAAATACAAAATCGGCAAGACCCTCCTGCGGCAGGATATTCCATTCGATGAAAAACTGCAGGATGTGGTCAATATTTTAACAAAATGCCTCCGTGTAAAGAGATGTTCCATAATGATAATCAATCCTGACGACCTGACACTGGAAGTAAAGGCAGCCACAAACCATGAGATTGTAGGCCTCAAGAGAAAACTCTGCGATGTCACCATCTCCACCCGTGCACTGATAGACGACAAGCCATTCTATTCCGATGAAAATAGACGATCGTTTTTCACACCATTGGACTCTTCGCAATATTCTTCAGAATTCTCGATCAGTATCCCCATAAAGTATATGGACAAAAAGTTAGGCGTAATAAACCTCACGGATTCAGAGGATGGAAAGCCCTTTACCAAAAAACATGAGGCTACTGTAATAGATATAGTGGAACATCTGGCGCCCTACATCTATGCCGCACAAACAAAGGATTTGCTGGAAAAAAAGGTAAAAAAACTCGAAGAAACAAACAAACGTCTTATGGAACTGGATGAACTAAGGACAAACCTTACGAGTTTTATCGTGCATGACCTCAAAGGCCCGATCACCACAATTATGGCTAACCTGGATATGTTGAATTATGAGCCTCTCACGCCGCAGCAGTTCGAGTATGTCAATCTTGCTACTGAAGATGTCTATAAAATGCAGAACATGGTCATGAACATCCTCGATACACTGAAACTCGAAGAAGGAAAAATAATGATATACAGGGAGGAAACAGACATCTACACCCTGGCCAAAAGAGAGATAGCATCCTTTAAAAATGTGCTTACACGCAGGAATATCGAGCTTGTATTTGAGGGGAGTTCCCACATCTGTTATATCGATGAAAACCTCATAGGCAGGACAATAACAAACCTCTTAAGAAATGCCATAGAACATTCTCCTGATGGAGGAAGGATTGATTTCACAATTCAATATAACGAAAACAAAAAAGAGACCATAATTAGCATAGCCGATCAGGGCAAGGGTATTCCTGATGACCTTAAAGAGAAAATATTTGACAAATTCTTCCAGATGGAAGGAGAGACCAAACAGAGAAAGACAAGTACGGGACTTGGATTGACATTCTGTAAACTCGTGGTGAATGCACACGGTGGAGATATATGGGTTGAAGATTCCGAAGACCGTGGAGCGAGGTTTATTTTTACCCTGCCGGAGACTCTAAAGGAGGGAATACACTGATGGCAATCCCCATGGAATATCTTCATATAAATTGTCTTGTTGTTGACGATGAATCGTCCATGCGCAAAACAGTAAGCAACATGCTGACGAGGATGGGCTTTAAAAGCATTATCACTGCTGTGGATGGGAAAGAGGCCTTCACTATTATTCAAACATCAAAGATAGACCTCGTTATCTGCGACATTAACATGCCTGAAATGACAGGGCTTGAACTATTTAAAACCGTAAGGGAAAATAAAAAATACAGTGACATAATTTTCATATTCGTCACAGCAGAGATAAGGAGACATACAGTGGCAAGGGCAGCAGAAGAAGGAGGAGCAGGGTATATCATAAAGCCTTTTGTCATGGCCACGCTTGAAGATAAAATAGCAGCGGTATTAAGCAAAAAATTCAAGCCATCTTCCATCGAGACGCACCTGAAAAATTTCCAGCAATATCTGGAGGGCAGGGACTTGCAGTCGGCGGAAAATGAACTTAAAAAGGCATTAGAAATGGCGCCGGAGTCTCCAACAATCATTTACAACTTTGGCCAGTTGTACCTTGCAAAAGGAGAAACGGACAAGGCAATCGAATCCTTCAAAAATGCAATCGCTAAAAAGCCCCTCTTTGTAAAGGCATATGATGCCATCGGGGAGATATATGAAGACATGGGGGATGTGCAGTCTGCAATCAAGTATTATGAGGCTGCCCACGATATAAGTCCTTCAAACACCGACAGGCTTATTACGCTGAGCAAGCTTTATAACAGGGGGGGAGAGACAGATAGGGCAGAGAATATATTGAAGGACGCGGTATCCGATGTCAGGCAGGATGTCTCCACATCCGGGCATTTGATGGGAGAGTTGTATCTGGCAAAAAATGAAAACGAAAAGGCACTGGAGATACTTGTTAAGGCATATAAAAAGAATCCTTCGGATACGTCGATAATGCAGAGCCTTGCAGAGGCATACAGAAAAGTGGGGCAGCCTGAACAGGCAATAGAGATATATAATGGAATCCTTAAAATAAATCCCAATAATGCCCATGCATATTACAGCATGGGCAAGACCTACCTCGAGATGAGTGTCAAGGACAAGGCAATTGATGCCATTAAAAAGGCATGGGAGCTGAACCCATTCTCAAAGGAGATAACAGCAGACCTCAAGGCCCTCGCTGAAAAGGATAAATTTGATATTTAAGGCAATAATATTGGGTATAGTAGAGGGTATTACTGAATTTCTACCCGTGTCTTCAACAGGCCACCTTATCCTTGCAGGGGATCTGCTCGGCTTTACAGGTGATAAGGCAAAGACCTTTGAGGTATTCATACAGCTCGGAGCGATTCTTGCGGTGGTATGGATGTATCGTGAGCGGGTATTATCGTCCATAAAAGGGATTGGCACAAGTAGGACAAACAAATTTTTATTAAACCTTTTTATAGCATTTCTGCCTGCTGCATTTTTTGGGCTTCTGACACACTCCCTTATAAAGCATTACCTGTTTAATCCTCTGACCGTTGCCTTTGCACTTATATCCGGAGGTATTGCTATGCTTATCATCGAAAGGATTGTCAGAAACCCTGTTGTCGTGGATGTGGATGAAGTTTCTCTTAAACGGGCTTTGGGCATCGGTCTGGCACAGACATTGTCTCTTTTTCCGGGTGTTTCAAGGGCAGGAGCGACAATAATGGGCGCCATGTGCTTTGGTCTGGAGCGGAAAACGGCTACCGAGTTTTCCTTTTTCTTAGCAATACCGACCATGTTTGCTGCAACATCGTACGATCTATTAAAAAGTATTCATAATCTAAACTTAAGCGATATGCCTGTTTTTGCGACAGGCTTTTTTATCTCCTTCTTCTCTGCACTGCTCGTTATAAAGGCATTTTTAGGATTCGTTACAAGGCATACCTTCAACTCCTTTGCAATATACCGTATTATCTTCGGCACGGTTATACTTTTTTACTATCTGTACTAATATGAGCGATATTGCATGTCAGGCACGGCTCAAAGACTTTAAAAAGTGCTGTTTCAAGTGTATTATATAAAGATAATAAGTGCATTACACTATAAGTATCCAATGTAGTAGATGACGGATACAAGATAAATGTTTCTACAAATACGGGGTTTAAAGTCTTATCGCCGCACCTGACATGCATATTTTAAAGGTAGTAAGGTTTTGAAAAATGCAGAAAGAGATTGACATCGTTTCCACCAACAGAAGCAGGCGGCTGCAGGAGATAGCAGGCGTTATTGCAGTCCTTGGAGGACTATACCTCGCCCTCTCACTTTTTACGTACCACAAATGGGACAGGTCGCTGCTCACATTTTCCAATACACCGCCAAAGAATTACGGCGGCATTGTGGGTGCATACCTCTCCGATATCATATTTTCGACCATAGGCTTTTCTGGCCTTTTAATACCCGCCTTTCTCATAATTTATGGAGTCAGGAAGATCATGGGAAAAGAAAGAAACATGATTCATGTGCTTGGCACATTTCTTTTCCTGCCTTCCTTATCGATGCTATTACACCTTTTATCTGAAACCACGGCACTGAAAATCGATCCTCCGGGTGGACTCATAGGCCTTTTTCTATCAGGCATCTTCGAAAGCCTGCTTTCGAGCATCGGTGCATATATACTGAGCATCGGCATCATTATTGTTTCCATAATCCTCATGAGTCCTGTCTCACTGTTTTCGTATTTTATTGAAAGAAAAAAGCAGAAAAGCATTAAGGAAGAACCCATTCAAGAAGATTATGACTCAGGAATTATAATCAGCGAGCCCAAAAATAAGGAAGCATTTATTAAAGCAGCTCCGTTACAAAAACCGGCTAAAGAAAAACCTTTACGGGAAAACACCAGTGGCTACAAACTCCCTCCCCTTGATTTTTTGAAGGATGCCGAAGGCATATCAGGGCCGACAAAGGAAGAGCTCAATGCAGCAGCATCGGGCCTTGAAAAGAAACTCTCTGACTTTGGTGTCAATGGCAAGATAAAGCAGGCCCATCCAGGCCCTGTAGTAACAATGTATGAATTCGAACCTGCTGCAGGAGTAAAGATAAACAGGATAGTCTCTTTATCAGATGACCTTGCCCTCGCCCTCCGTGCACCGAGCATCAGGGTATATCCTATTGCAGGAAAGGCGACCATAGGCATAGAAGTCCCGAATAATGAGCGGGCAGCAGTCTCCCTCAAAGAGATAATTTCATCAGAAATTTTCCAGAGAAGTCCTTCCCTTCTTACACTCGCTCTCGGAAAAGACATATTCGGAAATCCGGTGATTACAGACCTTGCAAGGATGCCTCATCTATTAGTAGCAGGTGCAACAGGCTCAGGCAAAAGCGTTTCCATAAATGCAATGATAATGAGCCTCCTTTATAAGGCCACGCCGGATGAGGTCAGGATGTTGATGGTCGACCCCAAACTCCTCGAATTGTCGGCTTACAGTGATATTCCGCACCTCGTATCACCAGTAATAACAAGTCCGAAAGAGGCTTCTGATGCCTTGAAAAAGGTTGTCTTTGAGATGGAGAGGAGATACAGACTCCTTGCTGAAAAGGGTGCGAGGAATATAGAAAATTACAACAGGCAGGCATCTCAATCAGAAAGGCTTCCATATATCGTGGTATTTATAGATGAGCTCGCGGACCTCATGTTAACAGCGCCGAGCGATGTTGAAAATGCCATTGCAAGGCTTGCTCAGATGGCAAGGGCATCGGGGATTCATCTTATCCTTGCTACACAGAGGCCATCGGTTGATGTCATAACAGGACTCATTAAGGCAAACTTCCCTGCAAGGATATCCTTTCAGGTGACATCAAAGGTTGATTCAAGAACAATACTCGATGCGCAGGGCGCAGAACAGCTCCTCGGAAAGGGAGATATGCTTTTTATGGTGCCTGGCGTTAAAATTATGAGAATTCATGGCGCTTATGTAAGCGACGTTGAGGTTAAATCAGTAACAGAATTTGTAAAAACACAGGGAACACCTGACTACTCATCCTTTGAGAATATTGTTGTTGCAGATGAACAGGAAAAGGGAATAGACATCTCGGGCGAAAGGGACGAAATGTATCAGAGGGTGATCGAGTTTGCAGAATCTATTGGGGAGGTCTCCATTTCGTCTATTCAGAGGAGATTTAAAATCGGCTATAACAGGGCAGCAAGGATGATGGAACTCCTCGAGGAAGACGGTCTTGTTGGACCGCCAAAGGGTGCGGGAAAACCGAGGGATTTTCTGGGGAGAAGATAATGAAAACAGGCAAAGGGTATAAGGCGAGAGGCAATGGGTGTAAGACCTTAACAATATTTTTATTTTATTTCTTTATCTTTAGCTTTTTGCCTTTAGCCTTTTGCCTTGCTGATGATGAAGTCACGAGAATCCAGAAGGCGTATGAAAACATAAAGGATATCAAGGGGAGTTTTATTCAGAAAAGCTATATAAAAGACCTGAAAAGAACAGATATTTATAAAGGCCAATTTTTTATAAAGTCTCCAAAGATGAGATGGGAATACAAGGGAGACAAGCCGCAGATTGTGTATATCACAGGCGACGATATAATAATTTACCAGAAAAAAGAAAAACAGGCATTCAAGGCCAGATTCGACAGGGCGACCTACGGACAGGCTCCAATAGCCCTTTTGGGCGGGTTCGGGAATATAAAAAACGAATTCGATGTATCGACAAAGTCGGAACAGAAACTCTTACTGAAACCTAAAAAACCTATGGGCAATATAGTTTCTGTGGAAATCACCACATCCAGCGAAGAATTCCCGATAGAATCTCTCACCATCATTGATACTTTATCCAACAGGATCAATATTTATCTGAAGGATGTAAAAATAAATACCGAACTGAAGGATAAGCTCTTTGAATTCTCCCCTCCAGAAGGGGTAAATATTTTGCAGCAGTAAAATGACTACCCTTAAAAAAATAGCAATAACAATAGGAGATCCGGCAGGCATAGGCCCTGAGATAGTATTGAAAGCGATCATGTCGCATGAAATCGAGGGATTATGCGAACCTATTATCATCGGGGACATCGCTGTTCTTGAGGAAGCAGTTGAGAAACTGAACATACCGGTAGACCTGAATAGCCTCAAAATAATAAATACCGGTGAAATCAAAGACAGAAACTTCCAGAGATGCAAACCTACTGCCGAAGGCGGCAGGGCGTGCGTAAGCTATATCAAAAAGGCTGTTGAGCTTGCATTAAATAAAGAAGTTTATGCAATTGTGACTGCACCTATTTCAAAGGAATCATTGAAAATAGCCGGATTTAAATGGCCCGGGCATACCGAAATGCTGGCAGAGTTGACCAGCACAAAAGACTATGCCATGATGTTTTACAGCGATAAATTAAAACTAATCCTCGTAACAATCCATACCGCTCTAAAAAATGTTCCGGATTTAATAAAAAAAGAAAAAGTCCTGAAAACTATCACACTCGCTAAAAAATCATGCGATATGATGGGCATAGAAAATCCTAAAATTGCAGTTGCAGGATTGAATCCACACGCCGGAGAGACAGGCATATTTGGAGACGAAGAAATAAAAGAAATTATTCCGGCTGTTAATGAAGCACAGGCATCGGGCATTTCTGTCTCTGGCCCGTATCCGGCAGACACCCTGTTCCACAAGGCGTATAATGGTGAATTTGATATAATTGTATGCATGTATCACGATCAGGGCTTGATACCCCTTAAAATGATAGCCTTTGACAAAGCCGTTAATGTTACAATTGGTCTGCCAATAATAAGGACATCTCCCGACCATGGTACAGCTTATGACATAGCATGGAAAGGGATTGCCAATCCATCGAGTATGAATGAGGCAATAAAACTGGCAGTAAGAGTGAAAATATGAAATCTTATTTCGCCAAGAGTTAGACTAAAAAATTCCTCTTATCCGAATCTTTTTGAAAAGGCCGCCAAAATGTCATCTTTTGTAAGATGGGGTATGCCTCCAATATATCTTCAAATGACATACCTTCTGAGAGCTTTTTTTAATATAAGCTCAACCGTTATCCTTGTTCCCTTGATTATAGGTTTCCTGAGCATAATGTCAGGGTCTACGGTAATTCTTTCTTTATAAGATGACGTGTTCATTTTTGCTTCCTTATGGCACAGTTCTCTTGCATGGCTTTTATAAGTATTCTACTCCAGACAATAAGGAAAATCTATAGTTATAACACCTACACATGACACTCAGTTACTTAAAAATCCATATTTATATAAATAATAGAATTATTTGCTTGACATTTAAAAATAGCTTTGTTATTGTTAAAATATAATTTTGATATTCAGGAAGGAATATGGAACAGGAAAGCAGAAACGAACGGTTTAAAAGAATAGCTGCCAAAAGAACAAACGATATCCTTGAGAAAATAAGAATATTGGGGAACTGCTCTAATAAAAGCTCCTATGAGTATACAGAGGAAGAAGTAAATAAAATTTTCTCAGAGATTGATAAGCAGTTAAAACTGACAAAAGCCAAATTTCTGGCGGGGAAAAGGGAAAGGTTTAAGCTGTAAAAATATTCGTCTTTGGCGAAGAAGAGAGTTTGTTTTTGTAGGGGGAGATAAATGTCGATACCATTACACATATCACCAAGATTAATTCCAAACATAGCAAGTCTTTATACCGAGGTTAACAGAATTTTTATGGAATATATTGATAACGCTATTGACAGCGCAGAATCTTTTTATGATGAGAAACAAAATGCATACTCAAAATCTATAGAGATAGCTTTAACAATCCACGGAGATAACTACAGAAACGGCAAGGTCATTATTTCCGACAACTGTTCTGGCATAACTAATTTCACCAAGGTCGTTCAAAGTATTGGAAATTCTGATAAAAAAGCTGATTTCACAACTAATGGTCAATTCGGCTATGGCATTTATTCGTTTATGGCAGCATGTTCAAAATTGGAAATAACTTCTAAAACTGAAAAAAATGATGCTCTTTATATTCCGATAGAAAAAGAACAATTTAATGCAGACAAACAAGACGATGTCTCCTTCCCAAGCCCTAAGGTAATTAAAAATTTTAGATATACATCTGGAACGGAAATATGTTTATCAGGTTTTGAAAAAGATACTTGGAAATATATCGATATTGAAGAACTAAAGGCCGAGATAGAAAAACATTTTGAACTGTTGTTAGGAAGAAAAAATCTTACCATACAGTTAAGTTGTATAAATAGCCCATTATTTAGCGATAGAAGAGAATATATTTGTACGCCATTTGATTACAACAAATATGAAGGGGACGAATATAAAGATGATGTAGATAGATTGAGTTATACAAAAAGAGGAAGGGTGCCGGAGCCCGTTGATTTAAGATTAGGGAAACCTATTCGTATTTTTATAAAGGTTACAAAAGGCAAGGAAATAAATAAAAGACCTGTATTTATTTGTAAAGGAAGAAGAATTGCTGAAATAAAAGACATTAAAAGTTTCAGATCCAATCATAAAAGCGAACTTTGGGATCATCCAAATGTTACAGGATATATAGATTTGTCCGATTTTTTGGAACCAACAATTGCACAGGATGACTTCAAAAATAGCAACCGCAAAAGAGCATTGTTTGGCTATCTTATTGAGATAGAACCATTGATTTTGGATGTAGTAAAAGATGTTAACAAAACCTCGGAGGAAAGACACTACCAAGAGTTGGAAGACAGATTAAATCAGGCTCTATCAAAACTGGCACGATTAGACTCTATGAACTATAGAACAGATTATCTGTCAGGGAATGAAATTAATTTACAGAAAGGCGGTGCAGGACAAGGCATCGAGGAAGGCGTAGGTTCAAAAGACCGCGGTAACTATCCTCATGAAGAATCATCTGTTGAGAGAATCGGCGAAAACGAAGGTGAAGGGAAAGGTGCAGGCGGCAATTCAGGAAATATTCCAAGCGGTAACGAAGGAGAATATGCTTTAAACAAAGAGACTGACAATCCTTTTGAGGATAGTGAATTTAAAGGTGGAGAAAAGAAAAAGAGCGGTTTCAATATCAGGATTGATGACAGAGAGCCGGATATCGATTCTGCTACAAATGAACCTATGCGTTCCAACATTTACGGCAGCGAAATCAGGATATTTAAACAGCATTCAGATTTTCAGAAAAGAATAGATATTTCAAGAAGAGGAGAGCCAAGAATCACTCAAAGGCTAATAACCTATTTAGCGGGTGAAATTACAGTTCATTACAAAGATAAATTTCATACGAAAAAGGGAACGCAACCAGAGTATAATAAATCTCTTTTTAGCGATTTGGTGGATTTTGTATATCAGTTTGAGTCAATGCTTCAAGACTTGGCCGGAAAGAATTTATCGGATTTGAGCAATTGATTTATGAACATAAATTTTTTAGTACAACAAATAACTCCTTTATACAATAAGTATAGGGAAAGCAAGAATATTATTTCAGGGACAGAGGCTCTTGAAATAATGTGGGATATTGGCGATATTCTAAGGCAATATATCGAGGAACACCATATTGCTCCACATCGACTATTTTGGTCTGTCTATGGAAATGCAGAAGGCACCCAAAATGTCGCAAAAAAAAGTTACATAACCAGAGAATTTCAAAACAGATGCCACAGGATTAGAAGAATATTCAGCAGTAAGGATCAAATCAGAAAAGATTTTCCTCACTTGGAAAGTTTTACAACATTCAGAGAGGCAATGCCTTTTTTCGACAATGGGAAATATAGACTTGAGGGTAAAGAAAAAAAAGATTTATTAAGTTTGCTGAATAGCAATCTTCAACCACAAACTATATTACGGAAAATTAAGTCGTTGCAGAAAGAAAGAATTGGTATTAGCAACCCCAGAACTCAGCGACTGCATGAAGTTGAGAATGAAAAAAAAACGTTCATAAGTTTTTATAATTTTATATACAAACTTATTACATTTGAAAGTTACGATATGTGCTTACATGAAGCTGGCAATGTCAACTCAGACTACATAAAAGTCTTATCTAAAAATGTTAGTGCTTTATCGCAAGAGGGATTAAAATTTTTTGACCTTGATATTCCGAGTGAACTTAAAAGCCCGTGGAAAGAATTTAGTCAGATAGTAAAACATTTGATTTCTCAGAAAGATGCGAAGATGCGTAGAAGATTTAGAAGGTTAGTTCCTGTTGAAAGAATTATTAGATTAGCAGATATGCTTTATGGTATATCATCAGAAGAAAATTTTATTAGCATCAAGAAAAGGTTATAAAAAATGAAATCATGCACTCGAAATATTAACGACATCCTCACAAAAATCGACTCCATCAAATCCGTTTTTGACGACTATTGCCCTTTCATTAATGATGTTTTTTGCTTTTACTTTTTGTAATTAAGTAAAATTAGAAAAAAGGTTTTGAGGCAGGGAATCAACAAATATGAAGAAACTTGATGAAATAAAAAATATTCTCGCAACCCACAGAGATACCCTTGAAAAGAAATACAAGGTTAAGACCATAGGAGTATTTGGGTCATATGTGAGAGGAAAGCCAAAAAAACGGAGTGATGTTGACATCCTCGTTGAATATACAGAGACCCCTGACTTTTTTGAATTTCTCGATTTAGAAGAATATCTTTCCGATATACTGGAGATAAAGGTAGACCTTGTTACAAAGGATGCTCTGAAGCCTTATATAGGCAAGCGTATCCTGAAGGAAGTTGTATATCTGTGAAGAAAAGAGAATACAGAGACTATCTTATTGACATTGCGACTTCAATAAACGATATCGAGTCATTTATTGAAGGGATGACATATGAGGACTTCCTGAACGACAAAATGGCATCAAATGCGGTTATCAGGAGTCTTGAGGTTATTGGCGAAGCAACGAAAAATCTTCCCAAGTCTATACGAGACAGGGACACTTCTATTCCGTGGAAGAAAATGGCCGGAATGAGAGATAAGATAATTCATGAATATTTTGGTGTGAATTATGAGACGGTCTGGAAGACCGCTAAAAAGATATTGCCGGGATTAAAAGATAAAATATCTCATCTTATCGAACAAAAAATCTCGGACGACAAATGATATTATTGAAACAATGAGAGGTGTGTATATGCTATTAGAACCATACAATTTAGCAGGAATGGAGCTTAAAAACCGTATCGTCCGCTCTGCAACTTATGAAAAGAGGGCGGATGAGGACGGGTTTGTGACAGAAATTCTGATAGAGTTCTATGAGGATATCACAAAAGGCGGGGTCGGGCTAATCATCACTGGCAATGCACTTGTGCATATCTCAGGCCGTTCTGTGCCGCAGATGATATGTATTCACAATGATTATTACATAGACAAATTAAAGCACCTGACAGAGGCCGTTCATAAACTTGGTGGCAAAATAGTAATCCAGCTTGTTCACGGAGGCAGACAGTGTTTTCCTGCTCTGCTCGGAGGTCTGCAGCCAATTGCACCATCTGAAGTCTATGACCCGTCAACGAAAATCACGCCGAGAGAAATGGCCAATGAAGAGATATGGGAAGTTATTGAAGCATTCGGGGATGCTGCAAGAAGGGCGATGTATGCAGGATTTGACGGTGTACAGATACATGGTGCCCATGGGTATCTCATCAGTGAATTCCTTTCACCCCACACAAACAGGAGAGACGACTACTGGGGAGGAGACGAGGAGAGAAGATTCCATTTCCTCGAAGAAGTCTATAAAGCAATGAGAAAAGAGGTGGGAGACAATTATCCAATACTGATAAAAATGAATGCGGATGATTTTATTGAGGGAGGATTGATTCCTGAAGAAAGTGTCAGGATTGCAAAAAGGCTTGAGGAGATGGGTATAGATGCCATTGAAGTAAGCGGCGGCATGTATGAGTCGACACCAAAAACAGCACAACCAAATATACTTAACACTGAACAGGAGGCTTACTTTAGAGAGAATTCAAGACTGTTCAAAAAAGAATTAAACATACCTGTAATCCTCGTAGGTGGAATCCGCTCAAAATCCGTGGCTGAAGATATCCTACAAAAAGGTGATGCAGATCTCATATCCATATCCAGGCCACTCATCAGGGAGCCTGATCTGCCCAATAAATTCAAGGAAGGCAAAGAAAAGGCAGACTGCATATCATGCAATGGCTGTATGAGATTTCAAAAGCTGGATGTTGTGAAATGCACGCAGATTAATAAATAGCCTATTGCCTATCGCCTATTGCCTGTTTTATCATATCTGTTATGCTTTCGCCAGAAAAACAGTTCGAGATAATAAAAAGAGGCACTGTCGAGATCCTTCTCGAAAAGGAGCTTCTTCACAAACTGGAAAAATCCTTCAAGGAAAATCGACCTTTAAAGATCAAGGCAGGCTTTGACCCTACAGCCCCTGACATACACTTGGGACATACAGTTCTTCTTGAAAAAATGAGGCAGTTTCAGGAACTGGGACACGAGGTTATCTTCCTTATCGGCGATTTCACAGGCATGATTGGCGACCCCACAGGCAAATCAGAGACAAGAAAACCTTTAACAAGGGAGGAAGTGCTTAAAAACGCTGAAACATACAAAGAGCAGATATTTAAAATCCTCGATCCAGAAAAGACAATAATAAAATTCAACAGCGAGTGGCTTATGAATCTGACTGCTATGGATATAGTCAGACTTCAGGCAAAACAAACCGTTGCAAGAATGCTCGAACGAGAAGACTTTAAACAAAGGTTTACAAGCCATAGCCCGATAGGCATGCACGAATTCATGTATCCGCTGTTTCAGGGCTACGACTCTGTTGTGCTTAATATAGATGTAGAACTCGGAGGCACAGACCAGAGATTCAATCTCCTGATGGGAAGGGAGTTACAACAGGAATATGGTCAGGAGCCGCAATCTCTGGTTATAATGCCATTACTTGAAGGGCTTGACGGCGTAAAAAAGATGTCAAAAAGCCTCGGCAATTATATCGGCATCTCGGAGCCGCCAAAAGATATGTACGGCAAGCTGATGTCCATCAGCGATGAGTTGATGATTAAATATTATGAATTGTTAAGCCATATCAGCATAAAAGAATTCAATAACCTTAAGGAAGGGTTAAAGTCAGGAAATGTCCATCCTAAAAAGGCAAAGGAAAACCTTGCGATGGAAATCGTGGAGAGGTATTGGGGCAAAGAAGCGGCAATACATGCAAAGGAAGAATTCGACCATATTTTTAAAGAAAAGGGCGTTCCTGATGAAATACCTGTGTTTGAGCTTCAATGGGATGAGGAGGAGATGTGGCTTCCAAAGATTATGAAGCTGTCAGGAGTCACGCCGAGCACAGGCGAAGCAATGAGGTTGATCAAACAGGGAGCGGTAAGCGTTGATGAACAGAAAATCACCGACCATCAAAAGGGCTTCAAAAGGGGAAATTATCTGATCAAGGCAGGCAAAAGGAAGTTCGTTAAAGTTATTTCAAAATAGGCTTTCTGCTTTTTAAACTGATGCAGATGGCGTCTTACCCGTTAATTCATCCATCAATGCCTTTACGGAAACTATCCTGTCAATCCTTGATGCATTTGTCCCAACGGTATAGAGCGGTTCTTCCTTGTCACGGTTATAACCGGCTGAACTCAGAAGACCATTGCAGATACAGAAATGGTGTTCATTGCTTTCCTTTGCGGGACAGATAGTAAACTTGCCTTCTTTATCCTTGAGAAGCACATAGCCTTTGTCACATTTTGGAGGTCTCAGCCTTTTAAGTGCAGAAACATACATGGGAGATTGTTTTATCACTCTGAACGGGAGTCCGCATGGCGAGCCTGGATCGTGTGCAACTACAATATCCTCCTCCTTTGCCGCAATCACAGCCTGCTTATATTCACCCGATGCACTGCTTTCCTCTGTAGCGAGAAACCTGGTACCCATCTGGACGCCGTCAGCCCCCATTTTTATAAATCTTGATATATCATCGTATGTGTAAATTCCTCCGGCAACTATGACTGGGAAATCTCCATACTTTTTTGCCATGTCTTTAACCGGAGGCAAAAGGTTTTCGAGTTTGTTGGATTCTATATCTATCTGGTCAATTTTAAATCCAAGATGCCCTCCGGCAAGAGGTCCTTCAAGCACTACTGCATCAGGCCTGTAGCCCAATCTCTCCCATTTTTTGCATATTATCTCAAGCGCCCTTGCAGAAGATACTATAGGTATAAGGGCGGTATCTTTGGGTGGCTGAATAGCAGGAAGAGTGAGCGGCAGGCCAGCGCCAGAAATAATAGCATCAGCTCCGGCATCGAGCGCTCCCTTGACCGAATCATTGTAATCCCTTACCAGGGCACCCATTATATTGATGCCGGCAAAACCGCCTTTTGCCTTTGCAAGGGAAACCTCCTCATATGCAGCCTCATATGAATTGTATTTTTTGCCAGTTCTCTTTGAAACAAGCCTGTCAAGGCAGGCACTCGAAACAATACCGAGACCGCCCTCTTTTGCAACAGCGCTCGCGAGTGGGTATAATGATACCCCAACTCCCATCCCGCCTTGAATGATAGGCACCTTTATTCTTTTATCTTTAATTATAAGCTCCGGCAATGCAGACTCAAAACACACCATTATAACCCCTTGAAAAAGTTGTGAGGCAAAAACGATTGACAGAGAATCCGGTTAAATAGGAGGGTCTGCACCGTTTTTAACTCTTATTTATAATCGCTTACCGAGGGGGATTTTATCAAGAGGAAACTATTGCAAGCTTTCAGTGATGCCTCCCTTCGGAATGTCCACCGGCGATTATGTAGATGGCCTCAGAAATGTTTTTATTCTCCAAAAAGCATTCATGCTCTCCTGTAATATGAAGGGCAGAACCTTCCTTCAAAGTTCCTGCATAGTGTCCCGTTACTGCGATATCACCCTTCATCGCAAGAACAATTTCCTCATGTCCCTCTCCGGGCTTTATTACCCTTCCTTTTTCTGACGGCTTTAAAATCCCGTATATCATATAACAGGCATGGCTTCCGGTCTCTTTAAAGCCAAGGATATGCTCTCCACTTTCCGATTCCAATGCCTCATTTTTCAACTCAAAAATTCTCATAACTCCTCACTGTTTTTATGTCCTGTACTCCGCATTTATCTTTACATAATCCTCTGTCAAATCACAGGTAAGCACCTTTGCCGTGCCCTTTCCTAAATGTAAATCAACAACTATCTTAATCTCCTTGTTCTTTAATTTTTCATTCGCCTCTTTATCTTTGCCCATTCCCGTACCCTTGCTGACTATTTTAAGACCATTCAGATATATATCCGTTTTTTCCTCTTTTATGGCTATCCCTGAGTATCCAAGCGCTGCCATTATTCGTCCCCAGTTTGCATCATTGCCGTATATTGCGGTCTTCACAAGCAAAGAATTTGCAATAGCAAAGGCGCCTTTTTCAGCATCTCTTTCATTCTTTGCGTTTTTCACCTCTATTTCCACAAGCTTTGTTGCACCCTCTCCGTCCCTTACAATCATCCTGCTTAATTCGTAGGTTATATCTGAAAGTGCCTCAGAAAACTTTCTGAATCCCGAATTATCCTTCAGCCTTATTACCTTATTGCCGGCCATGCCGTTTGCCATAATCAGAACCGTATCATTCGTTGACATGTCGCCGTCAATAGTTATGCGGTTGAACGACTTCTGCACGGCATTTTTTAAAGCCTTATCAAGGGCTGATTTATCTATATTGACATCGGTTACGATAAAGCAGAGCATTGTCGCCATGTTCGGGCATATCATGCCTGCACCTTTACATACACCTGAAATGGTAATTGCCTTGCCGTCAATCTTTATTATTTTGCTTATTGCCTTTGGGAATGTATCAGTCGTCATAATGGCAGCAGCAACATCCCCGATTGTTCTCCTTCCGAGATCATCTGCAAGCTCGGTGATCTTAGAGCGGATACGTTCCATAGGCATGGGCGTACCTATAACGCCTGTTGAGCAGACATAGACTCTGTCTGTCTTCACGCCGAGTGTTTTAGCGGTCATTTCTGCCATCTCTACAGCATCCTTCATTCCCTGTTTGCCGGTGCATGCATTGGCATTGCCGCTGTTTACGATAATGGCCTGCCCTCTGCCTGATTCAATCCGCTTCATATCGAGTTTTACAGGCGCAGCCTTAACATTGTTATTTGTGAACATGCCTGAAATAACAGCCTCTCTCTCAGAAAATATAAGGGCGAGGTCTTTCCTGCCGGGCTTCTTGATAGCCGCCTCAACAGCAGAAAAAAGAAAACCTTTGGGAGTATTCATAATCACCTATACGATTAAGAATTAGTTTACATTATAGCATAAAATACTTATTTTACTGCTGCATTACCTCTTGTCTGTTTCTGTCAGCGGTTAGAACGGAGACGATAACGGTTGGGGACACACCGGTGGCAGTTAATTTTACATAATATTTTATTAACTAATTTAAAAACAAAGAAAAAACTGGCGGGGCGGACGGGGCTCGAACCCGCGACCTCCGGCGTGACAGGCCGGCGTTCTAACCAGCTGAACTACCGCCCCAAAGCGGTTTATGGTAGGCGGAACAGGGATCGAACCTGTGACCCCAGCCTTGTAAGGGCTGTGCTCTCCCAGCTGAGCTATCCGCCCGAAAAGCGATTTATATTTAACTACATAAAGTCAGATTTTGTCAATTACTTGAATTATGCTGCGATTGTTGGTTATTATTCGATTTATGAGATTATTGAAAATTGTCCTGTTTGCCTCGGTGTTTTTCGCCATATCCTTCACCTCTGCTTTTGCCGAGGTTTATTCCTACAGCAAAAATAATACAGTAATAGGAGTTATCAAGACCCATAAGGTTAACGGAAACGAATCCCTGATAGAAATAGCAAGGAACTACAATATTGGCTACAATGAGATTGTTGATGCAAATCCAAAACTCGACCCCTTCCTTCCTGGCAGCAGTTCGACTGTTAATATACCTACGATGTGGATATTGCCTGATGTGGCATCATACGATGGGATTGTTATAAATATAACAGAGATGAGGCTTTATTACTTTTTCAAACAAAAGAAGACGGTACTGGTAAGAACATTTCCAATAGGCATAGGCGATGAAGGCAATGACACTCCTGTTGGGAATTTCAAGATAATAGAGAAAATAGCGAATCCTGCATGGCATGTGCCTGAATCCATAAAGAAAGAGAGGAGACCGGGATTGCCTGATGTGGTTCCTCCAGGCCCTGAAAATCCCCTTGGTACACATGCATTAAGGTTATCCCTCGGCAGTTATCTAATACATGGGACAAACAGACCCTGGGCAGTTGGAAGAAAGGTTACTCACGGTTGCATACGATTGTATCCGGAGGATATTCCTAAACTTTTCCAGATGGTACCTAACGGCACTAAAGTTGTTATTGTCCGGCAGCCTGTTAAAGTAGGCGTAAAGGGCGATAGCGTATATATAGAAGTCCACAGAGACGATACAGAAAAGGACATGAACTATTTTAACGAGGCAGTTGAATTGTTGAGGAAGAAGGGTTTGCTTAAAAAGATAAATACCGAAAAGCTATATCATGCTGTTAGGGAAAAGAGCGGAATACCTGTGGAGATTTCCGGCTTTAAAATAGAACTCCCGCAAAAAATTTTCGCAGAAAATTTTTTGCGGGAGGGTAAGATTACTTCTTCTGCTGTAATTCAAAGGCCTTTTTAGCCTTTCCAAAAGCAGCCTCAGCCCTGTCAGCAGCAGCCTCAGCCCTCTTTGCAGCAGCCTCAGCCCTGTCAGCGGACTCCTTTGCAACCCTCATTGCCTCCTGGGCAAGAGATTTTGCTTCTGCTGCATCCTTTTTAGCTGTGGACACATCAGACGATAGCGCACCAACCTTGCCTTCAAGGGCACCAACCTTTGACTCAAGAGCCGAAACCCTTGCCTCAAGCTTGCTTATCCTGTCAACAAGCGGGTCTACCTGCTGTTTTACATAGTCTTTTGTAGCACATCCGAAAGAGAAGATAAATATTACTGCCATTACCAATAGAAGTGCCTTTTTCATTTATTTTTTCACCCCCTTTCTGGAAAAAATGTTAATTCTTTAAAACAAAGATACACCTAAACAAATAAAATTTCAAGCATTATTTGATGTCTTGCTGAAAAACGCAACGAAGAATACAATTGATAAGAAAATGACTATGGTTCCGCCTGGCGCAAGGTTAAGGCGATAGGAGATTATAATTCCAGAAATTGTGGAAAACAGGGATATAAGGCATGAGACCATGACCATTCTGTAAAATCGTTTTGTCAGCAGTTGTGCAGCAGCGCCCGGTATTACGAGGAGCGCAGAGATAAGGATAATACCTACCAATTTGATGCCTACTACTATGGCGATTGCCATTGAGAGCAGGAATATGGATTTTATGAGCCTTACCTTTATGCCGCCTACAAATGCAAGCTCTTCATTAAAGGTGATGAAATAGAGTTCCTTCATGATTACGAATACGACCCCCATCAGAAAGAGGGTTGTGCATACG
Organism: Thermodesulfovibrionales bacterium; assembly: GCA_020062545.1. Taxonomy (GTDB): domain Bacteria; phylum Nitrospirota; class Thermodesulfovibrionia; order Thermodesulfovibrionales; family Dissulfurispiraceae; genus Dissulfurispira. The sequence goes on from JAGUWD010000003.1 coordinate 187,597, forward strand.
GCTATTAATGCATCTTCATTTGTTATTGCCAGTATGCTACCGAAGAGATAACCGAACAGGTCCACATTGTAGCTTGTCGATAATCCCACAAGGACGATACCGAGTGCCATGGAGCTGGAAAAGAATATCCCTATGGCTGTATCCTCTGCAAGCCTGCCCTTTGAGCTTATCTGTTCGATGCCAAAGGCCACGATAATGGAATATACAAGTGCTGTCAGAAGTGGGTTTATGCCCAGCAGGAAGCCTATGGAAACCCCTCCAAATGCAGCGTGAGAGATGCCGGAGCCGAGGAACGATACTCTTCTCAGCACTATGAATACTGATATTATCCCTGAAAATATAGAAAGCACTGCTCCTGTGAGCAATGCCCTTTGCATGAACCCGTATGAAAAAAGTTCTAACAAGTTAATCCTTTTGTTCGCTGTGCAGCCTCTTGCATTTTTCGCAGAGGTCTGTATGCATCATGATATCCACATGTTTGCCGTAAAGCTGTTTTATGACTGCATCATTGAGAGCGCCTAATGGGCTCCCGTGGTAATGAAGTGTTTTGTTCAAACATGCTATCTCATCCACGTATGATGTTACAGTGCCTATATCATGTGAGACCATTATTATGGTGAGATTTAGTTTCTTCTGAAGACCCTTTAGTAGATGATAAAAGTCTTCCTGTCCCACTACATCTATGCCTGTGCTCGGCTCATCGAGGATCAGTATCCTCGGATTATTTATGAGCGCCCGTGCAATGGATACACGCTGCTGCTGACCTCCAGAAAGGTCTCCGAATGGCTCGTTTTCGAGGCCTGACATATCCATTATCGATAACATTTCTTTTGCACGGTCAATATCTTTTTTTGAAGGCCATTTGAAGGTTCCAAGCCTTGAATATATTCCCATGAGAACGACATCTATTGCCCTTGCAGGAAAATTGAGTTCTATCTTCTGGCTCTGAGGGAGATAGCCGAACATGCCCTTTTGTATCGCATCAAAAGGGATGCTGCCAAAGATTTTTATGCTACCGGATGTCGGCTTGATTATCCCGATGATAGTCCTGAGCAGGGTTGTCTTTCCGCTTCCATTCGGGCCCACGATGCCCAGAAATTTCCCTTCTCCAAGCTCAAGGTTTATGTTTTTTAATATCTCCTTGCTGTTTATGGATACATCGAGGTTTTTTATTTCAACAGCTTTCATTTCATTGCCTTTTCCATTTGCGATAGATTATAGCGCATAAGCTTTATATATGTATCTCTGTCGGGTGCGTTAGATGCACCTATTGGATCGAGGAACAGGACTTTTGCATTGGCCTCCTTTGCTATTGCCTCTGCGATTTTGGGGTTAAACTGCGGCTCTGCAAAGACCACACGAATATCTGATTTCTTTAAATTTTTTATTATGCGTGCAACATCTCCCGGCGCTGGTTCTCTTCCTGGAGCCTCTTCAATAACTCCAATGACCCGCAGCCCGTATCTTTTCGAAAAATAATTCCATGCAGGATGAAAAGTGACGTATCCCTTTGTCTTAAATATGCCGACTTTCTGTATTATCTCTTCGTTCAGTTTATCGAGTTCTTTTTTGTAGATTTCTGCATTGCCCTCATAAAATTTTTTGTTGGGGGCATCTATCTTTATAAGTGTACTTGCTATTTTATCCACGATCTTCTTCGTCAGCACAGGGTCGAGCCAGAAATGTGGGTCCGCCGCTTGCCCCGCATGTTCATGCTCGTGTTTGTGTGTGCCGTATATTAAAGGCATATCCTTAGACAGATCCACGACTATCAGATTCTTATTAGAGGCAGCCTTTACAATCCTGTCTGCCCAGAACTCAAGGCCTGCTCCCATTTTGATAAATATTTTTGCATCGTGGAGTTCCATCATCTGTTTTGGCGTGGGCTCAAAGGTGTGCGGTGATGCAGCAGGAGGAAGCAATGTCTTTATGATAACCTTATCCCTTCCTATCTGCTTTGTTATATCAGAAAGGGGATGGATGGAGACAACGACTTTTACAGGTTCTGCAAGGACGGTATGGGCAAAAGACAGAGAGATGAGCAAAAACAGGAAGACAAAGGCTTTTTTCATTTATGCCTCCGAAATTAAGCGATTTTGTAAGCACAGGCACTGCTACAAGACTTTTAAAAGTGCTTCTCATGTGTATATTAGAGATAATAAATGCATCATCCATCAAGTATCCAATGTAGTAGATGACGGGTATAAATAAAAGTTTTAACAAGTGCGAGGTTTAAAGTCTTCCCGCAGCACCTGTGCTTACAATCTTAATCAGAATGCTCAATTTAGGTCAACACTGATATAATAACACATGGACAATGGACAGAGATTCCCGGCTTTATATGTCAGGGACTTCAGGCTTTTCTGGTTCGGCCAGATAATATCCCTTTCAGGCACATGGATGCATTCCGTTGCCCAGAGCTGGCTCGTGTACTCTCTCACAAAGTCTCCACTCTACCTCGGCATTATTGCATCCCTCTCTTCCCTGCCCATTCTTTTATTCACGCTCTTTGGCGGAATGGTTGCCGACAGGTATCCAAAGAGGAATATCCTTATTGTTACCCAGATACTGTCTGTTATTCCTGCACTTACCGTGGCAATCCTTGCCGATAAAAATATAATAACCGTCTGGCACGTTGGGGCTGTCGCTACTTTTTTAGGTGCAGTGAACGCGTTTGATGTGCCTGCACGGCAGGCATTCCTTGCAGAAGTGGTAGGCAAGGCAGATATCACCAATGCCATTGCCCTTAACTCAGCAGCCTTCAACGGAGCGCGGATTATCGGGCCTGTGATGGCAGGGTTCATAATATCCAGTGTTGGCATTCCTGCCTGTTTTTATCTCAATGCAGCGAGTTTTATCCCTGTAATTTTTGCACTCTCAAAAATAAAAGCAAAGGGGATGATAAAGTCTTATGAAGGCAATATCTGGAAGGACATAGCAGATGGATGGAGGTTTATAACAAAGGAAAAGCCTGTCTTATACATTATGTCCCTGATAGCAGTATTCAGCCTCTTTGGCGTGCCGTATATCACTCTTTTGCCTGTGCTTGCGGGCGAGGTATTGAATGTCGGGGCAAAAGGCCTGAGTTTTCTTGTTGCCTCGGCAGGTGCAGGCTCCTTTCTTGCAGCGATGATGATTGCTTTTAAGGGTGAAGTGAAAAGGAAAGATTTATATATCCCGCTTTCGGCTTTTGTCTTTTCCCTGGCTATTTTAATAATACCATTTTCAATGGATCTCCACCTATCCATGCTTCTTATATTTTTTGCAGGATGGGGGATTGTGAGCTTTCTTGCTGTAAGCAACAGCTTCATACAGCATGCAGTGCCCGATGCACTAAGGGGAAGGGTGATGAGCCTGTACACCCTTGTCTTTCTGGGCTTTGCGCCTGTAGGGAATTCCATCATAGGCATTACAGCGCATTCATTCGGCACAATTGCTTCATTGAAGATTTTTGCAATGCTGTGTATTGTCGGGAGTATAATATTTTCAACCCAATTTAAGCGATTATATATGTCAGGCACGGCTCAAAGACTTAAAAATCTGAGTTGAGCTATTTTGTAAGGCAGGCACTGCTATAAGACTTTAAAAAGTGCTTGCTCATGTATATATGAGAGATAACAGATGCATTATCCATCAAGTATCCAGTGTAGTAGATGACGGATACAAGATAGAGGGTTGCACAAGTGCGGAGTTTAAAGTCTTTCCGCCGCACATGCCTTACAAATCTGAATACAGAATCGTTCAATTTAGGAGAAAAGAGGCGTATGAAATTCCTTGCGGTAGAGACATCCACAATGGTTGGAGGCGTGGCGATAATGGAGGATGACACCCTTATTGCCGAATCGCGGATAAATGTGAAGGTCACGCACTCAGAGCGCATAATGGGTGCAATAGACCATATATTAATACAGTCCGGTATGAAAATAGACGACATAGATGTTTTTGCCATTGCCATTGGGCCTGGTTCATTCACGGGGTTAAGGGTCGGGCTCAGTACTGTAAAAGGACTCGTATATGCCACAGGGAAAAGACTTGTTTCGGTTCCAACCCTTGAGGCATTTGCATGGAATATGCCGTTCAGCAAATATCAGGTTTGTCCACTCCTCGATGCGCGCAAGAAGGAGGTTTACGCAGGGATATTCAGGTGGAATGGGAATGGCTTTGCAAGGGTTATGAATGAACAGACAATAAAAATAGACAAACTACTTTCGCTGATAAATGAGCCCACAATTTTTTTAGGGGAGGGTTCGATCATCTATAAAGACAGCATTAAAGCATGGCTTAACGATTCGGCTATATTCGGAAATCCGCAGGATATGGTACCTTCGCCTGCCAATGTTGCATATATAGGTATGATAAAAGCAAAAAAGGGTGAGTTCGAAGACCCCATAAAACTTGTGCCACTGTACATCAGGAAATCAGAAGCAGAAATAAAGCTTAGTTTATGAATACCGTATACATCCGTGAAATGTATCCAGATGATATCCCTGAAATCGTAAGCATTGAAAAGCTCTCTTTCAGTACGCCATGGTCAGAGACATCATTCCGCAGCGAGATTTACAGCAGGTATTCGGTTACAAGGGTTGCCGAGCTTAATGGAGTTATCGTGGGATATATCTGCGTAAAGCATGTGGCGGATGAATGCCATCTCCTTGATCTGGCAGTGCACCCTGATTACAGAAGGCGCGGCATTGCAAGGGCGCTGCTCGATAATGTGATTCAGGAATTAAGGATAGAGGGCTGCAGGTTTTTTTATCTCGAGGTGAGGTCATCCAATTATGCTGCAAGGAAGCTCTATGAGAAGTTCGGATTCAATATGGTCGGGATAAGGAAGGGCTATTATGTAAATCCAGCAGAGGATGCGGTTATCATGATGATGGAGCTTTAATCCTATTTTGCCACCGCCTTTATAAATTCGATAACGGCTTTCCTTACCTTTTTATCTTTTATCTCCCTGAATAAATGCAGCAGGAGTTGTTCATCGTCCGTTATCTTTCCATAGGCTGCCCGTGTTTCTGAAACCACCAGTTTCTCCGGCGAAAAGAATTCGTTTATTGGTACATCGAGTGCCTTTGCTATCTGTTTAAGCCTGTCGACGCTTATTCTGTTGGTCCCCTTTTCGTATTTCTGCACCTGTTGATACGATACGCCGATAACCTCTGCCAGATCCATCTGTGACATGCCTTTTGCCTTCCTGTATTCCTTCACGATCTGGCCGGTTGTTTTTCTTTTATATCCGGCTGTTCTTCTCATATAATCCGCCTGACTGAAATTGTTTAAGAAGTCTATAGGTAAGATTGCAGCGAAGTCTATAAATCTATGGTTGTAAAAAATATTGACAAATACAACCTATAATTGTATATTTTTATGAAGTTTTTATGAAGGCTCTATCTGATTGTATATGAAAAAGCAGAAGACAGTTCTTGTTGCAGATGATGATGAAATGGTCAGGAAATTTCTTTTCGATGTCCTTCGTCTTTACGGGTTTGATGTGCAGGCTGCCAATGACGGGGTTTCTGCCCTTGATCTCCTGAAAGCATCGGACTTTGATATAGTCATTACCGATTATGCCATGCCAGGGATGAACGGGATAGAGCTTACAAAGATAATGCGTTCACAATGCCCGAACTCTTTGATAATCGGTATTAGTGCCGATTGCGATGAAAGGGTTTTTCTCGATGCAGGGGCAGATGCATTTCTTCACAAACCATTTTATATCCACGACCTCCTGACGGTAATCCGTCAGAAAATGCCCTGGTAAATTTGACTTTAGATATATTAATATGCAATTATTAAACAATAGATTTTTATCAGGAGGTTTCTTTATTATGCCTATCTATGAATATGCCTGTACTAAATGTAACGAAGTTTTCTCGGTATTCCAGAGCGTAAATGCCAGCGAAAAAGATACAAGATGTCCGAAATGCGGCTCCAATGACGTAAAGAAGAAGGTTTCGGCTTTTAGCTGTTGCTCCATTGGCGGCGGTAGTACATCCTTTGGTTCTTCAGGAGGATTTGGCGGCTTTGGCGGTGGCTGAGGCCCTTCCTGCTGAACCGTAGGTTTAGCCCATCATATTTATCTTGTGCGAGAGGCACCCTGCTCCGAAGCCGTTGTCTATATTCACAACAGCTATGCCCGGAACGCACGAGTTGAGCATTGCAAATAATGCTGTAAGTCCTCCAAGGCTTGTTCCGTAACCCACTGATGTGGGCACTGCTATGACCGGCTTATCAGCGAGCCCTCCAACAACCGAAGGCAATGCCCCTTCCATTCCGGCAACTACTACTATAACTCTTGTTTTTTGTATTAATTTTCTGTGGCTCAGGAGTCTGTGAATCCCTGCAACTCCAACATCATATAGTCTTTCTGTCCTGCTGCCCAGGAAAGATGCCGTTACTTCTGCCTCTTCTGCTACCGGTATATCTGATGTCCCTGCTGAAATGATGAGGATGTGACCTTTTTTATTTTTTGTTTCCCCATAAGAGATGATTTTTGATTCAGGATAGAACTTTGCTTTTTTTAAGTTTAATGTCCTGTATATCTCTTCTGAAGCCTTCGTGATGAGAAATCTTCCGCTTTTTTTCAGCATTGCATTGGCTATGGCCACCACATCATCTGTCTTCTTATTCTTTGCGAATATCACTTCAGGAACGCCGTTTCTTATGCCCCTGTGATGGTCTATCTTTGCAAAATCCATATCCTCGTAAGGCAGGTGTTTGAGGGTATCGAGCGCCTTGCCTATAGATGTTTTGCCGTTTCTTACGTCGTTAAGGAGTGATTCTAATTTCTTAGTATCCATAGAATTCGGATTTCAGGGTGCGGTTCATAAGATCCCTGACGGCTTCCTTAGGCGGTTTGTCTTTATAGAGGGTGAGATATACCTGCTCTATTATGGGCATGTCTATAGCATATTTTCTTGAGAGGTCATACGCAGAAAGCGTTGTAGTCACTCCTTCGGCAACAGACATTGTCTGGCTTATGATTTCTGATAATGTTAATCCCTGTCCAAGCTTATATCCTACAGAGTAGTTCCTCGACAACGGGCCTGTACAGGTTAATACAAGGTCTCCGAGGCCGCTTAAACCTGAGAATGTGATTTCCTTTGCATTCATGCTGATGCCCAGTCTTGTTATTTCAGAAAGGCCCCTTGTTATTAATGCTGCCCTTGAATTGTATCCGAGCCCGAGTCCGTCACAAATGCCTGCTGCGATTGCTATCACATTTTTTAGGGCTCCGCCTATCTCTGTGCCGATCACGTCATCGTGGGTGTATACCCTGAAGTAGTCTGTATTGAACACCTCCTGAAGGAGCAGGCCTGTCTTCCTGTCTTCTGTTGCGAGGGTCACTGCAGTTGGCATTTTTGCTATTACCTCTTTTGCAAAGCTCGGGCCCGAAAGGACGGAGACCGGTTTGTTCAGAATTTCCTTTATTATCATTGAAGGGGTCAGTAGCGTATTATTCTCTATGCCCTTTGATGCGCTTATGATGATGGATTCGTCCCTTATGTAAGATTTGGCCTGTGTGAATATGGATCTTATGTGCTGGGTAGGGACAACGTTTAATATGTAGCGGGAATTTGTTACTGCCTCAGCAATATCATGGGTAGCCCTTAAGTTCTCTGATATAACCACATCGGGCAGATAAATATTATTCACCCTTTCCTTGTTGATGTGTTCCGCCAGATCCCTTTCGTATGCCCACAATGTTACATCATAGCCCTTTTCTGCGAGGAGCGAGGCGAGGGTGGTTCCCCAGCTTCCGGCGCCTATAACTGATATATAGCTATTGGGATAATTCATAGAGATAAAAATATAACAGAAACAGTTTTATTTGGCAAATAACAGCACTTTCAGCAGTTCGTCAATATCATCTTCTGTGTGTGCTGCTGTGACCGTAACCCTTAATCTTGGCACCTTCACTGTCGGTGGCCTTATGGCAGGGGCATAGATATTGTGGCTCATAAGTAATTCCGAGAATTTCAGCGTGGTGTTGGTATCGCCAACGACAACGGGTATTATCGGTGTTTCGCTGTCTATTGTATCAAATTTTAAATCCTTGATTCCTTTGAAAAGCCTTTCCCGATTCTGCCATAATTTTTTCACAAGAGATAAATCGTTTTGTAGAATTTTCAATGCCTCAATTGATGCTGCAAATATGCATGCAGGCAGGGCTGTTGAATAGATAAATCCCCTTGCTGTGTTTGTGAGCCAGTCAGTGACATTTTTATCAGCAGCTATGAATGCGCCATAGGAGCCGAGGGCCTTTGAGAATGTCCCCATCTGGATTATTTTATGACCGGGTTTTATACCAAAATGGGATAATGCACCTTTGCCATTGCCCAACACACCTGTTCCGTGTGCATCGTCTATATAAAGTATTGCATTGTGCCTTTGGCAAATATCAGAAATTTCCTTTAGTGGAGCAATATCGCCATCCATGCTGAATACAGTGTCTGTTATGACTATCTTTCTTTTTCCATTTTCCTTTTTTATTAATTCTGAAAGGTGCTCTACATCTCTGTGTCTGTAAATCGCCTTTTTTGCCCTGCTTAATCTGCATCCGTCGATGATGCTTGCATGGTTGAGCTCATCGCTGAAAATGACATCCCCTTCACCTGCAATGGCCGGTATGGCACTTATATTTGCTGTATATCCTGAATTAAATATCAATGCGGCCTCTGCGCCTTTGAATTCAGCTATCTTTCTTTCCAACTCTCCATGTAATTCTGTCCCCCCTGATAAAAGCCTTGATGCGCCTGAGCCGAATCCATATTTATCCAGTGCCTTTTTTGCGGCTTCTGTTATGGATGGATGGTTTGCAAGTCCGAGGTAATCATTGGATGAGAAATTTATATGTTCAATGCCATTTATCAATATCTTTGCAGTGGTACAAGCCGGTCCCCTGTCCCTTATCTGCCTGAATAGATTATCCTGTCGTAACCTTTCCAACTCCTCAAAAAACACCTTATACCCCTATCATATTGCCCAATATATGGTATTTTTTCTAAAAAAATACCACATAATATGGAAATTTTTGAAAAAATGCATTTTTTTCTTGACAATCCCTATTTTTTATAAATATCATTTCATTGTGGTAAAAAGTGGTATAAAGTGGAGGAAAAGGGAATGACCTCGTTTTTGGGCAAATATTACTACACCTTAGACCCTAAGGGGAGAATCATCATCCCTGCTCCTCTCCGTGACATCATCTCCAAAAAATACACTAATTCAAAACTATATATCACAAATGCCGCATTTGACAAGTGCCTGCATATATATCCGCTTGATGAATGGAACAAGCTGGAGGAAAAGATACGGTCAATGCCAAAGATGGAAGAGGCCGTAAAGTATTTTTTGAGGCGCGTTATTGCATCTGCCATCGAGTGCGAGATGGACAAACAGGGAAGGATACTCATTCCCTATGAGTACAGGCAGGATGCCGGGATAAATACAGAGGTCGTTATAGTCGGACAACTGGACAAGATAGAGATATGGGATAAGGCTACATGGAGCGATGTGACCGATCCAAAGAAGGTTGATGCAAAGGCGTATGAGTCGGTGCTTGCAGGTTATGGACTGTAGACAGAACACATTACGGGGAATGCCGGGAATATCCTTATGCATTCCGTCTCCCTTTAAGAAAGGAGGTAGTGTTATGTTGACAGTGGAGGAAGTAAGGGAAGCTGTAAAGGCATCGCCATTTTATGAAAAATGGGGGAATGAGAATGATATGGAAGAGATAATCGCCAGGATAAAGGAGCATATAGACCCGTTCTCCCTGTACAACTACAATGTGTCCCATTACGTGGGTGAGGTCTATGCCGGTGCATAGCTCATAGCTCATGGATGCTAAAAAAATCTTTTGCTATGAGCTATGAACTAATTCACATCCCGGTTTTGGTGAAGGAGACCATGGAAATGCTTGACGTGAAGGCAAATGGAACATATGTGGATGCAACAGTCGGCCTCGGTGGCCATGCAGAGGCAGTGCTTTCGATGCTCGGCTCCGATGGCAGGCTGGTCGGCATAGACAGGGATGAGGATGCACTCGTGTATGCCCGTGAAAGACTCGGCAACAGCAGGGTATTCCTTAAAAACGGGAGTTTCTCGCAGATACAAGACATTCTATTATCCATGAACATAAAAGAGGTTGATGGTGTCTTATTCGACCTTGGGGTCTCGATGCTCCAGTTGAAGGAGTTAAAACGCGGCTTCAGCTTTGTTTCGGAAGCAAGACTCGATATGAGGATGGATACTGCACAGGAATTAACAGCATGGGATGTTGTGAATAAATACACTGAAAGGGATCTGGAGAGGATATTGAAAGAATATGGAGAGGAGCCATTTGCCAGGAGGATAGCAAAGGCGATTATTACATGCAGGAAAAAGTCTCCGATAAATACGTGCAAAGAGCTGGCAGATATTGTGATGAAGGTTTATGGAGGCAGGGGCAAAACACATCCTGCAACAAGGACATTTCAGGCACTGAGAATAGAGGTCAATAGAGAACTCGATGAACTGAAAAAAGGTCTTGCGTCTGCTCTGAATATGTTGAAGGCAGGAGGCAGGCTGTGCGTTATCTCTTACCACTCCCTCGAAGACCGGATAGTAAAGAACTTCGTGAGAGACAATGCCAGGGAGGGCATTGTGAAGGTTTTAACGAAAAAGCCTGTAACCGCCGGTTTTGACGAAATAAGAATCAATCCTTCATCAAGGAGTGCAAAGCTCAGGGGGGCGGAGAAAATAAGCAGTCAAGGGGTTAGGGATTATGATTAGAAGACAAAATAGATTGCTTGCGATGTTGAAGCCACTCTCTATTGCAATGCTGCTTTTATCGATATTTTCCATTGTATGGCTGCGTTCGAGCTTTGTTTCCCTTGAATACAGTATCAGCAGTCTCGAAAAGAAAAAGTCTGTGCTCATGAGGGACAGAAAAATGCTTGCAGCAGAGAGGGCAAGCCTGTTGTCTGTTGAGCGGTTTGAGAAGGTTGCCGTCAGTAACACTGTTAATGGTGGGTTTACCTTTCCCGACAGGGTTAAGGTTGTGTATGTGAAAAAGGCAAAGGATAATGAGCCTTACAGGGCATCCTTTAAGGAGAGATAGATGAAGCAGAGGACATGAGTGGTGGACAACAACATCCGGTTGGATGAAGACGAAGATACATGGTTTTTGGAATACTTTGCAATAGCTGTTTTCCTTGGTCTTGTAATGTGGATGGTAGCTGCATGGCTTCTTATACGGTAGCCGCGAAAGCTCGCTATCCAAAGGAGGATTTAAAGGGAAAATTTTATAGTAACGGGGTGGTATGAGAAAAAGGGCGATTATTTTGAGCACAGCCATTACCTTTGGTTTCATTGCCGTTGTTTTTCGGCTTGTGGATATTATGCTTTTTAATCATGAATGGTTTTCTGCCAAGGCGAGATTTCAACAAGTCAGAAAAGAGATGATTCCTGTCAAAAGGGGCATTATCTTCGACAGGAGGGGCAGGGAGCTTGCCATAAATCTGGATACCGAATCCATTTATTGCGACCCTTCTGAAATAACATCGCCTGATAAAGTTGCATCTGCCCTATCTGAGAGGATTAATCAAAAACCGGAAATTATATTAGCAAAGCTGAATACCGACAGGAGGTTTAACTGGATAGAGAGAAAAGTCGATATCGAGTATGTCCAGGGCATAAAGGATTTGAAGCTGAAGGGAATAGGATTTGCCCCCGAGGTAAAACGGTATTACCCTAAGGGCAGTCTTGCATCCCATGTCATAGGCTTTGTGAATGTTGACAACAACGGGCTTGAGGGTGTTGAGCAAAGGTATGACAGATACCTTGCCTCAAGAAGCGAGAAGGCATATGTATTCAGGGATGCAAAGGGGAATGTGCTTTCAGACGGCCAGGGATTTTCTTTAAGCAGAGAGATAAAGGGTAATAATTTAGTTTTAACTATTGACGAGGGACTGCAATATATTCTGGAGAAGAACCTCGATGCCGCCTATTTACACTGGAAGGCTGCTTCGGCAACAGCTATAATGATGGATCCTTACACGGGTGAAATACTGGCCATGGCAAACAGGCCGACCTTTGATATCAATGATCCTTCTAATGCAGCACCGAACCAGAGGAGGAACAGGGCCATTACAGATTGCTATGAGCCGGGCTCAACCTTTAAAATAATAGTTGGCACTGCTGCCCTTGAAGAGGGGATTGTAAATCCCGATACAAAATTCGACTGTAGTGCTGGATACATAGAAGTGGGAGGCAAAAGGATAAAAGATGACCACAGACATGGTGTTCTCTCATTTAAGGAAGTGATACAGAAATCGTCAAATGTTGGAACTATAAAGATAGGTCTCAATTTGGGCAGGGAAAGATTATATGAGTATATAAAGCGCTTCGGTTTCGGCGAAAAGACAGGGATAGATGTTGCGGGCGAGGTCTCGGGATGGGTGTATAGTCCTTCAAAGTGGTCGGGTACATCTATAGGTGCTATCTCCATAGGCCAGGAGGTTGCAGTAACTCCTTTGCAGGTTTTAAGGGCATATGCGGCTATTGCCAACGGCGGGTTTCTTGTCAGGCCATATGTCGTTTCAGAGGTGAAGTCACCGGAGGGAAACACTGTCTATAAAATAAATCCGGAGGCTAAAAGAATTCTTTCAGAAAAGACCGCAAATGTCTTCAGGGAAATACTCAAGACTGTTACAGAGGAAGGCGGCACTGCACTGGAGGCTGCTGTTGACGGCAATCAGGTTGCTGGCAAGACAGGCACTGCGCAGCTAATAGACCCGAAGACAAAGAGGTATTCCAGGGAGAAGTTCGTGAGTTCATTTGTAGGGTTTGTTCCTGCGGACAAGCCGAAGATAGCGATGATAATAGTTATTCACGAGCCTAAAGGCCAGATATACGGAGGCGTAGTTGCCGCACCTGTCTTCAGGAAGATAGCCAGCGAATCCCTCTCTTATCTGAGTGTTCCGAGGGATGATTCCGGAGAAAAAGGATTATTAATGGTTTCTAAGAATAGTGCCGATAAATGATAATTAATATGAAGATAAAAGATATATTGATGAATGACTTCGAAGTAACCGGAGATATGGAAAAGAGCATATCCGGAATAACCTATGACTCCAGAAAGGTTAAGAACGGAGATGTTTTTGCAGCCATAAAGGGAGAGAACTTTGACGGTCATGATTTTATCGAGGATGCAATTAATCGCGGAGCCGCCGCAGTGGTTTATGAAATTAAACGATTTGAACAACTTGAACGATTCAAACAGCTTAATGAAAGGTCAAACAGTTCAAAACATTCAAATATAGTCTGGATTGGTGTTAATGATTCAAGGGACGCCCTTGCAGCCATATCCAACAAATTTTATGGAAGGCCGTCTGAGGCTGCCTCTGTTATCGGCATTACCGGCACAAACGGCAAGACAACCACATCATACCTGATGAAGTCCATCCTCGAAAAATGGGGAAAGGATGTCGGTCTGATAGGTACAATAACGTATCTGATAAAGGACAGGGCGTATGATGCCCCGCACACCACTCCCGAAGCCCCTGACTTTCAGGCACTGCTCAGGGAGATGGTAGATAATGGTTGCAGCCATGTGGTAACCGAAGTTTCATCACATTCTCTTTCACAGAAGAGGGTGGATTATACGAAATTCAGGGTGGCTGTTTTCACGAATCTCACAAGGGACCATCTCGATTTTCATCGGACAATGGAAGATTATTTCATGACAAAAAGAAGACTCTTTACCGAACTTCTGACAGAAGACGGCACTGCTGTCATTAATATGGATGACCCATACGGAGAAAGGCTCGCGAGTGATCTAAAGGGTCAAAAAATATTAACTTATGCGATAAATAATCAGAATGCTGATGTAATTGCTTGTGATATAAAAACAACATTCAAAGGGACATCGTTTAAATTCAAAATTCAAAATTCAAAAATCAAAAATGTGGGAAATGAAAATTATGAGATGATGTCTCCACTTGTTGGAATAACAAATGTGTACAACATACTTTCTTCCATATGTGCAGCTCTATCAATGGATATACCAATAAAAATAATAAAGGAGGGAATTGCCATGACAGGATTGGTCAAGGGAAGGTTTGAAAAGGTCGATATAGGGCAGGACTTCCTCGCTGTTGTGGATTATGCCCATACAGAGGATGCCCTTGAGAGGCTTTTGCTCACTGCCCGTCAACTGCTTCAGGCGTACCGTTTTGCAGAAAAGACAGAAGAGATGATGAAGGCAAAAAGACGGCAATACTCTATGCCCGAAAAGTTAGAAGGAAATGAAAAAAAGGGAAAGATCATCACCGTCTTCGGCTGCGGAGGTAACAGGGACAGAGGAAAACGCTCAAAGATGGGAGAGATTGCAGCACGTCTCAGCGACTTTGTGATAATAACCTCCGATAACCCGAGAAATGAAAGTCCGAGGGCAATTATAAAGGATATAGAGAAAGGCATGGACGGAGACAACTACATTATTATCCCTGACAGGAGCGTTGCCATAAGCATGGCTGTTGAGCTTGCATCCTCCGGGGATATAGTGCTGGTGGCAGGGAAAGGACATGAGGATTATCAGGAGATTCAGGGTAAGCGTTATGATTTCAGCGACAGGGTTGTCCTTGAGAACGCAATCAGACGTACAATAAGCAGGCCGTCCTTTGGAGGCGGTACCAATTATAAAGGGACAGAAACTATAAGATGCTGAGCATCAGAGATATAATCAAGGCAACAGGCGGCAGTATTGTCGTTGAGGGGGATGCCGAATTTACCGGTGTGTCCATAGACTCACGAACAATAAAGAGCGAAGAGTTATTTATCGCATTAAAGGGAGACCGTTTCGATGGCCACGATTTCCTATCGGATGCTTTGAAGGTGGGGAATGGCGCTATTGTAAACAGTTCACAGTTCACAGTTCACAGTTCACGGTTCACGGACAAGACCATAATCCTCGTAGATAATACCCTCCTTGCCCTCCATAATTTAGCGCGGTATATGAGGAAAAGATTCAAGGGGCATGTTATCGGCGTGGTGGGGAGCAATGGCAAGACAACAACAAAGGAATTCATATCATCGATTCTCGATACCAGGCTGAATGTCCTCAAGACAGTTGGAAACCTCAACAACCATATCGGGATGCCCCTTTCCATCACCAGGATGGATAAAAATACAAGCATCATGGTGCTTGAAATGGGAACTAACAGGCCCGGAGATGTAGATGAGCTGTGCAGTATTGCACTGCCTGACATCGGGGTTATTACCAACATAGGGTATGAGCACCTTCAGGGGTTTGGATCTTTGTATAGGGTCAGGGATGCCGAGCTTGAAATAGCGCCTTTTGTAAAGAAGTTGATCGTGAATGCCGATGACTCGTTCCTCATGGAAGGCGTGAGTGCAAAGGTTAAAGGGGAAATTATAACCTTTGCAATAGAAATGCAGGATGCAGATTTAATCGCCAGAGATATTGTCTTTTCCGATGAAGGGACTGGATTTCTTTTATGTGCAGGGAAGGAGTGCATTGATATAAATCTAAAAATACAGGGACGGTTTAATGTGTATAATTCCCTTGCCGGAGCCGCTGCCGCATATACTGTTGGATTCAACCTACAAGAGATAAAAAGGGGTCTGGAATCCTTCGAAGGCGTTAATATGAGGTTTGAGATAAAAAAGAACAGAGGTGTAACATTCCTTAACGATGTTTATAATGCAAATCCCTCATCTATGGAAGAAGCCATTAATGAACTGACAAGGCTTGTGAGTTCAGGCAAATACAAGAGGGCCATTGCAGTTTTTGGGGATATGCTGGAACTTGGCGATTACGGGATTGCAGAGCATAAAAAATTGGGACAGAGGCTTTCGGATATTTCTGTGGATACATTTATAGGTGTGGGGCCGTTGATGTCCTTTGCTGTTTCTGAATTCAGGGGATATGGTATATGTGCTGATACGTCAGAGGATGCCGGAGTGAAGTTGAACGAGATAATCGATGATGGAGATATCGTTTTAATAAAGGGTTCGAGGGGAATGAGGATGGAAAAGGTAATGGCCGCAATAGAGGGGTCCAAAGAGTCTGTTGGCTGTGCCGGGGACCTTTCGGGACAGCATAGGGGCTGAGTATGCTCTACGAATTTCTTTACAACCTGCATGACTATTTTTCTCCTTTAAATGTATTCAGATACATAACATTCAGGACATCCATGGCAGCAATGACCGCTCTGATAGTCACATTCATTATTGCGCCTCATATCATACGGTGGCTCAGAAAAATAAGTATGACCCAGCAGATAAGGGACGACGGCCCTAAGACCCATTATTCAAAGGCTGGTACACCGACAATGGGCGGCATTATAATTTTGACGTCAATCACTGTCTCGATGCTGATGTGGGGGAATTTTAAGAATATCTATATCTGCGTGGTGATGACTTCGCTTCTGGGTTTTGGCGCCATTGGTTTTTGCGATGATTATCTGAAATCAGTAAAACGGAATCCAAAGGGATTGAAGGCTTTGTACAAGTTCGGTTTACAGTTATTGCTTGCCCTGTTGATAGGAATATT
Organism: Thermodesulfovibrionales bacterium; assembly: GCA_020062545.1. Lineage (GTDB taxonomy): Bacteria > Nitrospirota > Thermodesulfovibrionia > Thermodesulfovibrionales > Dissulfurispiraceae > Dissulfurispira. The sequence continues at coordinate 204,158 of JAGUWD010000003.1, forward strand.
CCTCTATACGAATCCGAAGGATCCCTATAACGATGTCTTGAGCATACCATTTTTCAAGAAATGGCTCGTTGACCTCGGCTATTTTTATATACCGTTTTCTGTTTTTGTTATTGTCGGATCTTCAAATGCCGTGAATCTCACAGACGGCATAGACGGTCTTGCCATAGGCCTTGTTGCCATCGCCACCATAGCCAATGTAGCCCTTGTGTATATATCCGGCCATGCACAGTTCGCAAAATATTTGCAGGTTCTATATATTCCCGGGATCGGTGAATTGACAGTATTCTGCGGGGCCATGCTCGGCGCTTCACTGGGGTTCTTGTGGTACAACTCGCATCCTGCCGAGGTCTTTATGGGAGATGTCGGGTCATTGTCGCTTGGAGGCGCACTGGGCACGCTCGCAGTTATAACAAAACACGAGATAGTCCTTGCGGTTGTAGGAGGGATATTCGTTATAGAAACGATATCCGTTGTCATGCAGGTTATGTCTTTTAAGCTTACAGGCAGGAGGATATTCAAGATGGCGCCTATACACCACCATTTTGAGTTAAAGGGATGGCCCGAGCCGAAGGTCATTGTAAGATTCTGGATTGTAGGAATAATCCTTGCATTATTCAGCCTTGCAACATTAAAATTGAGGTGAGATATGAGACAGTTACGAGTTACGAGTTGCGAGTTACGAGTTAAAGGTATTAAGAAGTTAATCTTATTTTTATCTCTACTTTTTACTCTATTACTGGCTACAGGCTACTGGTCACTGGCTACTGCATCCGATGATATTTCTGCACGGGCTGCGGTGGTTATAGACAGTGCAAGCGAAAAGATACTTTATGCAAAGAACCCCAATCTGAAGCAGCCTCCTGCAAGTACCACAAAGCTCATAACAGCAATGGTTGCCCTGGACAGGCTTAATCCTGATTCTATTGTCACAATCAGCGAGAATGCGGCCAACACACCATCGGTAAGCCCCCATCTCAGGAAAGGGGAACGGTTCAGTGTAAGAGACCTTTTGTATCTTGCTCTCATGAGGTCTGTAAACAGCGCTGCTGTTGCACTTGCAGAGGCAGTTGCAGGCTCTGAGGATGCATTTGTATCGATGATGAATGACAAGGCAAGCCACCTGGGCGCAGAAAATACGAGGTTCGTGAATGCCTCCGGACTTCCAGGCCCTAACCAACATATAACAGCCTTTGACCTTGCCATAATAATGAAAAAATCTCTCGGATATTCTTTGATTCGTGAGGTAATCAACACACGTGCAAAAGAGATATTTTCTGAGAGTGGAAGAAGGATATTCGTTAAAAATACAAACCAGCTTCTCTGGACAGATGAAGAAAACATCGGAGGGAAAACAGGGTACACAAGAGCAGCAAGGCATTGTTTTGTCTGTGCTGCAAAAAGGGGGCAGAATACGCTCATAGCCGCTGTCCTTGGCGAACCGGTACGGGACAATCTGTGGGAGAGTTCTGCTGTGCTTCTGTCAAAGGGTTATGATGTTGTTGCACAGAAGGCAGAACCAATGATCTATCTCAGTAGAGAGTATGAAAGGCCTGTGGTTTTTGCATCGTATAAGGTAGATAAAAAACATAAGCATAAGAAGGTTATTGCAAAGAGGCATAAATATAAGGCAAAAAAGGTTGCTCATGCAAGCCACAAGAAAAACTCTCATGCAAAGATAGACAAAAAGAAAACAAAGAAGTCTTCGGGTAAGGAGTTTTCTGTCCGCAGACATGAATCAACGGATAAATCGTGATTTTAAAAGTGGTTAAGGGGTTAAGTAGTAGAGGGTTAAGGGGTTAAATTGATAGATGTAAAGGGTAAGAAGGTTACCATTGTTGGCCTTGCCAGAAGCGGCGTTGGTGCAGCCAATCTCCTTTCTAAACTTGGCGCCTTTGTTACAGTAACAGACAAAAAGAATATCGGGGAACTCGAAACGTTCCTGAAAAAACTTAATCCTGATATTAAACTGCAACTCGGTAACCATCCCGCAGAGTTATTCGAAAATACAGACATTATTATTGTAAGTCCGGGTGTACCTTTAAATATTACACCTCTGAAAACAGCGTCGGAAAAAGGTATAAAGATAATAGGCGAACTGGAACTGGCGTATCAGATAGTTCATAGTTCATCGCTCATAGCTCACAGGAATAATGAATTTAGCGCCATGAGCCATGAGCCGTCTTTTCTCGCTGTGACCGGAACCAATGGAAAATCGACAACTACTGCACTCCTTTACGAGATGGTAAAAAACAGCGGGTTTAATGCCATTGTCGGAGGTAATATAGGCAATGCTCTTACAGAGGAAATTTCAAATTTCAAATTTCAAATTTCAAATTTTGACTACATAGTTGCGGAGGTATCGAGTTTTCAGCTCGAGGCCATCGATACATTCAGGCCAAAAGGTGCAGCAATACTCAATATAACACCTGACCATTTAGACAGGTACCATTCAATGTCCGATTATATTGATGCTAAATGCAGGATATTCCTGAATCAAAGGTCAGGAGACTTTCTGGTATTGAATGCGGATGACCCGGCAACTGAAGAGATAGAGAAAATAGGCAATAGGCAATGGGCAATAGGCAATAGACCGGAGATTTTTTACTTTAGCAGAAAAAAAGAGGTTAAAGGCGCTTTTTACAAAGACGGTTTAATACGCTTTAATATCCCTGAAGTTGAAGCCCATGGCCTATCGCCTATAGCCTATTGCCTTGATCCTTCAACCTTTAAAATTAGAGGCGTCCATAATATCGAAAATGCCATGGCTGCTTCTTTGATGACGCTATTGTCAGGCTGCAGTGCCGATACCGTAATCAGTACACTGAAAATCTTTCCGGGACTTGAGCACAGGCTTGAGTTTGTCAGGGAAATAGACGGTGTAAAGTTCATCAACGATTCCAAGGGAACAAATGTTGGGGCTGTTATAAAATCCCTTGAGAGCTTTAGTGAGCCTGTAGTGCTTATTGCAGGCGGAAGGGATAAGGACAGCGATTTCACAATCTTGAGGCCGCTTATTAAAGAGAAAGTTAAGTCCCTTGTCCTTATCGGCGAGGCAAGGGACAAGATAAAAAAGGCAGTGGGAGACGTGGCAGGACATGTTTTTATGGAGGATGATTTTAAGGCAGCGGTAATAAAGGCAAAGCAGGCAGCCTCTCCTGGAGATGTAGTTTTGTTATCGCCTGCGTGCGCCAGTTTTGATATGTTCAGGGATTTCGAAGACAGGGGAAGACAGTTTAAGAAGGTGGTAATGGAGCTATGAAGCAGCAGTATGACAAATGGATATTGTTTGTTGTTCTCCTGCTCATATTAATCGGTCTGATGGCTGTATATAGCTCTACATCTGTGATTTCCCCTGACATGGTGGAGAAGTACCGGAAAAAAGGCGTGGTCATAAGTCAGTTCGGCTTTCTGAAGAAACAGTTGTTTACAGTTTTACTGGGTTTAATCGCTATGTTTATTGCATATAAAGTGCCACTGCAATATCTGAAAAGATTGTCTATCCCCCTGCTTGTAGTATCGCTCGTCTGTCTGGTAATGGTCTTTACAAAACTGGGCATTACTGCCGGAGGAGCAAGGAGATGGATAAGAATATGGCCTTCCACATTTCAGCCTTCGGAACTTGTGAAGCTTTCGATGGTCATATTCCTTTCATGGTACATGAGCCTTCCGGGTTACAGGAAGGACAAATTTCTGTCGTTTGCCATTCCTGTGGGGATAATGGGGATATTTCAGGTTGTATTTCTAAAACAGCCTGACTTCGGCGCTGTTATGAGCCTTGGCATACTAACAATGGCCATGCTGTTTTTATCAGGCATAAGATTACGCTACATATTATCCATTGGAATTCTTGCCATTCCTGTTATTTTCAAGCTCATATCAGAACCGTATCGATGGAAGAGGGTTGCGGCATTTCTCGATCCGTGGAAGGACGCCCAGGGCAGTGGATTCCAGCTTGTCCAGTCATTCATAGCCCTCGGAAGCGGGGGCATCAATGGGGTGGGATTGGGAGAAGGAAAACAGAAACTCTCATTTCTGCCCGAAGTACATACGGATTTTATCTTTTCATTGATCGGCGAGGAATTGGGTTTTATTGGCGTGGTTTTTGTAGTCTTTTTGTTCTTTATATTGTTTATCAAAGGCATTTCAATTGCGCGTAAAACATCTGATACATTCGCACATTACCTTGCATTCGGCATATCCATGATGATAGCAGTCCAGGCTGTTATCAATTTTGCTGTTGTCACGGGAATGGTACCGACAAAGGGTCTTCCGCTGCCGTTTATAAGCTACGGAGGCTCATCGCTCCTTGTCAACATGACAGCCATAGGATTACTGTTGAATGTCTCTAAGGTGCAGTCTGCCAAAGACGGAACAGAACAAAGGACGCATACTATGAACAAACCTGCAGCCGATGTGACGGTTCCCGTGTCTGCCTGTACCCGCTATAAACTGCATGCCGATCAGCACTCACGATGGCAGAGGGGACAGGGATATAGAAGATATAGTAAAATGAAAAGGACATAGTTTTTTATCATTTTACTAAACATGGCAGGGCAAACCCTATGAAAATAATAATTGCAGGTGGTGGTACGGGTGGTCACCTCTATCCCGGTGTCGCAGTGGCAGAAGAGTTTCTTAACAGGAGTCAGGGGCAAAAAGAAAGAATACAAAAAAGTGACATAGTTTTTGTCGGGACAGAGCACGGGATAGAGTCACGCGTTATCCCCAGAGAAGGTTATCCCATAAGGTTTTTAAAGGCAGAGGGACTGGTAGGAAAATCCTTATTGAAAAAAATCAGGGCGCTAATTGCATTTTTTTTCTCTCTTTCAGGCGCTTACAGTATTGTCAGGTCGGTAAGGCCGGATGTCGTTATCGGGGTCGGCGGTTATGCATCTGTGGGCATGGTGCTTACAGCCCATTTTAAGGGTATTCCAACAATAATACTCGAACAAAACTCTGTTCCTGGATTTGCGAATAAATTCCTCGGTAAATTTGTGGATGTAATTGCCCTGACATATCAGGAGAGCATTGCTTTTTTCCCGAAAGAGAAATCATATCTGACAGGAAATCCCATAAGGAAACAGATACTGCAGCGCGATGAAAACAAGGCTTACGGATTATTTCCCCTCGAAAAGGAAAAATTCACTGTGTTTGTGTTTGGCGGCAGTTCAGGTGCAAAGAGCATAAACAATGCAATGGTAGAGGCATTGAATTACCTTCTTGATTTAAGGCAAAATATTCAGTTTCTCCACCAGACAGGAGAGCGAGATTATGAAACCGTGAAGGATACTTACAGGAGGCTCGGCTTCAGTGGCATTGTGGTTCCCTTTATATACCGGATGGCAGAGGCCTATTCCATAGCTGATATGGTTATTTGCAGGGCAGGGGCAACAACCCTGTCAGAGATTACAGCCATAGGCAAGCCAGCCATATTGATACCGTTCCCCCATGCAGCGTCAAACCATCAAGAGTCTAACGCAAGGAAGCTCGAAGACATGGGAGCTGCACGTATGATACTCGACAGGGAGTTGCGAGGCGAGGTGCTGGCAGATGCTATAAGGAGTCTCTATGGTGATGAGAAGGCGAGGAAGGAGATGCAGAAGGCAGCTCTTGCCTTTGGAAGGATTGATGCAGCAGAAAAGATCGTGGATTTAGCGATGAGTTTGATAAAGAAATGAATGACCTAAGTTGAGCGATTTTGTAAGCACAGGCACTGCTACAAGACTTTAAAAAGTGCTTGCTCATGTGTATATGAGAGATAATAAATGCATCATCCATAAAGTATCCAATGTAGTAGATGACGGGTATAAATAAAAGTTTTACAAGTGCGGAGTTTAAAGTCTTTCCGCAGCACCTGTGCTTACAAAATTTAACTATAGAATCACGCAATTTTGGAAGGAGTTAAAATGTTCAATAAATACAGGATAATTCATTTTGTTGGCATCGGCGGCATTGGAATGAGCGGTATTGCAGAGGTGCTGCATAACCTCGGATATGAGGTCACAGGCTCGGATATAAGGGAATCAGAGACGACAAATAGATTGAGGAACTTAGGCATAAAGATATTTATAGGGCATAACGGAGAAAATATAGATAGCGCCCATGTTGTTGTTATATCCTCTGCTGTCTCTGCCGATAATCCGGAGGTTTTAGAAGCGAAACAGAGGTCTATCCCTGTAATACCGAGGGCAGAGATGCTTGCCGAACTTGGCAGGCTTAAATACGGAATCCTTGTTGCAGGCGCTCACGGTAAGACGACCACAACATCGCTTATTGCAACCGTGCTTGGCGAGGGCGGGCTTGACCCCACAGTGATTATAGGCGGAAAGCTCAAGTCCATGGGAAGCAATGCAAAGCTGGGACAGGGCGACTACATTGTGGCAGAGGCAGATGAAAGCGACGGCTCTTTCCTTAAGCTTAATCCAACAATCGCTATTATAACCAACATAGACAGGGAGCACATGGATTATTTCAGGGATATAGATCTCCTGAAACATGCGTTTTTATCATTCATAAACAAGATACCATTTTACGGAATTGCGGTTGTCTGTATGGAGAATGAATATCTAAGGGGGATAATTCCCTTGATCCAGAGGAAATATATGACATACGGATTATCAGAAGGAGCGGACGTTTATGCGAGGAATATAGAGCATTCAGGCATAAGGATGAGCTTTGAGGCAGTATATAAAGGAAGATCGCTGGGGGTGTTTACACTTCCTGTGCCCGGAAAACATAATGTACTGAACAGCCTGTCGGCAATAGCCGTTGCCATGGAACTGCAGATCCCCGTGGATGTCATTGCAAAAGCACTGGGCAATTTCAGCGGAATACAACGCAGATTCGAATTTAAGGGTGAGGCAGGGGAGATCAAGGTTTTTGATGATTACGGACATCATCCTTCAGAAATAATGGCTACTCTTAAAGCAGCAAGGGAATGCTTCAATGGCAACAGGGTGGTCGTTTTATTTCAGCCTCACAGATACACACGCACAAGGGACTTGATGGATGAGTTTGCAATGAGCTTCGGCAATGCGGATAAGCTGTTCTTAATGGACGTATATCCTGCAAGCGAAAGGCCGATTAAGGGAATAAACTCGGAAGTCCTTGCTCAAAGGATACGGGGCGCAGGATTTGAAAATCTGACCTATATATCTGATAGGAAAGAGATGATAGAAGGGATAGTGTCTGAGCTGAAACAGGGGGATGTGCTCATAACCCTCGGTGCAGGCGATGTTTATAAGATGGGGGAAGAGATACTGAAAAAGTTAAATGAACTATGAACTATTGAGAGAGTTCTGTATTTTTAGAAACATTGACATGAGGTTCAACGAACCCATGTCGATGCACACCTCTTTGAAGATAGGCGGCCCTGCCGATGTTGTATTATTCCCTGATGAACACTCCCTGCCTGAACTCATAAAAACTCTTACCAAAGAAGGAATCCCGTATATTGTTATTGGTGGCGGCACAAACATACTGGTAAAAGACAGAGGCATCGATGGTGCTGTGATTTTCATGTTAAAGATGAATAACATCACGCTAAACGCTGAACGCTTGACGCTTAACGCTGAAGCTGGATGCTCACTCCAAAAAATTATCAATCTATGTATTGAGCATGGACTTTCTGGAATGGAAGGGCTTGCAGGAATTCCGGGTTCAGTGGGAGGTGCAGTTGCAGGAAATGCAGGCTCTTTTGGATGCGAGATAAGGGACGTCATAAAATCTATAAGTCTATTAATGCCTGACGGCAGCCAAAAAAAACTATCAGCAAAAGATATTGTTTTTGGGTATAGAAAGGCGCATGTGCCTTCCGGTTCTATTATTCTTAGTGCTGTTTTGTCCCTCAAGAAAGATGAACCGTTTGAAATTAAAAAAAGGTTTATAGAATTTATCAATGAAAAGAAATCGAGACAGCCTGTGTCAAAGCCATCCGCAGGATGCGTATTTAAAAACCAAAAAGATATTGCTGCAGGCAAGCTCATAGATGATGCAGGATGCAAGGGTATGAGGGTTGGAGACATAGAGGTCAGCGAAATGCATGCAAATTTCTTTATAAATACCGGAAAGGGAACAGCAGATGATTTTCTCAAACTTATGGATATTGTGGGCAAAAAGGTAAAAGATAAATTCGGGATTGTTCTTGAGCCGGAGATAAGGATCTTAGGACGATAAGATAGATTGGAGATATTATGCGTTTCCCTGATAAAATAGAGGCAAGAAATTTGAGAGGTAATGATTCATGATAACAGATAAACGAATAGGTGTTCTTGCAGGAGGTACATCTGCCGAGAGGGAGGTTTCCCTCAAAAGCGGCAACGCCATTTATAATGCATTGCTGAACCTCGGGTATGATGCTGTTTTTATAGATGTATCGGACAATATCTGCGAGGACTTGAAAAAGGAGAACATAGAAATTGCCTTCTTGGCGCTTCACGGCGGTCACGGTGAAAATGGCGCGATACAGGGTCTCCTTGAAGTGATGGGAATCCCATATACAGGTTCTGGTGTCCTGTCATCTGCCCTTGCCATGGACAAAGAGGCATCGAAGAAGATATTTATTTATCATAATATACCTGTAGCACCTTTTGTAGTTGTAAACAGAGAGCAGTTAGGTGAAAGGATAAATCCTCAATTGATAACTGCTGTTGTCGATTTCCCTCTGCCGTGGGTTGTAAAGCCTGTTGCAGAAGGATCGAGCATAGGCGTAAATATCGTGAAGGCAGGGGAAGATATAGACAATGCAGTGCAGAGTGCATTTTCATACGGCAGGAAAATAATTATTGAGGAATACATAAGTGGCAAGGAGATACAGATAGGCGTTTTGGGACAGATCGTGCTCGGAGGCGTTGAGGTGAGGCCGTCAAAGGAGTTTTACAGTTATGAAGCGAAATATACGCCTGGTCTTACGCAATACATACTGCCTCCTGAGATTGACGACTATGCCTACGAAACGCTTAAGGATGTTGCTCTGAAGGCGCACAATGCCCTCGGCTGTAAAGGTGCCACAAGGGTTGATTTCATTCTCGATGAATCCAATGAGCCGTATATCCTTGAGGTAAATACAATACCCGGTATGACAGAGACGAGCCTTTTGCCTAAGATAGCAAAACTCACTGGGCTTGAGTTTCCCGATTTAATAGAGGAGATATTGAAGCAGACATTGTTAGACAAAGATTAAAAGGCCATGAACATAAACAGGAGAAACCTGAGGTCATTGCAGAGGAAAAAGGAAAGTAAGAAGATAAAATTCGTTGTCTTTCTTTTTTTGATTTTTGTTATTGCTTTTTCCGCTGCATATTTTTTAATCAAAAACCACATGCTGGTCAGGGATATAGCCTTCGAGGGGAACCATCACCTTAAAAACGATGAGTTGAAGTCGTTGATCAAGCTCAAGAATGGAGACGAACTTTTCGGCATTTCTGGAAGGGAGCTTTACAAGAGGCTCAAGTCATCTCCGTGGATAAGGGATGCAGTCATTAAAAAAGAGCTTTCAGGAAGGGTGCTGATAAATGTGACAGAGGCGGTCCCTGTTGCCATCCTGAGCATAGCAGGCAGACCGTATCTTATAGACAGGGAAGGGAACATACTCGAACCGATGAAGGAAGGAACGGTCCTGTTCCTCCCGGTTATTAAAGATATCGACTATAAGAACAATAGAGAGGCATATCTGGAAGCAGTCAGGTTTGTGGATGTTCTTCATAATAAGAGGGGTGTATCTTACGATGGTACTATCGAAATAACAGGGCAGAGGCCTGAAGACATTACATTAAAGCTCGATAACATATCCATAAAGATTGGTGCCGGCGATTTCGATAAAAAACTGGAGCGGCTTGAATTTGTGAGGGACGAGATAGAAAAGCGGAATATGTCTGTTGAATATATAGACCTGCGGTTTGCAAATAAGATAATAGTGAAGCCTGCAGGCAGTGTCGAAGGGGAATGAGAAATGGCAGCAGAGAAGAGAAAGAGAAATAGCAGTGTTATTGTCGGACTCGATGTAGGCACGACAAAGATATGCGCTATTGCAGGAGAGGTTACGGAAGATGGAATAGATATACTCTCTGTGAGTTCGCACCCTTCCAACGGCCTTAGAAAAGGCGTTGTGATCGATATCGAGGCTACGGCGAATTCCATAAAGAAGACTATCTCTGACGTTGAGGAGCAGACAGGTATCAGCGTCAGGGAGGTGTATGTAGGCATTGCAGGAAGCCATATAAAGAGTTTCAGCAGTTACGGTGCTGTGGGCATAAAGGGCAGGGAAGTAACGAGCGAGGATGTGGAAAGGGCCATAGATTCTGCAAGTGCCGTGTATGTGCCGTTAGACCGGGAAATACTCCATGTCCTTCCCACTGATTTCATCCTCGACGGACAGGACGGGATAAAAGACCCTGTTGGCATGGCCGGCGTCAGGCTGGAGGTAAAGGTTTATATCGTTACAGGTGCTGTTGCATCCGTACAGAATCTCCTGAAATGCTGTGAAAGGGCTGGGCTCGATGTCGTGGATATAGTCCTTCAGCCCCTTGCATCTGCCGAAGCAACATTAAACAACGATGAGAGGGACATGGGTATAGCCCTTGTGGATATCGGCGGCGGGACAACCGACATTGCCATTTACAGAGAGGGATGGCTGAGGCATACGGCAGTATTGGGCATAGGAGGCAATCACTTTACAAACGACATATCGGTTGGACTGAGGCTGCCTTTTAACGAGGCAGAGCGTGTTAAAAAAAGATACGGCTCTATCGTCCCGGAGATCGACAATGCCGAAGTAGATGTTGTGGCTATTGACGGACAGGTGAGGGGAATACCCCGGAAGTATATTACTGAGATACTCCAGCCGAGGTGTGAAGAGCTTCTTGAACTTGTCAGGCAGGAGATACATGCCGTGCATAATAACGGCATTGCCGTGTCCGGGGTTGTTCTGACAGGAGGGTCTTCATTGCTTTCGGGCTTTGACAGAATGGCAGAAGCGATCTTATCAATGCCTGTGAGGATAGGGTATCCGCATTTGTCTCATCAGAATTTTTCTGGGGATGGTCATGGAATGCATGTGCTGAAGGGAGAATTCAACAATCCAATGTATGCCACAGGTATAGGACTCGTGCTGTACGGCATCGGGTCTATAATGCCTTCCGAAAGAGGTGGCTTTTCTTCCGATTTGTTTAGCAGGGTTTTAAATAAGATGACAGGATGGTTTAAGAAAATAGCGGGCAGGAGGTAATTATGTTTGAGCTGGAAGATGTAGGAAGACTGGTTGCAAAGATAAAGGTGATAGGTGTCGGAGGAGGGGGAACCAATGCCATAAACAGCATGGTTGCAGCGAACCTCTACGGCGTGGAGTTCATCACTGTTAATACGGACAGCCAGCATCTCGATGCATCCCTTGCGCCTGTGAAGGTAAAGATAGGCACAAGCCTTACAAAAGGGCTTGGTGCAGGCTCCAACCCTGTTATCGGCAGGCAGGCTGCCATCGAGGATAAGGACTCTCTGTCAGGATGCATAGAAGGGGCAGACATGGTCTTCATCACAGCAGGCATGGGCGGCGGGACAGGTACTGGCGCAGCACCTGTCATTGCAAATATTGCAAGGGAGATGGGTATTCTTACGGTTGCAGTAGTGACAAAGCCTTTTTATTATGAAGGCAGGAAAAGGGCAATAAATGCAGAGGAAGGCATAAGGGAGATTAAAAAGCATGTGGACACATTGATCGTTATCCCAAATGACAGGATACACCTTGTTGTGGAAAAGGGCACGCCGTTGCTTAAATCATTCTCCATAGCAAATGATGTCTTAAGGCAGGCAATACAGGGCATATCGGATTTGATACTCATCCCCGGTCTTATAAACCTCGATTTTGCAGACGTGAAATCAATAATGGAAAATGCAGGAAGGGCTGTCATCGGCATGGGGACAGGAAGCGGAGATGGAGGAGCATTTGAGGCTGCTAAAAGGGCGATATCCAATCCCCTTCTTGAAGAATCATCCATAGAAGGTGCAAAGGGCATACTCATAAACATAACAGGCGGGCTCAATATGTCCATAGATGCTGTTCAGGAGGCATCGTCGCTGATTTATGATTCTGCCCATGACGATGCAAACATTATCCTCGGCGCTGTTATAAATCCGGATATGGAGGATGATGTGAGGGTAACAGTGATAGCCACAGGGCTTGAGGACAGGGTGGAAAAGGCAGAACTGCCGCAGGTGAAGAAGTGGATGCCCACGAAAGACCCTATAAGTCTTAAAGGCTCAGGGAGGGTATTGTCCAAGAGCATAGATATGCCTTCAAAGGAGCAAAGCCCTGTTGAACAGAGTCCTGTAAAAGAGCCTACCAGAGAGCCGGCCAAAGATATGAAAAATCTTGCAGAAGATATGCAGGATAAAGAGCCTGAGAGGAGTCTTCTAAACTTCCATGACCAACCGCAGGAAGAACAAAAGCCTGCTTTAAACGAATCCATCCTCCCACAGGAAGATATTTATGATATCCCGACTTTTTTGAGAAAGAAGATAAGTGAGTGAACCGTAAGCTAATCGAAAAAGTTGATACCCTTCTTTCAAAGGAAAAAGGCACTATCTTTAAAGACCCCGGCGGAAAGATAAATATATGCCTCGTTTATCCCAATACATATCATGTAGGCATGTCGAACCTTGGATTTCAGGGCATTTACGGCCTTCTCAATAAGAGGGATGATGTTGTATGCGAGAGGGCATTTCTGCCTGATGAAAGAGACATCGAAGAATATATAAGGACAGAGTCACCAATCTTTTCTTATGAATCAAAGAGGCCATTAAGCAGATTTGATATAGTAGCCTTCTCCATTTCATTTGAAAATGACTACCCGAATATTTTAAAGATACTCGATATTGCGAAAATTCCGTTTGGTTCATCAGAAAGAAATGAATATCATCCACTCCTGATTGCAGGGGGAGTTTGCTGTTTCTTCAATCCAGAGCCCATAGCTCCAATCTTTGATGTTATCTTTATTGGCGAGGCAGAGGAATCGCTGAATGAATTTATTGATATCTATAAAGCAAAGGGTGAGATTAAGAAAGAAACGATTAACATCGAAGGTATTTATATTCCTGAATTCTATGATATTAGATACAGCGATGAAGGGAAGATAGCTGAAAGAATTGCAAAGTATGGAGCACCGGAAAAAATAGAAAGGAGATACCTGAAAGACTTATCTGTTTCTCCTATAACAACCACAATTATCACCCCTGAAGCCGAATTTTCAGAGATGTATCTTATAGAGGCCATGAGGGGATGCCCGTGGAAATGCAGATTCTGCCTCGTGGGACATATTTACAACCCTACACGGAAAAAAGAATTAGAAACCATTACGGCAGAGATAGAGAGGGCAAAGGAGATTACTCCTAAAATAGGGTTAATCGGGCCTTCCCTCACAGATTATGCACATATCAAGGATGTTCTGTGCATCGATGGTGTTGATTTCTCTATAACCTCTTTACGTGCAAGTGCAAAGAGTGCTGAGCTTGTTGAGCTTCTCAAGGGGCACAAGAGTGTGTCTATTGCACCTGAAGCAGGAACAGAGAGGATGAGAAGGGTTGTCAATAAAAAGATTACAGAGGATGACATACTTGACACATCGAAACTCACATTAAATGCAGGCATAGAGAATCTGAGGCTTTATTTCATAATCGGGCTTCCAGCAGAGACGGATGAAGACGTCTCAGGGATTGTTGAGATTGTAAAAAAAGTGAGAAGAATTTCGAACAAGGGGAATATAATATTGAGCATAAGTACATTTGTTCCAAAGCCGTTTACTCCATTTCAATGGCATCCTATGGAGCATCTTGATTCTGTGAAGGAAAAGCTGAAGTTTATTAAAAAGGCATTGAGGGATGAAAAGGGTGTCAAGGTCTTTCATGATGTTCCAAAATATGCACACATGCAGGGGCTTTTTTCTATGGGTGACAGGAGGATATTTAATGTTCTAAAGGAAATGGTTAAGACTGATGACTATAGATCTGCATGTTCTCAGGCAGGGGTGGATATGGACTTTTATATATTCAGAAAAAAAGACTTTAATGAAATACTGCCGTGGGATTTTATAGATACAGGCATATCGAAAGAGAAGCTATGGAGTGAGTATTTAGAGGCTATGAATGTATAATAAGAATATAAGTTGTGCGATATATATGTCAGGCACGGCTCAAAGATTTTAAAAAGTGCTGTTTCAAGCATATATAGAAAATTATAAGTGCATCATATAATAAGTATCCAATGTAGTAGATGACGGATACAAGATAAATGTTTTTGCAAGTGCGGGGTTTAAAATCTTTTCGCCGCACCTGACATATATTTTCTAAATTAGAATCTAAGCAAAGGAGGAGGAAAGCATGCCTGAGATAGAAGATATTGCCTTTAAAATTTCTGCTGCCTTTGAGGACGATTATTTTGTGATCCCGAAAAGAAATGCCTTTAATGCAGTATTCGATAAGTATTTGTCTTTAGCTGACCCAACTGCCTCGATGGAGCCTTATGAGGCCATAGTTACGCTCGGATACAGATTTCGTACCGAGTTTGACGAAATGGTAAAACAGTTAAAAGAGCTTGGCTTGATATGAAGGGTAACTAAGGCGGTATCTCGAAAATAAAATCTATCTCTCTATATAAGGGGATGGTGAGAAATGGTGTATAATTACTTTAGTAATATCCGGAGGAACAGGGAGGGGAAATGGACATCTATAAAAAAACTTGCACGATTATCATTGTATTAATAGCATTTCTTTATTCAGGTTCTTCATTTTCTGCTGAAAAAGGGAAAAAGCCTTATCCGAGATACTGGATGAGCGTTGAAACAAATAACATGAGCATGCCGGGGATGCAGGCCGAGATGCCTGATATTCCCGGACTTGGCGGCATGTTGGGGGGATTCGGCAAGGCGAAGCGTTCTCTTTATCTGCAGCTTAACTCGCCTCATAAAGCCTCTTCAGACCTACAGGCAACCCATGATATACCGCCGGTAATGAAAATGGGTGATACCCTGCCTCTTTTGACTCCTCCGAAGGGAAAGCCGGGGACGAGCGAGGGAAGCGAAGGATACGAGAAACCTAAGTTCAGAATGCTCGTTTATTGGGGATGCAGTGAAAAGGTTCGTCAGGGGCAGCCTAAAGTTATAGACACTGATAAAATGACCATTGAGGAGTTCGGCAGGGCAATGGCAGGACGCGCGCCATCGCCTCAGTATCCGCCTGCCCCGCGTTCAGGCTGGATTTATTCCGAATGGCCTAATATAAAAAAGAAGATTGATGTGCAAAAGGACAGTTCACTTATAGGCGAGCATGTGATACACGGCAATTATCTGCCTGATACTATCCGTTTCAAGATAGACGAGAGACATGATTTTATGGCGCCTGTTGAATTTACATCTGTTAAAGGAGACCATTCAAGAGGGTTTCAATTTGCGTGGAAGTCTATCCCGACAGCCACAGGGTATTTTGCAACTGCAATCTCGCACAATGAAAAAACTGGTGAGATGATTCTCTGGACATCAAGCGAGGTGTATGATACAGGTTGGGGGCTTATGCATTATTTATCTAATGACGATGTACGGAGATTTATAAAAGAAAAGGTGATAATGCCTGCTGATACAACCAGTTGTGCGGTTCCAGGAGGAATTTTTAAAGACGCGCGAGGCGTAGCAGTACAGTTTATTGCCTACGGTGATGAATTAAATTTAGTCCATCCCCCGAGACCTGACAATCCGAAGGAGAGGGAGAAATGGAATCCGGTCTGGACAGTAAAAGTCAGATTGAAATCCACAGGTATGGTTGTGCTTGATGAGATGGAACAGGATGATACTTCGAGGCGATCTAAAAAAGAACGGTCTAAAGAAGATGAATCGGAAATAGAAAGCGGGTCAAAGACCAAAGACAAGGACAAAACTAAAGATGAAGAAGGCAGCAGCCCGTTAAAAAAGCTTAAAGGAATATTCGGGTTTTAACAGGGTGAAAGTATTTTTAAACCGTTTCAAAAATAAAATCAATTTCTACCGGAGAATTCAGCGGGAGAACATATACTCCGACTGCTGCGCGGGCGTGCCTGCCGGCTTCGCCGAAGATTTCGAATAACAAATCAGATGCAGCATTTAAGACCTTAGGCTGTTCTGTAAAGTCAGGGGCAGATGCAACATAGCCGTTGAGCTTTACGCACCGTTTGATTTTATCGAGATTTCCAAGATGAGACTTCAAAACCGAAAGCGCATTGATAACGCATTGCCGAGCATCTTCCTGCGCTTCTTTGATTGATACGGATTCTCCGAGTTTTCCCGTCCTAATGAGTTTGCCATCTTTCAACGGAAGCATTCCGCTCAGAAACAGGAGATTGCCTGTCTGGACACAAGGAACATAAGAGCCCAGTGGCTTTGGTGCATCTGAGAGGGTGATGCCAAGTTCTTTGAGTTTTTCTTCAGGAGACATTACAGTCCCAATTCCTCTGGCACTCCGATTCTTCCGAGTACTGCCGATGCTGCTGCAACTGCCGGGTTTGATAGATACACTTCGCTCTCGGGATGCCCCATTCTTCCAACGAAGTTCCTGTTTGTTGTTGCCAGAGCCCTCTCTCCTTTTGCAAGTATTCCCATGTGTCCGCCGAGGCATGGCCCGCATGTTGGTGTTGAGACAACCGCCTCTGCATCTATGAATATATCGAGAAGCCCTTCCTTCATTGCCTGTTTGTATATCTGCTGCGTTGCAGGTATGACTATCATCCTCACATTTGGATTCACCTTTCTGCCTTTCATAATTTGTGCTGCCTCTCTTAAATCTTCGAGCCTTCCATTTGTGCATGAGCCAACAACTACCTGGTCTATGGCGATTTCGAACAATTCGGCTGCAGGTCTTGTATTTGAAGGAAGATGAGGGCATGAAACTGTCAATGGTATCTTTGAGCAGTCGTATTCTCTGATTTCCACATATTTTGCATCTGAATCAGATGTGTAAAATTTATAAGGCCTTTTAGCTCTGCCTTTCACATACTCTTCTGTTATGCTGTCAGGAATGATTATGCCGCTTTTGCCTCCAGCCTCTATTGCCATGTTGCACATGGTGAGCCTTCCATACATTGGAAGGTTTCTTATTGTCTCTCCTTCAAATTCCATTGCCCTATATAATGCACCGTCAACTCCTATATCTCCTATGGTATGAAGGATTAAATCCTTGCCTCCAACCCATTTATTGAGCTTTCCGTAGTAAATGAATTTCATGGATTCGGGGACTTTGAACCAGCATTCGCCTGTTGCCATAGCAGCAGCCACATCTGTTGAGCCGACTCCTGTTGCAAATGCACCGAGGGCTCCGTATGTGCATGTATGGCTGTCTGCGCCGATTATCAAATCACCCGGAACTACAAGCCCCTGTTCAGGCAGCAATGCATGCTCGATGCCCATCCTTCCTATTTCAAAGTAAAGTCCGAGATGGTATTCCTTTGAAAAATCCCTGAGCAGTTTGCATTGTTCTGCAGCCTTTATATCCTTCTGAGGTGTGAAGTGGTCCGGAATAAAAGCTACTTTATTTTTATCAAAGACATCCTTCGCCCCTATTTTTTTAAATTCCTGAATCGCAATTGGGGCGGTAATGTCATTGGCAAGGATGAGGTCAACCTTTGCATTTATTAATTCACCTGCATAGACTTCTTTCTTTTCTGAATGTGCAGCAAGTATCTTCTCGGTAATAGTCATACATCCTCCTGAATATTAAGCTTTAAAAACACTATTATATCCTTACAGAATAGATATTGACAAGGCGAATATATAAACGAAATACTATGTCCTGTCATTACTAACATAATTTATGAATAGAAAATAGGGGGACACTATGCATACAGATGAATACGCTATTACATCTTCAAGGGAAGTGAATATCTGCAATAAAAAACTGAAGGCAATAGAAAAATTCCTCTCAAAGATGGAAAGCAAATATAAGATGAAGACAGAGGTGTTTATTGAAGAATATAAAAAAGGAGAGGGAAGGGACAACAAAGACTTTGATGAGTGGAAAGAGAACTATGAAGCATTGAAACTCTGGAAAGAGCGCAAGAAGCAATATGACGAAATATATCGCAGGATGAGATGATGATCTCTTAAAGCTTATCTCTTTCTTACGGCGAGTTTGTTTAATGCATTTATGTATGCCTTTGCAGCGGCAACGATTATGTCGGTATCAGCCCCATGTCCTCTTACTGCATGGCCGTCCTCCTCAAGGGAAACCATAACCTCGCCGAGTGCGTCTGTTCCGCCTGTAATACTCTTAACCTCAAATTTTAAGAGACTGCTTTTTGTATGTGTAATGGCTGCAATTGCCTTATAGACAGCATCAACAGGGCCGTCGCCATGCTCCATTTTTTCGACAATATTGCCATTGACCCTCAGCTTAAGGGCTGCTGTAGGCTTTACATTAACTCCGCTTGTAATCGACAGGTCAACGAGGCCGTATATCTCGGGTGTCTTTGATACCTCTTCCGAGACAAGTGTTTCTATATCTTCATCGAATATATATTTTTTCTGATCTGCAAGGTGCTTGAACTTCTCGAATGCCCTGTTCAGTTCTTCCTCTGTCAAATCATATCCAAGCTCATGGAGGCGTGCCTTGAATGCATGCCTTCCCGAATGTTTTCCGAGAACGAGCTTTGATTTCGGGATTCCAACATCCTCCGGCTTCATAATCTCGTATGTTGACCTCTCCTTGAGCAGGCCGTCCTGATGTATTCCTGCCTCATGGGCAAATGCATTCTCACCCACTATTGCCTTGTTAGGCTGGACAACCATCCCTGTTATCTTTGAAACGAGGCGGCTTGTCTTGTATATCTCCTGTGTCACTATCTTTGTATCTGCATTGTAAAACTTTGGCCTTGTCTTTAATGCCATCACAATCTCTTCCATGGACGCATTTCCTGCCCTTTCGCCAATGCCGTTGATAGTGCACTCCACCTGGCCTGCGCCCTTAAGGATTGCAGTGAGGGAATTGGCAACAGCAAGACCTAAGTCATTATGGCAGTGAACAGAGATTACCGCTTTATCGATATTGGGAACATTGTTCATCAAGTATTCCATGAGTTCACCGTATTCCTGCGGCACTGTGTAACCTACGGTATCGGGGATATTGACTGTGTTTGCCCCGGCTTTAATGACCTCTTCTGTGACTTTGCAGAGATAATCCCAGTCGGACCTTGTAGCATCCTCTGCAGAGAACTCCACATCATCCGTATACTGTCTTGCCCTTTTTACGGCATTTACAGCGGCATCGATCACAGCCTCTCTTGACATTTTCAGTTTATACTGAAGATGAATATCTGAAGTGGCTATAAATGTATGGATTCTCATGGATTCAGCAGGCTTCAGTGCCTCTCCTGCCCTGTCGATATCTTCGTTCCTTGCTCTTGCGAGGCCTGCAATGGTAGCGCCTTTTACCTCTGTTGCAACCCTTTTAACCGCCTCAAAGTCTCCCGGCGATGCAATGGGAAACCCTGCCTCTATAATATCCACCCCCAACTTCACGAGCTGTTTTGCCACCTGAATCTTCTCATCCACATTCATGGATGCGCCTGGTGACTGTTCGCCGTCTCTCAGTGTTGTATCGAATATCTTGATAATCCTCATTCCTTACTCTCTATTGATTGCTGTTCTATTTGTTTTAATTTCCTTCTTTTTGCAAGAAGAATTGTATTCTCAATTATACCCCAAAGGAGGTATGCCATTGCAAAGATGAATATTGCAGTCGGAGGATGCACGAACAGGACAAATAGCACTAAAACAAATACAATCAAGACCCAGAAGGGCTTTCTCTCCCTGAAATCGATCTCCTTCAGTCCGTGATAGCGAAGGGTGCTTACCATTAATAAAGAAAGCATGATTGTAATGATTGGAAAGAAGATATTTTTTCCCGGGATGCCTGTCCAGAATTCATAATAGAAGATAACTACAGAGGATAGAATAGTTGCAGCGCCTGGTATTGGCATGCCCTTGAATGCCTTTGATCCTGGAGCACCTGTCTGTATATTAAACCTCGCAAGCCTCAGCGCACCGCATGCAACAAATAAGAACGCTGCTGCCCATCCAAGTCTTCCAAAAGGTGCGAGCGTCCATTTATACATCATTACCGACGGAGCGACGCCGAATGCCACAAGGTCTGAGAGGGAATCAAGTTCAATGCCGAATCTTGTGGATGTATTTGTGAGCCTCGCAATCCATCCATCGAGGCCGTCAAATATGTTTGCAATTATTATTGCCCATGCTGCATTTAGAAAATTGCCGTTTATAGCTGACAGGATTGCAAAGAAGCCGGCAAACATGCCGCATAGGGTTATTGTGTTGGGCAGAAGATATACACCCTTTTTGGGCTTTCTTTCCTCTCTCTTATGTTTAGCTGTCATAATCGAATTATAACATTATACGAAAGGCAGAGATATCTGATGTTTTAACAAAATTAATTCATTACCTAACGGTTCCTATTATTGTCTCCCCTGCCTTTACCTTATCGCCGAGCTTAACTTTGATATCGGCATCTTTTGGCAGATAGACATCCAGCCTCGAACTGAATTTAATTATTCCGTATCGCTGTCCCTTTTTTAAGATGTCACCGGGTTTGACCCTGCATACAGCTCTCCTTGCAACAAACCCTGCAACCTGACGGACAAGAATCTTGCCGTGTCTTGTGTTTAGTAGCATAGCGATGTTTTCATTCTGCAAAGATGCTTCATGTTTAAAGGCAGAGAGGAATTTGCCTTTTGTATGAACTACAGATTCCACGACACCGTCGCATGGCGCCCTGTTAACATGGACATTCAGAGGAGACATGAAGATGCTTATTTCGATTGCATCACTTTTCAGATGCTGATCTTCCCGGACATTTTTTATCAATATGACTTTACCATCGGCAGGTGACACAAAGATATTATCTCCTTCAGGTGCAATCCTCTCAGGGTCCCTGAAGAAGTACATCATAAAGAGCGTAAGAATGAACGGTAGAAGGGCTATCCATATCCCACCTGTCATGAATAACGAGACAATAGTTAATACAGAGAAAAATGTGATAAATGGATAGCCTTCCGGTGCAAGTTTAAACATGCTTACGCCTTTGATTTATCCACAAGCTTCCCCTTTTTGAGCCACGGCATCATTGCTCTCAGTTTTGCTCCAACCTCTTCGATTGGATGCTCCTCGCCTTTTCTTGTCAATGCATTGAATACAGGCTTGTTTGCCCTGCACTCAAGCATCCACTCCCTTGCAAAGACACCGTCCTGTATTTCTTTTAAAATCTTTTTCATCTCCTTTTTGGTCTCCTCAGTGATTATCCTCGGTCCTCTTGTAAGGTCTCCATACTGCGCGGTGTTGCTTATGGAATATCTCATGTTGGAGATGCCGCCTTCGTATATTAAATCAACTATAAGCTTCACCTCATGGAGGCATTCAAAATATGCCATCTCAGGCGCATAGCCTGCCTCAACAAGCGTTTCAAAACCAGCCTGAATAAGAGATGTGATTCCGCCGCACAGAACTGCCTGTTCCCCAAAAAGGTCTGTCTCGGTCTCTTCTTTAAATGTTGTCTCTATGATCCCTGCCCTTCCTCCGCCGATGGCAGATGCATAGGCAAGGGCAATATCTTTTGTGTTTTTTGACGGATCCTGATGTACTGCTATAAGGCATGGAACTCCGCTCCCCTTTGTGTACTCTGACCTTACGAGATGCCCTGGTCCTTTTGGAGCAGCCATGAATACATTAGTATCCGCAGGAGGTACTATCTGCCCGAAATGGATATTAAAGCCGTGGGCAAAGGCAAGGTAAGCACCTTTTTTCATATTTGGTGCAATCTCGGTATCGTATATAAATCCCTGAAACTCATCTGGAAGGAGAATCATTATCACGTCTGCAGCTTTAGCTGCCTCTGAAGGAGTCATGACTTTAAATCCTGCTGCAACTGCCTTGTCCCAGCTTGAGCCCTTTCTCAGCCCGATGATCACATTCATGCCGCTTTCCTTCAGATTGTTCGCATGTGCATGACCCTGACTGCCGTATCCCATTATTGCAATCTTCTTCTTTTTTAAGATGTCCGTATTTGCATCCTTGTCATAATAGATGTTTATCATTTCTACCTCCGTATTTGGTTTGTTTTGTTATTTAGCAATAACAAACTACTATTTTACACATTTTGGAAAATATTTTCTCACTGAATTTAAGTTAAAATTATTTAATGGAAAATCTTTGGATACTATTTGCCATGATTTCTGCCTTTACTCTCGCCACGAGTGATGCGCTCACCAAAAAGGCATTGTCAGTTCATAATGAGTATCTTATTGCATGGCTCAGGCTTTTGTGTTCACTGCCTTTTCTCCTTGCGTCCTTGTTGTTTGTCCCTGTACCATTACTTGATAATGAATTCTACACGGCCTTTCTTACAGCACTGCCCCTTGAGATAATCGCAATCATACTTTATATAAAGGCATTGAAGGTTTCGCCATTAAGTCTGACACTGCCGTTTCTTTCCCTGACGCCAGTATTTCTCATAATAGTTCCATACATTCTTCTTGGAGAAAAGGTTTCGGTCATAGGCGCTTTGGGTGTTCTGTTTATTGCAGTTGGAGGCTATACGCTCAATATCAAGGAATTTAAAAAAGGAGTTTTCGAGCCGTTTATTGCTATCAAAAGAGAGAAGGGTTCTATATTCATGATTATCGTTGCCCTTATTTACAGTTTCACATCCTCCCTCGGCAAAAGGGCAATTGAACATTCTTCACCAATATTTTTCGGCGCTACTTATATTACATTGCTTGTTATTGTTCTAACGCCGATAGCTCTATATAAGGGAAGGGATGAGTTGAGAGTAATATTCCGCAATGGGGCGATAAAATCGACAATTCTTCCTGGGATATTACAGTCAGTAATGATTATTTCACATATGATAGCCATGAGCCTGACAAAGGTTGCGTATATGATTTCTGTGAAGAGGCTGAGTCTGTTGATAGGTGTATTCTATGGCTATCTTTTCTTTAAGGAGTCGGGGATAAAGGAAAGAATGCTTGGGACTATTTTGATGCTGGTAGGGTTTGTGCTGATCGTGCTTTTCCGCTAATATCTGTGACATGCATAACGGCTTTCGCTTCAGGTGCTATTTTTCATGTTATAATTCTACATGAACAGGAAATTCATTTTTCTCGCACTTATTTTTATCTCTACCGTTCTCTTTTTAAGTCCATTGCTGTATTCTGCCCAAAACAAAAAATCAGAAGTGCTCGTCATTACTGTCAATGGCGTTATCAATCCAGTTGCTTCAGAGTATATAGGTAAATCCATTAAAAAGGCTTCGGAGATGAATGCTGAGGCGCTGATTATCGAACTGGATACTCCCGGCGGACTCGATACATCCATGAGAAGTATCGTGAAGGATATTATCGGAAGCAGTGTTCCTGTTGTGGTTTATGTCTCTCCAAGCGGTGCAAGGGCTGCGTCAGCAGGTGTCTTCATAACGATGGCTGCCCATGTTGCTGCAATGTCGCCCGGCACCAATATAGGTGCTGCGCATCCAGTTGCAATGGGAGGGAAGATGGATAAGGTGATAGCAGAAAAGGCCACAAATGATGCGGCAGCTTATATTAAGTCCATTGCAGAGAGCAGGGGCAGGAATGTCAAATGGGCAGAGGATGCTGTGAGAAAGAGCGTTTCTGTTACAGAGACAGAGGCATTGAAAAACAATATTATCGATTTAATTGCAAAGGATATAAACACGCTCCTTTCCGAAATAGACGGAAAAAAGACAACTACAGCTTATGGAGATAAAACATTAAAAACCGCAGGTGCAAAAATTATCAGGCACGAGATGAGCTTCAGGCACAAGATTCTCAATTTAATAAGCGATCCCAATGTGGCCTATATACTCATGATGCTCGGTTTTTACGGCCTGTTTTTTGAGCTGACGAATCCGGGTGCGATATTCCCTGGTGTTATCGGAGGCATATGCCTTGTCCTTGCCTTTTACTCATTCCAGACCCTTCCTGTGAATTATGCAGGACTTTTGCTTATTATCATCGGCCTCATACTATTCATACTCGAAGTAAAGGTCACATCATACGGAATGCTGACCATCGGAGGGATAGTATCCATGGTCCTCGGCTCATTGATGCTCTTCGAATCGCCATTGCCGTTTCTAAAGCTCTCCCTTTCCGTAATCATTCCTGCTGCCATTGTCACTGCCCTGTTTTTTGTACTTACCTTCAGACTTGCTTATAAGGCATACAAGAGAAAGCCTGTGACAGGGGCAGAAGGAATGATAGGCCTTGAGGGAGTTGCAAAAACGGATATTACACCCGGCGGTGGAATGGTTGTAGTACACGGCGAATTCTGGTCTGCATATTCGGATGATGTTATACATAAAGAAGAAAGGGTAGTTGTTGAGGATGTCAAGGGACTCAGGGTGAAGGTTAAGAAAAGTAACTAAGTAATAAAGTAATTAAGTAATTGAGTAATTGGACGGTTTGTATTTATAATACATTTGTAATTCGTATCAATGACTCAGTGACTCAATAACTAAATATCTCAATAACTAACTTATGAAAGCCCTCATTACAGGTGCAACAGGTTTTATAGGGAGCCATCTTGCAGGCGCCCTTATCCGTGAAGATTTTGACGTTATCTGTCTCGTAAGAAACCCTGCAAACCCGAGATTTCTCGAAGGTATTAATGTAGGAATAATAAAGGGAGACTGCACGGACAGGGGATCACTTGCTGATGCTGTTAAGGGTGTCGATTATGTTTTTCATCTTGCGGGACTGACAAAGGCATGCTCGGAAGCGGATTTTTTTAATGCAAATGTTAAAGGCACAGAGAATATCGTGCAGGCAGTGCTCGAAAATAATTCCCATATTAAGAGATTTGTCTATCTCAGCAGCCTTGCGGCGGCAGGTCCAAGCCATGACGGTATCCCTCTAAAAGAAGACTGCAAACTTGAGCCTGTGTCTCTTTATGGCAAGACAAAGCTTCAAGGAGAAAATATAGTCTTGGCGAATAAAAAGAATATTCCTGTAACTGTCATAAGGCCTCCTGCAGTTTATGGGCCGAGGGACAGGGATCTGCTGATTTTCTTCAAAATGGTGAAATCAGGCATAATTCCGTATTGGGGAAAATGTTATTATTCTTTTCTTTACGTCGAAGATTTGATAAATGGTATAATACTCTCTGCTCTGAACAGGGATGCAGAGGGAGAGATTTTTTTCATGTCGGATGGTAATATTTATTCCACCGATGATATTATTGAGGCAATATCCGATGCCCTGCAGAAGAGGCCTATGAGGTTGAATATCCCTAAATTTGTTATGCCGCTGCTCGGATTCATTTCTGAGAAGGCAAAAGATGCCGGAAAGGGAGTAAGTATAATAAATACGGATAAGATAAAAGAGATGAGGCATTCCCACTGGATTTGTGACACGACCAGGGCAGCAGAGAGGCTGAAGTTTGAGCCGAAGGTAAAAATAAAGGAAGGAGTAAAATGGACAGCAGACTGGTACAGGATACATCAATGGCTATGAATCAGAAGACAGAAAACAGAAGACAGATGACAGATATTTTTGAAAAATGTTTTAAATTTAATGCCGCAAAGGAATTGCAGAAGGCAGGGGTTTATCCCTTCTTCAGGGTGATAGAGAGCGCACAGGATCCCGAGGTAGTAATAAACGGCAGAAAAATGATAATGGTTGGTTCGAATAATTACCTCGGCCTCACCAATCATCCAAAGGTTAAAGAGGCAGCGATAAAGGCCGTAAAAAAATACGGCACGGGCTGCGCAGGCTCAAGATTCCTCAATGGCACTCTCGACATCCATGTAAAACTGGAGGAGAAACTTGCCCGTTTTATGAGGAAAGAGGCTGCCCTTGTCTTTTCTACAGGGTTCCAGGTTAATCTTGGCGTAATATCTGCCCTTGTCGGAAAAGATGATGCAGTCATTATCGACAAGATGGACCATGCAAGCATTGTTGACGGCTGCAGGCTCTCATACGGAGAGGTCAAGCGGTTCAAGCACAATGACATGCCCGACCTCGAAAGAATCCTCGATGAAAATAACGGCAGAGGAAAACTTGTTGTGGTGGATGGAGTGTTCAGCATGGAAGGAGATGTTATCAATCTTCCCGAAGTATTGAAGATAACAAAGAAATACGGTGCAAGGCTTCTTGTCGATGATGCGCACGGAATCGGCGTCTTAGGCAAGACAGGCAGGGGCACTGCAGAGCACTTTGGTCTGGAGAATGAAGTTGATTTGATAATGGGCACTTACAGCAAATCGCTTGCATCCATAGGAGGCTTTATAGCAGGCAATGCAGATGTCATTCATTACATAAAGCACTTTGCAAGGGCATTGATATTCAGTGCAAGTCCGCCTCCTGCATCTATAGCAGCGGTCAGTGCGGCAGTGGACATAATCGAGAACGAGCCTGAAAGGATAGAAAGGTTGTGGAAAAATACACAGAAGATGCTTAAAGGCTTTAAAGAGCTTGGGTTTGATTTAGGCCCGAGCGAGACTCCAATTATCCCTATTATCGTTGGAGAGGATGAGACTGCATTCAAATCTGTTATGATGCTCCAGGAAGAGGGAGTATTTGCAAATGTCGCTGTCTCGCCTGCAGTCCCTCCGGGGAAGGCACTTATAAGGACGAGCTACATGGCAACTCATACAGATGAGCATCTCGACAAGGTGCTCGTGGCATTCAAGAAGGTTGGCAAGGCGATGGGGCTGATATAAATAGAAGTGGAGATAATAGAAGTTAGAACAAAATCAGAGTTCAATTCTTTTATAAAATTTCCTCTTGAGCTTTATAAAAACGATAGTCTTTATGTCCCTCAGTTAACGGCGGACATGAAGACACACTTTTCTCAGGAAAACCCATTCTTAAAACATGCAGACGTGAAATTCTTTCTGGCATTAAAGGATGGCAATGTTGTCGGCCGCATAGTATCCATTATCAATCCTGATCATATTGAGGTTCAGAAAGAGAAGGCAGGCTTTTTCGGTTTTTTTGATTGCAATAATGACAAAGAGATTTCTGTCGCCCTGTTAAGCAGAGTTCAGAATGAACTGGAAAGTCATGGCATGGAGATTATGCGTGGGCCTATGAATTTTTCCACGAATGAGGAATGCGGTTTTTTGATCGATGGATTTGACAGTTCTCCCATGCTCATGATGCCTTATAATCCTCCTTATTACAATGATCTGGTGGCTGCCTTTGGTATGTCAAAAGCAAAAGACCTCCATGCATATATTTATGATATGCAGGAGGAATTGCCGGAGAAGGTTTTGCGGGTAGCTGCACTGGCTGAAAAAAAGGGAATAACGGTCAGGCCTATCGATAAAAAGGATTTCATGACTGATATGAAGATATTCCAGGACGTCTATAATTCCGCATGGGGAAATAACTGGGGCTTCATTCCCATTACCGATGAAGAGCTTTATTACAGTGCTAAAAGACTGAAACCCTTTGCAGTTTCTGAACTCACACTCATTGCTGAGAAGGATGGGCAGCCTATAGGATTTCTCGGGCTAATCCCTGATTATAATTTTGTTTTGAAAAAGATGAAGGGCAGGCTTAATCCGTTGACGATAATAAAGGCGCTTTACTATTCCAAAAAGATCACTGACCTGAGACTTTTGCTTTATGGCATTAAACCCGAATACCGCAACAGGGGTGTTGATGCACTTCTTTTTAAGGAAGGCCATAAAAATATTATTAAAGGCGGTTATAAGAGGATAGAGTTTTCGTGGATTCTTGAAGACAACATTCAGGTAATAAGAATTTGCGAGATGTTCGGGGCGAGGCTGTATAAGAGATACAGGATTTATGAGAAGGCAATAGAAGGCAATAGCGTTATAGTGTAACGCGTTGAGCTGCAATAGGTATTCTCACCTCTACTACCGAATGTTCCTGCCGGTCATCAATAAGGGGGATAGCCTTGTCGTGTTGCTCAACGCCATCGACGGTCACACTCGTCTCGCCGCTGTTGGCGGGTGTTTGCCGGACAGTGATATGATAGATAGTTTCCCTGTATCGGTAATGCACCTTGAACATCTCCCAATCTGCAGGGAGACACGGCTCGAAACGCAGTTTGTCTACTTCAAGCCTCAGCCCAAGGAGTGATTCCATGATAAGCCGGTACATCCAGCCTGCCGATCCCGTGTACCATGTCCATCCACCGCGGCCGATATGCGGCGAGACCGCATATACGTCGGCTGCGACAACGTACGGTTCTACTTTATAGGTTTCAATTTCTTCTGGAGTTCTCCCATGTCCCACCGGGTTGATTATTGTTAACAATTCCCACGCACGGCGGCTGTCGCCCAATGCAGCGAATGCCATTGCTGCCCAGATCGCGGCATGAGTGTATTGTCCGCCATTTTCCCTTACGCCTGGAACGTACCCTTTTATATAGCCGGGATTCAAATTCGACTTGTCGAAGGGCGGGTCCATGAGCTGGATCAGTCTATGGTCCCGTCGAACGAGGCGCTTATCCACAGCTTCCATTGCCATGGCTGAGCGGTTGGCATCCCCGGCGCCGGAGAGGACAGACCAGCTTTGCGCAATGGAATCAATCTGGCATTCGGGATTACCCACCGAACCGAGCGGCGAGCCGTCATCGAAAAAAGCGCGGAGGTACCACTCACCGTCCCAGCCATTCTTTTCGATATTCCGGCGCAATTGAACTGCCTCTTTCCGGCAGCGTTCGGCAAATGGCAGGTCTTTGTGCAGGCGTGCAATTTCAGTGAACCGCATGAGTACTTCATAAAGAAAGAATCCCAGCCAAACGCTTTCGCCTTTGCCGTGTTCGCCTACCATGTTCATGCCGTCATTCCAATCACCCGAGCCGATGAGCGGCAGCCCGTGCTCGCCAAGGCTGATACCCCTCAGGATGGCAAGCACGCAGTGATCGTACAAACCGGATGTTTGCTCAGACCGGACGGGAAGATCATAATACGAGTCCTCATCAGTGTTTACCGTGCGGCCATCGAGGAAGTGGATGGGTTCATCCAATACCCCAGTGTCCCCGGTGGTCAGAACGTAGCGGGAGACAGCCAACGGCAGCCATAGGAAATCGTCAGAACAATGTGTACGCACGCCCCGGCCTGACGGAGGATGCCACCAATGCTGGACATCACCCTCTTTGAACTGATGCGCTGCGCACATGAGGAGATGCTCACGCGCGAGACCCGGATCTGCATGTATGAGCGCCATCACGTCCTGCAACTGGTCGCGGAAACCGAAGGCGCCGCCCGACTGGTAGTATCCGCTACGTGCCCAAATACGGCACGCAAGAGTTTGGTAAAGGAGCCAGCCGTTGGCCATGATATTGACGGATTGGTCGGGTGTTTCCACTTGCACTGCGCCAAGCGTGTGATTCCAGTACTGCCACACTGCTTCGAGCGCGGCGCGCGCGGCAGCAGATCCCCTGAAACGAAGCAGCAGTTTGCCGGCGTCATCAACATCTCGCCCTGCGCCGAGCCTGAAGATGATTTCGCGCTCTTGCCCGTCGGCCAGCTCGAATGGGACCTGGATAGCGGCGCAGGGATCCAAAGCGGTCCCCACCTTGCCGGAGAGGCGCGAGCGGGTCATTGCCACGGGATTTTGAAGCGTGCCATTGCGCCCGAGGAATTCAGTCCTGTCGCCGCTTAATGTCCGGGGCGCATCGTCCACATCGAAGAAGGCAATCCGGTCGGCGAACTCCGTGTTGTAGGAGTTTCGCGCAAAGAGCGCGCCGCTGTTGGGATCAACTTCGGTAATCACATGCATTGCAGTTTTGGGCCTCATATCTCCAAGCACCCATTCCACGTATCCGGTGGCGGAGAGTCGGCGCGATCTACCGGACTCGTTTCGCACTTTGAGCACCGTGAACTTGATCGGTGCATCTATGGCCACATAAACCCATACCTCTGAGCGGATGCCGCGTTCCGTGTGCTCGAAGACGCTGTAGCCGAATCCGTGCCGGGTAACGTAAGGCGTCGCCCCGCGGCCGGGCCGTGGTGTGGGGGACCAGAAGTGACCGCGCTCTTCATCTCGGATGTAAAACGCCTCTCCGCCCGAATCGCAAACAGGATCGTTCTCCCATGGAGTGAGGCGGAACTCATGGGCATTCTCGCTCCACGTATAGGCAAGCCCGCTCTCTGAAATGACGGTCCCAAAGTCTGGATTCGCCAGTACATTTACCCATGGCGCCGGAGTCACCTGCCCCTGCGCGGTCGTAATGACATACTCGCGTCCATCCGGGGTGAATCCGCCTAACCCGTTGAAGAACGTCAGATCGTGGCGAGGCAACGCGGCAACTGCCGGGGGTTCGGAGTGGTGGGTTCGGGTAGGTGTAAGAAGCGGCACTGTTGCTTCCACCGGACTGTGACGGTTGATCTGCTCCGCCAGCGTTCCCCGGCTGTCGGTGATGATGGCGCGAGCGACGGTTTGGAGCAGGATGCGGTCTTCGTTCGATATCTGGTCAGCAGGTCTTACGAAAATGCCTCCCGGTTGATCTGTCACGTTGGCTTCGACGCCTGCGGCAATGAGCCCCATGATCCGGTCTTGCAGAAGTTGCCGGTAACCGGCGTGATCTTCGTTCCAGATCACCAGGTCCACCGCCAGTCCTTTTAAGCGCCAGTATGCGTGGGCCTGCACGAGTTGGCGCACCAGGTCTATATTGGCCGGATCTTCAATCTGCAGCAGCACGATCGGTAAATCGCCTGAAATGGAGTAGCCCCATAGACCGGATTGCCCCCTGCGGTTGTTGATGATGACGCCCGGTTCGGCGCGCAGCGAAGAATTGGCATAGATTACAGAGCCGGCAAGGTGTCCATAGAGCTGTGCATCGGCCTCTGTGACATTGATCTGCCGCAGGAGCACCTGGCTATGTGTCCACGCCAGTTCGAAGACACGATCCGCAAGACGCTGGTCATGGTATTTCTCCACAAGGCCCAGGCACACGTCGCGGGTTTCACCTATACCGGAGACAATATTGATCGTTGCCGATTCTTCCGGATCGAGGGTTATCCGATACCGGACAGCGACAATCGGATCGAGCACTGAGCCATGGCTGCCCGATAGCGCCCCCGTAAAAAAACCGGCTGTTCCGCTTATCGCTTGTGGATCAGCGACCGTGCTTTCCCGGCCGATGAACTGCATGCGGTCGGTCTCATAGGAAGCCTCTCCGACATCTGACCCATGCACGGCCATGAGATGAAACATCCAGGGTGCCCGCTCGTCTATGGAGCGGGGACGGCGGTTGCAGAGGATCGCCTGCCTATGGTGAAGGATCTCGGTTTGAACAAAGAGATTGCTGAACGCCGGATGCAGTGCGTCCGCGGCAGACGATGCGAGAACCACTTCCGCGTAACTCGTGACCTCAATCCTCCTGCGTATCCGGGCGCGATTGGTGATGGTGATTCGGCGCAGTTCGATATCATCTTCGGGTGAAACAGCTATTTCGGTATGCGTGTCAAAGTCGTGGTCCCGGCGACGAAACTCCGCTTTCGCGTCCGAAAAAATAGCTTCGTAATTATTAGATTGATTGGCGGGGCGTTTGAGCGTCGGCTGATATGCAGTTGACCAGAACTCTCCGCTCGCCACGTCGCGAAGGTAACAGAACGTGCCCCAGTTGTCGCAGGTGCTGTCTTCGCGCCAGCGCGTTACTGCGATGTCCTTCCAGCGGCTGTAACCACCCCCCGCATTTGTAATCATCACGTGGTATCTGCCGTTGGATAATAACTGCACTTCAGGGACCGGCGTATCAGGGCTGCTGAAAACGCGCACCGGCATATCCGTACCGCTGGAAGCCCCCTGTATGTCGGAGATCTCGGCGGTGTGCGAATAAAACGCCGTGGCCTTCGGCACCCGCTCATGGAGCAACAACATGGTCGCCTGAAACACCGGGTCCGACTCGAATCGCTTCTGCATCGGACGGTCCAGGAGCAGATAGGCCAAAGAGAGCAAGCTCATTCCAACGTGATGTGCCATGAAGGAGCG
>JAGUWD010000019.1 GCA_020062545.1 Thermodesulfovibrionales bacterium
AAGCACAAGCCCTGCACCTGCACCTATATATAATCCTTTTTTTGCCCCTTCTCTTGTTTTCATTTTCTTGTTCCTCCTTTCTCTGTTCTTGCATATATAGCGAATTCCATGCCAGATTGTATTTTATTGATTTTAAAAGGTTTTTATTTCTGAAATGTTTGCATTTTTGCAAAAACAGCGGTTTTGTTTGCAGAATTGCGAAAGGGCATAATCTAACAAAACATTTATGTGAAGCATGGCAGCACTTGCGTAATCTTGGGTTTAACAATGAGTGGTAGGTGGGATTCAAAGACTTTGCACGCAGTATTTGCTGATAGCGTTATCTTGAATCTGTGAGCTACTACATTGGTATCTAATTGAGTGAAATATTTTTAGTCTCTCAATTGCCCATGAGCATGGACTTTGCAAAGGCTTTGAAGACTACCTTCCACTTATTGTTCACGGATTATTTGGAAATACGAAATATAGAACAAATAATCAGATATCTGTTTTAATAAAATATGCATGATTCAACTAATATCAAAGACTTTATTGATTCGCTGAAAAGAGACCGCCTCATCAGCGCAGGAATCACAGCCCATGAATATATTCCTTCAAAAGATGCGAGTTATGAGGATATACAAATGAGAGACGAATTAAGGGAAGTACTGAAAAGCAGGGGCATAGAAAAGTTTTACAGCCATCAGGCCGAAGGAATAAACCTCATAAGGCAGGGACAGAATGTGGTTGTCATGACTCCCACTGCCAGCGGCAAGAGCCTTATTTACAATATACCCGTAATCGAATCCATCCTCGAAAACCCTGAAACAAAGGCGCTTTACATATTCCCTCTAAAAGGTCTGGAACAGGATCAGGTGAAAAATCTGAACGGCCTTTTTGATGAAATTAAAGGGGTTATTACAAAGGGGAATTACCTGCGCCATCGAACTCCGTCTCCCTTGTGCATGGCTGAAGTTTATGATGGCGATACAACACCTTACCGAAGAAAGAAAATCAGGGAAAACATTCCAAATGTAATTTTCACCAATCCCGATATGATCCATCTTGCCCTCAATCCCTTCCACAAAAAATGGGAGGATTTTTTTAAAAACCTTAAATATATCGTTATTGATGAAATCCATACATACAGGGGAGTATTCGGCTCGCATGTGAACCATGTATTCAGAAGACTCAGAAGGATATGCAATTACTGGGGAAGCAGCCCACAGTTTATAGCATGCTCTGCAACCATAGCAAATCCTAAAGAACTCGCAGAAACCCTTACCGGCGTTCCATTTAATGTAGTGGATAAAACAGGAGCGCCCCAATCAGGAAAACATTTTATTTTCTTAAATCCACTTGACAGCCCATATACAGAGGCAACAAGGATATTTTTGAAATGCATAAATTCAGGATTAAGGACAATACTATTCACAAAGGCAAGAAAGATTACGGAATTGATATATAAATGGAGTACAGAACGTGCGCCGCTGCTATCTGACAAAATAAGTCCTTACAGGGCAGGATTCCTTCCTGCCGAAAGAAGGGAGATAGAGCAAAAACTCTTCAGCGGCGAATTGATGGGTGTTATATCCACAAGCGCCCTTGAACTGGGAGTTGATGTCGGAGGCCTCGATGTATGCATACTCTGCGGCTATCCAGGCTCTATCTCAAGCACATGGCAGAGGGCAGGAAGGGTTGGCAGACATGGACAGGAATCACTGATAGTAATGATTGCAATCAAGGATGCCCTTGACCATTATTTCATCTCTCATCCGGAGGCATTCCTTGAAAAGCCGCATGAGGCATCGATTTGTGACCCGTCAAATAAAAATATCTTGAAGAAACATCTCGTATGCGCTGCTGATGAAGTTTATCTAAGGGCAGATGATAAAATCTACGATATCGATGCAATAAAGAATGTTATCGAAGGTCTGGTCAGCGAAAACAGCCTGAAGACAGGAAAGCTCGGCGACATCTGGTTCTCAAGAAAGAGAATGCCCCAGAGGGAAATCGGGATAAGAACCATCGGCAAACCATTAAGGCTTAAGGATGAATCCGGCAGGCATATCGGGGACCTTGACGGCAGGAGGATATATAGAGAGGCATTTCCGGATGCAATCTACCTTCACAGGGGAAGGCAGTATCAGGTATTAGACCTCGATTTAGAAAATAATCAGGCATTATGCAGAGAAGTGGATGTGAACTACTATACACAGGCATTATCACAGGAGCATGTCGAGATTACAGGGATGCCTCAAAAGTCCATGACACCTTTAACAAAGGACATCGAGTTATATCACGGAATGATGAGGATTACCTATCAGGTGATAGGCTATGACAAAAAGAATCTGTTCGATGGAACAAAGATGTCGAGGCATGTCGTAGAAATGCCCGAATACATATTCGACACAGAGGGCATATGGATGGTCATCCATAAAAATCTTGCAAATAAAATTATCGATGAAGGATATGACCTGCCCGGAACACTCCATGCAGCAGAGCATGTAACCATTGCATGTATGCCTCTATTTGCCTTATGCGACAAAGGAGACATCGGAGGCTACAGCTACGCCATGCATCCTGAATTCAAACTGCCTGCCATCTTCATTTATGATGGATACGAAGGAGGAATAGGACTTACAAAAAGGGTTCTTGATGTGCCTGTTGAATGGATTAAATCGGCAATTGGGATAATACGGAACTGCGACTGCGAAGAAGGATGTCCATCCTGCGTTCAGGACTCACAGTGCGGCTCGGCAAACCAGCCGTTGGATAAAAACGGGGCGATGTATTTTTTGGATAGCCTATTGTCTACCTCAGAGTCAGGCTCTCCTTCGCATATTTAACAATCGGCGACAGGAAAAACTCTATTATCCTTCTTTTATTCGTCTTCACCTCAACAGTCACAGCCATTCCAGGCGAAACAGGAATACCGTTTCCATCGACATTAATACTCGGTTTCTCCAGTTCCACCTTCATTTTATATACAGACCCCAGCTTTTCATCCTCAAAGGCATCAGGGCTTATGAATACCACCTTACCCTTAATAGTCCCGTATTTCTGGAAGGGGAATGTGTCGAACTTCACTTCCGCCTCCTGTCCTATCTTCAAAAATCCTATATCCTTATTCAATGCCATTGCTTCAACTATAAGAGAAGTTCCCTCCGGCACTACCGTGACAATAGGTTGAGCCGGGGTCACTACACCTCCAACAGTATATGAGGCAAGTCCGTGAACAGTCCCAGCTACAGGAGAACAAAGCCTTTCGAGATCGTATCGCTTCTTTGCCTTTACAACCTCTCCTTCAATGGCAGAAATGCTCTTTTCCCTGTCTACTATATCGCTGAGTATTCCTTTCTCCCTCTCCTTTTTAAGGACATCGAGGTTTCTCTTGGCCTCTTCGAGGCTGTCCTTCGCCTGCTTTACTATCCTTTTCTGCGCCTCAAGCTCCTGCTCGGCAGAATGAAATTCCATCTGCTTATTAAGCAGATCCATTTTAGATATGTATTCGTGCTTATAAAGATTTCTATATGCTATTTCCTGCTCCTTTAATATCGCATGTGTTTTTTCAAGTTTTATTAAAATTGCCTCTGCTGCAAAAAGTGCATTTTCCCGCTGGGAAATAATGAGCCGCAGCGCATCTTCCCTTGCCTTATATTCCGACTCCCTCGCCTCTTTAAGTTTCGTCTGCAATTCATTAATTGGTGAAAGGTTAAGGGCAAAAGGTGAATGGTTAAAATCTTGCCTTTTACCTTTCACCTTTAGCCTTTCACCGTTCAACTCCTCCATCAATCTTTCCTTATCAGTCACATGAATTGACAATGCCTTTGCAGTGCTTTCAACATCCGCCTGTTTTATTGTCGGGTCAAGCTCTATGAGGATCTGCCCCTTTTTGACCTGCTGCCCTTCCTGCACATGGATCGCCCTTATAACGCCTGTTTCCATAGGCTGTACGACCTTCACCCTACCGTCAGGAATTACCTTTCCCCTTGCCACTGCAACCTCATCGACCTTGCCGAAATATGACCAGATAAATGCCAAAAAGACCATTCCAAAAATCGCCCATATCAATATCCTCTTAACAGGAGAAGGGGGTGTCTCCTCTATCTCAAGGGCATGGGGCAGGAATTCGTATTCGAGATTGTCGTTTTTAAAATAATCTTTCAGTCGTTTAAACATCGCCCATTGCCCCTCTTTTTGTGATATAATTGAAATCATGAAGCATGAGGACAGAAGAAAAGAAGCAGGTAAAATGCTCATGGATATCACCAAGTATTTGATTACTGTTGGTCTTATCGGCGGCATTCTTACTGAAAAAATGACTTTTGTAAGCGGTGCCATTTTTGTTGTGACAGCAATTATTATTTTTATAGTTGCCTTGTTTACTATACCACCTAAAAAGGAGGAATAAGTTATGGAAGGTGTCTATGTTATTCTTGCAGGAATATTGGTTATTGCCCTCATTGTCTTTATCATATCTTATAGAGAAGACCACCCTAAAAAGGCTAAATAATATCAAGGCAATAGGCCATAGGGCTATAAATATTCTTTCCCTATTGCCTATCGCCCCTTGCCTATTGTCTGTTTTTATTGCCTCGTGCCTATAGCCTGTAATTTTATCGCCCATTGCCTCTTTCCTGCTGGCTGTACAAATAATGATAAAGCCCCTTTTGCGCCATCAGTTCCTCATGACTCCCTGCTTCGATAAGCTCGCCTTTATCGATAACCAATATCCTCTGTGCATCTCTCAGTGTGGATAGCCTGTGGGCTATGATAATCACTGTCCTTCCCTGGCATATCTTTCTGAGGTTCCTCTGTATAATGCTCTCGGATTCGTAATCCAATGCAGATGTCGCCTCATCGAATATCAAAAGCCTCGGGTTCGTCAGGAGCGACCTTGCTATCGCAATCCTCTGCCTCTGTCCTCCTGAAAGTGCTGTTCCTTTTTCTCCAACCATTGTGTCATACCCTTCGGGAAGTTCGAGTATAAAGTCATGCGCGCCTGCCAGTTGCGCAACCCTTACAATATCGGCCATGGAAGCCGACGGATAATGGATTGCTATATTGTCCCTCACGCTCCCATTGAAAAGAAAATTTTCCTGAAGAACAACCCCTATCTGCCTCCTGAGCCATGCAGGGTCTGCTAAGGAAATATCAACTCCGTCTATGAGTATCCTGCCCGCTTCAGGAATATAAAGCCTCTGAATAAGTTTTGTCACAGTGCTTTTTCCTGAGCCGCTCCTTCCTACAATCCCAACTGTCATGCCCGGCTGTATGTCAAATGCAATATTTCTCAACACCTCAGGACCATCAACTCTATACCTGAATCTCACGCCTTCGAGCCTTACATTTCCTTTTATAGCAGGAAGCCTTGCCTTTGCCGAATCCGTTGCCGGCTCAGGCTTTGCATTGAATATATCGCCGAGCCTCTTTATCGAAAGCCCTGCCTGCTGGAATTCCTGCCACATCTGCACAAGCCTCAGCACAGGATCGCTCACCCTTGCAGAAAGCATCTGAAATGCTATGAGCTGTCCCACTGTCAAATTGCCGTCCATCACAAGATGCGCTCCGACCCAGAGGATTAATAGATAAGATGACCTGTGTATGAACTGTCCTATCGCACCAGCAGTCCCTGACAATTGATATGTCTTGAAACTCGCCCTTATATAATCCGAAAGGAGTCCTTCCCACTTTTTCTGCACCTGCGGCTCGAGGGCAAATGACTTTACTGTCTGCACGCCACCGACTGCCTCCACCAGATATGATTGTGCATCAGCCCCTTTGTTGAACCTCTCATCGAGCCTGTGTCTGAGCATCGGTGTTACAAATGCGGACAGCCCTGCAAAAAGCGGCAAGGCAGCAAGTGCGACAAATGTCAATTTCACGCTGTAAAAGAGCATTACTGCTATAAACACCACCATGAACATCACATCGAGCACAGATGTGAGAGGCGCTCCTGTGAGGAATTGCCTTATGTTTTCGAGCTCCCTCACCCTCGCAACCGTATCCCCGACCCTCCTGACCTCAAAATATCTTAAAGGCAGCGCAAAGAGGTGTTTGAACAGTTTTGTTCCGAGGGTAACGTCTATCCTGCTTGTTGTATGGGTAAACACATAAGTCCTCAATATGCTCAGGATTGCTTCGAACAGGGCTATAGCTACAAGACCTATGGCAAGGACATCCAATGTCGTTATTCCCCTGTGGACCAGGACCTTATCGATAATTACCTGCGTGAATATGGGTGTGACAAGTCCGAATATCTGAAGGACTAATGACGCAACCAATACCTCTGAAAGCGGGCCCCTGTATTTCCATATCGCAGGGATAAACCATTTTATTCCAAAGCCTTCCCCGGAAAAAGATTTCAGTCCCCTGAGCGCAAAAAGGATTATTTTCCCTTTATCCTTTTGCCCCTTGCCATTTGTCCCTTGCCTATTGCCACCCCACAGGGATATAAATTCATCTTTGTTGATTACTCTTGGTTTGCCTTCAGATGGATTCAGTATCAACACCTTCTCAGCCTCTGCCTTTGCAAGGATAACATATTGCCTTTCGCCTTTTATTTCTACTATTGCCGGCAGTTGAAGCCTCTGAAGCCTTTCGTATTCCACATTCACTGCCTTTGCCTTAAGCCCCATATCCTTTGCTGCCCTCAAGATGTCAATCGTATTCATGCCATCATTTCCAATGGCATAGGCATGTCTTATCTGCTCGGCATCTGCAGCAATGCCGTGATATTTAGCTATCATTACGAGGCAGGATAAGCCAGTGTCGAGTTTTGGTTTTTGGTCATCGGTATGTTGTTCAGAATTTATATATTCTTTTTCCATTTATCCCCTTTATAGGACAGAAGGGCATTGTATTGAAGCGACTTGGACAGCCCAAGTGTGGCATGGATGCCTAATCGGGCTGTCTTTGCTTCGGAGAATAAAGCGGAAATACTGTGCCATTCTGTCTTAATTGTCTTCAACCTGCCTTTATTTATTCCCCTCCCAATATTGCGCCAGCACCATCTGCACATCCTGCGGCCTTTGCTGAATCGCATCGCCCCAGCTTATGCCATTATTCGTTGTAAATGTCGCCATTGCCTGAATAAGCTGTTCAACCTGCCTGTCATGAAGATGCATTCCATCCGCTGTCATGAATTCGGCAATGAGAAATTCTTTATCATCCTTCCCTTTATCCTCGTGCCTTTTGTCCTTTCCTATTGCCCATCGCCCATCGCCTATTGCCTGCCTTTCTGCATACCAATCTTCTATGGTAATGCTGTCGTTACTTCCGGCAATGCTCACTTCGAGGTTGTTGCCTGCTCTTGAGAAGATTAAGTCAAGCGGGTTTACGTCGAATTTTACGATGTCTTCATTATCATGCCAATCGCATCTGTCGTCTTTGTCTTTTTCCCCATCACCTATTGCCTCTTGCCTATAGCCTGCCGTTATCGTATCATGTCCATCTCCGCGGTTGAAGATAATAGTATCTTTGCCTTTGCCTGTGTAGATCGTATCGTCTCCTCTGCCTCCCTTAAGGGTATCTTTGCCTTTTCCACCGTAAAGAATATCGTTTCCATTTCCGCCATCGAGAAGATCATTACCCTTGTCTCCATAAATAATGTCATTGCCCTGCTCTCCGTAAAGCCTGTCATTGCCCTTGCTGCCATAAATGGTATCGTTGCTTAATCCTGCGTAAACTGTGTCATTGCCTTTAAGGGCATAGATAGTATCGTCATGTCTTCCTGTGCGTATAACATCGCTCTTTTTTGTGCCGTATGTGGTTTTTGATTCAATAATGAGATCACGCATGTTCATGCTTGTGCCGTCTGAAAACATGATTGTTTCAACAGGCATTGTCCCATCTGCATTAAGGGTTATATCGATACCTTCCGATGTTTCATTGCCTTCTGCATCGAGGAGACGAAGATGTGCAACTCCCTGTTGTATGCGGATGATGGTATGGTCAAAGTCAATGCCTGTGCCCATTTGAAGTGTATCTAAGCCTGATATATCATTAATAGTATCTAAACCATCTCCATTGTTATAGGTATAGACATCGTCTCCTGTTCCGGCAGTTATTACATCATTGCCTGCACCTGAGTTAATAATGTTGTTGCCTTCTCCTGCATTAATGATGTCATCTCCACTTCCGCTGTTGATAACATCATCTCCTGCTTTTGATGAGATTGTGTCATTGCCTTCAAAGGTGGTAATTCTATCAACCACATTCGTGCCGTTTATGATGTCATCACCTGATGTGCCTGTGAGGTCAAATCCCTTTTGGATTAATTGATTGTAAGAAATGGTTGTTCCATCTGCGAATTGGAAGGTTTCTATTGCGTGTGTGCCGTAAGCGTCATCGGGATTGAAATTGTCGATATGGATTTCATCGCCTTCGTTTCCGGTTTTGATTAACAGAGAACCGAGGCCAAGGCTCAATGAATTAGGTGTAATTCCTTCGCCAAAGACTAATGTGTTGCCTTCGTTTGCAGTTGCAGTATCATTGATTCTGTCAATGCCGTCGCCGGTGTTGTAGATATAGGTGTCGTCTCCTGTTCCTCCGTTAAGAATGTCGTTGCCTTTACCGCCGGTAATGGTGTCATTGCCTCCATTTGTGCTTACAATGTCATTTCCGCTTTTTGCATTGATCACATCATTGCCTGAGCCTGTGTTGATGATATCGTCTCCTTCTGTGCCGGGGTCGAGAAGGTCCCTAAGTGCAATCTGCGTGCCGTCACTGAATTCGATTGTTTGAACATTAGGATTGTCCGGATTGAAATTCATAAGCTGTATCCTATCGCCTATAGCCCCTTGCCTATTGCCTACATCAATAATTAATGTATCTCCATTTTGCGTGAGCTTGAGGTCGTCTCTCGTTATACCTTCTCCGAATACTATGAGATTTCCTTCTGTAGCGGTTGCTGTGTCCTGAATAGTATCCACTCCATCGCCAAGGTTGAAGACATATGTATCGCTACCCTCTCCTCCGATAAGCTCGTCATTGCCTGTGCCGCCGGTGAGGGTATCGTTGCCGGCTCCGCCGTCCAGATGGTCGTTGCCGCCGTTAATATCATTGTCTATTGGACCCTCGATATAGATACCGTCTCCGAGCAATTCGTCGTCGCCGTCGCCTCCAAATATTGTGTCATTGCCAAGCTCTCCGTAGATATAGTCGTTTCCGGCTCCTGCATCGAACGTATCGTCACTGCCGCGCCCCCAGAGATAATCATCCCCATCGGTGCCTTTTATGATTTTCAAATCATCTCTGCTGTCTATATCATTAGCAGTAATTGCTGTGCCGTCTGCAAATTCAAATCTCTCTACTTTTGATGTGCTCTGTATGTCAAACCAGTCTGCTATGATAATTCTGTCTGCGGTATCCTTGATGTTTATAGCGAGATTAAATCCCTGCCTGCTGATAACGATGTCGTCCTTTGTTATTCCCTCTCCGAGTTTAACTACATCTGTATCGATGCCATTCCAATCTTCCTCGCCTATGGTGTCTTCACCGTCTCCACGGTTAAAGATATAAGTATCGCTGCCGAAGCCGCCGATGAGTATATCGTTTCCTTTGCCGCCATCTAAGTAGTCATCTCCTGCTCCGCCATAAAGTCCGTCATATCCTCCACCACCAATAAGCACGTCATTGCCATCGTCACCACCGCCAAAACGGTCGCCAATCAGATCATCATCGCCTTCACCGCCGTCAAGTCTATCGCTTCCTTCACCTCCGTAAAGAGTATCTCGTCCTTCGCCACCTACAAGCGTGTCATTGCCAGCTTGTCCTGAAATGGTATCCATACCTGCTCCACCGTTCAGGTAATCATTCCCTGCCTCGTCCATCCAATCACCGCCCTGCAGCCAGTCGTTGCCGTCACCACCATATAGCCTATCGTCTCCTTCACCACCAATAAGCATATCGTTTCCGTCACCACCGATAAGCGTGTCATTTCCTGCTTCGCCGTAAATATAGTCGTTTCCTAATCCACCATCAAGTCTATCATTGCCTGCACCGCCGTGAAGCCAGTCGATACCTACCCCGCCATCAAGTCTATCATTTCCTGAAGCACCGATAAGTGTATCGTTTCCTGAAGTGCCTGTCAGGTCAAAGCCGCGCTCTATTAATTGACTGTATGAAACTGTAGTTCCGTCAGAGAATCTGAATGTGTCTACCGAATGGACTCCGTTTACATCGTTTATATCGAAGTTCATAAGTTGTATTGCATCACCGCCTGTGCAGATATTAATGATTAACCTGTTATTCGCATAACTCAGCCTCAGACTATCAGGATTGATGCCTTCTCCGAATACAATGGTATTGCCTGCCGATGGGATCGCTGTATCCCAAATGGTATCTACACCGTCTCCAATATTGAATACATAAGTATCGTTTCCGGCTTCGCCATAAATAGTATCATTGCCAGTTCCTCCATCAATCACATCATCTCCTGCTCCACCCTGAAGATG
Organism: Thermodesulfovibrionales bacterium; assembly: GCA_020062545.1. Taxonomy (GTDB): domain Bacteria; phylum Nitrospirota; class Thermodesulfovibrionia; order Thermodesulfovibrionales; family Dissulfurispiraceae; genus Dissulfurispira. Next base: position 10,440 of record JAGUWD010000019.1, read on the forward strand.
GTCGTTACCATCGCCGCCATACATTTGATCATTGCCATTACCACCCAAAATAATATCGGCCCCTGCTTCTCCATCAAGATAATCATCACCGTCATCGCCCTGAAGCCAATCATCGCCATCGCCGCCAAACACCTCATCATTACCGGCCTGAGCCAAAAGTGTATCGTTGCCCGCACTGCCTTCAATGTAGTCGTTGCCGCTATCGCTATAAATCTTGTCGTTGCCGGCATTGCCGTATATCACATTGTTGCCGGTTCCGCCCCAAATCTGGTCGTTGCCATCACCGCCATATATCTCATCATCTCCATCATCTCCTATAAGGACATCGTCACCTGTTCCTCCATCTAAGTAGTCATTGCCCGCATCGCCCTGAAGATGGTCATTGCCATCACCGCCATACATTTGATCGTTGCCGTTAACGCCCAAGAGAATATCGTCTCCTGCCTCACCATCAAGATAGTCATCTCCGTCATCGCCTTGAAGCCAATCATTGCCCTCTCCGCCGAACACCTCGTCATTGCCTGCGTTCCCTAATAAAGTATCATTTCCTGCTTCACCGTCAAGATAGTCATTGCCAGAGCCAACGGCGCCATTATCGCCCTCTAAATAATCATTCCCATCGCCGCCAAAAAGCGTGTCATCGCCGCCGTAGCCAACGAGTTTGTCGTCTCCTGCCTCGCCATCAATATAATCATCGCCCTGTTCCGCAATAGCCGTATTATTCGAATCTCCGTGCAAATTATCATTACCATCGCCTCCGAAAATAGTGTCGGATCCATCGACTCCTAATATGGTATCGTTACCAGCTTCTCCGTCAAGGTAGTCATCACCAGCATCCCCCTGAAGATAGTCGTCACCATCACCACCGTCTATGTAATCACTGCCGTGCTCATTGACTGAAACCCATGAAGCATCGCCTATCAGTGTATCGTTACCGCCCGCTCCTGTAATAAAGTCATCTCCGCCCTCTCCGAATACGGTATCGTCCCCTGCTCCTGCATCCACTTCGTCGCCGCCTCCTCCGGCATATACGAAGTCGTTGCCCATGCCTGCGTAGATTACATCATTACCTTTGAAAGTGCCATAATTATAGACCATATTGCTAAGACTGACATCCACTCCTGGGTTTATGGTGAATGACCAGTTGCGTTCTCCTCCGGAACATTCACCATCTCCAAAGATAGCGTCATCTCCTCCTCCGCCTACAAGCAAGTCATGTCCATAGCCTCCAAAAAGCTCGTCATTGGCATTAGAGCCGTAGACTTGATCGTTGCCGTCATTGCCTGATACAAGATCTCCTTTTGTATTAATGTTCGGCGCACTCTCTCCTGCTGTTATGAGGTCTTCCATTTCGCCGTAGTTCTCTCCAAAGAGTTTGCTGTCGTCATGCCCACCCGCGATTATGTCCGAGCCGGCGCCTCCTTCTACAATGCCTGACCCTGTAGATATTGCATCATTGCCACCACCTCCGAGTATCCAGTCTTCTCCGCCATGCCAGCCACCAATAATGCCGTCATTGCCGCTTGTGCCTACAATAAGGTCATTAGCAGCAGTGTCATAAGTAGTACCGTTGTAACCTCCATCGACTCTGATGGTGTTGTTTATCGTAGGATCGCTCGGTGTATCAAGCAGATGGATTCCAAAGTCGCCGTCTTGAAAATTCTCATTGAGTATGACCTTAGTGCCTGTAGAAATCTCTGTTACTATAAAGTCCGTGCCTTGCATCACTCCGGTAAACAAACCATCAGGAGTTTTATAAGTTCCATCGGCCTGTTTGAAAAAGTCTCCGATAATTCTGTTGTTAATAATAACTCTGTTGTTCCCCTCTTTGTCTTCTATAGTGTCTGTCCCATCTCCAGTGTTGATGTAATAGACATCATTACCAGCACCGCCTTCTATATAGTCGTTGCCTTGCCCTCCTGTTATCATGTCATTGCCTTCTCCGCCGTAAATGACATCTTCACCGTTACCGCCCTCAAGTATATCTGAGCCTTTTTCTCCGAATATCAGGTCGTTTCCACCCGTGCCGAATATTTTATCTATTGTCCATTTTTCAAGATACGCATAACTCTGCAATCCTGCCCCTACTATAATTTCATCGATAGACTTTCCCTGCCCGAATTGATTGACAAGATAATCCTTTGCTAATTGCACTTGTGTGTATAAAGCAATGGAAGAGGATGAGGGAGGAGGATAGGCGCTTTCATATGCACTGATTTCAGATTGATGCTTTGTAAACATTCTGAAAACCTCTTTTGTGCCTTCAACTGTAAGAGGGCCGCTGTCAAAAAGATCAAACAGGTCTGATTCTTTATATCTGCGATTGGCATGTATGCCATTTGCATTTGAATTGTAGCGGATCTCAAACCACGCCTCGGCTCTGTTGTCGTTTATGATAGCTGCTATAAGTTTCGGACCTAACAGATCGGTCTGTCCTGTTTTTGAATTGTATGACAACGATACAAGAACCGCCCGCTCCTTCGATTCAGGCATTGGATATCCTAACTTGCTATCCACTCGGGCTTCGTATCCTGTAATGATAGTGTCAAATGCATTTTTCGATTCGGTTTCATCGTTAAATTGGAAGATGGTTCTTCTGCTGAAAGATGAGCTATATCTTGAGTCAGCAGCACGATTCCGCATGATAGTATCCAATGCTGTTTGTACTGCACTATCCTCAGCATAAGTAGTTGCTACCGCATTCCTGATTTGCTGGATATAATACTGTTCAGCAGTCCATGCATTTCCGCTTAATTGAGTCCCATTCAAATCAAAACCGAGTTGCTGCAATACAGCATTAAGATTGTCAGGGCTTGCATTTAAATTAATGCCTACGCCAATTGTTGGGATGCCAATGGAATCTCTATAGACTCTCAACTCCCTTCCTTCAACAGCTTTCAAAAAATCATACCTCTCCTGCGCATAATTATTTGTGTAATGTAATCCTGTCAACATGGCCGTCCTCCTTATTTTTGTTTGATTGTTATTTCACCGGCTAAACCGGTATCTGCAAATCTCTTTTGTGCTGATTTTTCCCTTCTTATCTGTTTCTGTTAAAAAAACCTTCAGAAACTCTATTTTGTCCTTACTGCCTATCCATCGATCCCCACTCCAGCGATCAAAATATGCCTTGTTTTTATGAAGAAAAACATCATACATCGCGAATCGCCATCCTGCTGATAAAGGCTGATTTTCTGAGCGGTTAGGATTTTGAAGCAATGGTTTTGTTTTTTCAATGTCTACTTCGCTTTTATCGTCATTTAACACGATGAGTGGTGCGCCAAAATAATTACCTCCCGGACATGCGCCATCGCTGTATTTGATTACATTCTCTGCTTTTCCATCATTATCAATATCTATTTGTGATATCATAATAATTGTGGCGTACATGTAGCTTTTTTTAATCCGATCTTTTAGAATTTTTTCCCATTCTTGAATATTTTTATCTGGATCGGCATAACTACCTTGCAGACCCAAAAAATGCTCAACCTTTTTCAGAAGTTCCCGATTTTCCCATAAGTCTATTTCTTCCCACTCAGGCCATTTGAATTCAGTAAATTCTGGATTAATTTTTCTCTCGCACGCCATAACATAAAGATGCGGCAGGTAGAAAGAATTCAGATTTTTCCCATACTCCTCACAAACCTCCACACCCTTTCCTTTTACCAGCACATATTCACCAGCCCATCCGATGGCCGGCAATAAAAACAAAATCACAACTAAAATTAAAAATATTCTTCTCCTCATGCCGCCCTCCGCATTAAAAAATAATCTTCTCCGAATATCAAATCATTTCCATCTGTGCCGAATATTTTATCTATTGTCCATTTTTCAAGATACGCATAGCTCTGCAATCCTGCGCCTACTATGATTTCATCGATAGACTTTCCCCGTCCAAATTGATTGACGAGATAATCCTTTGCTAATTGCACTTGTGTGTATAAAGCAATGGAAGAGGATGAAGGAGGAGGATAGGCGCTTTCATATGCACTGATTTCAGATTGATGTTTTGTAAACATTCTGAATACCTCTTTTGTGCCTTCAACTGTAAACGCTCCGCTATCAAGCAAGCCGAACAAATCTGATTCATCATAACGACGGTTGGCGTGAATACCGTTTCTATTTGAGTTATATCTTATTTCAAACCAAGCTTCTGCACGGTTATCATGTCTTATAGCAGTGATGGTGCTTGGTATCGCATTGCTGATTGCCGCACTGGTTGAATCAGACATGGTATAAAGCAACGAAATAACGGCTATTCGCTCCTGTGATTGAAGGAGTTGATTACTACCACCCAGTGCAGTATTCAGCGCATTTTCGTATTCATTTAATTTTATGCTGAGTAATGTTGAGGCTGTCGGCTCATCAGGCAATGTAATAGTAAGCTGATTTGCAATACCTTCAAGATATGCCTGTGTTGCGGTTCGTGAACGGGCTTGGTCTAATAGTGTCATATCATTTTGAGACAAACTTAACCGATGTGTTCCTGTCAATCCCAGTGCATCACTGAGTTGATTAAGGTAGTTATTGATTTCGGCATTACTACGAACTAGCAAGTCAAAGCCATAGCCGATAGCAAGGCTATTACCGCCGTCCCAATGAGGACTCAACCATCGTGATAAATTTCTTCCAGCCGCTAACTCCGCATTTTCTCTCTGTTTAACCCACCAGTTCCTATCACTATCATAAGAACCATTCTGCCAATTTGTGTGCAATCCTGTCAGTGCCATAACTATTCCTCCTTTTTATTGTTCTTTTAATATATTTTTTATAATAAACTCCATTGTAATTGGTTCTTTGTTTTTTAAATTTGCTCCCCATATTATGCCCCAACGAAAAGATTCTTTACTTCCTTCTCTAAGAAATACATCTAAAAATGGTTCACCATTTATAAACTCTAAAGAAATTTTGTAAACAGACGGAACATTCCAGCAGTCTTCATGGAAAGTAACATTTTTTATTAATTCAACATCATCAACCCACAGATTAAGAATAGCAGAAGGATTGGCAGAACACTGCCCCCTTTCTTTTGGTCGGTCATATACAATCTCAGTTTTAACCATCTTCCCAAAAAGTTTACAGTTATTTGTAATTTTACCCATTAAATATGAACCTAAATATAAACCATATTTTTTTCTGAGTGTTTCTAAAGCCTTGAGATTAAGCTTAGTAAGGCTCTCTCCCCACACAAAGTCTCGAATATTGTGCATACCAGTAGCCTGTATTTCCAAAAAACCGACCTCTTTTGTGCAGGTAATTTTTACAAATTTGTAATACTCATCTGCTTGTGCTAAGACTAGAAATAAAAAAAACAAGATTAAAAATAAAATTATTTTTCTTCTCACGCTGCCCTCCTTTCAATTAAAACAAACTCATCTCCACCGTGTTTTGCTTCTATATAATCCTCTCCCCCTCCGCCTTCAAGTATGTCCGAGCCTTTTTCTCCGAATATCAGGTCGTTGTAGGTTGTTCCTGTTATCTTATCGAGAGAGGATTGCTCCAGATAGGCATAGCTGTCTAACCCCGCCCCTACGATGATGTTGTCTATAGTCTTTCCTTGCCCGAAGTTGGTGATGAGATAGTCACCGGCTGGTTTTATGTCTGTTATGGTTCCGGCATATCCCGATACAGACGGCGGATAGTCTTTTTCGTATTGCAATATTGTGTCCTTATGCTTCATGAACATCCTTATCACTTCTTTTGCCTCGTTCGGATCGGTAAATGTTGAGCCGCTGTCGTAAAGGCCGAAAAGATGCGCTTCTGCGTAACGACGGGAGGCATGTTGACCATCTCTGTTAGATCCGTAGCGGTATTTCTCTTTGTATTTCTGGAGTATTTCCATATATTTCATGTAATTATTTTCTTCTTTAAATATATTCTGACGGTTGTTGCCTCTCGTCAGAATGTGATGCACATTATCACTTGGCGCTATCCTCACTATGCGTGGCATATTAAAACCTTTTTGTCCTTCCTAAATTATTAAAAATAGAACCGTCCCATTTTACATTTTCGCTAAATGATTTCTGAAGGTCTGACCCTTTCTTAGCTTCTTAGACCGCCTGTCTCCTTTTAATATCTTTAACATGCCTCAATCACCTGCATCCAACTTATAAAGTTCAGCCATTCTGGTTTCCTTCAGATAATAAACTCTTGCGTAGGCGATATTTCGCCTGAATTCTAAATTTTCGGCTAACCGGGCAAGGAACTCCACGATTTTGCTGTTGGACATGAGCTGATAACATGCATTGCAGACACTGTCTTTGATATATCTATCGGGAAGATAGTGACCCAATCCTGCATCCTTAATTATGGAGATCAGTTTTTTAGGCCCCCAGATCCTTATTGCATGCAGTATCGGATTTAACTCTGCATTATCAAGAATCTCATTTAAAGAATTTTTCCGCAAATTCCCCAGGACTAAAGGATGGGAAGAAGGCAGGTCAATTACAGGTCCGATACAGGCTATTACCTTTCCATCGGGAAAAACTATTGGAGAACTGCCTGCTGAACATGCTGATATCGGAGGGTCTTCTGTTGTCTTATGTTTTAAAATGCCGAGTTCCTTTAATGCCCTTCCGGCCGGAAAGGTAACGGCTACATTGATAGAGTCCATTTCTGTAATTTCGAGTAATTTGTTTAATAGTTTCTTATGCTCATCATCGTCTTCATTTTCTGTGCATACGGCTATATTGTATGGGATATTGCACTCTTGGGCTGCCAATATGGCATTTTTTACCCGTTCAAAAGGTATAGTTTCTTGATGATATGCATCTGCGCTGATGGCAAGCATTTTAATTGAAGGAAGTTCACTGATTATTCTGACGGCTTCCTGTTGAGTAGATGCCCAAAATGCATTTGTTACGACCGAGACCAATAAGCCGCAGGCCTCTCCAAAGGCAGATGTTCTTTTTAGCTTGTCCATGTTATAAAATGGTTCGCCCCCGGTGAGTGAAAGCACTTTGATATAGCCGTTTCTATAGCCGGCGATTTGCCGGATCCAGTTCAATGCATCGTCAACTGACATCTCCTCTTTTCTGTGAGGCCCTGCCTCGATTATGCAATGAGGGCACGCTACCTGACATTTGTATGTCATAATAAATCCAATGTTGCGCAAAAAAGGCATTTCTACAAGTTCGTCGGATGGCATTTTTACCTCTAAGTTATTTTAAGGGCACCGCCCTTAGGCAGTGCCCTTATTATGATTTTTCCTTTAGTTCTTACTTTTTGAGTTGTTTGGGTGTGATAACGACATCGAAGTCTTTGAGCAGACCTTTGAGCGCCTCAAGTTTTAAGAGCCGCTCGGGAACAGGAATGCCCACAACCCATGGATGTCTGATCACTACCCTTAGATCCTTTCCAAATTCCTTAACAAGCTCTTCAGGAATTCTGAAGGAAATTTCCTCGCCCTTCCCTAAAGAAATCTTCTTCTCAATGCCAGCCATGATGGTTACCTCCTTTTAATTTTTTGATGAGTTGCCGATTTAAGTACTTCTGCCCTGGATATTCCCTATCCATCACCTCCTTTCTGTTCTCCATCCTGCGGTTCTGATGCCTTTATCGGCCTTTTAGACTCGCAGCGTCCCTTTGTCTTTTCCATGAATGTGCTGAAGAAAGAGCAGTAGTGCGAATATTTTTTCATCTTGAAGTTTTCGACCACCTGGTAATATTTGCATGTGGCGCATGCCATTTTAAATCCCCCCTATTTATGGTACGGACGATGAGCTAAACTTCCCCGAAGTAAAATTGCACTCAATCCTGCATGACTCTCTTTTATACTTCTTTATACAAGACAGATTCAAGAGAAATGTATTTCACATTTTTGTGAAGTGTATTCACATCAAGGATAGGAAAATGAAATAAGGATGGATAAGTCGTGGAATTGGGACTATTTATTCTGAAAGGTAGCTTCCTAAAATCTTGAGGAATTCTACTATCTCTTCCCCTTCTTTGGTGAGGAAATATGACTTTTCGCCCTGGTCTATCATTCCATACTCTCTAAGTGTTTTCAGATGAAACATAACCTTTGTGTGGTCATCTATTTCCAATTTTCTCGTTATGTCCATCAAACGCAGACTTCCTCTTGAGTAAAGCAATACCAGAATATTCCTTCTTATTGGATTGGATAAAAAGAAAAGGGTTTCCTCAATTTTTAACTTTTTGAGGTTCTCTTCAAACCTGGCTTCTTCGATTACCCTGCGTATTGTGGAGAGCAGTTCATTTGCTATGTATGGTTTGGGTATATAGTCGTTTGCACCGTTTTTTATGGCATCCACTGCGTTTTCTACAGTGGCAAAGGCGGTAATCATAATCACCTTTGTTTTCGGCCTGATCTTTTTGATCTCCCTGAGAGTTTCCATGCCGTCCATTACGGGCATCATTAGATCAAGGAGTACGATATCGAAATCCCCGTATGTAACCCTCTCTATTGCCTGCCTTCCGGAGACTGCCGCATCTGTAAAGTAGCCGTTTTCTTTCAGCAACTCGGAAAGGTTTGTCCGTATTATCTCCTCGTCATCGACGATGAGAATCTTTCTTTTTTTCTTTGACTGCATATCTTGGTCGTTTATGTTTTGGTAATTTTATAGTTTTTTATTTTTGGATATATTATAAATTATAAATGATTTTCCCTGAAAATGAAGATCTACCCAATAAAAAAGGGATTCGCAAAGCGAATCCCTTTCGTTGACATTCTATTTTAAAAACTTATTTACACTTCTTTGAGTTCCCCGAACCCTTTTGCGGCACCGCTCAGGTGGGTACTCCAAGTTTTGGAAAGACAAAGAACTGAAGGACCACCCATATCAGGATTATTCCTGCTCCGATAAGTATATCGTTCATTCTTTCTTACCTTCTTTTTCCTGACTCTTGCCTTGACCTTTTTCTTTTATGTCCTGATAATCGATAAATTCTATAATAGCCATGGGCGCCCTGTCATTGACCCTCTGTCTTGTCTGGACTATCCTCAGATAACCACCATTTCTGTTCGCAAACCTCGGAGCTATATCCGAAAAGAGCTTTGCAACAATAGTCCTGTTAGGAATATAGGACATCACCATCCTCTTGGAATGAAGGTCGCCGCGCTTGCCAAATGTAACAAGCTCCTCTGCTATGCCTTTAATCGCCTTTGCCTTTGCCAGTGTTGTCTCTATCCTCTGGTGCTCGAAGAGGGACGATACGAGTCCCCTCAGCAATGCCTTTCTCTGGTTCGCTGTTCTATTGAAATTGCTGCCTGCTACTTTATGACGCATTATTTACCTCCCTTCACCAGTTCATCCATATCTATTCTCATGCCGAAGTTCAATCCCATGCCTACAAGTATTTCCTTTATCTCATTCAGGGATTTGCGGCCAAAGTTTTTTGTCCTGAGCATTTCGTATTCTGTCTTCTGAACAAGGTCTCCGATTGTTTTTATATTGGCATTTTTGAGGCAGTTATATGCCCTGACAGAGAGTTCCAGTTCATCGATGCTCTTCATCAGGTTCTCATTCAAAGATGGATTGGATGCAGCCGTAATCATGGATCCTGCTGTCTCTTCGGTTATCTCCTCTTCCTCTACAAAAATAAACAGGTCAAGGTGGTCCATGAGTATCGATGCTGCATCGCTCACTGCCTTCTCAGGGGTTATGCTTCCGTCGGTCCACACCTCCATGATAAGCCTGTCATAATCCGTAGCCCTTCCAACCCTTGTCTTCTCAACCCAGAAGTTCACCTTTTTTATGGGGCTGAATACAGAATCTATGGCAAGCACATCAATGGGAAGACCTTCTTCTTTGTTGATCTCTGCCGGCACATAACCCTTTCCTTTTTTTACGTACATCTCTATTTCCAGCGTGACACCGTTGTCAACTGTAGCGATACGATGTTCTCTGTTCAAAACCTCGACACTGGGGTCTGTCTCGATATCAGCGCCTGTTACAACCTTTGGTCCCTTTACTTTCACGATTGCGGTCTTCCTGCCATCTCCATATACCTTGAACCTCAGTTTCTTTATGTTCAGGATAATATCGACAACATCTTCCTTTACACCCTTTATGCTGGAAAATTCATGCAGAACACCGGGTATTCTCACTGCGGTAACAGCAGCACCCTCTATCGAGGAAAGCAAAATCCTGCGCAGTGAATTTCCTATGGTAGTACCGAACCCGCGCTCAAGCGGCTCTACAACCAGCTTGCCGTAAGAATCGGTAAGGGTTTCCTCATCAAAGTTAATCTTTTTGGGTAACTGAAAGCCCTTTTTGACAAGATCCATGTAAGGCCTCCTATGCCTGTAAATTGCTCTTTTAATTATTCCTAAAAATAAAAACCGAGTCAGTTATCCCCGGTATCCTGAGATTCAAAGTCTTATTTTGAGTAGAGCTCTACTATAAGCTGCTCATGGACAGGCAGTTGCATCTCTTCCCGCGAAGGAATCCTGACAAACTTACCTTTCATATTCTGCATGTCCACCTCTATCCATTCCGGAAATCCCTTGTGCTCCGCCATTGACAGGCTATCGGATATTGCCTGCAACTGCCTGCTGGCCTCCCTGACCTCGACCACATCACCGGGCCTGAGGAGATAGGAAGGTATATCGACTGTTCTGCCATTGACGAGGAAATGTCCGTGCTTCACAAGCTGCCGAGCCTCTCTCCTGTTTGTCGAAAATCCCATTCTATAAACAACGTTATCGAGCCTTCTCTCAAGCAACTGGAGCAGGGCCTCGCCTGTTACACCTTTCATACGTGATGCCTTTTTAAAATATATCCTGAACTGATTCTCCATCACGCCGTATATCCTTCTGACCTTCTGCTTTTCCCTTAACTGTATTCCGTAGTCAGAAAGCTTTCCCCTGCTCTGCCCGTGCTGTCCGGGGGCGTATTTTCTTTTTTCAACCGCACATTTGTCGGTGTAGCATCTGCTACCCTTTAAAAAGAGCTTTTCTCCCTCTCTCCTGCACAGTCTGCATAATGCACCGGTATATCTTGCCATTACACCCTCCTCCTTTTCGGCGGTCTGCAGCCGTTGTGCGGAACAGGGGTAACATCCTTAATCAATGTTATCTCAAGTCCTGCTGCCTGAAGTGCACGGATTGCCGTCTCTCTGCCAGCGCCTGGGCCTTTTACATAAACATCCACGTGCTTGAGTCCCATCTCCATTGCCTTTTTCGCTGCTGTCTCTGACGCTATCTGCGCAGCAAAAGGGGTGCCTTTCCTTGACCCCTTGAAACCAAGACTTCCTGCACTCGACCATGCTATCACATTGCCACCCTGGTCGGTTATGGTAATTATTGTATTGTTAAAAGTGGTCTGTATATGGGCCGAGCCACTGGGTATATTCTTCTTAACCTTTTTGCCTGCTCTTTTTTTCTGGGCCATTAAATAAACTCCTCCTTCTTTATATTTTCCTCTGGCTTACTTCTTCTTGACCACAAGCTTTCTTGGACCTTTTCGTGTCCTCGCATTGGTCCTTGTCCTCTGCCCTCTCGCAGGCAGGTGGGCCTTATGCCTGAGCCCTCTATAGCAACCGATATCAATAAGCCTCTTTACATCCATCGCTATTTCACGCCTCAGGTCACCCTCTACCTTATAATCCCTTTCTATGAGGCTCCTTATTTTGACAATATCCTCATCGGTAAGGTCTTTCACTCTCGTATTCGGGTTTACATTTGTTTCTGCAAGTATCTTATTGGATAAAGACCTTCCAATGCCGAATATGCGTGTAAGTCCTACTTCCACACGCTCACTCTTCGGCAGGTCAACACCAGCTATTCTCGCCATAAAAACTCCTTCTTTATTTTAATTTGAAATCTGAAATTTCAAATTTGAGATTTTTATTATCCCTGTCTCTGCTTGTGTCTTGGATTTTCGCAGAGAATCCTTACAACACCTTTTCTCTTGACAATCTTGCATTTAGAACATATAGGCTTTACAGACGGTCTTACCTTCATACAAATCCTCCAGAGTAACATAAATCATATATGCCGTATAGGTCATATAGCTTATTTGAATCTATAAGTTATGCGTCCCTTTGTAAGGTCATATGGAGAAAGCTCCACAGTAACCTTGTCTCCAGGCAGTATCTTTATAAAATGCATTCTCATCTTGCCGGATACATAGGCAAGTATTACCTGTCCATTCTCAAGCTCTACCTTGAACATCGCATTCGGCAAGGTTTCCACGATAGTTCCCTGTAGTTCGATATTTTCTTCTTTCGACATATTTTGAACTTGTAATTATACCTATCTCATTAGAGTTTAGTCAAGATTTTAGCGCCATTTTTTGTTATTGCGACTGTATGCTCATAATGGGCTGACAGGCTGCCGTCTGCGGTAATCGCTGTCCAGCCGTCATCCAGTATCTTAACGTCAGGGCCTCCGGCATTGACCATTGGCTCAACTGCCATGGTCATACCCTCTTTTAACCTCGGCCCCTGTCCAGGCTTCCCGAAGTTAGGAACCTGCGGATCTTCGTGGAGCGAACGGCCAATGCCATGACCGACAAATGCCCTCACCACCGAAAAACCATTGGACTCCACATGATCCTGTATTGCGGCAGATATATCGGAAACCCTGTTTCCGGCTACCGCCTTTTCAATTCCCTTGTAGAAGGCTTCCTCTGTCACCATGATAAGCCGTGATGCATCAGGACTTATATCTCCAACAGGAATGGTCAAAGCCGCATCACCATAAAAACCGTCCAGTATTGCCCCTAAATCTATGCTCACAATATCACCGCTTTTTAGTCTTGTTGCCCTGGATGGTATCCCATGCACAACCTGCTCGTTTACAGATATGCATACACTCGACGGATACCCTCTGTATCCCTTAAAGGCAGGGATTGCGCCCCTCTTATCTATTTCCCTGTCCACATACGCCTCTATATCGGCAGTGGATAGGCCTGCCTTAACAAAGGCTTTGAGACCTTCCAGAATCTCTGCCACTATACGGCATGCAGCGGCGATCTTATTTATTTCTGACTGAGATTTGATTATTATCACAATTTCGTTATAGCGTTGGGCGTTATTGCGTTACAGTGTTTATTAGTTACAAATCCATCCACGCTCAACGCTGTACCCTATAACGCATTACGCTTAACCCCTTCTGCTCTTCAGCCTTCCCCTTTTAAGAAAGCCTTCATAAGACCTTGTTACCAGATGGGATTCTATCTGCGAAACAGTGTCAAGAGCGACTCCAACAGCTATGAGAAGAGATGTGCCTCCGAAATAGAAAGGCACATTGAATTTTTTTATTAAAAGCTCGGGCATGACGCATACAACGGCCAGATAAACCGCACCGACAAAGGTAAGCCTTGTAAGCACCCTGTATATATATTCCGAGGTCTTCTGACCGGGCCTGATCCCGGGAATAAAACCGCCATGTTTTTGTAAGTTGTCTGCGATATCCACAGGATTGAATATTACTGCTGTGTAAAAATAGCTGAAGAAGAATATAAGTCCAACATAAAGCGTTGTGTATAGTACAGTGCCGGGTGATAATTGCTTTGCTATGCCCTGAACCCATGGTATGCTGATAAAGCCCGCAACAGTTGCAGGAAACATTATTATGGATGATGCGAATATGGGAGGGATAACCCCCGATGTATTGATCTTTAAAGGCAGATGGGTTGTCTGTCCGCCGAAGACCTTTCTGCCCACAACCCTTCTTGCATACTGCACAGGTATCTTCCTCTGTCCCCTCTCTATGAATATAATCCCGCCAACAACTGCAAACATCATCACGGCAAGTATCAGCACAAAGAATACAGAAAGCTCGCCTGCCCTCACGAGGTTGAATGTGCTAACTATTGCATTAGGGAATCTGGCGACTATTCCTGCAAATATTATCAGGGATATGCCATTGCCAATGCCCCTCTCGGTTATCTGCTCGCCGAGCCACATCAAAAAGGCAGTGCCTGATGTCAGGGTAATCATGGTAAGAAGCCTGAACGACCATCCAGGGTTCTGTATAAACTGCCCGCCTGACATGCCTTCAATACCGATTGCTATACCCAAAGACTGGATGGCGGCTATAACAACAGTGGCATACCTCGTATATTTAACGATCTTCTTTTTGCCTGCCTCTCCTTCCTTTGCAAGCCTTCCAAGTGCAGGAATGACAACTGTCAGAAGCTGGAATATGATGGATGCACTGATATAAGGCATTATGCCGAGGGCAAAGATGGTAACCTTGGACAATGCACCGCCGGAAAACATATCGAAAAAGCCCATGAGGGCTCCACCTTTTTCCGTGAGGAACTTGCTCAGGGCATCGCCATTGATCCCCGGTGTTGGTATGTGTGCTCCGATCCTATAAACAATGAGGAGGCTTAGTGTGAAAAGAACCCTGACTTTGAGTTCAGGGATCTTGAATATATTTCTGATGTTTGCAAGGACTCCCAATGTTAAAGCACCTCGGCCTTACCGCCGGCAGCATTTATTTTTGATACTGCAGAAGCACTAAAGGCATGGGCCTTTATGGTCAATGGTTTGTTTATAGTACCTTCACCGAGTATCTTTATGCCATCCTTTAAATCCTTTATAACCCTCTTCTCTAAAAGTGCCTCGGGAGTTATGGTATCGATGTCGAGTTTTGCCAGATCATCGAGATTTAAAACTGCGTACACCTTTTTAAAGGGAGCATTCTTAAATCCCCTCTTTGGCAATCTCCTCTGCAAAGGCGTCTGACCGCCCTCGAATGAAGGCCCTTTTGTGCCTCCGGAACGGGACTTCTGTCCTTTATGCCCTTTTGTGGCTGTCTTTCCATGTCCTGAGCCCGGGCCACGACCTATTCTCTTAGACCGCCTTCTGCTGCCCTCTGCCGGAGCTAAACCCTGTATCTTCATGGTTATCTTTTCTAACCTCCTGCTTTAACTATTTAAACAGTTTGAACCATTCAAACTTTGATTATTCGTTTGTCTCTTCTGTTGCAGGCTCTTCCTCTGATTTGCCCCTGAGCTTTAAAACAGCATCGGGGTTTTTCAGATTGCCAAGCCCATTCAGTGTTGCCTTTACGGCATTAAACGGATTATGACTTCCAAGAGACTTTGCAACGATGTCGTGTATTCCCGCCACCTCAAAGACAGCACGGACAGGACCACCTGCGATTAGGCCTGTACCTTTCTTTGCAGGGTTCATGACCACAGAGTTCGAGCCGTAACGCCCGATGATCCTGTGGGGTATTGTTCCTTCCTTCAGCGGAAACCTCATGAGTCTTTTCTTTGCCTGTTCCACGGCCTTTCTTATGGCCTCGGGAACTTCCGTTGCCTTGCCTTTGCCAACGCCGACGATCCCGTTTTCATCTCCGACCACAACAAGGGCGCTGAATGAAAATCTCCTGCCACCCTTCACAACCTTGGCAACCCTGTTTATGTACACAACCTTGTCCTTTAAACTAAGCCCCTCGGCGTCAATCCTCTCACTCTTCACCATAACCTCCTAAAACTCCAGTCCGCCTTCCCTTGCGGCTTCAGCAAGGGCCTTTATGCAGCCATGATATTTATACCCGCCTCTGTCAAATACTACACTCTTTATTCCGGACTTTGATGCCTTTAATGCAAGCAATTGACCGACTTTTTTTGCCATTGCCACATTACCTTTATGTCCCTTTTCCTCCTTGAACTCCTTATCGAGGGTTGAGGCAGAGACTATGGTATGTCCCGTCGTATCATCGATGATCTGGGCATATATATGGTTAAGGCTTCTGAAGACACTGAGCCTCGGTCTCTCAGCCGTCCCGAACACCTTCTTTCTTATCCTCGCATGTCTTCTTTCCCTTGCCAGTTCCTTAATATTCACCAACTTCCTCCGATTTACGATTTATGATTTATGAATTATGATTTTCAAATCTGAAATCTGCAATCACAAATCACCAATTACTTCTTCCCTGTCTTGCCGGCCTTCAGCTTAATCCTTTCGCCTGCATACCTGATGCCTTTGCCCTTGTAAGCATCGGGTGCCCTGAGTTCTTTAATGTTCGCCGCAACCTGCCCCAAAAGCTGCTTGTCAATACCACTGAGGGTAATTGTCGTCTGTTTTTCGTCAACCTTTGCGCTAACACCGGCAGGTAGCTCAAATTCAACAGGATGGGAGTAGCCGAGTGTAAATACAATCTTATTGCCCTTCACCTGTGCCCTGTAGCCGATACCGGTTATTTCAAGCACCCTTTCATATCCTCTTGAAACGCCATTCACCATATTGGATAGCAGGCTACGTGCAAGTCCATGGAGCGCCCTGTCCACCTTTGTATCTGAGCCTCTTTCTAACAGGAGTTTACTGTCTATAAGGGAGGCCTTAATGCCTTCAGGGAGGGAGTAACTCAGTTCGCCCTTCGGGCCTTTTACCTTGACCATATCATTCTTGATTTCGACATTTACACCCTGAGGTATCTCTATGGGTTGTTTGCCTATCCTTGACATCTATCTCTCCTTTTGCCTATTGCCTATTAGCTTTTTTACCATACATAACACAGCACTTCGCCGCCAACGCCTTCATTCCGGCATCCCTTGTCGCTCAATATGCCCTTCGGCGTTGTGATAATTGCAATTCCGACCCCGCCCATTACCCGCGGCACGTCGCTCTTTCCAACATAAACCCTTCTTCCGGGTTTGCTTATCCTCTTAAGCCCTGATACCACAGGCTCGTTTTCAGAAGTATATTTAAGGGTCACCCTTAAAATGCCCTGTTTTTTATCCTTGATGATCTTATAAGATTTTATGAACCCCTCTTCCTTTAGTATCTTTGCTATCTCAACTTTCATCTTGGAAGCAGGTATATCAACCTTCTCGCTCTTTATGAGAATCGCATTCCTCATTCGCGTCAGCATATCTGCAATTGGATCGGTGAGCATCTATCCTCCTTACTCCTTAATTCCTTGGTCTTACCAGCTTGATTTTGTTACCCCGGGTATCTGACCCTTAAGGGCAAGTGACCTGAAACAAATTCTACAAAGTCCAAACTTCCTTATATATGCCCTTGGCCTGCCGCATACCTTGCACCTATTGTGAGCCCTTACCCTGAATTTTGGCGGCCTTTTAGACTTCTCAATCATGCATGTCTTTGCCACAAAGTCCTCCTTTACCTTCTAAAAGGCATTCCGAATTGCCTCAGCAATGCCTTGCACTCTTCGTCTGTTTTTGCGGTAGTGCATATGGTGATGTCAAGACCATGCACCATTTCGACCTTATCATAGTCTATCTCTGGGAATATATACTGCTCCTTAAGACCGAAGGTATAATTGCCTTTGCCGTCAAAGGACTTCCCGGAAAGTCCCTTAAAATCCCTTATCCTCGGCAATGCAAGGCTGATGAGCCTGTCTAAGAATTCATACATCCTCTCGCCCCTCAGGGTAACCTTGCATCCAAGGGGAACTCCCTTTTTCAGTTTGAAGCCTGCTATTGCCTTCTTTGATTTTGTTACAAGAGGCTTCTGGCCAGTAATTGCTGCAAGCTCTTTTTCTGCAGCATCGAGGAGTTTGATATTCTGGGTTGCCTCTCCAAGGGTAACGTGAACCACAACCTTTTCAAGCCTCGGAGCCTGCATAATGCTTTTATATGAGAACTCCTTCATTATTGCCGGCACAATCTCTTTTGTATATTTTTCCTTCAGCCTGGGTGCCATTATCAGTCTATGACCTCCTTGCACTTCTTGCATGTCCTCAGTTTTCTTCCGTCGTCATATACCGTACTTCCTATCCTTGTGGGCTTATTGCATTTCGGGCACATAAGCATGACATTGGATATATGTATCGGTGCCTCTTTCTCTATTATCCCGCCCTGTGTATATTGCTTGCTCGGCTTCATATGTTTTTTTACGATGTTTAAGCCTTCAACAATAACACGCTCCTTTGTTGGCTGGACAGAAAGCACCCTTCCGCTCTTTCCCTTGTTTTTCCCTGCTATAACGAGTGCCGTATCACCTTTTTTAATTCTTAAACCCACCTTATCCTCCTACAGAACCTCCGGGGCAAGGGATATGATCTTCATGAATTCCTTCCATCTCAGTTCCCTTGCAACCGGACCAAATATTCTCGTTCCTATGGGCTCCATCTGGTTATTTATAAGAACGACTGCATTCTGATCAAATCTTATGTACGAGCCGTCAGGTCTCCTTGTCTCTTTCCTTGTCCTGACAACAACGGCCTTTGCCTTTGCACCCTTCTTTATGTTGCCTTCCGGAATAGCCTCTTTCACGCTCACGACAATGACGTCGCCGAGCCTCGCATATCTCCTATTAGAACCACCAAGCACCCTTATACACTGGACCCTTTTGGCTCCCGAGTTGTCTGCTACTTCAAGAATGCTTCTCGGCTGTATCATATCTATCTGCCCTCGCCTTCAACTATTTTGATTACTTGCCACCTTTTATTCTTGCTCATCGGCCTGCTCTCGATTATCTGGACCGTATCTCCAGCCTTGCATTTATTTTCTTCGTCGTGCGCCTTGAACTTGGTAATCTTTTTAACCGTCTTTTTATATAATGGATGCTGGAATGTCCTTGTTACGGCAACAACCACGGTCTTGTCCATCTTATCGCTAACTACCTCACCTGTATAAACCTTCTTAGGCATTTTCCTATACCCCTTTTTGTTTTTGAGTCATTACAGTAAGTACTCTTGCTATATCCTTGCGAACTGCACGCACCCTCATATTGTTTGCCAGCTCTCCCTTTGAAAGCTGGAATCTCAGGTTGAACAGTTCCTTTCTCAAATCCATCTCTTTCTGCTTCAATTCCTCTATCGAAAGTCCTCTGATCTCGGAAGGCTTCATGACACAGCCTCCTCTCTCTTTACAAATTTTGTTGCAATCGGCAGCTTCCGAGAGGCGCGTATAAATGCCTCTTTTGCAACCTCCTCGCTTATTCCCGATACCTCATACAGTATCCTTCCAGGCTTTATGACAGCAACCCAGTATTCGGGATTGCCCTTTCCCTTACCCATTCTTGTTTCGGCAGGCTTCTTGGTTATTGGCTTGTCAGGGAATATCCTTATCCAGACCTTGCATCCCTTTTTGGCATGCCTTGTTATGGCTACCCTGGCAGCCTCTATCTGGCGGCTTGTTATCCAGCCCGGCTCCATAGCCTTTATGCCGAACTCGCCAAAGGATACATCAGATCCCCTGTAAGCCTTGCCATTCATATTGCCCTTCATCATCTTTCTGAATTTAACTTTCTTAGGCGCTAACATGTATTACTCTCCTAATGGCGAAGTTCCTGATTGCTCGGGGAGCACATCGCCGTGGTATATCCAGACCTTTATGCCTATCTTGCCGTAGGTTGTCCTCGACTCTGCAAAGCCGTAATCCACATCTGCCCTGAATGTGCTGAGGGGAACCCTTCCCTCCCTGTACCACTCTGAACGTGCTATTTCGGCGCCTGCAAGCCTTCCGGAACACTGTACCTTTATTCCAAGAGCACCAAACCTCAGGGCAGAGGATACTGCACGCTTTAATGCCCTTCTGAATGCAACCCTCTTTTCGAGCTGCAGCGCTATATTTTCTGCAACGAGCTGTGCATTTACTTCCGGCTTTCTTACCTCTTTTATATCGATGGTAACCTGTTTGCCTGTTATATCTTCTATTTCTTTTTTCAGCTTTTCTACTTCAGCACCCTTCTTGCCTATTATTATTCCGGGTCTTGCCGTATATATTATAATCTTCAGTTTCTGACCCGGCCTCTCTATCTCTATCTTCGAAACGCCTGCGTGGAATAATTTCTCCTTAATCATATTGCGTACATTTATGTCCTCGATAAGACTGTCCGCGTAGCCTTTTTTCTGGAACCACCGGGACTCCCACGTCCTTATTATTCCTATTCTGTTGCCTATTGGATTCGTCTTCTGGCCCATTATTCCTCCGACAGGATAATTGTTATATGAGATGTTCTCTTCTTAATCACATTTGCCCTGCCCATGGCACGGGGTTCCATCCGCTTCATAACAGGCCCCTGATCGACAAGGGCGGTCTTTATCTTTAATTTATCTATATCCACATGGCTGTTCTTCTGCTCGGCGTTTGACATTGCCGATTTCAAAAGCTTCGCAATAAGCCCTGCGCCTCTGTATGGCATATACCTGAGGGCTGTCAAAGCCTCCGATGCCCCCTTGCCCCTTATCAGGTCCACAACCCTTCTCGCCTTTCTCGGCGTAATCTTTGCATATTTCAAAATTGCCCTTGATTCCATATCAATATCCTCTATTAGCCCTTCACCGATGTTGTCTTTTCTGAGCCTGCATGGCTTTTGAATGTCCTTGTTGGCGCAAATTCGCCAAGCTTGTGTCCAACCATATTTTCTGTAACATACACTGGTATGAACTTCCTTCCGTTATGCACTGCAAATGTAAAGCCTATAAATTCAGGTACTATCGTTGATCTCCTGGACCATGTCTTTATCATCTTCTTTTCTCCTGACGAAAGCATGTCCTCCACCTTCTTTATCAGCTTTGGCTCCACATAAGGCCCTTTTTTTAAGGATCTCGGCACTTATTCCTCCTTTACTTCCTTCTCTTTACTATAAACTTGTCTGTTCTTTTGTTACGCCTTGTTTTGACGCCTTCCGGCTTGCCCCATGGAGAACATGCGGGTCTGCCTCCTGAAGACTTGCCTTCGCCACCACCCAATGGGTGATCTATAGGGTTCATAGCAACGCCCCTGACATGAGGCCTCTTGCCCAGATATCTTTTTCTTCCTGCCTTGCCGTATGTGACATTCTCGTGCTCGACATTTCCGACCTGCCCGATAGTTGCCATGCATGAGGTCATGACAATTCTCACTTCTCCGGAAGGCATTTTTATCTGTGCGAACTTGCCTTCCTTTGCTACAATCTGGGCGGCTGCACCTGCAGTCCTTACAAGTTTTGCACCCTGCCCTGGATTTAACTCTATATTATGGATCATTGTGCCGAGGGGAATGGCATTTATCGGCATTGCATTCCCAGGCTTTATCTCTGCATCCGGTCCTGCCATTACCGTATCTCCGACGCTAAGTCCTACAGGTGCGAGTATATACCTGTGCTCGCCATCCCTGTACTTGAGAAGGGCTATGCGCGCGGACCTGTTTGGATCATACTCTATTGTCTTAACAACAGCCGGTATTCCTATCTTATCGCGATTAAAATCTATCATCCTGTATATGCGCTTGTTTCCTCCGCCCCTCTGCCATGCTGTAACCTGTCCTGTGTTATTCCTTCCGCCTGTCTTCCTTAAAGGTGCGGAAAGAGGCTTGTAGGGACTATCGGCTGTTATGTCTTTGTAGTCTGATGAACTCTGGAATCTCCTTCCAGGTGATGTCGGATTATATTTCCTTATACCCATTTTTCTCTCTTCCTTTTAGGTCTCGATGAAATCGAGCTTTTCGCCTTCCTTTAATGTTATTATTGCCTTCTTCCTATCCGGGGTCTTGCCTACTGACCTCCCGAACCTTTTCATCTTGCCCTTTTCATTGATTGTTGCAACCTTTGCAACCTTTACCTTAAATATATCTTCCACAGCCTTTTTAATCTCGTGCTTGTTCGAGTCGGGATTTACCTCTATAAGAATCTTGTTCTCCCTCTCCTTTATATCCATGCCCTTTTCAGTAAAAAGAGGCCTTTTGATCACATCGTAAATTCTCTTCATACAGCCACCTCCGCTTTAACTGCAGCATTTGGCTCCAAATTGGACTGCAGCTTTGATATGGCATCTGCGGTAAAAAGAACACGGTCAAATGCTGCTACTTGATAGGCATTGAGGTCCGATACCCTGACAACATCTGCCATCGGAATGTTCCTGACAGAACGCATTACATTGTCATCCTTTTCAGGAAGAACTATAAGCACTGTCTTATCAGACAATCCTAAATTACTTAATATCCTGGCCATATCCTTTGTCCTGGGCTTGTCCATCGGGATGGAGTCAACCACAGCAATCTCGCCGTCTGAGAGCTTCATGGTCAGTGCCTTATATAATGCGGTCTTTCTCATACTCTTCGGCAGATTGACAGAGTAATCACGGGGCTGGGGCCCGAATACAATGCCACCGCCTCTCCAGATTGGAGACCTTATGCTGCCGTGCCTTGCCCTTCCTGTCTTCTTCTGTTTCCATGGCTTCTTACCACCGCCACTAACCATGCTGACCGTTTTTGTGGCATGTGTTCCCTGCCTCTGGTTTGCGAGATAGCCTACAACAGCGTTATGCACTACCGACTCAGAAGCAGTACTGTTGAATATTGCCTCTGAAAGGACTATTTTGCCCTTTGCATTGTTATTTATATCTTTAACCTCTATCTCAAACATGTCACTCTCCATATTTTTGGCCTGTATTTAAGCCTTCCTTATCTCTACGATCGAGTTTGTAGCTCCCGGTATAGCGCCCTTTATCAGTATGAGATTCTGTTCGGGACGGACATCAATGACAGTGAGGTTTCTCATTGTAACCTTATTGTTGCCCATATGTCCTGCCATCCTTTGCCCCCTCCAAACCCTTGAAGGAAATGAGCTTGCACCAATAGAACCCGGCGCCCTGTTAAACATAGAGCCATGTGAATCCGGGCCTCCTTTGAATTTATGCCTCTTCATGACGCCCTGAAATCCCTTGCCTTTTGATATTCCCGAGACCGTTACTTTATCGCCTTTGCTGAAACTGTCAGCCTTGATCATATCTCCCACCTGCAGGCCTGAAATATGGAACTCCTTTAATATCTTGAACAAAGGTGTTCCTGCCTTTTTAAATACGCCAGCGAGAGGTTTTGTCACATTCTTTTCTTTTCTTGCCTCGATAAAACCGACCTTTACGGCCTCGTATCCGTCCTTATCAGGTGTCTTAACCTGAACCACGCAGCACGGCCCTGCTTCTATTACCGTAACAGGCACGAGCCTGCCGTCTTCTGTAGATACCTGAGTCATGCCAAGCTTTTTGCCTAAAATACCTGTCATAGCTTTATCTCCACATCTACCCCCGAAGCGAGTTCAAGCTTCATTAATGCATCGACAGTATCAGGGGTTGGATCATATATATCTATAAGCCTTTTATGTGTCCTTATCTCAAATTGCTCCCTGGACTTTTTATCCACATGGGGCGACCTCAGGATAGTAAACTTGCTTATCCTCGTCGGCAAGGGTATAGGACCTGCAATCCGCGCACCCGTCCTCTGTGCTGTATCCACTATCTCTTTTACAGACTGATCCAGCAATCTGTGGTCGTAAGCCTTTAATTTTATCCTGATCTTTTGGTTCACCTTTTACTCCAACACCTCAGTAACAACTCCAGCACCTACTGTCCTTCCGCCTTCCCTTATTGCAAACCTCAGTTCCTTCTCCATGGCTATAGGTGCTATCAG
>JAGUWD010000011.1 GCA_020062545.1 Thermodesulfovibrionales bacterium
GCCTCTTTCCTGCTTATCCTTTCTTTAATATTCTTACCTTCTTTTCCTTCTGTCTCAAATGCATCTATAAACTGGTTAATATGTCTATACCTATGTGGTATAAGGTGAAAGAACTTGTTTACAGCGAAAATGATTTTTGCTATGCTAAAAACATAGTGCGGGAGATTTTTGATGTGATATTGAAAGGCTACTATCCTAAAAAGACCCGCTGGCAGAACAGATGTGTTGATTGCTGTTACAGAAATATTTGTGCATAATGCTCTTTGACACCGCTGGCTTTCTATTTTTTTCAGACTAATGTGAAAAAATTATTTAACCATAAATGCTGACAACCTAAAACTTATTGAAATAAAAATTGTTTTAAGATGATAGACGATGTAAAAGCAGCTAAAAATCAACTTTTAAATAGGCATAATGGAGCAAAATACAGGGCAAAAGACACTTTCTAATAAAACAGGTATTGAAAGAAAATCAATAAGTTATTCGCAAATTGCTGTCTGAAAGATACTTCCAATAAAACAAGGATTGAAACATAAAGAGATAAAACGCTTAACAAATTATATCTAAGTCTGAAAGATACTTCCAATAAAACAAGGATTGAAACTTATCTTCATTTTCATTGAAAAATAGACAAAAAAAAGTCTGAAAGATACTTCCAATAAAACAAGGATTGAAACATAATCATACTCACAGAGGAGATGGTGCACAGGTTGGGTCTGAAAGATACTTCCAATAAAACAAGGATTGAAACAAAAAGTAGCTTCGTAATTGAGTATATAAACATCATGTCTGAAAGATACTTCCAATAAAACAAGGATTGAAACACTCAAAGAACAATTATTAGCGATTGGCTTGAAGGTCTGAAAGATACTTCCAATAAAACAAGGATTGAAACTCCAAGATGTGCTATCAACACTATAAAAAGGATAACGTCTGAAAGATACTTCCAATAAAACAAGGATTGAAACTCTGTTAGCTGTTTGCACTTTGTGCA
Source organism: Thermodesulfovibrionales bacterium (assembly GCA_020062545.1). Classification (GTDB taxonomy): domain Bacteria; phylum Nitrospirota; class Thermodesulfovibrionia; order Thermodesulfovibrionales; family Dissulfurispiraceae; genus Dissulfurispira. The sequence continues at coordinate 995 of JAGUWD010000011.1, forward strand.
ATACTGAAATGTCTGAAAGATACTTCCAATAAAACAAGGATTGAAACATGAAACAGATAAATACCCTCCTACCATCGGCAAAGAGTCTGAAAGATACTTCCAATAAAACAAGGATTGAAACTCTCTATGAATATCTGCAGGGGAAATGCTATCGCCTTGTCTGAAAGATACTTCCAATAAAACAAGGATTGAAACCAAATACAGTAACAATAGACGCTGGTATAGAGGCAAGTCTGAAAGATACTTCCAATAAAACAAGGATTGAAACATGACTACATGGCAAAATATCGCAAAGCTAATATAAATGTCTGAAAGATACTTCCAATAAAACAAGGATTGAAACTCCATCGAGAACAGACATAACATATCCGGGAGATACAGTCTGAAAGATACTTCCAATAAAACAAGGATTGAAACATTTTTTTTAAAGATGGGTTTTTGATGATTCTGAATTGTCTGAAAGATACTTCCAATAAAACAAGGATTGAAACCTCAATACCTGATACCCCTTGTCTGTCTTGCGTATGTCTGAAAGATACTTCCAATAAAACAAGGATTGAAACCAGAGAAGGAAGCCGAGATCGCAAGGCTCAAGAGAGAAGTCTGAAAGATACTTCCAATAAAACAAGGATTGAAACACATTAACGGAACCAAATTGAGTGCCAACAGACATAGTCTGAAAGATACTTCCAATAAAACAAGGATTGAAACATATTTTCGTTAATGCCGTTGATGGTAATATCAACAGAGTCTGAAAGATACTTCCAATAAAACAAGGATTGAAACTTTTTTTCCTAATCTTTGGTGTGGTCTTTCAGATTGTCTGAAAGATACTTCCAATAAAACAAGGATTGAAACTATCACCTGTATAATTCGCTATCTCCGGTGTTGTGTCGTCTGAAAGATACTTCCAATAAAACAAGGATTGAAACTTGCCGCCTATTACATAATCTTTTCATAGGGGGGGGTCTGAAAGATACTTCCAATAAAACAAGGATTGAAACATTGAAATGATGTTTTCTGTACAAGGATTGAAACAGGGTTCAAAATCGTCCATAGTCCACAGTCAATAGTCCATAGTGAAAGGAGAAGGCACATGGCTTTTAAATTTGAAAACTTAAAAGTATGGCAAAAGGCAGTTGATTTCACCACAAGCATTCATGAATTGACTAAAAACTTCCCAAAGTATGAGCTATATGTCCTTACGGCACAGATTAAAAGAGCAGCTGATTCTATTGCATTAAATATAGCCGAAGGCTCAACAGGACAAAGCAACGCGGAATTCAGACAGTTTCTCGGGTATGCTATCAGGTCAGGAATTGAAGTTGTATCCTGCCTTTTTATTGCAAAAAATCGTGGTTTAATTGATGTTGAAAAGTTTCAAAAATTGTATGACGAAGCAGAAGCAATAATAAAAATGATACAAAGCCTTAGAAATTCTCTTAAAAATTAACTATAGACCATGAACTGTGGACAGTGGACTGTGGACTGTAGACTGCCAGCAAGATACTTCCAATAAAACAAGGATTGAAACTACAACGGCAGATACGCCTTTGGATTTAAGTCTATTCCTGCAATGTTGCCTGCTTTGTAATGGCAATACCCTGCCGCGGCTATCATAGCTGCATTGTCCGTGCAGAATGGAATCGAAGGCAGGAACAATTCAACTTCCCTTTCCTCTGCCATTTCCTTCACGCGCCTTCTCAATTCACTGTTTGCAGAAACACCGCCTGACAATGCAATCTTTTTTATACCCTTCCTGACTATAGCCCATTCCACCTTCCTCACGAGGACATCAACAACAGCAGCCTGAAAAGAGGCAGCAATGTCACATAGCAACGTGTAACTCTGGCTACTGGCTACCGGTGACTGGCTGCTGACTGCATTTCTTACTGCTGTCTTTAATCCGCTGAAGCTGAAATCAAAAGATTCAGGGACATACGCCCTCGGAAAATCGAACGCCTTTGGATTACCTTCCCTGGCAAGTTTATCTATTACAGGTCCGCCGGGATAGCCGAGGCCAAGCAGCTTTGCCACCTTGTCATATGCCTCTCCTGCAGCATCGTCCCTTGTCCTTCCGAGTTCTACATATTGTCTAAAGCCATTAACGATATAAAGACTCGTATGTCCACCCGATACGATAAGAGATAAAAATGGAAATGACAACTTGTTCTCAAGGAATACGGAGAACATATGCCCTTCGAGATGATTTACTGCAACAATTGGTATTTTTTTTGCGTACCCCACTGCCTTGGCAAAGCCGCATCCAACAAGCAGTGAACCTATCAGGCCCGGTCCGTAACATACAGCAATTGCATCAATATCATCAAGGGTAATGCCTGCATTGTTTAATGCCTCGTCCACAACAAGCCATATCATCTCTACATGTCTTCTTGAGGCAAGTTCAGGCACTATGCCGCCATATTTCTTGTGGATGTCCGACTGTGAAGAAACTACATTGGAGAGTATTCGTTCTCCGTCGACAACAACCGAGGCCGATGTATCGTCGCACGATGTATCAATACCCAGAATCAGTGACGAGCGATGAGTAACGAGTAACGAGTTTTCCTTTCTTGACTTGTTACTTGTTACTACCAACTCGTTACTGTTTTTACATTCCTCCATATGAATGCAGGCCACTCAAAAGGAGGTTTACACCGAGGTATGTGAATACCGTGGATATGAATCCTATTACCGCAACTATGGCTATCTTATGCCCTCTCCATCCCCGCAAAAATCTTGCATGGAGATAAAAGGCATAGACAAACCATGTTATCAACGACCATGTCTCCTTAGGGTCCCAGCTCCAGTATTTGCCCCATGCTTGGTCAGCCCATATGGCGCCAAAGATAAGTCCGCCCAGTGTGAATATGGGAAACCCTATGGCAATATTTTTATAGGTCAGGTCATCGAGGAGATCAGGAGATATGGAAAATGACCCGATTAATTTTTTGAGGACATAACCGTATCTCCAGAATAAAAACACAAAGACTCCGGCAACTGCATAACTCAGCAGAACTATCAGTCCTGAAGCGCTTCTGAATGTTGCCTTGAACAGATAGCTCTTAATAAATGCCTCTGGAGTTCTTACCGCAATCTTAAATGTGAGGAAGTCTATGCCCATGGCAATAAGGATTGAAATGAATATTCCCAATGTTACTGTCCAGAATATATACGCCCCGCTCTTTTTGTTGTCTGTTGTTACGGCAAGATACATTATGGCTGTTGCAAAGGATATGGCAAAGGTCGCATATGCTATAAAGCTCAGGGTAACATGGGCTAAAAGCCAGTTGCTCTGAAGTGCGGGTATGAGGGGATGGATATTCTTATCCATTCCCGATATATCGATGAATGCCAGCGCCATGCCTGCTATGGGTGTAATGAATGCACCGAAGGAACGATTTTTATATTTCCACTCTATTATGAGATAGCCCAATATCAGA
>JAGUWD010000046.1 GCA_020062545.1 Thermodesulfovibrionales bacterium
CTTATCCCCTTTTGTCTTTGGTGCTCCGTGTCCTGAGTAATATACATATACATATCCGTCCCAGTTCTTTATCTTCCTTAATGCTGCTATCATTTCGTTCCTTGTTGCTTTCTCGTTCAATAGTAATACTGCATTCTCTTTTGGGACTCCTCCGTATCTTGGGTCGGTGAGTATGCTGTATATCTTTTTTGCATCTGTTGATGCATACTGGAGATTGGGGATGTCATCTCTGTCTTTATAGTCTATTCCGACTACAATCGCATACGTGTCGGGGCGAAGAGGAGGGAGTTTCTCTGAGGCGGATTCAGGAAGAGAAGGCTGTTCTTTTCTGGTCTCTCTTGCTGCTTGAGGATACCTTGATTCGAGTTTTGCCGACACGTATATCGGAATCCCGCCCCTATAAATGCGGAGAAGCAGACTCTCTCCATGTGTTGCCGCAGAAACCGCATTGCGAACTTCTTCGGGAGATGATATCGCCTTTTTATTCAACTCCAGAATAATATCTCCCGGCTTTACCCCCGCCCTTTCAGCAGGGCTGCCTTTCATAACATCGGTAACCAATGCGCCTTTCGTCTCATGGAGTCCGAATTGTGCTGACAGTTCGGGTGTGATTGATTGAATCTGAACTCCCAACCAAGGTCCCCTTCCCTCTGCATCAGCTTCCTGAAACACCTGCCCTCCATAGCGGGCAGCAAGGAGGCTCTTAATGCCCTTCCCCGCCTGATAATCGGAAAGCATCTGGTTTCTGAGATCGGAAAGCATGCGCTTTAAGTTGTTGTTAAAACTTTCATATCCGTAACCCATCCGTAATGAAGAAGTTCCGTATGTATAGTGAACTTTGCCGCTCAGAGGATCAATAACATTAAGAACTACTTTCTGGTCTGCCTGAGATTCGGTATACTCAATCCTGATCAGCAGATCCCGCTGACCGCCTATATCGACCCTCGTAAATATGCGCGATTTAATCATATCTTCGACAATGCGTTCACAAGCCGCTCTCTTGTAATTTGCAATGGTTTCATCGGTATTCATCCAGTCTCTCCACAACTTCGCATACTCCGCAGTAAAGCTGCAATCGGACTCTATATGAACATTGGCATCTATATACCCGCCGGCAGGTACCGTATCCCATACCATATTGCGCTGGTACATGTCTTTAGATATGGTAATGCATCCGGCTGCCAATAATGTCAGCAATATCAATCCGAGCCATTTTGTTCTTTTACGCATTATGAAGCCCTCCATTAAAAGATACCTCTATCCACTTGAACGGCGCATATGCATTATATTCCTAAATCCAGCGATAATTATGCTAATGCCTTATATAGCTGTCATTGCGAGCACCCAAAGGGTGCGTGGCAATCTCATTGGAAAAGGCGAGATTGCTTCGTTTCACTCGCAATGACAATTTTTATCGCTGGATTTGGGATATTATTTTCCTATCCTCTCCATCAAAAACCTCACCTGTCTGTCCTCTGGGCTTAATCTCAATACCTCTTCAAATGCCTTTTTTGCTTCTACTTCATTCCCATTTTGGTAATACATAAGGCCGAGGGATTTCTGGAGTGTGGAATCCTTCGGGAATTTCTCCACTCCGTCTCTCAAGTATTTTAGTGATTTCTCGTCTTCCTTCATCTCCTGATAACAGAGGGCAAGGTAGTAATAAACCTCTGCAGTAGGATATGCCTTTAATGCCTCTTCAAAAAGCGTTGCTGCCTTGCCATAATTCCTCTGCCTGAAATAATTTCCAGCTTCTATAACGAATTCAGTTGCCTTTTTCTGGCGGTCTTCCTGAGACATAGAGGCATAAGGGTTTGATATCGCATCAACGATTTTTCCACCCGGTATCCTGTTGTCATAAACCTTAGTTATACTTACACCCTTGATTTTCATTTCATCGGTATTTATAGAGCCGAGATAATTGGGGGCGATTTTAACCATAGATTCGGATGAAATATTCAGGTTATTGTCAAAAATATTGCTGTCCTTTATATCTCCCGAAAAGCCATTGATTGCAATCCCCGTCTCATTTTGGAAAATATTGCTCATGAAAATCCTTGCATCCGTCTTTATAAGTTCGATACCCTTTTTACTGCCTGAGATAGCACTGCTTTTGACAGTAATGGAAGGGGTGCCGGAGATCGATATTCCAGTATCACTGTCTGTAATTACTCCGTTGTCAATAACTCCTTCGGAATTTTTTGCAGATAATCCAACATCAGCATTTTTAATGCGGAAACCGTTCATCATGATATTGCCCCCATCAATGATAATGCCTTTCCACTTCTTTTCACCGGAAGATATAAATTCCACAGGCGATTCCTTGCCGTTGACAACCAGCCTTCCAAATACAGCGAGGGATGCGTTTTCATCAAACATTATCCTTGTTTCAGGCTCTACTGTCAGGGATAAGCCCTTTGGAACCGTAAATGCATCTTTTACAATATACACCCCTGAAAGAACAGTATCCTTCTTGATTTCGCCTGCAAGCACAACAGGCTCTTTTGTCATCAAAGATGCCCTCACAGCGTCCTGAATCTCTGACTCATTACCCACATAATCAAAGGCAACAATGCGGTAGTAATAGACTTTTTCGGGCATTGCAGTCCGGTCTTCAAAAGAATTAAGCTCCACAGAGCCGATTTCACCATAACCGCTCAATGGCTGCTCGCTCCTGAAAACCTTATATCCCTTCAGATCTGGAACATTTTTCACCTGCTCCCATAAAACCTCTATCCTGTCATGAAACCCCTTTGCCCTGAGACCTGTTACCTGGGGAGGCGGTGTTGTATCAATTGTCAAAAAGCCGCTTACATCAATCCACTGGCTCTCATATCCCCCGGGTTTTTTCAGGAATGCTACTATGGGCATATCCTTTGCGTTATCACCGGGCATAACCAAATATTCACCCATATATATTCCTGGCTTTGTCTCTTTCATGGGGATGCCTTTTTTAAAAATGCCTATATCGAATGTTGCTACCATTGCCTTGTCTCCTTCAAGACCGACCCTGATTATCTTGCCTTTACCGAATGGCCCTTCTTTTACATTTGTTAGAACCTCTCTAATAACCGGCCTTTCTTCGATTGCGACTCCTGTGGGTGATGGAATCTTTTCATTGAACTTATAAGCAAGCTCGTTCACCATCCTCACCTGCTGTATTTCCCTGATATTCATTGCAGTGGAAACAGCCGTCATTATTATACTGAGGGGAGACATGGGAACACCGCCTTCATGATATCTAACAGAATCCTTTATTCTGAAGACCTCTTTGCCTGTCCTTGTATTTACCATCCAGACCTCAGCCTCAACTCCCAATTGGGAATAAGCCACTGCATAGACTTTTTTATAGTCGGTAACCCTGCCGTAAATTAATCCATCGCATCCTATTGATTGGCATATCTCATGCGGTTTGAGATCAAGGATATTTTTACCTGTTGATTTTTCAAGATGTATAATCTTTTCATCGACAATATTAAGTTCCACATCGGTGTATGGCTTTGAGCTGAAGTGGTTGTAAAATGCCCTTCTTACCTGATTGGCAATTCCGGTCTCCTGCGTCTCGTTCTGGAACGGAAGAACCGCAACCATCCTCGGCAATTCTTCTTCGGATACGGTTATTTCAGGGATGTCCTTTTTAACTTCTGAAGGAGGAGCGCAGGAAAAAAGAAATAACAATATAAAAACTGCCAATAAAAGAGCTTTCACCTTCATAACCGACTCCTCGTAAAATTAATCTTTTATTTTAACCCTATCCTGTTGGAGCTGTGAAGTCAAGGTAATTTTACCGCCTCAAAATAAACCGCCCTTTCAATCTCTCAACATCAGGGCTTATGCTTGGACTTTGCTGGACATTGAGCATCTTAGCCTTGTCTTCAACCATCGGCTTAATATACTCATAAATATCAGCGATTGTCTTTTTCCCGTCCTTTATTGCCTTCAGGAAATAATATGTGAATACTCCGTGTCCTTTTTCAGTAGATGATATGCTTATCTGCGAGCCTTGAGTTGCTGAAAGAATTGCCATGTTTGAGGGGATTGTTTTAATATCCGTTATCATAACCAATGGCCTCGTACCTTTTGCAAGCACACTCCTCCCGCCTGCGCCTGAAAAGCATGAATCAAGGAGAACAATCACTTCCGCTGCTTGAAGCTTGCCGAGATTGTCATAGAGTCTTTTTAAAGAATAGCCCGTAACCTCAAGATAATTGGGATCGCCGTCGTAAGGAACAAGGTAGGCATCCCCTGTCTTCGGTTCCGGTGCGCCATGCCCTGAGTAATAGAAAAAAATCCTGGAGTCTTTTTTGACCCGGTTCGGCAGCCATGCCTCTATCACTTTTTCAAGGCCTGACTTTGTTGCATCCGCATCACTGACAAACTCTATATTTCTCCTCTGAAACCCGAGTGCCTTGAGATAGTCGAGCATAAGCCCTGCATCGCTTCCAGAAAAGTCCGACTTGGGAAGACCTTTGTAATTCTCAATCCCGATGACAACAGCAATGTCATTCTCCCCATATGAGGCATTGAATGAAGGAATTATTCGGACATCCGTAACATCCGTTTTCGTCTCATCCGGCCTTGGAGTATACGGCTTTGGTGCTTCTTTTTTCACCGTCTTGATATCGCCGTAAAACGGTGCTTCACGGGGAGTCTTATAAATTTTAAAATCATCGACAGCCCCGACAAAGCCTCCATAGCCGGCAAGCCATGGGTAAATGGAACCGTTACTCCCCCTGGCACAATACATTTCTATCTCGGCATCCAGTTTGTTGTTGATATATATTCTGGTGTATCCTTCTGTCTTGCTCCACGCCACCGCCACATGAGTCCACACGTTGAGAGGTACAAAAGAGCGTGAGGTTATTACCGGCGGATTGCCGCCGCCCCACTCCCAGCCACAGTTATTCATGATCCTGCCTTCCGGGGTGATAGAGATATCGCCCACATACCCTGCCTGAGGTTTCGGATAATCGTTCCAGTTGAATAAAACAATCTGCCAGTTACCCGGAGCAACCGGATACTTTTCCGGCTTTATCCAAAACTCCACTGTTCCTTCTATCCAGTTTTTACCGGAGGGAACAAATCCCAATGACGGCTCCTTTAAATAGGTGCTTCCGTCAAAATAAATGGCATCGCTCCTGTCATGGCCTTTTGTATACGTCAACGCCATGCCCGGCAATTTTACCAGGGGATTCTCCCTGTCAAACGGATCGTAGAGAACGGGACGCTCCTCCGCATTGTCAGGAGAGGCTTCCTGCAGTGGTTTTGGTTTGGGTGGCGCTGCTGAAAATGAAAAAGCAGGTACTACCCACACTATAAATAACAGGACTACAATGTATCCCGATATCCTTCTCATCCCCTGCCTCCTGCAAAAATTATAACGGCGGCACTACCTGAAATTTCATTGTTTGAAAATGGCTATCAAAGGAAAAGGCAGTAGCTATCCTTAATCTCTCCATTACCGCAAAACTCGTGCAATCCGTATAACTGAGATCCTTATCTTTGTATTTCAGGAAAATCTCCCATGCCCTTTCTTCGTCTTCATCCCTTACTGAAATAAGACTTACAAAACGACTGCCTTTAAGCTTTAGGCCGAACTCCTTTGCCACATTCCATCCAAGACGGCTTTGGAGCAGGGTAATAGTCTCATCAAATACAAAATTTGTTGTCAAAAGCGGAATTTTGTTATTTTCCATAAAAGACGCTGCTTCTTTGTGGTCAGGGTCGTTCCTATCAATAAGGGCATACCACGCCCCCGTATCAACAAAAAGCCTTTTCATTTCTTTCTCATTTTTGCATAAAGAAATCTGTCGTGCTCCCTCGCCACCGGAGAACCGTCTCCCGAGCCAATACCTATGATGCTCCAGACAGAGTCTTCTTTTGGTTTCATTGCCTGTTTTGACAATTTCTCGGACAAAAACTCTCTAATAATCTGTGAAAGGCTCTTTTTTTCCTTTTTTGACATTTCGAGCAATATTTGATATTGCCAGTCTTCAAGGGATATTTGAGTCCTGTGTTTTGCCGTTTCCATAAGCTTTACCTCCTATACATCTTACATCATACATCAAATTAATTTAATACGGCAACCTTCATCTCCTCTAAAATTTTTTAAATTTACCTCTCAATCAATTTCTGCCTTATTATTTCCGCTGGTGCAATCAGTTGAGGCAACTGCTCATTGTTATATACCCTTCTCGCTATCCTCTCCACATGTGGCTTGATGTATTCAAAGAGTTCACCAATTTCTACTTTTCCATCTCCATTGGTATCACCTTCTCCTTTTAATCCTTTAAGCATAAAGTATGTGAACAGTCCATGCCCTTTTTCTTCATAGGTTGAGCTTATCTGATCACCTGATGTAGCAGAAAGGACTGCAATTTTTTGTGGTATCTGTAAATTCTCCATCGTCATTACCAATGGTCTTGCGCCTTTTGCAAGGACACTCCTTCCGCCTGCTCCAGAAAAGCATGAATCAAGGGCAACGACTATCTCTTTTGCCTGAAGTTTTCCAAGGTTTTCATAGAGTCTTTTTAATGAATAACCTGTCTCTGCAATGAATGAAGGGTCTCCGTCATAAGGAACAAGATAGGCATCCCCTGTCTTTGGATTCGGCGCTCCATGACCTGAATAATAGATAAATACAGAGCTATCTTTTTCAACATTATTCCAGAGCCATTTTTCAAAGTATTTCTCCATGTCGCTTTTTAAAGCCCTGTCATTTATGAGAGTAACTACATTTTCTTCAGGATAGCCCATTGCCTTTGTGAGATATTCTGTCATTATCTTTGCATCATTAACTGCAAAATCTGCCTTCGGAAGCTTCTGGCGATATTGCTCAATGCCGATAACTATGGCGTAGGAATTTCTGTTGGGCTTGGCTTTTATTGCAGGCAGTTCGTCAATGTCGGATTTGGTGGCCAGATAGAGGTCTTGTTTTGCTACAACTTGTGCTGGTAACTGCTGGCTGACCATTTCCTTCTTCGGTCTCAATTTCTCAAGGAGTGCAATAACCTGTTTGTAGGAAGATGCACGCTCTGGATCCTTAATAGCTTGACTTTCAAGCCTTATAATGGCGTAATCCATATCAGCACCTTTACTTATGAGGATATTTATAACAGATATGTGACCATACCATGCCGCCTCTGTCAAAGCAGTCCAGCCATCATTGGCTCTTGCATTGACATCAACCCCTTTACTTATAAGAAGCTCTATAGCGGATGTGTGCCCATTTGTTACTGCCCTCATCAAAGCAGTCCAGCCCATATTGTCTTTTACATAGACATCAGCTCCATTATTTATGAGAAAATTTATAGCATCTGTTTTGCCTTCTCTTGCTGCCCATATCAACGCTGTCCAACCATTATTATCTTTTGCATTTATATCAGCGCCTTTATCCAAAAGCTCAATTATCTTTTTTATGTTACCCGCCCATGCAGCATCATGAAGTGGACCGGCATGGGCATTAATTGAAAAAAATACGAATGCGCTAAAGAAAAAAACCGCTAAAAATAACTTCTTCATCCCCCACCTCCTGAAATCTTTAAAAAATACTATTTACTTCTCAAAAAGTTTCTTTATAAAATCATCTTCCCCAATTTTTAGATAATTCGCAATGTCTTTTAAAATCTGGCTCAATGTTCCTATTTTTAAAGGTGTGTGTTCCGGAATAGTGATGTGGTGAGGTTTATTTTTAATGGAACTTGTCAGCCGCATATGACTTCCTGTCTGCCGTGTTATCTCATATCCAAATTTTTTGAGAAGATTAGCAGTTCCCTTTCTGACATATCTCTCGGGATTTTAAGCATAGCTGAAAATTTCCTCTTTTACCGTATGCAGCCTCATTACCCAAGGATAAAAATTATCTATTTCATCGTAAACGCATCCTTTCGCATTAAATATCAGATACTCATTATATACCAGAAAAAACACTTCTTGGAAAGTGAAAATTACCACTCTATCTTTTAATCGTATAAACCGCCGTTGCCTCTGCCCAGTCGGCAGGCTCAAGTTGATTAAGTCTTTTCACAAGGTCGCTTATCATGCCTGTGGATTTTGAGTCATACACCTTAAACATGCCTTCCTGAAATCCGAGGGGTACGAGTTCCTCTTCCTTCTTTGTGGCTATAATTTTAATCCTTTCTTCCGCAACCTTTCCTTTGAAATCAGGGAGGAACATAGCCTTCAAATGTATCTGGCTTCCGGCAGGAGGAAATTCATATGCCTTATTCTGTTTAATATGGTTGTCTTTATTTATTGAATTTGGCATAAGCAGTGTTACAGAACCGTCAGCAGCAACTGAAAAAATATATACATAACATTCTTTGTTTGCCTGATAAAATATCTTTACATCATCGCCTTCTTTTAAATCTGCCTTTGAGAGAGAGAGTTTGACAGATATGCCATGCCCTTTTTCTGGATATACAGGCTCTACAAGTGCCCTAAGTCTCGCTTTGTAAAGGTTTCTATCCTTCTCATCCCAGCCCTCTTTTATAATTTCAAACTTCTGGATTTTTCCCCTCACCGAGGCATACACCAAGTCCTCTGCAAGCTGACTGTTTGAAACAAGGGTATGGGACTTTATGAAATTACCAACTGCCTCTTCTATCGCCCTTCTTTGTGCATCTGCCTTTGCCCTTGCCATGACCTCTTTCGGCGTGTCTATCTCACTCATATAAGCCTCACCTTCAGCATCAACCCAGACCGGTTTTTCAGAGGCAAAAGACAAAACAGGCATCAAAAACAAAATAATTATTAAGAATCTTTTCATATCAATACAACTCCCCGAACTTCTTCTCATCTATCTTGCCTTCAAGAAATGCATCAAGGGTTTTAGACCTTACCTGTTTCTTCATCTCATCCATCGCCCTGCTTAATTGCTCGGCC
>JAGUWD010000004.1 GCA_020062545.1 Thermodesulfovibrionales bacterium
CTCTTTCCTGCTTATCCTTTCTTTAATATCCTTACCTTTTTGTCCTTCTGTTTCAAATGCATCTATAAACTGGTTAATATGTCTATACCTATGTGGTATGTAGCTCATCGGTTAATTTGACATTTTTCAATTTGTTACTTTATAGTTTAAACATCCCTGGGGGAGGCATAACAGCCTGAGAGTTTCCATCATATGGAGAGACCCCACGAACCTGATCCGGATAATCCCGGCGTAGGGAACGGGAAAATAGAGATAAAATACAAGTCCTCTATTCCTCACAGGGATAGAGGACTTTTGTTTTCAGGAAGATAATGAAGATCAAGGTAAACGGCGAGGATAAAGAGACTCAGAGCGAGAATGTACTTCAATTACTGAAGGAGTTGGACATTGTTCCTGAAAGGGTTGCGGTTGAGGTAAATCTCGGTATTATTAAAAGAGCGGATTTTGAGAATTGTAAACTGCATGATGGCGATACTGTTGAGATAGTTTATTTTGTTGGAGGAGGAATTTATGGAGGACAAATTAGTAATTAAAGGTATTGAGTTCAAATCAAGGCTATGGATCGGGACAGGAAAGTACAAGGATTTTGAGGAGACTGCAAGTGTGGTGGAGGCATCGGGTGCGGATGTGGTGACAGTAGCAGTAAGGAGAGTCAATATTGTTGACAGGAAATCAGAAAATCTTCTGGATTATATAGACCCGAAAAAATACAAGATACTTCCAAATACTGCCGGATGTTATACGGTTGAGGACGCCCTTAGATATTCCAGACTTGCAAGGGAAGCCGGCGTGTCTGACATGATAAAACTTGAGGTTATAGGTGATGAAAAGACATTGTTTCCTGATGTAATAGGACTTCTAAAGGCAACAGAGATACTTGCAAAAGAGGGTTTTATAGTCTTTCCTTATACAAATGACGACCCTATAATGGCAAAAAGGCTTGAGGATGCAGGCGCTGCTGCTGTTATGCCCCTCGGTGCGCCTATAGGTTCAGGGCTTGGCATAAGGAATCCGTATAACATAAAGATAATTCTCGAAGCAGCAAAGGTGCCTGTAATAGTGGATGCAGGTGTTGGGACTGCCTCGGATGCGGCTATTGCGATGGAACTCGGTTGCGATGCTGTTTTGATAAATACTGCTGTTGCAGGCGCTAAAGATCCGATAACTATGGCAGAGGCTATGAAGCATGCTGTTATTGCAGGGAGGCTTGCGCATAAGGCAGGACGAATACCGAAGAAGCTTTATGCAACTGCAAGTAGCCCGATAGAGGGGATGCTATAAAGTTATGTCTGAAAAAACAGGATATACCCAAATTGAGCGATTATATATGTCAGGCACGGCTCAAAGACTTTAAAAGTGTTAGTTGAAGTGCATGTAATAGAGAATAAATGCATTACTCAACAAGTATCCAATGTTGTAGAATGCGGATACAAGATAAATGTATTTACAAGTGCGGGTTTAAAGTCTTTTCGCCGCACCTGACATATATTTTCCGTTTTTTTAGTTATGCTGATAGGCTTTAAACTTTATTTGATTACCGACAGAAAACTGTTTGCCGATAGCGGGAAAATGTTTGCTGCTGTCGAAGAGGCGCTTAAGGCAGGCGTAAAGGCTGTTCAGTTGAGGGAAAAGGATTTGCCGACAAGGGAATTACTTGATATGGCATATAAAATGAGAGAGCTTACAGCGAGACATGATGCAAAACTTTTTATTAATGACAGGGCTGATATTGCAATGTGCGTTAATGCTGACGGTGTGCATCTTGGACAATCGAGCATGCCTGTTTATGCTGTGAGAAAGGTTGTTGGAGATAGAATGATGATTGGTGTTTCGACCCATAAGCTTAATGAGGCTTTAACAGCGAAAAGGGAAGGTGCTGATTTTATAACATTCGGGCCAATTTATCCAACGCCTTCAAAGCTCAAATATGGCAAACCTGTTGGAGTCGAATCATTGAAAATAGTTGCAGAAAAGGTTGCCATTCCTGTTTTTGGTATTGGTGGAATAAAGCCTGATAATGTCGAAGATGTTGTAAATGCCGGTGCTTATGGTGTCGCATTGATAAGCGGTATCCTGGGCGAGCATGATGTAAGAAGGGCTGCAGAAAATTATTTAAAAATATTAGGAGAAAAATTATGACGCGGATAGAATTGGCAAAAAAAGGTATCATTACGGATGAAATGAAGGTTGTTGCTTCAGCAGAAGGCATATCTCCTGAGAGGCTTGTATCTGATATTGCCGAGGGCGTAACTGTTATAACAAGAAACAATCTGCATGACATCACTCCGCTCGGCATCGGCAGAGGGCTTAAAACAAAGATAAATGCAAACATAGGCACATCAAAGGACCGGGTCTCTTATGATGAAGAGATAAAGAAGCTGGAAGTCCTTGTTAAGTACGGCGCAGATGCTGTGATGGATTTATCAACAGGTGGTGACATTAAAGGCTTAAGAAATACCCTCATCCAAAAATCTCCCATCGCAGTCGGGACAGTGCCTGTGTATGAGACTGTGGTAAGGATTACAGAGAAGCATGGACATATCGCAAAGATGACGCCGGACGATCTTTTCAGTGTGATTGAAGATCATGCAAAGGAAGGCGTTGATTTCGTAACCGTTCACTGCGGCATTACACAAAAGGCAATAGAAAGATTAAGACAGGACAGGAGGATACTTGATGTTGTAAGTCGTGGAGGAGCATTCCTCCTTGAATGGATGATTTACAATAATAAAGAGAATCCACTTTACGAACAATATGACAGGCTTCTTGAAATAGCAAAGAAGTATGATTTGACATTGAGCCTTGGCGACGGGTTCAGGCCCGGATGCCTTGCGGACGCTACGGACAGAAGCCAGATAGAGGAATTGGTTACTCTCGGAGAGTTGAGAGACGCCGCCCTTGCCGAAGGCGTTCAGACAATCATCGAAGGTCCCGGCCACGTGCCGTTGAATCAGGTCGAACTGAATATAAAGATGCAAAAGGAGATATGCAAGGGCGCTCCGTTTTATGTGCTCGGCCCGTTGGTTACGGACTGCGGTATGGGCTATGATCACATTACAGCCGCAATAGGCGGCGCTATAGCCGGAGCATCTGGTGCTGATTTCCTCTGTTATGTCACTCCTGCAGAGCATATCAGACTTCCAAATATTGAAGATGTAAAGGAAGGTGTTATTGCATCAAAAATAGCAGCCCATGCTGCTGATATTGCAAAGGGAATTCCCGGCGCAATCGAGAAAGATAAAAAGATGGCGCAGTGCAGGAAAAACCTCGACTGGGAAGGACAGGCATCCCTGAGCTTTAATCCTGAAAGAGTAAGGGAGTGGAGGGGGCAGGTTCCTCCAACTCTGAATGAAGTGTGCAGTATGTGCGGAGAGTTTTGCGCAATAAAAACCGTAGAGAGGGCATTACAGAGGAAGTAAGAATGTGAAATCCATCAATATCTTATTGTTCCAGGTGTTTAGCACTCCATTCTCTTAATTTGCTGCTTATAAATTCTATAACTTTTTCGTGCTCTTCTGTGCCTCTGCCCTGAATCCACATTGGCTCTCCGAAGGCAAAATAAACTTTTTTAGAGGGATCAATTTTTCCGAAATCCTTTAGATATTTGCCGTTGCCCCATGCATCGGTTTTCAGTGCAATTGGAACAACAGGAACATTTGCCCTATGGGCGAGTTTTATGCCGATTGTGTTGAATGCCTTTGGGTCAAAGACAGTTGTCCTTGTGGTCTGTGGAAATATGATAACAGACCTGCCTGCTTTTAATCTCTGAATTCCACCTTCCATTACTGCCTTCAAATCATCACGGGGATTTGTACGGCCTACAGTAATCGGTTCTCTTGAACGCATCACGTATTTGAATACAGGGTATTCGACAAGGCCTTTCTTTACCACAAATGTCACATCTTTCAAAGGCTGGATTATTGCAGGAAGAACGAATGTTTCGAGCGTGCTCATATGATTTCCGATAAATACGCAAGGGCCTTCAAGATTCTTAAAATAATCAACACCTGTTATTTCAATTTTGATTCCGACATTTTCCAATGAGCGAAGCACGTCAAGGCTGCTTTCAGTCCATTCGGCATTACCATACCTGGAACGCTTTGCATTAGAGCTCGCCTTGAATACAATTGGCAGAAGTTTGGAGTAAAAAATGAACGAAGGCGCTATTTTTGCAAGCAGTGGGACCTTATTAATGCTTGTTTCATAGGAGCCGTTTTTGAATATAAGTCCTTTCACTTAACGCTCCTGTTCATATTGGTTCTTTGAAAAAATCGAGCCATTCATCGAACCGTTTTAATTTGTCTTCTCCGAACCTTGCAATTATCTCTCTGATTTCCGGCACAGGCTTTTCCCTTTCGAGACTATGTTCTTTTTTTGAATAAAATTTGTCGGCAAAGCAAATGATCTTTTCTTCGAGAGTGATGGGCTGCATGTCCCTTTTGGGAAGAGGAAATTTATTTGTTTCGATGTCGTCAATTGTGAGTCCTACGCCTACATGCGTTTCGCATACAGTGGCATGTCTTGGAAGCCCCTCCTTTTCGAGTATCTCCCTTCCTAAATAGCCATGGGAGATATATGGATGGAATCCGTAGCAGCCGATCTTTGGAGAATGGGTCATGAATATGCCTATGTCATGGAGCATTGAAGCTTCCTCGATGAACTTAAAGTCAGGACTCAATTCCTTTACTCTCTCTGCAATCTGTAATGCCTTTTTTGCCACGAGCTTGCTGTGATGGATCAGAAAATAATATGCCTTTGAGTCGGGCTCATAGTATTTTTCTATTATCTTGAAAACATCCATTCTATATTATAGTATAATTTCCATATGGAACTCACAGAGAATGCATTGAAGGTGCTGCACGCCCGTTATTTGATCAAGGATGAAAAGGGTAATGTAATAGAAACGCCTGATGATATGTTCAGGCGCGTTGCCCGTAATATTGCCCAGGCTGAGAAATTTTATAATGAAGATGCAAGTTACTGGGAAGATAGATTCTATGAGTTAATGACATCATTGAAATTCCTTCCCAATTCCCCTGCATTGATGAATGCAGGAAAGTCCATTGGACAGCTTGCTGCATGCTTTGTCCTTCCTGTTGAAGACTCCATGAAGAGCATATTCGATACATTGAAAAATGCTGCGTTGATACTCCAGAGCGGAGGTGGAACAGGCTTTTCCTTTTCAAGACTCAGGCCCAAGGCCGATATCGTGAGGTCAACAGGCGGTATTGCGAGCGGCCCTGTATCCTTCATGAAGATTTATAACACTGCCACAGATGTCATAAAGCAGGGTGGTGCACGCCGCGGGGCGAATATGGGTATTCTCAGGATAGACCATCCGGACATACTGGAATTTATACGGATAAAAAGAAGGGAAGGGGAGCTGACTAATTTTAACATCTCTGTTGCTGTCACTGATGCATTTATGGAAGCTTTGAAGGATGATAGAGAATATGAATTAAAAAATCCAAGGTCGGGTGAAGTTGTCGGAAGTCTTAGAGCAAAAATAGTTTTTGATGAAATTGTCGAAAGCGCATGGGAAACAGGAGACCCTGGCTTGATATTCATAGACAGGATTAACAGGGCAAATCCAACACCGCACATTGGTATGATCGAGAGCACAAACCCGTGCGGTGAACAGCCCCTTTTGCCATACGAGGCATGTGTGCTTGGCTCTATGAACTTATCAAAATATGTTTTAAAAGAGAGTCAGAAGTCAGAAGACAGAGGACAGAAGCCAGAAGAAAAAATCGACTGGGATATGCTGGCAAAAGACATCAATACCGCTGTGCGATTCCTTGATGATTCTATTGATATTAATATATACCCTCTTCCCGAGATAGAAAGGATGCATAAAGGCAACAGAAAAATAGGGCTTGGGGTAATGGGATGGGCCGATGTGCTTATACTTTTGAACATTCCTTATAACCATAAAAAGGCATTTGAACTTGCAAGAAAGGTAATGAAATTCGTCAGAGATAAATCACGCGAGGCATCAGTGGAACTGGCAGAAAAACGCGGTGTCTTTCCAAATTTCAAAGGCTCTATATATGATGCGCCTGATATGCCGAGAGTGAGAAATGCAACCACAACCACTATTGCGCCCACAGGAACACTTTCCACAATTGCAGACTGTTCAAGCGGCATAGAGCCTCTGTTTGCCATTGCATACAAGAGGCTTGTCCTCGATACGGAGTTATACGAGATAAACAAATATTTTGTAGAGATTGCCCAAAAGAGAGGTTTTTTTTCTGATGAGATGATGACCTGGGTTTTGAGAAAGGGAAATCTCAGGGGGATAAAAGGGATACCTTTGGATATAAAGAGACTTTTCAAAACAGCACTTGAGATCCCCCTGGAAGACCATATCGAGATGCAGGCGGCATTTCAGGAATATACCGACAATGCGGTCTCAAAGACTATTAATTTGCCCAATAAGGCTGGAAAAGAGGATGTGGAAAGGGCATTCATTCTGGCATATGACAAAGGTGTTAAAGGCATTACTGTTTTCAGATATGGTGCAAAGAAGGGGACGCTTGTCAAATTTGCTGATGCGGATTGAGGTACTATGTTTGCATTAAAGAAAATATTAACTGCATTTCTTTTGCCTCCGGGCATATTTATTGTCATTTTATTATTTTCAGGATTATGGTTTTTATTTAAAAAAAACTGGAAGGCAGGTATTATAAATTGCCTTACTGGTATTTTTATTTGGCTTTTTTCCATATCACCTGTCGCAGATGCAATGCTCGGAGGACTTGAATCTGATTTCAAAATTCCTGAAAATCCGCATGGGGATGTAATAATACTACTTGGAGGCGGTGTATATGATAAAGTACCTGACCTGTCAGGCATAGGTGCTCCTTCAGAAGATATGCTCGGAAGGATTATTACGGCTGTAAGGCTCCAGAAAAGACTTAATGTCCCGGTTATTGTTTCTGGAGGTGCTGTTTTTAAGGGCAGAAAGGCAGAGGCTCCAATTGCAAAGCGATTCATTGTTGACCTTGGTGTGCCTGCCAACAGGGTTATCATCGAAGATAAAAGTAGGGATACCATTGAAAATGCAAAGTATACTGCGGAGGTTTGTAAGAAATTTGGCTATAAGAAGCCATTGCTCGTGACATCAGCATCTCATATGAGACGGGCAGTGATGAGCTTTGAAAAAGTTAATATGGATGTTATACCATTTCCTTCAAATTTTAAGACATGGAAGGATAAGAAATATATATGGAGAGATTACTTGCCATATGCCTACGACCTCAAGATGACATATAGTGCTATGCACGAATATTTAGGATCATTAGTATACAAAATTGCATATTAAGGAGGATTGGATGTTACTTGGCGTTAATGTTGACCATGTTGCTACTGTGAGAGAGGCGAGAAAGACATTTGAGCCTGATCCTGTAATGGCCGCAACACTTGCCATATTAGGCGGTGCTGACGGTATTACAATCCATCTCAGGGAAGACAGAAGGCATGCTAAAGACAGGGATTTGAGACTCCTAAGAGAAGTTGTGCACTGTGAATTAAATCTCGAAATGGCGGCAACAAAAGAGATGATTAGAATTGCTCTTGATGTTAAGCCTGACATGGTGACACTCGTGCCTGAAAAAAGGCAAGAGCTTACAACAGAGGGTGGTCTTGATATGGTGGGACAGAAAAAAGTACTCAAAGAGACCATAAAAAAGCTTCAGGACAGCGGCATTTCTGTCAGCCTTTTTATTAATCCGAATATCATGGATGTGGACATATCAAAAGAAATAGGCGCAGACATGGTTGAAATACACACAGGGCTTTATGCAAATGCAAAAGGCAAAAAGCAGGGAAAAGAATTGCACAGGGTTATAGAGGCGGTAAAGGTAGCAAATAAACTCGGCTTGTTTGCAAATGCAGGTCATGGACTGAATTACTTCAATGTGAAGAGCATAGCTGCTATTGAAGGGATAAGAGGTCTTTACATCGGCCACAGCATTATATCGAGAGCTATCCTTGTAGGAATTGAAAGGGCAGTGAGGGAGATGAAGGGGTTGATAAGGGGATACTAACGCTCTGATGACTGACGAGCGCCACTATAAAGATGTTCAAGAGCACTGTGAATCTAAAACTGTCTCTCATCCGCAAAAGCGTCCTGTGGCACTCGTTCACGTCCATTTGTTTGTTAGACATGTTTTGTCGCCTCGCCATCGTACTGTTTGATGTATTCTTCAAGTCTCTGCCTCCGGCTTTCCATAACCGATCTGTCCGATCCTCCATCAAAGAAATGTCCTGGTGAAAACAATGGATATTCCTCCCCACTTTTGAGCTTGAGATTTATGTAATAGAATGTGACGAAGTTGGACTTTTTGCCAAGATAACCGATTCCGGTGCTGACGATGTCACTGAATGGTATCAATCGTCTTTTTGCCCTGAAGTGATTCGTGTCTTCCACAACAATGCGGCGCATCCCTATATCTACAACGATTGTTTGTTTCCCTCTGAATATAAATCCAGATATCCCGATGAGAAGCAAAAACATCCCCAACATAAATCCCGCCAGGCTGTTTGTCATGCCAGCACCTTCGAAGTGACGGAAAGCAATTACTAAGATTACGCCGACCATCGTGCTTGCCAACGAAAGTGCAGTCTGTTTGATAGAATTGCTTTCAAATTTCAACGAATCCATAGATTGCCCTCTAATGCCGATATGGAATATGTCTACGCCTAACTATGCGGTGGCTATGGCTGATTCCGACCCTGACTGACCAAAAGTTACCAACCTTTTTGAAATGAAGGGATAAATGCGAAGGGTTGTTTTTAAGTAATTCAAAATTCTTTTTAGCTATTGCTTGAACAGGTTCAGGGAGCTTTTCAAAACATATCCAAAAGCGGCTGGTTGTTCGATGCATTTAAAGTTCCTTGAGTTTTCCCCTCATTTTTTCATCGAAAGCTTCTTTGATAAGAAAATCTAACTTACCAGTTCCAGAGTCTGCTTCAATCTGTTTATCCCATTTTTCCCAATCTTTTTCGGAGAACCATTTACGCAACTGTACATAATCCTCTTCCTCAATCGTCTCGATGGTCGCCTTAATTTCATCTACCTTTGGCATTATATCTTTCGCCCTTTGCTAATCAGTATTTTTGACTTATTATACCACTTTCTATTTTAACTTGTAATTCCCTGTAGTCTTGTACAGGGTAACCTTATTGTAGTAAGCTTATGAGTGGAAAAGAACAGGGCGGTAAAGAAGGGATACCATTGTGTATGGCAGATACATTATCACATAGTATTTCCAGTGAAATACAGGAAAGCATTGTTAGATGAGGAAGTAGTAGAAATAATTAAAGATATAGCATTGGGGATACAGGAACGATATGATATAGAGATAGAAGCGATGGAACCATACTCATATTTTGTGCAGTAGCCATCCGAAGATATCGCCTGGGCAAATAGTACGAGTATTTAAAGAGTATAACAGCAAGGGAAATATTTATAAAGAAGCCTACAGTTAAGAAAGAGTTGCGGGATGGAGAATTTTGGTCAGATGGATATTATGTAGCTACAGTTGGAGAAAGAGCGGATTGGGGAACGGTAGAGAAATATATTAAGGAGGCAAGGAGTATCACGAGAAGATTTGAAACAGATACGGCTGTTTTGGAGCTTGATACCCTGTGGTCTTGCCGCAGGATTCTTCATTTGCGGTGAGCCTTCGTTTCATGATAGGATTAAGCAAATAGATATTATGGAGGTGTCCGTATGGCAGAGGCTACTGTAAAAGAAAAAGTGTTGAAGGCTATCGAAGAGCTTCCTCAGGATATTACTTTTGAGGATACTCTTGAAAAACTGTATTTTCTATATAAAGTCGAAAAAGGGATACAGCAAGCCGATGCAGGTCAAAAGATTTCTCACGACGAAGCAAAAGGGCGCATGAAAAAATGGTTGTTGTAAGCTGGACTGTTCAGGCGCTTGATGACCTTGACGCTATCTGTGAATTTATTGCCCGCGATGCTCCTCGATACGCCCAGCTTTTCGCAATACAGGCATTTGAAACTATAGATAGACTTGCAATGTTCCCTCTTTCAGGCCGTGTTGTGCCTGAAATTAACAGAAAAGAAATAAGAGAAGTTATTCTTGGAAATTACAGAATCGTCTATCGTCTCAAAGAAGAAGAAACCGAAATTTTAACCGTTCACCACGGTGCACAATTGCTTACGGCTGATAAACTTAAAAGATAGTGCAACAATTACTATACGAACTGTCGTATTTTCCAAAATCTGATTAAAATATAGCATACACTAAAGATTTTTTAAAGAGAAAAAGTGTTTAAAATCAACTATGAGGCATTCCAGCAATTTCGTATTTTATGGTAATATGAACTAAATGCGAATGGAGTTGATGAATGATCGTCGGTATCGGCACGGACATTGTTGAGATAAGCAGAATAAAGGACGCGGTTGAAAAATGGGGAGAGAGATTTCTAAAAAAGATATTTACAGAGAGTGAAATCTCTTACTGTTATAAGAAGAGAGCCCCTTTTCCTCATCTTGCAGTGCGGTTTGCTGCAAAAGAGGCGTTTATCAAGGCATCAAGCTCGCTGCGCAGCAGGCGTTTGGAGTTCCATGCAATCGAAATTTTGAATGAACCGTCAGGCAAGCCTTTTGTTAATATCAATTTTAGAGACAAAATTTTTGAGATTTCTTTTAAAAGTGAATTTTCTATCCATCTTACGCTGACACACGAGCGAAATTATGCAATAGCCACTGTTGTGCTTGAAAGAAAAAATTCATAAAAGGTATAATTTCAAGTTATTTTATCAGTTATTCTAACTGTTCAAACAGTTTAAACTGTTCAATCTGTTCAAAGGGAGGACATTTCGTGAATATTATTATCTGCATAAAACAGGTCCCTGATACGGCAGAGGTCAGGATAAACCCTGAGACAAATACCTTAATAAGGGAAGGGGTTCCGAGCATTATAAATCCATATGATCTGCATGCCATTGAAGCTGCACTCAAGATAAAAGAGAAGACAGGAGCAAGAGTTACCGTAATTACAATGGGGCCTCCTCAGGCTGAGGATGCCCTGAGAGAGGCAATATCAATGGGTGCTGATGATGTGAGGCTTATCTCTGACAGGGCTTTTGCAGGAGCCGATACATGGGCAACATCATATGCCCTTTATAAGGCCATTGAGAAGCTTGGATACGATATAATCCTATGCGGGAAACAGGCAATAGACGGAGACACTGCACAGGTAGGCCCTGAGGTCGCAGAATTTCTGAATATTCCACACATCGCATACATCAGAAAGATCGAGGATGTCAGCGATAAATCCATAAAGGTTCAGAGACTCATGGATGAAGGATACGATGTTGTTGAGTCACCGCTTCCGGTCTTGCTGACTGTTGTCAAAGAGCTCAATACCCCAAGGCTTCCGTCCCTCAAAGGAAAAATGGCAGCCAAAAAGGCGGTAATCACAAGGATGGATTTGAATGCAATAGGCGCAGAGGCTGAGAATGTCGGCTTGAAAGGCTCTCCAACGCAGGTCAAAAATATATTCGCACCACAGTCAAAGGCTGACAGGAAGATGTTTCAGGGAAGTGTGGAAGAGCAAGTGGATGCTCTTGTCGGTGAATTAAGGGGGGTGAAATGCGTATAGCCGTCAATATAGAGAGATGCACGGGATGCGGCCAGTGTATTGATTCATGTCCATTTACCGCAATAGTGATGCAGGAGGGAAAGGCATTCATTAATGAATACTGCCAGTTCTGCAGGGCATGCATGAGCATATGCCCGGAAGGCGCAATAATAGAGATAATGGAAGAGGGAGATATTCAGAAGGCTGATATTTCTGATTACAAGGGTGTATGGGTATTTGCAGAGCAGCGTGACGGCATGGTTGCTTCTGTTGCATACGAACTCCTTGGTGCAGGCAGGAGACTTGCGGATAAGTTAAAAGCAGAGCTTTCTGCTGTTTTATTCGGCTCTACCGAAGATCAGGCAAAAGAGCTTATTAGATGGGGTGCTGATAAGGTCTATCACTGCAAAGATTCTATATTCGAGAAATTTAATGACGAACCGTATTCGCAATTACTCACAAATCTCGTAAAAACGCACAAGCCCGAAATAGTCCTTGCTGGTGCTACCCCGATTGGACGTTCATTTATTCCAAGGGTTGCTGCACGTGTGAGGACTGGATTAACAGCAGACTGTACGGCACTGGAGATAGACGGGGATTCAGGGAATCTCTTGCAAATAAGACCTGCCTTTGGTGGAAACATAATGGCTACTATTCTATGCCCGAATCACAGGCCACAGATGGCAACAGTAAGACCGAGGGTGATGAAGCGCGGCGAATATAATGCAGACAGAAATGGCGAGATTATCCCTGTATCAGCAGATAACATTACCAGCAGGACAAAGGTGCTTGAAACAATTAAAGAGGTATCCGAATGTATGGTAAATCTTCAGGAGGCCGATGTCATTGTTGCAGGTGGAAGAGGACTTGGAAAGCCAGATGGATTCAAAATGCTTGAGGAGCTTGCAGAAGTGCTTAACGGAGCAGTCGGCGCATCGAGGGCTGCTGTTGATGAGGGATGGATTCCATACA
Source organism: Thermodesulfovibrionales bacterium (assembly GCA_020062545.1). Taxonomy (GTDB): domain Bacteria; phylum Nitrospirota; class Thermodesulfovibrionia; order Thermodesulfovibrionales; family Dissulfurispiraceae; genus Dissulfurispira. Next base: position 12,590 of record JAGUWD010000004.1, read on the forward strand.
GCCATCAGGTAGGACAGACAGGAAAAACGGTCTGCCCCAAGATATATATTGCATGCGGCATATCGGGTGCTGTGCAGCATCTCGTTGGAATGCAGTCATCAGATATAATTATTGCCATAAATAAAAATCCAGAAGCACCTATATTCAATGTAGCAACCTATGGCATAGTTGGAGATGTTTACGAGGTTGTGCCACTTTTAATCAAGAAGTTCAAAGAGGCAAAGCAATAATGAAAATAGCCTTTGTCTTTCCAGGGCAGGGTTCCCAGAGCGTGGGAATGGGCAAAGACCTCTATGACAACTTTGACGAGGTAAAAAGAATCTATGAGGAGGCATCTGAGATCCTTGGTTATGATGTTGCTGATTTGAGTTTTAATGGCCCTGCCGAAGAACTCAATAAGACATTCAGGACACAGCCCTGCTTGCTCGTTTCAAGCATTGCAGCATACAGGACATTAACTCTGAAAAATATTATCCCTTCTGCTGTTGCTGGCCACAGTCTCGGCGAGTATTCCGCCTTAGTTGCAGCAGGGAGCATATCATTCAAGGATGCTGTAAGGATAACAGAAATCAGGGGAAGGATAATGCAGGATGCAGTGCCTGAAGGCAAAGGCCTTATGGCAGCTATTCTCGGACTGGACAGGAATAGTGTGGATGGGATTTGTAAGGGTATTAAGACTGGCTATGTATCTGTTGCCAATTATAATTGTCCAGGACAGATTGTAATTTCCGGCGAGAAGGCTACAGTTGAAGAAGCCATGAAAATGGCTAAAGAAAAAGGTGCAAAACGTGCACTTCCACTTGCAGTAAGCGTTCCTTCCCATTGTAAACTCATGGAGGATGCAGGCAGAGAATTTGAAAAGGCATTAAAGGAGATCGGGATAAAGGATGCGCAGATACCCTTTGTGAATAATACAGATGCAAAGTTTATATCAAATGCCGAAGATATAAGAAAGTCCCTTGTGATGCAGTTAAGCCGGTCTGTTTTATGGGAGGACTGCATAAAGACAATATCTTCGTCAGGCATAAGCACATTCATAGAGGTTGGCCCGGGCAAGGTTCTTTCCGGGCTGATTAAAAGGATAGATTCTTCTGCTAAGATTTTTAATGTAGAAAACATGGAGACTCTAAATAAAACAGTGTCGGAGATTTCAGAAGCCTAATGATGCTGATCGATGTAAGGGGATTAAAACATCCGGAACATATAAGGAAGTTCAAGAGTCACTTTGAAGGCATCTGTACTGTGCATGAAGATGTCACTGTATATCTGGACGACAGGACGGATGATTTAAAGAAATTTGAGATGTATATCCGTATGTGCAATGGGAAGTATAAGGTTCATAAGGAAAATGGTTATTTAAGGATAAATATATCGGCATCGTTTAGTATGTGCGGATGATTATATTGAGTGATTTTGAAAGACAGGCACTGCTCAAAGACTTTAAAAAGTGTTGGTTCAAGTGTATATGAGAGATAATAAATGGAGTATCTAATAAGTGACCAATGTAGTAGATGACAGATACAGGATAAATGTTTTAACAAATGCGTGGTTTAAAGTCTTTTCGCAGCGCCTGTCTTACAAAATGTACTGATTATGAGCGTAAGAACCACTTAATTTAGGCAAGTAGGAGAGAGCAATGAAGAAAAAGGTTTCTGTTATAGGCTCCGGGAATGTGGGAGCATCCCTTGCGCAGATGATTGTACAATCTGCAATTGCCGATGTAGTTCTTTTTGATATTGCAGACGGCATGCCGCAGGGAAAGGCATTGGACATTTCGGAGGCATGTCCGCTATGGGGATCTTCGGCTTCTATTATAGGCACAAATGATTATTCCCATACAGAAAATTCCGATGTGATAGTTATTACCGCAGGATTTCCGAGAAAGCCCGGTATGAGCAGAGATGACCTTTTGCATGCGAATGCAAAGGTTGTATCGGAGGTTACTAAAAACACATCGAAGATATCTCCCGATGCAGTGATAATTGTTGTTACAAACCCAATGGATGTTATGGCTCAGGTGAGTATGGAGGTGTCGGGGTTTGGTTCTGAAAGAGTCATGGGAATGGGCGGAATTCTCGATTCTGCGAGGTTCAGGACATTTATTGCATGGGAAATGAGCATTTCTCCCGAGGATGTGGAGGCCCTTGTCCTCGGAGGACACGGTGATTTAATGGTTCCGATGCCAAGGTTTACGACAGTCAAAGGCGTACCCATTACAGAGCTTATCAGCAAAGAAAGGATCGATGCACTTGTAGAAAGGACAAGACATGGCGGTGCAGAGATTGTTGCGCTTTTAAAAACAGGAAGTGCATACTATGCGCCTGCTGCTGCAACATATCAGATGGTAAAGGCAGTTTTGTTCGATGAGAAAAGAATGCTGCCCTGCTCTGCATATCTTAATGGACAATACGGTAAGAACGGTATTTATACAGGCGTGCCTGTGATGCTTGGAAACGGCGGAGTCGAGAAGATTATCGAGCTTAATTTAAATGAGCAGGAGAGGGCGGATTTTGAGAGATCAGTGTCAGCAGTAAAATTATTGGTTGAAAAACTAAATTTATAATGGAGGATTTTGATGGAGAGGACATTATCGATTATTAAACCGGATGCAGTAAAGAAGAACGTCGTTGGTGAGATCATCAGCAGGTTCGAAAAGAATGGCTTGAGGATTGCTGCAATGAAGAAAATATGGATGACAAAGGAAGAGGCAAAGGGCTTTTACATTGTTCATAAGGACAGACCCTTTTATGACAGCCTTACGGATTTCATGTCTGAAGGGCCGATAGTTGTCATGGTTCTTGAGGGAGAGAATGCGATTGCAAAGAACAGGGAGATCATGGGTGCAACAAATCCTGCAAATGCGGCGCCCGGAACAATCAGAAAAGACTTTGCAGAAAATATCGAAAGAAATGCCGTTCATGGTTCTGATGCCCCTGAAACAGCAGCATTCGAGATAGGGTATTTCTTTTCATCATTAGAGATACTGTAATGGCATATAGGGATTTAAGAGATTTTATTTCGACTCTTGAAAAGAGAGGGCTTCTTCACAGGGTAAAGGTTGAGGTTGACCCCATACTCGAGATTTCCGAAATCACGGATAGGCAATGCAAAATGCCTAATGGAGGCAAGGCTCTGTTTTTTGAAAAAGTTAAGGGTTCAGAATATCCTGTCGTAACCAATATTTTTGGCTCTTTTGAGAGGATGTGCCTTTCACTTGAGATCAATCACCTCGATGATGTCGGCAAACGCATTGAAGACCTGCTTAATCAGGCGCCGCCAAAGACATTGATGGAAAAGCTCGCGATGCTGCCAAAGCTCATTGAATTCTCAAAATGGCTCCCCAGGCGTGTCAAGGATGCACCATGCCAGGAAGTTATTGAAAAGGACAATCCTGACCTGTCCAAATTCCCCATTATCAAATGCTGGCCTGGAGATGGACAGCCTACAGACGAGGGAAGGTTTATCACATTCCCGATGGTCTTTACAAAAGACCCTGAAACAGGCAGGCAGAACTGCGGCATGTACAGGATTCACATCTATGACAAAACCACAACAGGAATGCACTGGCATATCCATAAAGACGGAGCAAGGCATTACGATAAATACAAAAAGCTTAATAAAAGGATGCCTGCAGCAATTGCAGTTGGAAGCGACCCTGCTGTTATTTATTCATCATCTGCACCCCTTCCAGAATCAATAGATGAAATGCTCTTTGCAGGATTTTTAAGGAGAGAGCCTGTTGAGATGGTAAAATGCATTACCTCTGATATCGAGGTGCCTGCAAACAGCGAGCTTGTTATAGAAGGCTATCTTGACCCCGGCGAGATGCGCATAGAAGGGCCATTCGGCGACCATACAGGCTTTTATTCTGCAGCGGATAATTATCCGGTCTTTCATGTAACCTGCATAACGCACAGGAAAGATATGCTATATCCAGCAACCATTGTCGGAAAGCCTCCTATGGAAGACTGCTATATGGGCAAGGCGACAGAGAGGATATTTTTGCCTCTTATCCGTCTTGATTTTCCTGAAATAAAGGATATGAACCTTCCCATGGAAGGCGTGTTCCATAACTGTGCTATGATTTCCATAAAAAAGAGCTATCCGGGCCATGCGAAAAAGATTATACATGGCTTATGGGGCAAAGGGCAGATGATGTTCGCAAAGCTTTTGATAATTGTTGATGACGATGTAGATGTCCAGAATATCTCATATACTGCATGGCGTGTTCTGAATAATGTTGACTGGAAGAGGGATGTCGTCATTGCCGAAGGCCCTCTTGATGACCTTGACCATGCAGCAAACTTTCCCCGCTACGGCTCAAAAATGGGCATCGATGCCACGAGAAAGACGAGAGAAGAGGGCATGACGAGGGACTGGCCTGATGAAATATACATGTCCGAAGAGATAAAAAAACTCGTTGATAAGAGATGGAAGGAGTACGGATTTTAGATAAAGATAAGAAATTCATGCAAAGGGCATTGAACCTTGCAGAAAAGGCAAGGGGAATGACGAGCCCGAATCCGATGGTTGGCGCTGTAATAGTTAGAAACGGAAAGATTATTGCAGAAGATTACCACAAAAAAGCCGGGGAGCCTCATGCAGAAGCCCTTGCAATAATCAAGGCAGGAGATAAGACAAAAGGCTCTATCCTTTATGTAACCCTTGAACCTTGCTGTCATCTGGATAAGCGTACACCTCCATGCACAAAGGCGATTATCAATTCTGGAATCAAAAAAGTCTTCATTGCAATGAAAGACCCGAATCCAAAGGTATCAGGAAAAGGTATCGAAGAATTAAGAAAACATGAAATAGAGGTCGTCAGTGGAATGCTTGAGGATAAGGCAAAAAAACTGAACGAGGCGTATATAAAATATATAACTACGAGAATACCATTTGTTGTTTTAAAGGCAGCTATGACCCTCGACGGTAAGATCGCAACTCCAGAAGGACAGTCAAAATGGATAACAGGAGAAATGGCAAGAAAGATTGTCCACAGGATGAGAGGCAGCGTTGATGCAATTCTTACTGCTGTCGGTACGGTAAAAGCGGATAATCCGGAACTTACGGTAAGGCTTGGGGCAAAAAAAGGTAAAAGGCAAAAGGTAAAAAATCCCATAAGAATAGTTATCGATCCTAATCTTGAAATACCGCTTAATTATAAGATTTTCAATGTGCCGCCGGAAACGATAGTTGTAACCAGAAGACAAAAGACAGAAGCCAGAAGTCAGAAGTTAAAGACATTAACAGATAAAGGAGTAAAGTTCATCGAATATGACGGCGAGCGTGTGGATCTAAAATGGCTTATAAAAAGGCTTGGAGAGACTGGGATTACGTCTGTGATGATAGAAGGAGGGTCATCCCTCAATGCCTATGCTCTTCAGGATGGAATAGTTGATAAAGTGGTATTCTTCATTGCTCCAAAAATTATTGGAGGAAAAGATTCGATCCCTGCTATCGGCGGTAAAACATTCAGGAGACTGGAGGACGCCTTCAGGGTACACGACATGAAGATCAAGAGAGTCAGCGATGATCTGATGATCGAAGGTTATATAGCTCATGGCTCATAGCTAATGGATAATAGCAAAGACTTAAAACTATGAGCCATGAACCATGAGCTATGAGCTATCTCGGCTTAGCCAGTATCTCAAGAACTCTCAACTCAAGAAATCTCTTTGAAGCAGCTGATCTGATAACAAGCACAGAATCAGCGCCCTTTGCAGTCCCTGCCACTGCAAGGACTTCCTCTCCTTCAGGAATAAGCCCTGCATCAGCAGCCATCATCACGATTTCGCAGCAGACCTTTGGCCCTTCGCCGTATCTCCTCAAAGACTGTGCAACAACGAGCGTTGGATAAAGTCCATTGAATTTTGATGCAAAAGCGGTTTCTATATTATGGGTAATCATCGTGCCTGTATAGATCTTTGCACCTGTTGATTCTATCTTTTTCCGCATGTCTGAGGTCATTTCAAGGGTGTTGGCGCCCTTAAAACCTGCTGAATGAGTGACTACCACCATATTTATTCCAGAATCCTTTAATGCCTCTGAAAATAAAAGCCCGGTATCTCCTTCTGTCGATGCTATGACTATATGTTTAAAATTACCGTCTTTGGTTGCATTTCTCACTATCTGAAGACATGCCTCTGTATTGTCCTTGCCGGATTTCTCAAAATACATAACCTTTCTTTCCATAAGATTCCTCCTGTTTGTGTTCTAATAAATCAATTATAATAGATTGAAGGTTTGATTACAAATGGTTAATTATCTTTACATACACATCCCCTTCTGCATTAAAAAATGCATCTATTGCGATTTCTATTCCATACCTTTTAAATCGCATATTGCAGAGGATTATATTAAGGCGCTGTGCATGGAAATAGGATTGAGAAAGGATGTTGTTGGCAATCTAACGGCTATCTACATCGGCGGGGGTACGCCGACAATCCTTTCTGAAAAAGAGATTACAGGACTCTTCAAGGCGATGAGAGATAACTATGTAATTGATAATGATGCCGAGATTACTATTGAGGCGAATCCACGCACTATTTCTGAAGATAAGGCAAGAAAACTACTCGATTCAGGCATAAACAGGATGAGCATCGGCATACAATCTTTGATCGATAAAGAGCTTATAACCCTGGGCAGAAGCCATAATGCAGAGGATGCTATCAAGGCTGTGAAAGATGTTAGAAGTGCAGGATTTAAAAATATATCCATTGATTTAATCTACGGGATACCTTTTCCCAAATTTCAAATTTCAAATTTCAAATTTCAAAACTGGGAATACTCACTTCAAAAAACCCTTGAGTTAGAACCTGAACACATATCCACGTATGAGCTTACACCTGAAAAGGATACTCCGTTATACGAAGATATAAAAAGTGGAAGGCTTGTTATGCCCGATGAAGGAGTTATTTCAGAGATGTATTATGCAGGCATTGATATATTAAAGGAGCATGGGTATGTCCATTATGAAATATCTAATTTTGCAAAACCGGGCTACGAGTGCAGGCATAACCTCAATTACTGGGACATGGGTGAATATCTCGGCATTGGAGCAGGGGCGCACTCCTTTTTTAATAGAAAAAGAGTTGCTAATATAAGGGATATAAAACACTATATCGAAAGCATCAATGATAACAGGATACCGGTTGCAGAGGAACACTATATAACTAATGACGAGGCATTAAAGGAATGTATATTTTTAGGCATGAGAAAGACAGATGAAATCGATATGAAACTTTTGCCTGACAAAAAGCGGGAGTTAATGAAAAAGGCCGTGGAGAATCTGGCATCCCACGGCCTTTTAGAAATTAAAGGCAACTATTTGAGGCTTACCCGAAAAGGACTTCTCCTTAGCAACGAGGTTATCGTGCAGGTATTGTTATCACTTGAGGAAAGCCGCCCCTCATAATCCCGAGCAATATGTCCTTGCCCTTCTCTATTTTTGAAACAGTGTCATTGTACTCTTTTGTGTTTGTTACGGGTTTTCTGTTGACCTCCATTATTATGTCACCCTTGGCAAGAATGCCGAGGGCAGGGCTGTCCTCTTCTATGTTATTGACCAGCACCCCCTTTATTTTTCTTGTGATGCCGAGTTTCTGAAGTATCTCATCTGTCACTTCCTGAACAGATACGCCCCTTAACGAATTCTCGAATTGTGCTGGTGAAACGATCTGCGGTTCTATTGGAAGTTCTGCTATGGTAACCTTTGCAGTTAAAAGATTTCCGTTCCTGATGATTTTTATCTCGACTGTCTTGCCGGGTTTTGTTGCAGCAACCATATTTTTAAAGTGGAACGGGTTGTCTGTCTTTTTCCCGTCATACTCTACGATTACATCGTATCTTTTCAAGCCTCCCTTTTCAGCAGGACCGCCTTCCACAACGTCCACAAGCAACACGCCGCCTTCGTCTTTGAGACCAAGCTGCTTTACAAGCTCAGTGGTGAGCGGCTGTATCTGGACACCGAGCCAGCCCCTTACAACCCTTCCCTGATTGATGATGCTATCCATCACATTTTTTACCATGTTCGATGGTATAGCAAATCCTATGCCCTGATAGCCTCCGCTTGTGCTGAATATGGCTGTATTGATGCCAATCAGTTCTCCCCTGATATTTACAAGAGCGCCGCCTGAGTTGCCTGGATTTATAGCTGCATCGGTCTGGATAAAATCCTCGTAATCAGTTATGCCGATGCCTGACCTTCCGAGGGCACTTATGATCCCCATGGTTATTGTCTGGCTTAAACCATAAGGGTTCCCTACTGCCAGCACAACCTCTCCGACCCTTAACTTATCGGAATCACCCCATGGGACTGTGGGGAGGTTGGTTTCGTTTATTTTGATAATAGCTATATCAGTCCTGGAATCCATTCCTATCGCTCTTCCCTTATACTCTTTGCCGTCTGACAATTTCACTATGATGTCTTCCGCGCCTTCTATAACATGGTTATTGGTAAGTATATAACCATCGGGTGTTGCAATCACGCCCGAGCCTAAATTTGTTACTTTTCTCTTTTGTGGTCCAGGCTCCCCAAAGAACCTTCTGAAAAGAGGGTCATCAAAGAAAGGATGGCGCTGTGCTTTCACAGTTCGAGATGTCGATATGTTTACTACAGCAGGCTTTACACGCTCTGCGACCTTTGACATAGCCTCACCGAATTTTGTAAGTATCTCCGTGGATTCCTTGTCTGTGGTGTCTGCCAGTATTACCGACGGCAGCAGCAGGCAGACAAATAGCAAAAAGGTAACGAGTAATGAGCAACGAGTAACGAGTTTTTCAGATTTTAAATTTATATTTTTCATCTTTCCTCCATTTAAATCCTTAGTGGTTTTACTTCAAATTTTAAAACTCTTTTGGTATCTTTATCAACCCTGTATCTTTCGTCCAGTCTGTAACCTATTACCCACACGATATTATTGCCGGAGATGAGCAGTGGAACTGCATCCCGTTCATCCCTCGGTATCTTTTCATCAACAAAGTAGTCCTGCAGTTTTTTCTTTTTTCCAAATCCAAGTGGATAAAAGAAATCTCCATGCAGCCGCCCCCTTATTGTCATCGGGAAATGAACCTTATCCGCATCTATGACGGCAATTTTTTTCGCATCTCCATAATCTTTTACCTCGTCAATGCCCATGATTGCTGAATGAATGACCATGGATGATTCCTTCACTATAGTTTCACCCGGACTGTCTATAACATAGGCAACAAGCTTTGTTGGCTTCCCGGATGTAATGAGAATGGTAGAATACCCTTTTATAACCCGTATATCTTTTGGCAGATATATCCTGTCCCCTGATTTGCCAGACTTTATCAGGGACATTATTTCTTCGACATGAATGAAACCGATTCCGTGAAGCCCTTTAGTCTCATCGATAGCCCTCCTTAAAACCCTTCTCAATATCACCGTATCCATCGCCTCCAGGGGGCCAAGGAAAAGCTCGATTGAATTGTCGGTCTTTCTCGTTATAAGCTTCATAAGGGTCTTTGTCACGAGTATCTCAAAATACCTCTCTTCGTCCCTGAAAATATCCGCAGTCCTCGAAATGGTGTTTACAACATCCATATTTATCTTTCTTGCCTCAGGGATAATGAGATACCTTATCTTATTGCGAAGATACTCTCTTTTGAGATTTGATGAATCGACTGCAAAGCCTATCCCTTCGGTTTCAAGAAAGTCTTCTATGTCGTTCCTCTCTATCTCAATAAGGGGTCTTATTATGTATTTTCTCACAGGTGGTATGCCGGAAAGTCCCGAAGGACCTGTACCTCTGAAAAGCCGCATTATTATTGTCTCTGCCTGATCATCCGCATTATGCCCGAGGGCGATTTTATTTGCAGCCTTCTCAGTGGCGATTTCATCAAGGGCATTGTAACGCAGTTCCCTTGCTGCTTCCTGCTTGTTTAGCTTATTTTCTTTTATATAGGACTTTACATCAATAGGTCTTGTTGTAAAAGGTATGTTCATGGAACTGCATGTATCTCTGCACAATTCAATCTCATAGGGAATTTCATCAGGCCTTAATCCATGGTCTATATAAGCTGCAGATATATGGATGCCGAATTCCGGTTTGAGTCTATGAAGGATTGTGAGCAGACACACTGAATCAGGGCCTCCTGAAAGCCCCACAAGTACATGGTCGCCCTGAACCAGCATGTGATATTTATTAATGGTTTCCCTGACTTTTTTGATGATTTCCATTCATTTATTATACTCATTTTCCTATCAAAACAGAGCATTCGGCATGTCCGAGGATACTTCTTGATACGCTGCCGAGCATCCCCTTTACACCCCTCATTCCGCTGCTGCCGATTGCAATCAGGTCGGTCTTTGACTGTTCTGCCTCGTTCAGTATCTCCAATGACGGGTCACCAAACTTTATGGAGACCTTTATTTTTGAAAATCTACTGCTTAATATTTTACGTGCGTCTTCGATGATTTTGTCTGATACCCCGAATTCTGCCTCCCTTATTTTTGCAATCTCGTTCTTGATCTTCTCGTCCACCTCCATCCAGTATCTTTCAGGGATGTCTATATGAGCTGAAGGGATGACATTCACTATGGTGATTTCGGCATCCTTCGGGAAAGGGATTGAAGCTAAGAGCCTTTCCGCATTGACGGCAGAACTTGAGCCATCTGTTGCGTAGAGAACCTTTAATGTTCCGGCTGTTTCCCATTGGGGAGGTTTAACGACCATCACAGGCGTTCGCGAGTTTATGGAAACAGACCGTGTTATACTGCCTATCAATAGGGACTTTATTCCCTTCAGGCCCCTTGCACCCATTACAACGAGGTCTGCACCGGACTCTGAAGCTGCATCCACAATGGCCTTATCAGGATAGCCATCCAGCAATGCAGTACTGATTTTTACATTAAGTGGCTTCAAAATATCAATTGTTGAATCCAGTATCCGTGGTGCTATTTCCTGTTTTATCTGTTTGAGCTTTGCGTAATATAACTCTCTGTTGTCTTTGAAAGGGACATGAGATATGACGTTCAATACAAGGATTTCATCATCCTGCGAGAGGCTAAATCGTGATAAGAACATGGCAGCACCTTCGGAGTATGCTGAACCGTCTGTTGCAAGCAATATTTTCATTTTACACCTCCAGCGGCTTTCTTAAACTAAGAATATCACACCATGCTTTGCTTTACAATTTAATATCCGAGTTGATATTATAATTAAAATTTTTGGAGAGGTGGCCGAGTAGGTCGAAGGCAGCCGCCTGCTAAGCGGTTGTGGGGGTAACACCTCACCCAGGGTTCGAATCCCTGCCTCTCCGCCAGAATTATAAGCAATAAAGTAAGAAGTGAAAAATAAAAGGATTGGAGGATTAGATGATGAAAACTATTAAGATTATCGCTGTCGGACTTGTATTATCGGTAGTTGTTGTTGGTTGCAAGAAAAAGGAAGAACAGCCTGTCCCAAAAACACCGATGCAGCAGGCTCCAATGTCAGTACCCATGCAGCCCTCGATGGCTCCTCACGGAACGGCCGGACCAAAAGTAGAGAAAAAGATTTTAGTGCCGGATAGTGTTGTTAAGGCAAAATGGAACAAAGTAAAATTCACCATCGAAGACAAGGCGTCTAAGAAGAGCAGCGAATATACAGTGAATGTCGGCTCCGAGTTTAAAGTGCCGAATACCAATCTGAGGATAGTTGTCGGCGAGTTCCTTCCTGACTTCAGAATGGATGAGACCACAATCACATCGGCAAGTGATATGCCCAATAATCCGGCAGTGAGGGTCGAGGTGTTTGAGAATGGAAAGACTATCTTCAAAGGATGGCTCTATTCAAAATTTCCGACCATTCATCCGTTTGAGCATGAAAAGTACGGTCTCACTCTGAAAGAGGGAATTAAAGGATAGTGTCGACTTACATTTCATTAGGCAAAATCCCCGCAAGCCCTGAGGAGAGAAAGGAATTGTTGGCCAGGAGAGTTGAGATGGAGGAATATCTCTCGAATATTGAGCTTACGCAGGTTCAGAGGAGGGTTATTGATTTTCTGACCTCTCAAAAGGGCTATGATAGTGCAGATATAGAAGCAAACCGGGATTTTAGAGTTGATCTCTTGGATGCCTCTTTTAACACAAGGGCAGATATTATACTGAAAATAGAGGGAAAGATATTTTGTATTATCAAATGCGTTATGAGTTCCCTTGAATCGTGGGAGAGGCACTCTATAGCCTTCAGCCGCGTTGTTGAGCCATACCAGATACCGTATGCAGTTGTGACAGACAGCGAAAGCGCGCGAATACTGGATGTTATTGGAGGCAGATTAATATCCGAAGGCCTCGATTCAATACCGTCCAAAGTCGATGCAATGAAGATTATTAAGGAAAAATCATTTTCTCCATATCCGAGAGAGAGGGCAGAAAAGGAAAAGAGGATCCTTTATGCCTTTGACGCCATCAAGTGTTCCACAGATCTCGGTGGTGTATAGATACTGAAAATTATTTTTTGACAATTTAAATAATCTGTGGTTTAATAGTATCACCTTTAAAGATAGCCCTGTGAGGCTAAGAAGGTAAGGAGACATTGTGAAACACATATACAAAACAATATGCCTTCCTCTGAAGACAGGGGAAGGCTTTTTTTATGGTCATGGCGAAAGAACTTTTAAATAAAAAGGACATGGAGAGGATAATTTCGAGGATCGCCCACGAGATTATCGAAAAGAACAAGGGCACAGAAAACCTCTGCATCGTTGGAATACAGCGCGGAGGCGTCCATCTCGCAAAAAGGCTTGCAAACAGGATAAAGAACATCGAGAATGTGGATATTACAGTAGGCTCCCTCGATATATCCCTTTACAGGGATGATATAGGGATAAGAAAGGAGCAGCCCATTGTCAGAAAGACTGAAATACCCTGCGATATAACCGATAAAAAAATAGTTCTCGTGGATGACGTCCTGTTCACAGGCCGCTCTATCAGGGCTGCTATGGATGCATTGATGGATTTAGGAAGGCCTGCCCAGATACAGCTTGCTGTGCTCATAGACAGGGGGCACAAGGAATTGCCCATCAGGGCTGATTACGTGGGTAAGAATATTCCCACCTCGATGTCGGAGAGCATAGAGGTTCAGCTTGAGGAAGAGGGACTTGAAGACAAGGTATTGTTGCAGACATAAGGCATGAAGGATTTAGTCGGCATAAAGGAACTATCAAGAAATGAAATTGAGTCGATACTCAATACAGCATCATCGTTCAAGGATGTTTTGAAAAGGGATATTAAAAAGGTTCCAGCCCTGAGAGGCAAGACAGTTGTAAACCTCTTTTTTGAGCCGTCAACGAGGACCCGGACATCCTTTGAACTGGCAGAAAAGAGGCTCAGCACGGATGTGCTGAATTTCTCTGTGCCGACGAGCAGCGTTGTTAAGGGAGAGAGTCTTTTTGATACCATCAAGACAATCGAGGCATACGGCGTGGATTTTATTGTGATGAGGCACTCGTCGAGCGGAGTATCCCATTTCATTGCAAGGAATGTGATTGCCTCTGTCATTAATGCAGGAGACGGCATAAACGAACACCCCACACAGGCGCTCCTCGATGCCTTCAGCATTATTGAAAAGAAGGGCAGCCTTGAAGGGCTTAATATCGCAATAGTTGGAGATATACTTCACAGCAGGGTGGCAAAGTCGAATATATACCTTCTTTCAAAATTTGGTGCAAACATCAGACTCATAGGTCCTCCGACACTTATTCCTGACATGGCAGACCATAATGTTGAGGTCTTTTATGAAATGGATGAGGGACTTAAGGATGCTGATGTGATTATGATGCTAAGGATCCAGATGGAAAGACAGGGAAAGGGCTTTTTTCCATCCACCATGGAGTATTTTAAAAACTGGGGACTGGACATGAGAAGACTCAAACTTGCTAAAAAAGATGCAATAGTAATGCATCCGGGGCCGATGAACAGGGGCATCGAAATAAGCTCTGACGTGGCAGACTCGGAGCAGTCCATAATACTCGAACAGGTGACAAACGGACTCGCTGTTAGAATGGCTGTCATGTATTTACTGAGCGGGAGAGGCTAAAATGCCTGATGCAATTCTTATAAAAAACGGTCATATTGTAGACCCGTCTCAAGGGATTGATGGAGTAGGGGATATACTGATTAAAGATGGAAAAATAGTCAGAATAGTGCTACAGAGCGATAGAGCGACAGTCACTGCCGCACAGTCGCACTACCATACTATTGACGCCACCGGGTTATTTGTCCTGCCCGGCCTTGTTGATATACATGCCCATTTAAGAGAGCCCGGCTTTGAATACAAGGAAACAATAAAGACAGGCACAATGGCTGCTGTAAAGGGAGGAATTACCTCTGTCTGCTGCATGCCAAATACAAATCCGGTCAATGATAATAAGACTGTTACTGAATTTATACTCAGAAAAACATATGCCGAAGGCTCATGTTATGTATATCCCATAGGGGCTATTACAAAAGGGCAAAAGGGTGAAGAACTGGCCGAGATGGCAATGATGCACGAGGCTGGCTGTGTTGCCTTTTCCGATGACGGAAGACCTGTTATGAGCAGTCTGATAATGAGAAGGGCTCTGGAATACTCAAGGGCATTGAATGTGCCTATTATCTCCCATTGCGAGGACATGAGCCTTTCCGAGGGTGGTGTAATGAATGAGGGGAGGCTCTCGGCACAGATGGGGCTAAGGGGAATTCCATATGCTTCAGAAGATGCAATGGTTGCAAGGGATATTATCCTCTCAGAGCTTACAGGCGGCAGGCTTCACATTGCCCATGTCTCAACAGAAGGCTCTGTAAGACTTATAAGGCAGGCAAAGGAAAGGGGTATAAAGGTGACTGCAGAAACATGCCCCCATTACTTTACAATCACAGAGGATGCTGTGAAGGGTTACAATACAAATGCAAAGGTAAACCCTCCTTTAAGGACGCAAAGGGATGTGGAGGCAATAAAAGAGGGATTGAGGGACGGTACAATAGATGTCATAGCCACAGACCATGCTCCTCACCACAGGGATGAAAAGCTTCAGGAGTTTGATAAGGCGCCTTCAGGCATATCTGGCTTTGAGACAGCATTGTCCTTAAGCCTGCGGCTTGTCTATGAAGGCATTCTAACAATGTCACAGCTTGTTGAGAAAATGGCGATTATTTCTGCACGAATTTTGGGAATAGATGCCGGAGCATTAAAAGTCGGATTTGATGCTGATATTGTAATAGTTGATATAAATAGAGAGTTTAAGGTCGAATCCGAAAAGTTCCTGTCAAAAGGCAAAAATACGCCGTTTGAAGGGTGGACGCTGAAGGGGATGCCTGTGATAACAATATGCAAAGGAAAGGTTTACGATTGGAGGCAAAATGAATAGCGAACCGACGAATGAGGAATGGCTGAAATTGTATGATGCTGCCCTGAAGTTTAAGGCAATTGAGGCATGGAACTGGATGTATGATGACTATTTGTTTGGGGTTCAAAACCCTGAAGACGGAGAAATCGGATATTGCACAGTTCTTGGAGCGCTCGGCGAGGTCTTCGGCTTAATTGTCTATATGGGGCAAAACGGGCTTAAAAGCTATCTAACAATTGCCTCAAATCCCGAAAACATGGAAGATAATGTGTTGATTCAAGACTGCCTTAGCGCAACTTATGACGATAGAAAATACATTGATAAAAAAGATATGGCAATTATAAAGAAGCTTGGTTTAAATTTTAGAGGTAAAAATGCCTATCCGCTTTTCAGAAGATATAAACCGAATTACTATCCATGGTATTTGACAGGAGATGAGTGCAGATTTTTGACAATTGCGCTTGAGCAGGCTGCCTATGCTTGCATAGAAGTAAAAGACGATGAATCGTTTTTACCGGATGTATTCGATACGGGATACTGCCTCGTCAGATATTTTGAAGACGACAAGTGGAAAGACAAGCAATCGCGGATTGATACCGGAGAGGAAAAAAGAAAAATTACAATCCAGACTAACGAGTTAAAGCTGGCTTGCATTAAGAAAAAAAGCGTAAAATCCGAAGGAAAATGGGAGATAGGCTTTTTTGTGAATTCTACTATGCCTATCAAAGAAAAAGAGCGCCCGTATTTCCCGATTGTAATGCTTATGGTAGATAGTATATCAGGTCATGTATTCAACGCTTATCTATCAGAACCATCAGACTATTATCAGAACATATTCGATAATTTTGTGGAATTTATAGAAAAAACAGGTGTTATACCACAAGAGATATTTGTAGAAAAAGATGATTTGCAGACTATTCTTTATCCTGCAACTGCTGCTCTGGGTATAAAACTAACTAAAGTGAAAAAATGCAGAATGTTTAAAGAAGCACAGAGGGGACTGTTGGGATTTGGAAGAAGATTAATGAGGTAACCTGCATAAAAAAATGAATGACTTTAAGACATATACTATTAACGCTGAAGATAAAGATAAGACAATATCTGCTATTAAGTCAGCACTCTTACAGCACGAGGAAATCAGGTTTGCCTATATCTACGGCTCTTTTGTTGACCCTGAGATGCCGTTTTTCAGGGATATAGATGTAGGGATTTATGTAGATGAAAATAGTGTATCTGCGGCGCAAATGATGGACTATTCTATAAACATCTCGTTGGAACTTGAATCAGCACTTAAGAAATATCCTGTTGATGTGGTTGTTTTAAATAATGCTCCAATAAGCCTTGTATTTAGGATTACACAGGGCGAATTGCTTTTTATCCGAGACGAAGACCTGTGGACTGATTTTGTTACAAGGGCATGGTCTTTATATAATGATCATGCTATTACAAGCAGACATACTCTTGAGGAGATAATAACAGCCTGATGATAGACAGGGACAGAGTAACAGCATATATATCCGAGATAAAGGTTTCTCTTGATAATCTTAAAAATTATGCAAGGCTTGACAGACAAAGCTTTTTGTCTTCGCCCGTCAGCATCAGAGATACAAAATATTGCTTTATAATAGCAGGGCAGGCAGCTATCGATATGTGTTATCACCTTACAGCCAAACTGCTTAAAAAGGCTCCATCGGATTACGGCAACTGTTTTGAGCTTCTTGGCGAGACAGGCAAGTTTAACAAAGAGACATTAAAGTGCATGGCAAATATGGCAAAATTCAGGAACCTGCTTGTTCATCATTATATAAAGGTCGATGATGATCGTGTATATGATAAGCTCAACGAGATAGATTGTTTTGAAAGGTTTATACAAGAACTTAAAGATATTGTAAAAGAATAAAGAATAAGGAAAGGAGTAAAGGTTAAAGGAAGTTAATATTTATGGATTCAATAGCGAACTGGATTAAATCGTCAAACTACGACATAAAAACCGCTGAACATATGTTTGCTACAGGCAGATATGTTTATGTGCTTTTTATGTGCCATCAAAGGAGCTCTTGAAATGGTTAAAAAAAGATCCGAGATTAAAAAAATAGTTGAACGATATATCGCAGAACTTAAAAAATACAATATTGATATATACGCTGTTTTTTTATACGGTTCATATGCTAAAGGAAAGCAGAAGGAATACAGCGATATTGATATTGCGGTCATATCATCTTCATTCAAAAAAATGGATATTTTTGAGCGGCAGATGATTTTAAGTAAAGCACACCATAATTTCGGAGAGCCGATCGAACCGATAGGATTTACGCCTGAACAAATTTTAAAGAAACGAGGATTTGCAAGAGAGGTTATTGAAAACGGAGTTGTGGTTTATAGCACTACGAAATGATTCTTGACATTTGATTGGAGGATAGATGGGTAAGGCATTGCTTGTACTGGCAGACGGGACGGTTTTTGAGGGAATGAGTTTTGGCTCTGAAGGAGAGACCATAGGCGAGGTTGTTTTTAATACATCGATGACAGGATATCAGGAGATACTTACAGATCCATCATATAAAGGCCAGATTGTCACCATGACATGCACACAGATGGGCAATTATGGTGTTAATGCTGAAGATATAGAATCATCAGGCGGCCCGAAGGTCGAGGGCTTTGTTGTCAGGGAATATCTCGATTTTCCGAGCAACTGGCGTTCGCAAATGTCCCTGGGACAATATCTCAGAGATAATAAAGTAGTCGGCATAGAGGACATTGATACAAGGGCATTGACAAGGCATCTGAGAAATAACGGCGCACAGATGGGAATCATCTCGAGTGTTGATTTAAATCCTGAAAGCCTGTTGGAAAAAGTTAGGAAGCATCCCGGAATATCAGCATTGGACATTGTGAAGGATGTAACGACACGGAATCCTTATAAATGGGAAGAAGGGGTGTGGAAATGGGGAATTAGAGCGACAGAGCGGCAGAGCGACAGATATGAAGGAATGGCTAAGGTTGTTGTTTATGATTTCGGCATTAAGTTTAATATCCTGAGAAACCTTGTTGATGCAGGATTTGATGTAAGAGTAGTTCCTGCGCAAACTCCTGCTGAGGCAGTGCTTGAGATGAATCCTGATGGAATTCTTCTAAGCAACGGCCCGGGAGACCCTGAGACAGTAACATATGGCATCGAAAATACAAAAAAACTTATAGGCAAAAGACCTATCTTCGGAATCTGTCTCGGCCATCAGATATTGGGCCTTGCAATGGGTGGAAGGACATACAAGCTTAAATTCGGTCATCATGGAGGGAATCACCCTGTGAAGGACTTAAAGACCGGCAGGGTTGAGATAACCTCGCAGAACCACAATTACTGCGTGGATATTAACAGCCTTAAAGGACAGGTGAAATTGACGCACAGGAATCTATTCGACGGCTCCGAGGAGGGGATGGAGCATGTGGAATACCCTGTATTTTCTGTGCAACACCATCCCGAGGCAGGCCCGGGGCCCAATGATTCCACACATTTGTTCAGGAGGTTCGGGGAGATGATGGAGGGAAAATGCTAAAGGAAATAAAATCTGACATTTACCATCTTATGCATCCGAAGATGGCGTTTTTTCTTACAAGCATTGCAAAGGACGGCAAACCAAATGTTATGGCGTGTGCATGGGCAACACCTGTAAGCGAGGAGCCTCCTATTGTTGTTGTATGCGTTTCGAAGGAGAGTTACACTGCAGAGTTGATTAAGCAGACAAAGGAGTTTGTGATAAATATCCCTACGAAAAAAATTTTGAAGGCATTATGGATTTGCGGAAAGACGTCGGGCAGGGACACGGATAAATTCAAGAAGGCAGGACTCAAATACAGCAAGGCAAGGTTTATAAAATCCCCTGTAATTGATGAATGCATTGGGCATATAGAGTGCAAATTATGGAAGGCTCTGGATGCTGGCGAATGCTATGCATTCTTCGGGAAGGTATTGCACGCCGAGGTGGACGATGGTTATTTCAAAAAAGGTGTATGGACGGAAGCAGCAGAAATACCGCTTCATTTGGGTGGGGCAAAGATGGTTTACTTTAAACTGTGAAGACAAAACATTACTGTCATTCCGAGCGAAGCGAGGGATCTTGTCTTGAGATTGTTTCGGGACTTAGTCCCTCGCAATGACAATATAAATAGACATTTAAGAAAATGACATTGGATAATAATAAAGCTTACCAGATAAACATAAAAGATAATATGCTCATATTCAGGACAAGCTCTTTCAGGGCTGAAAAGGGGAGCGTGCTTCACAGCGGCATTTACAACCGAGAACTTGCATCGAGCCTTGCAGCAGGCGCACTGGTGATGCTGCTGGGATTTTTTTTTGCCGCAAGCTTTAAAATAACCACAGTTCATTTCGTTGTGGCATTATTATTGTTCGTTATATTTTTCATTGTCTTCAGGACTTATATTTTTCTTGAGACCGTCCTCTGCGTTGTTGTTGATAAGAAAAATGGAAATATCGATATTGCACTTGAGAGGATTTTCGGCAAAAGGAGAATAACATCTCCACTGTCTGAACTCGGCAACATCAGACAGGACTATTTAGTGGTAACGCCGGAAAACCCTGACGGAATAAAGCTTGTGGAGCAGGTTGCCCTTCAGCATGGTACGGTGATACCCGGGTTTGGAAAGACCGCAGAGTTTTATACGGTTGAGATGGAGTTTAAGAACGGAAAGAGGATTGTAGTATTTTCATCTGAAAAACCTGCTGAGGCAGAAAATATTGCAATGCAATTTAGAAACTTTATAAAGGGGTAAAAATGCCAAAGAGAACAGATATTAAGAAAATTCTATTAATCGGCTCAGGCCCTATTGTAATAGGCCAGGCATGCGAATTCGATTACTCAGGAACGCAGGCATGCAAGGCCCTCCGGGAGGAAGGCTACAAAATAGTGCTTGTGAACTCAAACCCAGCAACTATAATGACAGACCCTGAGATAGCCGATGCAACTTATATCGAGCCATTGTCATCGGAAATTCTGGAGATGATTATCAAAAAAGAAAGGCCGGATGCAATCCTCCCGACAATGGGCGGACAGACTGCATTGAACCTTGCGGTTGAATTATCGGAATCAGGATTCCTCGACAGGTATGGGGTGGAGTTGATCGGCGCAAAATTGCCTGCTATAAAAAAGGCAGAGGACAGGGAGCTTTTTAAAGAGGCCATGAGGAAGATAGGTCTCGATGTCCCAAAGAGTGCTGCTATTACAAGCATGAAGGACGGCCTCGATATTATCGAGCATATAGGCTTCCCTGCCATACTCAGGCCTGCCTTTACCCTCGGCGGTACAGGAGGAGGGATTGCATACAATATCGAGGAATACAGAGAACTCCTCGAAAAGGGATTAAAGCTGAGCCCTGTCCATCAGGTGCTGGTTGAAGAGTCTGCCCTCGGCTGGAAGGAATATGAACTGGAGGTTATGAGGGACGGGAAGGACAATGTGGTCATCATATGCTCTATAGAAAACTTCGATGCAATGGGAGTGCATACAGGAGATTCCATCACCATAGCCCCTGCACAGACCCTGACTGATAAGGAATACCAGAGGATGCGCGATGCTGCTATTGATGTTATTAGAGAGATAGGTGTTGATACCGGAGGTTCAAATATACAGTTTGCCCTGCACCCAAAAACAGGCAGGATGATAGTTATTGAAATGAATCCAAGGGTATCGAGGAGTTCTGCACTGGCAAGCAAGGCAACCGGCTTCCCCATAGCAAAGATTGCTGCAAAACTTGCTGTGGGCTATACACTCGATGAGATAAGAAACGATATAACGAGGGAGACGCCTGCATCCTTTGAACCAACGGTAGACTATGTGGTAACAAAGATTCCCAGGTTTACCTTCGAGAAATTCCCCGAAGCAGACGCGACGCTCACAACACAGATGAAGTCCGTGGGTGAGGTGATGTCCATAGGCAGGACATTCAAGGAATCCCTGCAAAAGGCATTGAGGAGCTTAGAAATAGGCTCTGCGGGCTTTGAAAATATAGAGACCGATATTGATGAAATAAAAGCCAGATTAAAGACACCAAATGCCGAGAGGATATGGTATATAGCACAGGCATTGAGACAGGGGATGGGTGTGCATGAGATTTATGAACTCACATGGATAGACCCGTGGTTCTTGAACAACATAAAGCAGATTGTGGAGATGGAAAATAGAATAAAGGAGTCAGCAATCAGTAGTCAGCAGTCAGCAGAAATGCTCAAAAAGGCGAAGGAATACGGTTTCTCTGACAAGAGGATTGCAGAATTGACAGGCAAAACAGAAGCTGACATTAGACGATTGAGGATTGAGCTTGGGATAAAGCCAGTTTATAAACTGGTTGATACCTGTGCTGCAGAGTTTGAGGCATATACCCCGTATCTTTATTCGACGTATGAAAGACCGTACTTTAGCCTTCAGCCTTCAGCCCTCAGCCCTAAAATAGAATGCGAGGCAAATCCAACAGACAAAAAGAAGGTGATCATCCTCGGCTCGGGCCCGAACAGGATCGGGCAGGGAATAGAATTCGATTATTGCTGTGTTCATGCGGTCTTTGCCCTGAAGGATCTCGGTTATGAGACCATAATGGTTAATTGCAATCCGGAAACTGTCAGTACTGATTACGATACAGCAGACAGGCTTTATTTCGAGCCTTTGACAATAGAAGATGTCTTAAGCATTATTGAAAAAGAAAAGCCAGAGGGTGTAATAGTCCAGTTCGGAGGCCAGACACCGCTGAAATTAGCTGTACCTCTTGAAAGGGAAGGGGTGAATATCCTCGGTACATCCCCTGACTCTATCGACAGGGCAGAGGACAGGAAGAGATTCAAAGAACTACTGCATAAATTGGATCTAAAGCAGCCTGAAAGTGGAACGGCAATGTCCTGCGAAGAGGCAGTGGCTGTTGCAGACAGGATAGGATACCCTGTAATGGTAAGGCCGTCTTATGTCCTTGGCGGAAGGGCAATGGAGATAGTCTACAATGAGATATCCCTGACAGATTATATGAAAAGGGCGGTTAAGGCATCGCCGGAGCATCCCATTCTTATTGATAAATACCTTGAAGATGCAATAGAGGTGGATGTGGATGCAATATCGGATGGTGTGAATGTTATTATCGGCGGTGTTATGGAGCACATAGAAGAAGCAGGGATACATTCAGGGGATTCTGCATGTTCCATTCCCCCATATTCCCTGCCTTCAAATATTGTGGATGAAATAAAGAGGCAGGCAAAGGCTCTGGCAAGGGAGCTTCATGTCGTGGGCCTGATGAATGTACAGTTTGCAGTGAAAACAAAGGAACCAGTAGCCAGTAGCCAGGAGCCAGAATATGAAATATTTATCCTTGAGGTCAATCCGAGGGCATCGAGGACAATTCCCTATGTGAGCAAGGCTACTGGCATTCCCCTTGCAAAGCTGGCTGCAAAGGTTATGCTCGGAAAGACATTGAAGGAACTGGGCATCGTTAAAGAAAGACAGATAGAACATGTGGCTGTCAAAGAAGCGGTTTTCCCGTTTGACAGATTTCCGGGAGTCGATGTTATTTTAGGACCAGAAATGAAGTCCACAGGCGAGGTTATGGGCATAGACAAAGACTTCGGGCTTGCCTACGCAAAGGCCCAGGCTGCAAGCAACAATAAAATACCTACATCCGGGAAAATATTTATAAGCGTAAAAGACAAAGATAAGCCTCATACTGTTGATATTGCAAAAAGGCTTTCTGAAATGGGTTTTCAGCTTATTGCAACGAGAGGGACGAAGCAGTACCTTGAGGACAGGGGAATTGATGTCGACTTAATCAATAAGGTTATGGAGGGAAGGCCGCATGTTGTTGACATGATAAAAAACAGGGAAGTAAACTTCATAATAAATACAGTTACAGGCGCACAGGCACAGAAAGATTCGTTATCTATAAGAAGAAGCGCGCTTCAGCATAATATCCCTTACACAACCACAATATCCGGTGCAAGGGCTGTGCTGAGAGCAATAGAGATGCTTTTGAAAAGGGAATTAAGCATAAAATCAATACAGGAATATCATGAATAATAGGTCATAGGTTATCGGTTATTGGTTAAGGATATTTTTAATTTTTTTATTTCCCATAACCTATAACCTATAACCTATAACCTAAAGAACAGGAGGTTTATATGTCATCCATCAAAAGAATCGGTGTTATTACAAGCGGTGGCGACTGCGGAGGTCTTAATGCAGTCATCAAAGGGGTTGCACGGTATGCCTATTCATTGGGAATCGAGTCGGTGGTAATTCCCAATGGCTATGCAGGTCTTTATAACCTTGTTGACCTTGATAAGGTTGTCTCCCTTAATGCAGAGCGTGTAAGCAAAATAGAGGCTTCCCTTGCAGGCTCTGAGGCAGGACATTCCCGTGTAAAACTGAGCAAAATAAAGGACCCAAATACTTACGAAAGGATAAAGGAGGGTCTCAAAAAATTCGGAATAGATGCACTCATAATAAGCGGAGGCGACGACACAGGAAGCGTTGTGGTTGACCTTGCATCACATGGAGTCCCCTGCATACATGTGCCCAAGACCATGGACTTAGACCTTCAGCCTTATAGTGTTGGAGGTGATTCTGCGGTGAACAGAATAGCCACCTTTGCGAGGGATTTGAAAACAACGGGGTTAAGCCACAATCGTGTGCTTGTTATCGAGGTTTTCGGGAGATATGTCGGGCACACAGCGTTCAGAGGCGGGGTAGGTGCAGAGGCTGACTGCATATTGATACCGGAGATACCAACTGACTTTGATGTTGTCTATGAGCACATGAAGACTACATATTTTGGAAGGGTGATGAGGAGCGATGTGAAGGCAGGCACATATATCATTGTTGTTGCCGAGGGGCTTAAAAACGCAAGTGGAGAGATGCTTTACGATGAATCGGCAGGTGTTGATGCATTCGGACACAAAAAGCTTGCAGGAGCAGGTAAATATGTGAGGCAGCAGTTGGAGAAAAGGCTTAAAAATGACCCGGAAGTTGTAGAGTTTATGAAAAAGACAGGCATGTATGCACCCGGTGTTTACGAGATTCCGGAGGTAAGAGAGGTAATGCCGGGGCATCTGGTGCGCTGCGGCGGCTCATCTGCATTTGATGTAAATTTTGGCTATAAGGCCGGAGCAGCAGCAGTAGTGTTGTTATTGGAGGGAAAGACTGCAAATACGGTGGTTAATGTGGACGGCAACAGGATCCACTATATGCCCACATCAGAGGCAATAAAGAGGAGGGAAGTGGATATTAAGGAAGTTGCCCTTTTTGAAAGCCTTGGCATCTGCTTCGGAAGAAAGCCGCAGAAGTTCGAGCATGAGTTTTCAGAGGTGAACGGAGGTATTGTACGACATTTGTAAGCAGAAATTTCTCGATCTAAGGTAATTATATTTGCAAGGGAGTTCGAGCGTGTCTATTTTTAAAAGAATAACGCAGAAACAGTACCGATTAAAGTCCTTTGTATGCATCGCTGTCCTGATAGCATCGTATATTAGTTTTAACGCAACATATCTTGTTGTGTCATCTATTTACCGTCATGCCTTTATAAAAAACGCAGATGAGGTTTCAGATGCAATATCGCATCAGATATTCAACTCAATGCTCCAGCTTATGGAACGCGGCTGGAGCAGGGATGAACTAAAGAAATTTCTCGATTCCATAAAGGGCGGACGTACACAGTTTCCATACAAGATTGAAATGTTCAGGGGAGAAGCGGTTGAAAGGGATTTCGGAAAAATAGAGCAGTCAGAAATTGGTAAAAATATCAGGGATGCCTTTAGCTCAGGAGATGCCATAACTTATAAAGATAATTCGAATGTCATAAACATTTATCCTGTTAAGGCAGACATGAAGTGCCTTAAATGCCATATTCATGCAAGAGTCGATGAAGTGCTCGGCGTAATGAAGATACAGCAGGATATAAGCCCTGCAATTAATGAAGCAAAAAAGAGATTTAATGTATTCTTTTTTATCCTTTTCCCTATTCCATTTATTATGGCAGGGGCTGTTGCTCTTTTTTTGAATAAGAGGATAAAGAGTTCTACTAACTTTTTTCACAAACAGGTCAGCGAAATAAACAGCATCAAGGATTTGACAAAACTTAATAATATAGATGTTGTCGAAACAGGCTTTAAGGAGTTCAACGAGACATTGTCGGAGGTCAGAGAGCTTTCCAGAAAAATCAGAAGATTAGCTGTTGACAGAGATATCCTCGAGTTCGAAATAAAGATACTTGACAAGTTTATAATAACATCAGAGGTGGTCAGAGACTGGAAGGAATATGTAGGGTATCTGCTTCTGGAAGTAAATAAGGTCATGGAGGCATATGCCCTGTTTTCGATATTTCAGGTGGATGAAGTGCTTTATGACCTCGAGATATTCTGGAGGAATACGCCTACCGATCTCACAAAGGAACGGTTTGAAACCATAGTTCTCAAGCATATCAGAGATAAAAGCAGCAAGTTCAGCGATATAACCGAACTGAAGATCAATCACAATGTTGCTGACCCATCTTCACATTTGCCCGAGCTCAACGAAAAGGATATAGAGTTCCAGACAAAGTCACTTATCCTCGATATGCCGCAGATAGGTGGCGTAGTAGGTATAGGGGTGCAATCTAAAATAACCGATGACCCTATCCGCTCTCTTGTAATAGACGGCATCCTTGCAACTCTCTTGAATGTTGTAGGTTCCATAAAGGCAATATCGAAATATACGAAGGATCTGGAATACTATGCCACAAGGGACCCGCTGACAAACCTTTATAACCAGAGGGTTTTCTGGGAATTGCTTGGCTATGAGATAGGAAGGGCAAAGAGGTATGATTATAAATTTTCTGTTTTAGTCATCGACCTCGACAACTTCAAAAACATCAACGATTCGTACGGACACACCTTTGGAGATAAGTTCCTGTCAGAATTTGCTTTGAAGACAAAAGAGTCATTAAGGCAGGGAGATATACTTGCACGATACGGAGGGGATGAGTTTGTTGTTGTGCTTCCGGAGGCTGATGAAGAACAGGCATTTGTGGTTGCAGGCAGGACAAAGGAGCATCTTGAAAGTATATACCTTACAGCCCCTGATGGAACGCATGTCAGGGCCACTGTTTCGATAGGTTTGGCTGTATTCCCAGACCATGCAGACAATGCCAGGGACTTATTTATATTCGCAGACAATATGATGTACAAGGCAAAGGCGGAGGGCAAAAACAGGATAATCATACCCACACAGAAGGATATCATAGACGTATTCAGGACTCTAAGCGAAAAGACCTTTGTAGTCTCTAATGCAATAGAAGAAAAGAAAATAACACCGTACTTCCAACCCATAATCAATATAAAGACAGGCGAAGTAGAGTGCTATGAGGTCTTCAGCAGAATGGAGACAGACAAGGGCATTCTCAATGCAAGGGAGTTCATAGAGGTTGCAGAAAGACTCGGGGCCATAAGCAAGCTGGATCTTATACTCATGGAAAAGGTCTTTGAAAAGGTGAAGGTTGAGGGTTATAAAGGGTACCTGTTTATCAACCTGTCCACAAAGTCCTTAATTTTGAGTGAATTTATACCCAATATACTAAAACTTGCAAAAAGGTATGATGTTGACAACAGCAAGGTTGTTTTTGAAATAACAGAGAGGGATACGGTAAAAAACATATCGCTGCTCGAAAAATTTGTTGATAACCTCAAATTCGAGGGGTTCGGATTTTCTATCGATGACTTCGGCACTGGCCTTTCGTCCTTCCACTATGTGAAGAGGTTCCCTATAGACTTCGTAAAGATAGATGGAGACTTCATAAGAAGCATGGTGCGGAGCGAAAAGGACATGGCTATTGTCAGGACCATGCTGGTACTGGCAAAGGAGTTCAATATAAAAACCATTGCCGAATATGTTGAGAATAAAGACATCCTTGATGCAGTAAAGGCACTGGGCATAGATTACGGCCAGGGCTATTACATCGGCACCCCTTCTCCTGATTTGGCAACAGGGATATAAATGCCGTTAGAAAAGCATTTTCTAACGGGATAAAGATGTTATAATGAAAACGAGATGAGACGTTTTAATTTAATTTTAGTTTTTTTGTTTGTTTCTGTTTCTGTTTTTTGCCTTCCTCACGACTCTTTATCGCAGCAGGACAATACAATCAAAATCGGTGTTGCGTCCATGATTACGCCTATCGATGCTGTCAAGTATTATCAGGAAATAATTGATTACGTAGGCGAGCAGATAAAACAGCCTGTACAGATGGTTCACAGAAGGACATATGATGAAATGGATTCATTACTCGAAAGGGGAGAGGTTAAGGTGGCGTTTATCTGCTCTGCGCCATATGTTAAAAACCGCGAGAAATTTGGTGTCGAACTCCTCGTTGCTCCGAGTGTAAACGGCAAGGCAACATATCATTCATACATAATTGTCCATAAGGACAGTACGATTCAGTCGTTTGCTGATTTGAAAGGTAAATTTTTCGCCTTTACCGATCCCAAATCCAACACAGGTAAACTGTATCCTACGCATCTGCTCAAAACAATGGGATTTACTCCCGAGAAATTTTTTAAGAGGGTCATGTACAGCTACAGCCATAACAAATCAGTGGAACTGGTGGCTAAGAAGGTTGTAGAC
This sequence comes from Thermodesulfovibrionales bacterium, assembly GCA_020062545.1. Taxonomy (GTDB): domain Bacteria; phylum Nitrospirota; class Thermodesulfovibrionia; order Thermodesulfovibrionales; family Dissulfurispiraceae; genus Dissulfurispira. The sequence goes on from JAGUWD010000004.1 coordinate 40,564, forward strand.
GGCGCTGCTGTTGAGAGCATTGTCTATGAGTATATGGTGAAGAAGGGCTCGCCTTATGTAAAACAGACAAAGATTATAAAACGGTCTCCTCCCTACGGAATCCCTCCTGTTGTAGTAACAAAAGACATAGATGCGAATCTCAAGAAAAAAATAAGGGATGCCTTTTTGAACATGCATAAAACAGCAAAGGGGGCCGCAATACTTAAAGACATGATGATAGATGGTTTTGTGCAGATATCAGACAGTGCTTATGATCCAATAAGGGAAATGGAGAGATCTGTTAAAAATGATGTTATGGCGGCGAAAAAGAGAAACGGTAAAAAGACGGTTTCTTTCGGTGTAATACCGAGGGATAACCCGAGGATATTGTACGAAAAATACCAGCCGCTCCTTGACTACCTCTCCGAAAAGACGCCATATTCATATGAGCTTGTTATAAAGAAAAACTATGAAGACACTGTGGAAGCACTCGGTCACGGCGAAGTTGAGGTTGCACTTCTCGGTCCTCTGACATACCTCGAAGCACGCGCTAAATACGGGGCTATATGCATACTTAAACCGAAGGGAATCAACGGTAATGCCTCCTATAAGAGCGTAATAATAAAGAGAAAGGATTCATCTGTAAACAGCGCCAATGGACTAAAAGGAAAAAGCATGGCCTTTTCAGCTTCCAAATCAACATCAGGTAATCTAATGCCCCGTTATATACTTGCAAACTCAGGAATCCACCTTAATGAACTGAGTGGCTATGCTAATTTTGATTATCACGACTCTGTTGTCAAGGCGGTTTTGAAAGGGCAGTACGACGCTGGTGCTGTGCGTGATTCGGTGGCAAGGAAATATATGAAACTCGGCATCGAGGTAATAGCCGAATCTCCGAACATCCCGACAGGCCCCCTTGTCGTAGGCCCCGGAACACCATTTTCAGCAATAGAGAATATCAAAAAGGCATTGCTTGGGCTGAATCCCAACAACCCAAACCATCAGAAGATATTAAAAAGGCTTGATGATGACTTCAGAAATGGTTTCATGGAGGCGTCGGATAAAGATTATGCTGATATACGGGCGAAAATTAATGCAGTGCCCCAGACATGCGGTAAGGGCTGTCATCCTAAGATAAGACTATGAATACAATTACTGCTTTTTTCTCAAGGTTGGGTCTGAGGTCTAAATTCATTCTGATTACGACAGTAGCCATTATACTTCTCATGGGGATAATAGGTTATATGGCTGTCCAGAGAGGGAAGAGCATTCTGTACGCCGAGGTCGAAAGGCAGGGACGGTTGCTGGGAGAGACCCTTGCTATTCCGATAATCAACGACTTGATTTACGAAAGGCTTGGATTGGTGGAGGAAGGCGGCCTGCTCGATAATTACATAATGGAGATATTCAACAGACGCGATGTGGATTTGATTTACATAGCCATTCTGGATGAGGAGGGGAAGGTAATATCTCACAATAATATTTCGGAGTACGGAAAGATATATTCAGACCACGCAACTGTGAAGGCATTACAGGCAAATGATGCCGTAATACACAGCTTTTCGCACAACGGACATAATGCACTTGATTTCGGAGTCCCGCTTTCCATAGGGAAAAAGCGGTGGGGCACGTTGAAGTTTGCAATATCCCTTGAGGAGGTCGAAAGGGAGATCGTTGCCACTATTAAAAAGATCATCATTCTTACATTGTTCCTCATCATTGCAGGTTTCGGCGTCATACTCCTCTTGAGCAACCGCTTTATAAGTCCAATAACACATCTTGCTACTACCATGGAAAAAACAGGGGGCGACTATTTAGATGTCAAAGTCGAGGTGAAGGGACATGATGAGCTTGCCATTTTAGGCGAGAGGTTTAACAGCATGATAGAGAGGATAAAGCAGGCAAACGAAGAACTCAGAAAAACCCATGAAAAGCTGGTACAGTCGGAGAAGCTTGCATCTGTAGGCATACTTGCCGCAGGTGTTGCCCACGAGATAAACAATCCGCTTGGAGGGGTATTTAACTGTGTGCAGATGTTGAAGCTCAATGGCAATAATCCCGAATTAAGAGGGAAGTATCTGGATCTGATAAAAGAGGGACTTGACAGGATAGAAAATACTGTAAGCAAGCTTTTATGGATGTCAAGGAAAGGAGACCACACGCCTGTCAGCATTAATGTCAAAGATTCTATAAACGGTGTCTGCACATTTGTGGGATATAAGCTCAAGAAAGGCAAGATTCAGTTTTTCAATGAGGTGGAGGACGGACTTTTCATGGTATTTGACCCTCATGATTTTCATCAGGTGATTTTAAATCTCTTCATAAATGCAATCCATGCCATGAAGGACGAGGGGTGTTTGACTGTCAGGGGATACAGGGATGATTCGAAGATAAAAGTGGAAGTTATAGATACAGGCGAGGGTATCGCACAAGAAAATTTAGGCAAGATATTTGACCCGTTTTTTACAACAAAACCTCCTGGGGAAGGAACAGGGCTCGGCTTGTGGTTGAGTTATGACATAGTCAGAAATTATAATGGAGAAATCTCTGTTGAAAGCGAGGTCGGGAAGGGCAGCAAGTTTACACTGACTTTTCCGGCAAATTAAAATTAAAGCGATTTTATAGGTCAGACATGAGGTTATGACAGTATGTGTGCATCAAAGCCTTTACAAAGTGTTATTTTTTATTTATGCCAGAGATCATTAAGGCTCACTTATGTGGTGAGCAATGTTGTAGATGACAGGTTCAAGACAATGTTGCATAATATTCTGGAGTGTAAAGTCTTTTCATCACACATACTGTCATATGCAATATATTAATTTGGGATGAGAGAAACAATTATATTAATAGAAGACGAAAAATTGATGAGGGTTACCCTCGATGATGCCCTTAAATCGGCAGGATATGAGGTTATATCCTTTGAAACAGGTACGGAGGCTCTAAGTTTCCTGAGAGATAATTCATTCGATGTGCTGGTTACCGATGTAAGGCTGCCTGATATTGACGGTATCGACATACTCCGACAAATTACAAGGACAAATGAGGCGCAGATAATTGTGATGACTGCCTTTGGTACAATAAAAGATGCAGTGGAAGCTATGAGGCTCGGTGCATTCGACTACATAACAAAACCGTTTTCTCTGGACGAATTCCTTCTGCTGATAGAAAGGGCACTGGATGTAAGGAGGCTTAAGGATGAAAATATAAGGCTCAAAAAAGACCTCAACAGATGCTACTGCTTTCCTAATATAATTGGCGAAAGTCAGGAGATGAAGAGAGTCTTCTCATTGGTCGAAAAAGTTGCTGAATCAGACTCGACAGTCTTAATACTCGGAGAAAGTGGTACAGGAAAGGAACTTATAGCGACCACAATCCATTACCAGAGCACGAGGAAGGACAAACCTCTGATAAAGATAAACTGTGCAGCATTGCCCGAGGGTCTGATAGAGAGCGAATTGTTTGGACACGAAAAAGGTGCATTCACAGGTGCAATAAAGAGAAAGCCTGGCAGGTTTGAGCTTGCCAATGGCGGCACCATTTTCCTCGATGAAATTGGAGACATCCCTCTTTCCACACAGGCAAAGATTTTGAGGGTCATACAGGAAAGGCAATTTGAAAGAGTGGGCGGTACAGAAACGCTGAATGTGGATGTAAGGATAATAGCTGCAACCAATAAAAACCTTGAAGGTGAGGTAAGAAAAGGCAATTTCAGGGAAGACCTCTATTACCGTCTCAATGTTATACCTATAACACTTCCGCCATTAAGAGAGCGTAAGGAAGATATACCCTATCTTATAGATTTCTTTTTAAGCAAATGCGCAAACAAGTTTTCGAGAAACATCAGTTTCTCAAAGGACGCCATTGATGCGCTTTTAGCATACGATTACCCGGGCAATATCAGAGAGCTGGAAAATATTGTGGAACGGTGCGTAACCCTTTCAACTTCGGATACGATACAGAAGGATGACTTGCCGCCTTTTATTGTTAAAAAAACGGACAACAAATATTTCTCCCTTTCTGACATAGCAGCAGAGGCAGAAAAGGAGCATATAATCAGGATGTTAAAAACCACAAAGGGCAACAAAACCAGGGCAGCGGAAATGCTCGGAATCAGCAGAAAGACACTATGGGAGAAAATGAATGCATACAGGATAGACTGAAATAATGATGTTCAAAACATGAGCATGTGTGTAGAATATGAACATCAGATAGAATAATTTGTTACCTGATTGTAACATTCCTTTTTATACCTCCAAAAATTATTTTATAAAGCAATACAAAGGCAAACAGACAGACAAAGGCCATTTCTTGTTTCATTTTTGTAACGCTCTCCTTAAATAAAGTCCTTGAAATTCATGTAACTAATAATGGCATGAAAGTTGCTTACTTTAGAAGTTATGTTAGATTTTTGTTGTTCTCTGGATGAACGGGCCTCCCCCACACCCCCATACCCGTTCATCCATCTTTTTGGGGGCTTATTTAAACAAGGAGAAAAAGATGTTTAATCCGTTTAAGCTCTTTGAGAGATTAGTTGTATGGTATTCAGAGAAACTATCCCGCAAGGCAAAGATAATTATCTCCCTTTTTGTTTTACTTTTTGTTATCGGCGTCGGTTTTGCAGGTTATAAGATCAACGACTATTTTGAGCATGACCCGAATGCCTGTGCCCTGTGCCACGTCCATGACTATGCAAACAAGGCATGGGCAAAGAGCGTGCACAAAAAAGTTACATGCCACGAGTGTCATCATTCAACGAAGAAGGAACAGGTGGTGCAGTTGTACAGGTTTGTATTTATGGGTCAAAAAACGGTTGAACCAAGACACGGACAGATTATCGTAGCATGGAAGATATGTATCCAGTGCCACTGGGAAAAGGACAAAAGATATCCGGATGCGCCTGCAGTGAACCGTTCAAGGTATCATGCAAAGCATGTATTCATCGAGCAGATAGAGTGTGCAAAGTGCCACGGCTACGTGGTTCATAATTTCCTTCCCGAGGAGAGGTTCTGTGTTAATTGCCATACAGGCAGAGAGGTTCATGGTACAGGCATGGAAAAACTTGCCTGCATCAACTGCCATACTGACCGCACTCCCCATTTGAGGCCCGACAGGGAGAAGTGTCTGTTCTGTCATGGAGAAGAATCAATAAGGAAAAAGCTGATCGAGGAAGGGACGATAGATACCAAATATTTCCGGCCTTCATCGGAGCTTATTAAAAAGGCAATAAAGATAAATGTGCCTAAAGATGCACCCATGCAGTTCTACTGCTATGAGTGTCATAAGCCTCATAAAAAGGTGAGGCCCGACTGGGGTGACTGTCTTAAACGCTGTCACAGCGACCAGCTCTATGTGGGCAAGCACGAGTTGCATATAAAAGGCATGAGCATGAAGTGCGTTGACTGCCACAAGCCCCATTCATGGAGGGTTACAGAGTCTCAGGCAAAGAAGGATTGTGTGAAATGCCACGAATACAAAGACCCTAAAAAGTTTATAGGGGCATAACTCCCACGCTCCCATAGTTAATAAATTTGATGGTTATGTCAGGTTTATTTTTTAGATGCAGAAAAGAATAACTAATCGGGTAGCATATAAGTTTTTGTTATTTCTGGTTGTACTATTTTGTATGACCTTAAATGCCCATACAGTATTTGCCGGAACTGACATTAAAATATCCGGCTCCAGCACCATACAGCCCCTTGCAGAAGATGTAGGGAAACTGTATCAGCAAAAATATGGACAGCCGGTTCATGTGCAGGGCGGCGGAAGCATGGCCGGTATAAAAAATGCCATTTCAGGCATTTCAGACATTGGAATGGTTTCGAGGGCGTTAAAAAAAACTGAGAAGTCGAAACTGCGTTATACCACCATTGGTTTTGATGCCGTTGCAATAATTGTAAATAAGCGCAATCCCTTAAATGAAATAAACAGGACAACCCTTATCACTATATATAACGGGATTATTAAGAACTGGAAAGAGATAACCACGTGGGATCAGCCGATCAGTCTGGTATCAAAACAGATAGGGAGATCAACGCTGGAGGTGTTCGAAGAATATACTGGATTAAAACATCATTCCAATGGCCGTGGAATCAATGGCAATATCTCGAAAGAGGCATATGAAGCAGGCTCTAATATCGAGGCGGCAACGCTGGTAGGTGGTGCGCCTGGAGCCATAGGGTATGTATCGGTAGGTACGGCTATGTCCCTGATCGAAAAAGGAATGCCTATAAAAATTCTTGCCTTAAACGGAGTTGCAGCAATAAAAAAGAACGTGCTTAACGGTACATATCCCGTCAGGAGAGAGTTGAACCTCGTATACAGGAAGGATGATAAAAGGATAAAAAACTATTTAGACCTTTTTTTAAGCATGGAGGGACAGGAGATAGTGAAGGCTCAGTGCTTTATTCCTGTCGGAAGAGGCCGGTAAAAGCATGAACCTTTCCGAGAAAAGTAAAATTATCCTTCCAATTCTTTTGATTGCCGTTTTTGTTTTTTCATCTTTTGGCTGGATTTTTTATTTTCACAAGTATCAGTTGAAGCAGATAATTGAAACAATACAGTTGCTGAACCGGATAGACAGCGATATCAAAGAGTTCAACAGGGTCATCCAGAGCGGCATTTTAACACTTGATAACAAATATACCATTCAGGCCGACAGGTATTCCCTCGGTATTTTCGACAGCTTAAATACCCTCAAGAAGACCCACTCCTCAGAGGCCGAAAGGATAAAGAGAAGATACATGGATTATTACTCAAAGCTTATATCTATCAATTCATTGTTTCTCGAAAAGAGGCTACAAGAGGGAAGAAAGAGATTAGATGAACTGGAACTTATCTATTCGGAGATAAATGAGGAAATATCAAAGACACTCCATATGCACATGGGTGAGTATGAAAGGGCAATAAAGAACATAAACATATTTATGGCTACGACCTCCGTTGTTTTTACCGTGATGGTTTCACTGATTATCGGCCTTTTCATGCATTACAGCAAAAAGAGGAAACAGGCGGAAAAGGCAATGATAGAATCCGAAAAAATGGCCTCTCTTGGTGTTCTGTCAGCAGGTGTTGCTCATGAGATAAGGAATCCGCTGACAATAATATCTCTTGGTGTAGAACAATTGAAATACATGATTAGTGGCAATCCCGAATTGCTTAAGGTTGCCGAAAACATTAAAAATGCAGTGATAAGGGCAGACAGGATAGTAAGAGGGCTGCTGGATTATTCCCAGCAATCTGCCTTTAGGTTTGAAGACCTTAACGTTGCTTTAATAATGGAAGAGTCTTTGCAAATACTGGCCGAGCAGATAAAAAACAGGAATATCTCTATCATCAAACAATTTTCTCCAGACCTGCCAGGACTAAAGTGCGACAGGGATAAAATGCGGCAGGTCTTTGTAAATATCCTGCTCAATGCTATCGATGCCATGCCTGATGGTGGAACAATTTCAATAAAACTCGAAAGCGATGAAAAAACCCTGCTGCGAATCGTCTTTACAGACACAGGAAAGGGGATTTCGGATGAAGAGATACATAAGGTCTTTGACCCGTTTTTCAGTACCTCTCACAAAACCAGCACAGGTCTGGGTCTTTCTATAGCAAGGGGTATAGTGGAAAGGCACGGCGGCAGAATAACAATAGAGAGCAGGGAGGGAAAAGGCACTGATGTGATAATCACATGTCCAGCGGGTAAAAGTAGTGATTAAACTCAAATTACGCAAGGGCATGACAGTAGATGTACTTCAAAGTATTTACAATCTGTTATACGCAATAGTAATATTATTTTACATTTGCGTAATTTAGTTAACGGAGGGGGAGTATGAATCTAAAAGATGTATCTCTAAAAAACAAGGTAATGGTGCCGATTGCAGTGATGGTCACTGTAGGCATTGTAATCACAATTTTTGTAACAACAGGCAAGACCAGGAGTATTGTTATAGATGAGGCAAAGCATACAGCCCTTGCCGGGTTCAGAGATACGGTATTAAATACCCTGACAACAATGATGATTACCGGCAATATCAAAGAGGCCAAGTCCCCGTTTTTAGAGCAGATGTCGCATATCGCAGATGTACATGTGATAAGAGCGGAAGTCCTCGATAAAGATTATGGAAAGGGCAAGCCAGAGGAATATCCAAAGGATGAGATCGAAAGAGAGGTCGTGGAAAAAGGCATGGAGAGGATTTTTCTCGAAGGAGAACATCTCAGAGGTATTTTCCCATATATTGCAAAGTCAAATTATATGGGCAGAAACTGCCTTAACTGCCATAATGTAAAAGAAGGGACTGTCCTTGGCGCAATAAGCATAAAGATACCACTGACACGTTCCTTTGCCACTATCAGGTCATCCCGCAACCTCTATTTCGGACTCGGATTAATTGGCATTCTGTCAGTAACCGGAGCCATATTCTTTCTCGTTACAATTGCCTTCAGGCCACTGACTCATCTGATAGAAAAGGTCAGACAGTTGTCAGAAGGAGATTTGACAGCCACAATAGACTATCACAGTAAAGATGAAATAGGCGTTCTTGCGCATAACATGAACAAGATGATACAGTCTTTTAACAGCATGATAAACGGCATACTCGCATCATCAAACAAAGTGGTGTCCACAGTGGATGTATTGAGGACCAGGGCAGAAAAGACATCAGAAGGTGCAAAGAATCAATCCTTACAGGCCCACCAGATAGCAACTGCAGCAGAAGAGATGAGCCAGACAATAACAGATATAGCTAAAAATGCATCCGTGGCATCTGATACATCATCAGAGGCAATGGAAATAGCAGAAAGCGGCAAACAGATAACGGATACAACTGTTGAAACGATAAATGAAGTCAATACTTCCACGGCAGAGCTTTCAAGGATGGTGGACAGGCTGAACAACAGGGTGGTTGAGATTGGAGGAATAGTAACCGTAATCAAAGATATTGCAGACCAGACAAACCTTTTAGCATTGAATGCAGCAATCGAGGCAGCAAGGGCAGGTGAGCAGGGAAGGGGATTTGCAGTTGTTGCTGATGAGGTAAGAAAATTAGCAGAAAGGACAATAAAGGCAACAACAGAGATTTCGGAAAAGATAGGAGCAGTGCAGGTTGAATCCGAGCAAACGGCTAAGTCTATGTCTTCCTCCACAAAGGGTATAACTAAGGCAGTAGGACATGTGAAGAACTTGAAGAATGTTCTGGATACCATTGTGGAGTCTGTTCAGAATGTCAGAGATCAGATAACACAGATAGCAACTGCAGTTGATGAACAGTCTGCTGCATCGGAAGAAGTGGCAGGAAATATAGAAAAGACATCTGCCATTGCAAAAGACATGGAGAAGATGGCGGATGATGTAATGCAGGAGATTGATGCATTGGCAAAGATAGCAGAGGAATTAAGAAACTCAACAGCAGGGTTTAAGACAAGGGAAACAGAATAAAATATGGCGCTATGACTGTGAAAAGGGAAATTTCCGAGAGGGCATCAAACTGTCTTGATATCATTAAGGAGAGAACAGAATAAACCAATATTGCTACTAAATCGTAACACTCCGATTTTTGGATAAAAGGACATTGTTTTTATTGATAATAAAAGCAGATATGTGCTTTTTAATTGATATCTGTTTCTTTTTAGTAACACATCTGTAAGAATAAACCTTTTGTTTTCAATATGTTACATATGGCATAAAAGTTGATATGATATTGTTATTTGACAAACAAAATGAGGTGGGATAACCTTTAGAACAGGCATGACAGAAGGGGGTGAGAAGGAGGGATTTCAGAATTTCTGCAGTTAATTTCTTGTTAATTTTAAACCTGAAAAGGAGGTAAAGATGGAGATTAAGAGAAGAGACTTTCTTAAGGTAAGCGTAGCAGCAGGCGCGGCAATGGCTTTAACAGGACCATCGCTTAATGCGTTTGCTGCGGTGCCAAAGCCGCTTGCAGGTGAAAAAGTGAGCGGAAGCACAGATCCCGGCAAATGGATTGCATCTACATGTCAGGGGTGTACCACATGGTGTCCTGTTGAAATATTTGTCCAGAACGGCAGGGCTGTAAAGGTCAGAGGAAACCGTTATTCAATGCAAAATTTAGGTTATGTATGTCCGAGAGGTCATCTATCACTTCAGCAGGTTTATGACCCTGACAGGATAAAGGTTCCTATGAAAAGGACAAACCCTCAAAAAGGAAGAGGGGTTGATCCCAAATTTGTTCCGATTACCTGGGATGAAGCACTCAATACCATTGCCGATAAAATGATGGAGCTAAGAAAAGCTGGCGAATCGCATAAATATCTTCTCATGAGGGGAAGATACACCTATATGAGGGATATGATTTATGATGCGATGACTAAGATCTACGGCTCCCCTAATAATATTTCACACAGCGCTATCTGTGCTGAGGCAGAGAACTTCGGAGCATTTTACACAGAAGGGATGTGGGGATACAGGGATTATGATTATAACAAGACAAAATATCTTGTTATCTGGGGATGCGATCCTACCAACTCAAACAGGCAGGTTCCTCTTTTTATAAAAAGTTTTGGCGAAGTGCTTGATAAAGCTACGGTTGCGGTTGTTGACCCGAGAATGCAGACAACAGCTTCAAAGGCGCATGAATGGCTTCCTATAATACCTGGGCAGGACGGCGCTCTTGCAACAGCCATTGCCCATGTAATCCTTACGGAAGGGCTCTGGAATAAGGAATTCGTCGGCGATTTCAAAGACGGCAAGAATCAGTTTAAGGCGGGTAAGACAGTTGATGAAGCCGCTTTTGTCGAAAAAGAGACTTCCGGACTCGTAAAATGGTGGAACATTGAACTTAAAGACAGAACACCTGAATGGGCTGCCCCAATTACCGGAATTCCAAAAGAGCAGATAATAAGGGTTGCAAAAGGAATGGGTAAGGCTGCACCTAATGTAATTGTCTGGCTGGGCCCCGGCGCCGCAATGCAGGTAAGAGGCGGTTACAGTGCCATGGCGATACATGCGCTTAATGGACTGCTCGGCGCAGTTGACCACGAGGGCGGAACACTCGGCGGAGCAAAACAGGCAGCTGAGCATATGCCTAAGGTAGATAAATATCAGGACGATATTGCAAAAAAGCATTCCAAGATGCAGAAGATAGACCAGAGAGGATACAAACACCTCCCTGCTCTCCATCAGGGCAAACCTGGAGACGGAGTCGTAACAAACAACACTGCTACAGGCATCCTTGAGTCTGATCCCTATGACATAAAAATGGCTATTGGTTACATGAATAACTTTACTTTCTCATGCACAGGCGCACAGAGATGGGAAAAGGCAATGGAGAAAATACCATTCTTTGTTCATATTACAACAAATGTCGCTGAGATTACGCAGTATGCAGATATCGTGCTTCCTGCTGCCATCACAAAATATGAGAAATGGGGATTTGTAAAACAGAAACAGAACAGACATGCCCATGTTTCGCTTATCCAGCCGGTAATTAAGCCTATGTGGGATGTTAAGATTGATGAAACCGAGATACCATTCCTGATTGCTGAAAAACTCAAAGAGAGGGGCTTCTCAAACCTCTATGACTATTACACCCATGAGCTTAAAGACCCTGAAACCGGTCTGGCTCCACGCAATGCAAAAGAGTTTGCGCTCTATTCAGTTAAATATTACACCTACCCTGCATGGGGCAAAGAAGACGGCGCTAAGCTTGGAGACAAGATTAACGGCTGGGAAGACTATCGGAACCGCGGCGTATGGAACTCAAAGCCTTATGAATATAAAAAGAGATGGGGCGGCAAATTCGGCACTGTAACAAAGAAGTTTGAGTTCTACAGCGAAACCCTTAAAAAAGCTCTTAAAGCTCATGCTGAAAAACATAAGACAAATGTGGACGATATCCTTGAGACCTGCAAATATACTGCAAAGGGTGAACTGGCATTTGTGCCTCATTACGAGCCTCCTTTCAGACACGGAGATGTGAAAGATTATCCCTTCACCTTCATTGACTACAAGTCAAGGCTCAACAGGGAAGGAAGAAGCCAGAACGCTCCTTGGTATTACGAATTCCATAAGGTTGACTTTGGAGATTTAAGCCATGAGGATGTTATCCATATCAATCCTGCCGATGCCCATAAACTCGGAATCAAGGATGGCGATATGGTAAAGGTAACCTCAGTAAGCGGCAGTTTCATCATTAAGGCTCACCTTTGGGAAGGCATCCGTCCTGGTACAGTCGCAAAGTGCTACGGTCAGGGACACTGGGCATACGGAAAGACCGCTTCCAAGGAATTCGGCAAGACCCCAAGAGGAGTCAACAATAATGAGATTATGCCCTTTGACATTGAACGTTTAAGCGGTGCTAACGTAAGAAACGGCGGATTTACCGGCGTTAAAATTGAGAAGGCTTAAGGAAAGGAGGTAAAGATAGATGCCTAAATACGGAATGGTAATAGATTTACAAAAGTGTGTAGGCTGCGGAGCTTGCGCCCTTGCTTGCAAAACAGAGAACAACACCCAGGACAGGGCAAAAGGACAGACCTTTAACTGGGCGGATTTCATCTATAAAGCAGAGGGTAAGTTTCCGAATGTTAAGTTTACGGCAATGCCTGTTCTCTGCAACCACTGCACCGACGCCGCATGTGTGAAGGCATGTCCGGTAACACCGAAGGCAATGCACAAGCACGAAAACGGTATGACCATACATAATATGGAAAGGTGTATTGGATGCCGTCAGTGTCAGAGAGCATGTCCTTATAGTTCGGAGGATGTGGACAAAAGCAAGGCGGCATATAGTGTAATTAGCTTCAATGATTTTTCGGATGAAGTACATCCTTTCTACAGGGATAAAAAAGAGGTTGTTGCAGGTTGCACCGCATCAGGAGCAGAGATCGCTCAAAAAGCAGGAGACATTCCTCCGCACAGAACACTTTACAAACACTCCGACTATGCAAGCGTAAGAGTTGCGGGCAAGGTCGAAAAGTGCATGTTCTGCGAGCACAGGGTTCTTAACGGCGAGCAGCCGTACTGTGTAGCTTCATGCCCTGCGGGAGCCAGGATATTCGGAGACCTTAATGACCCGAACAGCGAGGTTAGCAAGGCTCTTAAGGCACATAAAGCTGTTCAGCTGGCAAACAACAAGGGCGAGCTTTTAAAGCCAGGCGAAAAAGGCACACAGCCTAATGTTTACTACATAAGGGGCTTCAAGGTAACGGCCAAAAAGGCGTAATGCCTGTATGAAGTGATGGAGCTGTGGGGTGATGGAGCGGTCAGATGTTTCATCACCCCCAATCTATATTCTTTTGCGCCAAAATACTTCCAATAAATGAGGTGAAAGTGAACATAGACGTATTATTAAATGAAAAAATAAGGGGAGACTGCTACAGGCTTTTATCTGCATGTTTTTATCAGCCTGATAAATCTCTTTTTGTACAGGAAAATCTCTTGAGAAATCTTGCAGAGGCACTGAAAAGGGTCTGTCCTCCTGCCTCTGTATTTGCAGAAGAGATAGAAAGAGCAATTGCGAAATATACAAATGAAGAACTGTTAGTTGATTATGCAAAACTTTTTGTAGGACCAAATGAGCTGATCGCACCGCCATATGGCTCGATTTATCTCGATAAGGAAAGAAAGGTTATGGGGGATTCCACGATTAAGACAATGGAACTCTACCGGGAGGCAGGACTTGCCATCAGCGATGATTTTAAGGAACTGCCTGACCATATAGCCGTTGAGTTGGAATTCATGTATTATCTTGTATTTAAAGAGACAGAGGCACTGGAAAAATCTGATATTGATACCGCTCATAAATTTATTAAGATGCAGCAGGAATTTCTAAATTCATTTCTCGGCCTCTGGATAAATAATTTCTGCGAAAGAATAGAAAACGGCACTGACAACGAATTCTATCGAGCACTTGCCAGATGTGTCTCGGCCTTTATTATGAACTCTGTTATCCCTGATAAAATCATGAGCGAAAAGGCACAGGGAGTTCTAAATTAATGCTGCAGGGCAAAATAATCAACACTATGTCGAACACGGCAGATGCGATTGCCGTAGACCAATCGAGGTGTTTGAGGATGCGTTTTAACAAAAGCACCTGCAGCGAGTGCATTAAGCATTGCAGGTTCGATGCTGTCAGAATAGACGAGTGTATTGACATCAAGAGAGATGCATGTTCTGAATGCATGTTATGCGTATCTGTATGTCCTTCGGGATGCTTTGATGCAAAAGCTACGGATTTTTATTCCCTTATCTCGAGATTAAAGAAAGCTGTTAATTCTGTTTCGTCCCCCGTACTTGGCTGCAATGAGAGGGTGGATTTAAAGGCACATGAAAGAACTGTTTGCTTTGGTTTTCTGTCGGAAGATCATATTATTGCCCTTTCGGTTTTCATGGAGGGACGGCTCCAGATTAATCTTACGGGATGCGCTGATTGCAGGAACGGGTTCATTGTCGATACCCTGAAGAAAAGAATCGGGAATATTGCTAAAAATACCTCTTTGAATGTATTTGAAAAGATATGCCTTGTGGAAGATGGATCAGAGTTGTATTATCAGGACATCTCTTACGACCGCAGGGGATTTTTCAAGGCGATTAAAAATCTGACATTTCTTCATGCCTCTGAGTTTTTCGAGAACGACGAAGTTATGGCACCACAGTCATATTCAGCAAAAAAAATTCCTATCAAGAGGGATTTGCTGAACAGGGTTATATCTTATAAAAAGGGAGACAACACCGCTTTGCTTGAAAATTATTATTATACCGTTGATATAAACGAAGACTGCAACAACTGCTTTGCTTGCATAGGCATGTGTCCTACAGGTGCATTGAAAATAGAAACCGCAGGCGATGGCAGGGAATTGTCTTTCAATACTTCATTATGCATCGGATGCGGATTGTGTGAGGGGTTTTGCATAAATAATGCAATTTCAATTGAAAAGGGCTTTAGAGGGCATAATCCTTTTGAATTTGCTTAGCTCTCCCTCGTGGATGGGGTGCTTTCCCCTGTTCCCCCGCCCCATCCACATTTTTATTGGCGGCTGAATAAATTTAATATTAAATTTACAATTAGATTGGTTATCATTAATAATGAACTCAGGAGGTGGGCGAAATAAATATACTCATAATAGACGACGAGCCCCTGATTATAACGTCATTACTGGAGTATTTGTCCGAAAAGGGACATGACGTGGTTGGCACAAATTCGCCTAATGCTGCTGTTTCTCTGATAAATTTCGATAAATTTGATGTAGTAATTACGGATTTAAAAATGAAACCCTATAGCGGTATCGATATAATCAGGAGGCTCAGGAGCGCAGGTTTTGCCGGCAAGATAATTATGGTGTCGGCCTTTTATAAGGAGAATAAAGAGGAAATGGATGCATTGAAAATCGATGCCTGTTTTGAAAAACCGTTTTCATTGAAGGATATCCACAAGAAAATAGAAGAATGGGCAGCTCAAAATTAATTAATTCAGACTTCGAAGGACTCCTTGCTGAATCTGTAAAGATTCACGGACACCTCTGTCCCGGACAGGTTCTTGGCGTCAAGATGTCTATTTTAGGATTATCCCAAATTGCAATAGAAGATCCTAAAGGCAAGGACAGAAAAAGCCTGATTGTATTTGTGGAGATGGACAGGTGTGCAACGGATGCTGTGCAGTCTGTTACAGGATGCAGCCTCGGTCACAGGACTATGAAATTCATGGACTACGGCAAGATGGCAGCTACATTTGTGAACCTGAAAACTGGCAAAGCTGTGAGGATAATAGCGAAAGAAGAAGCAAGGGATAAGGCAAAGAAATACTTCCCTGACATTGAGGATAAATACAAGGCACAGCTTGAGGCGTATAAGATAATGCCTGATGAGGAGTTGTTTGAGGTCATGTATGTAAGGGTGAATATAAAGCCGGAGGATATGCCGGGCAGACCTTTAAAGCGGGTCTCATGCGATATTTGCGGCGAATTCGTGCAGGATATGAGGGATGTTGCAAAAGACGGCAAGACCTTATGTAAACCGTGCGCTTTGGGAGGATATTACACAATTGAAGACGAGTCTTATGGTAAATAGTTATGTAGTCCCTCTGAACGATTTTATGCAAGACTACATCGCTAACATTCTGTGTGCGATAGCGAACTCATTCGGTATATCTACGAATAGTGTGACAGTATGCGTGGACGCTGAAGAGTTTCATGTTTATACCGAAAAAGGAGAGATAGATATTTCAAAAAAAGATTTTGCGAGACAGTTGATAGAAAGTACGGTTAAGGGCATGCTGTCACCGTTAAAAGGGATATTCTGGCTTCAGAAGATTACAATTACTACAAGCACCAAGGAATGATTTTTTATTATTAACGTTATGCAAAAAAGTCATAGCGATATGGAGATTAAATCAAAGCTCTGGATAGAAGTTGACGGCGAGCCTGTTTTCGGCAGGGGCAGGAGATTCCTGCTTCATGCCATAGACAGATATGGTTCCATCAATCAAGCCGCAAAGGAGATAAATATTTCATACAGGAGAGCCTGGAGCTATATAAAAGCAATGGAGGAAAGGCTTGGCATAAAACTGGTTGAGAGGCAGGCAGGGGGCAAAAACGGAGGCGGGGCCAATCTTACAGACGATGCCCGTAAATTTCTTAAGCAATATGAACTTATGGAAGATGGCATAAAAGAAATTGTTGATAAAAAATTTAAAACTATATTCGGTAAAAATTCTAAGCACTAAATTCTAAAAGCAGGGTTTTGAGTTTGTTTAGGATTTAGGTATTAGGATTTCGAATTTGAAATAGGAGGATAATTATGTGTGACATTCAGGGTTCTGATACGAGGAACAGGATCGGTGTTAAAACAATCCCGTTGGAGGAAGCTGTGGGTATGGTTCTTGCCCATGATATTACCGAGATAAAGCAGGATGACTTTAAAGGCAGGGCATTCAAAAAAGGGCATATTGTCAGGGAAGAAGATATAAGCCATCTCCAGAGACTCGGAAAAGAAAATCTGTTTGTTTTAAATATTGCAGATGACGAGATGCACGAAGACGACGCCGCATGTGCACTTGCCAATGCCTTAATGGGTGAAGGCGTGAGAATGGAAGGAGAACCGAAAGAGGGGAAGATAAATATAATTGCGGACAGGGATGGCCTTCTGAGGATAAATAAGAATGCCCTTACTCAATTCAATACGCTCGGTGATGTAATGTGCGCAACACTGCACAGCAATACCGTGGTCAAAAAAGGTCAGCTTGTCGCAGGCACAAGGGCAATTCCGCTGGTAGTTAAAAAGGCGATAGTACAGAAGGCTGTTGGAATTGGAGAAGAAGCGCGGAAGAACAGAGGTGCAGAAAATCGTAATGGTGGAATAATCGAAGTTAAAGAATTGAGAAAACCGAAGGCCGGAGTGGTCATCACAGGCAACGAGGTTTATTATGGAAGGATAAAGGATGCATTTGCTCCTATAATCAGGAAGAAGATCGAGACATTTGATGGAGAGATTGTCGGTATATACTATGCGCCTGATAATGAAGAATTCATAGAGGCAAGGCTCAGAGAGCTCATAGACGCCGGTGCAGATTTGCTTATTACAACAGGAGGCATGTCTGTCGACCCTGATGATGTTACAAGGTTTGCGATAAGGAACCTCGGAGCGACAGATATTACATACGGCTCTGCAGTGCTTCCCGGAGCGATGTTTTTAGTGGTATACATTAGTGCGACAGTGCGGCAGAGCGACAGTGCGACAGACACTTCACCCATTCCTGTTTTAGGTATTCCTGCCTGCGGAATGTATCATAAGACAACCATATTTGATTTAGTTCTTCCGAGGGTGCTTGCAGGAGAAAAAATCGGCAGACATGAGCTTGCAGAACTCGGACATGGAGGATTATGTCTCAATTGCAAGGAATGCAGATACCCTGTGTGTCCTTTTGGGAAGTAAGGCAATTGAGTGTGGAGTTTTGGAGTATTGTTATTTGACAGAAAGAGGTGTTTTTGCTATTCTCATACACGATGAAGAAGAGTCACAGAACAGCAGAGCAGCAGTTATATGGAAATAAATTATTCTTTAAAAACTACTGCTCTACTGCGCTGCTGCTCTACTGCTCTACTGCTCTATTTATGTTGCTCTGCTGCGCCACTTCTTATGCCTTTGATGTAAAGGGTTTGCAGCCCCTTCCACCCTATGGAGTATTTTCCACGTTCAGTGCAGAGAGCCTGAAACAAAATAAGGTAGGATTTGGATTAAGCGTTGAAAAATCCTATGATCCCAATTTTTACCGCACTGTTTTTAATCTCGCATATGGAATTCATGACAAATTCGAAATGAACATAACACTTCCATATGTGGCAGAGTGGGAAAACAGGGTTGATGGTTTTGAGGATGTGAGTCTGGGAGTTAAACACAGAGTTATAGACGAAGGGAAATACTGGCCTGCTGCTGCTTATATATTAACTGTATCACCTCCATCCGGCAAGGATGAGTTCACTACCGAAGGCAGGGTTGGAGGAGGCTTGTTACTGACAAAAAAGGTTGGACCTTTTAAGGGTCATTTTAACGCCTTTTATTCAAAACCTGATAAAAAAGAAGAATTAAAAGACGAATATGCCGTTAACCTCGGCGCAGAACTGGCTGTAACACATGACTCAAAGGTGCTTGTCGAGGTCGTTGGAAGAAAAAACCATTTTAAAAATAAGATAGACATGCTGGAATGGAGACTCGGATACAGGATTGCAACCACTGATTATATGTATACCACTATCGGAGCCGGTTTCGATATAAAAAACAGAACCCCCGACTACAGGCTGATGTTTTCTGTAAGTGTAATCCTGCCTCCGGAAAAGAAAAGAATCCAGAGAATATACGAAGAGTAGTTTATGTTATAATAAAACGCATGTTTGATTTAGGCATACAGGAACTTATAGTAATTTTTATTGTTGCCCTTCTTGTCTTTGGCCCCAAGAGATTGCCGGAACTTGGCAGAACCCTCGGAAAGGGGATTGCCGAGCTCAAAAGGGCAATGCATGGCGTTAAGGAACAGATGGATGCGGAACTTCACGATATAAAACAGCCTGTATCGTTGGAGACAGATGTTTATAAGTCAGAACAAAAAACAGAAAATGAAAAAACAGATGTGGCAGAAACCGAAAAAAAGGCTGAAGGGGTAGGGTAAATGGAAGATGGAAAAATGCCCCTCACAGAACACCTCGGCGAACTCAGAAAGAGGATAACAATAACCTTAGTCGCCTTACTTATCACTTTTACAGTTTCATTCAGTTATTCAGAAGAGATTTTTAAATTCATAATGTTTCCCCTGCGATACAATCTGGACTTTTCTGTAAAAAATATGTATGTGCATTTCGTCCAGCAGGACAAGCTCCAGAACACAAAACTCGTATTCCTTGCACCTGCTGAGGCGTTCTGGATGAATCTCAAGGTCGCCTTCGTTGCGGGTCTTATGTTATCCCTGCCTGTAATGTTTCACCAGTTATGGAAATTTATTTCTCCCGGACTTCTGCCAAAGGAAAAGAAATATATATTTCCTTTTATCTTTTCGGCAACCACGCTTTTTCTTTTTGGCGCTGCATTCTGTTTTTTCATAGTACTTCCTTTTGCCATGGGATTCCTTCTCACTTACAAGGTTGGTGATTTTTTAATGCCTATGCTTTCTGTGGGGCAGTATGTGGATTTCTGCCTCAAGTTTATTCTTGCCTTCGGCGCAATATTTGAGCTCCCGATATTTATCATATTCCTCACAAAAATGGGGATTGTAACTCCCAGAACCCTTGCTAAAAACAGGAAATATGCTGTTTTGATAGCATTTATACTTGCCGCAATCTTAACGCCAACACCTGATGCATTTAACCAGACATTGATGGCTGTTCCCATAATACTTCTTTATGAGATTGGCATCTGGATCTCGCCGTTGTTTGTGAAAAAAGAGGCAAAAACAGAAGGCGATTGATTCGAATGCAAGCAAATGGCAGAGCAGAATAAAAGGAATTTCAGGGCCATAGTTTCGGATATATCAGAGGGGTTTGTTGCTGTAAATCCAATTTATTTGAAACCCTTTGATGAAAATGCCCTTAAAACCCTTTGCAGGGCTATAGAGCGCAAACAGATCGAGATCAGGTCAGAGCCTTTCCCTTATGACGATATCTATTTAATAAGGAAAAGGAACATAAGACTCCAGAGGCTTTATTCAGCCTTGATGGTAATAAAAAACTTTGCACGCGAAAAGCGCTATAGGGTCTATTGAGTTCATAGAGTTTCTTGGGTTTAGAGTTTATAGAGTTAAAAATACAATAAACTTTATGAACTCAACGAACCCGGCAAACACAATAAACTTGATTCGGAGGAAATGTGAAATTAGCTATCATCGGACTTTCCAATTCAGGCAAAACCACTGTTTTTAACGCCCTTACAGGACAGAACCTTGAAACAACCATTTATCCCACTGTAAGCGGAGAGCCTAACTACGGTGTTGTAAAGGTACCTGATTACAGGATCGATAAACTTGCTGAAATATATAAACCCAAAAAAATTACTTATGCAACAGTTGAATACATAGATTACATAGGACTTACGAAGGGAGACATTGCTCAGAACAGGAAGGTTTTTGACTTGATAAAGGATGCCGATGCCATTGTCCATGTGGTAAGGGCATTTGAGGACGATTCGGTCTCCCATCCCATGAACGAGATTAATCCTCTGAGGGATATCGAGACATTGGAGCTTGAGCTGATATTCGGGGATATAGAGCTTGTCGAAAAAAGGCTTGCAAGAATGGAGGAAAGCGCAAAGAAAGGGAAAAAGCCGAATGAGGCAGAAAAGAAGCTGCTCCTTAAATGTAAGGATGCCCTTGAAAAAGAAGTTCCTCTCAGGAATGTGAGTTTTGACGACGAAGAACAGAAGGCCATGAAGCACCTCCAGTTTGTCTCCACAAAGCCTGAAGTAGTAGTTATAAATATAGGAGAAGGAGACTTAAATACCGATAAGGCATTAAACCTCCAGAATAACGCTGAAAGATATTTTGCAGACAAAGGTATTTCGGAAACAACAAAGGTCGTAACACTCTGCGGGAAGATAGAGATGGAAATTGCACAATTAAATCCAGATGAGGCAATGGCATTTCTCGATGACCTTGGAATACAGGAGCCAGCCCTGAATAGATTAATACATGTGAGTTATGATCTTCTCGGTCTTATCTCTTTTCTTACAGCAGGTGAAGATGAGGTCAGGGCATGGACTATTAAAAAAGGCACCAACGCACAGCAAGCCGCAGGCAAGATACATTCGGACATTGAAAGGGGATTTATCAGGGCAGAAGTTGTGGGCTACGATGATTTCATTTCATCTAAAAGCATGTCTGCTGCAAGGGATAAGGGGCTATTGAGGCTTGAAGGAAAGACCTACGAGGTAAAGGATGGCGATATAATCAATTTCAGGTTTAATGTGTGAGAAGAATCTATATGGTCGAAAAAATCCTCTCAATCTCCTGCCTTTCCTGAGTGGTGGACATAAAGATCAATGCATTTTGGGGTTTTATAACATAATCATCCGGCGGATTAAAAATCCAATCGTCTTTTGTCCTGACAGCCAGCAGAAGCACGTTTGGATATCTCTTTAACTGTAAATCGGCAACGGTCTTTCCGACAAATGGTTCGGGCACCGTAATTTCTTCTACTCTCAGGTTTTTCTCCTTATCACGGAGCATTATATCTAAAAATGAGACAACCGTTGGTCTTATCATCTCGGATGCCATCCTGAGACCGCCTATGAATGTGGGAGATACCACTGCATCTGCGCCTGCTTTTTTCATCTTTTCCATATTTTTCAGATCATGGCAGCGGGCAACAACCCTGATATTGGGGTTTAATTGTTTCGCGGTCAGGCTTATGACGAGATTCTGGTTGTCATCGCCCGATACCGCAAACAACCCTTTTGCCTCCATAATCCCAGCCTTAAGCAGCGTGTCGCTGTCTGTAGCATCGCCTTCTATGTAAACCCTTTCATGGAACATTTCAAGAATCTTTTCTATCTTCTTCCTGTCTATATCTACTATTACATGAGGTCTTTTAGTATCGTAAAGCTCGCTGACAATGTGAAATCCTACGCCTTCGATGCCACAGACGATGTAGTGATCTTTGAATTTCTTGATTATCTTTTCCATCTTCCTCCTCCGAAAGGTTTCGTTAAGTTCTCCTTCAACTATAAATGCGGTAAAGTTTGAAAGGATATAGGTTAGCGTGCCTATTCCAAAGAGGGCTATGAATATTGTAAATACCCTCCCAGAAGGATTGCCTGACATGTCTATTATTTCGCCGTATCCGATTGTTGCAATGGTAATTACGGTCATGTAAAGGCAATCAAGGACAGAATACTGCCCTTTTCCGATAAACCAGTAGCCAGTTGTTCCGATGATTAAAACGGATATCAGGGACAGTCCGGCCCAAATAAACCTTTTATAAATCTGCGATGATATGTTATCTGACATGATTGCTACCTGTTATTCTTAATATAACCTTTAAAGAAAAAACTTACAATTACTTACCAATAACTCTGTATTTTCGTATCTTTATGCGGGCTATAATTCCGAGGATTTAAAGAGGATAAGGGCTCGATATTAGAGCAGTAGCGCAGTAGTTCTTAAGGAATAATTTATTTCCATTCAAGAAAACCTCTGGCCTGTTGAAGTTGACGAAGTGCAATTGAGGCAGGTAATCCACCACTTAAGCATTAATGCCCAGGAGGCCATGCCGAAGGGCGGTAATGTTGAAATCAGGGCTGAAAATGTTACCGTCGGTTCTGAAGACGGTCTTCCTGTAAAAGAAGGCAGATATGTAAAAATATCCGTAAAAGATCATGGCATTAGCATTCCGAAGGAAAACCTGAAAAAGATATTTGACCCATACTTCACAACAAAACAAATGGACAGTCAAAAAGGTAAAGGACTTGGTCTTGCTGTCTGTTACTTCATAATAAAGAAGCACGATGGATATATTGATGTGGAATCGGAAATCGGAAAGGGATCGGTCTTCTCTGTATACATTCCTTCCGCTGGGAAGGAGATGTAATTTATAACGTGTTTATTTATCCATTAAAATATTTTAATTGCCTTACTGTTTTTGATTGTGTTATAACAATTAAAAATTAAAAAGGCGATGGGGTTCGCCATAACCGCTTTCGGTTCCGAAGCTGATAACTCCTACTCTCGGTTAAAAAATTTAAGAGGGTAGGAGTTTTTTAATGCAATCAATGATAAACTATCTAATAATAGGCGCGGGAGGTTTCATAGGTGCGATAGCCAGATACGCAATCGGCGTCTGGATAGGCCAGAAATGGGGGAGGAGTTTTCCCCTCGGAACATTTGTTATTAATGTAAGCGGGAGTTTTTTTATCGGTCTGATTATGTCCTTATTTACGGAAAGATTTATGGTGAATCCTCAATGGAGGCTTTTGCTGGTTGTAGGCTTTCTTGGTGCATATACGACCTTTTCAACATTTGAATACGAAACAGGCAGGTTAGTGAAAGACGGTGAATGGCTTGTTGCATCAATGAATGTAATATTAAGTGTTTTTGTCGGATTTGTGGCATTAAAGATTGGCGAATTAATTGCAAAAAGTATATAGGAGATAAGCATGGTAAAACAAGGGCCTGCAAAGAAACTCACTATTTATATTGATGAGACGGACAGATTTGGCGGAAAGCCTGTTTATGAAGTATTGATGGATATTTTTTACAAAAAGAAAATAGCAGGTGTGAGCGTCTTCAGGGGTGTGGCAGGTTATGGCACTGATGGCGTTTTTCACACATCAAAGATGCTTGAACTCTCTACAAGTATGCCAGTGAAGATAGAGGTTGTGGATTCAGAGGAGATGATAAATAAGGTTCTGCCTGATGTTTATCATGTTGTGGAAAAGGGGCTTGTGGAGATTACTGATACAAATGTTGTCAAATGCTGCCCCAAGGCATTGGAGAAAAAGGAGGAGGTGGGAAAAAGAATGAAACTTGAGGGTAAGGCAAAGATGCTCAGGGTGATAGTGAGCGAGGATGATAAATGGGAAGGAGAGCCTCTGTATGAAGCGATCATAAAGAGATTTATTATGATGGACATTGCAGGTGCAACTGTTTATAAGGCAGTCGCAGGCTACGGCCCTCACAGAAGGTTTCATAAAAAGAAGACACTCACAAGCACCGGAGAGATGCCCATCTTGATTACTGTTATCGATACAGAGGAAAATATAAATAAAGTCCTGCCGATACTTGACGATATGGTAAAAGAAGGCATTGTTATACTTTCGGATGTAAATGTGATAAAATATATCCACCGGGATGTAAATCCAGAAATAATCTAACTATCGGCGATGGAGTTCGCCATTAACCGCTTTGGATTCTGAAGCTGATGACTCCTACTCTCAAGATTACGAGGGTAGGAGTTTTTTATGCCTGCTCAATAAGGAGGCGGACAATGTACGAAGTATGGGGAATGGCTGCATTATGGCTTGGTCTTGCATTAATTGCAACACTGCTTTCCATCTGGCTGCGCATTGCTACTGCCCTTTCTGAGATAGTGGTGGGAACAGTGGCGCAATTGTTTATAGGTGCCCTTATAGGGACGACCTTAGGCTCGGATACGCCGTGGATCAAGTTTTTATCGGGCACAGGGGCTATTGTATTGACCTTTCTGGCAGGCGCGGAATTAGACCCAGATGTGTTTAAGGTCAAGTGGAAAGAGGCTTCTGCTATAGGTTTCATCTCGTTTCTTGCGCCTTTTTTTGGATGCACCGCCATTGCATATTATCTCCTCGGATGGACCGTTAAATCGAGCTGGCTTGCGGGGGTTGCCCTTTCAACCACATCAGTTGCGGTTGTATATGCCGTAATGCTTGAACTTGGGTTAAACAAAACCGAGTTTGGAAAGAGCATTCTTGCCGCATGTTTTATAACAGATTTGGGGACAGTGGTATCTCTCGGCCTCATTTTCGCTCCTTTTACGATAAAGACCATTATTTTTGTGGTTGTCAGCATAGCTGTATTTGTCTTGCTTCCGTATTTAACCCCAAGGTTTTTTAAAAGATACGGAGGCAGACCTTCGGAACTTGAAGCAAAATATCTGCTCCTTTTTCTTTTCGGGCTCGGCTCGCTTGCCGCATGGTCTGACAGCGAGGCAGTATTGCCGGCATATATTGTGGGTATGGTTTTAGCAGGAACAGTGGGCAAAGACCATGTGCTAATAAGAAGGCTCAGGACATTGACATTTGGACTTCTAACGCCGTTTTATTTCATAAGGGCGGGTTCTTATGTATCTGTGCCTGCTCTTATTGCTGCACCATTTGCTATTTTCGTGCTGTTCACGGGGAAGATGATAACAAAGATAATTGGCGTTTACCCTGCAACAAAGGCTTATAAATACGCTCAGAAAGAAGGGATATACACGACACTACTGATGTCAACTGGACTAACCTTTGGTTCGATAGCAGCTTTGTTCGGACTGTCTCACAATATTATTGACCAGCAGCAATATTCTGTTCTCGTCTTTGTCGTAATCGGCAGCGCTGTTGTGCCGACCCTGATTGCAAATGCCTTTTTCATACCGAAATATTTATTGCCCAAAAAGGAGGAAAAAGAAGATGCTTAGAAAAATACTTGTAGCCTTTGACGGCTCGCCACAATCGTATCAGGCCTTTGCCTTTGCCCTTGAGATGTCCAGGCTCTGTCCTGGTGCAGCACCTGAGATAATAGCACTCTCTGTTGCCCAGCCACCGGAGCCGGCAGATATAGTTGAAGTTGAGGCCATAATTGATAGTGCAAGACAGCATTATGAAGAACTCTTTAAAGGATTGAGGGAAAGAGCAAAAGAGAGGAATCTTGAGATAAAAACAGAGGTTGTTGTAGGACATCCGGCAGACCAGATAGTGAGATATGCAAAGGAGAATGACTGTGATATGGTGATACTCGGACAAAAGGGTAAGTCAAAGATAGAAAGCTGGCTTCTGGGTTCTGTATCAAAGAGGGTTGCAACCTATGCACCATGCACAGTAACTATTGTTAAATAAAGGAGGCTATTGAAAATGACGGAGGTTGCGAAATCAGAATCCTCTGCTGTCTCAAAATACTCTCATTTAAAGAATGAGCTTTTAAGATGCATTAATGAGATGCTTACCATAGAGGCAATACGCGGGTGTCCCTGCGAGGAGTTGAGGGAAAAGATAGAGAAAAATACCTTTAATCTCGTTGTGGTAGGCCAGTTCAAGAGGGGCAAGACGAGTCTTATCAATGCCCTACTCGGGGCTGATATACTTCCTGTTGCTGTTGTGCCCCTTACATCTATTGTAACTATTATGACATATGGAGATGCCTTAAGAGTCAGGGTCTATTTCAATGATGGAAGGATTACTGAGATAAAGCCAGAAAGCCTTCCCGAATATGTAACAGAGAAAGGCAATCCTAAAAACATAAAGGATGTGAGTGAAGTAGTTATAACCTATCCTTCACCCTATCTTAAAGATGGAGTAAGACTGATAGACACGCCTGGCGTGGGCTCTATATATCAGCATAATACTGATGTGGCATACCAGTATCTTCCGAAATCCGATGCAGCCATGTTTCTGCTTTCTGTTGACCAGCCCATGAGCAAGGCAGAACTGGATTTTTTAAGGGATGTCAAGGAGTATTCAAACAAGATATTCTTCCTGCTTAACAAGGCTGATTATTTCAATGAAAAAGAATTGCAGGAGTCTATTGAATTTTCCAGAGATGTTTTAAAAGAGGCGATGGGCACGGATGTAAGGATATTTCCTATTTCCGCAAGGCTTGCTCTTGAAGGCAAAGTTTTAGGGGACAGGGATATGCTCAAAAAAAGCAGGCTGCCTGAATTTTCGGAGGTCTTGAACCGGTTTCTTATGGAAGAAAAGGGTAGGGTTCTTATTCTTTCGGTGGCAAACAACCTTCTCCGCCTTTTATCTCAAAGCCGGTTTGAGCTTGAGCTTGAGATAAAGTCATTATCAACCCCGATTGACGAACTTCAGAAAAAAATAAGCGTTTTTGAGACAAAAAAACAGGAGGCGCTTCTTGAAAAGCGGGATTTTGATATTCTCCTTGACGGCGAGATAAAGAGGTTTACTGTAGATGTGCTTGACGCTGATATAACTAAGTTTAGAAAAGAACTTATAGCTCAAGAGCAAGCTCATCTTGAGGAGGAGTTTGCCCGCTCAAAGTCTCTTTCATCCAGGGAGCTTAAGACTGAGCTTGAGCAGATGATTATTGAGCATGTAAGACAGGCGTTCAACATATGGAGGGCAATGGAAGATGACAAACTCGCAAAGGCGTTTGAAGCTATATGCCGGAGATTTGTTGTCAAAATAGACGATGCGGTTGATGCGCTTCTGAGCTTTTCGTCCGATCTTTTTGAGATCCCATATGAAGCAATAAAGACAGAGGCTCTATGGTCGGCAAAATCCAGATTTTACTATAAATTTAAAGAGCAGCCGGGCGGCATTGAGATAGTCGCATCTTCCCTGATGCTTGCGCTGCCTAAATTTATAGGCAATAAAATCATTCTCAAAAAGATGCAGGATTATCTGATCAGGGCTATAGACCTGCAGTTGGGAAGGGCTGGGAATGATTTTGAAGAACGGATTCAGAAAAGCAAGCTGGACTTCAGGTGGGAGATGCTCCAGAGGATAGAGGCAACCATAGAGGGCATCAGCACCGCAATAGAAAAGGGAATGAATAAGAGGAGCAGGGGAGAGAAAGAGGTTGAGGAGAGAAAACAGGTGCTGCTGGAGATGTCTCAGAAGCTGAATGAGACAGGTAATAAGCTTATGTATATCAAAAAGCAGGCAGAAATATAAAATAAGTTGATTGTTATGTCGTATCCCGATTTTATTATAGGCCGTGATAAGGAGTTGCAGACACTTATTGCCCATATCATGGAGAGGAAAAAACTTCACATTTATGGCCGTGAGGGAGCAGGTAAGAGCACACTCCTTGATTGGGTTTATAGCAAGTTTAAGGAGTTGGATGATGCTCTTATCCCTGTTTATTGCAGAAACAGCAGGACTTTGAGAGAGATTCTTCTGAATATGTCCGGATTTCTGCTCAATTATTTTAAGAACCTGAAAAGTATCGATAAGTTTAAAAACATCAGGAATATCGAAAATCCTGCAGATATTAGAAAACTCAATATCAGGGCTTTAAAAAATATCGTTTTTGCTTATATGCCAGAAGATAAATTTTGTGTAATCCTTGACCATCTTGAGTATGTGACACCAAAGATAAACTCCTTTTTGACTGCCCTTTATGAAAATGCGCTGGTAATTACAGCAAGCAGGCAGAGCTGGGAAATAACGGATTATGCCTTTAGAGGAAGGCTTGATTATTGCTTATATCTTACACCAAAACTCATGATTGAGAATCTGAAAAGGAAAGACGCATTTGTTTTTATGGAATATTTATACGACTCCCTGAATATTAAGGTCTCCAACAAACCACAAATGTTTAATGATATTTTTCGTGTTACTGATGGCAATCCCAAAATGATAAAGGAAATTTTTGAAAGGTCACAAGAACGGGAATATTTTAAAAGCGGTATATTAAATCTGAAACTTATCCTGCTTGATAGCAAGATAGATAAGATTAGAATATGATAACCTTTTTCTGCCCCCGATGCTGGAAAGAAATTAAGGGGGATGATAAAAGATGCCCTTATTGCGGCGCTGATATAACAGTGCACGAGAGGAAAGGTTTTGAAGAAAAATTGATAAACGCACTCAGGCATCCTGAGCGGGAGACGGTTCAAAGGGCGGTCTGGATTCTTGGTAGATTGAAAACGCACACGGCCATTAAGCCGCTTATAAAGCTTTTTGAGCAATCGGATAATCCTTATCTGAAAAGGGAAATTCTTGATACCCTGTTTGAGATCGGTGCACCCGATGCGATGGCTTTTATTGTGAAGTCCTTAAAATCAGAAATAAGTATTGTCAGAAAAAAGGCAAATGAGATTGTAAAAACGAGGAGGTAATAATGTTTGAGTTAGATATTCCCGGTTTTGGTTTTATAAGATTGGAACATCTGGTGTCTGACTTCACAGGGACATTGTCTGTTGACGGCAAACTTTTGCCAGGGGTGAGGGAGCGATTGAACAAAATAGCAGAGTTTCTGCACGTGCATATACTGACTGCTGACACATTCGGTAAGGCAAGGGAAGAGCTTAAAGGGATAAACTGTGAAATCCACATCCTTGAAGGCGAAAATCACGATATTCAAAAAGAGGACTATGTTAAAATACTTGACGCAGAAAGAGTTGTTGCCCTCGGCAATGGAAACAATGACAGAAGGATGCTCAAAACTGCAAAGATTGGCATTGCGATATGTCTAAATGAAGGATGCTCAGTAGATGCCATAAAATCAGCAGATATTTTTGTGAATTCTCCGATGGATGCCCTTGACCTGCTCATTAATCTCAAAAGATTAAAGGCCACTTTGAGGTTTTAAACGTGAAAAACAGAGAAAAGGTTTCAGGCTTACGAAGAAACGTTTTTTTTATATGGTATTTATTGTTAACCGTTTCTGCTTTTGAAGCTTCATGTATTGACATCAGGGATTACTATTGAGGTATGTTAAATAACATGGAACAAAAAAATCTTAGGAAGATTGCCATGGGCATATTATTGATATGGGGCTTTTTTGCATCCTACACATTTGCCGAGTCCATTGGCGCTGTCTATGATTCGCATGAAAATAACACAAAGGCCTGCGAGTCAGCGATTTACTTTATCCATCAAGGAATAAAAACTGACAGCAGAATCCACATTTTAATCCATCCTTTATATGTACCACAGGCACAGCTTGATTTAAGAACTTGCTCAATCATCGGCACGATAGCGCCTCCTGATATCAGTTGGAGCATGCCTCTTGACAATATTTATACTCCTTTTTCAATCCTTCGTTTGTAAACCACTCTCAATCAATTTCATCTATTAACAACCTTGTTTTGATATTAAAATTAAAAACGGAGGACGCATTATGTTACAAGACAGGTTAACAAAAATAGGAAATTTTATTTTCAGATATAGAAGCTATCAGTTTTTAATGATGATGCTTATTCTTTTTGAGGAGAGGGTACACTTTAAACAAATAACTGATAGTGTATTTTTTGAGCTGTTCTGTAGTTTTATTGCATTATGCGGACTGCTGATTAGATCTCTTACCATAGGCTTTGTGCATGAAATGACGTCTGGAAGAAACACACTAAGACAAAAGGCAGAGGAGCTTAATACAACAGGAGCCTATTCAATCGTCAGGAATCCTCTTTATATAGGCAACTATCTAATACTCCTCGGCATCTCTCTGCTGGCACAAAACCATGAAGTGGTCATTCTGAATACGGGAACCTTTATATTTATCTATGTGCCTATAGTTTTGGCAGAGGAGGAATTTCTTTTTAGAAAATTTGGAGAGCAATATAGTAAATACACAAAAAGTGTGAACTGCATAATCCCTTCTTTTAAAAACTTCAAGAGGCCGATGAGAAATTTCAGTTTTAAAATGGTTTTTAAAAGGGAGCATGACACATGGCTTACAACTATGTTTGGCCTTATCTTTGTTGAATTACTCAGGGAATATGGTATAAAAGACAGAATAAACCTTGAGCCATGGTGGATTTTTCCAGCCTGTGCGGTCATAGTAGTATGGATAGTACTCAAGTATATGAAGAGGACGGACAAACTTCTCATGGGTCAGCCTCAAAATTAAGGTATATCAAAAATTGAAGGTGGAAAGATGAGAAAAAATAAAAAATTTTTTGGTTTTGGCCGCAATGTATTTATCAGCGGGCTGGTGAGCTTTTTTATGGACATAAGCTCAGAGATGATATATCCACTTGTGCCTCTCTTCCTTGCAAATGTCCTCGGAGTAAACAAATCGGTTATCGGGCTTATAGAAGGCATTGCTGAATCAACTGCAAGCCTGCTCAAGGTATTTTCTGGGTGGTTTTCGGACAGGATAGGAAACCGTAAGTGGCTGATGGCAGTGGGATACGGAATATCTGCCATAAGCAGGCCGATTATAGCCCTTGCTGCAACATGGCATCATGTCATGGGGTTCCGCTTTATGGACAGGTTCGGTAAGGGTATCCGCACTGCGCCCCGTGATGCCATTATTGCAGAAGCATCGGAAACAACGTACATGGGAAGGGCATTCAGCTTTCACCGCTCGCTGGACACGATGGGAGCGGTTATCGGTCCTGCTCTCGCTTTTTTTCTTCTCGGGATCTTCTCAAATGATTACAGAAAGGTCTTCTGGCTCTCCATGATTCCAGGGATTATTGCAGTGCTTTTGATTATATTTTTCATCACTGAAAAGAAAAAAGTCTTTTCAGTAAAACCAGCAGAAAGGCCAAAACTTACGATGAAGCATTTTGACTGGAGATTTAAGTCTTTTGTTCTTATTGCCGGCATATTCGCAATAGGCAACTCAAGCGATGTGTTCCTGATACTGAGGGCACAGCAGATAGGGATTCCAACGGTTATGATTCCTATTGTTTATCTTCTATTCAACCTAATCTATTCCCTGTCAGCCATTCCTGCAGGCATAGCGGCTGACAGATTCGGCAGAAAGAGGGTCATTCTGCTTGGATTTATATTGTTTGCAGTCCTGTACTACGGCTTTGCGATTGCATCAGATACGAAAGCTATATGGATTCTATTCGGATTTTACGGTCTTTTTATGGGATTAACCGAGGGAATACAAAAAGCGTTTCTTGCTACGATTATACCGCAGGATTTCAAGGCAACTGCCTTTGGAGTTTATAACACAGTCATCGGCATTGCAATGTTTCCTGCAAGCCTTGTAGGCGGATGGCTATGGGATAATATCTCTCCGTCTGCAACATTCTATTTCGGAGCGATTACTGCGAGTCTGTCGGCAGCGCTGTTTACGGTTTTTATCGTTTCAATGCGAAAGATACGCTGAGATTCGGAATTATCCGCTCTGGTATAATATCCAATGCTTAAGATACCTTTTTCGATACCTGTAATATCATTCAGATTCAGGGCTATTGATATAGCAATTTTGCTGTTTATTATAGGTGTCCTTTCTCTTATTGTCTTTGTTGCATCAGGTTGGCGTTATGAGATGCAGCCTGCCGTAGAGATAAATCTTGACCCTTCAAACATTCCGCTTTATACGGCCAATTCAGTAGTCAGGATTGTTATAGCTTACGCATTGTCTCTTATGTTTTCGGTCTGGTATGGTTATACGGCAAACAGGAGTAAAATTCATGAAAAAATAATGATACCCCTTCTTGATGTGCTTCAGTCTATTCCTGTGCTTTCTTTTCTGCCGGGCGTGGTGCTTGCAATGGTAGCTGTTTTTCCAGGCAGGCGGATAGGCGTCGAACTTGCGTCCATAATTCTTATTTTCACAGGTCAGGTATGGAATATGGCTTTTAGTTATTACAATTCCATAAATACGATGCCAAAAGAGTTAACGGAAGTTGCAAAGGTTTTCCGTTTGAGCCGGTTCACGCGTTTTCTTAGGCTTGATATGCCTTTTAGCGCCATAGGGCTTGTATGGAACAGCATGATGTCTGTTGCAGGAGGATGGTTTTTTTTGATGGCATGCGAGATGTTTGTAATGAAAGACAGGGACTTCAGGCTTCCCGGCCTTGGTTCTTATATCCAGACAGCGGCAAACAACGGAGATATGCCACATATCCTTTACGGCATAGGCACGATGGTTGCCGTGATAATTTTGTTGGATTTTATGGTGTGGAGGCCTGTTGTTGCATGGTCGCAAAAGTTCCGATTTGACACTGTGCAGGCTGAAGACGAAAAGGAGTCTTTAGTATTGGATATGATGAGAAAATCACGGTTTGTAAAACATATCGGAGATTTTTTAAGCAGAAGGCTCAAAGACATAGAGACGCTGTATCAAAGGATTGAAAACCGGCCGGAATATAAGACAATAGCTGTTGTGCGTAAGGGCATGACTATTATTTTCGGCATTGTGGCTTTAAGCGTAATGTCATGGGCATTGATAAAAGCAATGAAGCTTTTTTTAGATATTTCTACTGCTGAACACTTAACTGTAATAACTTCTGCCTTTACATCTTTATTGAGGACGTCTGTTGCTATAATAATTGCAGCTCTATGGACAGTGCCGCTTGGAGTCTATATAGGGCTCAATCCTAAGGCGTCTAAAATCCTACAGCCGGTTGTTCAGGTTATAGCCTCTGTGCCGGCTACAGCAGTCTTTCCGGTGGTGCTTTTATTTTTAATAAAACTTGGCGGGGGGCTTGCCATCGGGTCTGTTTTTCTCATGCTTTTAGGAACTCAGTGGTATATACTTTTTAATGTTATTGCAGGAGCTTCGGCAATTCCGCAGGATTTGAGAGAAACCGCAACATTGTACGGACTTAAAGGAATAAGAAAATGGAAGGTATTAATTCTACCAGGCATTTTCCCGTATCTTATTACCGGAATGATAACGGCCACAGGCGGTGCATGGAACGCAAGCATTGTGTCGGAATATGTAACTTTCGGCGGTGAAGTGATGAAGACAAGGGGATTAGGTAGTCTGATAAGCGAATCTACTGTTTCGGGTAATTTCGGCCTCTTGCTTTTAAGCACTGTTGTTATGGCAATTGTTGTTGTGAGCATAAATCGGCTATTATGGAAAAGGCTTTTCGCGTTAGCGCAGGAAAAATACCGTCTGGATTGAAAGAGGTACAACAATGCCACATGTAGTTTTAGAGACAAGAAACTTGAAAAAGTCTTTTCCTATGAGCGGCGGCAAAGAGATAGTCGTTCTTGAAGATATAAATATTAAAGTTATGGAAGGGGAATTCGTTTCTATCTTAGGCCCTTCGGGAGCCGGAAAATCAACATTGCTCAGGATTATGGCAGGGCTTGCTATGCCGTCGGCAGGGGATATTTTTTATAACGGGATGCCTCTTAAAAGCGTTAAACCCAAGATAGGGATGGTCTTTCAGAGCTTTGCGCTGTTTCCGTGGCTTTCGGTTGTTGAAAACGCAGAACTCGGGTTAAAGTCTTACGGTCTTTCTGATGAAGAAGCCCGCGAACGGGCAGTGAAAATGCTGGATATTGTAGGATTGGACGGGTTTGAAGACGCGTATCCGCGAGAGCTTTCCGGAGGAATGCGCCAGAGGGTGGGAATTGCCCGTGCCCTTGCCCTTGAGCCCGAAGTCCTTTTTATGGATGAGCCTTTTTCAGCGCTTGATGTGCTTACGGCGGACAACCTGAGAAGCGAGGTCATTGACCTATGGATTCAGAAAAAAATGCCGATTAAATCCGTGATCTTTGTTACCCACAATATAGAAGAGGCCGTATTTATGTCCGGAAGAGCGATAGTGCTGAGTCATAATCCAGCGAGGGTTAAGGCAGATATGTCCATAGATATTCCGTATCCGAGAAATAAAAGCACGAGGGAATTTCAGTATATAGTTGACAGGATTTATACGATACTGACGAAGCCTTCAGAGGAGATACCGTTTTTGCTGAAACTTGAACGTTATCAATTTCTGCCTCACGCAAAGGTAGGCGCAATAGCCGGTCTCATAGAGATGGTTCATGACAAAGGAGGAAGGATTGATGTTTCAACTCTTGCCTCGGAATTGAGCATGGAGGTTGACGATATATTCCCTCTTATGGAAGCTGCGGTTTTCCTCGGGTTTGGGGAAATAAAAGAAGGAGATTTTATAATAACTGACAAGGGCGCGGTGTTTTCCGAGGCCGATACCCTTCAGAAAAAAGAGATATTCAGGGATACCGCTTTAAGCAATATTCAGTTGATAAAACAGATAATGCAGGTTCTGTCATCTACTGTAAAACACAGGATGTCCGAAGACTTTTTCATAGATATACTCGAAAACCACTTCACTACGGATGAGGCGTGGAATCAGCTTGAAACAGCTATAGACTGGGGCAGATATGCCGAGCTTTTCGCTTATGATTATGATTCCGGAGAACTTTATCTTGAACAGCCGGCCGGACAGCAGCAATAAGTAAATACGCAGATATACTTACCGTATCAATTGTTTTTTCTGGAAAAGTTCATGAAAATTATGATACCTTCAACCAGGGAGCAGAGTCATGAAAATATCCGGTGTGTTTTGCCTTTTCAGTTTATTGCTTGTGTTGGTTGCTTCGTCATCAGCGTATGACATCGGCTACCAGGGCACACACATACTTACACACGGCGCGCTGGAGGATACCCTTTTTTACCATACCGAGCTTGCCGGTGAGCGGGAACATCCTCTGAGGGCGGCAGAAAGGCTCTATAAATCATTTGATGTGAGTTCGGTTGAGATTGTGGATGCAAAGGGTATTACTGTAGCTTCAGCCAAAAATCCGGACACTCACGGAAAAGACAAATCCAGCGACGCTTTAATCAAAACCGCTCTTGGAGGCAGTTCAGCATCAGGTATAACCATTACGGAGGATGGTTTTGTGATAACGGCTTCGGCGCCTATCGATTATAACGAGGGACAGATTATAGGCGCAATTACTGCTGGCATAGCTATAAATGGAGCGGTGAATAGGACAATAGGATGCCAACATTGATAGCAATATTTGTCTCTATATTTATCATTATTTCAGGATGCAGCAGTGCGCCGCCGGATATTCAACTCAGCGATATTGTTGCCGCTCCGTCTCCGATTATGCGGGGAGTCATATCCGTATTTATGAGGATTGAAAATAAAGGCGGAAGGGATTACCTTGTGAAAGCTTCTACTGATGTTGCAGGCTCTTTTGTAGAACTGCATGATATAAAAGACGGCAAGATGGTGAAAGTGAAAAGTATCAAGATACCTTCAAACGGTAAAGTAGAGATGATTCCCGGAGGTGTGCATATAATGATATTTAATATGCCTAAGGATGTTTCTTCAGACTATGAGTTTACACTTCATCTTGATTTTGAAAAATCCGGTAAAAAAAGCGTTGCCGTGAGTGTCCCGAAATTCTGATGATATTTCCCTTATGGTTGTAAATTTGGCAGTTAATCTCTTTTACATCCTTTTAAAAATATTTCTGGGTTCTGGAAAAGTTCATGAAAATTATGATATTGTAATAATTCATAACCTAATGTAAGCACTAAATCCGAAATCCGAAATTAGGATTTGGAATTTATTTTTTTATGAGGAGCAAAATTATGAAAATGACAGGTGCTGAGATAATAATCGAATCCCTGAAAAGGGAAGGGGTTAAACATATCTTCGGATACCCTGGCGGGGTTATCCTGAATATCTTTGATCTCCTTTATGACGACAAGGATTTACAACTGATTCTTACAAGGCATGAGCAGGGAGCTGTCCATGCAGCAGACGGCTATGCAAGGTCAACGGGAAAACCGGGCGTTGTCCTTGTGACATCAGGCCCGGGTGCTACAAATACTGTTACAGGCATAGCAACAGCATCCATGGATTCTATTCCGCTTGTTGTATTGACAGGGCAGGTTCCAACCATGCTCATTGGAAACGATGCCTTTCAGGAGGCGGACATTGTAGGCATAACAAGGCCGTGCACAAAATACAACATACTCGCAAAGGATGTGAATGCTCTGGCAGAGCAGATCAGAGAGGCATTCTATATAGCCACAACAGGAAGACCGGGCCCTGTATTGATTGATCTGCCTAAAGACGTGACATCCAGCAAGACAGACTTTGTATGGCCTGATCATGTAGAGATCAGGAGCTATAATCCCACCTATGAAGGTAACAGGTGGATGATAGAAAAGGCAGCCCATGAAATTGCAAGGGCAAAAAAGCCTGTCATAATTGCAGGCGGCGGCTGCATAATCTCGGGTGCATCAAAAGAACTGAAGGAGCTTGCAGAACATGCGAATATTCCTGTCACCATGACCCTTATGGGACTCGGCTCATTCCCGGGAACCAATGAGCTATCCCTCGGAATGCTCGGAATGCACGGCACTTATTACGCAAATAAGAGCGTTCAGGAATCCGATTTATTAATTGCCGTTGGAATGAGGTTTGATGACAGGGTTACAGGAAAGATAGAGGGTTTTGCTCCACATGCAAAGATAATCCATATAGATATAGACCCTACTTCCATAAGGAAGAATGTGAGGGTTGACATTCCTATAGTTGGAGATGTGAAGAGGGTGCTCACAGTGATGAACAAGATACTGAAAGAAGATATAAAGGAGCAGTGGAAAGAGGTAAGAAAGGCGTGGCTGAAGCAGATAGCAGAATGGAAAAAGGAGAGGCCATTAACTTACACATATAAACCTGACGTGATTAAACCCCAATTTGTTGTGGAAAAGATATATGATATTACAAAGGGAGACGCCATTATAACCACCGAGGTGGGGCAAAATCAGATGTGGGCTGCCCAGTTTTACAAGTTCGACAAACCAAGAAGATTCCTGACCTCGGGAGGACTTGGGACAATGGGATATGGTTTCCCTGCTGCCATAGGAGCACAGCTTGCACATCCTGACAAACTCGTTATAGACATAGCAGGTGACGGAAGCATACAGATGAATATACAGGAACTTGCCACAGCAGTTATTTATAAGCTGCCTGTGAAGGTCGCAATACTGAATAACAGGTATCTGGGCATGGTGAGGCAGTGGCAGGAGCTCTTCTACCATGAGAGATATTCCCATGTCCACCTTGAAACAGAGACCACTCCTGATTTTGTCGAGCTTGCCCATGCCTATGGAGCAGTTGGTTTAAGGGCGACAAAACCCAGCGAAGTGGAACCTGTATTGAAAGAGGCAATCAAGATAAAGAAGCCTGTGTTCATGGACTTTGTCTGCGATTGGAAGGAAAAG
This sequence comes from Thermodesulfovibrionales bacterium, assembly GCA_020062545.1. Taxonomy (GTDB): domain Bacteria; phylum Nitrospirota; class Thermodesulfovibrionia; order Thermodesulfovibrionales; family Dissulfurispiraceae; genus Dissulfurispira. The sequence continues at coordinate 78,318 of JAGUWD010000004.1, forward strand.
GTATATCCAATGGTTCCGGCAGGTGCAACGCTGGATTCCATGCTCTTTGAAGAGAAAGAGAAGAAGGCTGAAAAGAAACTTAAGGCAGTAAAGTAAGCGGAGGTCATGAAATGAGACACACCATTTCTGTGCTTGTGGAAAATAAATTCGGGGTTCTTTCAAGGGTATCGGGCCTTTTCAGTGGCAGGGGATACAATATCGAAAGCCTTTCGGTTGGCGAGACAATAGACCCGCAGGTTTCCATAATGACTATTGTCACCACAGGAGATGACCTGGTCATAGAGCAGATTACAAAGCAGCTCAATAAATTGATTGACGTCATAAAGGTTATCGACCTTACTGAATTTGACCATGTGGAAAGGGAGATGGTACTTATCAAGGTTGCTCCGAAACAGGAGCACAAGGCAGAGGTACTGAGAACCGCCGAGATATTCAGAGGGAGGGTTGTGGATTCAAGCCCCAATACATACACAATAGAAATAACGGGTGATGAGAAGAAAATCGAGGCATTTATCGAATTAATGAAGCCTATGGGCATAAAGGAATTTGTAAGGACAGGTAAAGTCGCCATTGCAAGGGAAATCACAAAGAAAAAATAGGCAATAGGTTATGGGCAATAGCCTTAAACCTGAAAATAGAGGAGGCGTATGAATAAGAACAAAGTATATCTCATTGATGTTACCAATAGAGATGGTGTCCAGACATCGAGGATTTTGCTGCCAAAGCTCTCAAAAACCATGCTGAATATATACCTCGATGAGATGGGTATCTATCAGAGCGAGGTGGGTTTCCCGACATTAAAACACGAGGTTAATTATATTAATGCCAATATTGAACTTGCCAAATTAGGTGTAATAAAAAGATTACACCTCGAAGGATGGTGCAGGGCTGTCCCTGAAGATGTAAAATTGTCTTTTAAGAACTGTCCTGGATTGAGACATCTCAATGTTTCAATGTCAACGTCTGAAATAATGCTGCGTGCAAAATTCATGGGCAAAAAATCATGGAAGGATATATTGAAAACGGTTAAAGAATCCGTAAAACTTGCCAAAGAACTCGGTGCAGAAACGGTGGGCATTAATGCGGAGGATGCATCAAGGACAGAGATTGACAGGCTTATTGAGTTTGCACTTGCAGGCAAGGAAGCCGGTGCTGACAGGTTCAGATATTGCGATACCCTTGGAGCAGATGACCCGATAACAATTTATGAGAGGATAAAGGCACTATCAGTTGCAACAAAATTCCCTATCGAGATGCACTGCCACAACGACCTCGGCATGGCAGAGGCAGTATCTGTTGCAGGTGCTCAGGGGGCCATAGAGGCAGGCGTTGATGCCTATATAAACACGACAATAAACGGCTATGGAGAGAGGGCTGGTAACTGCGACCTTGTTTCCACTATTCTTGCCTTTAAATTCTCACACGGCATCAAGGACAAGGTTCCTCTTGACGAACATGTGGATCTGACAAAATCATGGAAGATAGCAAAGTATGCATCATATGCCTTTAATCTTCCAATACCGATCAATCAGCCTGGTGTTGGCGCCAATGCCTTTGCACACGAATCCGGAATACATGCTGACGGTGCATTAAAGGACAGGAGAAACTACGAGCTTTATGACCCTGAGGATGTGGGGAGGGGAGAACACGAGCTTGTGGAAACAGGACGCGTAATAACAACAGGCGAATACGGCGGCATAAAGGGCTTCAGGCATGTTTACAGCAAGCTTGGTATAGAATTCCACGACGACAGCGAGGCAAGAAAGATACTCGATCTTGTCCAGTATGCAAACCTGCATACACAAAAGCCCCTTACAGACGATGAGTTGAGACTTATTGCGCATTATCCTGAGGTAGTAAGGATGATACTTACAGCTAATCCGTAACGGTTGAAAAGACAGAAAAAGATGGTATAATTATCCATATATGGATACAAACTTACCTAACCCCTTTAAATCGTCATTGCAAGGGATATCCCTTGCAATGACGATTACACTCCGTAAGTATCCCGCTTAATTTATGTGGCTTACGATACTCCTCATATCTATATTTATCCTCATAAACGGTTTCTTTGCTGCCTCTGAAATAGCCGTTGTCACGATCAGAAGAACGCGTGTAAAACAGCTTGTGGAGGAGGGGAAAAAAAATGCCGAGATATTGGATAAGCTAAGGGAATCCCCTGACAGGTTTCTTGCGACGATTCAGATAGGAGTTACGCTGGCAGGCGCACTTGCATCCGCTATCGGCGGCGCTGCAGCAGTGGAAGTCATAAAGCCCGTATTAAAGACCGTCCCGATAACCTTCATCTCTGTATCCAGCGAGGCAATAGCCATAGGAATTGTGGTTGTTGGCATAACCTACTTTTCCCTTATTTTTGGAGAGCTAATTCCAAAATCCATAGCGCTCTCGAATCCCGAAGGGGTTGGTCTTTTTACCGCACCTGTAATTCAAAGGTTTTCCAAGCTGGCAACGGTGTTTGTGAGCATCCTGACAACAAGCACAAATTTATTGTTAAAGCCGTTTGGCAAAAAAGCCTTTACAGAAAGGGGATATATTACAGAAGAAGAAGTAAAGATGCTTATAGAAGAGGGTGGCGAGAGGGGGGTTTTTGAACCAGAGGAAAAGGAGCTTATACACAGCGTCTTTGAATTTACCGATACCTTTGCAAAAGAGGTTATGAGGCCTGTTCCCCAGATGGTAGTTATAGGCATTAATATGTCGGTTGATGATGTTAAGTCCATTATATCCGAAGAGAAGTTCTCCCGCTATCCTGTTATAGGAAAGGACATAAATGACATCAGGGGCATTCTGTATGCAAAGGATTTCTATAATATACTCTCAAAGACAGGCAGCGTGGATATACATAAAATAATAAAGCCTCCCATATTCATTCCGGAGACCATGAAGATAAGCATCCTCCTGAGGGAGATGCAGAAGAAAAGGATACATATGGCAATAGTTATAGACGAATACGGCGCTGTCTCGGGTCTTGTAACTCTGGAAGACCTCCTTGAGGAGATTGTTGGCGAAATCAGGGACGAGTACGATATAGAGAGCCCTGTTATTCAGCTCAGCGACGGCTCAATGATAATAGATGCCTCCATAAGTGTGAGCGATCTCAAGGAGGATTATAATATAGAAATACCGGAATCGCCGGAATATGAGACACTGGGAGGCTTTATTATTACATATCTCCAGAGGATACCGCAGACCGGCGATATCATAGAAATGGAAGACAAGAAATTAAAGGTTGTGGAAATGGTCGGCCAACGAATAGCAAAGGTGAAATTGGAAAAAATTGACAGGCAATAAGTTCTTTTGTAGTATTTAATAAAAATAGCTGGAGGGCTTATGGAAAAGTGGAAATGCAGCGTATGCGGCTATGTATATGACCCCGAATACGGAGACCCAGATTCAGGTGTTGCAGCAGGGACGCTATTCGAAAAACTCCCGGATGACTGGGTATGCCCTGTTTGCGGTGCAGGAAAGGACATGTTCGAGAAGGTTTAAAGGAGGAAATCATGAATGCAGTTGAAATGGCTATAAAGATGGAGACAGATGCCATAAAATTCTACAAAGAGGCATCTGACAAATGTAATCATGCAGTCGGTAAAAAGATGTTTTTGTCCATAGCAGAGGATGAGAAAAGACATCTCGATATGCTCTCGGAATTATTGAAAGGACTTGACCTCAAGATCCAAGAGGCATCTCCAATGAAAAATATGAAGACGATCTTTGAAGAGATGAAGCACGAGATGATGGAAAGGGTTGAGGCTACAAAGGATGAACTGGAGGCATTCAAGATTGCTGCTGATATGGAAAAACATGGGGTTGAATTTTATAAAAAGGCTGCATCTGATGCTCAGACAGATAAAGAAAGAAAGCTCTTTGAAAGGCTTGTCCACGAAGAAGAGCAGCATTATGCAGTCTTTGCAAATACCTATTTCTTCATGTCCGATACAGGAAACTGGTTCATGTGGGAAGAGCACAGCATTGTGGACGGCGGAACGCCCTGGGCGTAATCGCCCTATTTCAGTCCCAGCACATCCTGCATATCATAGAGCCCAGAAGTCCGGCCTGAAATCCACAGTGCTGCCTTTAATGCGCCCCTTGCAAAGGTATCCCTGCTTGATGCCTTGTGCGTAATTTCTATTCTCTCTCCCAGTCCTCCGAATAATACTGTATGCTCTCCAACTATATCTCCGGCCCTTACTGTCTGAATGCCTATTTCCTTTTTCGTTCTCTCGCCGATTAATCCTTTTCTTGCATAAACAGCCACATCGTCAAGGTCTCTATTGACTGCATCTGCAATCACCTGCGCCATCTTCATGGCTGTACCGCTTGGAGCATCCTTTTTCAATCTGTGGTGGGCTTCTATTATTTCAATGTCATAGTCATCACCGAGCACCCTTGCAATATCGTGCAAAACTTTGAGAAGGAGATTAACGCCAACGCTCATATTCGGGGCAAGAACTATGGGAATATTCTTTGAAAATTCTTTTATCGGTTCCAACTCTTCTTTTGAGAATCCTGTTGTGCCGATTACCATTGCCTTTTTTCTTTCGGAAGCTGACTTTACATGCTGCAGTGTTGAATTTATGGATGTAAAATCAATAATGACATCACAGGTGTCAATAACATCTTCGAGTTTGTCTGTCAATTTTATGTTTGTTTCACCGATTCCTACAATCGGGCCAATGTCTTTACCTATTGCGTCATGTCCTTTCCTCTCGATTGCTCCTACAAGTTTTAAATCATGATAATCCTTTGAAAGGGCAGTAATCCTGCTCCCCATCCTTCCTGTTGCGCCTGTCACAATAATCTTTGTCATAATGCAAGTCCTCCTTTTATATCAATTATCAGTTTCTTTTTTCTCTTCCTCTTTTTCTTCTCCGGGAACTTTGTATTCCTCAGATGCCCATTTGCCGAGGTCTATCAGTTTGCACCGCTCTGAGCAGAATGGCCTCCATGGATTTTCTTCCCATGTTGTCTTCTTTTTACAAACAGGACATACAATCTGCATAATTCAATTGTTCCATTTTATCTTATCTTTTATCCCTTCAGTGACATGTATTTTACCATCTCTGTCAACTATAACGCCGTCAAATCCCAACTTCTTTAGAACATCCATTCCTTTACGAGGGCCTAAAATGAATATGCCAGTTGCAAAGGCATCTGTAAATACAGCATCCTTTGTTATTACGGTTGCGCTCTGACAATCATAGACAGGATAACCGGTCTTTGGATTGAGGAGATGGTGATACCTTTTACCATCTTTTATAAAAAATTTCTGATAGTCTCCTGATGTGGATATTCCCGTATCCGAAAGACCGATAGCAGCAATGATTTCATCCCTGTCGCTTTTCTGTCTCGGATTTTGTATTCCAACATTCCACAGCCCGTTATCCGATCCTGTCGGCGGTCTTTTGCCAAACATCTTTATGTCTCCTGCGACAGCCACAATACCTGATTTTATCCCGTTCTTTTTAAGAATCTCTACTGCCCTGTCTGCTGCATAACCTTTTATAATGCCCCCTAAGTCTATCTGTACTCCTTTTGTTTTGAGAAAGACCGTGGATTTTTCCTTATCCACAATTACATTTCTGTATCCCACGAGTTTAAGTCTTTCTTTAATCATTTTTTCATCAGGCAGTACATTATTTTGGAAGTCCCACAGACGTACTACAGGGCCGACTGTAATATCAAATGCGCCTTCCGTATTTTCCGATACATAAAGCGCCTTATCTATTATCTCCAATGTCTCCGGAGATACCTTTACAGGTTTGTCGCCAGCATTTCTGTTAATTATGGATACTTCGCTGTCTTCAGAATAAAAATTTAAGAGCCTTGCAAGCCTGTCCAGTTCGTTAAATGCCCTGTCAATTGCTGTTTTTGCCTTTTCTGCAGAGTCCGAGGATACAGTAATCTCCACAACAGTGTACATGGATGTCCTGGTTTCTTTGAAAAGCTTTTCCTGAGAAGGGATGCAGGAAGATAAAAGAGCAAAGAGCAAAGAGCAAAAAGCAAAGAGCATAAGAGGATTAGTGATCATTGCACCTAAAATGCATGTCAGGTGCGGCGAAAATGGGTGTCTTTGAGTTGTGCTTGACATACAAAGTTATCCTCTCAACTTCTTTGCGAGATACCTTCCAGTATATGATTCTTTATTTTTTGCCACCTCTTCCGGTGTTCCGGTTGCCACTATTCTTCCGCCTTCTTCCCCGCCTTCAGGCCCGAGGTCAATAATGTAATCGGCAGACTTGATTATATCAAGGTCATGTTCGATTACTATAACACTGTTGCCCATGTCAACGAGTCTATTTATAACATTGAGAAGCCTCTGAATGTCAACAAAGTGCAGCCCTGTTGTGGGCTCATCGAGGATGTACAGGGTATTGCCCGTGGCCTTTTTGCCCAATTCCTTTGAAAGTCTTAATCTCTGCGCCTCTCCCCCTGAAAGGGTTGTTGCAGACTGGCCTAATTTTAGATACCCCATTCCCATGTCTTCTAAAATGTCGAGACGCTGCTTGAGTGGAGGGATGGCCGAGAAGAACTCGAGCGCCTCTGATATCGTCATTTCAAGGACATCGGAGATATTTTTTCCTTTGTAATAAATGTCGAGAGTTTCTTTGTTATATCTTCTGCCTTTACACACATCACATGTCACATATGCATTGGGCAGAAAATGCATCTCTATTTTTTTCAATCCATCTCCCTGACATGCCTCACATCTTCCGCCGGTCACATTAAAGCTGAACCTCGATGGTTTGTATCCCCTTATCCTCGAATCAGGCAGTTGGGAAAAAAGATCCCTTATAACTGTAAGTATTCCTGTGTATGTAGCAGGGTTTGACCTCGGAGTCCTTCCCAATGGAGACTGGTCAATGCATATAACTTTATCAATTTTTTCCATGCCATCTATTTTTTTGTATTGTCCCGGGATCAGCTTACTTTTGTAGATATGTTTTGAAAGTGCTTTGTACAGGATTTCAAAAATCAGTGTGCTTTTGCCTGATCCAGAAACGCCTGTTACACACACAAATACTCCGAGGGGAATGGAGACAGTTATGTTTTTCAGATTAAATTCAGATGCTCCCGTTATCCTTAAAAATTCATTTGGTCTGCGCCGCTTTTCAGGTACAGGTATTGTGATCTGTCCGCCAAGATATTTTCCAGTAATTGACGACATATCTTTTACGATATCGACAGGTGAGCCTGTAGATATAATCCATCCGCCGTTTTTACCTGCACCGGGTCCCATATCTATAACATGGTCTGAACTCCTTATGGTCTCTTCGTCATGCTCAACAATGATTACTGTATTCCCTGCGTCTTTTATTGAAGAAAGACTTTTGAGGAGCTTTGTGCAGTCCCTCGGATGCAGCCCGATGCTTGGTTCATCGAGGACATAGAGGACTCCTGTGAGGGACGATCCGATCTGTGTTGCAAGCCTGATCCTCTGCGCCTCTCCGCCTGAGAGCGTGAGGGAAGGCCTGTCGAGTGTTAAATAACCCAGACCAACCCTGTCGAGAAATGAGAGTCTGTCCTTCACCTCTTTAAGAACCCTTCTTGAGATTGTCATCTCCCTTTCAGAGAGTTTCAGGCTGCGAACAAAATCCCCGGCATCCTTAACAGACATCCCTGAGAATTCACCGATGCTTGTGTTATCAAGCCTTATGCTCAGCGCTTCTCTTCTCAGTCTCATGCCGTTACATTCCCTGCATGGGGATAGATGAGTAAATTCCTCCTCACCTACAACTCCAAACTCTGGACTCTCAACTCCAAATCCATCGCTTATGCCTTCAAATCCAATACCGTTACATCTGGGGCACGCACCGTATTTACTGTTAAATGAAAAAAGCATCGGCTCGATCTCTGGATAACTTATTCCGCACTTAGGGCAGGCGAGGGTTCTGCTAAATGGAATATCCCTGTTTTCATCTATGAGATTGATTATGACCGTATCTGCATATCTCAGGGATGTGTCTATTGCCTGCCTTATCTGCCTTTCTATGGAGTGCTTTATTATAAACCTGTCTATTACTATCTCTATGGTATGCCTCTGCTGCTTTTTAATGGAAATGTCCTGTGTCAAATCCACCATCTTGCCGTCGATCCTTGCCCTGACAAAACCGTCCATCCTCATCTGCTGCAGCTCTTTTTTGTATTCGCCTTTCCTTTCCCTTACAATTGGCGCAAGCACCTGAACCCTTGTTCCTGATGGTAATGAGAGTATTGCCCTTATGATATTGTGCAGGTCCTGCGTTGTGATAACCGAACCGCATTGATAACAATACGGGATGCCTATCCTCGTATAAAGCACCCTCATATAATCGTATATCTCGGTGATTGTGCCCACCGTAGAACGGGGGCTTCTTGTTACTGTTTTCTGGTCAATGGCAATGGCAGGAGAAAGCCCTTCGATATAATCGACTTCAGGCTTTTGCATCTGTTCGAGGAACTGTCGTGCATATGCGGAAAGGCTCTCCACATACCTCCTCTGTCCCTCTGCGTAAATTGTATCTATGGCGAGGGATGATTTCCCGGAACCCGAAGGACCTGTGATGACGGTTATCCTGTCCCTCGGTATTGTTACATCGATGTTTTTGAGATTATGCTCCCGAGCACCTTTTATTATTATGTATTCCTGCATGGTTTTAACGGGTTTTTGATTAAGGTTAACTTTTATTATAACTTAAGTGGGCAGGAAACTCTTACTTTACTGTTTCCAGCGACTTCAACTCCGCTGTAACCTTTCCTATTGGCACTTCGGTTTCGACCTTGAGCGGTATTTTCATATCGTCATCCGAGAGCCAGACAGATATATCCCCTTTGTTCTCAAACAGTCCCTCTGATTTAAGTCTGGGCTTTACCACCACTGCATCCAGTTCTTTGTCATCGGACATTACCACTTTGTCTTTTCTCAGCACCTCGACTTCAGCCTTATAAAATTTGTTGCTGTCGAAGATATTTATATAGACGGTTTCACCAACATTAAGCTTTTGCGTTCGCAAATAATAAAAGCCGGACATTACATCCCACAAATTCTCATCATTAATAGTATACTCGTCCTTTGTTCCTTTAATGTGGTTTATGTGTGTAACCTTTTTGCTTGTTATGTCAAAGAATGTTTCCTTGTTTCCCCTTTTCCTTCCCTCGCGCTGCTTGATCTTAAAAAAAGACGTTACGCCATTTGTTATATGGCTTTCTGCATAGTCTTCAACCTTGTAAAATGCAGAGATTAATGGTGCGGAATGAACCTGTGATGTTATTTTTATATTTCCGTTGTCATTCACAGCCTCAAGGACTGCTTTTCCCACATAAATGCCGAGCCAGTAAATGTCGAAATAGAGTTTTTCCCTTGCGGATTTTAGTATCTGAATTGTATCCCGAGTTTTAGGTGGCTCTATTGGCTTTTCGCTTACAGGCAAACTTGCTGTTTGTTGTATTTCGCTTTTATTATCCTGAGCATGCATATTATCCGCAGGAGGATTTTCCGGCGGGTTTATATTTTCTTCTATCACCGGAGGTGTTTCTTGTTTTTGAGTGGTGCTGTCAGGCTGAACCGGGGGTGGTTCTTTAATTAATTTTGTTAGATTGGACTTTTTAATGGGTTCTGATACGATTTTTGCCTGGAATGGTTTTGTTGTAAACAATTCTTTGAAATTGTATATATCTATTCCTGAAATGCCCGCAATGACCACAATATGCAGTATCAAGGAGAGAACAACTGCAATTATTAATGAGAGCATGCTTTTTTTGATTACTCCCATAAATATATTATACCTGAAAAAAAGAAGCCTCCAGAATATATTTCTGGAGGCTTCGGTAACTGTAGAAGCAAAGATGTTTAGAACAATCCGCTGACCTTTCCGGTCGCGGTATCCACATCGATCCTTCGGAAAGCAGGGTCTGAACTCGTTCCGGGCATCAGGCTTATTGTTCCTGCCATTGGGCAGAGGAACTTTGCTCCTGAGTAAATAAGCACATCCCTTATAGGCAGGGTCCAGCCTTTAGGCACTCCCTTGAGTGCAGGGTCGTGGGAAAGGCTCAGATGCGTTTTTACCATCATTGTTGCGTAGTCTGCATACTTGGGATCATCTTCAAGCATCTTTGCCTTTGCTTCAGCCTCAGGTGTCCATGAGACGCCGTCTGCGCCGTACACTTCTTTTGCGATAATAGCTACGCGGTCGCGCAGTTTCATCTCAAGCGGATAGAGGAACTTGAAGTCATTCTTGTCATTGCATGCGTCTATAACTGCATCTGCCAGTTCAAGCGCTCCCTCGCCGCCTTTGAGCCAGTGCTGCGATTCAGCGCAGCGGGCTCCTGCCGCTTCCGCGGCTTTCTTGATAACCGCTACTTCCGCATCCGTATCGGTGTAGAAACGATTGATGCAGACCACGGGGTTGATGCCGGACTTGCGGATAATATTTATCATATGAACCATATTGGCGCAGCCCTTTTCGACAAGGGCGATATTCTCTTTGGTGTACTCTTCGGGCAGAGCCCTTCCCGGCACGACCTTTGGCCCGCCGCCGTGCATCTTCAGGGCGCGCACAGTGGTTGTCAGCACTGATACATGGGGCTTCAGTTTGCTGATGCGGCACTTGACATTCCAGAACTTTTCGAAACCGATGTCTGCCGCAAAGCCGGACTCTGTAACATGATAATCAAAGAGCTTCAGTCCGATCCTGTCGGCAATAATGGATGATTGCCCTATAGCTATATTCGCAAACGGCCCGGCATGCACAAAGCATGGATTGTATTCAGCTGTACACATAAGGGTTGGGTTAATGGTATTACGCATGAAGGCGGTCATTGCATTGCCTACTTCAAGATCTCCTGTTGTGACTGGATTACCGCCTTTATCAAAGGCAACTGTGATGTTGTTCAGGCGTTTTTTCAGATCAGCAAGGTCATTGGCTACTGAAAGGATTGCCATGCATTCGGAACCCACTGCTATGCCGAACTTTGACTGCATCATGTAGCCGTCCTGTCTGCCGCCGATGCCAATGATGATATTTCTGAGACTCTGAGCGCAGAAGTCCATAACCCATCCCATCTCCACGCGGGTTGGATCTATATCAAGACGCCTCATCCTGGTGAGTCGCTGTAACTGCTCGTCATTATAATTGCGTTCATGCTGCATACGGGCGGTAAGGGCGACCATCGCGAGGTTGTGGGCGTTCATAATGTCGTTGATATCGCCGGTGAGCCCAAGTGAAAATTCGGTCATAGGAATCAGCAGAGAGTTACCGCCGCCTGCTGCAGTGCCCTTAACATTCATTGTGGGCCCCCCGGATGGCTGACGAAGCGCTCCTCCTACATTTAATCCACGTTTGCCAAGGCCTTCCATCAAGCCGCAAGAGGTAGTGCTTTTGCCTTCGCCCAAAGGTGTCGGCGTGATAGCTGTAACCTCTATGTATTTGCCGTCAGGCTTGTCCTTAAGACGATTAATAACCTTTAGAAAATCAATTTTTGAAAGGCGTCCCATGGGCAGCATCTCATCTTTCTGCAGCCCTAATTTTTCGCGCCACTCTTCAGGGGTGGGCATATTTTTTTCAGCTTCTTCTGAAATCTGCCAGTCGGCTAATTTCGTTGGATCATACGGCATAAATACCTCCTCTTTTTATTAGTAATTTACAAGCACATTTAAAAACTTATCGTTCATGCGCCTCAGATTTTTGCTCAATACAAAAGCTAATTTCTTCAAGATGACATTTGCAAGTACCAGATCTTCATTTTCTATTTTTTCAAATTCATCCTTTGAAAGCAGGAATAATGTGGTATCCTCAAGGGCAACTGCATTTGCCTCGTGATGCCTCTTTTCAAGGATGGCCAACTCTCCGCAAAAATGACCTTCGCCGAGGACTGCAAGGGTCTGCTTCCAGCCATCAGGCGTTGTCTTGGAAATCTCAAGTTTTCCTGAGTGAATGAGATATATGCCTTTTGTGTCTTCTTTTTCTCTGAATACGTGACTACCCCTTTTTATAGATAGCTCCTGCAGTTTTTTTGAGATCTTTCCAAGATGTTTATCGTCTGTATCTTCAAACAATACCTGCTTCTTAAGGTCAGTGATTGTTGCCATATGTTTCCCTCCTTACTTTTCTATTTTTACGGAACAGACCTTATATTCAGGGGTCTTTACATGTTTGTCAAGAGCACTGTCATTTGTTAATACATTAGCCGCTGCTTCCCTGTAATGCATCGGTATGAACACTACGCCCTCGGAAACCCTTCGGGTAACCCTTGCTTTTATCTCGATGTTTCCGCGTCTGGACACGACTTTTACCATATCTCCGTCCTTAATATCAAGCCTTTCGCTGTCCGAGGGATTAATTTCCACATAAGGCTCACCGGCATGTTTCTCTATGGGTTTTACCCTCCTCGTCATGGAGCCTGCATGGTACTGGAAGAGATTCCTGCCTGTAGTAAGGATAAAGGGATAATCTTCATCAGCAATCTCTGCAGGTGGGGCATACTGCGTCGGTGTGAAATGGACTTTGCCGCGCGGAAATCCACCTTTATAAAGATATTCTGTGCCGGGATGGTCCTTTGTCGGGCACGGCCATTGAATGCCGTGTTTTTCAATCCGATTGTATTTTATGCCGGCAAGGGCAGGCCAGAGTTGGCCGAACTCCTCAAGCACCTCTTCCGGAGAATTATAATCCATAGGATAACCGAGTCTTTTTGAAATCTCTATGATGGTGAATATATCATCCCTTGCTTCACCCGGAGGATTTACTGCCTTTCTAATCCTTTGTACCTTCCGCTCTGTATTTGTAAAGGTTCCATCCTTTTCTGCAAAACATGCAGCAGGCAGCACTACATCTGCAAGCTCTGCTGTTTCTGTCATGAAGATGTCCTGAACAACAAGGAATTCAAGACTCTTTAATGCCTCTACTGTATGATGTATATTCGGGTCCGTAATTACAGGATTTTCTCCCATTATGTACATTGCCTTCAATTTGCCTTTAAGTGCAGCAGGAGTCATCTCCGTTGCCTTTAACCCTGCATTTTGAGAAAGGGAAACGCCCCATGCCTTCTCAAATTTGTGTTTTATCTCCGGCAAATCCACTCTTTGATAGCCCGGATAAACATTCGGCAAACAGCCTGCATCAGAAGCCCCCTGAACATTGTTCTGTCCCCTTAATGGACTGATGCCTGTAAATTCCCTGCCGATGTTTCCGGTCAGAAGTGCAAGATTTGCTATTGCATTTACATTGTCAGTGCCGCATGTATGCTGCGTGATGCCCATAGTGTAGAATATGCCTGCCCTTCGCGAGTTTCCATAAAGTCTTGCAGCTTTAATTATATCTTCTTTAGGAACACCTGTTATCTTTTCAACATATTCAGGGGTAATTTCTTCCACTGATTTTTTCCATTCCTCAAATCCTTCTACCTTCTCATCTATAAAGTGTCTGTCATACATATCCTCTTTCAATATCACATGGGCAATCCCATTGATCAGTGCTACATCCGTGCCCGGCCTTAAACTCAAGAACAACTCTGCAAATCTCACCATCGGCACCTTTCTGGGATCGGCAACTATTATCTTCGCACCCTTCCTGTAAGCCTTTATCATCCTGTTTGCGATTACAGGATGCGTTTCCTTTGTGTTGGAGCCGATTATGAATATAACCTCCATACCTTCGATCTCTCTTATGGAATTGGTCATGGCCCCTGATCCGAATATTGTTGCCAGACTGGCAACTGTTGGGGCGTGTCAGAGACGGGCACAGTGGTCAACATTATTTGTGCCGATTGCAGCCCTCATTAATTTCTGAAATAAATAGTTCTCCTCATTTGTGCATCTGGCAGAAGATAGACCACCAATGGCGTCAGCGCCATATTTAGATTTTATGTCATTCAATCTTTCGGCAATGTAGTCTAATGCTTTATCCCATGAGACTTCTTCAAATTGCCCGTTTCTTTTGATAAGCGGTTTTTTCAGGCGGTCAGAGCTGTTAATGAACTTGTAGCCGAACCTTCCTTTTACACACAGACATCCCTCATTCCATGTATCTTCTCTCGATGTTACCCTCACAACCTCGTTCCTTCTTACATGGAGGGTAATATTACAGCCAACGCCGCAGTATGGGCAGGTAGTGTCTACCTCTCTTATCTTCCAGTATCTCCCTTTGCCAATCCATTCCTTTCCCACAAGCGCGCCTGTAGGGCATACCATAACGCACTGGCCGCAGAACTCGCAGTTGAGGTCCCTTTCAAAGGGAGGACAAACCTTTGTTATAAATCCTTTGTATGCAAAATCTATAGCTCCCACGCCCTGAACCTCATCGCATATCTTTACGCAGCGCCCGCAAAGGATGCACTTCTCCATGTCTCTTTCTATGAAAGGATTACCGTCCTTCTTTGCATAAATTCTCCTTTCGCCGCTGAATAACGGTTTTCTTATGTCATATTTGTAAGCTAGTTCCTGCAATTCGCACTCTCCTGTCTTCTGGCAGACCATGCAGTCGTAGGGGTGATCGCTGAGAATAAGGTCTATGATGTCCCTCCTCATATTTTCTATATAAGGCGAATCGGTGATAACCTCCATGCCTTCTTCTGCCAGAGTTGTACACGATGTCAGAGGCAGTCCATTTACTTCGACAAGACATACCCTGCATGCCCCTGAATTAGTGATTTTCGGATGATAACAGAGGGTAGGGATCTCTATGCCTATCTGCTTTGCAGCCTGAAGAATAGTCGTGCCTTCAGGGATCTCTACGGGAATAGCATTTATTCTGAGCTTTATGAGTTTTCTGACTTCTGTCTCCAATCTGTTACTCCTTCTTAATCGCCTTAAACTTGCATACCTTAAAACATGCGCCGCACTTTATGCAGAGTTCTTGATTTATATGGTGGGGCTTCTTTTTCTCACCTGTTATTGCGCCTGCAGGACATGCCCTCAGACATGCTCCGCAGCCTTTGCATAATTCTTCTATTATAGTAAAAGTTATGAGTGCTGTGCAGACCACGGCAGGACATTTTTTATCCCTTATGTGCGCTATGTATTCATCCCTGAAATGGCTCAGGCCTGTTATAAAAGGATTTGGAGCTGTCCTTCCGAGACCGCAGAGGGACGACGATGTCATCAATGAACTCAACCTCTCCAGAGTTTCTAAATCCGAATCCTCTCCTTTTCCTTCTGTTATCTTTGTCAATAATTCAAGCATCCTCTTTGTGCCGATCCTGCACGGCGTGCACTTTCCGCAGGATTCCCGATGAAGGAATTCTATAAAAAACTTTGTGACGGATACGATGCAGTCATCCTCGTCAAAAACAACCATTCCACCAGAGCCGACAATGCTTCCAACCTTTGACAGGCTTTCGTAATCAAGACCCATGTCTATCATTGATACTGGAATAAGGCCCCCGGAAGGCCCTCCTACCTGCACTGCCTTGAGTGCCTTATCTCCTTCTACGCCTCCGCCGATGCCATAAACTATGTCTCTCAGGGACATTCCCATAGGGATCTCCACAAGACCTATATTCTTCACCTTTCCCGAAAGGGTGAATACCTTTGTCCCCTTGCTCTCTTTTGTCCCGATGGATGAATACCATTTTGCACCCTTGCCAATTATTATCGGTATATTTGAGAATGTTTCGGCATTGTTGATTATAGTGGGCTTTCCCCATAAACCTTTCTGTGCAGGGAAAGGAGGCCTGAATCTCGGCATTGCCCTTTTGCCCTCTATGGATTCCATTAATGCGGTCTCTTCTCCGCAGATGAATGCCTCTGTCCCGAAGCTGAAATCTATGTCAAAGCTAAAACCGGAATTAAATATATTCTTACCGATAAACCCCTTCTCTCTTGCCTGAGAAATGGCAGTACGCAGTCTTTCGACAGATATATGGTATCGTTCCCTGATATATATATAGCCCTTTTCTGCTCCTATAGCGTACCCACCGATTAAAAGCCCTTCGATTATTGCATGGGGATTGCCTTCTGCCAATGGCCTGTTAACCTCACCAACATTGCAGATTATATATTTAGGATTTTCGTGCTGGTTTTTGCATATCTCCCATTTTCTGCCTGTGAGGAAGCCGCTTCCGCCTCTGCCCCTGAGTCCTGACATAATTACCTTTTTTATTACATCATCCCGGGACATCTGTGTAATGGCCTTTTTTGCAGCCTTATAGCCGTTGATATTCAGATAATCCTCTATATTTTCAGGGTCTATTTCTCCGCAGGGACTGAGGACAATCTTGTATTGCTTATTATGGAAGGACTCATAATCCTCTTTTGTGAGCCACTCGGATATAGGCTCTCCATTGACAATATGCTCACTTACAATCCTTTCGACCATTATGGGCTTAACTGACTGGTAGGTTGTTTTTTCCCCGTTAATAACCACATCCACAAGCACATCCTTTGAGCAGAAGCCTCTGCAGCCGACCTTCTTGTAATCACATCTCTTGCCTATCTGCGCCTCTATGCCGCTTTCATGGATGAACTGTTTAAAGGCACGTAAAACATCTGCCCCTCCGGATGCCATTCCGGAAGTGCCCATGCATACCTTTATTTCTATGGATGAGTTTTTCATGGACTAATATTCAAAACCTGTATATTCACCCTCTTTTTCATAACCCTTTAACAGCTTAGAAACTCTCTCCATATCCATGTCTCCATGAACCTGATCATTTAAAATTACTACGGGGGCAATACTGCATGCACCGATGCATGTAGCCTTCTGGACAGTAAAAGATAGATTCTGAGTAGTATCTTCATCATCCTTGAGCGACAGGATGCCTTTAACCTCTCCAAGGATTTTATCGCTGCCCTTTATATGGCATGCTGCGCCACAGCAAACAGTGATCGTGTTTTTGCCAGTGGGCTTCAGGCGGAATTTTGGATAAAAGGTTATAACCCCGTAGAACTTGCTGGCAGGAATGTCCAGTTCGTTCGAAAACCACTTGACGGCGTCTTCAGGCACATACCCATATGCATCCTGAATCTTCTGTAAAAGGTATATCAGATTGCCTTCATTCTTTTTGTAATCGCTCAGAATCTTTTTTAAGACCTTATCCATAAGATAATTAATATAACAATAATGTCTGAATTATTCCAATAAAACAATGCGTATATTAAAATTTTTAATTTTTTATACAAGATGCTATAGTTAATAGAATGGAATTGAATTTAAAAGGTTATGATAATGCATAAAGGCATAAAAATTCTTGCTGTTTTAGTCTTCATTTCAGCAGCAGTAATACTTTTATTTAAAATTTCAAAGGGTGTTGATGTAAAAACAGCAACCGTTCAACGTCAGCCCTTTCTGATTACTGTTACTGCCACGTCTACAGGTACCATCAAGGCAGAGACAGAGGCGAGGATAAGCTCTCAGCGGACAGGAAGGATAACAAAGCTCTTGTTTGATGAAGGCACTTTTGTTGACAATAAAAAAGTTATTGCAGAGCTTGATTCCGAAGAAGAATATCTGAATCTAAAACTCGCAGAAGCCACTCTGCAAAAGGCAAAGGCCATACTGTTAGAGACCGATAAGAGGTTAAAGAGGGCAAAGGAATTAATCAAGGCAGGGTATATATCGGAAGCAGAACTCGATTTAACAGAAAAGGAGCATGCAGTTGCAGATGCCTCGGTTAAAGAGGCAGAGAATTCCCTCGCAATAGCAAAATTAAATTACAGTTATTCATTCATAAGGTCTCCTATAGATGGTGTTGTCACTGCAAGATTTGTGGAACTGGGAGATACTATCGTAAAGGGCAACATCATGGGGACGGTCGTGTCCATAGATTCCCTCTATGTGGAAGGGTTTATAGACGAGGCTGATATATCAAGGGTATCCATAGGCAAAGAGGTCAATATAACAATGGATGCCTATCAGGATAGGGTTTTTAAAGGCACTGTCTACAGGGTCTCTCCTGTTGTTACGGGAGGCAAACAGGAGACGAGGACATTTGAGGTGAGGGCGAGGCTGAAAGAAATGCCGCCTGCCATAAAGCCCGGCATGTCTGCCGAGGTGGAGGTAATCATCGATAAGGCGGACAATGTCCTCATTATCCCGTCACAGGCTGTAATTGAAAGGAATGGGAACTCATTTGTATATGTTGTAAAGGACTCAAAGGCAAGGCTTGTTCAGGTAAAAACAGGACGCTCCAACTGGACGTATACAGAGGTCTTGTCGGGGATAAGCGAGGGCGATGAGGTAATAATAAACCCTGATACGCCAAAGCTTAAAGATGGAGTAAGGGTGAAAAGGAAGTAATGGTCATACTTGATGATATCAGAAAAAGCTATATCCTGCCTGGCAGAGTAGTAGAAGTTTTGAAGGGCATAACCATTGAGATAAAAGAAGGTGAATTCCTCTCCATAATGGGGCCATCCGGCTCTGGAAAATCAACGCTTTTAAATCTCATAGGATGCCTTGACAGGCCCACATCGGGTAAATACTTTCTTGACGGGATCGATACAAACACCCTGTCTGACAATGAACTGGCAGAGATAAGGAATAAAAAGATAGGGTTTATATTTCAGAATTTCAACCTCATACCACGGCTTTCTGCGATTAAGAATGTTGTACTGCCGTTGCTTTACAGCGGAATACCTTCAGAGGAAAGAAATAAGAGGGCGCTTGAACTTTTGCAAAAGGTCGGCTTATCCCATCGTGCAAACCACCTGCCGAGCGAGCTTTCAGGAGGAGAGCAGCAGAGGGTCTCCATAGCGCGGGCACTGATAAATAATCCTTCACTGATACTTGCTGACGAACCAACAGGAAATCTCGATTCAAAAACAGGGCAGGAGATAATGGATATATTCAAATCTATACATAAAGAGGGTGCTACCATAATAATGGTAACACACGAGAAATCCATCTCGGAGTATGCAGAGAGGATAATCACAATAAAAGACGGGGTATGCTTCAGTGGATGTTATTGAGACAATAAGTGTTGCGAAAGATTCGTTGTTTGTAAACAAGATAAGATCCGCCCTAACAATGATAGGGATAATAATCGGTGTCGGGGCAGTTATCCTACTCGTATCTATCGGGGAAGGGGCAAGGAGAGAGATATACAAAGAATTAGGCGAGCTCGGCTCTAACATACTCATCGTTGTGCCTGGAAAGACATCGAAAGAGGGCGGCATGCATATGGGGACATCTGCTGTCAGAAAGATAACCTATGATGAGGCAAGGTTTATCGAGAAAAGGGCAAAGAATATTATCCATGCAGTTCCTGTCATTGTAGGAACATCATGGATAAAATACAGGGGTAAAAGCAGGGATACATATATCGTAGGTGTTACGGACCCATATTTCGACATAAGAAACCTGAAGATTGAAATCGGAAGGGGAATCAATGCCTCGGATGTAGATTCGAGACAGAAGGTATGCGTCCTTGGAAGGACAGTAAAAAAAGAGGTGATAGGCGACTCAAACCCGCTTGGAGCAGTGGTTTCCATAGGCGATACAAAGTACCGTGTCATAGGGATCATGGCGCCAAAAGGCATGGCCCTTGGGTTTGATATAGATGATGTAGTATTTATTCCAACAACATCTGCTCTGGAATTGTTTGATACAGACAGATTATTCAATATTACGGTAAAAGTGCGAAGTGCAGAGTTTGTAGATGAAGCGAAAAAAGAGATCAGAGGGATATTGATAAGGAGGCATGCCAATAAAGAGGATTTTACTATTCTCAGCCAGGATGAAATGATCGCTGTCATGGGAAAGATCCTTAACATAATGACGGCTGTTCTTGCAGGAATAGCCACCATATCGCTTATTGTGGGTGGGATAGGGATCATGAATATAATGCTGGTCTCTGTCAAAGAGAGGACAAGGGAGATAGGCATAAGAAAGGCTATTGGTGCAAAAAACATGGACATATTATTGCAGTTCCTTGCCGAGTCGGTAATCCTCAGCGTCATAGGAGGAGTTGGAGGAATTATCCTCGGAATCGCATTGTCCGTAGGACTTCATTACTTTTTTGATTTTCTGCCCACACATATAACATGGTGGTCTGTTGTTATTGCATTTTTATTTTCAGGCATTATAGGCGTTTTCTTTGGTGTCTATCCTGCAAGAAAGGCAGCCCTTTACGACCCGATTGTGGCATTGAGGTATGAATAAAGATGAGTCAGGAATCAAGAGTCAGGAGTCAGAAAATAGAGGACAGAAGACAGAATATTAATGAACTTTTGTGCGATAAGGCTGAAGAACTCATTAAGTCAGGCAGTGACGGAAGATCTACAGCCTGTCAATTGGCGGATATTGTTGATAATGTTCTCATTTCAGTATATAACTCTGAACCCGGAACTCTGAACTCAGAACTCGATTTAGCCCTCGTTGCTGTCGGAGGTTACGGACGAAGGGAGGTCGCACCTTATTCAGATATCGATATTATGCTTCTCGCAAAAAAACGGGATACGGACAGCATGGAAACGGCACAGTCTGTCCTGTATCACCTCTGGGATATTGGATTGAATATAAGCCATTGTTTCAGGACGCTGAACGAATGCATAGAAGATGCAATGAATGATTTGCAAACGCGCACATCACTGATCGAATCAAGATTCCTTGCAGGTAACCAGTCCCTGTTTGATGAATTCAGACAGGATGTTTACCAGAAGCTATTATTTAAAAGGAAAAGGGAATTTGTGGGAGATATACTCAGGGAAATAGAGAGGAGGCATAGGGAATACGGCGATTCCGTGTATCTCCTTGAGCCAAATGTGAAAGAGGGAAGGGGAGGTCTCAGGGACATACACGCCACATCATGGCTTTTAAAGATAGGATTGTCGATGACCCATAGTCGGATAAACGAAATTGAGGGGCTGAGGGAAATACTATCCGCAAATGATTATAAACATTTTATAAAGGCATATGATTTTATTTTAAAGACAAGGCTTTGCCTGCATTATATCTCAAAAAGAAGAAACGATATTTTATCCTTCGAGTTTCAGGACGGAACAGCAAAGAATGTGGGACTTAAGGATACAAAGCGTTTCCACTCATCAGAAATACTCATGCGGCTTTATTATAAGAAGGCGAAGAACATAATGAATGTGCTCTTGAAAGTTACGGATATCTGCAGCCGTCAGTATATAGATTTCCCTATTCCTGTGGGTATAAAGAAAATAACGGATGATTTTTATATTTCGAAAAATGAGATTATTGTAAAAGATAAAGGTCTATTTAGAAATACTGACAAGATACTCGAGGCATTCCATATTTATTCAGCAACAGGAAAAAAGTTCAGTCCTCGGGTTAGAGAAACTATCAGAAACAGATTTATCTTTATCAATAAAAAGACCCGCTCATCCAGAAAGGCAATAATGCATTTTATGGAAATACTGAAAGGCAACAGGGTATATGAGACACTAAGGGAAATGCATGATACCGGAATCCTCGACAGGTTCATCCCTGAATTCGGCAGATTACGGCACCTCGTTATACATGAGCCCTATCACAGATACACGGTGGACGAGCATACCCTCATTGCCATAAGAAATCTCGAGATGCTTAAAAACACACATCATAAGAAAGTCCAGTACCTCTCCGATATTCTAAAGAATGTGAAACAGGAGACCCTGTTCTTATCCATACTCCTTCACGACATCGGCAAGGGCACCCCTGAGAAACATCATGAAGATTATGGATACAGGATACTTAAAGGCATTATGGAGAGATTTAATATAGAACATAACGACAGACAGAAAATAGAATTCCTTGTGAAAAACCACATCGTGTTATCAAAGCTTGCCCTGATGCGTGACATCGACGCGCCGGAAACCGTCACGCAACTCGCAGAGATCGTGGAAAACAAAGACAATCTCGATGCATTATACCTTATGACCTATGCAGACATGACAGCCGTTAATCCCGATTTCTGGACAGAATGGAAGGCATACCTCTTTCACGATATATACAACAGGACAAGGGCACATCTCATGGGGATTACAGGACAATACCTCGATATACAGGACGGGAAGATTAAAGAGTTTGTAAAAAATATGCCTGATAGATATTTGATTTCCAATACCCTTGATGCAATAAATACCGACTATCAGATGGCAATAATGCCGTCTGATAAAAGACCGCTGGTCTCCATTTCAGAAAGACAGGACGGCACAGCGGAATTTACCATAGTAACCGACGATATGCCAGGCCTTTTTTCGAAAATAGTTGGCGTGCTTGGATTCAGGGGAATGAATATAATCCGCGCAAGACTCTATACGGGAAAGGATGGCCTCGTGATAGATAAGATACTGGTATCCAACTGGAGGGATATGTGGTGGCAGGGAATGGAGGAACAGATAAAGGAGGACATGAAAAAGGCAATGCTTCAAGGACTTGGTGAAACTTCACTTATTCACCCATTCGCCTATTCACCCATTCATCGATTCACGCCTTTTGTTGAAATTGACAATGAAACATCCGGGGAATATACAATACTTGAGTTGTTTTCCCATGACAGGCTTGGATTGTTGTATGATATATCAACACGGCTTTACTCACATGGCATTGATATCGTGTCCGCGGTCATTAATACAGAGGACAGGGTGGCAAGGGATGTGTTTTATCTGCAGCATGTGGGAGGCAAACTTAACGCAGAGTCTGTAATGAATGTCCTGAATTCGATTCAGGCCGTTATTTTATAGCAATACCTATGAAAAAAAGGATTATCTCTATAGCAATATTAGCCCTTCTATTAGGCATCTCTTTCTATGCGCTAAGGAGTCCCAATATTTCCAATGCCCTAAAAAAAGTGATATTGCCTGAGCTTGAACTGATGACAGGCAGGAAGTTCATAACCCAGAAGATATATATAAATATCTTCCCCCTTTTTGTAGAGATGAAGGATGTGAAGGCATTTGATGACAACGGCAATCGTATCTTTAGTGCTGAAAGGGTCAAAGGCTATGTCGGGATATCCGGACTGTTGAGAAAGGAAATAGTCTTAAGGAGGCTCGTAATAAAAGGACCTGTTATACAGTCAGATAGGGGGCAGGTTGAGGAGATAGCACAGAATGTAAAAAAATACCTTGCGGAAGAATCAAAAATGCCCTTCAAGGTAATCATAAAATCCGTTGACATCGGTAACGGCGTTTTATCACTTCAGGACAAAGATTATAAACTGCTGGCCGAAGGGATGAATGCCTGGATAACAATATCCCGTATCCCGCGGTTCAGGATATCCGCCCGCGGTATCAGTGTAATGAAAGAGGGGTTCCCTGAATTCACATCCGTGCTGGAGATGTTTTTCTTTCTAAAAGAAAGGGAGGTGGATTTAAAAAGCTTAAGGATACTATCGCACGGCTCTGAAATAAAGACATCAGGAACATTCGGAACAGAGAAATCAAGTGGTGAGTTCAGCACAGAGATAAGTCTATTGACCGAGTCCATAAAAAGAATCTTCGGTCTTAAAAACAAGGGAGACGGAAAGGTAGTTGCTCATGGTTTATTAAGAATTGATGACCTGAACGCAGACCAAGAGATATGGACAAACAGGATTTTTCTGGATTTGAAAATCAAGGGTGATCTATTTATCGAGACGCTCATGGAATTGCTTTCAGTAAAAGAAAAATTAAAGGGATACCTGAATTTTAATGGAAAACTGAATGGATATTTAAATAATCTTCAGGGGAATGCAAAGGCGCAGCTTACAAACGGGAATCTCTTTGATGTGGAGATTGACAGCTTAAACTGCAATGTATTTTATAAAGACGGTACCATGAAGTTTACTAATGGAAATGCCCGTCTCTATAAAGGGACTGCTCATGTTGAAGCCGCAATACAACTCCCTGTTGTTAATTACTATACGCTTAAGGTTGGGGTAAAGGATGTGAGCAGCAAAGGCCTGTTCAAATTGATACGATGGGACCCGCATATCCCGGAGGGCAGGGTTTCAGGTGAGATAGAATCCGCAGGCAGCGAGTTTAACCCTCACGGCAATTTCTATTATAGCAATTTATATTATACTGGCACGCCAAAGGGCAGAGATATCCTTGACAGGGTAAAAAAGATCGAAAGCGAATTCAGCATGAAGGGGGACGAAATATATTTCCCTGAAATGTTCATTTCCACCGATAAGTCGAGCATCTTAACATCAGGAACAGTTGATCTTAAAAACAATACCCTGAGTTTTGCAGGAAACGGAGCAACCGCTGATGTAAAGGAGTTTTCATCTCCATATTTTACTGCCATTTCAGGCCCCGGAAAATTTAACTGCTCTGTATCCGGTACATTCAAAGACCCTGTAATAGACCTGAAATTTGCATCGAACAACACGATATTGTCAACAGGTGAATTGGGCATTCCTGATGTATTGAAAAAAAGGGTAATAAATTTCGACAGGGCAGAAGGCGAGATGGTATATAGAAAAAACCTCTTGACTGTCAAGAACATCACAGCCCACACTGCAAAAGAAGAGTACAGGGCTTCAGGAAGTGTTTATTTCAAAAAAGCACGGGAACTGTTCGAATTGAGGGAGCCTGATTATGACTTGAATATATCAGCAAAAAATATTGACATCAATGCCCTTTCTGACACATTTCAAGATGCCCCTGCATTTACAGGAAACATGGATGCGGATTTCAGACTCTATGGAAAACCTAATGATATCAGGGCGTCAGGAGACGTCCATGCAAAGAGATTATCTCTGCATGCCCTGCAAAACAAATATTCTGTGGACAGCGCAGACGGAAAGGTCTCTTATGCAAAGAGGGAGTTCTCATTTGGTTCCTTACGTATAAAAAGAGGCGCATCGATTCTTAATGCTAACGGAATACTTACTTTAGACAAGAGATTTTCTTTTGCTGCTCGCGGTCAGAATGTAAAAGCTGTCGATATCATACCCAATGATTCAAATGGTTCAAACAGTTTAAGCCGTTTAAAAAGCTCCAAAATTCTCGAAACCATTTTGCTTACAGATACAGATATCAGAGGAGAAGGGACATTCGAAAATCCCAAAATAGAATTAAAGAGCAGTATAAATGGAGGGAGCTATAAAGGACATTCCGTTGGAAAGGGAATGATTAAAGGCATATTGATCGATAAACATGCAGAAATCGCCGCAGAATTTTTAAATGGCAGAATGAGCATAAAGGGTAGTGCAGATCTTACCGAAAAACTACCGTGGTCTGCCACTGTCGAACTGCAAACTGCACGGTATGACTTTATAGCCGCCGGTTTTTTGAAAGACATTCCCGAGGATTTATTGCTTAATCTCGCAGGCAACATAAAGGCATATGGAGACAAAGACCACATAAATGCCATTGCAACAATAAGCAGGGTGCATCTCTATCTCTACGGGATTGGATTTACGAACAACTCTGACATTATCGCCAGACTCGAGGACAGAAAACTCTCCATCGGGGCAGTGTCCATGAAAGGCGATACCACAGAATTTAAGTTAAGTGGAAACATGACGATAGGTAAAAGCTATGATCTGCTTTTAGAAGGCTCTTCGTCCCTGGCGCCTTTAAAGGCAATATCAAAAACCATAGATGTTGTAAAGGGGAATGCATCCTTTGTTTTTTCTGTTTCCGGTGATTGGGAGAAACCTAAAATAAACGGAGGCATGGATGTTAGCAACGGAACCCTCGGCTTTAAGGACATCAGCTATCGTCTTACTTCCATTGCTGCCTATATATATATAGATGAAGACCGCATTACCATTGAGAGGGCCAACGGAAAACTTTCAGGCGGGGATGTGAGCATATCTGGAACCGCATACATGGAGAGGTTTTCCATAAAGAGATTTTTCATGGAGTCACGATTGCATAACATAACAGCCTCTGTATCCAGGGACTTCTGGGTCAGTTTTGACGGTAATTTATACTACAGAGGTACCATGGACATGCAGACCCTCATGGGCGACATTGCCATAAAAAGGGCGAAGTACAGCGAAAGGATAGAATGGAAGAGCTGGCTTCTCAAGGCACGGCCCAAGGAAAGGCCGCGGGTTGAGGTCACCAAGCTGGATAAAACCAACCTGAATATCAGGGTATCTGGAACAAACCTTTTCATTGATAACAATGTTGCAAGGGCTTTAATGAAAATGGATATCCTTCTGAGGGGAACTATAGGCCAACCCATACTCTTGGGCAAGGTGGAGGCAAAAGAAGGAATCGTTTATTTCAGAAATAATGAGTTCAAGGTATTAAAGGCAAGTGTAGATTTTGCAAATCCCAATCAGGTAAACCCATACTTTGATATTGCGGCAGAAACAAGGGTAAGGAACTACAACATCAGACTCAATCTGGATGGTTATATAGAGCAGTTTAATCTCTCGCTATCATCCAATCCGGCACTGGACGAAACAGATATCTTTAGCCTGCTTACCGTCGGACAGATGGGAAAACACCTTAAGGGACTCGAAGGCGGCATCGGTGCAGGTGAGGCTACCTCATTCATTACAGGGAAACTGCAGGATGTATTCGAAGAGAGGCTAAAAACTATTACCGGATTTGACAGGGTTCAAATAGACCCCTATATCTCGAAATCCACTGGCACTGTGACGCCACGCGTAACAATAGCAAAAAGGCTTTTAGGAGACAAGCTTTATGTGACCTACAGCACTGCTGTGGGTACAGGTGAAGAACAGGTATTGAAATTGGAATATACATTGGGGAAAAATACATCCCTTGTTGGACTAAGAGACGAAAGAGGCGGAATAGGTGGAGATATTAAATTCAGGTTTGAGTTCAAATAGTACAACAGAGCGACAGAGCGACAGAGCAGAAGTTTTATTAGGGAAGTATTTTTCTTTGCTTCTGCACTTCTGCGCTTTTGCACTTCTGCTCTGCTGCTTTGCTGCTCCTGCCTTTGCCAGTTCTCAGCCTATCACCCATATTGAGGTTTCAGGCCTTTATTCCATTTCCGAGGATGAGCTTTTATATTTGCTGGATATTAATAAAGGGAATGTCCTGAATAAAACCAATGTGAGGGAGGGCATCAAAAGGGCTTTTTTAAAGGGGATATTCGAAGACATTATTGTTGAAAGTCTCGATGATGCCAACACAAAAATAAAAATAACAGTAAAAGAAAAAAATATAATAGACTCGATAAAGGTTAAAGGGAATGATTATTTTTCTGATAGATTTATCAAAAAACAATTCGGCATAGAAGATGGAGAGAGATTAAATACCCTGAATTTAAAAAGGGCAACTGAATCTTTGAAAGATAGATTGAAAAAAAAAGGATTTGTTCATTCGGATGTTATTCTGGACATCATCCATAAAAAAGACAACAGGATTACTATTATGATTAATGTTATAGAGGGGCAACCCGAAATGATAAAAAAGATAATAATCTCCGAGCCGGAGGATATTGTCAGATCATATTTAAGGCTTTCAGAAGGAGATATTTTTGATCGTACGGAAATAGAGCGTCTGGCAAAGAAGGTAATACAATACTATAAAGAACGTGGATATGTCGGAACATCGTTTGCCTATTCATATAACAACGGAATACTAAATATAAGGCTCGATACAGGCAAGAAACTCGTTATTTCATTCGACGGCAATACTGCAATACAATCGAAGATATTAATGAAAGAGATGCCGTTCTTCGAGGTAAATGCCTTCAGCGACGACTTGGTAGAAGAGACAACAGCGAGGATGATAACACTGTACCGTCAATACGGTTATCCTTTTGCGCAGGTCGCACCTGTAATATCCACCTCTAATAATGTCATCTCTCTTGAATTTTTTATATTCGAGGGGAATAGGTATATAGTGGATTCAATAACATTTGAGGGCATCTCAGGCGGCCTTACCTTTCCTCATGAGAGACTGAAAGATGTCTTAACATTGCGGGCAGGCAGCTATTATAACCCTGATGCATTGAATGCGGATATAGAGACGCTCACAGAGTTCTATCATGCACTCGGCTATCTATATGTAGAGGTTCAGGAGCCTGACATAAAAATTACTGACAGCAGGGCAGAAATAAAATTTTATATAAAAGAAGGACATCAGGTGAGATTATCCAGCATCTCTATAAAAAACAACAGGCATATAAAAGAAGAAGACATCCTGAGAGAAATACAGTTAAAACAAGGAAGCCCATACAATGAGGTTGATATATCGGATGCAAGAAGAAAAATACTCGAAATCTATAACAAACAGGGTTTCCTGGATACTGCCGTTGCCGTTGAAAGGGAAATATCAGGCACTGCCGCAAATATCACCTTCGATATACAGGAGGGAGAAGTTACCTTATTCGGGAAAGCCATTATTATAGGCAATGAGCAGACAAAATATCACGTTATAAATAGAGAATTCCTGCATAAAGAGGACAGCCCTCTAAACTACAATCTCGTGCTTCAGGAACGACACAGGCTTTACAGATTGGGTCTGTTTGCGGATGTGGAGGCAAAACTCTCAGACAAAGTGGGAGATAAGAGGGATGTATTTTACAGGTTGAAGGAGGCTGATGCCGGAGCCGTGGAGTTCGGGTTTGGTTATGGCGAGTACGAGAGGTTCAGGGGGTTCTTCGATATAAACTATAAAAATTTATGGGGGATGAACAGGCAGGCATCCTTCAGGACAGAACTAAGCACATTGGAAAGGCGGTTCATACTTTCGTATTATGAACCATGGTTTATGGAAAAGGATCTGGCGTTCAAGGCATTGCTCCTGCATGAAGACAGGAAGGAGAAAGGCATAGATTCAGGAGATATACGCTACAGGATAAGGAGGGATACTGCAAGTGCAGGTATAGAAAAAAAGCTCAGCGAAACATTAAAGGCCGAGTTCTATTATGACTTCTCTGTTGTAAAAACCAGGGATATAAAACCAGATATAGTGCTGAGCAAGGAAGATACAGGAACACTCATAATAAGCGGGATCCGTCCCGGACTGATATATGACACCAGAGACAACCCATTTGAGCCAAAAAAAGGGCTTCTTGCCGGATTGTCTTTTAAAGTGGCATCCGCAGCCCTTCTATCAGAGACAGACTTTGTCAAGATGTTGTTATATGCGAACAAATATCAAAGCCTCAGCAAAAGGATAGTCCTTGCTGTATCGATAAGAGGAGGAGTTGCAAAGGGCTTTAGGAGCACAAGGGAACTTCCCGTTGTCGAGAGATTTTTCCTTGGAGGCAGGACAACTGTCAGGGGCTACGAACAGGATACCCTTGGGCCTAAAGGAACAGACGGGACTCCCACAGGAGGAAATGCCTTTGCAATGGGCAATATCGAATTCAGAACTGACGTTGGAAGGGGGTTCGGTGTTGTTGCCTTTCTCGACGCAGGAAATGTATGGAAGAAGATGGAGGATACAGATATAACAAACCTAAAATATACTACAGGGCTTGGATTAAGGTATAACACACCTGTTGGTCCATTCAGATTGGACTATGGCTATAAATTAGATAGAGAAATAGGTGAAAGCAAGAGTGAGATACATTTCAGCATCGGACATGCGTTTTAAAGACAGGTTAAGATTGAGGTTAATGAAAAGATTTAATGTCCTCTTTGCATTATCTTTTCTATTCTTTACCTTTACCTCTACCTTTACCTGTTTCTCTGAAATAATCGACAGGGCAGTTGCGTATGTTGACGATACAGCTATAACACTCTCGGAGTTTCGGGAAAATTATATAAAAATGAAAAAAACCGTAACAGATATCACCGAAGAAGATGTCATAAACTCCATGATAAACCGATTGCTGCTTATTAAAGAAGCAAAGAGGATGAAACTTGAGACCCCTACGGATGATGAGCTTTTAAAGGAGTACATTGATATAAAAATTGGCTCGTTGATCCACATAAAAGAAGATGCAATTAACCAATTTTATATGGAGCACATAAACGAATTCAAAGGCAAGGATTATTTATCCGTAAGGGACGAGATAGAAAAGTATTTATTTAAGATGGAGACAAACAGACAATTGAAAAAACATATTGAAGAGCTAAGAGTCAATGCAGAGGTAAAGATACAACTTAAAGATAAATAATTACCGCAAGCTCGTCGCATTCAGGGAATTTCGGGCATTTCAGGCAGTCGCCCCATATCTTATGAGGAAGTTTAGCCTTATCGATTTCTGAAAAGCCGATTTTTTTGAAAAAATCAGGATGGTATGTGAGAGCAAAGACCCGTTTAATTCCCAGTTCCTTTGCATCCTTTAAGCATCTCTTGATGAGTCTCTTGCCTATGCCGGCTCTCCGGTACTCCTCTTTTACAGCCAGAGATCTGATCTCTGCAAGGTCCTCCCATAAAATGTGCAGGGCACAGACGCCCTTGATTATCCCCTGATCTTCATAAATAAAGAAATCCCTTATTCCTTCATAGAGGTCGTTGAGCGCCCTTGGAAGCATTTCCTCTTTTTTGGCAAACTCGTTTACAAATTTATGAATGTGTTTTATATCGGTTATCTTTGCCTTTCTTATCATAAAAACTGTCCACTGGCTACCGGCTACTGGCTACTGGCCACTAAATCATATCCTTTCTTTATCAGATCTTTGTTCATGTCTGCAGATTCTTTCCTGCGGGCCGGGGTTATTTCATCAACAGCATGGATTACAGAATCGATGTCTAAGGCATGGGTAAGTCCTGCAAGTGCGCCTATCATAACCATATTCGCAGATTTTGTGTTTTTCAAAGATGCAGAGACCTCTGTTGCAGGCACGCCGACAATTTTTTGGGATTTGGGATTTGGGATTTGGGATTTGAGATTAATTAGAGACGAATCATAAATTAAAATCCCTCCTGGTAAAAGCCTTTCTGAAAAACGGTTGTATGATGCCTCATTCATTATTATCAGGATATTGGGATTTCTTATGACCGGAGAGCCTATCATCTCTTCGGAAACAATGACCGTACAGTTTGCAGTGCCCCCCCTTATCTCTGCACCATATGAAGGAAACCATGTAACCTCTTTCCCTTCAAGCATCCCTGCATATGCTATTAATTTCCCTAAAAACAGTATGCCCTGGCCGCCTGAACCTGCAATGATTATTCTGTTTTCCATTTGTCCTTAAGAACACCGAGTTTATACACATTCATCATCTCATCCCTCATCCACTTCACAGCCTTTTCCGGAGGCATCCACCAATCTGTGGGGCAGGGCGATAATATCTCAACCATGCTGAATCCCTTGTCCTCCATCTGGTATCTGAATGCCTTTTCTATGAGATTTTTTGTATCTACAAGGTTTTTGAATGAGTCAACTGCAGTTCTTGCAATAAAGGAAACACCGTTGATTGTTGCAAGCATTTCCGACACATGCAGGGGATAACCTGCTGTTTTTATATCTCTACCCTCTTGGGTCGTGGTGGTTTTCTGTTCAGGCAGGGTTGTTGGAGCCATCTGTCCGCCTGTCATTCCATAGGTGGCATTATTCACAAAAAAGACTGTGATATTCTCCCCCCTGTTTGCTGCGTGGATAATCTCGGCAGTACCGATTGCAGCAAGGTCTCCATCTCCTTGATAAGAAAAAACAATTCTGTCAGGAAGGGTGCGTTTCATACCGGTTGCAGCAGCAGGCGGTCTTCCATGGGCAACCTCTATCATGTCAATATCAAAGTAATCATAGGCAAAAACAGCACAACCTACAGGGGCAATCCCGATGGTTTTTTCTTTAATGCCCAGATTGTCTATGGCCTCTGCTATTAATCTGTGAATTAAGCTGTGTCCGCAGCCCGGACAATAACGGAATGGTGTTGCTTTAAGGCTTTTCGGTCTTTCAAATACCTTTTTCATAACCACGATTATAACACATGATAACTTATAATCGCTCCTTCCAATAATCCATAGTCGCTTACAACAACCTCCTTAACGTTTAATGCCTCCATAAGAGCCAGTAAAATAAGGGTTCCTGATATTATTATGTCAGCCCTTTCTGGTTCCAATCCCTTTATCTTACTCCTTTCATCGTAAGGCAGCGTGACCAATTTTTTATAGATTGTTTTAATGGTAGGGAGGGAGATTCTATGGAGATGTATTTTGTCTCCATCATATTTATCCATGCTCATATCAATAGCCGCTATTGTTGTAGTAGTGCCTCCGGTAACAACGAGATTGAGGTTAAGGTTGAGATCGAAATTAAGAGTGAGTTGTCTAAAAATATGATCCTTAACCTTAGACTTAACCTCATCCTTAATTATTTGCAACTCCCATGGAGCAGGGGGGTCATGTTTTATAAAGGTTTCGAAGAGTTTTACAGCACCTATAGGGATGCTGCCCATCTTTAGATTTTGAATATTTTCTGTCTTCTGTCCTTTGTCTTCTGAGTAATATATCCATTCAGTACTGCCTCCACCAATATCAATTAATAAGAAATTGGGAAACGTGGCAATTGAGTGATGGAGTGATGGGAGAATCCCTTTTAAGGTTAATTCTGCCTCTTTTTCTCCGGATATGACCTCGATATCTATTCCTGCACTTTTTTTAACATCAGTTAAAAATTCTTCGCTGTTTTTAGCTTCCCTTAAGGCGCTTGTGCCCAAAGCAATTATTTTTTTCACACCGTATTTTTTGCAAAGCCCTTTAAGTTTTAGGATGGATGTTATTGATTTTTCTATACTGTCTGTACTAAGTCTGCCGGTTTTTTGCAGATCCTGACCGAGTCGTGTAACAAATCTATCTGTGGCAATACGAACTATATTGCCTTCCTTTACACATCCAACTAAAAGTCTGATAGTATTTGTTCCTACATCTATAACTGCAATAGGAGCAGGGCAGGCATCCTTATATTTTTTGATAGAAGGCGATGGCTTCACTGACAGCATTCTCTATGGAAACCTTTCTTATCTGCTTTGTGCGTCGGTCTTTAATTTCTATCTGATTGTCTTTTAAAGTTTTTTCACCAATAACAATATGAACGGGTATGCCAATAAGATCCGCATCCTTAAATTTAATGCCCGGTCTTTCATCCCTGTCATCAATAAGAACATCCATATTGTTTTTGGCAAGCCCATCATAAAGGACTTCCATAACCTCAAGTGTCTTATTGTCATTGATATTTATAGGAATTATTTCGATATCAAATGGTGCAATACCTTTAGGCCAGATTATTCCATCCTTATCATAGTTCTGCTCTATGGCAGAAGCAGCGATCCTTGAAGGACCGATGCCATAACTGCCCATTATCATGGGCTTTTCCTGTCCATTCCTGTCAAGGAATACAGCATTTAATGGCACTGAATATTTTATTCCCAACTTAAAAGTATTACCTATTTCAATTACTTTCTCTGTCCTAATTAAAGCATTACATTTATGGCAATGATCCCCTTCTTTTGCAATGTGCAGGTCATGCCATTCAGCCTTAAAATGAACATCCGGTTTTACTCCTTTTATATGATGGTCAGCTTTATTAGCACCTGTTATATAAGTTCCCTCCTTAAGGGAAGAATCAGCCAGTATGCGTATTTTATGTCCCATAGGGCCTATGAAACCTGCCTCCACTCCAAGAGTAGACATTACATCTTCCTTAAGGGCGGTCCTGAATTGTCCGATTATCCTTGCAAGTTTCTTTTCATGCAGTTCCTGGTCTCCACGTATAAGTACAAGGACAGGCTCTTCAACAGCCATGAACAAAAGACTCTTAATAAAATAGGCTGGCTCAATATTTAAAAACTCAGAAACCTCTTTTATTGTCTTTTTTTGCGGTGTATGAACTTCTTCATAATTCCATTTCATATCTCTAATTACAGGTGAAACAGAATGTGCAACTTCAACATTGGCAGTGTAACCACATGATTCACAAATAACAATTTCATCCTCTCCAGCAGGGCTGGGTGCCATGAATTCGTGGGCAGTTGCACCTCCCATCATTCCCGGGTCTGACTCAACCTGATAAAATTTAAGACCGCATCTCTTAAATATCCTGTGGTATGCATCTGCATGGAGTTTGTAGTTTTTTTCGAGTCCTTCTTCATCAATATCAAAGCTATAACTATCTTTCATAATAAATTCCCTTGTCCTCAAAACACCACTTTTAGGTCTTGCCTCATCCCTTAACTTTGTCTGTATCTGGTACCAGATCTGTGGCAGTTGTCTGTATGAACGGATTTCCCTGGATGCAAGCCATGTCATTATCTCTTCATGGGTCATTCCAAGACACATATCTCTGTCTGTCCTGTCTTTTAAGCGAAACATTTCATCTTTTATCTCATACCAACGACCTGTCTTTTGCCAGACCTCGGCGGGGTGGAGTATAGGCATAGATATTTCCTGGGCACCGATGGCTTCCATTTCTTCTTTAAGAATTTTGTTTATTCTATTCAATACACGCCAGCCGAGGGGTAGGAATATATAAAGCCCGGCAGCAAGCTGTCGGACATAACCGGCCCTGAGCATAAGTTTATGGCTGATAGCCTCTGCTTCAGATGGAACTTCACGCATAGTAGGTATAAACATCTTAGAATATCTCATAAAATATCCTCCAAAAAGAAAATTATATCAACAGTCCCGTATTTTAACTTTACATAATATATCTTACAAAAAATATAAGGGTATAAAAAAATTAAATACTCCAATATTTTCAAGAAGTTAAGGCAATTTCCAATGTAAAGCAAAATATATGCCAATTTTACATAAAAAGAGTTTTGGATTATGTAAAATTATTGTTCCTTATCTCTAACACGATACTTAAGAGAGGAATTTGGACCCGAGATTACAGTTTTAAAATCATCCCCGGGGAAAGGATTGTTAAAACTATTATCTGTTGTAAAAGTAATTGCTTTTTCTCTCTCATTCACAAAGTAATTAAAATGCTTAAAGAAATCAGCACCTAAAATATTAACTTCAAGCCCATCATGAGTAGATGCAATGATGTTCCTTGCTTCAATACTACCAAGTTTAACAGAGA
The DNA here is from genome assembly GCA_020062545.1 of Thermodesulfovibrionales bacterium. Classification (GTDB taxonomy): domain Bacteria; phylum Nitrospirota; class Thermodesulfovibrionia; order Thermodesulfovibrionales; family Dissulfurispiraceae; genus Dissulfurispira. The sequence continues at coordinate 113,105 of JAGUWD010000004.1, forward strand.
ACAACTTAAAAAAATAAGCAGGAACAACACCGCCCGCAGTATGATTTTTACCTTGACCCAATATAAAAGGAGAGCCAATTTTTTTATAAGTTTCTTTTGTAAGAACAATACCGGATGCGCCAGTATCAAATATCATCTCAACGGGAATACCATTAACCAATACTTTTAAAAATTTCATATTTCTCGATTTACCATCAGGTTTTTCATAATACCTAACAGTTTCAGCATCGACAATGCTAAGAAAGGAAAAGAAGAACAAAATAAACAGCAAAAAATTAATCTTTTTCATTTTTACTATAGGAACCAAAACAAAAGTTCAAAAACATCTCCAAAAGTCATAAAATAATATCAAATAACAATTAAAATTACAATATATGAC
>JAGUWD010000006.1 GCA_020062545.1 Thermodesulfovibrionales bacterium
ATAGTGCTCAAGCATCTAATGGGAGGACCGATTGAGCCAACAGTAATAGTGAGGATGGTAGTTGCAGTGGGAATACTCCTCGGGATAGTGTGTATAGCACCGGTGAGCATAGTGGTTGGGTCTATAGCTGGAACAGCGATGGGTTATCTTGTGGAGGCTCTGACAGCGCCCAAAGAGGTCGAAGAAGTTACAAAGGCTGCTGCTAAGGCGCATTAATTAATAACTGAAATAAAAGAGGCGAAGGCAATTGCCTTCGCCTCTTTTATTTATTTTTCAATTTTCATCACATGCACAGAGCACGATATGCACGGGTCGTAGCTTCTTATGATTTTTTCGCTCTCTTTTTTGATAAAGTCTTCTGACTTGTCTGCATTATTCTGGAGGAAATGGTATATGTCCGCTTCCATATGCCCGAAGTTCTGGGATGTGGGCGGAATAATGGTGCAGCTTTTCACATGGCCGGCATCGTCGAGTTCATACCTGTGAATAAGAATGCCGCGGGGCGCTTCTGTTATCCATACAGCCTCACCAGCCCCTATTTCAAAATCAACAAAAGGCTTATCAGGTTCATCATATCCATTAATTATTCTTATTGCCTCGTAAAATGCATATGCCAATTCCACAGTTCTCGCTATTATGCCCATCTGCGTATTGGTTACGGGCAGCGATATGTTAGATTCTCTAATTACATTTTTAATCTCTGATGGCAGCCTGTCATGATTCAGATTAAGCCTCGATACAGGGCCGACAATGTACGGGCTTACAGAAGAGTCTCTTTTGATACCGGAATGGAGTGCTGTTGAATATTCGACCTGATATTCCTGAACACTTTCAATAAATTTTTCCATGGGCATGATCAATCCCTTATTTGATGCCACAGATCCGTGATTCATTGGATACTCATCCTGATGTGTGAGTGAAACATATTCTGTGTCCCATGAATTATCATTGAAATTCAGACCCACTGCCCATTTGATTTCTTTTAGGGATTCTTCATATGCCTTTTCGAGTTCTGGCAGGAGTGCGGCAAGTGCTTTCTTGCCGGGTGTCTTGTAAAACCCGCCAATCCTTACTGAAACGGGATGAACAGACCTTCCGCCGAGTATGGTCAGTATCTTGTTTCCGAGTTTTTTGAAGGTTAGTCCCTTTTTTGCGATGGGAAGGTATTCCTTTGCAGCCCATGCGCTTTCGATGCCGAAGAAATCAGGCCCGTTCAGGAGATATATATGGAGGGCATGGCTTTCTATCCATTCACCGCAATACAATAACCTTCTTAACTCGCGGATTGGTTTTTCGACCTCGATGCAGAATATTTTTTCTATTGCATGAACAGAGCTCATCTGGTATGCCACAGGACATATGCCGCAGATCCTTGCCGTGAAGTCCATCACATCTGAATAAGGCCTTCCCCGCAGGAAGGATTCGAAGAACCTGGGCGCCTCAAATATATTTACACGTAGTTTTGCAGTCCTGCCGTTCTTTATCTCGATGACGAGGCCGCCTTCTCCCTCAACCCGCGATAGATAATCAACCTTTATAATTTTACTTACTGCCTTCAATTCGCACCTTCCTGTATGCATAGGAGTTCATCTTGTCCAGCAGAGATATGCAATCCTTCTGTGTTAACCCCAAATTATGGAAATATCTCATGAGGGATTCTATATTTGCATCGTCCTTTGGGCCGAAACAGCCGTAGCAAGGCCTTTCAAAGGAAGTGCACAAGGCGCCGCATCCTGCCTTTGTAATCGGGCCGAGACACGGCTCTCCATTTGAAACGAGGATGCATGGTATGCCATGCCTTTTGCATTCCATGCAAAGACTATATCTTGGTATACCGGGTCTTTTGCCTATCAGGAATGATATAAGTGTCTCTGAAAGGGCATCCTTATTTATAGGACATCCCCACAGTTCGTAATCCACATATACATGATCGGATATGGGAGTCGATGTTGAAAGCGCAGTGATCATATCAGGCGACGGATATACGTGTTTTTTATATGATGAGAGACTTGCCCAGTTCCTCAATGCCTGTAATCCGCCTGATGTGGCGCATGCGCCGATGGTGATCAGATGCCTTGATCTTTCCCTGATATCCACAATATCTTCCTTCTGCCAGTCAGTGGATATCGAGCCTTCCACAATGGATATATCGAATTGTCCCCTGAGGGGCTTGTCAGTGGCCTCGCGGAAATAGGCAATATCGAAGAGTTCGAGGATGTCTAAAATCTCGTCCTCCATATTAAGGATGGTGAGCTGGCATCCATCGCATGATGTGAATTTGAATACGCCTATCCTCGGCCTTTTCATCTATATCTCCTTTATTCCAAGAAACCCTTCTATATCCGTAAACCTGAATACAGGACCGTCTTTGCAAACAAACTTCGGTCCGAACATGCAGTGTCCGCAGACACCCATGCCGCAGTTCATGTTCCTTTCCATCGATATGAATATCTTCTCTCCCGGCACACCCCTCAATATCATCTCTTTTGTCATGCCCTGCATCATCACTTCGGGCCCGCACATAAAGACCACTGTGTTAAGGGGATTGAAAGAGACTTTATTCAAAAGCCCTGTTATGAGACCGACTTCACCCCTCCAGTATTCCTCAGGGTCTGCCTTGTCCACAGTGAGAAATACCTGAAAGGCATCCATGTACCTCGGGAATTCGTCTCTGAATATCATGTCCTTTGGCGTTTTTGCACCGTAAAGGATAAACTTTCTCCCGATGGGAGCCCGTGAGGTGGGCTTTTTCCTCCTTCCGCTCATAAGTATATGTCTTATGACAGACCTCAACGGTGCAATGCCTACACCTCCGGCGATTATCATCAAGTCCCTATCTTCTATCTCCTCAAGCGGCCAGTTGCTGCCAAAGGGACCCCTTACTCCTATGACATCACCAGCATTCAGCCTCGATATATAAGTGGTGACATCACCGGCGATCCTGATTGTATGCATGATCTCATGGTCTGTGGGCGAGGAGCTTATGGATATGGGGGCTTCGCCTATGCCAGGTATATATAGCATATTGAACTGACCGGGCTTAAAGGTATAAGTCCTCTGTATCTCCCTGCTGTTTATTTTCAGGGCATAGGTAGCAGTATCCCTGGTCTCTTTTTTTATCCACCTTATTGTTGCCTCAAAAGGTATAGATTTATCGTGCATGCAATGCCTCCAGTTCCTGTGTGATGTCGATTCCTACCGGACACCACGTGATGCATCTTCCGCAGCCAACACATCCAGGCGAACCGAACTGGTCTATCCAGTATGCCAGTTTATGGGACATCCATTGCCTGTATCTCGCCCTCCTTGAAGGCCTGAAGTTGCCCCCATGCACCCGCGCGAAATTTGTGGAAAAACACGAATCCCATGTCCTTATTCTTGCGCCTGAGAGTTCGGGTAATTTTTTTGAGATTCCTGACAACTGGAGATTGTCATAGCTTGAATTGCAGAAACATGTGGGGCAAACCTGTGTGCAGTTGCCGCACGCAAGGCATCGTCCGGCAACATCTGCCCATCGCGGATGTTCGAGGTTTCTGTAGATGAGCCATGGAAGTTCGCTGACTTTGATTGATTTTTTTATCATCTTTTTACACTTCTCTATTTTCGAAACTTTTTCACTCAAGTCTTTATCACTAACTTCATCTATCGGCAGACCATTTAGTATCTCTCTCCCCCTGACTGTCCCTATTTCAAGGAGGAACGAATCATCAAGCTCTGTGACAGCCATATCAAAGCCATCCCTTATCACGGGTCCGGTATCCATAGAACTGCAGAAACAATTATCACCTGGATACAGGCAATTGATGCCGACGATTAGAGAGTTTCTCCTCAATGAATCATAACCGGCATCTTTTACAGGTCCTTCCAAAAAAACCTTATCGAGGAGCCTTAATGCCGCTATGTCACATGCCCTCATTCCGATAAATGCCGTTGAAATCTCCCTGACCTGAGAGGAGTTTTGACTTATTGATATTCCCTTTTTCGATTTTTTAAAAGCGAAATTTTCCCTGACCGGAGGACTCATGAATCGTTTGAAGGAGTCAGGACCTACTGAAAATGAAAAAATCTGGCTGCTGGCTACTGATAACTGGCTACTGTTTTTGCCGAGTCTGTAAGTGCCTCTACCTTGCTGCTCTTTGCAGCCGGCAGGGATGTCACGAAGATCTGCAATTTCTGCAAGGACTATAACATTACCCTCTACCTTCGGGCCGATAATCCTGTGGGAGGTTTTCAGACGGTCAAAGATTAGTTTTAGATGGTCTTTTTTTATCTTGGCCTTTGTCATGTATTCCTTATGCGGCTTTAAGTTTTCTGCCCTTAAATTGACAAAGTCATATAACTAAGTGTTACACTAAAAAACCTATAAGTCAATCAAAAGATTAAGGTTAAGGTCAAGGTTGAGGTCAAGACAAAGGCAAAAGATTTCTTAACCCTAACCTTGACCTTAGCTAAAACTGAGGAGGAGAAATTGTTAAAGGCACTTGAGGATGTATCGTCCACAAAAAAAAGGCTTAAAATAGAGGTTCCGGCAGAGGCCGTAGAGTCAGAGATAAAAAGGGGCCTCAACGAGGCGCAGAAAAGGGCAAGGATTCCCGGTTTCAGGCCGGGCAAGGCTCCCATGCATTTGATAGAAAAGAAGTTTGGCAAGGAAATAGAAGCCGATGTCCTGGAAAAGATCATACCGGAATACTATCTCAAGGCAATAAAAGAGGCTGATATAACGCCTGTTTCGAGGCCTGTTGTTGAGGAATCCTTTGACTTTAAGAGGAACGAGCCTATCTCCATGACTGTTTCCGTGGAGGTGAGACCACGGGTGGAAAATCTCGATTATGAAAATATGACTGTTAAGGAAGTTCCTGTAGAAGTCAGTGATGAAGAGGTAGATGCCGTTTTAAACAGGCTTGCAGAAGAAAGGGCAACATACGAGTCTGCAGATGACTCGGTAAACGCCGGAGATCTCGTAACTGTTGATTATATCGTTGAAAATACCATTTCAAAGGATGTTGTCTTAAAGGTCGGCAGCGGCCCTTATCCACAGGAGTTTTTTGACGGACTTATCGGCAAGAAAAAGGATGAGGAATTTATTATTGAGGCAAGCTTTCCTGAGGATTCACAGACCCAGTTTGCAGGAAAGAGACCCAGGTTTGAAGTAAAGATGAAGGATATCAAGAGGCGCAACCTTCCCGCCATTGACGATGAGTTTGCAAAGGATCTGGGTTTCGAAAACATGGGACAATTAAAAGATAGGGTGAAGGAGAATATAATTGCATCCAAGAATAGAGATGCGGAAAGGACTAAGCAGAGGGAGATCCTCGATAAGCTTATAGAGACACACAGCTTTGATGTCCCGGAAGGCCTGCTTAATGCCGAAATCAACGGAATAATAGGCGAGGTGAGGGCTGCAGGCAATGACCAGAGGACAGACGAGGAGATCATAGAAGAGATAAAGCCCCACGCAGAAAAGAGCGTAAGGGCAGCCATTCTGCTGGAGCTGATAGGAGAAAAAGAAGGCATAAATGTCTCCGATGAGGATATGAAAGAGGAGATACTGAATATTGCCCGGAGGTTTTATATATCTCCCGAGGATGTTATAAAGTATTATACGGCGAAAGATGGCTCTCTTGAAGGGCTTAAGCAGTCGGTCTTTGAAAAGAAGGTGCTAAACTTTCTCTTAAATAAAGCGAAAATAGAAGAAGGAGAATAATTTTATGAGCATTGTTCCTATTGTTATAGAGCAGACAGGAAGGACAGAGAGGGTTTACGATATCTACTCAAGGCTCCTCAAGGACAGGATAATCTTTATCGGCACGGCTATAGACGACAATGTGGCTAATGTGGTTATAGCCCAGTTGCTTTTCCTTCAGACAGAAGACCCTGACAAGGATATACATATATATATAAATTCGCCGGGAGGTGTTGTGTCAGCAGGCCTTGCGATATACGACACTATGCAGTATGTCAAGCCGGACATTGCAACATACTGTATCGGCCAGGCAGCGAGCATGGGAGCACTTCTTTTAACAGCGGGAACAAAGGGCAAGAGGTTTGCACTTCCGCATTCGCGTATAATGATACACCAGCCCATAGGCGGTTTTTATGGGCAGGCGACCGATGTGGAGATACATGCAAGGGAGATATTGAAGATGAAGGAGACGCTGAACGGAATCCTCGCAAGGCATACTGGACAACCATTAGAGAAGGTTCAGGCAGATACGGAAAGGGACTTCTTTATGTCCGGTAGTGATGCAAAGGATTACGGCATAGTGGATGATGTGATAGCTACGATAAAGGAGACGAAGAAGAAATAGCTTTTGGCTCATTGCTCATAGTCCAATGTAATATTTTTACTATGAGCTATTAGCTAACATATGAGCTAAATCGGAGGTTTTGATGGCAAAGAAGACGAGTGAAAGCATTCTCAGATGCTCTTTCTGCGGGAAGGGGCAGGATGAGGTCAAAAAGCTGATCGCAGGCCCCATGGTTTATATATGCGATGAGTGCGTGGGTTTATGCAATGAAATAATAGATGAAGAGGTCCATGCATCCGACAGGGATTTATCAAAGAAACTGCCGACCCCTGTGGAGATACATAAGTTCCTGAATGATTATGTTATCGGACAGGAAAGGGCAAAGAAAATACTTTCGGTTGCTGTTCACAACCATTATAAGAGGATATTCAGCGGTTCAAAAACTGACGTGGAACTCCAGAAGAGCAACATACTACTGATAGGGCCGACAGGCACAGGTAAAACACTTCTGGCCCAGACACTGGCCAGATTCCTTGATGTGCCTTTTACTATAGCGGATGCAACCACCCTAACAGAGGCAGGGTATGTAGGGGAGGATGTGGAAAATGTGCTTTTGAAACTCCTTCAGGCAGCGGACTATGATGTGGAAAAAGCACAGATGGGGATAATATATATAGATGAAATTGACAAGATCAGCAGAAAGTCGGACAGTCCATCCATAACGAGGGATGTATCGGGAGAGGGCGTTCAGCAGGCCCTATTGAAGATAATAGAAGGGACAGTGGCTAATATACCTCCTCAGGGCGGCAGGAAGCATCCGCAGCAGGAGTATATACAGCTTAATACAACCAATATCCTCTTTATATGCGGCGGCGCCTTTGTAGGACTCGATAAGATAATAGAGCAGAGGACAGGCAAAAAGAGCATAGGGTTTGGCGTAGAAATGCTCAGCATAAAGGAGAAGAAGATAAGCAATGTCTTTAGCCTTGTAGAGCCTGAAGATCTGATGAAGTATGGGCTTATCCCTGAGTTTATAGGAAGGCTTCCTGTTGTTGCGACCTTAGATGAGTTGGATGAGGCAGCGCTGGTAAAGATACTGACAGAGCCCAAGAATGCCCTGACAAAGCAGTATCAAAAGCTCCTGTCTCTGGACGATGTCCGCCTGAAGTTCACAGACGCAGCTCTTGCTGCCATAGCAAAGAAGGCCGTAGAAAGAAAGGCTGGAGCAAGGGGACTGAGGGCAATACTGGAAGACGTGATGCTCGATGTTATGTATGAGATACCTTCCAGGGGTGGCATTACCGAATGCATAATAAACGAAGAGTCTATCACAAAGAAAGAAAAGCCGATAATAGTTTATAAAAAGAAGGCGGAATCAGCGTAAACCCGTTAGAAAGGGACTTTCTAACGGGGTAAAAACAGGCAATGGGCAATAGGTGTTTATCTGCTCATTGCTTTTTCTATTGCCTTCCTGATATTTTCTTGAAGCTCTGGATCAGATACTGTTGAGACGGTCTGATTTATCCATGCAAATTCAGAATCCGTGAAGGATTTGGGGAATTGGTTTGGATCTTCTTGCCCCTTACCTCTTGCCCTTTGCCCCTTTTTCTGATAGACCTTTCCGTGTTTGAATTTAACGGAACTGACATTGTATGCCTGAAGTTTTTTTATTATGTCCAGCTTAAAGAACTTTAACTGGCCGAGCCATGCAGGGGAATCGACATTTATGGTCAGTTCCCTGTCTTTTATATCCACAGGATAGGTGTGCAGGGACAAAGGCTCATTGAATAGCCTATGCCACTCCTCCTGCATTGAATTGAGTCTGATTTTATCTTCAATGCCGAGATCTTTGAAAATTGAAGACAGGATTGTACCTGCTTTTTTCAGGCTGCTTTTACCACTTTTTTTGATCGTATGCATCTTGTACAAACATATACCCTTTTTGTACCTCCGCCATCAGTTACAACCCTGATCCTCTGGATATTCGGCATCAAGACGCGCTTTGTCTTATTATTTGCGTGGCTTACATTGTTGCCAACTATTTTTTTCTTTCCACAAACAGAACAGCTTGCCATATGACCTCCTCTTTGAGGGACAGCGTCCCTCAAACTACCTAAAATCAATTTTTATTATTACCACCGGGTTTGGGCAAAGCCCCAAAGTTAAATTGCATAAAAAAAGTTCTTTATGATAACATTAATAAGTGGGAAATAGGAAGTGCTTTCCGCTTCTTACTTCCCACTTGAATTTACTGGAGGTTAAAACATAGATGCCTGATAAGGAAATAAAAAGCACCGAACTGGCAAAGGAATTAAAGGAATCCGGGATAAAGGTAAAATCTACCGATATAGTAAGAGAGCTGGCTCGAATGAGGGGTGTAGAGTTCAAAAAAGGCACAACCCTCATAAAACTCAGCATCGAAGAAGCAGACAGGATAAGGCAGATATTCAGGCATGTAAAGGTTGTAAAGCCTAAGGAAAAAACAGCGCCGCCAAAAGAGGCCAGAATAGAGAAAAAAGTAGAGGAAAAGAAGGACGAGAAAATCGAGAAGGTTAAAAAAGCAGAGAAGGTAGAGAAAATTGAAAAAGAAAAAATAGCAGAGAAGCCCGAAAAAATCGAGAGGATAGAAAAACGACCGGAGCCTATTAAGCCTGCCGTAAAAGAAGAAGAAAAGAGGGAATTCGAAGAAAAGGAAGTAGAGATAAGTGTTCCGCCAATTGCCATTCCCGAAGAGGAAGTAGAGACAAAGATACCGGATAGATTCAAAAAAGAGATAGAAGTTGAGAAGGTAGAGAAGTTTAAGGTGAAGCCCGGGATGCAGAAGGCATTTCAGGCAATCAAGAAGATAGAGCCAAAGAAGTGGGCTGAACAAAAGCCGACAAAGAAGTTCAGGGACAGATTCAGGAAGATAGAACCAGCGCCTGCTCCCCCAATAACGGCGCCGAGAAAGAAATCCATAAAGCTGGTAGAGGGCACTACAGTAAAAGAGTTTGCGGAATTGATAGGTTGCAAGATCCCTGATGTCATCAAGAAGTTCATGGAAATGGGATATATGCCGACGATTAATCAGCCCGTGGATATGGATGCTGCCGTGCTTGTAGCAGATGGCTTTGGAGTTAAAGTTGAAACTGTTGCTCCGGAACATATCGATGTCATAGAAGAGATCGTGGAGGAATCTGCCAATCTTATTCATAGACCGCCTGTTGTTACCATAATGGGGCATGTTGATCACGGAAAGACCTCCCTGCTGGATGCGATACGTCAAACAAAGGTGACAGAGACAGAGGCTGGAGGTATTACACAGCATATAGGTGCATATAAGGTATCGCTTCAGGGCAAGGACATAACGTTTCTCGATACACCCGGACATGAGGCATTCACTGCGCTCAGGGCAAGGGGAGCAAAGGTTACGGATATAGTTGTTCTCGTCGTAGCAGCAGATGATGGCGTAATGCCGCAAACTATAGAGGCAATAGACCATTCAAAGGCAGCAAATGTGCCTATTATTGTTGCTATTAACAAAATAGACAAACCGGAGGCAAATCCTGCAAGGGTTAGGAACGAGCTTGCAGAGCGTGGAATTGTATCCGAAGAGTGGGGCGGTCAGAACATTTTTGTTGAGGTTTCAGCAAAGAAAAAGATAGGCATCGAGCACCTGTTGGAAATGATACTGCTCCAGGCAGAGGTAATGGAGCTTAAGGCAAATCCAAATAGACCTGCACGGGGAACGATTATTGAAGCCAAGCTCGACAAGGGCAGAGGGCCGGTTGCAACGGTTCTTATTCAATCAGGCACATTGAGGGTCGGAGATGCCTTTGTTGCAGGATCCGCATCGGGCAAAGTGAGGGCACTTATCGATGATACAGGGAAAAAGATAAATGAGGCAGGGCCATCAACCCCTGTGGAGATTATCGGATTCTCGGAGGTGCCTACCGCCGGCGATGTCTTTACCTGTGTCGAAGACGAAAAGAAGGCAAGGCAGATTGCCCTTGCAAGGCTTCAGAAACAGAGGCTTGCAGAGGCTGCAAGGCACAAAAAGCTGACCCTTGATGAACTGTATTCGAAGATAAAGGAAGGACAGATAAAAGAACTTGGCATTGTTATAAAAGGAGATGTGCAGGGTTCTGTTGAGGCCATAAGGAGTGCGCTTGAAGGCATAACCCACCCGGAAGTGAAGGTGAGGGTTATCCACGCTGCTGTTGGAGGTATAAACGAATCGGATGTTATGCTCGCCACTGCATCAAATGCGATTATAATCGGTTTTAACGTACGCCCCGAACTCAAGGCTTCTCAGCTTGCAGAGAAGGAAGGCGTTGACATAAGGCTTTATAATATAATTTATGATGCCATTGAGGATGTGAAAAAGGCGCTTGAAGGAATGCTGGAGCCTACACTCAAGGAGAAGGTTCTTGGCAGGGCAGAAGTGAGACAGACATTCCAGGTGTCGAGACTCGGTACAATTGCAGGCTGTTATGTCATAGACGGAATGATAAGCCGTGCAAGCGATGGTATCAGGGTCATAAGGGATAATATAGTAGTCTATGAGGGAAAGCTTGCATCATTGAAGAGATTTAAGGAAGATGTAAAGGAAGCACAGACAGGCTATGAATGTGGCATTATGATAGAGAATTTCAATGACCTTAAAGTCGGGGATATACTCGAAAATTATATCATCGAGAAAATAGCAGCAAAACTATAATAAGCTCATAGTTCATAGCTCATGGCTCATAGTAGCTATGAACTATGAGCCATGAGCTATGAGCTAATCATGCATCCATATAAGAGATCACAGAGATTAAGCATCCTCCTCAGGGAAGAAATTGCAGACATAATCATGAGAAGGGTAAAAGATCCCCGCCTTGGATTTGTCACTGTTACCGATGTGGAGATGTCAGAAGACCTGAAGATTGCAAGGATATTCATAAGTGTTATGAAAGAAGAAGATAAGGACATCACTCTCGAAATACTGAATTCTGCAAAGGGTCTTATACGCAGCGAAGTGTCGAAAAGGGTGAGGACAAAGTTTATTCCTACCATTGAATTCAGGATTGACAGGTCAATAGAGCATGGCGACAGGATTGATAAGCTGCTGAGAGAGATAAAAGAGAAAAGCGATATATGATGCCGCCTTTAGAACTTCTGGACTTCCTGAAAAAAGAAGACGGGTTTCTTATAGCCACCCATATGAACCCTGACGGCGACGGTCTTGGCTCGGCTATTGCACTATCAATGTCCCTTCAAGGATTTGGAAAGAAAACAGTCCTTCTATGCAAGGATCCTGTGCCTCACCAGTATAGATTTCTGCCGGGGCAGGAGAAGTTTATTACACTGGAACAGTTCACGGTTCGCAGTTCAAGGATAACGGATTTCAGAAATCTTATCCTCATAGACTGTAATGACATTGACCGCATTACAACAGACAAATCTCAAATCTCAAATCTCAAATCTCAAATTTCTGCTGTTATTGACCACCACGAATCCGAAAGGCCATTCGGAGATATACGCTGGGTGATGCCTGATTCGGCAGCTACCGGGCTTATGATTTATCATCTCATAAAAGAACTCGGCATAAAGATTACTGAAGATATGGCGGTAAATCTCTATGCAGCTATAGCTGTGGATACAGGCAATTTCCGATACGAAAACACCACATCTGGAGTTCTTAGAGTTGCCTCTGACCTAATCGAGGCAGGTGCGAAACCCCATGTGATTTATAGATGGCTTTTTGAGGCCTGGTCTGAAGGGCGTTTCGATCTCTTTATGAGGGTTCTTAATACATTGGAGAGAGAAGACGGGACTGCCATTGTTAAGGTGACAAGGAGGATGTTTGAAGAGACATCCACATCTCCAGATGATACGGAACATTTTGTTGAATTCCCAAGGATTATGAAAGATGTGCAGGTCTCGGTACTTTTCCGAGAGATAGATGATACCCATTACAAAATAAGTCTGAGGTCAAAGGACGATATAAATGTGGCCCGTATTGCAGAGGCATTTGGAGGCGGCGGGCATAAAAACGCTGCCGGCTGCAGGATAAAGGCTGATTTTGAGACAGCGAAGAAAGAAATTCTAAGCCAAGTTAAGCGAGTGGTAAAAGCTTTTCATACAATTCCTCCGGCGTGATGATCGCACCGCCTGGCCTGCCGTAAAAGAGCACTTCGGACCTTCCATTAACCGCAAGCCTCACATCTTCAACCATCTGCCCTGCATTCAACTCCACGACAATGAATCTTCTGTTTTTATCTGATAGGTCGCTTATCTGTTTTTCAGGGAAAGGGAAGAGCGTTATTGGTCTGAATAATCCGATTTTATGGCCAATTCCACGACCTTCATTTCTCAATCTTCTGACAGCAGCCATTGCAATGCGTGCTGCAATGCCGAAGGCAACCACGATCAATTCTGCATCATGTGTATTGTATGACTGAAATCTTACTTCCATTTCTTTCATTTTCTGGTATTTGGCCTGAAGCATGTAATTTCTCTGTTCCAGTTCCCCCTCTCCCATGAAAAGGGATTTTATGACATTCGGTTTTCTGCCTTTGCATCCTGTAAGTGCCCATGTTTTTCTCGGGAGTTCATGCCTTACATAAGGTGTCGGAACAAAGGGCTCCATCATCTGCCCGAGTATTCCGTCACCGAGTATCATGACAGGATTTCTGTATTCATCGGCCTTATCAAAGGAGAGCATCGTGAGATCCCAGAGTTCCTGTAGATTGTATGGGGCATAAACTAAAAGTCTGTAATCTCCATGTCCGCCTCCCTTTACTGCCTGAAAATAGTCTGCCTGGCTTGCCGAGATATTGCCGAGGCCGGGCCCGCCCCTCTGCATGTTCACGATAACTGCAGGAAGTTCAGCGCCTGCAAGGTATGATATCCCTTCCTGTTTCAGGCTTATTCCAGGACTGCTCGAAGATGTCATTGCCCTTGCACCGCATGCCGATGCGCCGAATACCATATTTATTGCCGACAATTCGCTTTCTGCCTGAATAAATGTTCCATCCACTTCGGGCATGCGCCATGACATATATTCCGGGATTTCGTTTTGGGGTGTTATTGGATAGCCTGCATAGAATCTGCATCCAGCCTGTATTGCAGCCTCTGCAATGGCCTCATTGCCCTTCATCAGGATTTTTTTCTGAGCAAGGGAGGGAATTTTAACAAGATTTTTCACAAAAAGAATTATAGCAAGATTGTGTTAAAATAATCCATGCCGCGTATCAATGTCCTTCCATTAAATCTCCGAAATAAGATCGCTGCGGGCGAGGTGGTTGAGCGTCCTGCATCTGTGGTAAAGGAGCTTATGGAAAACTCCATAGATGCCGGTGCTTCACGGATCGAGGTAGATATTTTAAAAGCAGGCAAAGGACTTATCAAGGTCTCTGACAACGGCATTGGCATGGACAGGGAAGATGCACTGCTTGCCTTTGAAAGATATGCCACGAGCAAGATCAAAGATGAACACGACCTCTTTAATATAAAAACCATGGGCTTCAGGGGAGAGGCCCTTTCATCTATCGCATCTGTTTCAAGGATAAGATTAATTACTTCGCATCAAGATGAAACAGGAACATGTATAGAAATTGTTGGTGGAGATGTAAAAGAGATTAAGGATTGCCCTGCAATAGGCACAACCATTGAGATAAAAGACCTTTTCTTTAATACGCCTGCGAGGCGTAAGTTTCTTAAATCAGACAGCACAGAAAATTATCATATTATTGATACGGTGACACGCGAGGCAATATCACATTATCAGATAGGATTTGTTTTAAGAATGGACAGCGATGATGTATTGAATCTCCCGTCGGCCTTGTCTTATAAGGAAAGGCTTGTGCAGATCTTTGGAAAAGATTTTGTGAATGAGTTGATGGAAACAAAAGCTGAAGATGGTCAAATAAGTATCAGGGCATTTCTGGGCAAGACAACTAATTTAAGGAATAATAGAAACAGCCAATTTCTGTTCATTAACAACAGGCCTGTTAAAGACCAATCCATAACCTATGCTGTTTATAAGGCATATGAAGAGTTGATACCAAAAGACAGACATCCTGTATTTTTTCTTTTTATTGGAATAGATCCAAAGAAGGTTGATTTCAATGTCCATCCCACAAAAAGAGAAGTGAGGTTTGAGGACAAGAGCAGTGTGTTCAATTTTGTGCATCAAGCAGCGAAAGAAGCATTAAAGGATGGGGTATTAGAGTATTGGAGTAATGAAAAAGCTACAGAGAAAACTTCTCAATACTCCAACATTCCAACACTCCAACTCTATAGTTCGGTGATAGTTTCCGAGCCGGTTTCCCCTTATGATATTATCTCGCATATTGATAGTATTCCATTCCTCTACCTCGGTGATACATTTGTTGCAGTTCCTGGAAAAGGGGGCATCACGATAATTGATTACCACGCAGCCCACGAGAGGATCAATTACGAAAGGCTCTTAAAAGGTAATGATATACAATCTTACAGGCTTCTTTTCCCTCAGCAGATCAAGCTTCAGGGCAGTGAATATAAGGTAATACTTGATAACCTGCAAGTTTTAAATGAATTAGGCCTTGAATTGGAAGATTTTGGTCACGCGACTTTAATCATAAGGAGTCTTCCTGAAATTTTGAGGGATGCTGATTTGAATGCATTGATGAGTGATATAGCAGCATCGTTAATAAATGAGAGTCAAGGGTTAAGGGTTAAGGGGCAAGGGAATGACATGCTTGAACCAATTGATTCAGTAAGAAAAGTGCTTGCCGCAAAGCTTGCATGCCATAAATCCATCAGAGGAAAGGAAGTTCCTGACGGCATAAGAATTGCACAATTACTGAGAGACCTTGAAGAAACAGAAAATCCGCACACCTGCCCCCACGGCAGGCCAACAAGGATTTTCATATCGATGGATGAGTTAAGGAAGATGTTTAAGAAGTAATTCTCTCAATATCAGCCCCGACATGCCTGAGTTTTTCATCCATTTTTTCGTATCCCCTGTCGAGGTGATAAATTCTATGAATAACGGTTTCTCCTTCAGCGCATAACGCAGCTACAACAAGTGATGCTGATGCCCTGAGATCAGTAGCCATTACAGGCGCTCCTTTGAGTTTTTCAACGCCCTTTATCGTGGCTGTTCCGCCTTCTATGCTTATGTCAGCACCCATTCTCTTCAGTTCCGCCACATGCATGAACCTGTTTTCGAATACGGTCTCTTTAATAACGCTTGTTCCATTTGCGACTGTCATCATTGCCATGAACTGCGCCTGCATGTCTGTTGGAAATCCAGGATAGGGTATTGTCTTTGCATCCCTTGCAGTGAGCCTTTCAGGTCCTATTACCCTGAGCCCCTTTTTGGTCTCTTTAAATACAACGCCTGCGTCCTTCAATTTCATTATTACGGCATCGAGGTGTTCGGGTTTGCAGTCCTTAAGTACCAAATCTCCTCCTGTGATTCCTGCTGTGGCCATAAATGTCCCTGTCTCTATCCTGTCGGGTATTATCCTGTAATTGTTTATGGGTTTCAGTTCATCTACTCCCTCTATCTCGATAACGCTGTCCCCTGCACCGCTTATCTTTGCCCCCATTGCAATAAGGCAATTGGCGAGGTCAACAACTTCCGGCTCCCTTGCAGCATTTTCGAGGATGGTAGTTCCCTTTGCCAGTACAGCAGCCATTATGAGGTTTTCTGTGCCTGTCACAGTGATGGTGTCTAAATAAATCGATGCGCCTTTGAGCCGATTAGCCTTTGCAATTACATATCCTGATTCGAGCTGTATCTTTGCGCCCATTTTCTCCAGACCCATCAGGTGCAGGTTTATGGGTCTTGCACCGATAGCGCATCCGCCTGGCAGGGAGACCTTTGCCCTTCCGAATCTTGCCACAAGTGGGCATAATACGAGTACCGATGCGCGCATGGTCTTTACAAGGTCGTACGGTGCTTCGAAATTATTGATTTTGCTGCAATCTAATATGGTTTTATTATCTTCGAAATGAAAACCGGCGCCGAGATTGGCAAGCAGCCTTCCCATGGTCATGACATCTCTCAGGTGAGGAACTCTTTCAATGGTATGTTCCCCATGCGCAAGAATGGTTGAGGCCATAATAGGCAGTGCAGCATTTTTTGCCCCGCTTATCCGAACCTCTCCCTTGAGCGGTTTTCCCCCTCTGATAACCAGTTTGTCCATGACAAATATCTTAACATATCTCAAAAGAGTTATAATAAATTATGAAGACAATTAATAAACTCATAGAAAAAGTCCTCTCTTATAATCCCAAGGCTGATGTGGAGGTAATAAAAAGGGCCTACATCTTTTCGAGGGAGGCGCACTGCAGCCAGAAGCGGGTTGAGGGTTCGCCATATATACATCATCCTTTAGCTGTGGCAGACATACTCGCAGACATGAAGCTCGATACGGCCACTATTGCTGCTGGACTTCTACACGATACAGTGGAGGATACAGGCACATCAACCGAAGATATAAAGGAGATGTTCGGAAGCGAGATCGCATTTCTTGTGGATGCGCTGACAAAGTTGAGCAAGGTTGAGTTTAAGACAAGGGAAGATGCCCAGGCAGAGAATTTCAGGAAGATGCTCCTTGCCATGTCAAAGGATGTGAGGGTTATACTTATCAAATTCGCTGACAGACTTCACAATATGAAAACAATCAAACATCTCCCGGAAGAAAAACGCAGGAGGATAGCTTCAGAGACCCTCGATATTTATGCCCCTCTCGCCAACAGACTGGGAATAGGATGGCTCAGGACCGAGTTTGAGGACCTGAGCTTTAAGGTCTTAATGCCCGACCTCTTTAACGATCTCCATAAAAAGGTTGCGAAACGCAAAGAAGACCAGATGAAGTACATAGATGAGGTCAGTAGCGTGATCTCCGAAAGGCTTGGCGCTGCAGGGATTCCTGCAAAGGTCAAGGGGAGGGTTAAGCACTACTACGGCATCTATCAGAAGATGATGCAGCAGAAGATACCCTTTGAACAGGTGCATGATGTTATCGGCCTCAGGATAATGACGGATACTGTTAGCCATTGTTACGATATACTGGGTATCATACATTCATTATGGCCCCTCGTCCCGGGAAGGTTTAAGGACTTTATAAGCCTTCCAAAGTCAAATATGTACCAGTCCCTTCATACCACTGTGGTCGGTCCCGGAGGAGACAGGGTGGAATTCCAGATAAGGACAGATGACATGAATGAGATTGCAGAAGAAGGAATTGCTGCACACTGGAGGTATAAGGAAAAGGACAGCATTGATAAAAAGAATACCAGATTTATAGCATGGCTCAGGGAACTTGTCAAAGAGATCTCTGATGCAAAGGAATTCCTTGAGGCTGTCAAGGGAGAGGTGATCCCTGAAACAGTGTATGTCTTTACTCCGAATGGGGATATAAAAGAACTTCCCATCGGCTCCACCCCTGTTGATTTTGCCTACGGTATCCATACGCAGGTTGGGCATAAGTGCATAGGGGCAAAGGTCAACGGCAGGATAGTCCCTCTGAGATATAAATTGAATAGCGGTGATGTGGTTGAGATTATAACCTCTCCTTCCCACGGGCCGAGCAAGGATTGGCTCAAGTTTGTGGTCACCCAGCGGGCAAAGAGCAGGATAAAACAGTGGATAAAGACCGAGGAGAGGAAGCAGAGCATGGAGCTTGGAACAAAGCTGGTGGAGGAAGAAATGAGGAGGCATGGACTTGCCCTCTCGATATTGAAGTCGGATAAGATGAATGAGGTTTTGAAATATTTCAGCCACCAGTCCCTCGATGACCTTTATGTTTCTATAGGATACGGAAAGATGTCGGCCCACCAGGCTGTCAACAGGCTTGCTCCGGAGAAGACAGCAAAGGCAGAAGAAGTAGAATTGCCAAGGGTCGTGAAAACCCCCGGTGATAAAAGGGGCAGCGTTATTACTATCAAAGGGATAGACAATGTACTGTACCATGTGGCAAAGTGCTGTTTCCCTGTGCCTGGAGACAGGATAGTCGGTTTTATTACAAAGGGTAAGGGGGTTACTATCCATAGGAAGGAATGCAGTAACCTCGAAAGGCTTGCTGTGGATACCGAGAGGCTGATTGATGTAGAGTGGAGCAGAGACAGCGATATTACGTCTCCGACAAGGCTTTACATCGAGGGCATCGATAAACCTGGAATGCTGGCTAATCTCAGCGCCCTCATATCATCCGCTGATGTGAATATCAGTTCTCTGAAGGCAAACTCCACACATGACAAAAGGGCGCTCTTTGAGCTTACCCTTGAAATCAAGAACAGGAACCAGCTCATCAACCTCGTAAACAAGATTTCACAGATGGACGGAATCCTGAATGTAAGGCGATAAAATAGCGACCGCCTTAACTTTGGCACTTGGTATGGACATATTTACCAGTCAAATGAGATTTAAGGAACAGAGTAATTAACCCTGCTAATTTAAGCAAGTCCTCCATAAGCACAACA
>JAGUWD010000039.1 GCA_020062545.1 Thermodesulfovibrionales bacterium
CCTGTTGTGCTTATGGAGGACTTGCTTAAATTAGCAGGGTTAATTACTCTGTTCCTTAAATCTCATTTGACTGGTAAATATGTCCATACCAAGTGCCATATGCAATAAAAAGACAGCAGGGAATCCTGCTGTCTTTTTGAATTTAAGATATTTCTTTAATATTTATACCTGATTTTTAATCTGAACCCATGCCTCTCTCAACTCTCTGAGCAGACCGATTACATGCTTAACCCTGTTTCCATCATTCTTTGCATTTGCAAGAACAAGTTCTTTCATCATGTGAAGATATAGACTTTGCAAATTAAGTGCAATCTCTCCGCCAACTTCGAGATTAAGGGCATTAAGGAGTTCTTCGATGATTGCCATCGCCTTGTCTATATATTTTATCTTTATCGGCACTTCCTTCATGTTTATGGCAGTAGCAGCCTTATCGAGAAAGTCTATGGCCCCGTCATAAAGCATCACAATAAGCTCGACCGGATTATAAGCTGTTGTTATTTTTGTCTGTGTGTAAGCATTGTGGGCATATGCTGCATTAACCATTATTTACCTCCAAAGGTTTTTCCAAGTTTGTCCATCTGCTGCGTCAAGTAACTGCTTGTTCCCTGAAGCTGGTTCAACAGTCTATCGAGGGCGATAAATTTCTTCTTGAGGGCAACTTCGGTTGTCTGAAGTCTCCTCTCGAGGTTTTCTGCGTTTTTCTGAACATTTTTTACGCTATCCTGATAACCGCTTTTCCTTACAGGAAGTATTGTGTTTACATAATCGCCGAGAGTCGCCTCAAGAGAGGTTGCCATTGTGTTTATCGTTGTAATAACACTTGACTGATTGCTCGAAATAGCGCTGTCAAGCGTAGTGCTGTTTAGGCTCAACACACCGTTTTTATCGTGGGTTAAGCCTAAAGATACGAGGTTTGTATTGTTGTATGTTGCAGTTATTATATTGCGAAGCGTATTTTTCAGTGCTGCCGATGTTGCATCTCCGCTCAAAATGCCTCTTGTAGTGGCATTTCCTCTGAGTCCGTTTATCGTGCTCATCACCTGATTATAAGAAGATACGAAAGAGTTCAGCTTGCTTGTTAATGCGCTGGAATCCTGTGCAACTGTAAGCGTAAATTCCGTAGTGCCGCTTACTTTAACTAAGTTAATGGTAACACCTGTAATTACATCGGTAATGGTATTGCTTGACCTTGTAACAGTTAACCCGTTAACCGTAATGCTGGCGTCCGCTGCTGCCTGCGTCGTGCTCATGTTGCCTGACGCAATGCTTGAAAGCCCCGCTGTATCTGTCTCCCCGGCGCCTCCATAGGTGCCGTCATTGTTTTCATCAACTGTTAATGAAATCGTATTTGATGCGCCTGTTGTATTGGATGTAAGAGTGAGTTTATATGTACCGTCAACCAGATCGTCCCCTGTTGTCAATGAGCCGGCAGTAACGGTATCTGTTGTAGGATCAAAGCCTAAAATCTGCTCAGCAGTCGTCGAAGTACTCCCCCACAAGATATTGACATTAGGGCCTGCGCTGTTGGTAATCTTAAACTTGCTTAAAGTAGTATCATATTGTACAGCAAATGTATTTGTAGTTCCAGGCGCTGAATTTAATGCTGTCTGTATTGCAGTTGCAAGCCCGCTGGAAGTA
Source organism: Thermodesulfovibrionales bacterium (assembly GCA_020062545.1). Taxonomy (GTDB): domain Bacteria; phylum Nitrospirota; class Thermodesulfovibrionia; order Thermodesulfovibrionales; family Dissulfurispiraceae; genus Dissulfurispira. The sequence goes on from JAGUWD010000039.1 coordinate 1,639, forward strand.
TAGGTTCCTGCAGCTATAGTTGCAGTCCTGTCTGCTATGCCGTCATTGAATATAATTGTGTTATTATTGGCGTCTATAACAAAACCGCTGCTTTCTTTTACAACAGAGGCAGTAACTCCTGCGCCTGCAGAATTGATGGCATCCTTTATGCCTGAAAGGGTGTTATTTGTGGAATCAATCGTTATCTCCTTTGCTGTACTGCTGCCCACCTGAATCTTGATCTTTTGCGTGGTATTTACGGAAAGATCGGCAACCTTCATTGTCTGAGAGCCGAATCTGAGAGATGAAAGGCTCTGTGCAGCAGCAAGAGAGCCTATCTTCATTGTGTATGTCCCTGCTGTGGCTGTGCTTGAAGCAGTTGCTGTCATATAAGAGGTGTCTGACACTGTTGCCTTCATTCCTATAAGACTTGAATCTTTTAATGCAGTAACAGCGCTCTTAAAGCTCGATACACTGCTTAAGAGAGTTGCATATGCGCTTATCTTTGCCTGATAGTCAGCCTCTTTTTGCTTGAGCTTAAGCAATGGCTGTCTTTCAACCTGCATAAGCTGCTGGACTATTGCATTTGTATCAATGCTCGAACCTGAAGTTCCCAAAGGATTAACTGCCATCTTACACCTCTATTTAAACCTCTTTACTGAAGAGGCTTTCAACATTCTCTTTGAATTTCTTTATCATGTTTATATATTCCTCTGGAGGGTACTGTCTTACGACCTCACCCTTCTTATCTAAAACCTTTATAACTACATTCTTTTCTTTATCGAGGGCAAAAATAGCTTTTAAATCAAGCAACCCATTTCCTACAGATACAGACTGATTATCTTTATTCTGTTGTTTATCCCTAAGCCTCTCTTTTAAGGCAGAATTAACATTTACAGCGCTTAATGAAGAGGCATTATTGCCGGTAGTCCTGCTGTTCGTGCCAGTACTATTATTAGCAGGGCTTTCTGTCTGGCCTTTAACTGCAGGTACATTTATGTTTACGCTGTCAATCTTCATCTTATTTGCCTTAATAAGTAAATGTTTTTTTACTCATCCTCTCATTCACTTTTTAAATACTTTATCACATAACTGATAACTTGTTAACTTTATTTTACGGGCGGCCCCCAAAAAATATTGGAGGCCCGCCCGTAATTGTTATTACAAATCCTCTAACGCATAACGCTTCACGCATTACGCATTACGGTCCCTACTACCTTCCGCCCAGAAGTGCAAGGACATTCTGAGGCAGAGTATTAGCCTGCGACAGCACCGATATACCGGCCTGTTGCATTATCATGGCCTTTGTCAGGTTTGCAGTTTCCACTGCAAAGTCTGCGTCCATGATTCTTGAACGGGCTGAGGTAATATTCTCACGAACATTGTCAAGGTTTGCGATTGTTGATGTCAGCCTGTTCTGAACAGCGCCAAGTTTTGCCTTTTCAGAGGTTATGGTATCAAGCGCCTGTTTTGCTGCCAGCATGGTGACATTTGCAAGACCCACATCCGTTACAGCAACAGCATTTACGGAATTTGCTGTCAGAGATATACTCGTAGCTGAAGATGAATAACCAAATACTGCTGCTGCATCACTGTTTACAGAGAGGGATGTCTTTGACAATCCTGCATTAAATATTATCTTGCCGTTCTGCCCTGCAGACACAGATGTTGTACCGGAAGCAAATGGATGCGCTGTTATCAAGCTTGCACCCGTAGTATCACTACTCAGAGTTATGTCAATACCGGCGCCTGTTGTATTTACCAGAACCAACCTGTTAGCAGCATTGCCGGTGCCGGTCTCTGCAATTGCAGTCACGCCTGTAGAAGCGCTCTTTGCATTTATGGCACTGGCAAGATTAGATAATGTTGTTGCTCCTGCGTCTGATGCACCGGCGCCAGATGCAAGTGAGAAGCTTCCTATTGTTACGCCGTTAATCGTTAGATAGCCGGAATTAACAGTATTTGTACTCTGCGCAGTAGTTGCAACCAACATATCCGCTGTGGCAACCATAGCATTTCCGAAACTAAATGCGGTTACACCAGTACTTGCCGTATACTGGTTAATACGGTTGATAATATTGATGCTGTTATTCTTATAATCTGATGCAGTTGTAATTGCGTCGCCGAGATCAACACCTTCCAATGTGGCATTAGCTCCGAGTCCGCCTGAATAATATCCTCTCACTGCTGCAAGGGACACATCGCTTGCCGCTAAAGATGATGTGTAACTGGTAGATACTCCCATTGATGTTGGAGTTACGCTGGAAGTTGATATGTTGATTGTCTCATTGACATCAACACCGACCTGTACATTGATGCTTTTTGACTGATTCAGGAACTGCTCACCGTTGTACTTTGTCTGGGTGACAATCCTGTTTAACTCTGCAACAAGCTGACGGACTTCCTGGTTCATGGAGCTTCTGTCAGATGATGTGTTGTAGCTCGATGCCTGGTTTGCAAGCTCATAGATCCTTTGCAGGGCATTAATCATCTCATCCATGGCACCTTCAGCAGTCTGAGAGAAGGAAACACCGTCATTTGCGTTTCTCATTGCAACGGAAAGACCGTTAATCTGAGTGGTCATTCTTGTAGCAATGGCAAGACCTGCTGCATCGTCCTTTGCTGAATTGATCCTTAAGGTGGATGACAGCCTCTGCATTGCCTGTGCAAGAGGATTCTCTGATTTTCTCAGGTTCCTCTGAGCATTCAGAGCATATAAGTTGGTATTAATTGATAGAGCCATTTTTTCCTCCTTGAATGTCTTTTAAGTCTTTTCGGGCATCCTGCCCTTATTTGCATCAGGAGCAACGCCTTATTTAATTCCCACCTCCTTCTTTCTTAATTTTGGCTTTTTAAGCCATTTCAGGCATTACCCTTTTGCTCTTGTCTAAGTTATCGGAGGGAATATTTAAAAACTTTAGTATCTGATAGAAAAAAAGAAAGAAAAATTAAGGCAGATATTTTGCTTGTACTTCAATGTGTTCAGGGAGTGCTACGCCACATCAAACCTTCAACAAATCCCCTGCAAATTTTATATAATCGTCATCCTTAGGCAGTTTTCCCCACCATTTGGCAAAAAACCTGATTCTTGTTTTCCATTCATCATCACAAGACGGGGACAGTCCCGATTCTACGACTCCGTCTTGCTCCGTCCGTAAATCTGGGACAGTCCCCTTTGACCCTTGACCCTTGACCCTTGACCCTTCAGCAAATGTCTCTTTAAAAACAAATCCCAAACAATCAGACAAATATTTCACAGAATAGCCTTTATATTTTGCAGAAAGACAAATATCAGCTTCTGTGAGATGATTTGCAATCCCTTCATCAAATCCGCCTATGGATTCATATACCCTGCTGTGCATGCCAATCAAACCGCCGCCAACCGCATTTAGAGTCCCCTCTGGCGTACTGTCGCACTGTCGCTCTTCTTTTATAAAATACGGACTAAAATTAAAATCAAATCCTATTCCAAGACAATACGGTGTCATGTCGGGATTTCTCAGCGGAATTCCTGCTACACCGCCCTTCAATGCATCAAGCAATCCCTTGTCTTTAAAGTAAACAATGCCGGGTTTCATAAATATAAGGTATTCGCCTGTTAACGCCTCTGCACCCCTGTTATAAAGAAAAGAAAGGTTATCACCATGTGAATCGACTATCCTTATATCTCCAGAAATACCCGAAAGCATTTCCTTTATATTTTCATCATTTATTACTATTACAACTTCCCAATCAGCATATTTAACATTCTGGGATAGGGATGTGATGGTCGATAACAGGGCCTCTTGATCATTACCAGATGGAATAATAAAGCTCACCCGTCCGGCGACATATTCTCTTTCTTTGCCTTGTGCCTTTTGCCCTTTACCCTTTGCCTTGTCCTGTCTGCATTCAAGTATATAACTTATTACTTCAAGCGCCCTGTCAACTGCCCTTCCGTCAAGCCTGTAAAAAGACTGTCTTAAATATTCATCCACATTTCTTTTTATGTCTTCATGCACCCCATTTTCTATGGTGTTATATAGATTTGTCCAATTCCCGGGAGGAGATACGGACTGGGCAACTCCCATTTGAACATAATAATCTTTAGTACCGTCCCTGCTTGGAATTGCAAACAGAGGCTTGCCAAATGCAATGGCCTCAAGTGCAAGGGTAGTCTTCCCAAGAGTAACACAATAATCAGCAATCGAAAGCAGGGCATAAGGGTCATAGGTGTATAACACAATAGCAAATGGAGCCGATTCTTTTATATTCTTTTCTATTTTAAGATAGGTTCCTCGAGCTACATTGGGATGCCATTTAAAAATCACAACTATATCTTCGCTCAAGCCCTTCAGGAACGTCTCCCATACCCACCCATCCATAACTCCGCCCCACTCGAGGTCTACCAAAAAGAGTAGGATTTTTTTACCATCCGGTATATTTAATTCTCTTTTAATCTGATTTATTTTCGTTAAATCCGAATATATCTTCTTTGCATTATCAAGATGAGTATTCCCCACAAGCACTATCTTATCTGCAGGACATTTATGTTTCACCAGCATCTTTTTTGTCGCTTCGCCCCATAAAAGATTTACCGTAGAATATTCGTTGTGAGCGCTGAAACTCAAACGGCCTTCATGATAGTCACCTTCCTGCATGGTGATATATGGGATGCCGTATTTGTTGGATAGATGTCCAATGATTTTCCCCCACCTGTTACGCTCATGGAGGGCAAGAAAGACATCCGGCTTTTCTCTTTTTATAAATTCTTCAAGACAGAAATACTCCTCAAAACAGCTACCCATCATTCTCTCTTGTTCTAAAAGAGTCCACTGCCTGAATCCATCCCACTCGAAAAGTTTCTTTGCCCACTGATCTAAAAAAGCATTAAAAGCACTTTCAATTTTTTCCCTAACTTCATCATTCGTATAACCATTAAGATATTTATAGACTATTTTTTTCTTGAAAAGATCCCTTTCAAATGGATAATCAGACATGGTAAGGAAGAATAGTGTATCGGCGCCGTATCTTTTTGCAGGCTCTGTTATTGGCAGAAGAAATCTTGTGTGATGCGGCAAGGCAACAAAACAGGCTATCCGTTTTCCTTTTAGTTTCATTTTATCATCCTTTTAACAATATCGCTTATAGAGCTGTAACCCTGTTTTTTGGATAACTGGGTTGAAACAATATCCATTAACGCCATTTTATCATTAAGATAAGAGACGCCATCTTCAAAGGCTATTGCCTTTTTTAACGGGTTATAAACAACTGCAGACTTATTATATCTGGCAGCAAAACTCAATGGAATTATATATGTGGTAGCAATAATTACATCACAAAGCATGACGAGTTTAACAAGGGCGCCTTCATGGACTATATAATATTTCCCCCCCACCTTTTCAAGGGCAGGTCTTATTATCTCATCTATTATCTGTTCCTCAGAAAGTTCACGCACATGATACCCTCTTTTGTAAAAAAAGACAGATTTTTTAATGTTCAATCTCGATAAAGCCTGTAACACTTCGTTTATCTGCGGTCTATATTTAGGATGATTTACAATTAAAATACCAATTTCATCTTTTTCGATATTAATCTGTTCATCAAATACAAGATTTTTATAAATATCCTCTACAGTAGAGAGACAGTAATTCTCATCAGGAGTGCTTAACACAAAAACCTTTTTCCCCTCAATGTCATGTTTCAGATAATACTCCTTCTCAAATTCTTCTTTTACTATAAAAAAATCCAATATTTTCATATAAAGCAACGGTGTGTGCACAACAGGATATATCTGGAGTCCTGCAATAGGAACCCCTTTCTCTTTTGCATGGAAGATAAGACTTGAATAAAAAACATCACATTCAGTTGAAGGCGGTTCATCAAAAGACGGAAGAGGCATTAACAAAAGGTCATAATCGCTGTTGAATGAAAAAGAACTCGAAGCAATATGACCTCTAAAATCATCGAAGGCTGACGCCTTCCAATATCTCATATCGGTTCCCGGGATAAAAAAATCAAAGGTATGTTTGATATATATCCTGACAAAGTCGTCTCTTTGCTGCGGAGACCAGACAAGTGATGCGGACTGCAGATATATTACATTGATATTGGGATTGTCTTTAAAAAAAGCCTCTGCCTTTTCATGTATTTCCTTTTTATAAAGAACCACATCAACACTAAAACCGGATTCTGCAAGCCTCAAAGGAATATGCAGCAACCTCTCCTGAACCGAAACAAGTTCCTTTTCACCTATTGGGAATAATATTCTTTTTATAGAACCTCCCTTACTCACCCTGCTTTACTCTCTTTGCATCTATTTCAGACATTATATCATATGCCTTTTTAATGTATTCGTTACGTGACACATCAGATAGTTTCTTCACGATGTCTTTAATGCTTTTATGCTGGGTTGCATTTTTATATGCCAGCGGAACAAGGTTGTTAAAAACCTCATTGATTGCATTCTGTCCTACAAACTCATAATCGTATCTATCCTTGTCAGGCCCGTTCAAGGTTAAAAGACAATTGATAAGAACTACAAGCATCTCATCGAACATTTTGTTATCAAGCAGATAGAGCGCCTTTAAAAATAACAGGTCTGAGTGGTCATCTTTTATCTTAAGACCCTCTTCTATATTTTTTATCGCCTCCTCGCCCTCTTTTTTCTCAAAATTAAATTTTGCAACCATAGTCAGCATCTTGAGATATGCCGCATTCTCCTTTGTTTTTTCATTATCGGGGATTTGGGCCATCGCCCTTTTCAGGGAATCTATAGCCAGATCTTTCTGTCCCAGTTTCATATAGGTTAATGCCGAATTAAAATTAGACTGATAGCTCATCTCTCCTCCTATTGCAAATCGTCAAATTGCAGCAATGAATCTATTTTAATATTTCTCTTTGTCCTGCGTCCAATTACCTTCGAAATATCCTCCGGGCTTATACCTGTTCCTGGTCTTTTTAATGTCAGCATGTCTTCTGTTATTACATCGCCCCTTTTAATATCAACTTTAGCAACAATGCTCTTTCTTGCCCATTCTTTGCTTTTAAGCTCCTTTTCGGAAGGTGTTTTGATACCTGTTCCAAGCGCCTTGTCTATTTTTCTAATGCTGTTCACCATCTCTATGAGATCACGCTCATCGCATGAGACAGGGCAATCCTGAGAACCAGGTGCATTCTTGCTCACAGCAATATGTTTTTCGATAACAGAAGCGCCAACGGCGACAGCAGCAAGAACCATATCATTGCCGATAGTATGGTCAGAATATCCAACAGGACATCCGAATTCTTTCTGCAGCGTGTTAATAACCTTCAAGTTTATATCTTCAGGAACAGGAGGATAGCAAGTTATGCAATGAAGAAGAATAAGATTGGTATTACCTTCGTCGAGAAAAATATTAACCGCATCCCTTACATCATCCATGTCATACATGCCTGTTGAGAGAATTACAGGCTTTTTCTTCTTTGCTATTTTTCTCAAATACGGCGTATTAGACACCTCGCCAGAGCCGATTTTATATGCTAAGGGATTAAGAGAGCTGTAAAAATCAAGGCTCTCGTCATCGTGGGCCGTGGCAAGAAACATTATGCCCTTTTGCTCGCAATATTCCTTAAGATATTTAAAGGCATCATAGGGCAGTTCTTTTGGTTTAAGCCTCTCTATCCAGTCAGGTGCAACCGATGAAACAAGATTTTCTGTCCTGAATATCTGAAATTTTACGGCATCAGCCCTTGCTATAACCGCCATATCGACAAGGTGTTTTGCAATTTCAATATTTCCGAAGTGGTTTACGCCAGCCTCTGCTATAACAAAGACAGGGTTGTCTGAACTGACATGTCTGCTGCCAATCTGAACAACATTGCTAAGTTTTTTTCTCATAATTCTTCAGTATCCTTTTCATTTTAAAAAGCTCTTCGTAATATAACCCACGACGCATTACAAATTCTTTTATATTAAAAACTCCTTTATTTGCAAGCCCTTCAAGATACGGAAATTCATACAGTTTAGGCAACAACTCAAAAGCCTGTTTAAGAAAAAATCTCGCATATACCATATCTCCTGTATTAAAACATATTATGGCAAGCAAGCCGTATATATTACCTTTCTGAAAGTTTAAATCTTCTTCATTAAAATCAGATTGGAGGCACTCCATCAAGAGTTCCTTTGCTCTGGCAAAATCACCCTTCTCGTATGCCCTAAAAGCTTCAATAAATTTTATAGGATTATATTCAGAAATAGTCTCTTTAACAACTTTCATTGCAGATTCAAAAGAAAGAATATTTCTATTATAATTTTCCATAGCAGAATAAACTTTATCATATCTCAAAAAAAAGTCAGCAATAGAATTAAAATCATCCCTGAATTCTATTTCTCTAAACTTACCTTTCCTCGCCACTACCCGCATGTTCATGCAATATCCGCCGTATTCGAAATGCAAAAATTCAAAACCACCTATATTCAGCAGGTTCTTAATACTGTTGGGGCTGAAGGTATATAAATGGGCATTGGACAAGAAACCAAATAATGGTTTGTGGGGCTTAAAAATATCCGGCACTTCGATAAGCACTATGCCGTCATCTTTAAGTAAATCCCTTATCTTCAGTAGCACATTTTTAGGATGCGAAAAATGCTCAAGGGCATCGCAGATTGTTACCATGTCAAACTTTATGTCTGTTTTAAGGTCTTCAAATGGAACTCTGAATATTGTATCTACTCCAAACAGTTCATTTGTATAATCTGCAAACTGAGATAGCTCAACTCCATAAGCATTACAACCCCTTTCTTTTAAATAGGCAGGTAGAGCACCGAAAGACGAGCCTATATCGAGAGTATTGATTCCTTTTTTAAGGTAGCCCAGTCTTTTTAAAAAGTCATATCTGACAACAGCGTTATAAATCTCAAGACCTAAATGTACATTGGTAAATGGCAGATTATCAATTTTTGTCTCATCCTTTGCTGTATATATTTCTCTGTATTGGCTTTCGTAAAACTTAATAGTCTCTTCATCAGTCATTCTGGGATTTATATAAACAAGGCCACACTGTTTGCAGCATACATTTCGGTAATTAACAGGAATGCCGTCAGAAAAAAGGATGCGCCCTTCCTTTTTCCAGTTATACTTTTCACACAGCCACAGCTTATCCAAAAGCACACCATATTCGGCTGAGCCGCATATTTCGCAGACAACATCTTCCATCACCTATGTTCTCCTCGACATCAGCCATTCAGCCATTTCCATGTCAAACATATCGTCAATATCGAATCCTTCGATATTATCGACCTCTATAGGAAACGATTTATCTCCGTAAAGCGAATCCTTTTCAAAGATAGTAGCCCTTTTAGATGCATAAAGGTTCCCGAAAAAATAAACGGGGGGCGCTGACTGGCTGTTGGGACACTTCTTTTTCTCTTCAGGAAACATAAAAGAGATTGTGCCATCCTCGTTTATCTTTCTTGCATTGTAAGGATGGTGTTTAAACGGCGCCCTTGTAACGGTTGTTACTGAATCAAAATCTCCATTCTCAGAAAAAGCCTTTATAGTTTTTTCTATATTATCAACCGTAATGAATGGATAGGTCGGCTGTATAGTAAGAATTATATCCGCATAAAAACCGGCCTTATCCAATTCAGTGATTACATGCTCTATTACAGGCAGAGTCGGAGTATTATCCTGCGCCAGTTCAACAGGTCTCTTAATTACCTCTACACCCTCTTTTTTAGCAACCTCTGCTATAGCCTCATCCTCTGTTGAAACAACAAGCCTGTCAATAAAAGAACTCTTTTTAGCTGTTCTCAGGCAATGGCATATAAGGGGAATGCCTCCTAACGGGTATAGATTTTTATTCGGTATCCTTTTTGACCCTCCCCTTGCAGGAACTATTCCCAAGATTTTCATTGCAATCTCCTCATATATTCAATAGTCTGTTCAATTACATGCCGCTGGGTCAGATACCATGCGTCTTCTGTGGAGCCTGCAATATGTGGCGTAATTATAAGATTATCATGCGTCTGGGCATACTTCACCAATGGATGGGATAACACCTTATTTGAAAAGCCGGGCTCAAACTCGCCGTCAAGCACATCCAGCGCAGCGCCTTTGATGATCCCTTTTTCCAGCGCCTCTATCAGTGCTTGGGAATCAACCACCTCTCCCCTTGCTGTGTTTATAAAATAAGAACCTTTCTTAAATTTACAAAATACTGCTTTGTTGAAAAAATGCCTGTTCTCCCCATTCATTGGTATATGAACAGTAATAATATCGACCTGAGAAACCAGTTGTTCAATACTTTCAATTCGTTTATAAGACCATTCAGCATTATGTGTAATAAAAGGGTCATAATAAGAAACCTTCATGCCGAATGCAGTTGCATATCTTGCTACCATTTTGCCAAGCCGCCCGAGACCCACGATGCCGAGGGACATCCTCGAAAGCATTGCCTGCCCTCCAAATTCCCATCTGCTCCACTCGCCGTTTAAAACAGATTTCATTGCAGGAACCATATTCCTCGTGATGTTAATTATCAATCCCATTGTCAGTTCTGCGGTGGGAGTAATTGTATCGAGAAATTCTTTTTCATCCTTTAATGAGATAACATTAATGCCCCTCGATGCTGCACGCTCAACATCAATATGAGGCACGCCGGTTGTATTGGTTGCAACCACCTTCAGATTTGGAGACACGGAAAAAATATCCTCTCCGAAGAAATAGCCTAATGGTGCAAATATCACGGATATATCCTTCAGGATGTCTGGAGTTATCATTGATGGGTTATTCAGCCTTATGACCTCGAAATTATCGTATAAAAGATCAAGATTCTCTTTTTTGTAATTAAGTATTTCAAAATAAAGGGCTTTTTTCATTTGAAGTTTAATTTATACCATCTTGCCAATATTATCAATCCCCAGATGTGCTGTTTAAAGCCTTTGTCCTTTCCTTCTCGAAATAAAAACTCGATGAATTCATTATTGAAAAAACCTGTCTCATGATTAAAGCTTAGCAATTCCTTCATAAGTATCGATGCATAATAATCGGATATCCACTCCATAAATGGTGAACTGAACCCCTTTTTCCTGCGATGCACTATTTCCTGAGGCAGATATCGAATCGCAATGTTCTTCAGCAAGTTTTTATTCTCCCTGCCGACCCTGATCTCAGGTGAAATACTCAACAAAAGCTCCACAAGCTCATGGTCTAAAAAAGGGGCCCTTAATTCCAGAGAATGTGCCATGCTCATTTTATCCAGTTTCATGAGAATAACCTCTGGTATCCATATCTTAAGATCGAGATAAGAAAACCAGTGCGATGGATGCTTCAGCCCGGACTCTACAAATATATCTCTGTAACGGGATATAAAATTTAACGAATTATATTGAGCAATGTCCTTAAAAACATCTTTATTTAACAAAAGCTCTTTTTGTCTATTAGTGAAATTTTCTCCTATAGTTCTAAAAATAGGTTCGTTATTTACAGTTCTTTTGAAAAATTCCCAGTCCCTCGAAATGGTAAAGTTTGACAACAAATAACCAAGGATAAACTCCTTCCGGGCATCGTTAAGTCCTGTTTGAAGATCATAATATTTTAGAAAATCGAAGTACCTGTCGTAGCCGAAGAATATCTCATCGCTTCCCTCGCCTGTAAGGCATACTTTTATATCATGCTCCCGCACCAGTTTCGAAAGTATGTAGGTCGGCACGCATGCAGGGTCATTTATCGGCTCATCCAGATGATAAACTACAGAGTCTATATTGTTAATAAAATCATCTTTTGACATGATAGTTTCATGATAATTTGCATGTATATGGTCTGCGACCCTCTTTGCAAAGTAGAGTTCGTCGTATTGCTTGTGTTCGGCATAACCAACAGAAAAAGTATTAATTTGTCTCGTTGTTAAATTGCTATAAAGTGCACTTATCATAGAAGAGTCGACTCCGCCCGAAAGATAACTCCCGACCTCGACATCGCTCACAAGTCTATAGTGCACAGACCGTTTAAGATATTCTTCAATGCTCTCGTGAACTTCGTCCGCATCATTTAAAAGAGGGGGGAGGTTCTTTATCGGGTCATAATATTCTGATACGGCTATGTTTCCTCTGCTAAATACAAGCATATACCCTGCTTGAAGTTTATGGATGTTTTCAAACATGGTGTTTGGAGGAAGAGGAGCCAAAAAACTCAAATATTGCAAAAGCGCCTCTTTGTTAATATCCAACATTTCATCTATAAAAAATTTGATGGCCTTTATTTCTGATGCAAAAATAAAACTATCCTTATAAAAGCTATAATAAAGCGGCTTTTTCCCGAATCTGTCCCTGCATAAAATGAGTCTTTTATTTAATTTATCCCATATTCCAAAGGCAAACATCCCCCTCAATTTATGTATAAAATCAATCCCATAATGCTTATACAGATAAATTATAACTTCGGTATCGGTATTGCTTTTAAACCTATATCCAATATTCTCGAGTTCTTTTTTTAATTCAAGATAGTTGTATATCTCACCGTTAAAGGTTATCCATATATTCCCCGCAGAATCGGACATGGGCTGTTTTCCATGCTTTGAAATGTCTATTATCGAGAGCCTATTATGGCCGAGGACTATAAAATTATCCGAATATATACCACTGTCATCAGGTCCCCTGTGGCGAATTGATTTAAGGGCAGAATCGAAATTTTCTTTATTTATCTCTTTCTCTGAAAATACACCCAATATTCCGCACAAAAGATAAAGCCTCCACTTTTAAATATTTGATATTATATTGCCTTTCTTAGTTGCCTTGCTTCCATAAAATATTTCTCCATCGCAAACATCCTCCGTAATAATGCTTCCTATTCCTATCATCGCCTTTTTCCCGATTCTTACTCCGCATCTTATCACACTGCCGGCTCCGATGCTTGCACCATCTTCTACCGTTGTTGGTACTACCTCAAACTTTACTTTTCTATTGCCATTTTCATCGCACGACCTCGGGTAAAGGTCGTTTGTAAAAGAGACATTGGGTCCGACAAAAACACAGTTCCCTATTTTTACACCTTCGGGTATAAATACACACGACTGTATTTTTGTGTTAGAACCTATTTCGACATTTTTACCAATTTCTACAAAGGTTGCAATGCTCGAATCATCACCGACTTCTGCACCGTAAATATTGAGGTTAGACCATATCCATACGCCATGTCCCATAATGGTGTCCTTAATGATTATGTTCCATTCAGGTAAAATCAGATTAATCCTTCTGTCATTATGGACTTCCACCTTCTCTCCTCTTACATAAATGCATCCCATTTTACTTTATCACCTCGTCAACCAAGGATTTAACATCAGCATGTTGTTCTCTTAAAACATTGTTTGTGAGCCTTTTGCCTGCATGCTCTTTGTATAGTTTGATAATTTCCCCTTCTGTTTGCGCCAGAAACATCAGTTCGTTGTCTATTAAAAATTTGTCATAATGCGTTACAAAGGATCTTGTAGAAATTACAGGCGTACCCCAGTAACACGCTTCTATATTAATAGTACCTCCGCCACCTATGAATATATCCACAAATGGAAGTATCTTGGAAAGATCCATTTTTTCCTCTACTGTAATTGCATTGGGGAATTCTTCCCTCAAATGACCTGTCTCGTATCTGGGTATAATAATCAGGTTTGCATCTATATTCTTTAATGCATCGTACACAAATTTCTTTTTGTTCAAGACATAGGATGCTTTGTATTCTTCTTCTCTAAAAAGTATCGTTTTTTTATTTTTATCTATCGAAAGCTTTTCGAAAAAACTGCCGTCCGCGACTTGATATTGAAGATAAATAATCGGATCAAGAAAATTATAAGTATAAACATTATTGACGCCGACAAACGGGGTAAAATATTCTCTTGGCACGACAAAGGGATGAAATATTCTGTTGGACAAAGGAAGTGTCAACTTCGCAATAGGTGTCAGATTGCCATTAATTCCCCTGCTCGGAATATCAAAAAAACTCACGATCTCTATTCCATTACCGAATGCAACCCTGCAGCCGTCTACCGAGCCTAAATTCACCAGCTTTTTTATCCTGAAGTTTTGTATAAATTCGTTTAAAGCGATCTGTCTGTTCAATGCACTGGATAACTTTGATTTAAGTTTCTCTCCGCCGTATTCTCCCAGAGAATAATATTGCAAGCCTCTCAATTCAAGAAGCCTTATTGGTTCTGTATAGTCTTCTGATTTGCGTGTAGTTATTAAGCAGTCTATGCCCCTGCCCTGTATCTCCTTTATTATCGGCTCAAAGAAAGTAACCTGTTTCGGAGTGCCGAGATCAAACCAAATTGTTTCGTCTTTGTATTTCATTGCTTATCCTTTCCAACTGGTATTAATCCTGCCTGTCTTCCCCATGGAAACTCAATTTTAAGGGCGCAGAGCATCCCGCAAGGCTGACACTTTCTCTCTTTTACATACTCAATTGCTTTCACCGCTTTTTCTGACGATAGCAGCATGTCCAGATCTCCGCCAAATTCTTTTAAATTGCCCATAAACAGTTCCGGCAAAAGCTCATTGCAGGGGTAAACATTCCCGTAAGGGTCTATAACAATAGACATCCTTCCCATATAGCATTCAAAGAATGGAATGTTTCTTTCATATACGCTTTTTGCCCAGAGCCAGTTTGCAAGCCGTCTTTCAGTAAGCCAACCAACCTTGTTAAGCAGGTTTTCTATTTCTGCGATTTCTTCCTTTGTAAAGTTGAATTCTTTATCCGAATTATTGAAATAAAAGGAAGAAATTCGTGGATAGCCTATATAATAACCAACGCCCATTTCCTTTGCGAAGCCGACAAACCACTCGATATCTCTATAGATTTCCTTGAATGTGGTCATTATAAATCGTATGGGAATATTTAATTGCTTGAGAAGCTTAGCGGTCTCTACCGCCTTATAAAAGCCGTCTTTGACAAACCTGATGGATTTATAATTTTCAGGACGGCCATCGAGAGAAATATCTATCTTGAAATTTAAAGGCCTTATATGTCGAATGCATTCTTTTACAACCTCAAAGTGCCTTTTGGGATACCACCCGCTAATATTCGTATGTATAATCGCATCTGGTTTATATCGGGCTATTAATTTGACAACATCCACATATCTGGATGACAACTGCGATTCCCCGCCTGTAAGTTCAAAGTGTGATGCCTTGTGTAATGCCTTGCTTTGGAGTGCCTTCTCAAATAAGAACAAGTCTATTTCATTTTTTGTAACTTCTTCTTTTTCCCTCTGCCATACATTACAATTTCTGCATTTGCCAGGACAATACAAAGAGACCATATACTGAACATCATCTATTGTATACTCTTCCTTCATGCAACCTCTCCAACCCATGGCAGGATAATTTTATAATCTTTTAAATCCGCATTTCTTATTTTATTGATCATTGCTTCAGCATTCTCCCTCGCCGCGCATATGATAAACAAAATTTTTTGCTCTCTCACGGTGTTCACATAATCAAAGCCATTGATAAAAAATCCGTTTACCCTCTTCCCTATCCTCTCAGCAGCATCATCCACAACCGCCTGGTCTGCCAGCTTGATAGAATCTGCACCGATACTGTTTGCAAACGCAGCATAAAACCATACAAAAGCATTCTTGGATCCATAAAACACCAGCTTCCTTCCTTCATTTAAATGTTGTTTTACAAGCTGGCAGGTATGGCTAATAGAATCCCAGTACTTTGATATCATCATCTCTATGCTGTCTGCCGTCACAAGACGCAAATAGTTTGATGTTCCTTTTTTATTCTTGCTGGCAACTAACATCAAGGGAGTATCGATATTATCCCAAATAGCTGCCGGATGCATTCCAACCTCATCTATAAGTTTAACTAATGAGAAACTTACAAAATAATTGACATGATCGGGGATAAACACTTCAACTCCTTCGGAAAGGTCATTTTTGATATTTGGCACCTCTATAAAAATAGCCCCGTAAGGATCAAGCACTTTCTTTATAGTTCCTATAAATCTTTTGGGATATTTGATATGTTCAAGAACATTCCTCAATATAACAAGATCGAATTTATTCAAAAAAAGGTCCTCTGAAAAAAAGGCCTTAACGGTTGGAATACCCACGAAATCGAGCCCGGATGGCTCCACACCAATAACATTGATGTGATTACACTTTAATTTCAGGTGGTAAAGAAAATCTCCCCTGTTCGAACCTATTTCGAGAACATTTTTAATCCTTGAGAGGTCAAGGTTATCGGTTAAAAACTTCAATGCATAACTCAACGAGTTCTCGGAGACAGGAAAAGGCCTTATGCTATTGTCCATCATACTGTAGAAGTTATAAACATTCTGCATAACCGCATCGTATTCCTCAACGGTATATGCTGATTTCTGAAATATAAAACTGCAATTATTACATAAAGATGCAACCAGATTAATGGATGGAACATTTTCATCATGCCAGAATATGCTATAAGGCAAATTATTCCTCTTATATATATCTGCAACATCATGGTGTTCACAGACCGGACATTTCATATTTAATTCTTTTCCTCTTTATTTAAATAATTCATAATTTTTGTAAAAACTGGTTTTTATTCATAAATGCAGTCTTTAATCGCACTGCATTATTATCGTCCAGTATATCCGTATAATTAGTAAACAACTGGCTAATAATATCTGCATGTTCTTCAGATGGCTCCAAAGAAGAGTATTCGAGTATAGTTTCAAGTCGTGAAATAAAAATTCTCTTGAGGCATTCTGCATCTTCTATTCGGTTAGTTCTGCGATAGTACCGGCATAACCATGCATATGTTTCTGTAAGAAAAAAATATTTTTTGTTATTACTTAAACTTGAAAAAGAACCTTCAGAGTGTATTCTGTATGCAGCGGGTTCAACGGATTCAATAAATTTGCCTTTGCCATAGCAACCCAATAAACAAGTTAAAAATTTATCTACACTATATACTTTGTAAAATTCCTCCGGGAAATCCTGGATAACATTCTTAAAGCACATAGAAAGAGTTGAAACCCACGCAGTTCTTCTAAGTTCTTCATCGGAAAAATCTCTTTTCATATCATCCGGCAGTAGAGAATCTTTAATAAATTTTCCTGAACTATCAACAACAAAAGCATCATGATAGCAGATAACATATTCTGGGTTTTCCTCCAAAAAATTTACCTGCTTCTGAAGTTTATAATGGTCAGTCCAATAATCATCGCCTTCAAGCAGTGCAATGTATCTTGCTTTAGATTCTCTAAGCAACTGTAGAAATTTGCGGTCTTTACTTTGAAGCCCTCTATTTTTCGTATCTAATACGATATCTATTTTATCTGAATATTTCAGATAATAAGACATTATAATGTCCTGAGTTTTATCAGTCGAGCAGTCGTCAGCGATATGTATTTGTACATCAAAGTCGGTCTTCTGCATAAGAACACTTTCAATAGCCTGTGCAATAAATCTTTCGTGATTATATGTGCCTATTATTACGTCTACAATAGACATTTGATTCTCATTCCTCCCAAACTGCGCATCCAAAACCTGCATATCCAAAACTATTGCCGTTATAAAACATATATTTTTTGCCATCAACTTCTATAACTGCCGGATATGCCTGCATTTTTGAATCCCAACCTTCCGAACTCGGACCGATACCCGCTTTAGAATCATCACGATTCCAGTGAATTGGATCCTCAGCTTCGGCATAACCAATACGATAGCTGTCAATACCATCACGGAAATCCTGACTACCTCTGTAAGTAAACCACATTTTGTATCTGCCATTTGATTTAATAATCGCTGGTCGTGCATTAGCTTCCTGTTTGTTCAATTGTGGTATGCAGGTAATGTCATCACGATGCCAGACGATACCATTATAAGAATATCCATACTTTATGACATAAAGAGGCTCTGGAATATCTTTCACCGTTATCCAACCAATACCAGATGTATACCACATATGCCACACGTCATTCTCTATCATGATGCATGGGGAAACAGCAAAATACGGCTCTTTGTTAGTTCGGTCAACAACAGCACCCTCGAACATTCGCTCAAAGGATACTCCTCCGTCATTGCTTACAGCTAATCCGATCGCATTACTCCATGGAACAGTATTTCTGACATTATAGCCATTATAATATAAATAAACAGTGTCACTATTACGAACTGCGCAGGTTGCCAATGTGCCGCAATCATCAAATGTGCCTAACTTTCCCTTTTCCAATATCGGACGATCATGCACATAAAGGATTTCAGACGGATCTTCTCGATTAACATCGACGAAAGTAACGCAGCTTTGACCTTCATGATTTCTTGATGAAAAATATACCCTTATTCTGTCTTCAAACAATAAAGGTGTCGGCAACATTGCATGGCTTTTAATCCATTTAATATTGTGCTGACTTAAATCAAATATCATTCCGAGCTTTCTCCAGCCCATTTAAAACCTCCTGAAAATTATAAAAACTTCCCAAGCGACCAGAAATCAAGATGCCACCAATGATCTCTGTGGGATCCCTCAACTTTCATACCCTGTTTTTCGTAAAAATGAACCGCCGTTGTTGTAGAAGCGGTGAGTTTTATTTTGTGGCAGCCATTATCCTTTGCCCATTGACAAGCCATATTAAAAAGTTGCGTGCCTATGCCTTGACCCTTATATTTTGGAGCAACAACAAGCCACAATATTGTGGCAACACCACCTTCAGGCGGCAAACATATTAAAAGTCCAATCAAATCTTCGTTTTTTTTGCACCCAAGAAATAGATGCCCTTTTGACTGCCCGTTTAGCACATTTACTATAATATCTCTATAATGACAAAGAGCTTCCAAAGGAAAACCCATTTCACCCATAGCAGCTTCGCTTACTAACTCCAAAGCCTTATTCACATCCGATGGTTTTATCGGTGAAATTTCAAGTTCCATCGTCTGAATTCCTGTATACATAGACTGTAAATTCATAAAGACCATAGTCCATACGAATAACAATATTCCGGCTGCACTCTTTTACAAGAAAAGACACAACACTGTCTAACGACCAATGAAATAAATCATTACGATACCAGTCAACATGAGTGCTCATAACATTAAACGCTATGCCATATATGCATGTATCATACGCCGCCTTTATTATTGAACAACTATATTCCTTCATCTGTTCATAAGTAAGGCTAACCCTCTCGGTCAAAACTCCGTTCATTACAATATAGTCTATAGATTGGCCTGGTAAAGGGTTTTCTAATATGTCCCTTACCTCAAAATCATGGTCAGGATATCTCAGTTTTGCTATTTCTATCATCTTTGACGATATGTCTATGCCCTTATATTGATACTTATCAATCAATTTTTTATCATTTATATAATCTAATAGGAAACCGACTCCGCATCCAATATCGAGCAATGAAACACTTTGTTTTTGCTTATTCTTTATAACATTCAACATAACATTAAAACGTTTTTTTAAATCATCTTCATTTGGCCAATCCATGCCTTTTGCTGTTATTCCATATTTAGCCAAACAATTCTCATAATGAGCTGCTATCTTATAATAAATCGGTTTATTCATATTTTTAACTTTACCAATTTGCCCAGTAAGGAGGAAAATAATCGGTTTCACAATTATTTTTAGTATATTTTGAAATCAGATAGTCATATTTGTCCTTATTAAATATCTGTCTAACAACTTGAGCTTTAGTTTGTATGCCGCCAAACCTCCGCTTAAATAAATCCAGGTTATCGTTACTCTTTATACCGCCTCCCAAATTAATATAAGGAATTCCTATTTTTTTAAATTTATTAATAGCATTCCAGATAATAAGACGAGAATACTTTCTACCATCTTTTGATGAAGCATTTAAAAAATATTCGGCACACATATCTGTAAAAATAAATAGTGAGACCGCCTCGGTTCTAGACCTATTTTTTACCCCGATTAATAATGAATTATTTGACAACATCAGACGCTTAAGGGTATTTTCTGTAAAATGATAAGTTTTAGAAGCCCCGACTCGCTCCATTGTCTGGTAGTACAGCGTTATAAAATCCGTTATAAGTTCTTCTTTGTTTGCTGTGAGCTCTATACATTTATCTTTCTCCATACGACGAATTTCATAACGATGAGTAGAACACATATTCTGCCATAATTCCTCAATAGAAAGAGAAAGATCAATCAAGTATATATAACTTGAGTGTTCAAAAACATATTCACCCCATATGTCTGTATTTAATTTAATCAGCGGATGCTGCATTATATACGCTGTAACAAAACCATTATCACTCCAGAAAGAATTCCATTCATTCATGGCTTGCCGCTGTTTTTCTATAGGAATCGTTGAAACAATTCCGCCAAATCCGTAAGGAGATACTATATCTCTATAACCCTCCTCTTTTATTCTAATCTGCATAGGACAATAAAATTTCCAATCGTTGTCTTCGCCTGCATACAGATAAGTCTCCCAATCAGACGACTCGGATATAGCCCTGCAATACTGCCATGTATGTGCCGGCATATAAGGCATGCCATGGAGTTCTTTTGTCCAATATTCAGAATGAGAAACAGGAATTAATTTGTGAACGATACCGACCTCCTCCATTACCATTTCAAATTAAGACAGAATACGACAACCCATCTCTTTTGAAAGATGCAAAGCCCGCTGTTCAATTACCTTCTGTGGAATTTTATCAGGCATATTCGATGCCTCTGTGCCGGGTCTATCTTCATACCTATTAATTGTAACTTCAAAAAAATCAATTTCTGGGATAAATCGTTCTGTTTCAGCAAAATCTTTCTCGGTTTCTCCGGGGAAACCTACTAAAAAGCTCGTACGAATGGCTATTGATGGGGCTCGCTCTCTTAGCTCTTTCAATACAGATTTAACATCATCGGCGATATAGTTACGCCTCATCCTTTTCAGGATATGATCGGAACCAGATTGAATCGGCACAAATAATTCTTTGATTTTATCCTGATTTTTTACTATTAAAGGAACTATTTTTTGGCGCTGCTCAACTAACCACTGAGGACAACAATCAATTATTACCAACTGGTAATCGCCTTCTATTGCAAAAATCTGCTCCAGCAACTCCGAAAAATTCGTGCCTATATCAAGCCCATAACATCCTGTATCTTCTGCAATAAGCTGAAATATCTTATATTTTTTTCCAATACCGTACTTAAGATCCTCAATAATCTTTTCAACAGGCCTACTGCGCAGTCTTCCTGTTGCAAATTTCGTAGCGCAAAATGCACAATTGCTCATACATCCTTCAGCAATCCTTATATTGAAATAAGGCACCACTTTTTTTTGCGGTGCATTAGAAAAAACTTTTTTTACATATTGAATAGTCCTGTTTATGTATACTGATGCAGAAAGGAACATGCTATTCATACTGAATCTATGAAATAATGCTTTATAGAATTGATACTGTCTGCAAAAACTTCGTGCTATCAAATAATTAGTAATATCTTTATTGTCTGCTATACTGTCAGGCGCTCCGACTTCGGAAATTGGCTTAACAGCAGTAATCGTTGAATCTAACAGTTCAAGATTACCGGTAGGAACAATAATAAATTTTCCAATCTTCCCAATTTCATCCGGATTAATTTTAGGTAGGCATCCTGTTATAACAATCTGTGAGTTCTTCTTCTTTTTCTTCTCGGCAATCGAAATTGCTTTAAGCGAATTGATCTCATTCAACCTAACAACACCGCATGTTGCGATAACAATTAAATCAGCCCTTTTAAGATGTTTTGTTAATTTCCAATTATTTTCTTCGAGATATTCCTGAATATGAATAGCATCTATTGCGCGCCTTATGCATCCGGCGTTAAATATATAAAACTTTTTTATGCTCCTATCTTTATATAAGCTCATATTGTTCTAACATGTTGCCTATTGCCAAAGGCGAATTATTCATCATTACATCGATAATTGATAAATTCTGAATAAAATAATTACATAATTGTTTGTATCGTATTTCTTTTGTTCTTAAAAAATTTATCTTTAATCCATTATCATAAAAAGACTGCTTATCATAAAACTCAAGACCTCCAATAGGATTTATGTAATGGTCGGCATTTTCTTTTTTACAGATATCTATAATCTTATGTTCCGCTTTTAAGTTGTCATTTTTATACTTTGACGATGATTTGATAATTGTCGTATCAATTTTTAAATACTTATTAAGCAGAAGCAAACTATTGTAAATAAATCTACTGAGATAGCTTTCTGTATCATTTATTATTTCGCATATTATTGGAAATGTATCCTTAAAATAAGGCGCTTTTTTGTATCCGTATTCTATTGTTTTAAAAAACTTTGCTTTCCATTTATTGTCAGACGCTACCTGTATATCTCTAATCATCTTATTTTGGGATGAGTTTCTCAGAGGAATCGTAAACATATATTCATTGCCATTTACTATAATTCTATTTCTGTTTATCCAGCCTTTTTTTATGTGCGATACATTATCGAGCAACACAAAAACATCAACCGCTTTTATTAATTGAAAATATCCTATGTACGGGAACAAATATGGCTGCATTATGGCTATTTTCATTGTTTTCTAAACGATATTACCCTGCAGATTTTATCAACACTATCTTCATCCAAATCCGCATAAAGCGGCAGGCAAAGCACCTCATTCGTTATCCTCTCCGCTACTGGCAGATTGTCCGGTGATGCGGACGACAACCCTTTATATGTAGGGAACTGACTGATAAGCGGATAGAAATATCTCCTTGCAAAAATATTGTTGTTTTTAAGCTCGTTATAAAGATCATCCCTGCTCTTGCCAAAAGCAGCACTATCAATAAAAACCGGAAAATATTGATAGTTATACTTCACATTTGTATCTTCACCAAGCATTCGGATGCCTCCAATATCGGATAAGTTCTTACGATATAGCATCGCAAGATTTTTCCTTTTCTCAATTGCCCCGTCTATGTATTTCAACTGCAACAACCCCAGTGCCGCCTGAAACTCGTTCATCTTGGCGTTAATACCAGGAGCAACCACAACTGTTTCATCGGCAAAACCGAAATTTTTTAAAAAATCAATCCTCTTTTTCATCTTTTCATCATGGCATATAATCGCTCCGCCCTCAAAAGTAGTGAATACCTTTGTCGCATGAAAACTCAGCACAGAAAGGTCGCCAAAATTCAGAATTGAATCTCCGTTAATTCCAACGCCAAAAGCATGGCAGGCGTCATAAATAACCTTTAACCCATACGTATCTGCAATCTTCTCTATCTTCCGAACATTACAGGGATTTCCATAAACGTGCACCGGCAATATTGCCGTTGTCTTAGGAGTTATGAGAGACTCTATCTTTTCAGCGTCAATATTGCAAGAATCGGGTTCGACATCGCAAAAAACAGGTGTTATTCCATTCCAATGAAGAGCGTGAGTTGTAGCAACAAAGCTGAAAGGCGTGGTGATAACTTCTCCAGTAATTCTGAGAGCTTGTAAGGCTGTTACTAATGCAAGTGTACCGTTAGCAAAAAGACAAACATATTTTACGCCAAGATATTCAGCCAAAGCCTGTTCAAACCTCTTATGATATGGACCGTCATTAGTAAGCCACTTTGAATCCCAAATATCTTTCAATATTTCGGAAAACTCTTCAAACGGCGGCAGATTAGGTTTTGTAACATATATCATATTATACCTTTCATAAAATTGTTCCTCGCTATTTATTACATAATACTATCTTCTCTTATTAATTGAATGTGCCGTGTTTTTTTGTAGGCATCGGTTAGCGAGGCTTCCATAAAACTGTTCCAGTTGCTCTGCTGATTTCTGGCAGCTTAATATCTGTTCTAAAATTCCCTGTTCTTTCCTGCCTACTGCTTCCCTGTAATCTTTATCCTTTATAAAGTTACATGCAATGCTTATATACTCTTTGACAGAATCAGACCACATTTCTCCCCCCGTCATAGTTTGTTTACGTTTTCGTATGATATCCTGTTCGTCAAATTCTAAAACACTTATCATAGAAACTACTGGTTTACCCTTTGCCCTGAGTTCAAGTCCAGCAAATCCCATTCCTACAGGAAATGAATTTAATCCCATATCTATAACGTGACCATATATATGGGCATTAACATGTCCTTCAAAATACACTCTATCAATACATCCTGCACTCTCAAAATGTTTTTTAATCGGCTCATTATCCCCTGCGCCGCATATCAAGAAAATAGTTTCTGGATTCAACTTTAATATTTCTGCTATAGCATAAAGACATTCATGATTGTATAGTTTTGCTAATCTGCCTATAAATCCTAAAATAATTTTATTTTTAGGATATCTGTTTCTAATTTTTTTTATAGCTTCTTTTGAAACAGGCGGATCTAAAAATTCCATAGCTACAGGAGCGCTGAAGACAAAAAATTCAATTCCTTTATACAAATCTTTTTGTACAGATTCACGATTTCCATAATGCATCATCCTATAATCAAGATTATTTACATTCCAGTAAGGGTCGCCGTGTGACCAATAAATCTGAATAGGCGCTACCCTTGAGGATACCAAAAAATTGCCTATCTGGGTTCCTGTTGTAACAAATATATCTATTTTATCTTCAATTATCTGCTTTCTTAATGCCATTGCCTTTTCAAAGTGAGAATAATAAATATCTTTGAAATTACCCAACTGTCCTGCACTTATACATTTGAATCCCATGGATTCTATTATGTTTATAACTTTTTCAGTATCTCCGATCTTCTCAATATAATCATAGCCATACACATAAAACTCGATATCGGTATTTTTGTTTAAATAATGTCCGCTCAGCAGAGACAGTAAAACACCCACAGGAGATGAAAGAGCTAACTGCTGGTATGCGTATCCCACTCTTATCTTTTTATCTCCTTTGGGCTTTCTATTGCATGGCAATATGTTGTTTGCTTTACAATACTCGACAAAAAAATCACTCACGGGTTTTTCTATCTCTTCATCAAGCCTTTTCCATGCCTCAACATTTAATTCGAGATTCCCATAATAAAAACGGATAAAAAAGCCAATATATAAAACAAGTTCAATGTTTTTTGCTTTTATGGATTCATAAAAAAGAGTCTTCAGCGGCTCATAAAGCCTTGCATAGCAAGCAGGGGCATCAAACTCTGAAAATATGCGATGAAGAAACAGCAGATTGTTCTTTTGGACATTAATTGTTTTTTTCATAAACAAATCGGGTGAAAAAATCCCGGACTCTATATAAATGTCCACAATATCATCCGGCGAAACATTTAGAACTTTCAATATTTCAGCAAATTCTTTTACTCTGAAATCTATGTCAGCATATCGTGTTATGAAGTCTTTAAGACCTTTATCTCTACGTTGGTTCAAAATGTCTATCAGTAAAACTAAAATTAGTATCGCTTCTTTATTAATATTATCAGTCTTTTCATAATGTTCATCCAGCAGTTTATTCTTAATATAAAACATACCTTTATGGGGAGCTAATTTGAACTTTCTTGAATTAAATAACGGGTATAGTGCAAAAAGATTCGTATGAAACTTTAATCTGCTTATGAAAACCAAAAA
Source organism: Thermodesulfovibrionales bacterium (assembly GCA_020062545.1). Classification (GTDB taxonomy): domain Bacteria; phylum Nitrospirota; class Thermodesulfovibrionia; order Thermodesulfovibrionales; family Dissulfurispiraceae; genus Dissulfurispira. Next base: position 27,111 of record JAGUWD010000039.1, read on the forward strand.
AATCTTTTCCCTTAATAATTCCACTATGTCTATCGAAGGATTATCATCGTTGCTCATCTTGAGAAGTTCATCTATCAATTCAAGCAAGGAGTTTTCGTCTTCGGCCTTTTGGAGAGATTCACGAATTTCCTTTAAAAGAATCTCAAGGTCATCTTTATAAACAGCAGCGCTATCCATTTCCATCAATACATCAATCTCTTCTGAACGCTTATCTTGCGCGTGCTTAAAATCTCTGCAATCTTCTCCCCTGCATGGCCATTACCATATAAATGGTTGCTCGGGTATTTTCCATGGGCAATCTGTTTTTTTATCGCATTTCTTATCTCATCCCTGCTGTAATTCACATCTATTACATTTTCTCCCCTTTCCCTGTGGTTCTGCCTTGTGCCTATGTTTACCACCGGCACGCCGAGATATGCGGATTCCCTTATTCCGCTGCTCGTGTTACCAACCAGAACAGCCGAGTTGTTTATCAGCTTGGCGTAATCCTCAAAGGCAAAGTTCTTGAAGAAGTGTATGTGCTTAGGCTGGTATTTCTCCCTGAACATTCTTATGCCCTTTGATATCTCGTCTGTTCCTGCATCCATATTCGGCCAGAGCCATAATGTCGGCATGTTTATATCATTGATCGCATGAAGTGTTTCCTGCACCTGCGTACTTGCAGACTCGTATTCTGTCGTAACAGGATGCTGGGATACGACTATATAATTATTCTTCGTTACAGGAACTAAAGCGCCCACTCCGGCATATTTTTCAAAAACATCAAAATCGAGGTCGAGATTTATATCCCTTATCAGGTCGATTGTCGGGGAGCCTACTACATAGACATTTTCTGGATCCTCTCCCATCTTTATTACTCTCTCTGCGCTCTTTTGTGTTGCGACAAAATGGATATGCGAGAGTTTTGTAATCGCATGCCTGATGGATTCGTCTATAGAGCCCGAAAGCTCTCCGCCTTCGAGATGTGCGACAGGTATATTCATGTAGCTTGCTGCCACTGCAACAGCAAGGGCTTCAAATCTGTCGGCAATTGCCATTACAATATCAGGACGGAGGTTTTCAAAAACGGTAGACAACTCAACAACAGCAAGGCCTGTGGATTTCGCCATTGTTATGGGCTTACCGCCCTCGACAAGAAAGTGAACCATCTCGCTTATCTCAAAGCCGTCGGCCTCGATGATATTTATTGGATTGCCGAATTTATGGAGAATAACAGCGCCGCCCACAACAAGCTGCAATTCGCAGTTTGAGCGGTTTTTTATTTCCTTCATTATGGATTTCATCTTCGCATAATTGCCGCGCACTGTTAATACAATACATATTTTTCTTTTCATATCGCTTCTGCCTTCTCCTCTGTTTATTGCCATTTTGCCCTGCCCGGCAGGATTATGTCCTGCCTTATATTCTTTTTATTCTCCATCACTATCTCCAGCATCTCTGTAATAACCTTTTCTGTAAGATAATTGGGCTGAAGCCCGAGGCTCAAGAGATTGGTATTCTTTGCATTATAATAATGCTCCTCTGCTTCTTTTCTTGGGTTTGGATAATTTTTCGTGGTTACATCAATGCCAAGATTTTTGGCAGCAGCCTTAACCTTTTCGGAAAGCTCATTGACACTGAATATCTCTGTGAACTGGTTCATAACCCTGAACTCGCCTTTATTAGCAGGATTTTGGACTGCAAGCCTTACGCATTGAAGGGTATCTATAATATTTAAAAATCCCCTCTTCTGACCGCCCTTGCCATAAACAGTCAGAGGAATTCCTACCACTGCCTGTGTAATAAATCGATTCAGAACCGTACCCCAGAATTCATCGTAATGGAAATGGGGCATAAGGCGGTTTTCTTTGTCCATTCTGCTCTCGGCTGTCTCAATTCCATAAACAGGCCCCTGATTTAAATCGGTAACCCTCAACCCCCACATCCTAACGCCAAGATAAAGCATGTCGCTGTCCTGAACCTTACTCAGATGATAAAATGAGCCGGGAAGCTTCGGGAATGGCAGCCTGTCCTTTCTGCCGCTTTGTTCTATCTCCATAAACCCTTCTTCAATATCAATATTCGGTGTCCCGTATTCTCCCATTGTGCCAAGCTTTATGAGATGAATATCAGGATTTATTGTCTTAATAGCCCACATAACGGCCAGTGTAGCTCCGAGGTTATTCTGTATGGTTTCCCATGAGGTATTGTGATTGAGCATTGAATAAGGCGCAGACGGTATCTCTCCGTAATGTATTATTGTATCGGGCTCAAATTCCTTTACTACCTTAAAAAGAAAATCCTGCTCTCCTATGTCGCCGACATAAACCTTGATATCATTCCCTGTCAGCCCCTTCCATATATTTGCCCTTTCTTGGAGGTTAGGGCAATCAATCAATGGCGTTATGCCGAGTTTATTGAATATCCATCTCTTGAAATAATTATCCAATACCGCAACACTATAGCCAAGATTTGAGAGATTCATTGCAGTAGGCCATCCGAGATAACCATCACCGCCGAGTATAAGCACTTTGTCTTTCATATTTAACAGACTTCCTCCATTAATCTATGTTTGAGGATATATGATTTTAGATCTTCCCTGCTCATAAACGGCTCGTCAGAGGATATGTACGGATTTTTAAGGGTCTTTGAAACAATGCCTTCATAGGTATAATCGATTTTGTATAAATCACGGAATGCAGGAAATATCACGAACAACTTCTCAAGCTCTATAGCCCTGCCCATCTCTTCCAGAGACATAAGTTCTTCGTAAAGTTTTTCGCCTGGCTTTTTTCCTATCTCCACAATCTTTATGTTTTCTGGCTTATGCCCGTACATCGGCGATAGGATCTCTATCATAACATCTGCAAGGTCAGCAATCCTGATTACAGGCATTTTTGTTACAAGAACTTCGCCTCCCTTTGCTATTAATGCTGACTCAATTACAAGTCCAACTGCCTCGTCGATGGTCATTACAAACCTCGTCATTCTGCTGTCTGTCAATGTAACAGGACCGCCGTTTTTAATCTGCTTTTTAAATATGGGGACAACCGAGCCCCTTGAACCCAGCACATTTCCAAACCGCGTGCTCGAAAAAATGGTCTTTTTGTCATAGCGTATCGTATTCGCAGCAGTAATAAGTTTTTCAGCCATCAATTTAGAGGTTCCCATGACATTCGTTGGATTCACAGCCTTGTCACTGCTGGTAAAAATAACCTTTCCTACATCATTCAGTAGTGCCGCTTCTATGATATTCTGGGTCCCGTTTATATTTGTCTGCACAACATCAAAGGGATTGAATTCAGACAGAATTACATGCTTGAATGCTGCGGTGTGAAAGATTACATCCACGCCCCTTGTAATCTTAATCAGCTTATCCCTGTCCCGTATATCGCCAAGGAAAAACACAACCCTTTGGTCTCCGCGATATTCATCTGTTAGATAAAAGAGTTCTGTCTCATTATTGTCAAAAACCCTTATTTCTTCCACATCAGACAGCAACAGTTGCTTAAGCAGTATCTTGCCGACAGTCCCTGCCCCGCCTGTAATCAGAACTCTTTTTATTTCATTATTAAAAATATCCTGCATCTCTAATAAAGACTCCATTTAAACATCGGATTTAACTTAGCAATAAGCATACCATTGGGCATAAAAACATAAGCCTTTGAAATACAAAACATATTCCTTATAGGGCGCGCTTCCTGAGGAGCATTTTTGACATTCCCAAAAGTGTCTGTCATAAAATTGACTCTATTTGTTATCGGATTTTTTGGATAGAAACTTTAAAAATTGAAATTCAGGGGAATTTTTATGGTCTTATCGCCTTTATCTTAAAGACAAAGTCATAATTCTGTATATCTTCCCACTTGTAGCCTTTTAATGTAGACCTCGTGTCATCGCTGTCGCCATAAGGATTTCCAGGGATGTAAAACCAGTTTATTATAACCTCTCCGGAATGTCTCAGCACAATCCAGTATCTTCCTTTTCCCAGAATAATACTATCCGGAAAGGAAAAATCAACCCAGTAGTAGCCGGGTCTCTTCTTTATGGTTTCGAGGAATATAGGCGCTGATCTTACACCTTTGAGGCTTGGCCTGCCGTTGTCGTCAGATACGAGGTCAATATAGACAGTGCCATCGCCTCCGAATTTTCGCATGGCCAATGAGATGTTGTCTATATTGAGTTTTTCGTCTATCTCAAATGCCTGTGCATAAACATACTTAGATGTCACATACTCGGCGGTTTCTTTATCGAGTATTTTTATACCCTTGTCTCCAACCACATGATATATATCCACAAGGCTTGGAAATTCCATATTGCCGAATTCTATAACCTTGCCGGGCGGCAATTTTGGTCTCTCCACGGGCGGCAGTTTAGGCTTTTCTACAGGAGGCGCCTTTACTACCAGATTATTGCTGAGAAAATATGACCTTGGAGATCTTTCTGATGATTTCAATTGCAAGGAAATGGCATCGTCTATAAACTTTGCATCAACCGCCTCTTTGTAATCAGGCAGATAAGGCGATGCCCTCCATGAATCGTTTATGTCGTCTGAGTCGAGGCCGTGTGTCTGTTTTATATGTCTTGATGATGTGAACTGCTTTGACTGCTGCGGGTCGTATGAAAGCCATCCGAGGTCAGGGAAGTAAATCTCCACCCATGCATGTCCTCCCTGACCCATGCTCTGCACAAGGAAATTGTTATTGCCTACCGGTATTTTCCAGGATTGTTTAAGGCTTATGCCTCCCACAATCCTGGCAGGAATCCCTGCTGCCCTTAAAAGCGCCATACTTAAATGTGCAAAGTTCTGGCAATTACCGGATCTTGTCTTTAAGGTATAAAGGGCATCGTATTGGGGAGGATTATAAGTGTATTTAACATTATCTATAACATAATTCAGTATGGCAGTAACTGCCTCATATTCCGTGGTTGCTCCTGCTGTCAATTTTTTCGAAAGGGAAATAATCTCTGGAGCATTGCTCTGAACTATTTCTGTAGGCTTTAAATAAAGCAATTCACTTTTAGGAGTTGGATTAAGGGGGAATAGGGCTTTGCTTTCCATTGCAGAAAGCTCTGACTTAATATTCGTCTCAAAGGTTATATTAATCCTCACATCCCTGTTTATATCGTTCCATGTAACCACCTTAAATCTATTTCCAAATTCATCGACTGCATCATCAACCTTTGCAGGCTGCGGGTCGAATTTGATATTAAGTCCTTGTGTTTTTTGCGAGACAGATTTATTAGCAAATTCAGAAGGAAGGGCAAATTTAAAGGTAAGTCTTGATAAAGGCTTATCTACACCAAAACCGATCTGTTGATTTACGAGGACTTTGCTGTTTAATTTGCCTTCGAGGATGATGGTTTTGGCATGGGCAGTACTCCACAACAGTAGAAAAAACAAAAGACACGAAAAATAGCAGAAAAGTTTCTTCATTTATTTCTTTAATACAACTCCCCAAACTTCTTCTCATCTATCTTGCCTTCAAGAAATGCATCAAGGGTTTTAGACCTTACCTGTTTCTTCATCTCATCCATCGCCCTGCTTAATTGCTCGGCC
>JAGUWD010000035.1 GCA_020062545.1 Thermodesulfovibrionales bacterium
GACCGCTATACCATCCTGTCCCAGACCGCCCTTGAATGCCTCAGGCAATACTGGAGAGCATATCGTCCGAAAGAGTGGTTATTTGAAGGGCAAAAGGAAGGCACCCATATATGTATAAGTTCGATACGACAGATATTCCTTGAAGCCAAAAAATGCGCCGGCATAACGAAACCGGCAAGCCCACACACATTGAGGCATTCCTTTGCGACTCACTTGATTGAGGCGGGGACGAGCCTGCACCATGTCCAGTTGCTCCTGGGCCACAGGTCTCCCACAACCACGACCGTTTATCTTCATGTCAGCAGGATGAACCTCGCACAGGTCACCAGTCCCCTCGATAGTATACCCGAAGAATTTTAAAGCTTTTAGCGGTATCTTCGATGCGGACATCTCAGGGCATTGAGGTGGCGGATATCTTTCGTCTGCACGGTCCAGAGTATAGAAGATTCCATCCGATGCCTCTTAATCATCTGCGCGCTATGCATGCTATTGAGGTATGCAGGACTGCGACCCTTGGCGGGCATAGGTATGAGTATAGCTGTGGCCATGTGGACATCTCGTACAACTCCTGCCGGAATCGGCACTGTCCCAAATGCCAGACCCTGAATAAAGAGAAGTGGATTGAATCCAGATGCGAGGATCTATTGCCCATTCAATACTTCCACATAGTATTCACCATACCATCAGAGTTAAATCCCCTGGTCATCATGAATCAGAAGGTCATGTACAACATACTATTCCGCTCGGTCTCCGAGACGCTTCTGGAACTCTCCAATAATCCAAGACATCTCGGCGCACGTACAGGGTTTATCGGCATCCTTCACACTTGGGGACAGAACCTCATGGACCATCCCCATATCCACTGTGTCGTACCCGGCGGCGGACTATCTTCCGACAGAAGCCGTTGGGTGTCGTGCAGGAAAGGGTTTTTCATACCTGTAAGGGTTATGTCCTCATTGTTCAGGGGCAAGTTCCTGGAGTATCTCAAAAGCAGCTTTGAATCGGGTGATCTCATCTTCCCGGGTGGTATGCGTCATCTGAAAGAGCCTCATGTCTTCGAGATGTTCAGAGGACAGTTCTACCATAGAAAATGGGTTGTCTATTGCAAGCCACCCTTCGACGGCGCTGAGGGTGTCCTTAAGTATCTGGGCAGATATACCCACAGGATCGCTATCAGCAATAATCGTATCCTCAAAGTCCAGGACGGCAATGTCTCCTTCCGCTGGCGGGACTATGCCGATGGTGATAAACAAAAGACCATGACTCTCAAGGCTGATGAGTTCATAAGAAGGTTCCTTCTTCATGTATTGCCCCATCGATATGTGCGCATCAGACACTTCGGACTTCTGGCAAACAGAAGTCGTAAAGAAAACATCGCTTTATGTCGTGAGCTCATTGGCAGTTGTAAAACCGTAACAAATGAAAAAGAAAAACCAGAGGCCTGGCAGGATCAGTTGCTCAGAATCTGCGGTATTGATATCACTACTTGTCCAATTTGCAAGAAAGGCACGATTCTCAGGGTGGAGCTTCTGCTTCCTTTCAGGTGCAATGGCCCACCGGATAATTGCTGATGAGCACCGGTGATAACATGAAAATCATATCTCCATCAGCCTGCGAAAACAGCATTCTGTCTCGCCATACTCTCCTGTTGTCTAAAATCACCTCTTGGTGTACTACCCTGCCACCATGGACACAATCCCAACCTCTGTCTTCATCTCAGAATGATCTAATGCATGTCAAAAAAGGGCAGATCCCATCCAAGCTATATTCAATTCGATAGAAAACAAACCGAGACAATTAATCGAATCCCCATATCTGGCGCAGCGGCTTAGTCCTTCACACGTCATTCCTCAACTTCGCAGCGGAATGACGCTTATTCGAAATAAATAACTGCAGCCATGGGGATTGTTGCAAAAATTGTACAGAACAAAAAAAGAACAATGAGGAGGAAATTTATTATTACACTTTTCTTGCACACCATACTGAGTTCTCCTCTCTATTCTTATCTCTATATTTGTTTTAAAAACCTCACAGCCAAGGCACATCTCCATCTTTTCTATAAACTTTCCCTGGATCTCGTTCCGATATCGGCCGTCTGATAAAAACCAGCACATAAGATTCTTTGACCTATAGGATGGACATTCCTCTTCTTTACATTGAAAAACCTCCCAGCATTTTATCTTCCTTATTGTTTTGCCTCTCTGACTCATTTGCTCACCATCTTCAAAACTGCATCTAACATCTTATTTAGTACCATTACCTTCATCCCTGATAAACAGGACTTTTTCCATTTAATCCGAAGTTCCTGCAGAGCAAAAAGATAAGTCCTTGAATTTTCGGTAAAAGGATGAAAATCAAATATTCTTTACTGGGAACAAATCCAGTAATTGA
>JAGUWD010000014.1 GCA_020062545.1 Thermodesulfovibrionales bacterium
CATTGCTGTCATTGCGAGGAGCAAAAGCGACGAAGCAATCTATAACGCATTGATTTTTATAAAGCGAGATTGCTTCGCTCTGCTCGCAATGACACTTTTTCAGGAGTCTCAAGTTGAATTTTTCGTGGTAATCCAGTATCCTTAATTTTGTGATAGGCATTATCCTTTTAAATATGGGTGGGCCTGATTCCCTCGATGCTGTCAAGCCATTTCTGCGCAATCTTTTCTCTGACAGAGATATCATAAAGCTCGGCCCATCCTTTCTCCAGAAGCCTATTGCATCACTCATTATTCGCAAAAGATTAGAAAGTGTTATAGAAGCCTACAGTCTCATCGGCGGCAAGTCCCCTCTTCTCGATATTACAAACGCGCAGGCAAAAGCACTTGAAGAATCGCTCAATGGTTCACAGTTCATGGTTCACGGTTCACGGTCTTTTAGGGTATATGTCGGCATGAGATACTGGCATCCCTTCATTGAAGAGGCCGTTGATCATGCAATAAGAGACGGGATAAGCAGGATTTTAGCCTTAAGCCTATATCCGCACTACTCAATTACCACTACAGGTTCTTCTGTTAAAAAGTTTGAGGAGGTGATAAAAAAATACCATGTGGATTATTTCTCGGTGACATCATGGTTTAATCACCCGCTTTACATTAATGCCCTTGTTGAAAATATCCAGAAGGGAATAAAGACTTTTGACAAAAAACCCGTTGTCCTTTTCAGCGCGCACAGCCTTCCTAAAAAGTTTATCGATAAAGGCGACCCTTATGTTGATGAGATAAAAGGAACTATAGATGCAGTCCTGAGAAAGATCGACATAGAGTGGTGTCTCTCCTACCAGAGCAAAACAGGGCCTGTGAAATGGCTTAAGCCAACAACTGAAGAAATGCTCCATGAACTTGCAAAGAAAGGTGTGAAAGACCTTCTTGTAGTGCCGATCAGTTTTGTATCAGACCATATCGAAACCCTTTATGAAATAGACATGCTTTATAAAGACATGGCTCTGGGGCTTGGGATAAATCTCAAGAGGATGGAATCGCTGAACACATCTCCAAAATTTATAGAAGCCCTGTCAGACATCGTGATAAAAAATGTAAAGGATTTGGGGTGGATATAATAAAGGACAAATACGACATTATCATAATAGGGGCCGGCATCAGCGGATTGAGTCTGGCTCACTACTGCGCCAAAAACGGGCTTAAGACATTAGTCATCGAAAAGAGTGAAAGGGTCGGAGGCACACTGCACTCTCACCATTTTGAGGATACTAACGAGTTCTGGGTCGAGTTGGGCGCCCACACCTGCTACAATTCTTACCGCAATTTAATAGGGATAATTGAAGACAACGCATTCATCAACAAACTCATTCCCCGCGAAAAGGTTCCTTTCAAAATGCTCGTGGATGGTCATATAAAATCCATCCCTTCACAGCTTAATTTTTTAGAACTCTTCTGTTCATTGCCGCGCTCATTTACCCTTAAAAAAGAGGGGCAGAGCGTAAGGTCTTATTATTCAAAAATCATTGGAAATAAAAATTTCGAGCACGTACTGTCCCCAGCCCTTAATGCCGTAATATCACAGGATGCAAGCGATTTCCCGGCAAACATGCTTTTTAAAAAGCGCCTCAGAAGAAAAGATATCATAAAAAAATTTACGCTTACTAATGGGGTTCAAACGATAACAGATTCCATCTCATCACAGAAAGCAATCGAGATTGTAACAGGCAAAAAAGTCCTTTCAATAGGGCTTAAAGGTGACCTTTTCAAAACAACCACGGATAGCGAAGTATACGAATCAGAGAGTTTGGCAGTTGCCACGCCTGCTTCCATTGCAACGCAGTTGCTAAAGGAAAATTTTCCTGAACTTTCAAAATATCTGTCACAGATTAAAGTTGAATCTGTAGAGTCTGTTGGCATTGCGGTTAAAAAAGACCTTATAGCCTTAATACCGCCTGTAGCAGGAATAATCCCTTCATCAAATAGCTTCTATTCAGTGGTATCGAGAGATACAGTCAAACATGATTCGTATAGGGGATTTACATTCCATTTCAAACCCGGCATTTTAAATAACAATGAGAAGCTAAAAAAAATAGCCGAAGTACTTGGAATTAAGACAGCGCAAGTTGAACATATAGCTGCTAAAGAAAACTTTGTGCCTTCCCTCAAGGTAGGGCATGAAGCATTGATATGCAAAATAGAGCAATCAAATTCAGCAACCCGTCTCCTTTTAACAGGGAATTATTTCGACGGCATGGCAATAGAAGACTGCGTTTCAAGGTCGCTAAAAGAGTTCATGCGATTAAAGAAGCTGCTGGGCTGTTCCTAATTGTTATGCCTCCCACAGAGGCTAACATGTCCTTCAGAGGCTGCTTGCAACTACCTTCTTTGTATCCTCAGCAATAAGATGGCAGTCAACGCGGATTGAATGGTTTTTGAGATGCGCTTCTGTCAGGAGGAAATGGACACATCCCCCATTTTTTGAAACTTCACGGCTCAACAATATTAATCCCTTCTGCCATCGGCAACCTCTTGAAATCCGCACTATTTAAAGTAAGCAGGGTTTTGGCTCCGGCTTTTACGGCAGTTGCGCAGATAAGAGCATCATATATTATCCCGCCTGAAAATCCATTGTCTTTCAGTTTCTTTATTACAGTCTTGTAATCAGCGGCTGATAAAGCGGTTATCTCTGCAATATTAAGAATGTCTTCCTGTATCAGACGCCATGCAATATCTGGAGTTATACGGGGACTTACCGGCAGAGTTGTAAGAACCGCATAAAGTTCAGCGAGAGTATGTGAAGAAGCAATAAGGGAAAACTCTCCTGATTTTGCCTTTTTAAGCCATTTGAAAGCACGCACATGGGCAGGATGTGGCCTTACGAGAGCAGCCACCAAAACGCTTGTATCAAAGAGCACCCTGGCCATTATGCTCCTGCCGAGACTTTCATGTTCCGATCTTCGCGGACTTTGCTCACCCACAATGTTATATCGCCTATTGCTTCTCCGTCAAAAACCAGAAGCCCGTTCTCAACCCGCAAAGGAGGCTTTTCAGCCACCTGCCTGATGACAATCTCCTTATCCTGCTCTTCTATCTCAACCTGAGCGCCCGGCGTAAGCCCGAAACGCTTTCTCATATCCTTCGGCACCACTATCCTGCCGAACCTGTCAATCGTTGTTTTCATAGAAATCACCTCTTATGCCATTATAACATGCCAAATGGCAATAATAAATGCCAAAAAATCACCTGCCGTCTTTTCCATGAGCCTCATACCCTCGCGCAGTGTCATACACGATTACGAACGAACCCAAATCATTTCATGGCTTTAGGAGTTGGCTCTGGCGATTTCCTGCTATGCCTCCCACGGAGGCTAACATGTCCTTCAGAGGCTGCTTGCAACTATCCTCTTTGTATCCTCAGCAATAAGATGGCAGTCAACACGGATTGAATGGTTTTTGAGATGACCCTCCATCTGCTTTTTTGCCTTATGGCACAGCTTTCTGAGAATGTCAAACCTTTTCCCGTAATAAAGCCACGGGAATATGTCGTTTAAATCAGAAGTCTTGAAGGGCTGAAGCTCATGAGAGCCGACCCCTGCATTTTTGAGCACAGTAAAGGCATCTCCTGTTGTCGGCTTCTTTGCCTGCCACAGAGAGACCTTCAGGAGATTAAGCCAGTTAAGGACTAAATGGATTTTTGATGGGCAGGAATTTGACTCTGCATTACATGAATTGACGGTGTTAGAAATTGCGTCAAAGACATTTTCTGCATTATCAACGGTTACATATACATCGTCTTTATAACGGAACAGCTCTTTATGAGCCTGCTTTGCCACTATACTGTCGCATATTATGACTTCATGATTTTCCTTCAGGTTGTCTATCGGACACAAAAGCGGCATGAATAATTTTACCTTAAATTAAACAATTCTTACACTTAAAATACATGTCAGGTGCGGCGAAAAGAGGAATCTTTGAGCCGTGCCTGACATGTATAACATGCTCATATATAATTATTATTACTTCTTCCTCAAAAACGCCAATGACTCTATGTGGTATGTCTGTGGGAAGAAGTCTATCATCCTTATGGACTCGATCTCATATTTGGCAAGGAGCTTTCTCAGGTCTCTTGCAAGAGTCGCGGGGTTGCACGATACATATGCGATCCTTTCAGGCACCATGGCGAGTATTTTATCCATTGCAGCGTTTGTGAGACCCAATCTCGGAGGATCTAATATTATGATGTCAATGGAATCCTTGATATTTAAACCCTCGATTGATGAACGAATGAATCTGCAATTTTTTATGCCGTTTATTTGCAAATTCCTCTTGCCATCCTCTATGGCAAAAGGGCTTTCCTCGACAGCAATCACCTCGCCTACATCAAGGGAAATGGGAAGGGAGAAGTTTCCTGCACCCGAGTATAAGTCCAATACCCTCTTGCCTTTAAGTGGTTGCAGGTTGTCTTTTACAAATCCAACAACAGCCTGGTTTAATCTCCAGTGGCTCTGGAAAAAGCTCATGGGCGATATGGTGTATTTTAAACCCTCAAGGTCGAATATTATGTAATGGTTTCCATATTTTAACAACCTCTTTTCTCCGGAATCGATGAATACCCCGGAAAACCCTGAATGCAGAAATGCCGGGGCAAGCCCATCCAATTTCAAAGGTTGTTTCCCTCTTGTTTTTATCAGTGCAACAGCCTCGTCTCCATGAGATATATGCACCTCGCTGATTGCATGGAGGTGTTCGCTATTTTTCAATATACCCCTAACTTTCAGAAGATATTCGTTTATCTCCTCTGTCATAAGAGGACAGCCATCGATATCGATTACCTCTCTTGTCTTCTCTCTGTAAAATCCTATCTTGCCTTGTAAAACCTTGAACTGCCCCCTGTACCTGTAATGCCATTGATTATCGTAAATGAGGGGCTTTGACAGTTCTATGTCTATCTTCCCTAATCTTTTTAGAGAGTCCTTGAGGATTTCTTCTTTTAATTTTATCTGCCTCTGGTAGGAAATGTGTTGAAACTGGCAGCCGCCGCATAAGCCAAAGAATTTACAATTGGGTTCTATTCTGTCTGGAGATGGTTCTAATATTTTTGTTGTCGAGGCTGTGTAATAATCTTTTCTTTCTTCTTCTAATCTTGCCTCTATCGTCTCTCCGGGGATAGTGTTCTTTATGAATACAACTTTCCCCTTCCATTTAGCGATGCAAAGACCGCCATATGCAGGGAGTTCGGCCTTAAAGGTTGCCTTATTTTCTGCCTTCAATTATCTGTTTTATAGTGGCCTTCAGATTGCTAAGGTCAGACGACTTGACCACATATGCATCAGAAACCCAGACAGAGAAGTCATCCCTGTAATCATAGGCAGTGAGCATTATTATTGGTATATCGGGCCTTTTCTCCTTCATCTGCCTTAATATTTGAATGCCGTCAATGTCAGGCATCAAAATATCGAGCGTTACCATATCAGGATTCTCACTTTCAAAGATATCCATTGCCTCCCGTCCCGAGTTGGCAGTAACAACAGTATATCCTTCATCCTCAAGCTCTGCCTGATAGAGCTTCAAAATGTTCTTCTCATCATCCACAACCAGTATCTTCATATCACTCCTCCTCCAAAGGTAGATATATTTTAAACTTTGTGCCTTTGCCCCAGATACTTTCAACTTCTATTTTACCACCATGCTCCTCGATAATCCTCTTTGTTATGGAAAGCCCGAGTCCTGTCCCTGCAGGACGGGTGGTAAAAAATGGATCAAAAATACGGTTGATATCTTCTTCCTTGATGCCGCATCCGTTGTCTTCCACCTCGATTACGGCCTCTCTCTTTTCTATCTTGTGCCCGAAAAGGTCTGGCTCGGAATACGTCTTCCCGATATATGCCCTTATGATTATATTCCCATTGTCCGTTGCCTGATTGGCATTAGCGACTATATTCAAAATGGCCTCTTTTATTCTATCATGGTCTATAAATGCCTCTACCGGATATTTCATCTCTTTTGTCAATGAATTACCCCTGTCATAAACCGCAGGTTCGAGGAGATTGATAACATTATCGATGAGCTCATTTATACTCACCCTTCTCTTGTCGAGCCTTGCGGTCTTCACAAAACTCAGGGTATCGTTTAATATCCCTTCGAGGCGCTGCACCTCGCCCACTATTATCTTTGCATGTTCTTTTAAATCGCCATCGAGCCTCTTTTCGAGCCTCCTTGCAAAACCACCTATGGAAAGGAGAGGATTCCTTATCTCATGGGCCACCTTTGCCGCCATCTCCCCGAGAGCAGCCATCCTCTCTGCCGAGATAACCTTTTCCCTTAGCTTCTTTATCTCCGTGACATCCCTGACAATATGTACAGTGCCTAATATTTCACCGGCCTTATCAAAGATCGGAGAACTGGAAATCAGGAATGTACCTCCGAGGTGAGGGTCTTCGAGTTCCTCAATGATCGGTTTTTTTGTTGCCAATGTCTTATGGTGCGGACATCTTTTCCATGGTTCGGACATGCCGTGAAATACTTCGTAACATTTCCTGCCTGTTATTTCATCTGCAGGCCTTCCAATTTTTTCTAAGACAGCCCTGTTTGCCTTTTTTATTGTGTAATCGCTGCTGTTGAAATACACCATGTCGGATATGGATTCAAAAATATTCTCCAGTTCCTGCTCTGCCTGTGCCACATGCTCATAGAGCCGTGCATTCTCTATAGCAGATGCTATCTGATCTGTAAAACCTTTTAAAAACTCCATATCGTGTTCTGTTATAGGCCTCCTTGAAAAAAGGTTGTCAACCCATAAAATCCCTATTACCTTATCCCTCGATATTAATGGAACTACTGCGTATGCCATTGTCCCGAGTTGCTGGATGAGAATAGGGTCTGACATCGGTTCTGAATGAATATCCACGACATTGAAGGCCTTTTTTTCCTTAACAGCCCTTGTGAGTATCGTATCTATATCGAGGGAGATCTCTATTCCGCAGCAGAGCCTGTCTATGAAAGAGTCCTTTCTAAGGGGGCTGTCCTCTATCTCCTCTATCAGGGAGTGGAGATTCTTGTGTTCCATGGATAATCTGGACCATATCTGCCATGCCTCTTCATGGCTCGCAGGACCGACACCCATTGCCCCTTTTAAAACCCTCTTATCCTCATCTAAAAGAAAGAGCATCGCTCGGTTAAATCCAAGACCGTCCCCCATTGTAACCGCTGTAAGAACCATCCTGAGGAGCTTGTCCAGTTCGAGGGTTCCTCTCATTGCAGAACTTATGAAAAAAAGCCTCGAAAGCTCATTATTCTTTCTCTGTAATTCTTTTTCTATCCTTTTTTTCTCTGTTATGTCCCTGGCTATTCCGCTTATGCCAATAATATTGCCGCTGGAGTCCTTGATTGGAGAAAGGGTAAGACTGACATCAATAAGCCTTCCGTCCTTTGTCCTGCGCACAGTCTCTATGTCCTTTATGGTCTCTCCTCTTTTCACCCGCTCGCTGTAATTTTTTTCCATGTCGACGAGAAAGTCAGGAATAAATGGAAGAAATCTTCCAACCGCCTCTTCCTTTGTGTAGCCGTAGATATTTTCTGCACCAATATTCCATGATGTAACAATGCCATTCAAATCAGAGGTTACTATTGCATCCGCAGTATTTTCTATTAGTCCCTGAAGATAATTCTTCAACTCTTCAATGCGGTTTTTTGCCTCTATTGCCTCCCTTTCCTGTTTCAGGGCCTTTTCATAGAGGATTGACTTGTCCATTACAATGGCAACAATAGACGCAATGCCCTCGAGGGTGGTAATATCATCTTCTGTGAAGGGAACTATAGAGCCGTCAGGCGATATTTTATCGTAAAGTCCAAATGTCCCTATTATCTGATCCCCTATCTTTAAAGGAGTACATATGGCTGTCTGGATGTTTATATTTGGAGCGATAGTGCCAAACTCCTCGGGACTTTTGACCAGTATTGTCTTTCCTTCCGACGCTACTTTACCGGCTATGCCTTCTCCCATACATACTGTTACTCCCTCTTTAATTTCTTCGGGAAAACCAAAAGATGCCCTGATTTTAAGCTTGCCTTCTTCTATAAGTCGTATCATACAGCCTGTTGCATTGAACAGCTTTGTAGCATCTTCAGAGATTTTCTTCAGCAGTTCATCAAAGTCGGTTATGGATATGATTGCCTTTGTTAATTCATATATGACGGTAATCCTGTTGAGCTGCTCCTTTGTGATTTTATAAAGCTCTGTGTTCCTGTCAACGGTCTCCTGAAGCTTTTTAAGCACTTCCCTGTCGCTGCCCAAAAAATTCTCCATGGAAAGGTCTTTTTGACCCTGTATATTCGCCTGCATGCTTGATAATTCTGAAGCGTTTTCTGTCATGCCTTTTACCTGCTGAATTTCCTGTAAAGCTCCAGATACAGTCTGGCAGACCTTTCCCATGAGAAATCTTTGCCCATGGCGCTTTTTGTCATCCTCTGCCACAATTCTCTGTCCGCATAGCATGCCAATGCCCTGCCGATGCCACTCATCAGACCCCTTGAAGAGTAATCATTAAAAAGAAAGCCTGTCTCTCCATCTTCTATCGTATCAGCGAGTCCCCCTGTATTTCTCCCTATGGGTATCGTGCCATAACGCATTGCTATCATCTGACCCAGACCACACGGCTCATATCTTGAAGGCATCAGGAATATGTCGGATCCAGCATATGTAAGGTGCGCAATAGCCTCATCAAACCCGGAATAGAAGAAGAGCCTTCTATAAAATCGTTCTCTTACGGAATTGAGCAGGGTATGGTAATACTCCTCTCCTTTTCCAAGTATAACAATATTTGCACCTTTTGTAATTATCTCAGGAATAGCATCTGCAAATATATCTATTCCCTTCTGGCTCGAAAGCCTTCCGACAAACGACATTAGAGGAGCATCGGTATCGCCTTCCAGAGAGCACAGCTTCATCAGTTCGGCTTTACATTTCGTCTTGCCTGATAATCTGCTTCTATTATAGGAATATGGAAGGAATTTGTCGGCAGATGGGTTCCACTCATTATAGTCTATGCCATTGAGTATCCCGTATATGCGGTCTGCCCTCTTCCTCAATATACCGTCAAGTCCAAAGCCTGATTCTGGTGTTAGTATTTCCTTTGCATAAGTCCTGCTCACAGTAGTAATGATGTCTGCCCCAACTATGCCTGCCTTAAGAAAGTTCACATTCCCGTAAAACTCCACACCTTCCATCTGAAAGAACTCCCATCCAAGCCCTGTTATCTCCATAGTCTGAGGCGGGAATATCCCCTGATAACCTAAATTGTGTATGGTTATGACAGATATCGTTTTTCTGAACACATCTGCGCTACTATAAAGGGTCTTTAAATAAATGGGTATGAGCCCTGTTTGCCAGTCATTGCAATGAATCACATCCATGTCTATCTTAAGTTTTTTGCACAACTCAAGAACACTTTTACAGAAAAATGCAAACCGCTGGTCATTATCAGGATAGTCGCCGCGTGGAGTTCCATAAAGCTCATCCCTGCCGAAATATTCTTCATTTCCAATGAAAAAAACTCTTTCAGAAGTTAGAAGCCAGAAGTCAGAAGCCAGATTTTTTTTGTCTGTGTTCTGTCTTCCTTTTCCCTGACTTTTTAAAGTAAATACCTTGCATTGTCTGGATGCCTTTCCGATGGGAATGTCTATTGCAATGCCCGTGTCCTGAATCTCTTCTCCGAACTGCTCTGCTGTCCTTTTATAGAGGGGCATGAATAGAAATGCCTCGATACCCATATGCAGATATTCTTTAAAAAGAGTCCCTGTTACATCAGCAAGCCCCCCTGTTTTTGAAAAAGGGACAGCCTCTGATGTTACTATCGCAACCTTCATTGTATTTTTGCTTCTCTGAGGAATTTCGTTGCCTCTTCCGGCGGTGTGGGGTTAATAAAGAATCCAGACCCCCATTCAAAACCTGCCCTCCTTGTGAGTCTCGGGAGAATCTCAAGATGCCAGTGGTAATAGTCATTAATCTCTTCTTTGAACGGAGATGTGTGGAGTATAAAATTGTATGGAGGCATGTCAAGGACCCTGTCAATCTGTTTCAGAACCCTCTGCAATATTTCTGCAAGGCTTGCGAAGCTCTTTTCAGGGGGATAGAAATAGGATTCGTGCCTTTTCGGCAGTATCCATGTCTCAAAAGGATCCCTCGGCGCAAAGGGTGAAAGGGCTACATATCTTTCATTTTCATAGATAACCCTTTTCCCTGACTCCAGTTCTTGACTGATTATGTCGCAGAAGATACACCGCTCTTTGCTGTCATAATATTTTTTTGACGATTCCATCTCCTCCCTCACGGTCTTGGGAACAATTGGAAGTGCTATCAACTGGCTGTGGCTGTGTTCCAGGGATGCTCCTGCAATTTCACCTTCATTCTTAAATATCAGGACATACTTGAAGCGTATGTCTTTCTTGAGGTCTGTAAGCCTGAAATAATATGCCCAGAGGACATCCTCTACTGCGCGCTGGGGCATTGTAGCGAGGGACAGTTGATGGTCAGGTGTTTCTATAATCACCTCGTGGGCGCCGATACCGTTCATCATATCGAATACACCCTCTCCCCTTTTATTGAGGTCTCCGTGTATCTGCAATGCAGGGAATTTGTTCGGCAATGCCCTTAGCGTCCAGCCCGGAGAATTCGGGGGCGTGCTCGCAGGCCTGAAGGCTATTATCTCCGGCGGTGTTGTATGCTCATTGCCGGGACAGAAAGGGCAGAACCCCCCTGCCTTCCTTTTTTGCGAAGGTGATATGAAGTCCGTAGGCCTTTTTCCCCTTTCAACTGATATGATTACCCATCTCCCGGATATAGGATCTTTTCTCAACTCAGGCATAAATCCTCCACAATAAATTCAAGATTCAACAATCAAAATGCAAAATCATAGAATTCCTTAACTTTGATTTTTGCACTTTGCATTTTTCATTTAAGTTATAATTATACCACTATGAAGCCGAGTTTTCATGCAAGGCCTGTAAATGGCCCGTTTGAGGATCCGTGCGTTTATGTAAGAATCTTAAGGGAAAAAAGGGCACTTCTTTTCGACCTCGGTTATATCGGAAGGCTCGAACTGGGCAATCTCCTGAAGGTAACGGATGTTTTTGTAACCCATATGCACATGGATCATTTTGCTGGATTTGACACACTCTTGCGCGGAGTCCTTAAGAGAGATACCCCTCTTAGAATCTTTGGTCCTGAAAATATCATTCAGTGCGTGGGAGGAAAACTCAATGGATATACATGGAATCTGATAAAGGATTATCCATTAAAAATAGATGTGTTTGAAATAAACAAAGACTCTATATCCCACGCAGGCTTCTATGCTGAAAACTCTTTCAGAAAGGTAATGCACCCAACGATGATATTTGACGGGATAATAAAAAAAGAACCGCTATTTAAGATACAGGGGGTTCTTCTCACTCATCAAATCCCTGTGATGGCATATTCCCTTGAGGAGGAGTTTCACATCAATATCAACAAAGCGATTCTGACAGAAAAGGAACTTCCTGTTGGTCCATGGCTTTCGGATTTGAAAAAGGCAATAAGAGAACAAAGGTCAGAAGAAATAACATTTGAAATAAACAATAAAATTTTCACTCTTGAAGAACTCATGGAAATAGCAACCATTACAAAAGGACAAAAGATTTCTTATGTGATGGATGTGGCGCCTTCGGATGAGAATATGGGGAAAATTATCCCACTCGTAAAAGGCTCTGATATATTGTTCTGCGAGGCATATTTCTTAGAAAAGGACAGGGACAGGGCAGAGGAAAGGCATCACCTTACAGCAGCACTTGCTGGAAAAATCGCAAGGGAGGCTAATGTGGGAAGCCTCGAAATCATGCATTTTTCGCCAAAATACAGGCATAGTGTCGATGAGTTGTATAATGAGGCAATGAAGGAGTTTAAAGGATAAAATTATGAGTTATCTTGATAAAATAAAAAATCTGGAAGAACAAGACAAAAAATTCATCTGGCATCCATTCACGCAGATGAAGGACTGGATCAAAGAAAAGCCGATAATAATAACAGAGGGAAGAGACTGCTTTGTAAAGGACGCTTATGGGAAATGGTATCTTGACGGGGTTTCATCTATATGGGTGAGCATACACGGACACAGAAAAAAAGAGATAGATGATGCAATAAAAGAACAGCTTGACAAGATTGCCCATTCAACACTTCTTGGTCTAAGCAACATCCCCTCAATATTGCTTGCAGAAAAATTAATAAGCCTTACTGACAAGTCATTTGCTGGTTTGCAGCCTCAATTATCAAAGGTCTTCTATTCCGACAATGGCTCAACTGCTGTTGAAGTTGCATTGAAAATGGCCTTTCAATACTGGATTCATAAAGGAGTAAAAGGCAAGCATTCTTTCTTATCTCTTAAGAATGCATACCATGGAGATACCATTGGTGCAGTAAGTGTTGGAGGGATTGACATTTTCCATGAAGTATTTAAGCCACTTCTTTTCAAGACATATAAAGCACCTTCGCCTTATTGCTACAGATGCGACTTCGGCAAGACCTTTTTGGAATGCTCATTTGCATGCCTTGCGGAGATGGAAAATATATTAGAAAAACATTCAGACGAAATAGCCGCTGTCATAATAGAGCCCATTGTTCAGGCTGCAGGCGGAATGATTGTATGGCCGGAAGGCTATCTAAAAGGCATAAGAGAACTCTGCAATAAATACAATGTGCTTTTGATTGCAGATGAGGTCGCAACAGGCTTTGGAAGAACTGGAAAAATGTTTGCCTGCGAGCATGAAAATGTATTTCCTGACATTATGTGCCTTTCAAAAGGGATAACAAACGGATATATGCCGCTGGCTGTCACGCTATCAACGGACGAGATTTACAATGCATTCATTGGCGAATTCAAAGAGATGAAGACTTTCTTTCACGGCCATTCATATACTGGAAATCCCCTTGCATGCGCTGCCGCTATTGCAAGCATTGATTTGTTTGAGAAAGAAGAGATATTAAAGAACATGCAGCCAAAAATCGCACTTCTTGAAGAAAGATTAAAAGATATAGCAGATTTGCCAAATGTCGGCAATGTGAGAAATAAAGGACTTATAGCAGGTATAGAGCTTGTGAAAGATAAACTTTTAAAAAAGCCTTATCCATGGGAAGAAAAGATGGGCTGGAAGGTTGCTTACAAGGCAAGAGAAGAAGGGGTTTTAATAAGGCCATTAGGTAATGTAATCGTCATTATGCCACCGCTCAGCATGAGCATCGAAAATCTCAACTGCTTGATGGATGTGATAAAAAGGGCTATAATTGCGGTAACTATGAATAATTGAGCGACAACGGTAATAGAAGACAAAGAAAAAAAGATTAAAATAGAATCGCCTTTATTAAAACAGAGGTAATAAACATGCGAAGATTAATACTAATTTTTATCTTTTTGTTATTTGCAAATGTTTCACTGTTTTGCTATGCATATGCCTACCAGTATAATCCTCCAACGAGTTCATACAAAGTTGAAAACCTTAAAACTATAGACCAACCCTACAATATAACATGGGGCTTTGTAGAAAAGGCTATAACTAAAGGTGGCCGGGCAGAAGTACTGGAAGCAGAAAAAAATAAAATTTCAGGCATTATTCAAGTTGTTCTTAAAGATTCAACAAGCTTTTTTCTTGACGACCTTTTAGATTGCGGACAGGGTGAAGCTAATATGAAATTCAAGGTTTATCCAAAAGAAATCGTATTTGAAATAAAATTGAACAGCGTTAGTAATACTCAAACTCTCGTGTCAATTAATCTTAAAAATGTAAGGGGAGGATGGCAGGGCCATAATTCTGCCTATGCTTACCTTTTAGATGACAACTTAGATGCAAAGTGTATTTCTAAAGGCGAATACGAAAATAAGCTCTGGAAAAATATACAGAACCAGATAGCCTATTTAAAATATGAAGAAGAAAAGAAAAAGCGAGAAGAAGAGGAACAATACCACAAAAAAGCATTAGAAGAACAGCGAAAAAAACAAGAAGAAGAAAGACAAAGACAGGAGCAAGAACGAAGACAAAAAACGGAAGAGGAAAAAAAAGCAATGGAATTAGAATGGAAAAAAGCGGGGTTTAATTCAGACGAAATGAATAGGTGGATGAATGGCGGTTTTAACTTATCTGCCGCTAAATTTTTAAAATCAAAATGCCCTAAGGGACCTGGTTCCTTGGAGGATTTTTTCTATAAGAACCCTTATGATTTTGAGGGTAAATGCTACCGTTTTAGAGGTACAAATATCCAGACAATCAGTAAAACTCAAGCATTATTTGAAGGCTCAAGACTTTCTTTAATTGATTTTGCTCCAGAGTCCACCCCTAATTTATTCTATGAAGGATATGTTAAAGGGATTGGCGTTTTTAAATATACTGCGGTCAGAGGGGATTTGCAAATAGTTCCTCATTTTAAAGCAATTCGTTTACCGAAAAACAAAAGTGGAAACAAGTAATATAAACGGATATTTCTTTTACGATGGACATTATTTAAATAAATCTGGTGGTGTAAAAACTATATGTTGACAGTCATGTTGGATCGGTCTATTTGGGATAAGATGTATAAGTGCTTAAACCTTAGATACGAAAACTTATCTGCCTCACTAGAAGTATACCAAAAGTTAGATTCTCTGCTAAAAAGAAAAGATGTACGATGCATTTCATTTTCTATTGGAGAAATTGAAGCCACTAAAAACCGTAAATTTTTTATCGATGAAGAACGGTGGCTAAAGAAAAAAGAAGAAGAATATGGCTACGAAATAAAAACAAGCACACTGCACACAAATGATCCCGATTCTTTTACCAACTGCAGAACATGCGTGACCAATAAAGGAAATATATCTATTTCTCCCTCTGAAATAAATAAGGTTATGGACAAATATAATATTTCAAAGCCTAACTCTAAGAAGTTTAAGAACAAACGGCGAGATGTACACAGTTTACTTATTGCAAATAAATTGGGCATAGACATATTCATTTGTAATGATAAAGATTATAAGACCGACTCTCAAATACAAGCTTTCATTAAGGGAGAAGGGATTAAGGTAGAGATTGTTCAATTATCTGATGTAATCTCAAAAATAAAAGAACTGGAACAAAAAGGCAATAAGAAAAACAGAATGATTGCATCTGCTCAATATTAAAATTATAAAATTTTTCACATTCAGAAGTATGAATTATAAATGTAGTATAACGGGAGGAAGTAATTATGAGCTGGAAGTGTCCCGAGTGCAATTCGGAAAACCGAGATTACGAGGCAAAATGTGTTTGTGGTTATGATCCTGAATATTCAAGCAGAAAAAGCCCTGAAACTACTGTAACCACCGAATTAAGAAAAGATTCTAAAGATTTTTCACCTGTTGGTTCAACAGCCTATCCTGCTCTTATAACCATTGCAGGCATATGTAAAATATTTGCATGGTTGAATGGTATTCTTGCAGTTATCGGAGTAATTTTTACTTTGGTTTCGGGAACTGCAAATGTAGTACTTGTTTTATCATTCCTGATAGGAGGCGCTATTGGATTTATAATTCTTTATGCCATATCAGAAATCATTTATGTGTTTATTGACATTGAAAAAAATACGAGAATAGTAGCCCAACATACGGCTCGGAAAGACGAAAAATAACAGAATGTTCTAAAACACGAGGTGCAAAATGGGACTTGCAGTTAAGAAAACAAACACTTTCATATATAACCAAAAATAGAATCTGCTATAATTTAGCCGGAGGCGAGTGATTTGGAAATTAGCTTGCAGAATAACCGTAGATGAAAAAAATCCGTTTTGGAAAGCCTGTCATATAAAGAGATCAGGGCAGTAGCCTTAGATGCTTAAGTTCGTGATTGATGAGGAGGATTGAAATAATGAAAAAAATAGCAGTCAGCAATTTTATAAGATTTGCCGTATTTTTAATTTCTATTTTACTGCCTGTATCACTTCTCGCAGGCGAATACACCATAAAAAAGGGTGATACTTTATGGGACATATCCGAAGAGAAGATGAAAGATCCATTCCTCTGGAAGAATCTCTGGAAGGCGAATCCGTACATTAAAAATCCTGATCTCATTTTTCCGGGGCAGAAACTGAACATCCCAGGTGAGGTTGTAGAAAAACAAAAAGAGGAAATACGGGAAGAAGTCCGAGTTGTTTCTAAAAAAGCAGAAAAAGAAATAATCCCTGTAAAAATCACGCCCAAAAAGATAACAGCACAAAAGAAAAATCATCTCACTTCAAGGGAAATCCTCTTACAGAGCGGCTACATCTCCAATGATATAAAAAGTATAGGTAAAATATATGGGTCACCTCAGAAAAAAACACTTCTTGGTCGTGGAGATTATGTGTATATAGAAACTGACAGACCGGTAAACATAAATGACAAATTCTACATAATAGGTAAACCTGAAAAGGTAATACATCCTATAACAAGGGATGATGTCGGCTATCTGATTCGCATTAATGGCGTAATAGAGGTAGTGGGAGAAGACAACGGAAACAAAAAGGCATTGGTCATTGAATCATACAATGAAATAGCAATTGATGATATGCTTATGACCTTCTATCCTGTGGAAGTGCCTGTGGAACCTGATAAGGAGAGGCGGCCTGTTGTCAATGGGAACATTATAAGGCTGTGGGATAAATACAATATGAGTGGTGTTGGCAGTGCAGTTTATCTCGATAAAGGGGTATTAGACGGCATCGAGATCGGGGATATGTTCAATATCATTTCCAGCGAAAAACCCCATATTCTTCTTGGAACAGCACGGGTAATAAGCATCAAAGATAAGACTTCTGTGGCTTTATTAATAAAAGCATTAAGCGAAATTAAGGCTGGCGATCTATTCAGAAATTAAGAAGGGCTGCTTATAAAGCAGCCCTTCTTAATTATTAAGTGGTGAGTATCTTTAATGCCCTTAGTCTGCTTGGATGTTTGAGTTTCCTAAGGGCCTTTGCCTCAATCTGTCTGACGCGTTCTCTTGTTATTGAAAGATACCTGCCGACCTCTTCAAGTGTGTGATCCCTGTCAACGCCGATGCCGAATCTCATCCTGATGACGGTCTCTTCCTTTGGTGTCAGAGTCCTCAATACCCTCTGGATCTGCTCTGAGGTCTCTATCCTTTCGGCATCCGAGTATGGAGAAGGGCTTGTTTTATCACCTATAAAATCTTCAAGCTCTGTATCTTCATCTCCAATAGGGGTTTGCAGTGCTATAGGATCCTGGATAGCCCTGAATACCTCTTCAACCTTTCTTACAGGCACAACAAGCTTCTTACCAATCTCCTCATTAGTCGGCTCCCTTCCAAGCTGCTGTGTGAGTTCCCTTGAAGCCTTCGTAACACGGTTATAGAACTCCATCATATGCACAGGAACACGGATTGTCTTGGTCTGGTCAATAAGCGCCCTTGTAATAGCCTGTCTTATCCACCATGTTGCATATGTACTGAACTTAAAACCCTTTTCATATTTAAACTTATCAACAGCCTTCATAAGGCCGATGTTTCCTTCCTGAATAAGATCAAGAAGAGGCAATCCTCTGCCAACATAGTTCTTTGCAATATTGACTACCAGTCTGAGGTTCCTCGTTATAAGCTCGTTCTTCGCCTCGGTCACAAGATACCTCGCCTTTGATATCCTGTTCCATATGTCTTTTAACTCATCTACCTTTATCCCAGCCTCTGATTCTATTCTTTTATATTCAGCCTGTACCTCTTTTAAGAGTAACTCCAATTTCTTAGTATTCTGCCCTTTTTTCTTTTTTTCATTTATAGCTGCCCTCAATCCCTTCAGGTTGCCATATTTTTTTATCTTTTTATCCGTATTTTCAACAAGTTCCATTAATTCTTCAATCCTTGAAAGGGTCTTTATGAGGGCTTCATCGACCTTCTCTTCTTCTGTTAAAAGATCCTCTTCCTCTTCTTCTCCTTCTTCAGGATCGCTCATTTCTTTTATCTTATTATAGAGGGGCAGACCCGATATTGTTTCCTTTATTATTTCCCTTCCTTCTTCAAGCTTTTTTGCAAGCTCGGTTTCCTCATACTTTGTGAGGATAGAGATATCACCCATAGAATTAAAATAAGCCTGAACAAGGTCCTCAGCACGCTCTACCTCTTCTGCCTCTTCCTCTATTTCTTCCTCTGCTGGTACACCCTCTTCATAATCAACAACTTTAACACCCATGTCACTGAGGACGTCCATGAGATCTTCCAGTTCATCAGGCGAAAAGAATTCAGACGGCAGGGCCTCATTTATTTCGTCGTATGTGAGGACGCCGCGCCTCTTTCCAAGATTTACAATTTCTTCAAAAATATCTCTTTCTTTCATTGACTTACACCTAACCCCTTTGCACGCAAAAAAAATTAAAGAAAGGAAACCCTTTCTTTAATTATATAATGCAATTTATGTAATGCAATAGAAAAATTTGACAAGATATGGGAGATAGGGAATAAAGGTCAAGGCACACGGTCTATTAGTACTGGTAAGCTGAACACATTACTGTGCTTACA
>JAGUWD010000016.1 GCA_020062545.1 Thermodesulfovibrionales bacterium
GTCAGGAGACAGCTATCAGCTTCGAGAGCCCTCAGCGCCTTATCAAGCAGATAGCTTGGCCCGACCCCGCCCGAATGAAAAACATTCCATTTTTAAACGGAGGGAAAACAACGATGCATGTCTTAGTAACTGGCGGTGCAGGATATTTAGGTTCTATTCTCTGCGAGCATTTATTGAGGGATGGTTACAATGTAACCGTGCTTGACAATCTTACTTATGGGCAAGGTTCACTTTTTCATCTTTGTGCGCATGAGAAATTTAATTTTGTGAGGGGAGATGTCCGGGATGAAAAAACAATTAATCAACTTATTAAGAATGTTGACGTCATAATTCCCTTAGCAGCCATTGTAGGCGCGCCGGCTTGTGACCGTGATCCGCGGATGGCTACTTCTGTGAATCTGGATGCCATAAGGATGATAAACCGTCTAAGAAGCCATTCTCAATTGATTATTTACCCCACCACCAATAGTGGTTATGGCACAAAATCCGGTGATGTGTTCTGCACAGAGGAAACGCCGCTTGAACCCATTACACTGTATGGCCAGACAAAATGCGAGGCAGAGTTGGAGCTACTCAATAGTCCCAACACGATTACGCTAAGATTAGCTACTGTTTTTGGAGTATCACCGCGGCTGCGTATCGATCTTCTCGTGAATCATTTCGTATATGCGGCGGTAACCGATGGATATATTGTTATTTTTGAAAAAGACTTCAAACGCAATTACGTTCACATTCGCGATGTGGCGGACTGT
Source organism: Thermodesulfovibrionales bacterium (assembly GCA_020062545.1). GTDB lineage: Bacteria > Nitrospirota > Thermodesulfovibrionia > Thermodesulfovibrionales > Dissulfurispiraceae > Dissulfurispira. Next base: position 753 of record JAGUWD010000016.1, read on the forward strand.
TTTTGCTACTGTATTAAGAATGCGGATAAAATGAAAGGCAGGCCTTATAACGTCGGACTTGATGCTGCGAATCTTTCCAAGGAGCAATTGGCGCTAAAAGTAAAAGAATACGTTCCCAACTTCTATATTCATTTTTCAGAAGTAGGCAGTGATCCTGATAAACGGAATTATATTGTTTCAAATCAGCGTTTGCGGGAAGCTGGTTTTGAGGCAAAAAGATCCATTGATGACGGGATTAAGGAATTATTGAAGGGCTATTGCATGTTTGGCAGAAGCTCGTTTAAAAACGTCTAATTTGCCAATTCATAATGACATTTCCTTTAAATATTAGTGTAGCAATCCTTGTGGGGGGCTTGGGAACACGATTGAAGCCTGTTGTTAATGATCGCCCCAAAGTTATGGCATTGATTAATGGACGGCCCTTTTTATCATACATCTTGGATCAAATAAACAATGCACGTTTGACGGATGTTATCCTTTGCGTGGGGTACATGGGAAAATACTTAGAATCAGAAATGGGGCAGACATATAGAAATCTATCTTTGCGTTATTCATATGAATATGAACCCCTTGGTACCGGTGGTGCACTCCGCAATGCACACGATCTTATAAACTCAGACACCATTTTAATAATGAATGGCGATTCCTATTGCCAGTATAATTTAGGGGAATATTGGTCCTTCCATGAACAAAATAACGCCTTCGCCTCTATTCTCTCGACTTTTGTCAGTGATACCAGTAGATATGGCCGTATTAGAATAAATGATCATAATCATGTCTTGGCATTTGAAGAAAAAGGATCATTTACAGGCCCTGGATGGATCAATGCGGGGATCTATTTAATAGATAGAGAGACCATCTCTGGAATTCCAGGCAAGCGTTTCGTGTCTTTAGAAAAAGAAATTTTTCCGTCCCTAATTGGAAAAGAACTCTATGGATTTATGAATGATGGTCTCTTCTTAGATATTGGTACTCCTGACGACTTTGCCAAGGCAGGCGCTTTCTTTAAACAAATATGATTAAGGAGATACCCCCTTTATGATTATTACCAGAACTCCATATCGTATATCGTTTTTCGGCGGCGGGTCAGATTATCCCGGCTGGTATCTGAAAAACGGCGGGCAGGTCCTTGCGACCACAATAGATAAATTCTGCTATCTAACCTGCCGTTATCTTCCGCCGTTTTTTGAACATAGAATCAGAATCGTCTATTCAAGAATAGAGAGTTGTTTTTCGATTGATGAAATTCAGCATCCTGCCGTCCGGGAGGGGTTACGTTTTCTAAATATTGATAGAAGCGTCGAAATTCACCACGATGGTGATCTTCCCGCACGTAGTGGTATTGGTTCAAGTTCTTCATTCGTAGTTGGCCTGCTGCATGCCTTATATGCTCTCAAAGGCCAGATGATCGATAAACACCGACTGGCAAAAGAAAGTATTTACCTTGAGCAGCAAATACTTAAGGAAACAGTGGGTTCGCAGGATCAGGTCCTGGCAGCCTATGGCGGCCTAAATCATATCCATTTTTTACCTAATGGCGACATCTCTGTAACACCCATAACCGTGCAAAGAACGAGGGTTGAGGAACTTAATTCACACCTGATGCTTTTCTATACCGGGATCAAACGCACGGCGGCACAAGTAGCTGAAAGTTATGTAAACGATATAGAATCACGTGAAAAACAGATGAATGCATTACAAAGGCTTGTTGGGGAAGCGATTACAATTCTAAATGGCAACAATAACATCATTGGTTTTGGAGAACTGCTTCATGAAGCATGGCAGATCAAGCGTGGGCTGAGTGAGCAAGTGTCAAACGAGCATGTGGATGGCCTATATAACCAAGCACGCAAAATGGGCGCAATAGGTGGTAAACTTCTTGGAGCTGGCGGCGGAGGATTTATATTACTTTTTGTGCCGCCGGAAGCACAGAAAAAGGTCATAAAGGAATTCAGTAAGCTAATTTATGTTCCATTTCAGTTTGAATATGCTGGAAGTCAAATCATTTTTTATGATCCTCGGGACAATCACTCTGACTTGGACAAAAAGCGAGGAAAGAACCTCATTAATCCTTTTCAGGAAATGACAGTTAATAGCATTAATCAATGACAATGAATCTAAAAAAGTATCCACATAAGCTACTTGTAAAGTTGTATTTCGATATGCTCAGAATAAATAAGGTACAACTGCACATCGAATCCCTTTACCATTTGGATGAAATGAAAACCCCGATTCATTTGAGTATTGGGCAGGAGGCTATAGCCGTTGGTGTTTGTGCGAACCTGCGCCAAAACGATTACATATCAAGCAGCCATCGGGGTCATGGCCACTATCTGGCGAAGGGTGGAGATTTAAAAAGATTAATTGCCGAACTATATTGCCGCGAAACTGGTTGTTCAAAAGGCAGGGGTGGGTCTATGCACTTGGTCGATACCTCTGTGGGGCACATGGGAAGTTCATCTATTGTTGGCGGCGGTATACCTATTGGTACGGGCTTGGGACTTGCTACCCAAATGAAGGCTGAAGATAGGGTTAGTGTTATCTTTTTTAGTGACGGAGCAGCAGATGAGGGTGCCCTTTATGAAAGCATTAATTTTGCAATCCTAAAAAAGCTACCTGTCATTTTCGTTTATGAAAATAATCAATTTGCAGTGTGTTCTCACGTGTCCGCACGTCAGGCTGGTGAAATAATTTTTCATAAGACACCACATGACGCAATGCCTTCACAAGCAGTGAACGGCAATTCTGTAATGGATGTTTATGAAGCAACAAAACAAGCTGTAATGCGCGCACGGCAAAAATCAGGTCCTTCTTTTATAGAATGCAAAACTTACCGTGTTCGGGGACATGCTGGAGCTGGCTCAGATGAGAAACTCGGTTACCGGACGGCTGAGGAAATTCGGGAATGGGAAGCAAAGTGCCCCGTACGAGCCTTCTCGGAGATACTCCTTCGTGATGGGGTTTTGAACGAGACTGAGATTCAAATAATGGAAGAGACCATTGATTGTGAGATTGATGAGGCGTTCCGTTTTGCACAAAGAAGCCCACTGCCGAAACCGGAAGATGTGACAAAATACCTTTTTTGCGATTAAGAAGATGCCTTGGACAAAGATTAAATCTGACGTGAATGAGCCTAATTACTATTTGGAATCGGACGAGAACATTCGACGTTTATCCTATTCGGAGGCTATACGTGAAGCTATGGATCAAGCCCTGGAATTGGATCAGCGAGTTTTCATAATGGGACAAGGTGTAGACGATCCAGGAGCCATGTTCGGCACGACATTAAATCTCCACAAGAAATACGGGAGCCAGCGAGTATTCGATACCCCATTAGCCGAGAATGCCCTCACAGGTATTGCCACTGGCGCTGCCATTGGCGGAATGCGCCCAGTATATTTCCACAACCGGCCTGATTTTCTTTTTTTAGCAATGGATCAACTGGTGAACCATGCATCCAAGTGGTATTACATGTTCGGTGGTGCTGTAAATGTCCCGATTGTCTTGTGGGCATGCATAGGCAGGGGTTGGGGTTCTGCTGCGCAGCATTCCCAGGCGCTTCAGGGTCTTTTCATGCACATTCCGGGGCTCAAGCTTATCATGCCAAGTACTTGTTATGATGCCAAAGGACTCATGCTTTCCGCCATTGCTGATAATAATCCGGTTTTGATCATCGAGCACCGCTTGAACTTTCGCCATAAGGGGTTTGTTCCTGAAACACCATACCGCGTACCCATTGGTAAAGGAATCATCAGAAAGCAGGGGAAGGATATTACTTTTGTCGCTATCTCACATATGGTTACGGAAGCTTACAAAGCGGCGGAGGAATTATCAAAGGAAGGGATTGAGGCCGAAGTGATTGATCTAAGAACCCTCCGCCCGTTAGATGAAGAAATTATCCTTCGTTCTGTATCAAAAACGGGCCGATTGTTGATTGCTGATTGCGGTTGGAAAACTGGAGGAATAACGGCAGAAATATCTGCGCTTGTTGCGGAAAAGGGTTTTGAGTTTTTAAAGGCGCCTATTCGCCGTGTGGCATGTCAAGACGTGCCGACCCCCTCTGGGTATACTTTAGAGGAGGCATTCTACGTTGGTAGCAATGATATTTTAAATGCTGCCCGTGAGATTCTTCAAATACGCTGATGAATATGACCACCCTAAATCGTCGCTTAGACATACTTTTTGTCGAACCAGATTCTTCAGCAAAAGCATATCAAGATCTAAGTAAGACATATTCGGCGATAGAAACTCCAACATGGAGCCTATTACTGGCCCAGTCCTGTCGTCGCAAAGGCTTTGGCGTTGCTATCTTGGATTGTAATGCGGAACACTTGACCGATGAGCAAGCCATACAAAGAATCCGAGATGTGAATCCCCGCCTGGTATGTTTTGTATTATATGGTCAGAATCCTAATTCCGGTACGACAAGCATGATTGGCGGTACTCGCCTGTGTGCCGAACTTAAGCAAGCCTATCCGGAGTATCTAACTTGTTTCGTGGGATCGCATGTCAGTGCATTACCAAGAGAAGTTTTATCTCATCCTTTTATAGACATGGTCCTTCTTAACGAAGGAGTCTATGCATTGCACGATCTATTACGCTCTGACTTGAACGACGATCTGGATAAGATTAACGGTATAGGTTATAAAAGGGATGGCCATATTGTCCTTAACCCACCTCAGCAAGTTGTGCCACAACAAAGTATGGACAACGACTTACCTGGATATGCTTGGGATTTGCTGCCGTATGATAAGAAGCCTTTGGATCTTTACAGAGCCCATTTCTGGCATACCAACTATAATCACGAACAACGAACTCCCTTTGCCGCCTTATACACATCACTTGGCTGCCCCTTTAAGTGCGATTTCTGCATGATCAATATCCTCAATAGAGTGGATAATTCTGATGAAGTAACTTCAGCAAATTCGTCTCATATTCGTTATTGGACACCCGAACTTATATTACGTGAATTTGATAAACTTGTCGAAATGGGTGTGCAGACAATAAGAATATCGGATGAAATGTTTTTTCTAAACAAAAGGCACTTTGAACCTCTAATCAAAGGGTTAATTGAGCGAGATTATGATTTAAGATTATGGGCTTATACTCGCGTGGATACAATAAAGCCAGAATATTTAGATATATTTAGACAAGCGGGTATCAAATGGTTGGCAATAGGTTTTGAGGCAGGTAACCAGCTTGTAAGACAAGAAGTTTCAAAAGGTAAGTTTAACGAACTTGATATTAGAGAAATAGTTAAATCAATTAATGATCATGGAATTAATGTTGCTGCAAATTACATTTTTGGCTTTCCAGGCGACAATTTTGCGACCATGCAACAAACTCTTGATTTAGCATGCGAACTAAATACACCATTTGCTAATTTTTATCCATGTATGGCATTGCCCGGTAGTCCATTGTATCTGAAAGCTTTACAAAATGGCTGGAAATTGCCCGATTCGTATGAAGGATATGCTTTTTTTTCAGACGAATGTCTGCCATTACCGACAAAATATCTTAGCGCTGCTGATGTTCTGAAGTTTCGAGATGAAGCATGGCATAAGTACTATACGCGCACGGAATATTTAGATCTTATTGAACGAAAATTCGGTAAAGAGCAACGAAAAAATATTGAAGAATTAACGAAAATTAAAATTAAACGAAAAATACTTGGGGACTGAGCCAATACAACCAGATCCTGAAAATTTCATAATAGTAATTTCATAATCGATATCATCGTATAACTTCTATGACAGTCAACCGCGGAAATGCAATGAATATAGATAGTTCTATATATGTTGTTGGTGAAAACACGCTGATTGGTGTAGCCATTCATCGGGCTTTGGAAAGAGCGGGCTACTGTAAAACTTTCAGTGAAAAAGGAGAAGATCTGAAAAATGTGTCACAGATTGATAGACTTTTCCGTGAAAGAAAACCCGAGTTCGTATTCCTTGCGGCAGGGAAAACCGGCGGTATCGCTGCAAACATAAAGTATCCTGCAGATCTCATGCTGGATAATCTTTTAATTGCATGTAATATTATCGAATGTGCTCGCCGTTATAATGTTAAAAAATTGCTCTATCTTGCCAGTTCATGCAGTTACCCGCGGGATTGTGCTCAGCCTATGAAGGAGGAAGCTCTTCTCACAGGCCTTCTTGAACCGACCAATGTGGCCTATGCGGTAGCCAAGATTGCCGGCATCAAGCTATGCCAGGCTTACAAGTCCCAATATGGTTCCAATTTCATTGTAGGGATTCCAGCCAATGCCTTTGGACCAGGCGATGATTTCAGCGAGGAAGATTCCCATGTGGTGGCTGCCCTGATCCGTAAAATGCATGAGGCAAAAGTAAATGATAGAAAACAGGTGGAAGTTTGGGGAACTGGGAATCCCCAGCGGGAATTCATCTTCGTTGACGATCTGGCCGATGCATGCCTCTTTATTATGGACAACTATGACACACCGGAACCCATTAATCTGGGGAGTGGCATGGCCTTTTCCATCCGGGACCTGGCAGAAGCAATCCGCGAGGTCGTAGGGTTTAATGGATCGATCGTATATGACACGAGCAAACCGGACGGCATGCCCATAAAAAGTCTCGACAACAGTAAAATAAGAGACTTGGGGTGGTCTCCTTACTTTTCCTTGAGAGAGGGGCTGGCGATTACATATAACTGGTATCGAAAGGAATATTGATTATGACGAAAAAGAAAAGAGCTATTTGGAGCTATTGCAAATGATAACCGAACAGAACCTGAACTTGCCTTTGATTAAAAACAATATTACCCGCACCGACCTGGATGCGGTCATTGCCTACTTATCACAAGACGATCCGGCGTTGACCCACTCGAAGCAGACGCTTGCCTTTGAGCGTGAATGGTCCGAGTGGCTTGGCGTCAAATACAGCGTTTTTGTTAATTCTGGCGCTTCAGCCAACCTCCTGACCATGACCGCGCTAAAAGAGATGTTCGGGACAGGAGAGGTTGTTGTTCCACCCCTAACTTGGGTGTCCGACATTGCCGCAGTTCTCCAAAACGGATTTACACCTGTTTTTGTAGATATTAACCGACGCACGTTAGGAATGGATACGGCGCAGGTATTGGCCAGGCTCAACCCCAACACCCGCGCTGTATTTATTACGCATATCCTTGGCTACAATGCCCTCACACAGCAACTATTGGATGAACTGAAGCGCCGTAACATCCCCTTGATTGAGGATGTGTGCGAGTCGCACGGTGCGACCTTCAATGGGCGCAAACTTGGCACATACGGACTTATCTCCAATTTTTCATTCTATTATGCCCACCACATGAGCACCATCGAAGGCGGAGTGATATGCACCAACGATCGTGCTGTCTATGAAACTGTTCGCATGTTTCGCTCACACGGTATGGTGCGCGAAGCGACGTTAGACGAAATCAGGCGCTCATACATAACAAATCATCCTGATCTGAATCCAGACTTTATCTTTGCCTTCCCCGCTTACAATGTACGACCTACTGAGATTGGCGCGGTGATTGGCCGTTCACAGCTCAAGAGGCTGGATGAGAACAACAAGATACGCAGGCGAAATCTCGATTTGTTTCTCTCGCGTCTTGACCCGACCCAATACCAGACCGATTTTGCAGTCGAAGGCAGTTGTAATTATGCCTTTACTCTGGTGCTCAACAAGCCTGATACGGCACTGCGCGACCGGGTCGAGCAGTCGTTACGACAACACTGTGTCGAATTCCGCCGCGGGCTATCCGGCGGCGGCAACCAATTGCGCCAACCGTACTTGCGTAAAATCATGGGCAATGAATTTGAGCACTATCCGAATGTGAATCATGTTCATTTTTTCGGTTGGTATATTGGAAATTATCCAGGGCTAGAAGAGGAAAAAATTGAGGCGTTGTGCCAACTACTGAATAATCTGTGAGGGCTCTGGGTGATACAAGCGATGAACATGTTAGCATATTGTCCAGTTTAATAGGGGCAACTCCATCAAGATAATTAAAAAATATTTGAAGAACACTTTTGTCTATGATGTCGTTGTTTATTTACGACAACTCACCGAATTGCTTTTGTGGAGATTGAAGGGGACAGGAATTACGCCCCATATAGTCAAGCAAAAGGTCGTGTTGTTTTACGCTGCCAGGTTCTCGATTTCTACCCTAATTGAGACTGGAACTTATCTGGGCTTCATGGTCAATGCGGTTAAGAGAGAGTTCAGACAGATTTACTCGGTTGAATTGGATGAAAAGCTGTATCAACGTGCAAAGAACAAGTTCAGGCGGTTTGATCACATCGTATTGTTTCAGGGGGATAGCGCTGTCATAATACCAAGGATTCTGAGTCAAATCCAGCATGCGTGTTTGTTTTGGCTGGATGCACATTATTCTGGTGGTATTACAGCAAAGGAAGCGTTTGAAACGCCAATACTGCAAGAACTACGCCATATTCTATCGCATCCGCTCGCACCGCAGCACGTGATTCTAATCGACGATGCGCGCAACTTTGCCGGGGCTAATGACTACCCGACTTTGCAGGAAGTGGAACAGTTGGTTTCAACGATGTGCTCTACTTCCGTGATGTCCGTCAGTAACGACATAATCCGAATACATCGGGCGGAGGTAAAGGTCTAGTGGCAACCATGAAAGTACTTCTTCTTTCAATCTTCGACAGATAATGCTATACTCATCTCCATAGAAGGTTTTTTTTAGGTGTTTTTAATGATTTGATTGTTGGATTTCCCTGTTTTTTTAAATATTCTCTGCAGAGATGATCTCAGGGATCTTTGAGAATGTTAGTAAACCTTGCTCTTCTGGTTTCTTGATATTTTTCTGTAAAACCAAAATAAGATTACAAAATCACAGATCATAACATTGGGACAGTAGTTATTTTTTCTAATTTTAAACATAAAATCCAATTATTGGCAAAGAAGGCTGAAGTTGATCGAGCTGTATTTTTTGCAATCCTGGCCAGAGGTTGGGGATTTGTTGTTGGTCCTATCTCCGCACTACTTATCGCGACAAGATTTACACCCGAAATACAGGGATATTATTATTCATTCGCATCTCTTCTTGCACTTCAGACCTTTGCGGAATTAAGTCTAAGCGTGGTTATTGTACAGTTTGCCAGTCACGAATGGTCCAACCTTGAGTTGAACAAAAAGGGCTTTATTGTTGGAAAAACAGATTCTTTTTCACGATTGGTCAGCTTGGCGCATATTGCCACAAAATGGTACATAACGGCCAGTATTTTGCTTGTACTGCTGTTGGGAATTGGCGGTTACATTTTTTTTTCACATTCCCCCAATGTAACTGTTGACTGGAAAATGCCTTGGCTTATCTTGTGTGTCATTACAGGATTGCACCTATGTGTGTTGCCATTTTTATCGCTCCTCGAAGGCTGCAATCAGGTATCTAAGACATATTATTTCAGGCTTATTTTCGCGATCGGAGCAAGTCTATCAGCATGGATAGCGATTTTATCAGGGGCTGGACTTTGGACCGCTCCCATATCGAGTTTGGTCAGTTTGATATGTATCGGCACACTTATCCTTAAAAATTACTGTCCATTTTTCAAATCTCTATTTTTCTCACATCCTGTGGGGCCCCGAATGAAATGGTCCTCAGATATTTTCCCTCTGCAATGGCGAGTTGCATTGAGTCGAATTGGCGGTTATTTTCAGGGTTCATTATTTACGCCGATATTATTCCATTATCATGGTCCGGTTATAGCGGGTCAAATGGGAATGGCTTGGGGTTTAGTTGCTGCTCTTGAGAATTTTATTTCGGCATGGCTCGCACCTAAGATACCGCTTTTCGGTATATTCGTTGCGCGCCGTGACTATTCATCGCTCAATAGACTCTTCTGGCGGTTGATGACGATCACACTTGGCCTTGCATGCCTAACCGCAATGATGATCTGGGGTTTAGTTTACATTCTTTACGAGTACGGATTTTCAATTGCAACACGGGTTCTACCACCTCTGCCTTTGGCTCTTTTTCTATTGGCCACAGTTATAGCAGCAATTGCATTTCCTATGTCTCTGTACATGAGGGCTCACAAGCAAGAACCTCTACTTTTTTTATCTGTTTTAGCCGGGGCATTGTCTTGTCTTTCAACCGTGATTTTGGGGAAATATTTTTCAGCAATGGGAGTTGGAGCGGGCTACCTCGGAGTAAACATTGTTATAGTTCCCATGATGGTTCTAGTATGGTATCGCTTTCGTGCCGCATGGAGTCCGAATCATAAATAGCTCAATTTTTTACAGTGGAGAAGCAATTTAGTAAAGAACTATATTAAACCCAAAACTTATAGCTAATCGAAATATGAAGACCATTTCCATTGTACAGGCAAGTGGCAGATCCGAAGGAATTTCTAAATGGGCTATTATGGATTTTTGTGGTAAACCTCTAATCGCATGGTCCATTCTTCAAGCCAAAGAAAACTCATCTGTAGATGAGGTGTATGTTACGTCCGACGACGATGAGATTCTTCTAACAGCAGAAAGATATGGGGCTGTGAGAATCAGGCAGCCGATTACGCTAGCAAGTCCTATATCAATGAATAAGATATATGAGTCTAACATGCTCCATGCACTTGATGAAATTGAAAAATATTCAAACAAGAGAGTAGGCATTGTAATTTTTCTTCAGGCAAATACACCTTTAAGGGCTCCTGAGGATATAACGGATGCCGTGAGAAAGCTCCATGCTGATAAAGCTGACATTCTTTTTTCTTCGGTTAAGTTGGAGAGCCTATTAACTTGGGAAAAAACCGACGAAGGTTTTATCAACCTCGGTTGCGACGTAGAACATAGAATAAGCCGAGCACATTATATTGAGAATAGTTCTATTTATGTGTTTAAGCCTGAAATTCTGCGCAATCACAATAAACTTGGTAACTTCATTACCACCTTTGAGATGGAGTTTTGGAAGACATTAAGAGCAGATGATTTAGCTGACAGAGATCTATGTGAGTCGTACTTTGAAAAATACATCCTAAAAAAAACATATAGCTTATCTGCCGAAGATATAGATCTAATTGTATATGATTTTGACGGGGTTATGACAGATAATAAAGTATTCACCCTACAAGATGGCACAGAAGCTGTTATCGTCAATCGCTCAGATGGACTGGCAATCAATCTTATTAAGAAAAGCGGGTTACCACAGATTATCATATCGACTGAATCAAATCCAGTAGTTGAAGCAAGAGCAAAAAAGGTAGGACTACCCGCAATCTATAACACAAAAAATAAACTTGAATCTTTGCAGGAGCACTGCAATCAGCACTCATATAGGATGTCGCGGGTTATCTATCTGGGAAATGACATCAATGACTTGGAAGCTATGAATGCTGTAGGAATTGCCGTCGCCCCTTTTAATGCGCATCCTGCTATTAAGAAAATATCCAAATTAGTTCTCAAACACTCAGGAGGCGATGGTGTCATCAGGGAGCTGGCGGATTTGATACTTCATCAGATTAAAATTCTTTAATAGGGAGGGTTTTTCGTGAAAAACACAAATTCTACTTTCATTATTGCTGAAATCGGGATAAATCATAATGGTGATTTAGATATTGCAAAAAAACTGATTGATGGAGCGGCATTTTCAGGGTCTGACGCGGTAAAGTTTCAAAAGCGAACGCTTGAGAAGGTTTATTCAAAAGAAGAACTGGATAAGCCGAGAGAAAGTCCATGGGGTACCACTAATAGAGAGCAGAAACTCGGTCTTGAGTTCGGCAAAAAAGAATATGATGAAATCGACAGGTATTGCAGAGAAAAAGGCATTTACTGGTTTGCATCGGCATGGGATATTGACAGCCAGATGTTTTTAAGACAGTACAGCCTTAAATACAATAAGATTGCCTCAGCTATGCTTACCTGCAGAGAATTGTTGGAAATGGTTGCAGAGGAAAAAAAATATACATTCATTTCCACGGGTATGAGCACAATGGAAGAAATAGAAAGGGCTGTTAATATATTTAGAAAGGCTAATTGTCCCTTTGAGCTTATGCATTGTAATTCCACCTACCCCACGAAGGACGAAGATGCTAATCTCAGGATAATTCAAACGTTACGTGAAAGGTTTAGCTGTAAAGTTGGATACAGTGGCCATGAAGTAGGACTAATAGTTTCCTGTGCTGCGGCTGCCTTAGGGGCAACCTCAATAGAACGGCACATAACCCTTGACCACGCTATGTATGGCTCTGACCAGGCAGCCTCTATTGAGATTATGGGGTTCTGGAGACTGGTAAAATATATCAGGGCGATCGAATCGGCAATGGGAGACAGTATCAAGAGGATATCCGAGGAAGAAAAAAAGGCTAAGGCTAAAATTAGAAAATATGAATGGGACTGATTCACAAAGTATGGATAAAAGACGTGTAGCAATTGTTGGTTGCGGCACTGTTGCAGGGGATATTGATGATGATGCTAAAAAGCGACATATTTATGGCCATGCAAAAGCAATCAGCATGGTTAAACAGTTTGAGCTCACGGCCTGCTGTGATAGAGATGAAAACCGTCTAAGAACATTTACTGGGAGATGGAAAGTTCCAGTGCAATATCTTGATTTGCAAGAAATGTTGCATAAGGAGCAAATTGATATCCTGGTTATAGCTACTCCAACAAAAACTCATTATGAAAATGTGCTCTTAGCCTTGTCAAGCGACGTAAAGGTAATATTTTGTGAAAAGCCGATTACTTTTGATCTATTACAAAGTATTGAACTTGTGAAGAAAGCAGAAGAATCGGGGAAACTGCTAATTGTCAATTATGCGCGGAGATGGGATGAATTTTATGCTGAATGTAAGAGTCTATTGGAAAGTGGCGAATTAGGGAGAATCGAGACAATCGTTGCTTATACTGATACTGCTCTATATATGAATTCCAGCCATATGCTTGATATGCTTATCTATTTTGGAGGCGATGTCTTTTCCTGCGTGGGACACATTGACAGGATTAATAATATTAGAGTTGTTCATGGTGAAAAAGATTTTGGAGGTATTGCTCTTATCAAACATAAGAATGGTATTATCAGTTTTGTAAAAGCCACCGGTGAATCCCAAAAGAACCATTTTTTCGAACTCGATATCCAGTGCACTAAGGGCAGGCTTCGGATACTGGATGATGATATGAGATATGAAGTATATAAATTCAGAGAGAGTCCACAACACAAAGGGTTGGATGAACTTGCCATTGATTATACCAGAGCTAATGATAGCAAAAGTGAGAGAGTAGTTAACGCCTATCTCGATATCTTAAATTGCATCGAAAACAGGAAGGAACCTAAATTCCCTGCTAAAGAAGCACTGAAATCATTGGAATTGGTTAACTTAATATACAAATCAGATTCCACAGGTAATTTACCGATATATTCATTACTGCGAGAAATATTATGAAGAATAATAAATTAGCCATCGATGGCGGAAATCCAGTCAGGACCACCGAATTCAGGTCCATGCCATTTATAACAGAAGAAATGATTGAAAACGTTTCTTCATTAATGCGTGAAGGCAGGCTGACAAGATTTATTGGATCTCTGGTACCGGGCACAAACGAAATTATGGGGCTTAAAAGTTTTCAAGTCGAAAAAATAGACGATTCTGTAACCTTCCTTGGCGGTCCCAGCGTGAGAAAGCTTGAGAGTAAATGGTCGAAGTGTCATGGCGTAGATTATTCCATAGCGGTAAATTCGGCAACATCAGGGCTAATAGCCGCAATTATGGCCATTGGTATAGGCCCCGGAGATGAAGTTATATGCGCTCCTTTTTCATTTACAGCCTCTGCAACTTCTATTGTTCTTGCCAATGCAATCCCTGTGTTTGCCGATATTGATCTGGATACGTTCTGTCTGTCTCCTGATGCTGCTGAAAAAGCGGTTACACAATCCACCAAAGCAATTATGCCCATTCATTGGAACAGTAATGCCGGTGAGTTGGATGCAATAATGTCAATCGCGAAGAGCAAAAAGCTTAAAGTGATTGAAGATGCTTCTCAATCACCTCTCATGTTATATGGTGACAAATATCTGGGTACTCATGGTGATGTAGGCGTTTTTTCCTTGAATGAACCTAAAAATATAATGACTGGTGAAGGAGGAATAGTCGTTACCCATGATAGTAGCATAGCTGTGAAATGCAGGCTTATCAGGAATCATGGTGAAGCTATACCGGATCAGAACTCCACAGATGATTTAGTGACCAATGCCATTGGATATAATTTCAGACTGGTTGAGTTGCTGGCCGAGATAGGTGTTATTCAGTTGGATCATCTTCCTCACTTGAATAAGGTAAGAAAGGAAAATTACACCTATTTAGTCGATCAACTTGTACATGAATTTGGTGAATTCATTATACCTCAAAGAATAACCCATTTGGAATCATATTCCCCCTATACGGCTGGATTTCGTTGGTTGAGCAAGAACTCGAAAATACATAGAAATATTGTGGCACATGTGCTTCGTTCAGAAGGGATACCGGTGGCATGTGGAGTTTCAAGGCTTATGTCGGATAACCCTTTATTTCAAAGACAACTGGCTTATGGAAACAATCATTGTCCTTTTGCATGTCATTTATATAAAGGAAGAGGGAAATATTCCATTCCTGAATTGCCTAACGCAAAAAGGTTGCAGAACAAAGAGTATTTAGGTTTTTTCCAGATCGGCTGGCCAAATACTATTAGCGATATGGATGATATTGTTAAAGGTTTTAAGAAAATTTTGGCTAATAAAAAATATTTGTCAAACATTGACTTATCAAAAACAGATACGTTTATTCCCGGGAGATAAAAAATGAATGAAAAAGTGCTGGCGGTGATTCCTGCCCGAGGAGGGTCAGTGCGGGTTCCAAAAAAGAACATAAAAATCTTAAATGGTAAACCGTTAATCGCCTATGCTATTGAGGCAGCAAAAAATTCAAAGACGGTTAACCGTATAATTGTTTCCACTGACGATGCTGATATTAAAGATACCGCAATTAAGTTTGGGGCCGAAGCTCCGTTTAGCAGACCGGCAAACATCTCAGAAGATGTGCCCACGGAAGATGTGATTATCCATGCCGTTGACTGGGTGAATGAAAAGGAAAGGTATTACCCGGATATTGTCGTCTGCCTGGAGCCGCCGAAACCATTCAGGAAAGCGGAGCATATTGATAGATGTGTTCAGAGTATCCTGGCTAATGGTACCATTGACTCCGCTATCACAGTGAACAATGTAAGAGGAAACCGGCCTGAGTGGATGGTACGTATCAATAAGAATAATCTCATCAAGCCTTATAACAATTACTTTAAAAAACAGGGGGAGGCATTATTGAGATTCCCAGCCAGCCAGGAGTTTGAAAAGCTATATCAAGTCAATGGAATAGTTTTGGCCTGCCGTGTGGAAACACTGCGAAAGTACAAAAGCTTAGTTGGCAAAAAGTGTGCTGCAGTTGAGGTTGATAATAAAGAAGTATTTGACCTAGATTATCCGGAAGATTTCGAGATATGCGAGATATTAATGAAGAAACGCTCTTTATAGGAGAGTAATTTGCCCACTTACCTTGAAATTAATTACCCCCAAGATGAATATGGCCCGGACAAATACCCACAGAAGTTATGTAATTACTTGACCGAGCACTACTTCAGAAAAGAAGACGACTTGGCGAAGGTTCTACTTGATATTGGCTCGGGCAGGGGCAACCATCTTGTTGGTTTTGCTAGAAATGGTATGATTGCCAAAGGGATAGACAAAACGAAAGAGACCCTGGACATTCTATCCGGTTTTGATATTCGCGAATGTGACCTGGAAAAAGACCTGTTCCCATTCGAAGGCAACCACTTTGATTTTGTTTTTTCGAAATCTGTTTTAGAGCATGTATGCAATACAGACAACGCAATCAGAGAGACTTACCGTGTTCTCAAACCGGGAGGTATCACAGTTCAGTTAACGCCCGACTGGGCTACCGATTATAAAATTTTCTGGGATGACCCAACTCATGTCAGGCCTTTTACCCAAAAAGGGTTGAAACAGGCTTTCCTCCTGCATAACTTTATCGAAGTTAATTGTGAGAGATTTTATCAACTGCCCTTCTTGTGGAAATACCCGAGCCTCACTTTTATTACCCATATCATAGCTTTATTACCAGACTCACTTAAATGGAAAGACAATGCACAAAGAGTCCAGCGTATTCTTATTCGTCACGCTAAAGAGCGCATGCTTCTCTTGAGCGCCAGAAAGCCGTATCAAAAATGAAAAATCCTATCGGAATCATGCAGGGGAGATTATCCCCCCCGGTTAATGAAAAAATTCAGGCTTTCCCATGGAGTAGATGGGAACAGGAATTCTTTCAGGCCAAGGAAATTGGTTTAGACCTGATCGACTGGATCGTGGAAGCAGATAAACTATATGAAAATCCGTTATTATCTACAGAAGGGGCAAAGGCGATAAAGAGGGTGACATCAAGGACAGGAGTGTCTATTGGGGCTGTATGTGCTGATTATTTTATGGATTGTCCACTTATACGATGTTCCAAGTCGGACCTAAAAGAACGCATAAACGTGTTAGAATTATTAATTGACCGTTTAAGTCATTTTAAAATCAAATACTTAGAGATGCCTTTTGTAGACAACTCAGCTATCAAAGATAGCACAGAATTGAAGCAGATAATACAGATTATTAAGCCCAGATTGGATAAAGCTTACCAACTGGGAGTGACCCTCGCCTTTGAAACCTCACTGCCAGCAGAAATATTCAAAACTTTGCTGCTGGATCTTAATCACCCAGCAGCAAGAGCTAATTATGATACAGGTAATAGTGCCTCTCTAGGCTATAAACCTGAGGAAGAATTGGAGGCTTATGGTGAGCTGGTAGTTACTGTCCATATAAAAGACAGAGTATTAAAAGGTAGAACTGTACCTCTTGGTCAGGGGGATACCGATTTCATCACATGTTTTTCTATACTAAGAGCGAAAAACTATACTGGCCCCTTTATTCTTCAGGTGGCAAGAGGTGGCGATGAAATCGAATTAGCCCAAAAGAATATGTTATTTGTGAAAAATTTCTTAGATAGGTGAAAGATCATGTCAAACAACAAAAAAAAGATATTATTTATCGGCCTTGGCGGAATTGGGCAGAGACATCTGAGAAATGTCTCTGCCCAATTCGGTGACAATACATCTATGCTTGCATACAGAGTGCGGAACTTAAGGCAAACTGTTACTGCAAATCTAACTATTGATGAAAATGCTGATTTTATAGAAAAGTATTCAGTTGAAGTATTTACGGATTTAGATCAGGCACTAACCCAATCACCAGATGTTGCCTTTATCTGTAACCCGTCAAGCCTTCATATCCCCTCTTGTCTCGCTGTGGCCAGAGTAGGCTGCGATTTTTTTGTTGAAAAGCCTCTATCCGATTCTCTGGACGGTATCGAAGAACTAATATATATCTGTCAATCAAAAGGGCTTATTGGTTTGGTAGGCTATCAGCTTCGCTTTCACCCTTGTTATAAATTATTAAAAGAACTTATTAGGCAGGGAACTATTGGGAACTTATTATCAATCCGTGCTGAAGTTGGAGAATATTTGCCTGATTGGCATAAGTATGAAGATTATCGCCAGATGTATGCCTCCAAAAAAGATTTAGGTGGAGGAGTAGTATTATCGCAGATACATGAACTTGATTATCTATATGATTTATTTGGTATGCCACGTAAGATTTTTACCCTGGGAGGACATCTGAGCAATTTAGAGATCGATGCCGAGGATGTAGCCGATGTCTTGATGGAGATGACTTTCAATGGGAAACCCCTTCCTGTTTCGGTGCATATGGATTATATCCAGAAGCCACCTTCAAGGAATTGTAAAGTAATAGGTGAATCTGGGAAGATTACTATGGATCTGACCGGACTGAAAGTGATTGTTGAAAAACCCGGTAAAGAAAAGGAAATCCATGATTTTGGCGGTTTTGAACGCAATGAACTTTTTGTAAGCGAGATAGACCATTTTTTCCGTTGTGTCGCTACACGGCAACAAACTGTCGTAACCATCAGAGATGGACTTAACAGTTTAAAAATAGCTTTGGCTGTGAAACAATCGATGGAAACTGGTCAGATAATAAGTATCGGGTAAAAGCAATAATGGGGTTAAAACAATTATTCGATCTTTCAGGGCGTGTCACAATAATTACCGGAGGAGCCGGTCTGCTCGGTGTACAGCATGCTGAGGTTATTGCCGAGGCAGGAGGATTTCCTGTGCTTGCTGACATTAATAAAGAGGATGTTGAAAAAAAGGCAGAGATAATTTCAGAACAGTACTATGTAGACTCACTCGGGATTAGAACAGATATAACGAAAAAAAGTGAAGTTGAGGCATTATCAGGTGAGGTTCTGAAAAAATTTGGGCGGATTGACATCCTGATTAACAATGCCGCTAATAACCCAAAAGTAAAAGCAGGTGAAGATAGTTCATGGAACCGATTTGAGAACTTTCCTATTGAACTATGGAACCAGGACATCGCGGTTGGGTTAACCGGGGCTTTCCTATGCAGCAAGGTGATTGGTAGTGAAATGGCAAAAAGAGGTGGCGGGGTGATATTGAATATATCATCAGACCTGGGTGTGATAGCGCCTGACCAGAGAATATATTTCAAGGAGGGGCTTCCGGCAGAAAAGCAGTCGGTAAAGCCTGTTAGTTACTCGGTTGTCAAACATGGTCTTATCGGGCTTACTAAATATTTGGCTACATACTGGGCTGATAAGAATATCAGGGTGAATGCTGTCTCTCCAGGTGGTGTTTATACCGGGCAATCGCCGGAATTTGTAAAAAAACTCCGCAACCTTATACCTTTGGGGCGAATGGCGAATAAAGACGAATATAAAGCCGCTATACTTTTTCTTGTTTCAGATGCTTCTTCATATATGACAGGAGCCAATTTGATAATAGATGGCGGGAGAAGCTGCTGGTAGGCATATATATTAATTTGGAGGAAAGATGAAAACTTTATTTGTTATGTATGATAATGAAGGCGCCCAGAATCCGATCCCTATGGGAACTTGTTACGTAGCAGGTTATCTAAAAAAAAACGGTTACGAAGACATCCATTACTGGAGTCAGGACATCTATCATTACCCTGAAGAACACCTGACAGAATATATTTCCGATAATAATTTTGATGTTGTCGGTTTGGGCTTTACTGCGGGATACTTTCAGTATAAGAAAATAGTAAGCATTTGCCAGGCAATAAATAAAGCGAAGAATAAACCTTTTCTTGTTCTGGGTGGGCATGGACCAACGCCGTTACCAGAGTTTTTCATAAAAGTTACAGGGGCAGATGCTGTGGTTATGGGTGAAGGTGAAACCCCTTTTTTAAATTTAATCAAGGCATTAGAGAATAAGACACCGCTTCATAATGTTAAGGGAATAGCTTTTGTCAAAAATGGAAATGATTGCATAGTAAATGAAAGAGAAACACCCATTAAGAATTTGGACACAATCCCACATCCTTACTACGAGCCGTTACCGATGGAATATTATTTAAATGCGAAGGTCTTCCAGATGAAGCCGACTGACCGAATGATAAACATGATTACCAGTCGGGGGTGTAATTATAAATGTAATTTTTGCCAGAGATTAGAAAAGGGTATTCGTTTTCGTTCGGTTGGCAGTATTATAGATGAGTTAAAAAAATATGTCAGAGATTACCGGATTACTTATGTGGTCTTCTGGGATGAGCTTTTTATGTTCTCTGAAAAAAGAGTAGCTGAATTAACGGAAGGCATTTTAAGGGAAAATTTAAAGATTAATTATTGGTGTACAGGGAGACTGAATATCGTGAATCGAGAAATCCTTAAGATGCTAAAAAAATCAGGCTGTAGCTATATCGATTACGGCATAGAACAATTTGACAATAATTCACTGCAAAAAATGAACAAAAAACAAACTGAAGAGGAAATAATAAGAGGTATTGAGCTGACACAAAAAGAAGGAATCCGCATAGGATTTAATATCATCTTTGGCAACCTCGGTGATACAATGGAATCGCTTAGGAAATCGATGGATTTGCTAAAAAAATATAATGATTTTGGCCAGCTCAGAGTAATTCGACCTGTAACTCCTTATCCTGGCTCACCCTTGTACGATTTTGCAATTGTAAAAGGATTCCTAACGGGTCCAGAGGATTTTTACAATAAACATAAAAATGTTGAATCACTTACAGTTAATTTTACGGATATACCTGAAGAAGAGTTCTATAAATTAATGTTTGAGGCAAATGAAGAAGTAATAGAAGATTACTATAATCATTTTAAAGAAGAAGCTATTAAAAACTTTTATGATGTTTATTTCAAAGGTGGTTTAGATTTCAGAGGTGCAAGACATATCTAACACATGACCAATAAAAATAAAAAAATAATTTTTTTTTGCCCTGGGCCTGAATACCTTTTTTATAATACAGGCATTTATTGTCTCTGGGAATTGTCTCGATCTTACTCGGTTGTTTTGCTATTAGATTTTCCTTACAGAAATTTAAATACACTAAAGCGACTAAAGGAAGAAAGTATAATCGAAGATTTCATAGAAGTCTTCTTTAATCCAAAAACCCGCTTAAAATTATTCAGAATGATACAGAAACAACGGAATTATTACCGAATCAGCAAACTCCTGTTTGACAAATATCAGCCGTCTGCAATAATTCAGCATAATGATGTTTATCCGCTAAACATGTATTATTTCGAAGAGGCTTCTTCTCGAAATTGTGTTCGTATAAGGCTCAATGCCAGTAATTCACCCGATGATCCTGATAACGAAGTCCAGAGGCTCCACGTAATGCACATAAACAATTTGCAATATAAATTTAAAATCCCTTACCTCCTGGCTTTTTTATTTCATGCTGTCACCCATTTGCTCGTTTATCTCTTTGGCTATTATATAGTGCCATTTTTCATCAAAGGTAATATCTTTAAGCCAAGCATTAATCCCTTTCCAATCAATAAAAAGTGGTTCAATAAAGAAATATATTATTATGAACATAGTCTTGCTTATTCTGATAGAGAAAAAAAGGGGCTTATTGAGTATTGTGGAGAACCAGCAACAGCGTTCAGAAATCCTCTGTATGATGTAGGCGAGGATGTGTTTCCCCTCATTTACGGTCAGATAAAGGAAAAGAATGAAATTCTGATCCTACTGACAGCCTCCGAAATTGCATATATCGCGAAGACTAAAGCAATGCCGCATGAAGATGTCATTCAATATTTTTTTATTAGATGGTCAAGGGCTATTGATATTTTACAGGTTAAATATCCCTATTACAAAATATCCATCAAGTTAAAACCTGGTCAATCGGAAGATATTCAATCCCAGTATTGTATCCTTGCGAAGCGTCTTATAGAGCATAACAGGAATATTTATATTATACCGAGTGAAGAAAATACCCAAAAATTGATGCTGGAAGCTAAAGTAATCGTGACGAGTTATTCATCTGTCCTTTGGTGGGCAAATCATCTGAAGTTATCAAAGATACTGATCAGTCTTGATGTCTTTGATATTCCTGAAGGCAATCTTTTTTCAAATACACCTGGCATATACTATTTTAACACCTTGGAAGCGCTCAAAGATTTCGATTTTTCAAATATCAAGCCGAGAAAAAAGAACCTGATACCGAGCCTTACATTAACAGAATTTATGCGGAGACACCTAGATGCATAATTTTAGCAGATATTAGGTAGATTTTCAAATGTATAGCGATCTGATTAGCATTGAGAAACCACAGATTTCTGTTTTAACTCCTTCCCTAAACCATGGTAGATTCCTGGCGAGCACCATTGAATCAATTCTTAAACAGACCTATCGTAACTTCGAGCACATTGTTATCGATGGTGGCTCAACGGACAACAGTATCGAGATTCTCAAGCAATACTCGCATATTAGATGGATTTCTGAAAAGGATGATTCTATTGTTCAAGCATACAGAAAAGGTCTCAAGATGGCGCGGGGAGAGTATATCTTTCAATGCTGCATATCTGACGGCTATCTTGATAAAAACTGGTTTAAAAAATGTGTTGAGATATTGGATTCAGATGAGGATATTTCTCTTGTATGGGGGTTACCTCAAACCATGACGGAGGATGGCAACCTTTATAAAATTTCATATGCCTATTTTCTCGATGACCCACCCCCACAAAAAACGAACTTTTTAACTTTCTGGCTATCAACAGGCTTTTGGTACCCAGAAGGAAATTATTGTGTCCGCCGAGAAATATACGACATCTGTTATCCTAAAGACGATCCCTCTGACCCTTTCCTTTATAATGATTGTATGGGATTTGTTTATAACTTTAATACATTAGGATATATTCCCTATTTTCTTCCCATCATTGCAAATTATGGCAGAATACATCACGATAATAGAGGAAAACGGTTATACGACATAGAGATACCGTTGTTTAGAAAATATTTGAAGGACTTGAAGCTATATAGAAAACAATTGCTTCAGGGCAAGATAAGACATTATTTCAGAAATGGCAGATCCGAAATCATAAAAGAAGTAAACTCTAAAGAAGAATTGTCGAGAATCAGGAAGCAAGTATGGAGATACCGCATTACTCAATCCCGCCTCATGCGCTATGATCTCTATACTGTTCAAAAAAAAATCCGCCAGAAAATACGTGAACGCTTTATAGAACCCGCCAAATAAGATTCGACTCAGAATAATGATCATCAAACGCTATTACATTTTATATTTTCTTTTTTTGGCCATATTCATTCATTTCTCTCCATTTGATGAATATATGCGCAAAATCAAATTCATTGATACCACACTATCGAACTACTTTATCGCATTCTTTATTTTCTTTTTTGTATTACTGTTTAATAGAATTCCTATCAACAAGAATGCTTCTATAATCACTTTCATTCTATTTTGCGTTTTTTTAATAAATTTCATTTTTGCTCCTTATAGAAACCCATCATGGTTTCTATATCAAGTTATATTTCTCCTGACATCATTATATACGGCCTCAATTTACTCATATATTAGATCAAGTGATTATGAAATTATTAGTAAAAATATTGAAAAAATATGTAACGCCGGCCTTATTATTATATGTTTCATTTCGATTTACTTAATGGTGAATTATTTCGAAATACTGCAACTCTTTTTCAAGGCTAAAGGTGTGTTTAATGCTTACATTTGGCAACTATATGAGGATTTTTATTGGGATAAACATCAATCCGCTGCTACAATTATAATCATAATTTGCCATGTATTATTATCAAGAACGCATAAACTTCGGAATTATTTTTTTATGATTCCTGTACTTCCCGTTATTATTGGGATGCGATCTTTAGTACTTGGATTTATCTTATCAATCCTATCTATTAAACTAAAAAAGGCAAAACATCCTTTGCTCACATCTTTTGTTTTTCTCATGTTTATCTTCATTTTTACAACAGTATTTTGGAATGATATTTATGAAACATTTATGAGTGAAAGACGCGCAACCGGATACGTCAATATATTTTATATAATATCTAATTACCCGTTTGGTGTTGGCCACGGTGTCTATCACGATTTTGTTAATTATTATTCAACATTTGACTTTTCCGACATAACCGGCCAGGAAATAGTCTCTGACTCCCCCGAATCCGATATCGTCTATGCTTTTGGTTCATTTGGTCTTTTATTTGGACTAATCTTTTATTTCACCTTGTCGATAGTTTTCTTCAAGCTTTGGAAGATGTATCCTTATCTCAAGCGTCCAGATAAGTTTTTTGCTTTAATTTATATATATTTCTTTTTTGCAGGCATCGGTGAGGATTGGATGTTCGGTTTTGGTTACTGGATATTATTTGGTTTTGCTTTAGGTGTGGTAACGGCTAAAAGAAATAACCATTTACTGTTTCAGGCAATTCGAGTGAGGGAAAATATTAATTTGAAGCCTCAACAGAATGAAATAGCCGCCACTATTAATAGGCGCTAATAGCGCTAAGTGCAATCAGTTTTCAGGGATATGAATAAAGATATGACTAAGAAAGATAGATAAGAAATTGATTACGATAGTAATGAAGGGCGGACTCGGCAATCAGTTATTTCAATATGCCCTTGGCAGACACCTATCAATCCTCAATAAGACAAAGCTAAGGATTGATATAAGTTTTTACTATTTTCAAACCGACAAGCTATTGGACCATAGGACTCCATGCCTGCAATACTTTAACTTAGCATTCGAGACTAAAAAGCATTCAAAGATACTGTATCCTATCAGCCTTTTGTTTTATAGATTAAAGTCTTTGCTGATAAGAAAGTATTGCCGAATAAGAGAACAAATATTTACTGATAAATTAGGGAAATACATAATAAGGGAAGATTTTAATTTCGATCCGAGGATTTTGCAGTTAAAAGATAATGTGAATTTAGATGGATACTGGCAAAATGAAAAGTATTTCATAGAGATACAGGATATTTTGAGGCAAGAAATTAGGCCTAAAGAAGAGCTGTTAAAAGATCATATAGAATTAATTAATAGAATTCAAAATTGCAATTCTGTTAGTCTTCATGTACGTCGATCAGACAAAACAAGAACAAAGATCCATATTACTTGTAAAAAATATTATTACGATACCGCAATAGAAAGAATCTGTACAAAAGTTTCGAAGCCCAACTTTTATGTTTTTTCTGACGATATCGAATGGGTTAAGCAAAAGCTAAAGATACCGGAACCGGTGCATTTTGTTTCTGAAATAATAAAGAAAGATTACTTAGAGCTTTACCTGATGAGTTTGTGCAAATATCATATCATATCCAATAGCTCATTCAGTTGGTGGGGCGCTTGGTTATCAGCCAATCCGAATAAGGTAGTGATATCGCCGAAAGAATGGTATAACAGCAAGTATATAAATGAGGATAAACTTGGGTTGAAAGATTTAATTCCTGTAGATTGGATCAGGATTAGCAATTGGGCTGAATAGCAAGACCGTTGAATGAAACTTTTCAAATAGAAAGGCTTGCAATAGCAAACGGATGAAGGAAGAGATTATGCGTTTTCTTATCAATATTTTAAAAAGCAAACAGCCGAGAATTTATTGGTTTCTTTATTGGTATCTTGTGCAATTGAACTTTTTAAAAAGGTTTTCATTTTGTCAAGAATTGTTGCTTCCTTCAATTATAAAAAAGGGTGACACTGTTATTGATGTTGGTGCAAACACAGGACAATTAACTTTGCCCATGGCTTATTTAGCAGGAGCAAGTGGGTCTGTTCATGCCTTTGAACCTTATTCAAAATCCTTTGATAAATTGTCAAATATTGTCAAGCATGAGAAATTATCTTCTGTAATAAAGCTAAACAACCTTGGATTAAGCAATGAAACGCGAGTTGCAACTCTAACGATACCCATAGAAAAATGCACTGAAGCAACATTGATGCCGCATAAAGCCGATACTTGGATCGATTATGGGTCTGATCCGTCGCACTACATAACCGAAGAATGTAAATTAATAACGCTGGACAGCTATATTAACGAGAATGCAATAAATGATATTTCTTTTATTAAGTGCGACGTCGAAGGCGCAGAACTCCATGTGCTTTTGGGCGCAGAAAATTTACTTAAAGGCTCAAGGCCGCCCATCATAATGATAGAAGTATATGAAAAATGGACGAAAAGCTTTGGATATTCACCTGCAGACCTTTTTTCTTTTTTGGAAAAAACCGCTGGATATGAATTCTACTGGTTGCATGAGAAAGGATTGAAAAAAGTAGAATCCTATTCTTCGTCTATACCAGGAATGTATTGGCGATGGCTTGATTATTTGTGTATTGTTCCAGACGTTCATAACAGTAGATTAGATGTGGGGCGCTTTTTAAAAAGCGAGAAGCCTTGAATTATTGGAGACGCAAAATGACAAATCAAAATTGACAGAGGAAAAAGGTTCATCTCGTTGTATCAACTGAACTTTATAATGAATCTAAAATCCAATAGTATTTTGAAATCCCGTGTGTTAGACAAGAAAGGTTTTTGCCAAGTGGGTCCGGAAAAAGTAGATGTAAGCATTATATTACCAGTTCTAAACGGCGCTCATTGTATAAAACAAGCCGTTGAAAGTATAACAAATCAAAGTTACAAGTTATGGGAACTACTAATAATTGATGATGGCTCAACGGATGAAACTCCTCTAATATTGGAGGAAGTAAAAAGAAAGGATGATCGAATACGAATAATTACGAATCCAGGGCATCAGGGAATTATTTATAGTTTGAATAATGGCTGGAAGCAATCAGAAGGTGATTTGGTTGCGAGAATGGATGCAGATGATATATGTGACCATAACAGGATTAAGGAACAAGTTGAATATATGAATTCTCATCCAGAAATAGCCGTACTTGGGACAGCAGCCAGTATTGTTTATGGAAATAATGAAAATGGCGGAGTACTGATGATGCCCGAAACACACAAACAAATTGTTTCTCAAATATATAGAAAAAACCCATTCATACATTCATCCGTGATGATGCGTAAGGACTTTTTAAGAAAAATGGGTGGTTATGTTTTAAGCACAGGTTTTAAGAATATTGAAGATTGGGATCTGTGGGTACGAGGTCACAAAATATTTAAATTTCATAATCTTCAAAAGGCTCTAATCAAATATCACGCTCGTAAAACTGTTACTATGCGAGAATTGTACAATAGGATTTTGGGGATAATGAGGGTATTGATTCGGGAAAAAAGGATCTTAAAAGACGGCTGGTTTGTTGTGGCCTGGATGGTCTCTGCTTTATTAGCCAAAGCAAACTTATATGTTCCAAGAAGTTTTAATACAAAATAACAGGGGTCTGAGTTTCACAACAGGTTCAGGAGCATCCCAGGTACTTATGGCTTTAATCCAAAACAATTTCAATGTTCAGGGGCCTAATCAACTGTATAAGGCACTTAATGCTTGGGCACTTGACTCCTACGATCGTATTTGAGCAAGGGGCACGGGTTTTTTGAACCATAGATTATGGCCGGATGCGACGTTTTATGCAAGATTGGGTCGGTTTCGGGGCTCATGTTGCGTTGGAAACAGGCAATTATTCGGGCTCATGTTGCGCTTAAAATGCCTGGGGCAGGCGCGGTGAGCCGTAGGAGTCAAGTGCCCAAGCATTGGCACTTATTAACCGGAAACCGATTTTAAGGAGTAAAATTATGAAGGTTCTTGTCACAGGTGGTGCAGGTTTTATCGGTTCGCATATTGTAGATGCACTAATTGGAGCTGGTCATGATGTCGTAGTGATAGATGATTTATTTACGGGTCATGAAAAAAATGTGAACCCTAAGGCTCGATTTTACAAGTTGGATATTAGGGATGCCGCTTTGTTTGATCTCTTTGCTGTCGAGAAATTTGATATTGTGAGCCATCAGGCGGCACGGGGCAACGTCCGGGCTTCCATGGCAGACCCCATGATATATGCTGATGTAAATGTGAGGGGAGGGATCAATTTGCTTGAATGTTGTCGAAAATTCGGAACAAAAAAAAGCATATACTCTTCTACCGGCGGATGTGTTTATGGTGAGTTGCAATATTTGCCCGCTGGAGAAAAACATCCCATTCAACCCCGCGACCCTTATGGTGCCAGCAAAGCCAGTTTCGAACTCTATCTGCCGGTTTATGCCATGAATTACGGTTTACACTATACGATATTACGATATCCCAACGTGTACGGTCCCCGGCAAGATCCTTTTGGTGAAGCTGGCGTTGTATCCATATTTATTGGGCAGATGCTCCAGGGCATACAAGCCATTATAAACGGTGATGGGGAACAACTGAGAGATTATGTTTATATCGCCGACGTGGTCCGCGCGAACATGTTAGCTTTAACAAAAGGAAATGGCGGTATATACAATCTCGGGTGGGGCACCGGGGTTTCTGTAAATCATATTTTTAGAAGTCTTAAGACGATGACAAACTATCTTCTTGACGAAGTCCATGGTCCTCCTAAGTTGGGCGAGGTTCGCAACTGCTACCTTGATGCCGGAAAGGTCAAACGTGAACTGGGGTGGAATCCACTGGTGACTTTTGATGAGGGTTTACGTCATACATTAGATTTCTTTCGGCCTATTTTTAAGAGGAATAAAATATGATTATAACACGAACTCCTTTCCGTTTTACCCTGGGTGGCGGAGGAACGGATTTGCCATCCTATTACTCAAAATATGGCGGTTTTATTTTTGCAGCTGCTATCAATAAGTATATGTTAATCAATCTTAATAGGCCGATTGTAGATGACTTAGTGAGGGTGAAGTATACTAAATCCGAAATGGTAGAACACAGAGAGGAATTGAAGCACGATATAGCTAAAGAAGCCATGAGAATGATGGAGATAGAGAATGCTATTGAAATAATTTCCATGGCAGATGTGCCGGGAGGCACCGGCCTTGGTTCATCAAGCTGCTATGCTGTGGGTCTTTTGAATGGACTTCATGTGATGAAGCGTAAATATATTGGACTCCAGGAGTTGGCTGAAGAGGCTTGTGATCTGGAAATTAACCGCTTGGGAAAATCAATTGGTAAACAAGATCAGTATATGGCAGCCTTTGGAGGTCTTACGGTTCTCGATATTGATAAAGATGGAACAGTCCATGTGAGAAGTGCCGATATATCTGAAAACGTTATTGACGATTTAAATCGGAACTTGTTAATGTTTTATACATATACATCAAGAAACGCTGATGCAATCCTTTCCGAACAAAGTATAGGCGCCAGGGAAGATAAAAAAAATATTGTCGATAATATGCATTATATTAAGGAGATAGGCTATAAAATTTTGGAGGCTGTAAAAAGTGGCAATATTACCGATGTAGGATTACTGTTTGATCAGCATTGGGATTATAAGAAAAAAATATCTTCGCAGATGTCCAATAATCATTTTGATGAAATTTACAGAATAGCAAAAGAAAATGGCGCCCTTGGGGGTAAAATTACCGGGGCCGGTGGAGGTGGCTTTTTTGTTTTCTATGTGGAAAATAATTATGATAATTTTCGGCGAAAAATGAAAGAGGTAGGACTAAGAGAAATGCGTTATCGTTTTGATTTTGAAGGGTCGAAAGTATTGGTTAACTTTATGAATTCTGTTCAGGAATAGGGGGTTAGATGAAACAGGTTAAGATCGGTGTCGTTGGTTTATGGCATCTTGGTTGTATTCTTTGTTCTGCTTGGTCAAAATTGGGTAACCGTGTAATTGGTTTTGATTACGATTCCTCCTTGATTAATAATCTTCGGCAGGCGATACCACCCCTTTTTGAACCGGATTTAGCAGAATCTATAAGACGAAGTTTTGATGAGAAATCACTTTCATTTTCAGATGAGATTCAATCTCTTTCTGAATGTGATTTCATTTTTTTGTCTTATGACACGCCGGTTCTTGATGATGATTCAAGCGATACAAGTATTTTGGAAAAGGCAGTGAAAGATATCGCTCAGGTGATGAAAAAACAATCGGTGATCATTGTCAGTTCGCAGTCGCCTGTGGGCTTTTGTTCTTTATTAAGGGGAAATCTCAAAGAAATTGACGACTCATTTGATTTGGCCTATTCGCCTGAGAATCTTAGACTTGGTGAGGCTATGCAATGCTATTTAAATCCGGGGAGGATCATTCTCGGAACGGTAGACCAGGATACAGAAACCAAGTGTAAAAATTTATTTTCACAAATTCCTGCTGAAATCCTGAGTATGAATCTTGAGAGCGCAGAGATGGTGAAGCATGGAATCAATTCATTTCTATCAATGAGTATTGTCTTTGCGAATCATCTTTCCGATATTTGTGAAGCAACGGGCGCCCGCATCGATGATGTGGTCAAAGGAATGAAAACAGATCCCCGAATCGGCCCAAAGGCCTATATGTCCCCTGGGATCGGTTTCTCCGGTGGGACATTAGGCAGGGATTTGAAAGTGTTGGATCAAAAAAATGAGGATTTTAAGGGACAAGCGGTTCTATTCGGTCTGATTCACACGCTTAATCAAGAAAGAAAAAATGTCATTGTTAATAAATTGGAAAGAATCGTGGGATCTCTAAGTGGTAAATCTATAGGGCTTCTCGGTTTAACTTATAAGCCGGCTACGAGTACCCTGCGCAGAAGCTTACCCTTGGAGATTGCCGAATTACTGATCTTAAAAAATGCAACTGTGAAAGTCTATGATCCGAAGGCGGACTTTGGTGAATTGGATAAAAAACCCAACTTCATTATTGAACCAAACATAGAGACATTGGCCAAGGAAGCAGATGGCCTTGTCCTTTTAACTGAATGGCGTGAGTTCAGTCAATATGATTGGGAAAGAATTCCTAAAACCATGCGCAACGCCGTTTTCTTTGATACGAAAAACTATCTAAATGAATCGATCATGTGTAGCGCGGGATTCAGTTATTATGCAATAGGGAGGTAAAGTAATGGGAGTATTAGATTTAAAAAATATCGTTATTACAGGCGGGAGCCTTGGTATCGGTTTAGAAATTGCGAAAAAAGCAGTAACTGCAAGTGCGCGGGTTATCATTGCTGCAAGGAACGAGGGTGATTTAAAAAAAGCTTTAGAGGATGTGAGAAGGATTTCCGATAATGGTCATCAAATATATAAAATTGATGTTGGTCAATACGATGAGGTGCGGACTTTTGCTAGCTGGTGCGCTGAGCGGTTTGGAACTATCGAGGGCTTGGTCAATTGTGCTGGAGTTTATGGGCCGATTGGAAAGTTACCTCAGATCGACATCAAGAAGTTTGATGAAGCCATTCGCATTAATTTATTAGGCACAGTTTATATGTGTCATGCCTTTATCCCCATTATGAAGGCTGCTACGCGAAAGAAAATTATCAATTATTCGGGTGGTGGTGCAGCAACGCCCTTCCCCCACTATATGGCCTATGCAACAAGTAAAATAGCTATAGTCCGTTTTACAGAAAATCTTGCCTTAGAGATGAGTGATGATGGTTTCGACGTGAATTGTGTGGCGCCGGGATTTGTTATTACCCGATTGCACCAGGATACCTTGTCTGCAGGGCCGGAATTAGCTCAGCAATCCTTTTATGAAAACACAAAAAAACAGATAGAAAGCGGTGGCGTGCCGGCAGAAAAGGCGGCAAATCTGACAGTCTATCTTTTATCGGAGGCTTCGGATGGGATAACCGGGAAGTTTATCTCAGCCCCTTGGGATGCATGGGAGGAAGAAGCATTTCGAGAAAGATTAAGGATCGATAAGGATTTTGCGACGCTAAGGCGTATAGATGACAAAACGTTTTTCAAGAAGAATTGAATCAATAGGCATTCATGGATAATAAGGTGATTAAAGTCGGGATTGTAGGCTGTGGCTTAATAGGCAAAAAAAGGGCCGCTGTCATTAAAAATGATCGGCATTCAAAATTTATCTGTACCGCAGATGTTGCAGTGGGTACTGCTAAGGATTTGAATCCTCAAAGCTATTATGCTAATTGGGCGGATATGCTTGCGACGGAGGAGCTTGATGCAGTTGTCGTAGCGACACCGAACAGATTTCTTAAGGAAATTGCGTTGGCGGCCATTCAAAAAGGGATTCATGTTCTTTGTGAGAAGCCCCTTGGCAGAAATGTCCTGGAATCTGCGGAGATGGTAGAAGCCGCAAAACAACATGGCGTTATCCTCAAAACAGGATTCAATCACCGGCATCATCCGGCAATATGGAAGGCACATGAACTTGTTGTAAGTGGGGGGATCGGACCCATTTATTTTATTCGCTGTATTTATGGTCACGGCGGTCGTCCCGGTTATGAAAAGGAATGGCGGGCCAGCAAGGATATTTGCGGCGGTGGAGAACTCTTGGATCAAGGGGTTCATGTCGTCGATCTTTTCCGGTGGTTTCTGGGTGATTTTGAGGAAGCCTTTGGTTATACGCCAACATATTTCTGGAAGATGGATGTTGAAGACAATGCCTTTGCTGTTTTCAAAACGGCGGCAGGGCAAATAGCTTCCATGCACACCTGTTGGACACAATGGAAAAATCGCTTTACGTTCGAGATATTCGGCGAGGCAGGCTACTTAATCATCGAGGGATTGGGGGGAAGCTACGGTCCTGAAAAATTAACTGTTGGTAAACGTCCAAAGAAAGATCGGGAATACATCGGGGGCATTCCTGACGAAGAAGTTATAATTTTCGATGGTCCGGACATGTCGTGGGATTTGGAGTGGAAAGAATTTGTACAAGCCATTCAGGAATCACGAGAACCTTTGGGAAGTGGGCGAGACGGTCTGGAAGCCAATCGCTTGCTGGCAGCTGTTTATTGTTCTGCTAAAGAACACAGGCATGTGAAAATCAGCGAGGTTTGATTCTTGAAAGCGATGATCCTGGCTGCCGGAATGGGGACCCGGCTGAAACAACTAACGGATAACAGGCCGAAATGCCTGATGCCTTTGGCGGGGCGTCCGTTGATTGAGTGGACATTAAGCTGGTTGAAAGAACATGGCGTTACAGAATGCGTGATCAATCTTCATTATCTTCCGGAACAGGTCAAGGCGTTTATATGTGACGGGTCGCAATTTGGTTTGAAGGTCCATTATTCATTCGAGCAGATATTGTTGGGGACGGCGGGCGCCGTTAAGAAGGTGGCGGATTTCTTTGATGAACCCTTTTATCTCATCTATGGTGATAATTTCAGCCAATGCAACTTACAGGAACTGAGAGATGTTTTTGAACTCCAGCGGACTATCGCAGTAATGGCCGTCCACTGGCGGGAAGATGTGTCGCAGAGTGGCATGATTGAAATTGCGGAGAATGGACATATCCAGAGGATCATTGAAAAACCGAAAAGCGAAGAAGTGACCAGCCATTATGTTAATGCCGGATTTTTCTTCATGGATCCAAGGATATTTCAGTTTATTCCTCCGGATCAGTATTGTGATTTCAGCTATGAGGTTTTTCCCAAGGTTCTCCATGCAAGTCAAAAAATGTATGCGGTGAAGATGGATGAGCCGATCATCGGGATTGATACCTTGGAGGCTTATGAAAGAGCGAATGTTCTTGCGGAGAAAATTTCCTTGGGGATGGCTGATAAAAGACGCTAAATGAGAATTCTGATCACTGGGGTTGCCGGATTTATTGGGTCCAATCTTGCGGATCGGCTATTAATGGAAGGCCATGATGTTATCGGTATTGATAACCTTGTTTATGGTTTGCGCCTGAATGTTCCGGATGGTGTGGTGTTTCATCTTCAAGATATACGGGATAAAGACATGTATTCCCTTTTCAATGGGGTCGATGTTGTCTTTCACTTTGCCGCGAAGAATTGCATTGCCGACTGTCAATGCGATCCGGTGGGAACCGCCGATATCAACGTCAGAGGGACAGTTAATGTTTTTGAAGCGGCAAAGCGGGCAATGGTGAAAAAGATCGTCTATGCAGAGAGTTCCGCTTTGTATGAAGGATGTTGCAAGTATCCCACCTCTGAATGTAATGAAGCGCCGGAAAGTTTCTATGCCGTCAGCAAGATGTCTTCAAAGTACTTCGCTGATGCGTATCATCGCTATTTTGGGCTTATCTTTACAGCCTTGCGGTATTTTTGCGTCTATGGACCAGTACAGGATTACCGCCGAACCATTCCGCCGGTGATGAGCGCTTTCATTATTAAACTTCTGAAGGGTGAGCCTCCCATTATTTACGGCACGGGTGAAAAGCGGCGTGATTTTGTATATGTGGATGATATCAACGATTTTCATGTCCAGTGTTTGACGGATGAACGAACGGATAATCAGGTTTTTAACCTTGGTTCGGGGGTAAATTATTCCGTCAATGAAATTTATTCGATGATCGCGGATTTGCTGGACATTCGTATCTCGCCAGTTCGAAAGCCTGATTTGCCCGGTGAGGCAGAAACGACTTTGGCAGATATTTCTGCGGCGCAGGGTTTGGGATGGATAGTTAAGACAGACCTTCGCACGGGCATGAAACATGCGATCTCCTATATTAAAAGTGAAATGGAGAAAGGAAACATATGACATCCTACGTGGCTGACTACCTTAAGGAAGTTCACTCAGTAATTGATGGGTTGGATAGGAATAAGATCGAAAAAATGATTCGCCTCCTGATTAAGGTTCGCGAAGATGCAGGACGTCTTTTTATTCTTGGTGTCGGTGGCGGGGCGGGCAATGCCGCCCATGCAGTGAATGACTTCAGGAAAATCTGTGGGATTGAAAGCTATACCCCCACGGACAATGTCTCGGAATTAACGGCGCGTGTGAATGATGACGGCTGGGACACCTCGTTTGTGAATTGGTTGAAAGGGAGTCGATTGAGAAAAAACGATGGGGTCTTCGTATTTTCAGTAGGCGGGGGCAATTCAGAAAAGAACATCAGTATGAATCTGGTTAAGGCCCTCGAATATGCGAAAGAAGTTAATGCCAAGGTATTTGGCATCGTAGGACGGGATGGCGGTTACACGGCAAAAGTCGCCGATGCCTGTGTGATCATTCCCACGGTAAACCCGGAAACGGTGACGCCTCATACGGAATCTTTCCAGGCTGTCGTCTGGCATCTTCTCGTTTCCCATCCGGACATGAAAATTTCTGAGATGAAATGGGAAAGCGTGAAGTGAAAGCGGTATTTCTTGATCGCGATGGTGTCTTAATTCATTCTCTCGTACGCAATGGGAAGCCCTATTCCCCTAATAGACTCAGTATGATGAAAATTATTAAGGGAGTACCTGAGGCCTGTCACCGCTTGAAAAAAGCAGGCTTTTTATTGATAGTTGTCACAAATCAGCCAGATGTTGCGCGGGGTAAGCAAAGTCTCGAAGTCGTGGAAGAGATGAATAATAGGCTTCTTAGTATACTTCCCATAGATGACATTCAGGCTTGCTACCATGATGACGTTGACAATTGCATCTGCCGTAAACCTAAGCCTGGACTTTTATTCAATGCAGCTATTAATTGGAGTATTGATATTAGAAAAAGTTACCTCGTAGGCGATCGATGGAGGGATATTGAAGCAGGACGATCTGCGGGTTGTACAACGATTTTTATTGACTACGGTTATGATGAAAGTGTGCAAAGCAAGGCAGACATAACCTTAAAATCATTGGAGGAGGCATCTCAATGGATAATCTCCAAAGAACAGACATAATAGCAACTATGGAAAGATATTCAAATAAACTGAAAGATCTGCGAGTGAAAATATATGCTGACGGAGCTAACCTCGCAGGAATGCTTGATGCATATCAGCACCCATATATAAAAGGTTTTACAACCAATCCCACCTTAATGCGAAAGGCAGGAATTACCAACTATCAAAGTTTCGCCGAAAACCTACTCAAAGCTATACCTGACAGACCCATATCTTTAGAGGTGTTATCTGATGAATTTTCTGAAATGGAACGGCAGGCACATTTGATTGCAGGTTGGGGAGAGAATGTCTACGTAAAAATCCCAGTAATGAATACGCGTAGGGAACCTTCATACGAATTAGTAAAACGCCTGAGTCATTCGGGGATAAAGGTTAACGTTACGGCTGTGATGACGTTGGTGCAAGTAAATGATATTTTAAAAAGAATAGTTGGCGGTTCACCCTGCTACATCTCCGTATTCGCTGGGCGGATTGCGGATACAGGACGGGATCCCCTTCCCATAATCGGGGAAATGTTAACAGCGCTTCGTCTATTACCAAATGCAGAATTAATTTGGGCAAGCCCCCGGGAGTTGCTTAACAT
This sequence comes from Thermodesulfovibrionales bacterium, assembly GCA_020062545.1. Lineage (GTDB taxonomy): Bacteria > Nitrospirota > Thermodesulfovibrionia > Thermodesulfovibrionales > Dissulfurispiraceae > Dissulfurispira. The sequence goes on from JAGUWD010000016.1 coordinate 36,410, forward strand.
TTTTCAGGCTGACAGTCTTGGATGTCACATTATAACGGTAACAAATGACATTCTTAAAAAAATGGAACTTATTGGAAAAGATTTGAATGAATACTCTTTAGAGACAGTCAAAATGTTTTATCACGATGCAAAGCAAGCGAAATATAATCTCATTTGAATTGTGGAGAAAGAAAATAATTTTGCGGATAGCGATTGTTAATTTAACTGCTGGAGGGATGAGTGGGGGGTACCGTAAATACCTGCAGAATATACTGCCATTAATGGCAAAAGATAAACGGGTTGATGGGTTAGAAGTATATATACCTGTTGGCCATGCCGATATTTTTTCTAATAATGCGTTCTCATTGCATAATATACCCGCAGACAATGTGTCTAACAATAAGACTTGGTTAAGAAATGAATTGGTCACGCACCAGTTCGATGTTGTCTTTATTCCATCCGCCATGTGGATCAACTGTGGTAAAACGCCGTTCGTCACCATGATTCAAAATATGGAGCCGCTTGTCGTCCCTTTTCAGGGAAATCCGCTGAAGGAGTGCATAAAGAATATCGGTCGTTACATGGCTAATCTATATGCGTGCAGGCGAGCACACAGGGTGATCGCTATTTCGAAATTTGTGAAAACGTATTTGACTGAGAAATGGAGGATCGCATCGGATCGCATCGATCTTGTCTATCATGGCATTGACCTCACTACTCAGGCAAGCGCGGATGATCATGGCGCCATCGCGTTACTAAAATCATTTCTATTTATTTTCACCGCTGGCTCAATACGGCCGGCCCGAGGATTAGAAGACATTATTCGGGCATTAGCGATTCTGAATACAGAACAGCCCGTTCAATTGGCCGTTGGTGGAAATGTGGATCCCGGAATGGAGCCCTATTTTAGTAAATTGAAGAAAATGGCTGAAAATTTAGGAATAACAGAACGTATTCATTGGCTCGGCAAAATGAATGATTCTGAAATGGCTTGGTGTTACTCTCATTGCGATGCTTTCATTATGACCAGCCGTGTTGAAGCCTGCCCTAATATCGCCTTGGAGGCAATGAGCTACGGCTGCGTGAATATTGCCTCTGAAAACCCACCACTGCCGGAATTTTTTGGTAATTCAGCTTTTTACTATCCGCCAAAAGACGCCAAGACACTGGCTCAATTGATTCGGAAGGTTTTATCTTTGGATAAGCCCGAAAAAGATGCCCTATCCAATACTGGCAAAAGTATTGCCTCCAAGTTTTCATGGGAAGTGTGTGCTCAGAAAACCGTAAGTGAATTACAGAAAGCCTTAATTTGATGTTTGCTGTAATCGTTGATAAATTGGCCGCTCACAATGCAGGACTTTCTGATCAGTTCTCAAGTTCTTTCGTTGACATAGGATTGCTTGCCGCATTCAATGAGGCAAGGTCTATATTCATAAAGCCTAACCTGACCTACCCTCATTTCAAGGCGGGGGTTACAACCCGGGGAGATTTCGTTGCGGCTCTCGTTGCCGCGTTGCGAAATATAAACACAACGACGAAAATATATATAGGCGAGGGCGAAGGAGGATATAACAGCTTCTCAATGACGGATGCCATGAAGGGTATGGGATTCTATGAAATTGCAGAAACCTATCCAAATGTTGAAATCGTAAATTTATCTCACCTGGAGACACGTACGGTAGAATTGCAAGCTAACGGGAAGCCATATTCACTGAAACTTCCTGAATTATTTTTCAGCGACATCGATTTTTCCATCACCTGCCCCCTCCCAAAAGTTCACTGCATGACGGGAATCACCCTTTCGTTCAAGAATCAATGGGGGTGCCTGCCGGATACGATGCGTCTGAAGAATCATTATGTGTTTGATGAAATTATCAGCCAAGTTTGCGATGTTCTAAGATTTCGTTATGCATTCTTAGATGGGAGGTATGGTCTGGACAACAATGGTCCTATGATGGGTGACCCAGTAGAAATCAATTGGTTTGCAGCCTCAAATTCATTGGGGGCTTTTGATCGGGTTGTGTCCGGCATGATGGGGTTTAATTGGCAACGGATTGGCCATTTGAAGATGGCAGAGAAATACGGGTTCATGCCAGGGAAAGATGAAATTCAAATCATCGGAGATCCTGTTACTTTGAAAAGGAGATTTACACTAAAAAGAAATTATTGGAATTACCCTGCACTTGCGGCTTTTCATTCCAAGCAACTAACGCACCTGTTTTATTTTTCCATGTGGGCGAAACTGCTCCATGACATCATGTATACATTTCGCAAGAGGCCCATTGCTCCATGAAGAAAGATATGAAAAAAAAGATATTAACCATCATCGGTACGCGTCCGGAAGCAATTAAACTTGCACCTGTCGTGCTGGAACTGAAACGCCGACAGGATTTGTTTAATTTTCCAGTATGTGTTACAGCCCAACACCGTGAGATGCTTGACCAGCCGCTGGCTCTTTTTGGCATTAAGCCAGATTATGACTTGGATATTATGTCACCCGGGCAAACGCTGGCGCAAGTGACGGCCCGTGCGATGGAAGGACTTGATAATGTTGTTTCCCAGGAAAAGCCCGATGTAATTTTAGTGCAGGGTGATACAACCACTGCATTCTGCGGTGCATTGACTGCGTATTATCATCAGATAAAGGTCGGTCATCTAGAAGCAGGATTGCGTACGGGCAATAAGTATGCACCATTCCCCGAAGAGATCAACAGATGTATGGTAGGGCGTATTGCCGATTTACACTTTGCACCAACCGAAACGGCCAGGCAGGCATTACTGGACGAGGGCATAGCGAATCCAACCATATTCGTGACAGGCAACACAGTGATTGATGCACTCCTATGGGTGCGGGAACGAGTGCAAGCCGCACCTCCTGAATTACCAAAGGGATTGTTTGAAGCAATAAAAGACCAGCAAGTCATCCTTGTTACGGGCCACAGACGAGAGAGTTTTGGAGACGGCTTTGACAATATTTGCCTTGCAATCCGGGCAATTGCGGATAGTTTTATGGATGTCGTATTTGTTTACCCTGTACATCTCAATCCAAACGTCGGTGAACCAGTCAATCGCATCTTGGGAGGGCATCCGCGCATTCATCTGATTGAGCCGTTGTCCTACGCGCCATTTGTGTGGTTGATGAATCATTCCATAATTGTGCTGACGGACTCAGGTGGGGTGCAGGAAGAAGCGCCATCTCTGGGCAAGCCTGTTTTGGTGATGCGCGAAACAACCGAGCGTCCGGAAGGTATCACCGCCGGCAACGCGCTTTTGGTTGGCATTCAGAGGGAACGAATTGTGGAAGGACTAACGCAATTGTTGCGTAATTCTGACCAACGTGCGGCAATGGCGGCAGTGAACAATCCCTATGGAGATGGTCAGGCGGCTCAGAGGATTGTGGATATTCTGGCAAAAGTAAGATAAACGATTCAGAATCGACAAACGAGGAGAATGCATGGCCAAAATTCTTATTACAGGCGGAAGAGGATTTATTGGTACCAATCTCACAAACGAACTTTGCTCACGCGGGCATGATATATGGACATGTGACATTTTACAGGGAGAATATCCGCAGCATCTCAAAGCAGACACGGGTGTGTATCAGCAGATGGATTCGATTTTCAGACAACACAAGTTTGAGTACGTCTATCACTTGGCTGCAGAGTATGGGCGTTGGAATGGTGAGGATCATTATGAAAACCTCTGGCGGACAAATACCATAGGAACTAAGAATATGCTTAGGTTGCAGGAGCAACACAGATTTAAGATGATTTTTTTCTCCAGCGCGGAGGTTTATGGGGATTATGATGGTTTAATGTCGGAAGATGTAATGGAGCGTGTACCTATCAAGCAAATGAACGATTACGCTATTACAAAATGGGCCGGTGAGTTACAGTGTCTGAATCACGCCGCCATGTTCGGCGTTGAGGTTGTTCGGGTAAGACCGGTCGGTTGTTACGGGCCGCACGAATACTATAGCCGCTATCGCGGGGTCATCCCTATCTTTGTCTATCACGCGCTCAAAGGCAAAGAGTTCACCGTTTATCGCGGACACAAACGTATCTTTGACTATGTGGAAGACACGTGTTGTACCTTTGCCAACATTACAGACCGGTTCGTTCCCGGAGAGGTATACAATGTCGGCGGCAGGGAGGAATGGGCCATCAGTATCGAAGAACTTGCCGATATTGTGTTGCGGGCGACGGGTGGAAGTCCACGTTTGGCGAGGTACAAAGGGGAGGAAGGGTTCACCACACGAATTAAGGTGGTGGATTTTTCCAAAGCGCGTCGTGATTTGAAGCACGATCCAAAAATTGATATTCACGAGGGAGTCCGTCGATATGTCGAGTGGGCACGTAAAGTGTATAGTTACTGAACAGGGGGAATGAACCAAATGGATGACTATAAAAAGTTCTACGAAGGCAAGACAGTTCTCATTACCGGAGGTGCGGGCGCCATCGGTTCAAACCTCTCTCGAGCGATTGCCGATCTCCAAGCTCGGAACGTCATTGTGCTCGACGACATGTCAGCGGCTTACGAATGGAACATCCCATCGCTGGCCAATGTGCTTTTGGTTAAAGGGTCAGTAACCGATGAGGTTGCGCTCAAGCGCGTCTTTATGCTCAAACCGGACATCGTCTTTCATCTTGCTGCCTTCTTTGCCAACCAAAATTCAGTGGACTACCCGCAACAGGATTTAATGACGAATGGGTTAGGCACACTGTTGATTTTTCAGTATGCGCAAATGAGTGGCACGAAACGGGTTGTGTATGCTTCCTCAGGATGTTCGATTTATGGCTCCCAGGCGCCGCTACCGTTGAAGGAAGATTTTATGTCCATGCATCTGACGACACCGTATCAAATTACCAAGATGCTGGGAGAGTTGTACGGTAACTTTTTCCATCATCACTATGGATTGCCGATTGTCAAGACGCGCTTTTTCAATTCTTATGGGCCGGGCGAAGTGCCGGGGCAATACCGAAATGTCATCCCTAATTTCA
>JAGUWD010000028.1 GCA_020062545.1 Thermodesulfovibrionales bacterium
CATTGCTGTCATTGCGAGGAGCAAAAGCGACGAAGCAATCTATAACGCATTGATTTTTATAAAGCGAGATTGCTTCGCTCTGCTCGCAATGACACTTTTCAGGAGTCTCAAATTATGCGATTCAAATCTAAAAATTATATGTCAGGTGCTGCAAAAAGAGGAAGTCTTTGAGCAGTGCCTGACATATAAAATCGCTCAACTTAGGTAAAAAATAAAGGGCGTTCCGAAAAACGCCCCCTCGAAAATTTTTATTTTGCCTGCTTCTATTCCAATATCTCAAGTACACAGCGCTTGCCAACCTTTGTGCCTGCAGCGCCGAGTATTGTCCTCATTGCACGGGCAGTCTTTCCCTGCTTGCCGATAACCTTTCCGAGATCGCCCTGAGATACCCTGAGTTCGTAAACCGTTGTCCTCTCCCCTTCAACCTCGGTAACCTTCACATCATCAGGCCTATCAACAAGTGACTTAGCCATCGCCTCGATCAATGTCTTCATCTTTCCACCTCCATAAGTAGATTTCAGATTTCAGATTTAATCATCAATCTGCAATCACAAATCATAATTGCATCTCTGCCTTTTGCAGAAGCTTCTTAACAGTGTCTGTAGGCTGCGCACCACGCTCAATCCAGTATTTTGCCCTTTCTGAATCGACCTTTATCTCAGATGGTTCCTTCTTGGGGTCGTATGTTCCTATAATTTCTATGAACGGGCCATCCCTCCGTGTCCGCGAATCCGCCACAATAATCCTGTAAAACGGCTTCTTGTGAGCGCCCATTCGTGTCAATCTAATCTTTACCAAACAATCACCTCCTACGATAAATTCCAAAAGAGTTAAATTTTAATATATTTTACCGGAATAATGCAATTACCTTGTAGCTCATGGCTCATAGCTGATAGCTTATAAAAAACTATGAACTACGAGCTATAAGCTAAAAACCAAATTTTGGAAGCCTGAGCCCCTTCTTGCCCATTCCGCCCTTAAACATCTTCATCATCTTCTTCATTTCCAGATACTGCTTAATAAGCCTGTTCACATCGGTTACCGTTGTACCGCTCCCAATAGCGATCCTCTTACGTCTACTGCCGTTTATTATGTTGTGGTTCCCTCTCTCGCCTTTTGTCATCGAGCTGATAATAGCCTCTATCTTCACAAACTCCTTCTCATCCACCTTTATGTCTTTCATTGCCTTGCCCATTCCAGGTATCATGCCGAGAAGATTTTCGAGAGGTCCCATACTTCTGAGCTTCTTCAACTGATCCCTTAGGTCCTCGAAGGTAAAGCTCTCCTCCATTATCCTCTTATGGAGCTTTTCCGCCTCTTTTTGGTCAAAGGACTTCTGCGCCTGCTCGATTAATGTGAGAACATCGCCCATGCCCAGTATCCTGTTGGCAATCCTGTCGGGATAGAAGGGCTCCAGCATGTCTATTTTTTCGCCGATTCCTATGAATTTTATGGGCTTGCCTGTAACATCCCTTATTGAAAGGGCAGCGCCGCCCCTTGCATCTCCGTCCATCTTTGTGAGGATAATACCGTCAAGACCTATCTGCTCATTAAAGCTTTTTGCCATATTAACCGCATCCTGACCTGTCATGGCATCGGCAACGAGCAGGACTTCCCTGGGATTTACCTTTGTTCTTACAGCCAGAAGCTCATTCATCAGTTCTTCGTCAATATGGAGTCTTCCAGCGGTATCGATAATTACTATGTCCCTGCCTTCCATCCTTGCCTGCTTCACAGCACTCTCGCAGAGTGCAACAGGGTCTTGCGTCTCTTTTGAATAAAAAACAGGTATGTCTATCTGTTTGCCGAGGGTTATGAGCTGGTCGATTGCAGCAGGTCTTTTGAGGTCTGCTGCCACGAGCATCGGCCTTCTGCCCTCTTTTTTGAAAAATCTTGCCAGCTTTGAAGATGTGGTGGTCTTGCCCGATCCCTGAAGACCGACCATCATTATGACTGTGGGAGGATTAGGCGAAAGCTGTATCCTCTGGTTTGTAGTGCCAAGAAGTTCGCACAGCTCATCATGCACTATTTTTACAACCTGCTGTCCCGGGGAAAGGCTCTCCAGAACTTCTTTGCCCACTGCTCTTCCCCTGACACGCTGGACAAAGTCCTTCACAACCTTGAAGTTTACGTCAGCCTCGAGGAGGGCAAGCTTTATCTCCTTAAGGGCAACATCCACATCATCTTCCTTAAGCAGTCCTCTGCCCTTTAATTTTTTAAATATTGAATCCAGTTTATCGCTTAAACTCTCAAACATAAAAACACTTAACTTCCGAGAAGCGCATCTATTTTTGCCTTGAGCTGGGGCTTTGGAACCGCTCCGACAATCTGGTCCACTTTCTGCCCGTCTTTAAAGAACATAATGGTCGGGATTCCCATTATCTTGTATTTGCTTGCAACATCGGGATTTTCGTCCGTATTCAGCTTTCCGACCTTTACCTTTCCCGCATACTCCTTTGCCAGTTCTTCAACTGTCGGTGCAATCATTTTGCAGGGTCCGCACCATACTGCCCAGAAGTCTACCATAACCAGACCATTGGCCTGTAAAACCTCCTTGTCCCATGCAGCAGTAGTAAGCTCAACAATGCCTTCTGCCATAAAATCCTCCTCTTTTAGTTAATGAGTAAATGAGTGCATGAGTTACTCATTTACCCATCCACTCATTTACTTATTCACCCATGTATTATTCACCAATTATATTTTCTATGTGAATATTTTGTCAATTTAGGTGTTGAAAAAATCCACACTTACAGATATATTTAAACATGGCCATATCGTGCAAATACAAAGTCCTTATAGTCGATGACGAGCCCATGACAAGAGACCTCATCTCTTCCATACTATCTTCTAAGGGTCATACATGTGTAACTGCATCAGATGGAGTCGAAGCACTGGATAAAGCCAACGAAGGCACTTTTGATGCAGTCGTTACCGACATTGTCATGCCCAATATGGACGGCATCACCCTTACAAAAGAACTATTAAAACGAAACCCTTCCATTCCCGTAATGGTAATAACAGGATTTACGGATGAGCATTATTATGAGGAGTCCATAAATGCAGGCGCCACCGATTTTATAAACAAACCCTTTTCCATTGCCGAATTTTTAGCCCGTTTTCACAGGATGATGCGCGACCATGAAACAATCTGTGAAATAAAAAAACGGGAACAGGAAATAGAAAAAATAGGCGCTGAAATGATAGCAGGCATACAGCATGACTCTACTGCAAGGATTGAAGCCCTCAAAAAAGAGATAGAAGAGCTTAAAAAAGGATTGAAGACTTCATAATCAAAAATGCAGAATATTAAATTCGGCCTTGCATACAAGATCAGCCTTCTCGTAACTATAGGCATTGTCTTTACAGGCATAGCCCTCAATATCATATTCAGAAATTATTACATACATGATGAAATAAAGCATATCGAAGATCAGGTTATGACAATATCAAGACTGACATCCCAGCAATTTGCCCCGCATATCCTCAAAAAAGAATCTAAGGCACTGCATGAAAATATCGTGGGAAACATAGCCACTATCAAACACATCTCTGACATGCAAGTATATGACAGGGATGGTTATCTCATTTGCGATAAACACGGCATACAAAAAAAGCAGCCTACGGATAAATTAATACAAAAGGGAATTGAATTAACATCCATGCTGCACAGGTGGGAAGGCTATAAATTCAAGCATTTCGAACCTATCATCGAAAAAGGAGGGGCGATGGGCTTCCTGTATATCGAATACAATGCCGATTTCCTTCCCAAATACATAGCAAACCGGAGGAACTTTTTCGCAACCCTGACAGGAATTTTAACACTGGTTTTCATAGGGATAGCGATCATTATTTCGAGAAAGATCACAAGGCCGTTAGAGGTGATTACAAACGCATCAAAAAGAGTTGCAGACGGCGATCTCTCCGTGTCTGTGCCTGTGAAATCAAAAGATGAATTGGGAATTTTTGCCGAGAACTTTAATTACATGGTAGAAAGCCTTAAATCAGCAAAATCAGAATTGGAAAATTACACAAAAAACCTCGAACATGTCATAAGCCTCAGGACAGAAAGACTGAACAATGCCCTTAAAGAACTGCAACAGGAAAAAGAGTTCATAGAGAAACTCCTGTCTACCATTGGAGCAACCATAGCCGTGCTCGACCGTGAAGGAAAGATAATAAAGGTCAACAGGGCATGGGAAGACCTGAGGGGATTCGCAGAATGGGAGGTCAAGGGGAAATATATATGGGAACTCATGCCACCGGGTTCTGCCAGTATGGCGGAAATGATGCTGGAGGAGATGCTCGTATATAAAGCTCCAATAACCTTTAAAATTAAAGTACTGACAAAAGGCGGGGAAGAGAAGATCTTGCTTGCAAACAATGCAGTCATTATCGATGAAAACAATGAGGTAAAATATATCATAGCCACAGGCATCGATATCACAGAAAAAGAATTCCTCGAAGAGCATCTCATGGAGTCGCAGAAACTCCAGTCAATAGCCACCCTCATAACAGGACTCTCCCATAACTTCAACAATATCCTCGTTGGTGTTGTAGGATATGCAGGGCTGCTGAGGCTAAAGCTATCCTCCATAGACCATAAGGATATAAACGAATTATTAAAATATGTGGACACTATCGAAGACTCTGCAAACAAGGCATCTGAACTCATAATACACCTTACCGCATTCTCGAAAAAAGCAGAATTCAGGACAGAAGAGATAAGCATGAATGACGTTGTCATGGATGTCATAAATATGATCGAACCTACATTCCCAAAATTCATTTCTATAGAGTCGCATCTTCAGGACAACCTCTATAAGATAACTGCGGACAGGAACAAAATTCATCAGGCCATCCTGAATATCTGCCTCAATGCGCGTGATGCCATGCCCGAAGGTGGCACGTTGAAAATAGAAACATTTAATAAGGATATTGTGAAGCCGGAGCACGTATTACAGCATCCAGGCAAATATGTTGTGACCAGGATAAGCGACACAGGGCAGGGAATGGATGAGGAGACAAAGAACAGGATATTCGAGCCATTCTTTACGACAAAGGGACTTCTCCATCACACAGGTCTTGGACTTTCCATAGCATACAACACCATTAAAAACCACAGCGGCTATATTACTGTAGAAAGCGAAGTCGGCAAAGGGACTGCATTTACAATATTCCTGCCGGTGAAATAAAATATTGCATGGTTAGAATCGTTACACAGATACTCATGGGGCTGATGCTTTTGTTCGGCGTGGTCACCCTCACACCTAAAATGTTATTTCACTTCAGGAACAAAAATATGCCGAGGGCGCTATACTTCCTGCTCATCTGGCTTATTTCCCTATCCTTTTCGGTTGCGGCATTTTATTATGCATATGCAGGATTAACAGAATAAAATGCCAAACATCTTCATCGGATTATTTAACCTTGCTGCTGTTGCTGCTGCTGCCTGTATAGAATCATGTATTCCTTTTCGAGGTCCTCGTACTGTTTCTGCATATCTTCAAACACTTTGGTCTTTTCCTGTAATTTATCTTCAAACTCCTTTAGCCTTGCGGTTAACTCCTCTTTTTCATGCATTATCTCGCCTAATTTTTCATCATACCGGCCTTCGTCTATTATCTCGCTCTTCTCTGCCTCCTCCCATATCTGCTTCAATTCGCCTTCCCATAACCTGAATTTCTCGGCAAGGGTCTCGTTCTCTTTAGCAAGGATTTCTATATATGAACTCAGTTCATTATTATTATTCTCAAATGTCTCCATGGTCTCTGCAAGCCCTTTGTTTTCCGCAGATTCCCCCAGCAGTTTAACAAATCTGTCTTTCAACCCCTGATACCCTTCCTGAACAGTATTTAGCTTCCGCTGGGCGCCTTCGAGTATGTCTTTGTAACACATCAGGTCAATGATCTTGCCCTTCTGGAAATTTATTATGCGCTGCAGCTTATTAATCTTGCCTACCAGAGAACTTTCATCTGAGGTCTCATCCACAGCCGCAGAAGGCTGCGGCACTTCAAACATCTCTGCTGCAGCAGGCTGTTCTTCAGGCATTTTCAGCGGCACTTCCTTCACTTCTTGTACTTCTTGTGCCGGCTGAGGCACTGCCTTCTGGATATCCTGTCCTTCCATGCTGCTTCTCATATCCGACAGTTCCTTGAGGGCCTTCTGGTACAGTCTTTTATGCTTCCTGTTTCTTGTAAAGAGATACACTGCTGTTATCAGCAGTACTAACGAAACCTCGCCGAGCAGCAAAAGATAGAGGACATCGATAGTTATCGTCATTTTTTAGTTCCTTTCTTTTTCACTCCCGTCCTGGATTTTACAGCTATCTTTTTTATAAGGAGAATTATAGCAACTGCACTTGCCAGTGACAAATTTATAATACCGAATTTCATAAGCACAGAATTCCAATCAGCCTTTTTTGTTCCATCCTTCTTTGCAGATGCTTTTTTCTCGATATTCTGCAGAGTGGCTTCCGCTGCCTTGAATTGCAAAACCCTCTCCCTCTTGAATGTCTTGCCTTCTGCAACTATTTTGATGCTATACTCGCCGGCAGTATTGACTGCAAATATAGCGGAGTATTTACCATCTCCCTGCTTGTCATCACCGGACTTCCCGCTATCCAGAAGGTCGAGTTTTGTAACCTTGCCGTCAGGGGCAGTGGCTTCGGCAGAGAATAACACCTGCTCAAGGAAATCCTTTTCTGTTATTATATCCCCCTCCCTTTGTAGCCATGCATCAATCTTTATGGAGTCGCCTTTATTTACAAAGTTCCTATCAAAGGATGTCTTAAGACCGAGGTCCGTTATGACAAATACCTTATTGCCTTCCTTTGTGCTCAGCTTTACCTTCCATTTGCCCACAGCAGGCTCTTTAATGGTAATCATATCGAATGCCTTAGTCTCATACCACTGGATGTTCTTACCGTACTTCGTCGGCGTATGTTTCACCTTTGTCGGATCTATGAGTGTAGTAGATGTGCCCGGCTGCTTGGTGATGAGCAGAATTGCCTCACTTATGTCCTTGTCGATATTGAAGGCATCGTCTTCCAATGGTATCGTATCCGGGGACTTAATCTTCTCGAATATTGATGCAAAAATAACATGGAGGTCTTTATCGGCTTTTGCAAGCCTGAAAAAGCCTCCTGTTGCCTTTGCCATGTCTTCAAGGAGCTTCATGTCAGACATCTCTGTAAAGGCTATGGAATAAAGCCTTATGCCGGACTTTGCCACTTCGGGCAGAAGTTTTGATAATTCTGCAAGGGCTGCTTCGTCCCTTTCCTTTGATCCCAGAGCGAGCTTTCCGTCGGACATGAGAATAAGAATCCTGTTCTTCCTGCCGGATGCTTTAAGCTCATCGAATCCCTTCTTTACAGCATCAGTGATGTTTGTAGAAAATTCCTTTGATGTTATTTTGTTGATGGCGCCGAAAAGGCTTTCACGGCTCTTCTTTGTATTTTCGGTAAGAGGAGCCAATACCTTCGCAGAATCTCCAAATCCTATAATTCCTATGCGGTCATCCTTTCCGAGGAGGGATATAAAAAGTCTCGCCGCCGGCTTCCTGTAACTTTCCGGGTCTGTTTTTTTCATGCTCCCGGAGCAGTCCATCAAAACAATGATATCAAAACCTTCTTTATTTGGGTTCTGTTCAGAAATCTTCCGGGGCTCTTTCTTATCGGGAAAGGCATTATCAGCAGCAAACACCATAGATGACAGGAATGCAAAAATAAAGGCACATATGAGCGCACTTGATTTTTTCATGGTTATTTTTTTATCGGAATTTTTATATAGAACTATAGCATAAATAGCTCATAGTTCATAGCTAATGGTTCTTTTTTATAAGCATCCATGAGCTATCAGCCATCATCTAATTTGGCGGAGGGGGAGGGATTCGAACCCTCGGTGGAGTTGCCCCCACAACGATTTTCGAGACCGTCCCATTCAACCACTCTGGCACCCCTCCAAAAATACATATTAGTTTAAACCAATTCGCTGTAATTAAGGAATACCGCTTTTGCCATACTATCACTCAGGTTTTTTTATCTGCGTCCTTTGAAAAACTTCTTTAAGAGTGCAGCACACTCTTCTTCCAGCATTCCCGAAACAACCTCCACCTGATGGTTCAGCCTCTTATCCGAAAGAAGCTGATAAAGACTCTGAACTGCGCCAGCCTTTATATCCCCGCAGCCATACACGAGCCTTCCCAATCGGGCATTCACCATAGCGCCTGCACACATTATGCAAGGCTCTTTAGTCACATAAATGGTTGCGTCAATTAATCTCCAATTTTTAATCTTCTGTGCAGCTTCCCTCATGACGATTACTTCTGCATGGGCAGTCGGGTCAAAAGCCGATTCCCTCTTGTTGTGGGCACGTGCAATTATTTCGCCCTTTATGACAAGGACAGCACCAACAGGGACTTCATCTTCATTAAATGCCTTTTCTGCCTCCTTCAAGGCAAGCCTCATGAAATCAATATCTGAAGCCATTTTGTCAGTTAACTCTCCACTTCCAGTTCTGCCAACTCCACACCATTGCCGGATTTTATTATAACCGAATCACTCCCGCAGCATGGACATTGAAAGATGAAGTCTCTATCCACACTGAACTCGCCATTACAGGTCTTACAGCATCCGGTTGTGGGTATTTCTTCGACTATCAGTGATGCTTCGCTTGCAATGCTTCCTATCTTTAGTGCGTCAAAAACAAAAATTAAGGCCTCGGTTGATACTACCGAGGCCTTTCCAATCTTCACTTTTATATTTTTTATCTGGCCGAAACCGCTATCTCTACATTTCCATATGGCTGTTTCGAGAATGCTTTCGGCAATGTAAACTTCATGCATTTCCTACTTATGCACTTCCTTCTCGTAAGCCTCTTTGCCTGCCTCAAATGCTGCTGTTATAGCCGACTTCTTTTCCTCGACGAGATGTTTGCCCTTTTCTACTGTTGACACAACCTTTTCTTTTGCATGCCCCACATAGTCAGATGCCTTTTCTTTAACCTCTTCTGTAAGTTCTCGTATCTTCCTCCTTGTTTCAACACCTGATTGTGGTGCAAGAAGCAGTGCTAACCCGGCACCTACCATACCACCAAGAAGAAATGATAATAATACAGAACCTGCACTGAAACCGCCTTCTTCATGTCTCATGTTGTCCTCCTTTTTCTACTCATTTGTTCATTAACTCTTTAATTAGAACATTCAGGGCTGTTTTAACGCCCGCCTTCACACCCAGAACTCTTAATGATACCCCTTCTCTTACATCATGTACAATACTGCTGAGCGCCCTGAGATTATCTACGATTTCATAAAGTGCCCCTGAAAAATTCCTTGCATTCTCTGTAACTGTTGCCACATCATCGCTCACCTTTCTGAGGCTTTTCAGGGTCTGTTCCGTCTCCTCAAGTACAGGATTAATCCTTTCCTCGGTATTTTTCAGAAATTCTTTGAATGTCTGTGCCGCCTTTCTTATCTCCAGAGAGGCATAGATAAGAAAACCGATGGCAGCGATAAAGCCGAGTGTCATTATGAAAAAGCCCACACTCAAAATCAATATCCATGACTGGCTGTCCATCCCGCCTCCTTTTTAAGAAAAGTATATCATACTTTAGCCCTGATTCAATATGTCTACAAATAGTTTCACAAGAGTTGGGTCAAACTGAGTTCCGGCTCCGGATTTCATCTCTTCTATGGCCGCCTCACGGGTCATTGCACTCCTGTATGGTCTGTCTGCTGTTATAGCATCATACACGTCAGCCACTGCTAAAATACGTGCCTCAAGAGGTATATCATCACCTGCAAGACCATCAGGGTATCCTGAGCCGTCATATCGTTCATGGTGATGCTTCATAATCGGTATTATATCCCTGAGGGACTTCAATGGCATTAGAATTTCAGCCCCCTGGGACGGATGCTTATGGATCAACTCAACTTCTTCCGATGTCAGGTCGCCTGGCTTATCAAGTATTGCCTCGTATGTGCCTATCTTTCCGATATCGTGCAGTATGGCTGCCAACTGGAGCTTCTCAAGGGCATCCTTATTAAGCCCCACCCTGCTTCCGAGTTTCATGGCATAATCCGCTACCCGCAGGGAATGTCCCTTTGTCCATCTGGACTTTGCATCGATAGCCGATACCAGGGAAGTAACGGTGCCTAAAAATATTTCTTCGATATTCTCCATTAACCGCGCATTCTCCAGTGCTATGCTCACCTGCGTGGCGATCTTTTCCGCAGCCTTTATATGATCGCTGGTAAACCATGCAGGTCTTACGCTGGACAATACAAGCACCCCCAGAAAATTCGATTTAAAGATTAAAGGCGCACAAAAATACGAAAAGACGTTTTTCTCCGATGCCCATTCTGTCTGCCCAGGATATGCCTGGAAGTCGAGGGTTATATCATGCTGATAAAAGGGCTTGCCACTCTTCAAAGACGAATAGAAAGGACTGTCGTCTTTTCCAATCTCTTTTCCTTCATCAATGCCCGTACCCCATGACGTGCTGACATGGAAAACATTTCTGTCGCTGTCAAAAAGGGCGACTGTGGCTCCATCGCAGGGAATTATCCTCCTTATCATCTGAACAACCGTTTCTACTATTTCATCTGTCTTCAGATTAGACAATATTTCCTTGCCTATTTCATACATCAGGTGGAGGGTCTCTATTTCGTGAACCAACCCTACACGACCCTCCAATGCCTCCATATACAGCATCTGGTTTTCTGTTCCGATGGAAGCATATCTTGCTATTGCATCTATCAGGCTAACATCAGTATCATCAAAATTATCCGCCTCTGCTATGAAAATGCCATTACCCTCACCCTTGTAAATTAAAGGGCATACAATAGCCTTTGCCTGCTCCGATGATACCCCGAGTTCCTTCGGAATGCCGCAGACTGTTACAGTATCTTTATTTTTGAGAATTTGCCTGATGAACGATACTCCATCGCCGGTACACCTGACATTCATGGATTCTAAAACCCTGCCCCTTTCCTTTTCGGATATCCCGGTTATCTTAAATTCACCATGCTCATCTTTCATGATAATGATGCACCTATTAAATCCCTGAAAGGATGTTATCAGATTTGCAATAGCGTTGCATATCTCGTCCATACCCTTTGAATCGGCAAATATCTCGGACATTCTGAAAAACGCCTCGTGTATTTTGTTATTTCCCATCTTTTCCACCATATATGTATCTAAAGAATGTTTTATCCGCCTGTATGATATCCATAACTTCAACAATTATATCCACAAGGTCGCTCTCCGACAATGAGAGGATATTCCATCCTGCATCATCAAGCGGACAGACAAATGGATCTCCATTGTAAAAAATCCCGATGCCCTGTACTATAATGTCTGAAAGATGGACAATGGCTGTCTCCCGTGCATGTCCGCTGCACATGCCAGGCTTATGATGGTATGCAATAATGTCCCTTATTATTCCCGGGAGGTTCCATGTCTCGGCAAGCCATAATCCCACATCGTCGTGGGTTATATCGATAACCATTCTCTCTGCATCCAGACCTGTTATCCCGTTGGATTTTACAGCCTCGTCTATCTTTCTTGACTCCTCCGGCAGTTGTTTTTTTATCAAAACCTTTCCTATATCATGGAGCAGCGCCCCTGTCATTATTTCCTCGATGGTTATGAGGTTAAATCTCTTTGCAAGAAAACCGGCGACAGTGGAGCAGCAGTACGAATGATCCCATAGCCCTGGAAGCGTCTTATCAGCAACATCAAAAAGCGATGTGCTTAATATTATACCCCTGATGAGGTTTGAACCGAGCAGTATTACGGCTCTTCTAACGGTCGCCACATCGCTGTAAAGCCCGTAAAAGGGAGAGTTGACCAGTTTCAATACCTTGCTGGATAATACCTGATCCTTCTCGATATGTTTGCTCACATCGTCGACAGAGTAGTTGATGTCCTCCATGATTTTCAGTATCCTGCTGTGAATTGCAGGAATTGTAGGCAGGTCTCTTATGTTAAAGAGTCTATTCTTGATTGATGAATGTGCGTTAGTCTGCATACTTCCTGTATTCAAATCAGGAGTTCCTTTATGATGTCCCTTATTTTTAAGACCATAGGGTGCGAGCCTGCAGTACTGAACCGCCTGTCTATCTCCTTAAAGGAGCCTTCATCCGCACCGGTTTCCCTCTTTACCGGGCATCCTTCAACAACAACCTTCTTTATATCCCTGTTATTCAATATGATAATGTGTCTTTCTGTAAGCTCTACACCCTTAAGGAACAGGATATTGCCGTCTTTGTCCTTTACTGTTGCGGCAAGTACCATGGAGGGCTTTACCTCATCTATATTCAATTTCTGCATACAAGACCCTTCCACAAAAAATAATTATAAATTTTACCATTTCTTAACAAAAAAGCAACAAAAAATATACAGAACCGTAATCAGCAATGAATAACGATAAGATATATGCAGGGTGTGCTGAAAAAGACTTTGCACTTCGGAATATTAGACTGCATCGTCTTGAATCTGTCATCTACAATATTGGTCACTATTTGGGTGGAGCACTGTGCATCTTTGAAATGCACAGAGAATAACACTTTGTAAAGACTTTTTCAGCATACTCTGCATATATCATTACGGATTGAGGACAGAAATTCACTTATTTACTAATGCGTGTCATCTTATATACATGGAGGATTCTCTGGATTGCAGTGGCATGGCTAAAGAAAAACAGCATGACAACTATTGGAAATAACCATCCTGTTATGCATCCAAAGGCCAGAAGCACCACTCTCTCAGGCCTTTCCATAAGCCCGATGGTGCATTCAACCCCGATGCCCTCTGCCCTTGCCCTCACATAGCTTATGAGCAATGCCCCCACGAGGCTGCCCGCAGTAAATATCACGCCTGCAAGATCGTCCATATCAAAAAAATACCACGCAACAGCAATAAAAATAAGGGAATCGGAGTATCTATCGAGGGTTGAGTCTAAGAGCGCACCAAATTTGGTGCTTTTTCCGTTTGTCCGGGCAACAATGCCGTCGAGCATGTCAAAAAAGCCGCCGAGGAGTATTAAAAGCCCGCCGGTTAAAAGGTTAAATGGTATACTGACGGCAGCGGCTGCTGTAATCAGGAAACCGAGTATGGTAAGGATATTGGGACTTATGGATATTTTCTTTGCTATAGGTGCAAGGGGTTTATCGAGAAAATGCCCCAGCTTAGCACTTATCACGCTATCTCTCCCTCTTACCTGTTATAAATTCCTCCACCATTTCACGTGCTTCTTCATCCGAAAACTGTGTCCTCGGATGCTTCATAAAATATGCCGAGGGGGAAATGAGGAGACCCCCTACACCCCTGTCCTTTGCGATCTTACAGCACCGTATGGCATCTATCACAACACCTGCACTGTTGGGAGAGTCCTCAACCGATAATCTCAACTCCACGTGCATCGGGATACTGCCAAAGCCCTGTCCCTCCATCCTCAAAAAACATACCTTGTTGTCATTCATCCACGGCACATAATCCGAGGGGCCTATGTGAATATCGTCGTCAGTCAGCCGGTGCACAACCTGCGACTGTACTGCCTCTGTCTTTGATATCTTTTTTGACTTAAGCCTGGTGTGGTTGAGCATGTTGAGAAAATCCGTATTGCCTCCAACATTCAACTGATATGTATGGTTTATCTTTACACCCCTGTCCATGAAGAGCTTTGCCAGAGTCCTGTGAATGATGGTTGCGCCTATCTGTGATTTTACATCATCTCCGATTATGGGTATGCCCCGTTCCTCAAAACACTTTATCCATCCGTCTTCGGATGCCACAAAAACAGGGATGCAGTTAATAAAGGCAACACCGGCTTCAAGGCAGGCATTTGCATAATACCTTGTAGCGTTTTCCGACCCTACTGGCAGGTAGTTGATGAGCATATCTGCGCCGCTGTCCTTCAAAACCTTCACGACATCGCACGGAATTTCGTCAGATGCAATAAACCTCCTGTCATCGGGATAATCGTCCATATGAGGCGATATGCCATCGAGGACTTCGGCCATCTGAACAGTGACATGGTGATCAGGAAGCGCAGGGAAAAAAGCCTTTGTGCAATTGGGTTTTGCAAAAATAGCCTCCTTCAGAGGCTTGTTTACCTTTCTGACATCCACATCAAAGGCAGCCACCACTTCTATGTCTCCCGGTAGATATCCGCCGAGATTATAGTGCATCAGTCCATTGGATATTTCGGGAGACCTGTCAGTATTGTCTTCTGTTAATGCCTTGTAATAGGCTATCCCCTGAATCAGGGAGCTTGCACAATTACCTACGCCGGCAATCGCAATTCGTATCCTCCCTGCATTTCTTTGACCCGTATTATCTTGTTTCATAGTATTGCAATCTCCTAAATTATTTTATCTCTATATGCCTCGGCAGGTCCTTAACCTTCTTGGGAAGGATTATCTTAAGAATGCCGTCATTAAGAACTGCTCTTATACTCTCCTGATCTGCATCCGAAGGCAGGTGGAATAACCTCGAAAATGTACCGTAAGCCCGCTCCACCTGATAATAGCTCCTTCCCTCGCAATGAAATTTCCTCTCACCGCTTATTCTGAGGACATTTCCTTCAACCGTGATATTAAGGCTGGATTCGGAGACTTCAGGCAGTTCTGCCTTTACCACAAACCCTTCCGGTGTTTCATAAATATCGACAACAGGCACCCATGCGGGTGAATCGGTCAGCCCCTTGCTCGTCTGAGAAAACTCAAAGAGTTTGTTTATCCTTTCCCTTAATGAAAAAGGATCCCATTTTTCCATACCTGTCTAACCTCCCTATCCGGCCCCCCGACCTGTTAACCATAAACAAATTTTTATAAATTAACTCATGCCATTATGTCAAGGCATATTGCTGAAGCTTGGCAGGAATCTAAAAGATCTCGGTGAACCTAAAATATATGCAATATGGGAATTTATGACGTTGTTCACTTCCGAAAGAAAGTATTCAGGAGCCCTTACCCTGTTTATATTCGATAGACTCCATTTAAGAAGACTTTTGTAAAACTTGAGCGTACCATCTGTCATCCTTATGGAGCCTTCCCTGTCGCCAACACATCTTTCACACATTATGGATCCATGGGAGACGTAGAAGTGGTGATGCCCGTTTCCGTTCGCACCACATCTGCCGCATGCATCGAACCTCGGCGAATAGCCTGTGATCTCAAGGAATCTTATCTTGTAATAGAGATAATACAGCTTATTACTACAATTGGACTCGAGTCTCAGCAGGGTATCAAGGAGCAATTTAAAAGCCTTAAAATTAGGCTCCTTCTCTGGAAGAAACCTGATGCTGAGTTCGAGCATCTCGGAAACACCGAGAAAGCATTTCAGATCATCCCTCAGCAGGTGAAATGCCTTTATGATATCCGACTGGGTTAATCTCGGAAGGTTTGCATCCTCTTTGCCAATGAATGCGATTCTGGAATACGTGAGCGGTTCAAGACTGCTCCCGAACCTGCTCTTTATCTTTCTTGGGCTTTTTGCAAATACCTTTAATAATCCGTAATCGCGTGTGAGATAGGTAACTATGAGGTCAGCCTCTCCAAATACCGAGCTCTTTAGAACAATTCCTTCCGTTCTCTTTAACATCTACATAATATTCCCAAAGTCTTCTGGCTTGAGGTTTTTAAGCCATTCTTCAAGCTCATCTGCCATCTTCACCTCAAGCACACCTTCCTCCACAAAGATAGGTGCACCAACCCGTAGTGCCACTGCAACTGCATCAGAAGGTCTTGAATCAATTGTAGCCTCCCTCTTTCCATCAGTTGCATGTATATGGGCATAATAGGTATTGTCAACTATCTCTGTGATTACTATCCGTGTGACTTTGACATTGAATCCGTCAAAAACATTCTTTATGAGATCATGGGTAAGCGGCCTTGGAGTAAGCACCTTGCCGAGGGCAAGGGCAATGGCATCCGCCTCTGGCTTGCCTATCCATATGGGAAGCGTCTCGTTGCCGTCTATCTGATGCAAAAGCAGGATATACATGCCGCTTCTCGGATCGAACAACAGGCCTTCAACCTTCATCTGTATGAGCATTACCGAAACCCCAATTCCTTCAGGATGCGCTCGCTGCTGCGCCAATCCCTCTTTATCTTTACCCACAACTCCAGAAAGACCTTTGTCCCGAGGAGTTTTTCTATTTCGAGCCTTGCATTCGTTCCGATGGTTTTCAACCTCGCACCGCCTTTCCCTATTATAATACCCTTCTGCCCCTCTCTTTCAACATAAATATTCGCTTGTATAAAAACCACTCCGTCCTCTCTCTCAGACCACTGGTTTATATCTATGGCAACAGAATAAGGTATCTCATCCTCTGTCTGCTGAATAATCTTTTCCCTGATTATCTCAGAGACCATAAATCTCTCAAGCTGGTCGGTCAGAATATCATCCGGGTAATATTTAGGACCCTCAGGCAGGTAATCCACGATAGTCTTAATCAATGTATCGATTCCGTCTCCGGTGAGTGCAGATATTGGCATAATTTCTTTAAATGGGTAGAGCTTGCTATATGCCTCAATAACAGGAAGCACCAAAGGTTTTCTCACGGTATCTACCTTATTTATTAACAGGAATACCGGCTTCCCCATATCCTTCAAAATATCGATTATAAATTTATCTCCGCTGCCAGGCTCTTCAGGCTCGACCATAAAGAGGATGACATCCACTTCCTTCACAGATTCCTTAGCCTGTTTGACCATAAGCTCTCCGAGCTTATGCTTCGGCTTATGAATGCCTGGCGTGTCTATGAATACTATCTGGGCATCAGGCAATGTCTTTACGCCGATTATTCTGTTTCTCGTGGTCTGGGGCTTGGGCGAGACAATGGCAACCTTTTCGCCCAAAATAGTGTTGAGCAAGGTAGACTTGCCCACATTAGGCCTTCCTGTTAAAGAAACATAACCGCTTTTAAATTTTTCTGATTGCATGATTTAATATCTTACCTGTTTTCCTTAATATGTTTCTTCATCAATTAGTTGATTCTTCCCCTCCACAATCGCAATCTTTTCTGGTGTGAGGCCATAAAGTTTATATACCATTTCATCAATCTGCCGCTCAAGGGCAGAGGTGTCAGCCTGCGGGTCTTTCTTTTTGGCGGCGAGGATTTGGTCAACAAGAGTGATGAAGGGCTGCTGGGCTTTCAAGCCACTACTAATTCCACTGGAAGCGGTTTGTTTATGCCAACAGTCTTGCTGACATAGAGTTTTTCAATGCCAATGGTCTTTCCATTTTTATCTTTTTTAAGAATAATACCCTCCCCTGCTTCTTCACATGTTACCTCATCCTCTGGATTGCCGAACCAAATATCCATTGTATCCGACTCATTGTTGTAATAAACCTTTACTTTGTCCATACAATCTCTCCCTCTTTTATCTTATCAACAGGATATGCAGTTATTAAAAAACCTTCCTTTCCTGTATGTTTTACAACCACACAATATAGTCTATCAAATCGTTTGTAATAAAGAAAGACATCTTTATCCACTTTGCTTTGTCTTATCTCATCAGGCATTTGCAAAACAGATTTTACAATATCTTCCTTATTTCTCATTACCGGATGTTTGATGGTAGCAAGGTATTCCCAATACTGAGCAGTAGTTCTGACTTCAATGCTTAAAGGTGTTTTTATGGAAAAGTATATTTCAGATTTCATCTTTCTCCCTCCACAATCGCAATTTCCTCCGGCGTGAGGCCATAGAGGGCATAGACCATTTCGTCGATCTGTTTTTCGAGAGCGGATGTGTCGGCGTTGGGGTCTTGTTTTTTGGCAGTAAGGATTTGGTCAACGAGGGTGATAAAGGGCTGTTGGTTCATGTTTTATTATTTTTTGGTTAAATCTTTTAGGATTTTTTCAATTACAGGCTTTATCTCCGGCAGTTTTTCTTTTATAACACTCCAGACAATCTCATAATCAATCCCAAAATAGAAATGAGCAATTTTATCCCGTATCCTTGCCATATATTTCCATGGAACTTCCTTATATTTATTCCTTATAGATTCGGGAATATTTTTTGTAGCCTCTCCAATGATATGAATCTGCCAAATAACAGCCTTCTGTGTTTTTTTGTCTTTAAGAAATTCCTATAATCTATATCTCCTACAAAAATATCTATATCCTTTATCGCATCAACAATATCTTTGATGAACAATTTGTAATCTCTGCTCATATATAAACCACTTCTTTTGTGATGACCTTTTCAAGTTCAGGTCTTATAGCCCCTTTTCTAACTAAGTCAACCTTCCTTCTTAAAATTCTTCTAAGATAATCCTCCAGATCAATGAGCAGAAAAACATCAGGGAGTTCAACAAATTCAACCAATATATCAATATCGCTCCTCTTTCTCTGTTCTCCACGAACAAAAGAGCCGAATATCCCTAATTCGCTGACGTTATATTTCTCCTGAACTTTTGTCTTATGTTTCTTTAAGATTTGTTCAACCTCTCTAAGTGTTTTCATGGGCCATTCTCCTTAAGTCTATTTTATACTTTACCCCTCCACAATCTCAATCTATGAGACCAAGAAAAATTTCATCAGGTATTTCCCTCTCCCTCGCCTCTATAATAATCGCTTAGCTCCGCCTTTCCGCCGCTTGTGCGAAGCATCTTGCAAAGCGGAATGCGTGATTTCCAAATATCAATTTCGGTGTCCCCGCTGGCGCGGGTGTTCTGTTAATAAAGAGCAGCGTCGCAGTTATGTTATGTCCTCCATAAATTGAGTAGCGAGGGAATCAATTTGTTGTAATACTTTCTACCAAAAAATCATAGTGTTTCTTATCCTCATGTTCCACCAACTCAAGTAAATCATTCAATATATCCGAAGTTTCTCCTAAAATTGTCAGGTCAAAATCCTGCACGCCACTTTCGTACCTTGGATGTGAGTGGGTCTCAACAAATCTATGAATACGCGCTTTTTTCTTCGAGTCAAAATCTATCTTGCCGAGTCTATAAAATAAAGCTGGTTCTGTTCTTTTATTCCCAAGCGTCGGAACCCTAAAAGCCAAGAAGCCTTCCAAAAATTTCCGCGCAATATTTGGAAGCGGATACATTTCTTCAAGGTGTTTCTCTTGCTTCTTGGTAAATTTGTATAAAACACTGAACAAGAAGTGATACTCTGATTCGTAATCAATAAGCAGTTTATCAATTTTGATTATGGCTGATTTTCTGGTTGAGTTTTCTTCTCTACATATCACCATAAAATACTCGTGGTCATTCCTCCAGTAAGAAAACCAGTTTTTAACCTGTCTAAAGAAATCAAAATGGTGAGTAAGTATAAATATCTGGCCAGCGCCCTTGATTGATTCTTTAATAAATCCGAATGCTTGGAAAATTGAGATTGAATCAAGACTGGATACAGGATCGTCAATAACGATGACACCGTTTTTTAGATCAAATCCTTCCTCTTTTATTTTTGTTAGAAAGTACACGATAGCCAGTGCTGTTTTTTCTCCTTCGCTCAGATCTTTTGCGATTCCTCCATTACGGCTAATTTGATAACCTTCTTTTTCGTCGGTGGCGGTAAGTTGAATATCGCTTCTTCCTAAAAATTGCTCAAGGTCTCTGCTGACCTGTTGAGCGGGTATATGGTGGCTTATGATTTTATCTTTGAGCACGCGGATTTCTTGTTCTCTTTCAGTAATTGTTTTTACCAAACTCAAATGGTCGTTTTCAATCGTTTTAATTTCTCCAAGCAGTTCGTTGTATGTATCAATAAACTCCGCAATATAATGCATTTCCAGTGCACGCTTATTTTCATCAATCTGACTCTCAAAGTTCTCAGATTTCTTATTATGACGGGCAATAATTTGATTAATTTCCTGTATAGGTTTCCCATCAATTAGAGCAAACTCCTCCAAATTAAGTTGTGAAAAGGGATTTTGCTCCTTCCGTTCAAGAACAGAAATAACAGAATCCAATCTTTTATTAAAAGTCTCTATCAAGTCGTCCGCTTCTTTTTTCTTGTTCAGATACTCGCTTGCCATGTCTTCATATAAGTTAGAAGCATCAGGGAAATTAATCGCAACTTTTCTTGTGCTACATTTTTCCTTTAGCCGCCTCACACTTTCAATAAGATTTTGATAATCTTGATTGAAATGTTTTTCCAAGTCCGAAAGGCGATTTTGTGGAATAGTTTGGTTACAAAAAGCGCAAATTACCAATTCTCGCTCCTTGTGAATTGCAAGTCCGCGTTCAACCCATTTACCCAGTATTTCATCTGATTTCAGCACTTCAATGATCTGTGATGTAGTTGTTTTCTGTAAAAGCTCTTTCGCTTCCATCAAAATGCCGGATATATCAAAATTTGGCATAGATAATGGGTTGATAGCCGGCTTAGTTGTTTGTTGGATAGCCTTTTGAATATCTGCAAGACGACCTTCATCTAACTTGAAATTGTCGGGAGTTTTAAGCTCCTCAGACTTATTACCGATTGTTCTTTCAAGATTGGGGCGTTCATAATTTCTGTACTTATCCAATCTTGCTGTCGTAAGCGAATTTTTAATATCTCGGGCTTTTTCCGAAAGAAGCTTGTCCTTGCTTGTTTTTAATTTTTCAAGTAATGCTTTTTTTGAATCTCTGTCCTTCTTTAGACCCAGTAACTCGCCCTCTATTTTTGTTATTTTTTCCTTGTCCTCTTTGCTTTCTTTTCCAAGAAAGAAAATCGGCTTGGGGCCGCCAGTGCAAAAAACGCTATCCTCAATAAAATCTTTATTAAAAACTCGGATGTTTGGAAAAACGGTCAAGTCGTTTTGGTCAATTGAATTTCCGTTTTTGAGCTTAAACTCAAATTCAGGAAATCTTTGAGGTTGTGTGTAATAGTTTTCGCCTAACTCAAAGGAGCGCAATACACGAGAAAATGATGTTTTGCCTGAACCATTCCATCCGTAGATAAGGTTGTATCTCTTAAACTCCGGCAGGTCTGCACTGGGTCTAAAATCTACAAACAATGAGCAATCTTTAATTTTTGTTATGCATGAGATCATGTTCATGGTTATTTCCTCCACTCCACAATCTCAATCTCCTCCTCCGTCAATCCATATAGTTTATATATCATCTTATCAATCTGCCACTCACGGGCGGATGTGTCGGCGTTGGGGTCTTGTTTTTTGGCAGTAAGGATTTGGTCAACGAGGTAAGATATTTTCTTTTCGTCTTGCAGTGCCGATTTTAAGACAGGCAAGCCTGAGATTTCGTTGGTTATAAAGGTGAGGTCAATGTTTTTCATGTGAGTCCTGTCTCACTGCTATGCAAGTCTTGACAGCGCCTCTCTTATCCTTTCCAATCCCTTTTTTATATTCTCCATGGATGTGGCATATGAAATCCTGATATAGTTGTCATCTCCGAACGCCTCTCCATGCACAAGCGCTACATTTGCATCCTCAAGCAGATACATCGCCATATCGAGGGAAGAGTTTATCTGCCTTGCACCTGTTTTTTTACCATAGAGCTTTGAAACATTAGGAAATGCGTAGAATGCGCCAGTGGGCTTCAGACATCTCACTCCTTCTATGGAATTAAGCCCATCAACGAGGAACCTTCTCCTCTTGTCGAATTCTGCATGCATCACTGATATGAAATCATGAGGCCCTGTAAGCGCCGCAACTGCAGCCTTCTGCGCAATGGAAGTAGGATTTGATGTGGACTGACTCTGGATATTTGTCATTGCCTTTATAATATCCTTCGGCCCTGCTGCATAACCGATCCTCCATCCTGTCATGGCATGGGACTTTGAGAGTCCGTTGACAACTATAGTCCTGTCCTTTATCTCCTTACCCAGCGATGCGATGCTGATAAACTCGGTTCCGTCATACACGAGCTTTTCGTATATCTCGTCCGAGATTATATAGAGATGGCGTTTAAGGGCTATTTCTGCAATAGCCTGAAGGGTCTTCTTATCATAGGTAAGACCCGTAGGATTCGATGGGGAATTGAGTATTATTGCCTTTGTCTTTTTTGTAATTTTTGATTCAAGAATATCCGGCCTCAACATAAAACTGTCTTCTTCATAGGTCTTTAAAAACACAGGGGTTGCGTCATTCAGCAATACCTGATCTGGATAAGAGACCCAGTATGGAGAAGGGATTATTACTTCATCTCCAGGCCCATATAAAGCCTGTGCAATATTATAAAGGCTGTGCTTTGCACCGCAGGATACGAGTATCTCTTCTTTTGTATATTCAAGGTTGTTGTCCTTCTTGAACTTCTGAACGATGGCTTCCTTAAGCTCGTCTATTCCTCCCACAGGGGTATATTTTGTAAAGCCGTCTCTTATTGCCTTTATTGCAGCCTCCTTCACATGTTCAGGAGTGTCGAAATCAGGCTCTCCGACGCCAAAATTCACAATGTCCAATCCCTGTGCCTTCAATGCCTTTGCCTTTGCATCCATGGCAAGGGTCGGTGAAGGCTTAATCTTTTTTACCCTTTCAGCAAGCATGTAAAAATCCTCCTTGAAAAAATAATAAGTAAAACATTATAGCCCATTTTTAGATTTTAATTCTCTAATCTTATCGAGGGTATCCTTATAGTTTTCATTTGAAGAGTTCAGCTCCAGAGCCTTCAGCACAAGCATTTCCGCTTCTTTAAGGATTTCATTTACACCTTCATCCATTAGCCCTGAGCCTTTAGCCTTATTGTAATAAAGCCATGCAAGGTTGTTATAGGCATCAGCAAGGTCCGGCTGTTTTTTTATCGCCTTCCTATAATATTTCTCCGCTTCATCGAGATTGCCTTTCTGCATATATGCATTGCCAAGATAAAGATAAGCAACGGGAAGTTTCTTCGATGCCTTTTTGAATTCCTCAATGGCATTATCAACTTCTCCCTTTTTCTCATACGCAACGCCAAGGTTTATATGCTCTTCAGGGGTCAGCGGGTCGTCAAGAACGATTATTCGGGGGAAGGAACAACCAGTAGTCAGTAGCCAGTAGCCAGTAGCCAGTAAAACCAATAAATACAGTTTTTTTATCTTTAACCTATTCACTATACACTGTTTACTAACTATTGTCTCTTTATGAGCAATGTCCAATAACTCGTCCTTTTCCATGCCTTTAGAAACTTCTCCTTGTCTATAAACATATGCTCTGTCTTGCCAGAATTAACAACAACACCGTCATCATTATAACCGACAACAACCATAAAATGATTGGCCTGATACACGGAAAAACCATAGTCCACAAGGACAATCAATGGATATTTATTGTTTATCTTTTTTTTCAGGTCATCCCAGCTTCCAATGTACTGCAGGGCATAGAGGCCTTTTTTATTAACATATAACAACATATCAATGTTAAGCGTTCCTCTTGCAGATGCGCTGTATATATCCTTTGCCACATCATCAGGCGTAACACCAATACCCCAGTAATTCAACACACCTGCAAGGGATGCAGGCCCACACTGATAGTCGTCCTGAGGATAGAATGGAACTTTATTAATTAGTATGGGTTTTGAATTGAACTGAACATCGACAGTCGAACACGAGCAAAGAAAAAATAATATACCCGGCAAAAGGCAAAAGACTATAGGAAACATAAGGCGATAGGCAAGAGGCAAGAGGCGATAGGAGGAAGAATTAAAAATATTATCTATTGCCCATCGCCTATAGCCTATTGCCGGTCTTTCGCCCATAGCCTTAAATCTTATTTTGTCACCACTACCCTGTGGCCTGTCAACTGCAGTAATATGACAACAAGTATCGCTATCACAAGAAGCGCAATAATGATACCGAGACCGTCGTCCTTTCCTACCTTCAGGTCATCAAGCTGAAGGGCAAGCTGGTGTATCTGTTGGTCGCTGAACTGAGAAAGCCGGTTATTAATCTCATCATGGGTAAAGCCTAATTTTTCAAGCCTTTCCCTGATCATCTTTGTCTCGATCACCTTTTGTATTCTTTCTAAATCAGCAGCCCTGTCAACATTTGAGAGTGCAATTGCCTCTGATGGAGCAAGACCTGCCTCAACCTTCGGGGCAATACCGATAATAAACATCGCAAAGACAAGATACCATGCAACCTCTCTCATGAAAGGAATCCTCATCATTGATCCTTCACCTCCTTTCCATTTTCCATTTCAGTTATTATAAACCCTATTAGCCATATTTCCAAGTGAGGTTAATATCTCATAGGGAATTGTATCTGCCCTGAAAGCAAGCTCTGCTGCATCGATGGATTCATTCCCCTGTCTTCCGATAATTACAACATCATCTCCTTCTTCAACCTGTTCTACATCTGTTAAATCAATCATGGTAAGATCCATACAAACACGGCCTACTACAGGAACCCTTTTGCACCTCACAAGCAATTCTGCATTATTCGAGAATCTCCTGCTGAATCCATCGGCATAACCAATCGGTATAACACCTATAAGGCTGGCACGTTTTGTAATAAATGTCCTGCCGTAGCTTATGGGAATACCTGCTGGTAGTCTCCTCAATGCTAATATCTTTGTTTTAACAGTCATTGCAGGAAGGAGTTGAGATTTTGGATCATTAACTCCTAATTTCTGACTCCTGACTTCTGACTTCTGTATCGGTGGGTATCCATATAACATAATACCCGGCCTCACTGCATCGAAATGGGATTCGGGCAGTGTCATAACAGCAGCGCTGTTGGCCATATGAAAAAGCCGTACACTAAGACCAATATTTAACAGTTCTGTCTTAATGGAATTGAATCTCTCGATCTGCATCCTGGCAAAAGACGCATCCAAGAGGTCTGCTTCGGAGAAATGGCTCATGACGCCGTCAATAGTTATGCCCTTCAGATTCGCTATCTCCGATATCTCATTCGCCGCATCTCCTGTAAAACCAAGCCTGCCCATGCCTGTATCGATCTTTATATGCACGCTAATGCTCCGGTTGTTCTTTTCAGCCTCCTTTGATAATGCAATGGCTGTCTTTTTGTCGCGTATTACAGGGATGAGGTTGTACGTGAAAATATCATTTATATCTGGATCAAAGAGCACAAGGATTGGACTGTTTATGCCTGCATTTCTTAATTCCCTTGCCTCTTCTGTAAAGGCCACTGCGAGATACTCCACTCCATCATTGACCAGCCTTCTGGAAACATCAATTGCTCCGTGACCATAGGCATCTGCCTTTACAACAGCTATGACAGGACGGTTATTGGAGAGCTTTTTTATAACTTTGAGATTATCCGAAATAGCATTAAGGTCTATTTCAGCAATGGCACCCCTATTCACCTTGCTTTATGCCTTTTTCTCCCCTTCTGTCTTTTCCTTGCTTTCTGCAACAGGCGGTTTTGGGGTCACATCTATTTCGTCAGGTTCATTCATCCCTTTTTTAAAGTTTTTAATTGCCTTTCCAATCCCCCCAGCAAGCTCCGGCAACCTCTTTGCTCCAAACAGGATAAGGATTATCACCAATATAATTATCAGTTCCTGCATTCCAAGACCGAACATAAATTACCTCCTCTTTAGCTTGTAGCTATTAATTTTTCGTAATCATCAGGCGTATTTATATTAACAAAAGACCTGCCATCAGGGTCTATTGTCATTATATCAGACTCTCCAATAAAATGAGTGTTAATTTCACTTAACAAACGCCTCATCGAGGTGGTCTTTTCCTTCAACACATAATCCACAAGGTGGGCCTCAAGATAGGGCAAAGCCGTCTTACAGTATACACCAAGCAGGGGCTGCGGTTCATTATTATAAATCGGTATCACTGCATCTATCGCCTGAGAACGCAAATCAGCATGCCTGTCGCAAATAAATGAAATCACCTCTCTCTTTATAAACGGCATATCGCAGGCAACTGCAAAAACACAGTCTCCCTTCGCATTTATCAATGCCGAATAAATACCGGACATCGGGCCTTGAGAAGGAAGCGCGTCGCCTATCAGCGGCACTCCGAGGTAAAAATATTTTTCAGGCATATTTGTGCTGATAAAAACCTCATCGAACATGCCTTTCATGAGGGAAAGGTTTTTTTCTATTATCGTGGAATCGCCTATCTTTATGAAACCTTTGAGGGTGGGGAACCTCCTGTTTTCACCGCCTGCAAGAATGACACCGGTCATTTCACTATCACTCCTGCGTATCCCACCACATGATCATAATCTCCGCTCACATCACCTGAAGTGGCATATTTCACAAGCCTTGCCTCTTTCGCGCCCAATGCCTTTGCAGCATAGAGCATTATAGTTACAGGCAGAAAGCCGCACATGGATATCCTTTCCTTGTGAACGATGTTATATAAGCCTTCAGGATTCAGATTGAGAGCCTCGTTGATGGCAAGCCTGTCGAGTCTTCTCGCAACATCATCAGGCTCATAATGGCTCATATCAGAGCTTGCAGCAATCACAACATCGTAATCGACCTCTTTTACAGCATCCGCAATCCCTTCCCCGATCTTTCTGCACTCCTCAAGAGAAGCTTGCATTACGGTTATAGGAACAATCTTAACACTGTCCGAAAAATAAGCGATAAAAGGCAATTGCACCTCAAGGGAGTGTTCGAATATGTGAGCCTGCATATCCTCAGATACATAAGCCACTTTTTGCAATATCTTTTTACTCAGTTCTTCATCTATGGAAAATGTTCCTGTTGGTATCTCCCACTGGCCTGAAGCCATCATGGATACATTCGCCCCAAGCCCTGTATGATTCGGGCCTATGAGGATAAAGGTCTTTGGAAATTGTATCGAGGCATATACAGCACCTGCAACATGCCCTGAATACATCAAGCCTGCGTGTGGAGATATGAGGCCTATGACCTTTTCTTTTGACGCTCCTTCAAGGATATATTGCTGCACCTGACTTTTTAGTTTCGATGCAGTGCCATAATAAAACTGTCCTGCTACTGCCGGCTTTCTATGCATAGCTCTAATATACTTCCTCTTCTGATTCGTAAGACATACCCGCAAAATCAACAAACCGTGTGCTGTCTGCAAGATATGTGAGATTGACCGTTCCGGTAGGTCCATTCCTCTGTTTTGCAAGAATGACCTCTGCCTTGCCTTTATTAGATGGATTGTTTTTATTGTAGATCTCATCCCTGTAAATAAACATAATCACATCTGCATCCTGCTCAATTGCGCCTGATTCCCTGAGGTCTGCAAGCGTAGGCTTCTTCTCACCCCTCTGTTCAACCGCCCTGTTTAACTGGCTCAATGCAACAACAGGCACCTTGAGCTCCTTTGCAAGGGCCTTGAGCGATCGTGATATCTCCGATATCTCCTGCTCCCTTCGCTCAAAATTGCCCCTGCTCCTCATGAGCTGGAGATAGTCAACCACAACGAGGCTTAATCCTCCATGCTCCATCTTCAATCTCCTCGCCTTGGCACGAACCTCCAGCACTGTAATGGCAGAGGAATCGTCTATGAATATGGGTGCATCGGCAAGCCTTCCTGCTGCATTTGTCAGTTTGGGCCAGTCCTGTTTGCTTATAAACCCCTTTCTCACATGGGAAGCGTTCACCATGCTCTCGGAGCAGAGCATTCTCATCGCAAGCTGCTCCTTCGACATCTCAAGGCTGAATACTGCCACAGGCTCTTTCAAATCAATGGCCACATGCTGGGCTATATTAAGCGCAAAAGCGGTCTTCCCCATGCCGGGCCTTCCGCCTATGATTATCAAATCTCCTGGCTGGAACCCGGATGTGAGTTCGTCTATGTCCTTAAAGCCAGAAGGAACACCTGTAATGGCCTCCTTTTTGTCATAGAGGTGCTCTATCATCTTGAAGGTATCTTTGATAACATCCTTCAGGCTCGCAAAAGAGGTCTTTGTCCTTTTGTCCGCAATGTCAAATATCATCCTCTCTGCATAATCCACCATCTCATCTGCATCGAGACTGTCCTCATAAACCCTCGAAGTAATGTGCGTGGCTGTCTGTATCAGTGACCTCAAAAGGGCTTTCTCGCGGACTATCTTTGCGTGATACCGTATGTTTGCAGATGTTGGAACACTGTTTGCAAGAAGCGAAAGATACGAAATACCGCCCACCGCCTCAAGCTCGTCAGTCCTTCTCAGATAATCCGTCAGGGTTACGATGTCTATCGGCTCATTCTTTTCGAAAAGTCCACACATGGCATTGTATAAACGCCTGTGGGTTTCCTTGTAGAAGTCGTCGGAACTCAATATTTCGAGGGCCTTTGGCAGTGCTTCGTTATCGAATATAATAGCGCCGAGGACAGACTGCTCTGCTTCTATGTTCTGTGGAGGCAGTTTGTCTATCATATCGCTTGGCATATCTCTTGGCATACCCTTCTGGTCTAAATTGATCTCTCTCAATGTTGCCTCCAGAACTAACAGGCTATAGGCATTAGGCTATAGAATATATTTTCCAACATTTATCTACAATCACATCTTCCCTATTGCCCATCGCCTATCGCCTCTTGCCTATTCGGAAACTACCTGAACATTGAGCTGTGCTGTAACATCAGAATGGATCTTCACATTAACCGTATAACTTCCAAGCCTCTTTATGGGCTCATCCAGTACGATCTTCTTTTTGTCAATGTCTATGCCTTCCTTTTTCAATGCATCGGCAATGTCCATGGCCGTAACAGAACCGAATAGCTTATCCTCTTCTCCTGTCTTGGCCTTTATTGTGACAGATGTTCCAGAAATCCTGGCCGCCAGTTCCTCTGCAGATGCCTTTACCTTCTTTGCAAGCTCGTGGATCTTTCTTTTTTCGTGCTCCAGCGCCTTGATATTCTTAGGGTTTGCCTCGACTGCAAGCCCCTTAGGTATAAGAAAATTCCTTGCATATCCGTCCTTGACATTGACCACATCACCAATGTGGCCTAAATCCTTAACATTCTCTTTAAGAATAATCTGCATACAAAACTCTCCTTTCAATCCTATTGTTAGTATAGATTAGTATAACCAATTACATGAAAAAATGTTAATCAGACCTTGACTACTGTTGCTTAATAAACCTCATCATGACCGCCAATATCTATTAATAAAACCTCATTTTTATCTAAGAACTTAAATATTACACGACAATCATAGGTAACACTAAAAGCCCAGAGCCCTTCAAGTTTTCCGGTTAGTTTGTGTGTCCTCAGTCGGGGGTTAAAAGGATTCTTAGAAAACATATCCATAACATCCCAGAATCTTTTTTTGAGGTTGTTATCGGGTTTTATTTCCTTTCTATAAACCCTTTTAAAACCCTGATCCCATGTTATTTTAATCACTCTCCAGGTCCTTATATAATTCCTTTACTGTTCCTCTTTTAATCA
This sequence comes from Thermodesulfovibrionales bacterium, assembly GCA_020062545.1. Lineage (GTDB taxonomy): Bacteria > Nitrospirota > Thermodesulfovibrionia > Thermodesulfovibrionales > Dissulfurispiraceae > Dissulfurispira. The sequence continues at coordinate 29,212 of JAGUWD010000028.1, forward strand.
TCCCCTTTTTCAGATTTGCCATTGCCTCCTTAGCCCTTCTGGCAATAGCTTCTCTTTTAGCTTCTGCAAGCTGTTTCTTTATAATATCAATCGCATATTCTTTATCATCCAGCGGCAACTGTTTGAAATCGTCTATTAATTTGTCTAAGGTCGTGCTGCTCATATTTCTAACCTCCCTTATTTCATTTAGATTAATTTTAACATAATCTAAGAAGATAAGATGTTTTAAAGATAGACTTTATGGTTTAAATGTACCTGTCCTTTTTCTCTGCTCAAATTCGCAGTCTCTGCCTTACAACCTCATACAGACATACAGATGCAGCCATGGCAACATTCAGGCTCTCTGCCTTTCCTACAATTGGGATTTTTAAACCCTTTGCCCTTTTGAGCAATACCTTGCTGACGCCATGGGCCTCATTTCCAAAGGCAATGGCAACAGGTTGTTTAAAATTAAATTCATAAATAGGTGTCTGTGCATGAACATCTGCTGCATATAATGTAATATTTTTAAGATCAAGATAATTAAAAAAGCCTTCTTGCTCAGAATAAACAATCGGGATATTGAATAAACTTCCTGCAGTCGCCCTTATCGCCTTTGACATGAAGGCATCGCATGTCCCTGGAAGGATTACTACCACATCAGCACCTGCTGCATCGGATGCCCTGATAATCGTGCCGAGGTTTCCGGGATCCTGAATGCCGTCGCAGACAACAAGAAAGGGGGTTCCTTTAAAGCTGAGTTTATCCAAATCCGCTATTTTACAGGATACAATAGCCACAATCCCTTGCGGTGTCTCGGTATCCGTGAGTTTTGAGAGGATATGTCCTGATGTTTCTACTAACTGGACTTCTTTTTTAGAAAGCTGTCTTAAAAGCCTCTGCCCTTCCTTGTTAGCTGAAAATTTCTCTGTAAAAAACACCCTTTTTATCTCCACATCAGGAGATGCCGCTGCCATTTCCATCAGATGCGGGCCTTCTATCAAAAACGCCTCATACCTGTACCTGGCGTGCTTTTCCTTTATCTTCAAGGCTTCTTTGATTATGGGATTTGCAGAACTTGTTATCTCGATGAATTTCATTACAGCAGTTTAAACGGCGACGGTATGAATGTGATGATGAATATTATAAATGTGAATATTCCAATAAATCTTCTCTTCGGGTCGAGCGGGACTTCCCAGTAAAGCACAGGCGGGTGCTTAATCCCGAGGATAAGCATCAATACAGCCCACAATGCCCATCCCTCCCAGTAAAAAATACCCAGTACGCCAAGGATTGCAACAAGAACTATAGATATATATTTATGCCTTTCGCCTAAGATTGCGAATGCGATGTGGCCTCCGTCGAGCTGACCTATGGGAATCAGGTTCAGCGATGTAACAAAGAGACCAATCCATCCTGCAAAGGCAACAGGATGAAGGAGAATATCGTAATGGTCAGGGGCAGTTTCTAATATCACTCTGGATAAAAAAGAAAACAAAATGGAATCTCCAAGGCTCAATGCTCCTTCAGCACTTGACACCGAAACAATCTCCGACATGCTGAGGCCGACAATGCAGGCTATAACAGAAACAATAAAACCTGATATAGGACCTGATGCGCCTATGTCTATGAGCGCCTTTCTCGTGATTATGGGCGATTTCATTTTTATGAATGCGCCGAATGTGCCTATTATTGATGGAGCAGGGATGAAGTACGGTAGTGTTGCCTTTGTGTGATGTTTTTTCGATGCAATGTAATGCGATAGCTCATGGCACAGAAGAATTGTCATCAATGTGCCGGCAAAAGGCAAACCTTCTATTATCCTGCCCGGCTCTTTGAATAAATTCACGCCCTTCTGCAATGCACCGGCAGCAAGGGTTGTCAGAAAAGTGACTATAAACAGTGCTATATGAAGATATGGAATTTTTCTCATTCATACTTCCATTATTATCGGCATTATCATGGGTTTTCTGTCCATTGTGTTTCTCAGATATTTTTTTAACGTTGACCTCAATTTTGCCTGAATAAGGCCGGTATCAGAAATTATATCATCTTCAAGACCAGTAAGCGTATTCGTCATCAAATCCTTGACCTCATTTATTATATCCTGAGACGCATCCTCAAAAATAAATCCCCTCGATATTATCTCGGGCCCCGATACAATTTTCTTTGTGAGCTTCTCTATTCCCACAAGCACAATAACTATTCCATCGTGCGCAAGCCTCTTTCTGTCCCTGAGAACCATGTCTTCCACACCGCCTATGCCCTTGCCGTCAATGAATATCCTTCCAGAATTTATCTTTCCGTTCTTTGATGCGCCTGCCTCTGTTATCTCAAGGATTTCTCCGTCTTCCATAACGAATATATTTTCATGAGGTATGCCCGATTTCTCTGCCAATTTTGCATGGTATTTGAGATGCCTGTATTCTCCATGTACAGGCATGAAATATTTCGGTCTTACGAGATTGATCATGAGCTTCAGTTCTTCCTTAGAAGCATGCCCTGATACATGTATCTCCGAGACCTTTTCGTATATGACATCCGCACCCCTTCTCATAAGATGGTTTATGATCCTTCCTATAGACCGCTCATTGCCGGGGATCATCTTTGCAGAAAGTATGACTGTATCTCCTTCCTTTATCTTTATGTGCTTATGCTCGTCTATGGCTATCCGTGAAAGGACACTCATAGGTTCGCCCTGGCTGCCTGTGGTTATTATTACTACCTTATCGTCAGGCAGGTCTTTCAGGTTTTCGAGCCTCACCCATATGTTTTCCGGCATCTTCAGATAGCCGAGGTCAAGGGCAATCTGTGAATTGGCTACCATGCTTTTGCCGCACATTATTATACGTCTTCCATACTGCAACGCCACATCGATCACCTGCTGTATTCTGTGTATATTCGAGGCAAAGGTTGCAATGATTATCCTTCCCTTTGTCTTTGAGAATACGTCCTCAAATGCACGTCGCACCTCTTTTTCCGAAAACGTGAATCCTCCCTTTTCTGCATTGGTGCTGTCAGACAGCATAAGCAGCGTCCCTTTTTCCCCGTATTCCGAGAATTTATGAAAGTCCATCAACTCCCCGTCAACAGGTGTCGGGTCGAGTTTGAAATCGCCTGTATGGATAATATTTCCAAGTGGTGTTTTAATTCCCAATCCCACACCATCGACAATGCTGTGGGTAACCCTCATAAATTCTATATCAAATACACCAAGGCTGATGGTATCCCTCGGCTTTATGGGAACAAGGGGAATGTCTGTTATATTGTGTTCCCTCAATTTCTCTTTAACAAGCGCAAGGGTCAGTGGAGTGCCGTAAACAGGCACATTGATCTCCTTTAGAAGAAACGGCAGTGCGCCTGTATGATCTTCGTGACCATGGGTGAGGATTATACCCTTTACCTTTTCCCTGTTTTCGAGGATGTAGGAAAAGTCAGGTATGACAAAGTCCACACCGAGCATATCTTCTTCCGGGAACATCAGGCCTGCGTCAACTATGATGAGGTCGTCTGAGCACTGAAATACGGTCATATTCAGACCGATCTCTTCGAGACCTCCGAGGGGGATTACGAGAAGGGAATTTACCGCCACCGCTCCACTAACTCTTCAATGCTGACATCGCCGTCGATAATCTGCTGGACTATAGGTTTGACAGTGGACGCATCAGCCTTTGACTTTTTGATTTGTATTATATTGTCTACCACATTAAAGAATGCATCAACAATATCCGGGTCAAACTGTTTCCCTCTCTGCTCTTTTATATAGTCCAGCGCCTTTTCGATAGGCCATGCGGCCTTGTATATCCTGTCAGATGTGAGGGCATCGAATACGTCAGTAACAGTAACTATCCTTCCGGATATAGGGATATCCTTTCCTTTTAAGCCGAGGGGGTAGCCGTTGCCGTCCCATCGCTCATGGTGAGTCAATGCAATCTCTCTGGCAAGTTCAAGGAGGGGAAGGGTTGTACCGCTGAGGATCTTTCCGCCTATGACTGTGTGCAGTTTTATTATCTTGAATTCGTCATCTGTCAATTTCCCAGGCTTGAGAAGCACACCATCTGGAATGCCTATCTTTCCCACATCGTGCATGGGTGATGCATACCTCATCATCATGCTCTGTTCGTGGTTCATGCCGATCTCCTCGGCTATAAGATTCACATAATCCGATATCCTTTCGATATGCCTTCCTGTCTCGTCGTCCCTGAACTCCGATGCCTTACCAAGCCTTATTATGATCTCAAGCTGGGTGTGCTCCAGCATCTGGAGTTTTTCGAGGAGGTTCGATTCCATAACATCGAGGGAGGTATTTAAGAATTCGTCCCTCTCCTTAAGCTTCAGCATGTTATAAACTCTGGCCTTAAGCTCTTCCACAAAAAATGGCTTTGTCACATAATCGTCTGCTCCCAGGTTCAGGGCATTTATAATGCTCTGCCTATCGGTAAGCGCAGACAGGACAATTATAGGAAAGTAGTTTTTTTCTCTGGCATCCTTTAATTTTTTAAGGACATCGAAACCATCCATCACCGGCATCATAAGGTCGAGGACTATTAAATCAGGAAGTCCGTCCTTTTGTATTGAGTCAAGAAGCTCCTTTCCATCCCCTGCCTTTTTGATGACAATATTGGAGTCGTTTCTGAAAACAGCCTCAACCAGTTCTATATTTGTCGGAACATCATCAGCCACATAAACCGTTCTCTGCATTAATACGATTCCCTCCTATATTCGTTGTGCGTCAAGTGTCAAGCGTTGTGCGCTTGGTGCTATAACGTTTTACTCCTCAGTCTCAAAGAATTACTCACAACAGAAACAGAACTAAATGCCATCGCTGCTGAAGCAATCATCGGATTTAGCAGCGGACCTCCAAATGGATAAAGGAGACCTGCCGCAACCGGGATTCCCACTACATTATAAAAAAATGCCCAGAATAAATTCTGCTTAATTGTTTTTATTGTCAGCTTACTTAATTTAATAGCATCGACAACACTTTTTAAATTACCTTTAATTAAGGTTACATCCGATGCCTCGATGGCTATGTCAGTGCCGGTGCCTATAGCAATCCCCACATCTGCTTCTGTAAGGGCCGGTGCATCATTAATACCGTCACCAACCATAGCCGTTATCTTGCCTTCTGATTTTATCTTCCTCACAGCCTCTACCTTCTTGTCTGGCATGACCTCGGCAAAGAACCTGTTGATCCCGACCTCTCTTGCAATCGCCTGTGCAGTATTCTGGTGGTCACCCGTAAGCATCACAACCTCTATGCCCATGGATTTAAGCGATTCTATAGCCTCCACAGAGCCTTCCTTTATTGTATCGGCGATGGAGAAGACCGCTTTAATCTCGTTGTTTATAGCCATAAAAACAGGGGTTCTCCCGTTAGATGATATTTTATCAGACAATGCCTTTACAGTCGAGACATTTATACCCTCCCTTTGCATCATGCCTTCGTTGCCTATAAAAACCTCTAAATAGAGTTCAGAGTTAGGGGTTCGGAGTTCCCTGATTTTCGCTTTTATTCCTCCTCCGGGTATTGCAGAGAATTCAGACGGCTCTGTAATATGCACATTATTTCCCTTTGCCTTCCTTACTATTGCCTGTCCGAGGGGATGTTCCGAAAGTTTTTCTGCCGATGCTGCAATCTGAAGAATGGCATCAGGGGATGTGCCATTAACCCCCGTAATATCAACAACCTCGGGCTCGCCTTTAGTTATTGTTCCTGTTTTGTCCAATACCACGGCCTCGATCTTGTGAGATAGTTCCAGAGCCTCTGCATCTCTTATAAGTATCCCCTTCTCAGCACCCTTGCCTGTACCGACCATTATTGCTGTAGGTGTTGCGAGACCCAATGCACAGGGGCAGGCTATGATCAGAACTGCAATGAAATTCATCAATGCAAGGGTAAATGATGGCTTAGGACCAAAGACGAACCATGCAAAGAAAGTAACGATTGCAATCCCTATTACGGTCGGAACGAATATAGAGGCGACCTTATCGGCAAGCCTCTGAATAGGCGCCTTGCTTCCCTGAGCCTCCTCCACAAGCCTTATTATCTGCGCAAGGGCTGTCTCTTTGCCAATCCTCAATGCCCTGAGTTTAAAGCTGCCCGCCTTATTTACAGTACCACCGAATATCTTATCGCCGGATGATTTTTCCACAGGCAGACTTTCACCGGTAAGCATGGATTCATCCACTGTCGAATATCCTTCGACAACCTCGCCATCAACAGGGATTCTCTCTCCGGGTCTGACAATCACGATGTCTCCTGCTGTCACCTCTTCTACAGGTATTTCCTTTTCAATGCCATCTCTTAAAACAGTGGCTCTCTTTGCCTGAAGCCCCATGAGTTTCCTTATGGCCTCTGATGTCTTTCCCTTTGCACGTGCCTCGAGCATTCTGCCAAGAAGGATAAGGGTTATTATGGTTGCCGAGGTGTCGAAATATACATGCGGTGTTACACCGCCTTTAAAAAATAACTGCGGCATGAATGTGGCAGCGAGACTATAAACATATGCAGATGTAGTTCCAACGCTTATAAGCGTATTCATATTTGTTGCGCGGTGTCTGAGGGCTGAAAAAGCAGCCTTGTGAAATCTCATGCCGCTCCAGAATTGCACAGGCGTTGCAAGGAGAAATAGTATATACCAGTTCGACAGTACAGGAATTGTAAGCATGCTCCCGATGATAATAGGTGCTGCAAGCACAGCACTGACAATGAATTGTCTCTTTAATGCCTGAAACTCCCTCTCCCTCTGCTCTCGCTCTCTATCAACAAACTCTTCTGTTATCTGTAGAGCAGTATAGCCTGCCTCTGCCACCACCTTTCTGAAATCCTCGAAACCGACTATTGTGGGTATATACTCGACAGTAGCTTTTTCTGCTGCAAGATTGACCGTAACATCGATAACCCCGTAAAGCCCCTTCAATGCCCTCTCTACTGCTCCGACACATGCAGCACAGGTCATGCCCTCTACTGCAAAATCCATTTTAACAGTTGATACACCATAGCCTTCGCCTTTGATGCCCTCGATAATGGTTTGCAAGGGAACGGGATTTTCAGGGTCAGCAAATTCTACAGTTGCCCTCTCAGCAGGGAAATTAACTACAGTGCTCTTTATTCCATCTATTTTTGGCAATACCCTTTCGATGGCAGCAGCGCATGCAGCACATGTCATTCCTGTGACAGGTATGTCTATTTTATTCGGCATCGACATATAAAATCGTTCGACTTATTTAAAATTTTACCTTCGGCGCTTCCTTCTCAGCAGCAGGGATCTCATAATATGCAGCCTCGCCAACACCTGCTATTGCAGAAAAGATCCTTCCGAATACAGTCCTTCTGTATGTATTCAGTGTCTGCACAGCCTCGTTGTACCTCTTCCTCTCAACAGAAATCCTGTTCTCTGTTCCCTCAAGGCTGTCCTGCAGTTTCAAAAAGTTTTCATTTGCCTTCAACTGTGGATAGGTTTCTCTTAATACAAGAAGCCTTGACAATACGCCTTCAAGTTCATTGGATGCCTGAATCTTGTCCTTTGTGGTCTTTGCCTGAAAATACTTAGTCCTCGCCTCAGCGATGTTTTCGAATATCTCTTTCTCGTGTTTTGCATATCCTTTTACTGTCTCTACCAGATTGGGAATCAAGTCGTATCTTCTCTTTAATTGATTTTCAACCTGCGCCCACTGCGATTTTACCTGCTCATCCATTGCTACAACCCTGTTGTACTGCCCTATTCCCCATCCAACAATAATAATGCCGATTAATACAATTGTTCCAACAACTGCTAATGTAATCTTCAGTCCGTTACTCATTAGAAACCTCCTCCTTTATTTTCATATTTTAAATTTTACCATTCTCCTGACGCACCGCCGCCTCCGAATCCTCCTCCGCCGCCACCGCCGAATCCACCAAAACCGCCTCCACCAAAGCCTCCGCCTCCTGACCATCCGCCCCTTCTGCCTCCCATGGAAGAACTCAGCATGAGCAGAAGCAGAAGTCGGGGATGTCTTATAAATAGAAAAATAAATACTGCAAAAACAGCAAAAACTATTATAGCATCAAAAAGCCCGATTCCCTTTACCCTTTTGCCTTTTACCTTTATTTCAGGCATCCCTGTTATCTCAACGCCTTCATTGGCAGCGATTATCCTGGTTGCAGCAATGGTAGCATAAAATATACCTGTGCTGTAATCGCCCTTTTTGAAATACGGGACAAGGTATTGCCTTCCTATGGAGCCTACAAGGCTGTCGGGCAATATTCCTTCAAGTCCATATCCTGTCTCAAAACGGTATTTTCTATCTTGAAAGGCTATAGTTATAAGCAAGCCATTATCCTTCCCTTTCTGACCAAGCTTCCATTTTTCAGCCATCCTAAGGGAAAAGCCTGCTATATCTTCTCCGTCAAGGCTTTGGACTGTAAGAATAACAACCTGTGCCGTTGTCTTTTGCTCAAGCTCCTTGAGATATGAGTTTAGTTGTGCCTCTGCATCGTCTTTGATAATTCCTGCAAGGTCAACAACATAATTGGGCGGTGTGGAAGGAGGCTCAGGGGTGGCAGCAAAAGAAACAGAAGATAAGAAGATGAGAAGATAAGAGGTTAAGAAAAAAAATAATAAAGACAGGGAATTTTCATCCTCTAAACCCCTCAACCTCTTAACTTCTGTCCTTGGCTTAAAGTTGGTGCTCATCAATGAACTTGCCTATGCGTTCCAAAACCGAATAATACTGCTCGAAGATGTGATGGATCTCTTCTCCTGAAGGCTTGATAGCATTAGCTCTTATGGCGAGTATCTTTTCAAGGATATCAGCTTCTATGGAGGTCAACTCATGAAATCTCCTGACTGCATCATGCCTTTTTATGGGCGGCTCCTGTCCGAGCAAATAGATAATAGACCTTATAACCGGCATGCAGCCGATGATGGACTGTGAGAGCATATCCGAGAGGTATTTTTTGTCGCCGAGGGACGATATATAGTTCTGTCTAATGCCAACGAGTCTTGCCTTTATCTCCCGCTCGCATTGAAGCCTTAGATTACTTTTATTGATTTTCAAACTGTCTAATATATCTTCACCTACAACAGTTCTGTGAATCAGGCGGAAGTCGTGAAACTCCATGGGAAAGACATCAAGGGAGTCCTCTATATAATCAGGCGTCATAATAAGGGGAGCGGCAATCCCCCTATTTTTATACTTCTTCCCCAGAGAAGCAATGAACTTTATAAATCCAAAGTCCATTTTATTGAGAATAATTACAGAATGGATAACAGAACTCTTCCCTTTAAAATCAGGGGTTACGGCACTGCCTACAATGTGAATGGAATGTATGTTTTCAGCATACCCCTTGAGAATGTCATTGAGGAAAGGTCCTATTCTATCAGCAACAACAGGATTTAATCCTTCAAGATTTACCGTTTTCATAAGAATGATTATAGCATATTAATGCATTCCGGATGGTGCACCACCCCTGCCCTTTTTCATTAAAAGAACAAGTGGCAAGATGCACACCATTATAATACTTGTCAGATAAAAGACATCGTTGAACGACATCATTGACGCCTGCCTCATTAATTGCCTGTAAATCGTGGCAAGACTACCATACTCTGACAGAGAGCCTTCAAATCCCCGATACTGCAATACCTGCGCACTCTGATGGGATGCCATCTGGTAAGCTGTATCAAACGGAGTCAGATATTCTACAAGACGGAACTGATGAAACTGGGCGCGCCTTGATAGCATTGTGGTCACAAAGGCAACGCCAAAGCTCCCTCCCAGGTTCCTCAGGAGATTAAATATGGCAGTGGCATTCCCCATATCCTCTTTTTTAATGCCTGACATGGTCAATGTTGTAAGGGGAATAAAGAAAAACCCCATGCCGACTCCGAGGACAATCCTCGGCCATAACACAGTATAAAAATCGGCGTAAAGATTAAACTGCGACATGAGGTATGTTGCATAGGCACAGACGATAATTCCAAAGGCCAGAATTCCTTTGGGATTGACTTTGTTTATCAGTCTGCCTGCAATAATAAGGGTTACCATTGTTGCAATGCCGCCCGGGCCAAGCACCAGTCCTGCAAGGGTTGCGGTATATCCCATAAGTGTCTGGAGGTATATGGGAAGCAGGACAATGCTTGCAAAGAGATTGAAGAATCCAAAAAACATTACGATATTTCCTGTGCTGAACGAGATGCTTTTAAATGCCTTAAGATTTACAATTGGATGCTCTGCAAACATCTCAACAATAATAAAAAATATCAATGAGGTTGCGGATATTATGCCCAGCGTCACAATGAATCCTGATTGAAACCAGTCTTCCCTTTCGCCCTTGTCAAGGACTATCTGTAAACATCCGAGGCCGATAGCGAGAAATGCAAGCCCCCAGTAATCTATCTTCATCTTCATCCTCTTCATGTAGGGGGGGTCTGTTATAAAGAACATGGTCATGAGTATAGAGATTATGCCTATAGGGACATTGATATAGAATATCCAGTGCCATGACCAGTTGTCTGTGATCCAGCCTCCAAGTAGAGGACCGATGATGGGCCCGAACATTATCCCGACTCCAAAAATAGCCATTGCCATACCATGCTGACGGGGCAGAAATGTCTCAAGGAGTATTGATTGCGAAAGGGGCTGAAGCGCTCCGCCTCCGATTCCCTGTAGAATCCTGAAAAAAACCAGACTCTGAAGATTCCATGCAGAGCCACATAAAAATGAGCTTACGGTAAAAAGCATTATAGAAAAAATAAGATACCTCTTTCTTCCGAACACCCTGCTCAGCCAGCCTGTCATAGGAATTATGATTGCGTTGGACACGAGATAGGAGGTGATTGTCCATGTAGATTCATCTATGCCTGAAGAGAGGCTTCCCCTGATATGGTCGAGGGCAACATTGACAACAGAAGTGTCCACTATCTCGATGAGAGTGGGCAGCATTACGGTTAATGCAACGATCCACTTGTTCACTTTTCCACAATCACTGTCGGCGCTACGGACATTCCGACCCGCAATATATGTTTGGTGTCCGTATCCTTATCGAGCAATATCTTTACAGGAATCCTCTGTACCACCTTCACATAATTTCCTGTGGCATTCTCAGGCGGGAAAAGGGAGAATGACGCACCCGTACCTGCCATTATGCTCTCGACTTTTCCCATGAATGTCTTTCCGGGATATGTGTCAACTTCTATCTTAACCTTCTGACCCGGCTTTATCTTTTCAAGCTGAGTCTCTTTATAATTCGCAACAACATAAACATCACCAAGCGGAACCACTGCCATTAAAGGCTGCCCTGCCTGTATCTGATTGCCTGTCTCTACAGATTTTTTTGTGACATAGCCGTCTGATGGCGCATATATCTTTGTATAACTGTAATTAAGCTCTGCCTCCTTTAATAATGCCTCTTTCTGTTTTACAACTGAAAGTTGTGATGTCCTTGCCGCCTCTGCCTGTTTGACAACCGCCTTTTGCGTCTGAATCGCCATCTCTGCCTGTCTCATTTGCTCTTTTGCAGCCTTTACCTGCGCAATGGCAACCTTATATGCAGTCATCGTTCTTTCATATCTCTCCTTCGGTATTATCTCTTCCCTGTATAGACTCTCTGCCCTCTGCATGTCGGTCTCTGCCTGTTTAAGAGTCGCATCCTGAAGTTCAAGGTTTGCCTTTGCTGCCTCTACTGCTGCCCTTAACTCCGATAACTGCTTTTTTGAAGCATCTATCCGGGCATCAACTTCTGAAAGCCTTGCCTTTTCTGCATTAAGCCCTGATAATGCCTCTTTTAGCCTCACATCGTAATCAACAGGGTCTATTTCAAGGAGCAGGTCTCCTTTTTTCACAGGCTGATTATCATTTACATAGACCGCCTTAACTGTCCCTCTTATCTTTGACGCAATGGTATGAATCCTTCCCTCCACAAAGGCATCGTCTGTTGTAATGTGTGTAGCCTTATAGCTTAGATAAAAATACAGGGTTGCCGCACCTATCAGAACAATGGCGCTGAAAACAATAATAGCGATTTTTTTCCTCTTGTTGTTGCTGTTTATCTTCACTTCATCCATAAATGCCTCCGGAATATATCACTTCTAATCTAAAAATATATGTCAGATTCATATCATCCTCCCTGATTCGCGCCCTTTGACTTTTTCATAAACCTCTGCTGCAATCTATCCATATACACATAAACAACAGGGGTAACATAAAGTGTGAGCATCTGCGAGAACAATAGTCCTCCGACAACTGCAAGCCCCATGGGCCGACGGGCCTCTGCGCCTGCGCCAAAACCGATGGCGATCGGCAATGCGCCGAGGAGCGCTGCCATGGTTGTCATCATGATAGGTCTGAATCTTATGATACATGCCTCATAAATGGCATCGATTGCATTTTTATTCCTTTCCCTCTGAGCATCCAGTGCAAAATCGATCATCATTATTCCATTCTTTTTAACAAGTCCTATAAGCAGTATAATTCCAACAAAGGAGTAGATATTCAAATCAACCCCGAAGAGCATTAATGCTACAAGGGCGCCAAAACCGGCAAATGGAAGGGCTGAAAGTATTGTTACAGGATGGATAAAGCTTTCATAGAGTATTCCAAGCACCATGTATATTACAAATACAGCCATAATCAGCAAAAGACCCAATCCCTTGAGAGAGGACTGAAATGCCTGGGCAGCCCCCTGAAAACTCGTTGTTATCGAGCCGGGCAGTGTAGAACGCGAAAGCTTATCTATTGCCGAGACAGCATCACCGAGAGATACGCCCGGCTTTAAATTAAAGGAGATGGTTACAGAAGGCAGTTGCCCTGAGTGATTGACTGTCATGGGGCCAAGCCCCTGACTTAACCGTGCTACTGCATTGATCGGAACCAACTGCCCTTTCGAAGAGCGAACATACAGCATCGAAAGCGCAGAAGGGTCCATCTGATACTCCGGCTTTACTTCAATGATAACCTGATACTGATTGTTAGGCGCATAAATCGTAGATATCCACCTTGAACCATAGGCATTCCAGAGTGCATTTTCTATCTGTTCTGCGGTGACGCCTGATGACTCTGCCCTGTCCCTGTCGATCTCTATATTCAATTGCGGGTTTTTTATCTGAAGGTCGCTTGTTACATCCTGAAGCATCGGCAGTGCGCGCATCCTGTCTTCAAGCATCTGGGAGTAATGATAAAGCTCCCTGGTATCGGAGCCTTTCAGGGTAAACTGATAAAGGCTCTTTGTAAGCTGTCCTCCTATACGAATTGTCGGCGGATTTTGAAGAAATGCCCTTATTCCGGGCACCGATGCCAATTTTGGTCTTAAATGCTCTATAAATTCATCCACGCTCATGTCACGCTCAGAACGGGGTTTAAGGTGCATAAACATCCGTCCATTGTTGGTGCTTGGAGAGCCCGGTCCTGGCCCGACTGCCGACATGAATCCTTCCACATAAGGCTCTTTTTGCACAATCCCTGCAAGCGCCTTCTGGTGCCTCACCATATCGTCAAAAGAAACGCCCTGCGCAGCCTCTGTAACTACAAAAACCATCCCCTTATCCTCATCTGGCAAAAATCCCTTTGGCATCCTTATAAATAGAAAGATGGTCAAAATCATTACTATGATAGAGACTGCAATTATCGACAAACGATGCCTCAGCGCCCATGATAGAGTTACTTTATAGAGATTAAGCATCCATTCAAAAAACCTCTCCGATGTTAGATAAAGGCGATTGTGTTTAACCTCTGCAGCAGGTCTTACAAAACGGCTGCTCATCATGGGTGTGAGCGTAAGAGAGACAATCCCCGATATTAAAATAGCAGCGCTGATAGTTACGGAAAACTCGTGAAAAAGCCGTCCTATTATGCCTCCCATAAAAAGCACAGGGATAAAAACTGCAACAAGAGAGATTGTCATGGACAGTATCGTAAAACCGATTTCCTTTGAGCCTTTAAATGCCGCTTCCATCGGTCTTTCTCCCTTTTCCATATGCCTGACGATATTTTCGAGCATGACAATGGCATCGTCAACTAAAAAGCCCACAGAGAGGGTTAATGCCATAAGGGAAAGATTGTCGAGGCTGTAGCCCATAAGATACATTACTGCAAAGGTTCCAACGATTGAAAAAGGCAGGGCCATTGCCGGTATGAGCGTAGCCGACAGATTGCGCAAAAACAGGAATATAACGAGAACAACTAAAAAGACCGTCAGCATCAGGGTGAATTTGACATCGTTCACCGAATCACGAATGGATACAGAGCGATCGTAAAGTATCTGCATCGAAACAGAGGCCGGAAGCTGTTTTTTCATGGTAGATATGAGATCTTTGACTGCTGTTGCCACCTCCACCGTGTTGGTGCCCGGCTGTTTCTGTATTGCGAGGACTATCGCTCTCTGTAAAACATTATTGGTGCCGTACCACGCAGCCACCTTGTTGTTTTCGACTCCATCGGCAACTGCTGCTATATCCTGAAGCCTCACCGGAGAGCCGTTGCGATAGGCAACTATAAGCGGCCCGTATTGAGCAGCAGTGGTTAACTGGCCTGTTGCCTGAACCGTATACAATCTGTGAGTCCCGTAAAGTGTGCCTGTGGGCAGATTGACATTACCGCTTCTTATTGCCTTTTCTACATCATCTATCCCGATTTTCCTGCTCGCAATAGCCTTTGGATCAACCTGAACCCTCACAGCGTATTTCTGAGGTCCGAATATCTGCACCTGAGCCACTCCACTGACCATCGAGACGCGCTGTGCAATCAATGTATCCGCATACTCATTAAGGCTGTAAAGCGGCAGAGTCGGAGATGTGAGGGCAAAATAAAGTATAGGCTGGTCTGCCGGATTTACCTTCTGGTATATCGGCGGACTCGGCATTCCTGCCGGAAGCTGTGATGCTGCCTTTGCTATCATTGCCTGAACATCCTGGGCTGCTGCGTCTATATTTCTGCTCAGGTCAAACTGAAGTGTAATCTGTGTTATTCCAAGCGCATTAACCGATGTCATGGAATCGAGACCTGCTATTGTGGAGAATTGTTTTTCCAGGGGCGTTGCTACAGCAGATGCCATTGTTTCAGGACTTGCGCCGGGGAGACTGGCTGTGACAAGCAGTGTCGGGAAATCCACATTGGGCAAATCGCTCACAGGCAGGTTGCGATAGCCCATGATGCCGAAGACGAGTATCCCCAGCATGATAAGAGTTGTTGTAACAGGCCGTTTTATGAAGGTATCGGATATGTTCATCTGTCTTTTTTTATCTCTACTTTGGCCCCTGCAATGAGTCTGAGTTGACCGTCGGTGACAACAACCTCTCCGGGCTGAAGTCCCTTTTCAACCGTAATTTCCTGATCGCGTCTGATGCCTGTAACAACAGGTCTTAACTCTACTGTGTTGTCAGCCTTTACGACAAATACATACTGCCCTTCCTGCCCTGTCTGGACAGCCTGATGCGGAATAATAACTGCATTGTGCTGAATGCCGAGTGTAAGCGATACATTGACAAACTGTCCGGGCCACAATATTTTATCTTTATTCAAAAAAGTTGCTTTAAGCATTATGGTTCCGGTTGCCGGGTCAACAGCATTGTTTATAAAAGTGAGTTCTCCGATAGCAGAGTAAGTTTCCGGTCCCTGAATAATCGCCTCTGTTTTCAATTTTTTGGCAGACATGGCCTTTTTAATCCTCGTCAGTTCCTGTTCAGGTACAGAGAAGCTCACATATATAGGACTGATCTGATTAATAACAGCCATAACAGTATCATTAGCCTTTATCATATTGCCCTGATTGACAAGGATGCTTCCTATCCGTCCATTGATAGGAGAGCGCAGGTAGCAGTATTGCAGTTGCAATTTGGCATTTTCAAGTGCTGCCCTGTCAGCCTTCACTATTGCCTTAAGCGCTTCTTGGTTGGTTTTTACCTTGTCGTACTGCTGTTTCGAGACTAATTCTTCTTTAAAGAGCTCGGCATAGCGCTGTGCATCGATCCCGGCATTGTCTGCCTGAACAACATCCCTCGCAAGGTTTGCCTCTGCCTGTCTTACTGCCTCTTCAAACGGACGGGGGTCTATTAAAAACAGGAGTTCACCTTTTTTTACATCCCTGCCTTCCTGAAAATAAACTGCGGAAAGCTGCCCATCCACACGGGATTTTAACGATACAGTGGAATAAGCCTCGACATTGCCGATGGCGCGCAGATCTACAGGAACATCTCTCTGAACTGCTGTACTTACACTTACAGGCACGGCAGGAGCAGATTTTAGTTTTTTAGAAGATGAATCTCTGCCATGACATGCTGTAAGAAATAAAAAAAGAGTGCAAAAAAGCAGAAGGGTTGCAGATGAGAAAAACTTTCGCATTAATGTTGTCCTCCTTGAGCCTTCGCTGCCGATGTTTTTAACATTTGCCCTGTAACACGCTGAAGCCTGATCAGGGCAAGCTGATAGTTATAAGCCGCATCCGCCAACTGCCTTTCCGCTGTGATAAGCAATGTGTTTGCATCGATGACATCTATGCTGTTGGCAAGTCCAAACTGGTATTGCCTTGAGACAGAATTGTAATTATCCCTTGCGAATGCCATCCGGTCTTCAAGGGATTTCAGAACTCCCTTCTGTGTTTGAAAATCGAGATAGGCATTTTCAACTTCGATGCCTATCGTCTTTTTCAAGTCATCATAGATGAGTTCGGACTGTCTCCTTTTTGCTTCTGCCTCTGCCACTTCAGCCTTTCTCAGACCTCCTTCAAAGAAAGGGAAGTTCAGCTTGATACCCCCGTATATGCTTTCCTTATTCAGAAATGTAGAGGCAGGATTCTCATCTTTCTTTGTATATACGCCTTCTATGGAAACCGTCGGCCAGTAAGCGCCTTTAGAATATCTGACCTGTTGTCCTGCTATCTTCCTCTGTAGTTCTACACCCTTTAATTCTGCTCTTTCCGCAAAGGCTGTCTGCTTAAGGGAATCAAGGTTATCTGCCGTATCCTGTTTGTTACCCGTTGCTTCCTTAATATCAAAATCTCCGATTATCCCCGCAACCCTTGCAAGAATTGCCTTTGTCAGCTTGAGATTATTTTCAGATTTCACAAGTTCCGCACGGGCGCCAGACAACTCTGCCTCTGCCCTGAGCAGGTCTGTTTTTGTTACCTCACCGACCTTGAGTCTTATTGCTGCTGCATCCCTGTGCTTTGCAAGCCGATCAAAATTGGTCTTTGCAATCTCAACGGCCTTCTTTGCCCGCAGGACATCATAATAGGCTGACGCAACATTGAAAAGGTACGCCTCCCTAACTGCACGGAGGTCGTATCTGCTCTTTTCAATGCTTTCCTTTGATATATTGAAGGCAGTTATTTCCCTTCCGCTTACTGACAATGATTGGTCAAGCCTTAGTCCCCACAATGTGGAATCATCCGGCTGAATAACAGAGCCTGTGGATGATCGTTTGTCTTCGCTGTACTTCGTATAACTGCCGAAGGCAGAAAGTTTTGGAAACAGCACCGAGACGGCCTTGTCTTTGCCCCTTTCAGCAATATACAGGTCTTCTTCCGATATCTTTATCTTTTCGGAGCGGTCAAGGGCTATTCCGTAAAGGTCTTCGAGGGAATACTCCTGCGCGGGTAAGATGCCGGCAGGAAGCATAACTGCTATTAAGACTACACAAATAAAAAAAATAACTCTTGAAATAATCATGGCGTCTTCTCCTGTCTGCTCACTGCTTTTAATGTTCCATTTACAAAAATCTTCACAAATTCCTTTATCGTTGTATCTTTATCCATATGCCTATATTTTTTATGCATCATCATTTCATGGACATTAAAATACGAAAAAAACATGCCTAAAAATGCCCTTGCACCGAACTCTGTATCAAAGTCTTTAAGAATCTTTCTTTTCTGCATCTCGTCAAAATAAGATGCAAGAATCTTAAATATCTCATCGATAAATGCATGATAGATCTTATGGATTTTCTCGGGATACCTTTTCATTTCCGAATGCATTATCTGTATCAGGTCCTTTCTTGATGAAAGCGTTTCTAAAAATCTTTTTGCAATTACAGTTAGTGCCTTTTCATATGACATCATTGCTATTTCAGGCATCAGTTCTTTTAAGGCAGGCAGGAATGAATATGTGTTTATCATCTCTTCAAAGAGTTTTTCCTTTGAGGGGAAGTGCCTGAACAGCGTTACCTCGGCTATCCCCGCCTCCTTTGCAATCTCCTTTGTGGTAGCGCCGAGATAGCCATTTTTGGAAAATAGCCTTAATGCTGTTTCGAGAATCTTATCCCTCGTGGGTTGTGTGCCTTTTGACCTGCTCATTAAAACTCCCTATTCATAGGATGTAAGTACTAACTTACATGATAGATGAAACACACGTGGTTGTCAAGAGAAAATATAGACAAAATAACAAATAACCTTCGAGGCTGACAGGGCATGGTATTAGAGCGGTTTCAGCAGCTCTTTTTACTCGTAGAGTCTGATCTTCGAATAGAAAAACGGCTTGAGGGTCTTGAGTGCCAATACAGAAACTACAGGCTTTAAAAGCCATGATGTCCTTGATTTGCTTCCGAGACACCGCTTGCAGTAAGGATGAACAACCCTGAACTTCTTGAACCCCTCGATTATTTTTCTTAGTTCCTCTGATGAAAGTATCTCCCTCAAAGATGCCTCTTTAAGATTCCCTATTTTTGTGCGGCCGTCAAAGTCAACGCAGCAGAGGGTAACATCTCCATTATGCAGTATGCTGAAGTGGTCACGCATGCCGAAACAATAGCCAGCCCATGCATTATATATCTTTTCGTCATCGAAGGCATGGCCCCAATCTTCAAGCACATATGTCTCGAAAAATATATTGGGATATATTTCCACCACATTCCATTTATACGAGACAAGCTTATTTATTTTCTTCAGTGCAGCGTCCCTTTTACCTTTATCAACACCGAGCATCTCATAGATGCGTCCCGCCCAATATCCGAATATGTTTCTCAATTCCCCGGTTGACGAGATGACCTGTACAGGGCCTGTCCTTTTTTCCATATCCCTTTTGCGGAATCTCGTGTTCAAAAAACGGAACTTGAAAATCGTATCTTTATGTCTTGAGTTATAAGAAGAGAAGAAATCGAGAATGCCGTTAAGATAGACATCGTATGTCAGCGCCCTCGCCTTCCTGAGCACAAAGGATTTCTCGTCGGGCGTCTGCAGAGAAATATCAACCTGATAGAGGTCGTAGTTTAAAAGTTTTTTTCCTGCCTCGCTGCCGAGTCCTCCTCCATTGGTTGTCAGTCCTATCTTGATTCCTGTATTACTGGCATAGGAGAGAATGTCAAAAAAGTCCGGATGTAGTGTCGGCTCACCCATCACATGGAAGGTGATCTTTTCACATATGTTGTTTTCATGGAGTTCAGAAATTATACGTCTGGCAAGGCCGGCATCCATATAACCGTACTTCCTTTTCATCTCTGACTTGGGGCAGAATACGCAGTTGAAATCGCATACATTGGTAAGTTCTATATGAACTCTCTGGAGCGGAATTTCTATATGGCCGAAGCGCTGCGACATCTTTTAACGCTAACAAAAGCTTTTACTGGATGTCAACGAAGGCTCATAAAAATATTGCACTATTTTTTAAATAATGCTAATTTTAATACTGAGAAAGGATCTGACAAAGGATTTGATAGATGAACTCTATTGTTGATACATCTTTTTTAAATTTCAGTTTCACCAATTCCGTCTCCGGCAAATACACACAGGTTCAAAGGAACAGCTATATAAAGTCCATCCAATCCCGGGAAGACGCAGCAAATACTAAAATAAGCGCACTTGGTAAGCTCCTGAATTCCCTCGAAGAACTGAAAACGAGCCTTGAAGGCATAAAAACAGAATCCCTCAAAATAATGAAAGCCGAGGTCTCTGACGAAGGGATTTTAACGGCCACGGCATCTTCATCGGCAACGGAAGGTTTATATTCGGTGAAGGTCGATAGAACTGCGAAATCGCATACCCTCTATTCAAAGATATATCCTGCTGAAAATTCAGATGTTGGTACAGGCATACTGACCATAAGGATAGGAGACAATATAGGAGTCGATTTAAATATAACGGAATCGAGAAAGACACTCTCCAGAATAAAAGATGCCCTGAATGCGTCTGATGCTGATGTAAAGGCATCGCTGGCAAAAGAGGCTTCAGGCTACAGGCTTGTGATTTCTGCTAAAAACAGTGGTGACGGAAATAAAATAAACATAATCGTATCAGATGACGATCTGAATAATACCGATTCAAACGGACTTTCCGCTCTCTCATACGACACAAATACCGCAAAAAATATGACGGAGTATACCCCTCCTTACAATGCTGTTTTGTTTGCAGACAGCAGCTTCTTTGAAAAGACCGAAAATGAAATAACGGATGCAATAACAGGCGTAACTATGAAACTCTTAAAGGAAAACGACAAGTTTCCAGTGTACATTACAGTATCGGAAGATCAGAGTTCCCTGATATTCGAAAAACTCGATTCCTTTGTCGGGGCATATAATAATGTTATCAAATTGGTGGACGAGCTTCAGGGTACAAGCAGAATCATGAAAAGGGACTCCTCTGTGGGCTATTTGAGAAACTCCCTCACAGACATTCAGACAAAGACTTATAACAATTTGACCCTTAAGTCCCTCGGTTTTAAATTCGACACAAAGGACATCATGTCCCTCGACATCGGGAAAATTGACAGTGCAATGATTTCAAACCTGAGCAATGTAACCGCTGCTCTAAATTCCCTCGCAGGTGAACTGGAAACAACGCTCAACAGCTATATCGATTCGATCATCCCAGGCCAACAGGATACCTACAGAACACTGATAAACGAATACATCAAGGCTGAAAAAACAACCTACAAGTCATTCAACAGATGATAATAAAACTCACCGATGAAAACCTCGGCGAAACAATAAATAAAGCCATTGCTGTTCTCAAAAGTGGAGGAATTGTCGCATATCCCACAGAGACCTTTTACGGTCTCGGGGCAAAATATGATATTGATTCAGCCCTCAAAAGGCTTTATGAAATAAAAAATAGGCCCCAAGAAAAGGCAATGCCTCTGATTATAGGCAGCAGAGAAGAACTGTTCCTTATCACCGATTCGGTAAATAAATCGGCAATGGATCTCATGGATAGATTCTGGCCCGGGCCATTAACCATCCTCTTTCGCGCCCGCCCCGGCCTTTCAGAATATATCTCATCAGAAAATAAGGTGGCGGTAAGAATTCCCGGGGAATCATTCGCCCTCAGACTCGCAATAGCAGCAGGGTTTCCCATAACCTCCACCAGCGCAAATATATCAGGCATGCCTCCTGCTGACAATGCATCGATGGTCTCCGATTATTTTGGAGAAGTGATTGACTTAATAATTGACGGCGGCAAAACAAATGGCGGATTGCCTTCTACAATTGTTGACGTAACAGGCGACATGCCAAAAATCATCAGGCATGGATTGATAGATATTTAGTCCTTGCAGTCCCTTTATGCAAGCCACTTCTAAGACCACGATATAGATAAATCTAATTCTTGAACAATCGTTACCCAAAATAGAATGTTCTATAAAAAACAACTTTCGTTTTAAAAATTAATTTTTTTGTTGACAAAAGGGAAATTATGGTGTATAGTTTTCCATAAAAGGAGAAAGGATGCTTAAAAGCTTATTCTCATCATCCATACGAGCCGATGTTCTGGCGCTGTTATTGAACAGCCCTGAAGAAAAATTCTACGTAAGAGAGATCGCAAGGCTCTTAAGAAAAAACCCTTCGGGAGTAAAAAGGGAACTCGACAAACTGGAAGAGATGGGACTCGTAATAAGCGAAAAGGTTGCAAACCTCAAATACTTTCATGCAGACAAGAATTCCCCCCTGTTTTCGGAATTAAAAGACCTCATAGCAAAATCACTCGGACTTCCCGGCGCCTTGAAGAGCCTTTTAAGGGCGAATGATATAAAGTCAGCATTTATCTACGGTCCGTATGCCGAAGGAGAAGAAACCCCAACCGTTAACCTGATAGTAATCGGCTCGTTCACCCCTGCGCTCCTGGTTGGTTTACACGACATCGAAAAAAAATTCGGCAAAAGGATAAATTGCACCGTAATCGAAGAGGCAGAATATAAGCACAAAAAGCAGAAGGATGCCGCCTTAAAACGTATCCTTGCAGAAAAAAGGATTACTCTGCTGGGAAGAGTTTAACCTTTTAAAAAGTTCCCTTGGAGATATTTCTTTTAAGGTCTTCGAGGGACGGGAAAGGAGGTGAACTTAATGGCAACAGCAAAGAAGGCAGCAGCAAAGAAGGCTCCGGCAAAAAAGGCAGCAAAGAAGAAATAACAACGGTTTTAAAGGTATTTTAAGACCGAAAGGAGGTGAACTTAATGGCAACAGCAAAGAAGGCAGCAGCAAAGAAGGCTCCGGCAAAAAAGACTGCAGCAAAGAAGACTGCAAAGAAGAAATAACAACTGTTTGCAGAGGAAGTAAGAAATTAGGGAATACCCAAAAGACAATTTTGTATTCGAGGAAACTGACTTTTTGGGTATTCCCTCTTTTTTTTTGGTTAGCTATAGTTTAAAACATGGTGAGGCAAATGGTCAACTTCCGATGAGATAAGGCTGTAGGAGTCAATAGACGTTATCAGCTTCTTCAAGAAATTTATGTTAGCTGTATGGCCTGCCTTTTCAAGCATGATATGCCCCTGTATCGGGAACCCAATTAATGATAAATCTCCAATAGAATCAAGCACTTTGTGCCTTACAAACTCATCCTCGAACCTTAAACCTGTAGCATTCAAAATACCGTCATCGCCTACAATCACGGCATTGTCGAGGGAGCCGCCCTTTGCAAGGCCGTTTGCTCTTAATTTCTCCACATCGCTCAGAAATCCGAAGGTTCTGGCAGGGGCTATCTCCTGTACAAAGGTTTTTTCATCGATGTTTACAGTAAGTTCCTGCTGTCCCAGCATATGGTGTCCGAAATTTATACAGTAAGATATACGCATGCCATCATACGGCAGGGCTACAATCCTTGAGTGGGCATCCTCATAAACAACAGGTTTGGTAATCTTTATAAAGGGCATCTTTTTACCCTGCTTTGCTATGCCTGCCTCAAGTATAATTCCGACCAGCTTTGTAGAACTCCCATCCAGTATGGGGATTTCAGGGCCGTCAACCTCTATAATAAGGTTGTCGATTCCGAGACCGGCTGCAGCAGCAAGCAGGTGCTCCACTGTCTTTACCTTCACCACATCCAAACCATTGACAAAGCCGATTGTGGTGGCAAAGGCCGTGTCAACAACAGAGGTAATATTTGCCCGTATTATTGCACCCCTGTCTACACGGTAAAAGACTATACCTGTATCCCTGGAGGCAGGTTTTAGCTTCACCATTGCATACTTACCTGTATGCAGGCCGATACCGTGGAAGGTGATCTCTTTTTTAATTGTTCTCTGTAACCTCATCGAGTTTTGAATATAAGCAAATAATGTGCCACCATAAAAACAGATATAAAACAAGTGGATATAAAATCAGGAGTGTTGATTAATTTCGCTCGTGTGTAATATTTACCACACCTCTAACCGACTTCTCCGCCCACTACCATCTCGGGGATTCTAAGAGTAGGCATGGCATCAGATACAGGCACCCCCTGTCCATCCTTCCCGCATGTGCCTACAGAAAATCCAAGGTCTGATGCCACCATATCTATGGACTTTAAGACCTCTGGGCCGTTGCCAATAAGGGTTGCGCCTCTCACAGGCTCGCCAATCATACCGTTTTCTATGACATACCCCTCCTGAACCTCGAATACAAAATCACCTGTCACTGTATTTACCTGCCCTCCTCCCATCTTTTTGACTATCAGCCCTTTGTCTACTGACCTGATAACTTCATCCTGAGAAAGGCTGCCCGGGGCTATAAAGGTATTGGTCATTCTCGGCACAGGCTTATGCTCGTAGGACTCACGCCTGCCGTTTCCTGTCGATGAAGTCCTGTCCACCATGGCAGTGTACCTGTCGTACATATAACCCTGCAGGATTCCGTCTTTCACCAGGACATTTCTTTTAGATGAAGTTCCTTCATCATCAAAGGAGAATGACCCTCTCTTGTTGGGAAGGGTTGCATCATCTATAACAGTAATGGCCGTAGAAGCTACCTGTTGTCCAATCTTTTTTGAATAAACAGACAGCCCCTGCTGTGCGAGGTCTGCCTCAAGCCCGTGACCTATTGCCTCATGGATCATTGTACCGCCAGCCTCTGACGAGATAACAACAGGCATCCTTCCGCCCTGCGCCCTTTTTGCCTTGAGCATCATCACGGCCCTCTGTGCAGCCTTTAAAGCGACCCTATCCATAGGGTTTTCATCAAAGAGTTCATAACCTATCAACCCGCTGACAGGTTCATATCCTGTTTGGATCACCTCTCCATCTATAGCGATTACCTGAACTACTCCCAATGTGTAAACCCTCTCATCCTCTGACACAAGGCCCTCTGATGTATAAATCTTAACCCTCTGGCAAGAGTCCCTGTACATTACATTGACCTGTTTGATCCTCTGGTCGAACTTCCTTGCGGCATCGTTTCCAAGTTTAACAAGGGCAATTTTTTCGGACATAGGGATCGTTCCCGGGTATTTTTTTATGAGAAAGGTGACTTCTGGAGATTTTCTCTTCATGTCAATAATGATATCCCTTTCAGCACCTGCTGCTGCCTTGCTAACCGTGTCGGCGAGATCCATGAGTACATTTTCAGAAAAGTCATTACTGTATGCATAGGCAGTCTTGCCGCTGTATATAAGCCTGATGCCAACACCTGCGGTGGCGCCTGCAATAACCTTCTCTATCTTGTCATCCTCAAGCTGAACAGCCGTAGATTTCCTGTGCTCGATGAATATATCCGCATACTCACCGCCATTGGAAAGGACCCTTTTTATGAGTTTCTGCAGAATCGCATCATCTATCATCAAAATCCTCCATAAAATTCAATACAGGTATTTTAACATAAAGGGCTTTACAGCAGAGGAAACATGGAGGTCTTGCTTTTAAAAATTACCGCTCAAGCCGTATGGAGTGATTTGTTAATGATTTATTCACTTTCGTTCATTTGTTTTCGGTGTAAAATCAGCATCAACGCTTCTGCCGATATATTTGCTTATAGTTTTTGAAATAGAAGCAAGCATGACAGTACTAAAACCAGCTATTGCTGAAATAAAGGATAATTTTGTCTCTGACAGTGTGCCTTGCTCAAAATTATCTATAAACCAGAGAGCAATAATAAAGCCAGAAATAGCACCAAACACAACTCGCAAAATTAAAAAGTAGAGGCGTTGTTTCTTCATTTCTTCGGATTGCGAAGGCGATTTTGTTGGTAGAGTTTTGAAACCGCCATAAGCCATATGAAGATACGAAGCAATTCCGCCTAAGGCACCGCTCAACAGTGAAAGTACTACGACCTCTTGAACTCTGTTCATCAATAGATATCCTTTTCGATAATATTTACATATGACTTCCTGCTTTCCCCTGAAACATATTTTAAAATATAGCACAAATGGGAAAAAGATACCGCTTAGGCTTCATTACCTTCTTACAGATCGATAATCTTTCCCCCTGTGCTCAATATCATAAATCTTTATATGTTTCTCATCATTATAAACCCAATATATTATGCGATAATCCCCTACCCTTATCCTGCATAAACCTCTCAGGTCATCTGGCATAGATTTGAGCGGATGGTGAATTACCTTATCGGCATTTTCTGCAAGCCAATCAATCTTTTCAGCAATTCTTCTCTGTATAGTTTTATCCAGATTTTTAAAAGATTCTTCAGCATCGGGCAGGAATGTTACTTTATACATAGTTCTTTTTTAATCGCCTCCCAACCTTTACCCTTACCTTCAATATCATCTTTTCTTGCCTTTCTCATCTTCTTTAGAAACTCAGGATTTTGGGATAAAAGCCAATCTTCAAGATCCTCCTTGGTATCAGCGGTTTCAAAAACGCTGACTGGGAAGGCAATAACCTCTGATTTTCTTTTTGTTGTTAACATTTGCCACCTCACAACTAATTATTAGGGTTACTTCATATTTCTATAAAAATTATAGCATAAAGTTTAATCGCCATTTTCCCTTGCACTAAAAATCCTCGATGCCATAAAATATCCTCATGAGAATCGGCTTGATAGGCGGAAGCGGGCTTTATGAGATTGAAGGGCTGGAGATAACAAAAGAGGTCTTCATATCCACACCATACGGCGACCCATCTTCTGTTTACAAAATAGGAACAATCAGTGCCAAAGAAGATGAAAAACAAATAGTCTTCCTTCCAAGGCACGGGATACCACATTCAATACCGCCCCACAGAGTAAATTACAGGGCAAACATATGGGGATTTAAGTCGCTTGGCGTTGACAGAATCATCGCTGTAAATGCTGTGGGCGGAATAAACAAAGACCTCTCTGCCGGCGACATTGTCCTCCTCGACCAGATAATAGACATGACATATGGAGCGAGAGAATCCACATTTTACGACAAAGACAGGGTAATTCATATTGACTTCACTAACCCATACTGCCCTGAAATGAGGGATCTTATTATTAAAGCCTCTCAGAATATCGGGCTTCCGATAAAAACAGTGGGAACATATATCTGCGTCAATGGCCCAAGGCTCGAAACAGCAAAGGAGATACAATTCTTCTCCATGATAGGCGCCGATGTCGTTGGCATGACTGCAATGCCAGAGGCATCCCTTGCACGGGAGCTTGAGATATGTATTTCTGGCATATCAGTTGTAACAAACTATGCTGCAGGAACCTCTGAAAAGAAACTCACAACCACAGAGGTTGTCGAGACAATGAAAAACTCCACAGACCGCATAAAATCTTTAATCAAAGAAATCATCATGCATGTTCCAATTGCCCGTGCATGTCAATGCAAAGATGCATTAAAGGATGCAGAATTGTAGCCTTACCTTTTAACTCCTTGACAGTATTGCTTTAATCCTATTATCATAAAACGTTCTAAAAATTGCTGGAGGTTCCATATGGCAGGCCATTCCAAATGGGCTCAGATAAAGCATAAAAAGGCCCATACCGATGCAAAGAGGGGCAAGGTATTCACAAAGATTGTCAAAGAGATCTCTGTTGCAGCAAGGCTCGGAGGCGGAGACCCGGAAGGAAATCCAAGGTTGAGAAGCGCCATAGAAAAGGCCAAGGAAGTAAACATGCCCTCTGAAAACATAAAAAGGGCAATAATGAAAGGCACCGGAGAACTTCCCGGAACAACATACGAAGAGGTTATCTACGAAGGATATGGTCCTGGAGGAGTGGCAATCCTCATAGAGACTCTTACAGACAACAAAAACAGGACTGTTTCAGAAATAAGACATATATTATCAAAAAATGGCGGGAACATGGGAGAGGCTGGATGCGTCTCATGGATATTTGAAAAGAAAGGCTACATTCTCGTAGAAAAAACAAAAGTGGATGAAGACACATTAATGTCCATTGTCCTCGATGCAGGCGCAGAAGATATGAAAAACGACCCCAAAGAAGACAATTATGAAATCATAACGTCTCCGGAGAACCTCAATGCAGTAAAAGAGGCAATAGAAAAACAGAACATACCTGTCTCATTGTCAGAAATAACCATGCTACCCAAGAGCTATGTGCCAATAGATGGCAGCGCAGCCGATCAGATGGTAAGATTGATAGATGCCCTCGAAGACAATGACGATGTCCAGAACGTATATGCCAACTTTGATATACCCGAAGAAGCAATGGCATTAAAGTAAATGGTCGAATCTATACATATTACCTTCAAGAGAAAATTTCTGGCAGGACTGATAGTCACTATCCCGGCAGTCATAACAATCTTTGTCCTGGTCGGTATATTCAGGTTTGTTGATGGCATATTGGGCCCGTTCTTCGATTTCTTCCTCGGCGAACACATAGCTGGATTGGGCTTTATCTCAGCCATTGTCATTGTATTTCT
The DNA here is from genome assembly GCA_020062545.1 of Thermodesulfovibrionales bacterium. Lineage (GTDB taxonomy): Bacteria > Nitrospirota > Thermodesulfovibrionia > Thermodesulfovibrionales > Dissulfurispiraceae > Dissulfurispira. Next base: position 57,145 of record JAGUWD010000028.1, read on the forward strand.
GATCGGAATAGTTTCGACGAATGTGTTCGGCAAAAAAATCCTTAACATTGTAGAAAGAATTTTTCTAAATATCCCTGTTTTCAAAAGTATTTACACAGCCATAAAACAGCTTGTCGATGCTTTTTCTCCTGAAAATAAAAGCTCTTTTAAGAAATTCGTTATAGCCGAATATCCAAGACCCGGCGCCTATGCCTTCGGCTTTCTTACAAAGGAATGCGTAGTCGAATCCAATGAGAAAGAAACCCCCTTGAAGGCTGTATATATACCCACAAATAACCTTTATCTCGGAGAGATCGTGCTCCTCGATGACAGGAGCATAACTTATACAGACATATCAATAGAGGATGGTATTAAAATTATTCTCTCTGGAGGAATAGCCGCTCCCTCTAAGATATCGGAAACAAAGTGAATGCATCATCAATGAAATCATCGTATTCTTTGGCGACAATCATCCTTGCTGCAGGTCTCGGCACAAGAATGAAGTCTTCGATCCCGAAGGTACTGCACATGATACATGGCAAACCGATAATTCACTATGTTGTCGACTCGATAAAGCAACTGAAGTCAGAGAACAACATAGTGGTCATAGGTCCCAAAGGCGATGAGATAAAAAATGCCATTGCTAACTACCATGAAGGACATCCGGTTACATTTGCGGTTCAAAAAGAACCTAAAGGCACAGGTGATGCCATGAAAACGGCTGTCCAGAAACTCAAGGGATTTAGCGGCACTGTACTGGTATTAAGCGGTGATACTCCCCTTATAAGTACATCTACCCTGCAAAAATTCCTGAAACTCCACAAGCAGAACAAAGAGGACATATCCATAATCTCGTTCATTGCAGAAGGCACACATTCTTACGGGAGGATCATAAGAGAAGGTGATCGAGTAAGGGCGATAATAGAGGACAGAGACGCCAACGAAGTACAGAAAAAGATAAAGGAAGTAAACAGCGGTATATATGCAATAAAATCCCATGCATTAAAACTTTTAAAAGAAATAACAATAAATAAGGCAAAAGGAGAGTATTATCTCACCGATATCGTAGATATTGCTGTAAAAAAGGGCTATAAAGTCGGCGCGCATATCCTCGGCAGCGAAACAGAGTTGACAGGCATAAACACACGTGAAGACCTCCATAATGCATGCCATTACCTCAAAGACAGGATTTTATCCGAATGGATGGAAAATGGTGTTTCGTTCATAGATACGTCATCAGTCTTCATACATCCTGATGCAAAAATAGGCATGGATACCGTTATATATCCGAATGTTCATATCGAAGGCAAAACTATTATCGGCAAAGGATGTACAATCTATCCAAATGTAAGAATAGCAGACAGCACAGTCGGAAATTATGTGACTATAAAGGATTCAACAGTAATCGAATCATCGACTATAAATAAAAATGCAACCGTAGGCCCATTCGCACATCTTAGGCCTGGCTCAATAATCGGCCCATCATCAAAGATCGGCAACTTTGTAGAGATAAAAAAATCCGTAATCGGCGAAGGAACAAAGGCATCGCACCTCAGTTATCTTGGAGATGCAGAGATAGGCAAAAATGTAAATATTGGAGCTGGTACAATAACCTGCAACTACGATGGAAAAGAAAAACACAAAACCATAATAGAGGATGATGTATTTGTGGGAAGCGATACGCAGCTCATTGCGCCGGTGAGAGTTGGCAAGGGTGCATACATTGGTGCAGGTTCAACTATCACAAGGAATGTGCCGCCCCTTTCCCTTGCAGTGAGCAGGGCAGACCAAAAACATATAGAGAAATGGGCGTTTAAAAAACAGTCGAAAGGAAAGAGAAAGTAACGTGTGCGGAATAATAGGATATATAGGCAATAAAAATGCCATACCTGTAGTGATGGACGGGCTGAAGCGGCTCGAATACAGGGGCTATGATTCTGCAGGCATCGCATATTTCACTGATAAAAAAATAGAGGTCAAAAGGTGCAAGGGCAAAATCCATGACCTTGAGAACATAGTCAATAAATACAACATCTCGAGCACTCTTGCAATTGGCCACACGCGATGGGCAACCCACGGCAGACCATCCGATGAGAATGCCCATCCCCACAGGTCGGATGGGATAGTCATTGTCCACAATGGAATAATAGAAAACTATGTGGAGTTGAGACACAGACTTCAGGAAGATGGATTCATATTCGCATCAGAGACGGATACAGAAGTCTTGTGCCATCTGATAAACAAGTATTCTAAAAACAACCCTCTCGAAGAAGCAGTACGAATAGCACTGAAAGAAGTTAAAGGCGCCTATGCATTTGCCGTCATCAATGAAAAGGAGCCCGATAAGATAGTGGCAGTAAGAAAGGAAAGTCCCCTTGTAATAGGGCTTGGAGAAGGGGAATACTTTCTTGCATCCGATGTCCCTGCCTTTCTGAGCCACTCTAAGGAGGTCATATTCCTCGAAAATAATGAAATGGCAGTAATGCACAGGGACGGTGTAATCATAACTGACTTCGAGGGAATCCTTTTAAATAAAAATGTAGTTACCATATCATGGAGCCCTTCGATGGCTGAAAAGGGCGGTTACCGCCACTTCATGCTGAAAGAGATATACGAGCAGCCTCGGGCAATAGCAGATACCATCAGGGGAAGGGTTATGCCGGAAAATGGAGAGGTAGCCCTTGAGGAATTCGGCCTCGGTGCAGAAGACATCAAAGCCATAGACAAGGTATTCATTGTTGCATGCGGCACATCGTACCATGCAGGTATTGTGGGCAAATACATGATAGAAGAGATGTCGAGGATACCTGTTGAGGTTGATATAGCCTCGGAATTTAGATACAGAGATCCAATAATAATCGGCAACACTCTTTTCATAGCAATAACACAATCAGGAGAGACAGCAGACACCCTTGCAGCAATAAGAGAGGCCAAAGCGCTTGGTGCAAAGGTACTGACCATATGCAATGTAATAGGCAGCACTGCATCCCGCGAATCCGACTTTGTATTTTATACACATTCGGGACCCGAAATAGGAGTGGCATCCACAAAGGCATTCACTACACAGATTGTAGCCTTGTATCTTCTGGCAATAGCACTTGGCAAGGTCAGGGGAATTTTATCCGATGAATCCTCATCCATGCTTATAGAGGAACTCCTCCACCTTCCTGCAGGCGTAGAACATGCACTGGAACTCGATGGCGAAATAAATGCTATAGCAAAGGAGCTTTTCAAGGCAAAGGATTTCCTGTATCTCGGCAGGGGAATAAATTATCCTATAGCGCTGGAGGGCGCATTAAAATTAAAGGAGATATCATACATCCACGCAGAAGGCTATCCGGCAGGCGAGATGAAGCACGGCCCCATTGCACTCATTGATGAAGAGGTGCCTGTTGTTGTCCTTGCCCCTTCAGGAAAGCTGTATGAAAAGGTTTTATCCAACATGGAAGAGGTAAAGAGCCGGGGGGGCACTATAATAGCCGTTACTTCAAAAGATGGCGAGGCTGCAAAGAAACTTTCCAGATACTCCATTTCCATAAATGGAAGCAACAATTATTTAAATACGGTGCTGCTCACAATTCCCCTTCAGATCCTTGCGTATCATGTTGCTGTTTTAAGGGGTTGTGATGTGGATCAGCCGAGGAATCTGGCTAAAAGCGTAACGGTAGAGTAGTTAATAGTTTATTATTCATAGATTTTAAAGCTATAAACTAATAACTATGATAATCAACCATGAACAATGAACCTATTAATATGCTATAATAAAGGAGAGCAAAATGGCAAAAGATGTCTTATTAGAAGAACTCAATCCCCAACAAAAAGAGGCCATACTGTATTCAAAAGGACCTCTTCTCGTACTTGCAGGGGCAGGCAGCGGTAAGACAAGGGTAATAACCCATAAGTTTGCCTATCTCTCTAAGAAGAAGAAATACCGTCCATCATCCATCTTCACGGTCACCTTTACCAATAAGGCTGCAAATGAAATGAGAGAAAGGATCTCCCGCTTTGTTGAGCATGATATGAAGCAGTCATGGATAGGGACATTCCATTCACAGTGCAATAAGATACTCAGAAGAGAGATAAAGGCACTGGGATATAAATCTGACTTCTCCATATATGACGATGACGACCAGTGCAATCTAATAAGGCACATACTAAAAGAATTAAAAATATACGAGGCACTTTACAAAGGCGTTGCCTCACGGATAAGCATACTTAAATCATCATTAGTTTCTCCAGAAGAATTCCTGTCTCAGGGAGACGGCTTCAGCTTCGACGAGAAACTCGGAAGGGTATACCTGAAATATCAGGATGAACTGAAGAGATGCAATGCACTCGATTTCGATGACCTGATAATGCTCACCGTGAGATTATTCGAGGAGAATCCAAAGATACTTGCCAAATACAATGACATGTTTCCATACATCCTCGTGGATGAATTTCAGGATACAAACCATGCGCAGTACAGGCTCCTGCAGTTAATGGCAGGGCATAAGAATATCTGTGCAGTTGGTGACGACGACCAGAGCATATACAAGTTCAGAGGTGCCGATGTAAGCAACATCCTGAATTTTGAAAAAGACTTCCCTGATGCAACGATTATCAAGCTTGAACAAAATTACAGGTCAACACAGAATATCCTCGATGTCTCGGGTGCGGTAATATCCAGAAATCCCCAGAGAAAACCGAAAAAACTCTGGACAGAAAAAGGCTGCGGAGAAAAGGTCTTCTACTGCAGGCTCAACTCAGAGGAAGAAGAGGCAAGATACGTTGCACGCACCATAAAAGACCTCTACCTGAAGGGCAACTTTGAATACAGCCACTTTGCAATCCTTTACAGGATAAACCTCCAGGCAAGGGCAATAGAAGACGCCTTGAGAGAAGAAAATATCCCTTACCATGTGATAAGCGGCGTGAGCTTCTATCACAGGCGTGAGATAAAGGATATTATCTCGTACATGAAAATAGCCCTTAACAACGATGACAATGTAAGCCTGAGAAGGATAATAAACAGCCCTCCTCGAGGCATAGGGGCATCCACCATATCGAAGATAGAGCAGGAGGCAAAGAAAAATTCTGTCAGCCTCTTCGTTGCCATAAAACTGATGCTAAAGTCCAATAGCGTGGCATCGTCCATTAAAGACAAGTTGAGCGAGTTCGTGAAAATCATGGAAGGCATATCATCGACCCATCACAAAACCGCCGCCGATATGCTCAAAGATATTGTGGAAAAAACAGGCTATATAGAAGACATCGAGGAGGAAAGGCTGCAGAACATACTGGAACTGGTATCCTCGGCAGAGAATATATCTGTCAAGGACTTTGCAGACAGGGTATCCCTCGTATCAACAACTGACGACACCTCTAAAAAGATGTCTGTATCTCTCATGACGCTTCATAGCGCAAAAGGGCTCGAATTCCCTGTGGTCTTTGTCACAGGCATCGAAGAAGGCATCCTCCCCTATTTCAAGGCAATCGATGACGTCTCTGAAATGCAGGAAGAAAGAAGGCTATTCTATGTTGGCATGACAAGGGCAAAAGATATCCTTTGTCTTACAGCCGCAAAGAGAAGGAGACTCTATTCAAAAGTCCAGGAACAGGAGCCTTCAAGATTCTTGCAGGATATTCCAAAGGACTGCTGCCACTGGATAGAAAAGGTCCAGCAAAAAGCAGAAACAGCGCCTGAGCCTGTAAAACTGTCGCCTAAAAGGCCTGCTGCTGCATATGTTGTCGGATGCAGGGTAAAACATCCGTCATGGGGAGTTGGCGTGGTCAGGGACTGCTGTGAAGAAGGAAATGATACAAAATTGACTGTAAACTTCCCTGGTATCGGAATTAAGCGTCTTGCTGCAAAATACGCAAATTTAGAAAGGCTATAGGCAAGAGGCGACAAAAGGAAGATAAAAAATGAGAATAACAAGTGAAGATGTTAAACACATTGCCAGCCTTTCACGGCTCTCCATGTCGGATAATGAGATAGATATCTTCAGCGGACAGTTGAGCTCGATAATAGAGTATGTGGAACAGCTAAACAGCCTCGATACCGGTAATATAGAGCCAACATCCCATATAATACCGTTGAATAACGTCATGAGGGATGATATCCCTGCAGCCTCCCTGCCTGTGGAAGATGCACTGAAGAATGCGCCTGATTCCACGGAAAAATTCTACAGGGTCCCGAAGATAATAGAATAATAATATGTTTAGATGTTTCTTGAGATCAAAGATACATATGGCAACTGTTACCGAGTCAAACCTTGCCTATGAAGGAAGTATTACCATTGATAAGGAATTGATGGATATAGCGGATATACTCCCTTACGAGCAGGTTATGATAAGCAACCTTAACAACGGCGAAAGGTTTGAGACCTATGTTATCCCGGGAAAGCCTGGTTCACGGGAATTCTGCCTGAATGGTCCTACAGCAAGAAAGGGCGTAGTCGGCGACAAGATAATCATCTTCGCTTACTGCTATATGGCTGATGCAGAGATAAAAGACTTCAAGCCGATTATAGTCAAACTCGACAACAAAAATAATCCTTTAAAATAGGACCCTTACATCAAGATGTTTAATCGCGGCATCCTCGATATTCTTTTTTGTAATATCCTTTATATATGGTAGCATTCCGATTATCGGCACCGGACATAATTCTTTCAACACTTTCGGATTTGTCTTCTCAGCAAGATTGTTTTCTGGAGGATTATTGAAATTAATAATAACTCCGAGGACATTAATACCTTCCCTCAATGCATAGTTGACTGTCAGTAGTGTGTGATTTATCGTTCCGAGTATCGGTCTTGCCACAACAATTACAGGAAGTTTTAAGTCCCTTATCAGGTCTGATACGAAATAGGCTGAAGGCTCTTTAAACTGCCGCTCTGTCGCACTGTCGTTCTGCTGTACAAATGTAATAGGCACAAGCAGTCCCCCTACTCCCTCCACTACCATAAAATCGTATTTTTTAGAAAGAACGTCATAAGCGCTGAAAATTTTATCAAGGTCAACAGGCCTTTTTTTCAATTCAGCCGCAACCATCGGCGCAAGAGGCTCTTCAAAGCGGATTGGCGTAATCAAATCTATGGAGTCGCCCATCTCCGCCATATCCTTCAAAAACATTCCATCAGAAGGTATTAATAATTTGTTGTCCTTTCTGGCTTCTGACTTCTGACTTCTGACTCCTGACCTTATGCATCCCGTTTCAATCGGCTTCATAGCGCCGACCTTAATGCCCTTCTTTATTAATGCCCTGATTATTAGAGCAGACACAATCGTCTTGCCGACCCCTGTGTCGGTGCCTGTTATAAAAATGCCTCTTGACATTTCCAGTCTCCTTTACAAGTATGGCAGCAGGTGTGCTGAAAAGGGGGCGGTTTGATGCATATCTGCTGCCATACATTGCTTAATTCAGGTTAGATGATTCTGCTTTCAAGGCAAAATATCTGACCAGTGATATTTTCGGTGCCCGCAAGATAAACGATAAATCTCGCTACTTCCTTCGGGTCTGAAAGTGTATTTAAAAGACTGGCCTCTTTTGCCTTTTTTAAGGCTTCATCTGCTTTAATCCCCATCTTAGTAGGCATATACCCGGGTAAAATAGCATTTACTCTTATTTCATATTCTGCAAGCTCAATTGCTGCTGTCTTTGTAAGCCCAAGCAATGCAGCTTTTGAGGCGCTGTATCCAGCCTGCCCTTCCTTGCCCTTCAGTCCTGAATACGAAGATATGTTGATTATATGCCCGCCATCTTTCATGAGTGGTGCAAACGCCTTTATGCAATTGAACACTCCCTTGAGATTTACATCCATTATCCTGTCCCAATCATCTTCATTCTGCTTTATCAAAAGCGAATCTTTTGTTATCCCTGCATTGTTTATAAGGACATCTACCCTTCCCCATTTTTCGTGGACAGTCCCGGCCATTTTAGAGACATCCTCAAACCTGCTTACATCGGCCTTTGCCGCAATTGCCGTATTACCGATTGCTCTGACAATTTCCTGTGCCGTTTTTTCGGACTCGATGTAATTTATGACAACCCTGTATCCATTCTCAGAAAATGATAGGGCGATTTCCTTTCCCAAACCGCCTGATGCTCCTGTTATCACAGCCACCTTATTCGTCATAATACATTTATTAATGTTATAATATTTCAGTCTAAAAACCCAAATCCAGCAATAAGGATGAGGCTCTGAAGTGAATAGCGATGTTTTGGTAACAGTTCTTTGCGACTGAAGCGTCAGGCAATGGTATAATCTCTCCGCTTCATTCTCGAATGGCATCCAGCCATTCTCCGAAGCAAAGACAGCCCGCTTAGGCATCCATGCCACACTTGGGCTGTCCAAGTCGCTTCGAGACCATACCATTGCCTGACAGACGCAAGTGTCTGAGCGAAGCAAGTTTTGCGGCTGTAGCGAAAAAAGCATTAGAACTGTCAAAACAGAGCTTCTGAACGAAAGAGACTTATCCTTATCGCTGGATCTTCGGTATAAAATCGCTCAAATTAGGTTTAAGCAATTGGAGGGAACATGGCAAGGTTTGAAGAAGTGCAGATGACAATAGCAGAGTCTGCAAAGAATTATCTCGATATATACAATATGCAGGTTCTCATAGAGCAGTTCACCCTCGACAGGGAAGGCAGGTTTTCCCTGACGCTGCCAAATATGGAACAGCCATTTCCAGTATCGGCAACCGTGTCCTTTGTCTATGACGCATTCCAGACAGGAATGACCCTGTACGAAGAGAACACAACGGATGAAGACAGCGATGTGGATACATCTGTAGAACTGGAATTTACGGTAAAGCTTCCAATCATGAAAGACTATCCAGATATAGAGGCATTGATTGATGAGGTAAACGAGGAATATCCAGACACAGAACCGATCCTGACAATTAGAGAAATCATCGGCAGCGACGAGCCCTTCAAGGAATACGAAATACATTACAGCTATGATATCGAGCCGGAAGATGCAACAGACAACGAGCTGTTTGACGAGATATTTCAGGAATTGAAAGAGATCATGGAATTGATATACGAGAGGACAGAAAATTACATAGACCAGTCGTGGTACAGTGGTGAGGAATGATACCGCTGAAAGAAATTAAATTCGTCCTTCTTGACATGGATGGGACGCTGCTGGACAAATATTTCGATGACTATTTCTGGGAGCACCTCGTCCCGGAAAAGTATGCAGAGCAGCACAAAATCACATTCGGAAAGGCAAAGGAAGAACTGCTTTCAAAGTACAAGGCACATGAAGGCACGCTGAATTGGACAGACATAGATTTCTGGTCGAGGGAGCTTGACCTTGACATCCCGGCCCTGAAAGAGCAGATAAAACACCTCATCGAAGTACATCCCCATGTTGAAGACTTCTTGAAAATGCTGAAAAGGCATAGGAAAAAGGTATACATGGTAACCAATGCCCATTATAAGGTTCTGGACATAAAATTGAAAAAGACAGAAATAGGCAAGTACTTTGACAAATGCATTACATCCTTTGAGATAGGCTATCCGAAAGAGATGGTAGAGTTCTGGGAGAAAACAGAAAAGATATTAAAGTTTGATAAAGAAAAGACCCTTTTTATTGACGATACGGCAGAGATACTCAGGACAGCAAAAAATTTCGGGATAAAATATCTCCTCTTAAAAACAAGGGCAAATTCAAAAAAGCATGATAAGCCAGTAGATGGGTTTAAGGTTTTAGAAAACTTTAAAGAACTCCTAAGTCGAAAGCAGTGGACTTAACAAGTGCTTGAAAATACCACGCAAACCCTTGTCAATCCTTGATTTGAAGCACATTTTTATTTTTATCTCTTTTGATGTTTTTTGACCTTTTTTATTACGTTTTTATTACGTTTTTATGACGGTCAACAGAACCATCAAGTATTCTACACTGAATGACTGATCTGTCTTCCAAACAAATACTGGAATTTGCCTCATTTGACTCATTTGCCTCATTATCATTGATTTTAAAGGGTTTTTTTAGTGAGTCAAATTTAGGTATGTGGAATTTGCATCCTCAAGATTGGAAATAGGATTACACGCCTTGAATGTTATAGGCAAGGCAAGTGCTGGCAGGGGGAAAACAGGAGGGTTGAGCGATTATGCAAGAAGGTTAGGGAGGACATCGCAATATTTAACGCAGATAACGGCAGCCGCTGGTGTTTATGAATATGTAGCTAAATCTGTAACTCAAGTTACAGATTTATTTTCCAGAACCAAACATCTTTATGCCATTTCCCAGTCCCCGCAGTCTTTATGGACATTGTTATGTGAAATGCTAATTAAAAACGACTGGTCAGTAAAAGACACTGAGGAAGCGGTAACCAAGATAAAGGACTTGGACATACCAGAAGAATATCAAGGGTTGAGATGATTTAATTGTCGAAAATTTCGACAATAGAACTTTCAGATACGAGTTGATTGTCGAAAATTTCGACAATCAAGCAGGTCTTCTATGAGAGTTTGATTGTCGCAATTTGCGACAATCAAATCGTAACGCTGGATTAAATTGTATGCTATCTGCCGTATCCGTATCAGAAAGAACAATCAGGCAATGGACAGAATCAAGGCGCAAAGACCTTGAAGAAGAAAGAAACAGGCTAATCCTTGACCTATATCTGAAGGCAGAGAATACGCAGGAAGTGATTGCTGAAAGGTTGAATGTTGGTGAAGCAACAGTTAATCGGACAATTGAAAATTTCCTCCAAAATGGCAATCTTGCCAAAATGGAGGAAATTTCACTCCATACCTTTACAGATATGTATTAAAAGCTATCTGGACACTTTAAAGCCTGCAAAGCCTTGAAAATAAACGAACTGAACAAAATTAGCAGGACACTTACACCATACTGTAGAAAGGTGAGGTTAAGGCAGGAAAACCTTTAGTCAAGTGAAAATTCAATGTAAACCATTGACAGAAGCCAATTTAAAGAAGTGGCAGGCAAAACCTTTTTATATATTAGAAGGTCACCATAAGGAGGCAACTATATGTCAAATGTTCAGATAGCAATAACGGTTAGTGCTGAACAGGCACAGAAAGAGCTTGAAAAACTTACAGCACAGTTTGAAGGTCTTATGAAACTTGCTAAGTCTTTCAGTTTCGGCAATGGAATAAATCAGATGATGGAAGAAGCCAAGAAGATGCAAACCACAATACAGGGCATGGAGAAAGAACTCAGGCAGGTATCACAGACAACCAAAGAAATAGGCAAGACGGCAAAAGAAGGATTTGCAGGATTAAAAACTGAACTGGAGGAAACCCAGAAAAGGGTTGTCAGTCTTAAATGGTCTTTTAAGGATATTCTCAAGGATGCCATTAGCCTTGCCAATTTTCAACTGCGCTGGTATGCGGCCCGTAATGTGATATTTGGCATTCCTCGTGGAATCGGTCAGGGTATTGGCTTTGAATCGGAAATAGACAAAGCACAGGCGCAACTATTGAGATATGCAGCTATGGAGGGTGAAGTATCAAACCTTCACAGGCGGACAGTTGAAGATATAACCACTTATTCAAGACAGCTTGCAGTCAATATGCCGATTGCCTTTGAAGAAGTCATCAAATCATCAGACAGGCTACTTGCAGCTGGCGCTGACATTGATACCGTTAAGGGTAGCCTTCAGTCCTTTGCAAAACTACAGGTCGCATTTCCTGAAATCGAAATGGAAAAATTCACAAATGCCATAATCGGATTTTTGAACACGTTCAGAAAAACACCGGGACTTAAAGACCTTGAGAATGACGCTCAAAGATTGCAGGTCATTCTTGACAAGGTCACTGTTGCCCTTGCAAAAGGTGTTATAGCACCCAAAGACATTAATGTTGTCATTCAACACTTAGGCCAGATGTCACAGGCAGCAGGATTTTCAATTGACCAGATGTTAGCACTATCGGTTATGGTTACGAATTTAGGCAGTAAAGCAGGCCCGGCAGGAAGAGCATTAAGAGGCTTGATTGATTCGCTGGCAACACCAAAAGGTATCGAAAACCTTAAGCTCATTGGTGTTCAGCTTGATAAATCTAAGACCATAGCTGAACAGTTTAAAACAATCATAGAAGGTTTAAGAAAGGCAGTTGGAACAGGTGAAGGCGGTTTAACACTTGGAGGCATGGAATTTTTAAGAGGTATAGCACCTACTGAAAGACGTGCTGCTTTGATTGCACTTATCAGAGAGCTTGAAACATATGAAGGTCTTGTCAGGTCAATCAGTGATTCGCAGGGCGCATTGGACAGGACAGCAACGATAATGACGGATACACTTTCAGGACAGTGGCAAATATTTAAAAACCTGACCAAAGAAATGGGAGCAGCGTTTACACAGTCAGAACTTCTTAAAGACGGTTTAGGCTTCCTTATAGGCACCCTCAAGGTCTTAGGCTTTATGCTATCAGGCATTGTTGGTGTAACATCACTTGCCGTTGATGGATTCAAGTTTCTATATCACACAATAAGGTTAATCACCAATCCGCTTGAACGGGTAATCATATCCGTTGGTTATCTATTGCAAGGCGATTATAAAGGTGCTTTATCGGAACTCAAAAGAATGCCACAGGTGTTTGATGAACACTTATTCAAAGCAGATGACGCTTTGAGAGGATCACTTGACAGGGCAGCAAAGGAAGTTCAGACCATTCAGGATGTTCTATTTGGTAAGTCCAAGTTCACAGGTGGCAAAGGTGAGATTAAAGGCAGTGGTATCTTAGGTGAGGGTGTCCCTTCTGTTGAAGATGCAAAGGCAAAGCAGAAAGCCTATAAAGACATGCTGAAGGATATAAGGGAATACCAGCAGTTCCTTAAGGGTATCTATGACATAGAAAAGCAGATAACCGAACTTCAGACATCCGATACCATGAAGACAGCACAGGCAGAGGCCACAAGGCAGGCAGCTAATCTTGAACACTCCTATAAACTGGGTGAAATCACAATCGAGGAATTCTATAAACAAAAGGATTTATTAAGACAGCAGGACATAGCCAATGAGGCATCGGCATTGCAGGAAACAACCCAAAGATTAAAGGCCGAAATTGACAACAGGATTGAACACATGAGGCAGGCCATGCAGAAAATGGCGCCTGAAGATGCACTTAAGGCAACAAGAGAGATATTTACGCTTTACAAAAGGCAGGAACTTTTAGACGCTCAGGAAATTGCCAGAATCAATGAACTGATAAGAAAGGGTGAAGTTGAAGGAACTAAGGAAGCCTTACAGCTTGCATTTGAAAAATGGCAGACAGAAAAGAACTACAAAGAACAGCTCATAAGATTAACCTATGATTCAACCACTGCCGAGCTTATAGGAATACAGAGAACAGAAGAAGAAGCAAAGCGGAAATTCTCATCCTTGTTACCATTGATTGAAAAGTTATCCAAAAAGGCAAAGGAAGTCTGGCTATTCAACACTGAACAGGACATATTGAAAAACCAGAAATCAATATATGACATAACAGGTGACAGAAAATTATCGCTTTCAACACAGGTTGATATTTATGGAAAAGAACTTGACCGTTTAAGTAGCCAAATCAAACAACGTGAGAACGACTTGATGATTGCAAGGATTACGGGTAAGGATGCAGAGCTTGTTCAGAAAGATTTGGACAGAATCAGAATGCAGTATGAATACACAACAACACAAATGCAGGAGATTCAGAATAAACTTACAGGCTCACCAATGGAAGGATTTATTAAAGGACTTGAAAACTATTCAAGGCAGGCTAAAACAACTTATGAACAGATGGAAGAAGCAGGTTTAAGGGTTGCGCAGGCAATGGAAAATGCCTTCATGAATTTCTTTGACTACACATCAAAGGGATTTATGAAGTTCGGGGAGCTTGCAACTAACATATTGAACGAGATTTACAAGGAGACATTGAGGGTGTTGACGATAAGACCATTGACAAGTGCATTCACAAAGGCACTTGGTGGATTATTGAATCCTGCATCAGCAATGTCGAGTTATACACCAGCATCTCTTGGCAGTATAGGCGGTGAAAATTATTATTTGGGCATGTCTGCTTTTCCGGGCAGGGCATCGGGCGGTGATGTTTACGGATACACGCCGTATTGGGTCGGTGAAAGAGGCCCAGAGATATTCATTCCCAAGACTTCAGGCACAATAATCCCGAATCATGCCATTAATCAGGGCGGTGATACCATCGTAAACATTCAGATGGAAAATAAGACTGGACTGCCTTTACAACTTAAACAACTCGGAACGAGGATGGACGAAAAGAGCAAGACGAGGACAATAATAATGGATTTGTTGTGGACTGATCCTGAATTTAGGTATGCCATATCAGGAGCGAGATAAATGAAAATCAATATCAAGCATAACATTGAAAAGGCAGCAATAGACGTTCTTAAAGGCATATCAGGCGCCATTGAGGAAACAAAGAAAGAAATGCACCAAAGGGCAGCAGAGGCAATCAAGGCGGACATTAAAGAACATTATGACGAGGCATTCCAGCAGGTAGTCAATCCTGATTCCTCATGGCAGAAGTTAAAACAGGAACTTGGATTGCAGGCTAAACCCGGGCATTTCACAAGCTCAACTTTGAACTCGATAGTTGCAGAAGCTACAGAGGAGATGGGAAAGGTCATGTTAAAAGGTAAATGGCCTGACAAAGCAAAGAAGGCAATAATTGATAGGTTTGAATTCACACCTGAAGGAATTAGAATAAAACCATATCGTGATGATTCAAAAGGAATCAGAACAAAAGGTTTTTTGATACCGGCGGAAGATTTTGAAGATAAAAGATACGGCACATGGACAGGTGAGGATATTCAATTTATGAAGGTAAGACCAGAAGCTGAAAGAAATGCTGCTGAAGAAGTTAAAAAGGTATTGGATGCTGAGATTAACAGAGTATTGGGCAAGCTTTCAGGCAGAAAGGTTGACCCAGTGAGGCAACATATAAATGAACTGTTCAAAAGGATAAAGGGATAATAGGAAGTATGAATGCAAGTGAATATTATACAACTTGCCGTAAAATGCCTTTAAAACGCATTGTAAGGCAAAATAAGGCTATTCATAAGGAAGGTGGCTATGTAGGTATTAATTGCCGACTTAGCAATACAAAGCCTTTATCTTCCAACCAGCATGAAAATTTTGGTGGTTTTGGATGGTATCAGCTTATAAAGAATCATTGTTGCAACTTCGATGCGAAACAAAGGGAAGGCTACTGCATAACACTGTCGGAACCGTATCAAACATTTAATGTCAAATGTAGCGATTGTTCCTATTTAGGGCAACTGTTGGCTATCAAATATATGAGTTAAAGGAGGCAGATAAAATGGCAGTATTAATCAAACTTCCACAGAAAGGTGTATATGAATACATTTTAAAAGTTGAACAGGACGGATATTTTGAAAATAGATTATCCAACCTGACAGATGAAAAGGAAATAGAAGCTGTAAGGAAGCTACAGAAAGAAACAGAAGAAAAGATAACCAGGTATGGCAAGACAATCTGGCTTCTTGAATATGTCCCATATGACAAAGTTCTGCTGGCAACAACACATTTAAAGAACATTGTCATTTTTAACGGTAGCCTCGATAAAGAATCAATAACATCAAACCTGCTGGCATTTCAGGAACTAAAGAAAATAACAGCATATAAGCTCGGTATAAGAGGTTGGAAAAATCTAAGGGATATTAACGGCAACGAAATATCGTTCAATATGGAAATGGTTGATATGATCCCGAAGGAGATACAAATTGAACTGGGCGGAAGTTCCCTTAATGACTAACAGGAGGTCAAACAATGGAAGATAAAAACCTGCAAGAGATACAAAATGAAATGCAATGCTTAACACCTGAAGAAGTAGCAAGGCTTTTTGACATTCACAAAGAAAGGGTTTATCTGTTTTGCAGGAAAGGTATTCTTCCTGCATTCAAACTGAACAATGGAATATGGAGAATACCACTTTATAAGCTGAAGGAATTCATTGAAGACCGTATCAATTCAAGCAAGAAGGTGAACAAAGAGACAGAAGACAAAACAGCAGACATCAAAGGTCTTAGGTGGAATCAGCGGACAGGAAGATATGAGGTTATCAGGCAGTAAGGCAAGATATATTTAATGCCATAATGGACTTTACATAAAATGTAAGGATAAAAGCTATGGATAGGATAGGAAGAAGATATAGGTTGAAGGTAAGGTTAAAACACATGGTGAAAAGGTTAAGTAAATCAATGGGTTGCATTGTGTTAAAATCCTGCTTTCTTTTCCGGGAATGGAACAAGCAGAGGGGGGATTCAAAGACTAAACATACTGCATATTATCGGACATTCCTTTAAAGGAATCTATATAAATCAATTAGTTATGAATGAGAACTTTATATTATGTAAAGCGATTTCCACAAGGTTTTATAAATCTTTAAATAGGTGTCAGGAAATAGACATGATAGATAAAAGGCATAACTTATTGATATTAAAAGGTAATCTGGTATACCCCCTTGCCTTCAATCTTGAAGGGAGGCGGTGAGGCGATGGTTAAAGCATGCCTTTTCCACCAGCACATAAAGGTATATGTGACAGTTCAGGCTAAAAAAGCCTTACAAAACAGGCAGTTACAATGCCATAAAGATTTGAGAAATCAAATTATTTGTTTGTAAAAACTCTAAAAATCAGGAGGTTTTAACTATGGAAAACAAAGAGACAGTAAAAGGTGAAATCAACATTGATTGCGGTTGTCAGATTCATGTTAATCCAGAGGATATTAAGATGGTAGCAGACAATTACAAAGCTGTTCTTCCTGCTGTTACAGGTGAACTTGCAGATATGCTACAAACAGCAATAGCGTTGTTCAGTCCGCAGGTTGAGTTTCTGAAATCGCAGTTTGAATCACTCAACAACGGGTTAGCAGATTACTCAGTGGCTTTTAGTATATGGCAGATGTGTTGGGATATTCTGCATTCAACACTCAATGAAAAAGGTCTTAAGCAGTATGACGGCATAACTGTTGAATCGCTTATAGCAGACAAGGATAAGTTCAATGGAAGTATCCGCCCTGCCATTGAGGCATCTGTTAATGAGCTACAGTCAATTATAGACAATGCTACAGAGTTACAGAACAACTTAAAAACTGTCATAGGAGGTAATATCAATGGATAGGCTAAATATGTTCATAGGCAACACTCAATGGGCATTGCTTCCAGATGTTCTGGATATGCTGGCTGCAAATGATATTGAAGCATTAAAAGCACAATTCGGAACTTCAAAAGGTCAGCAGACAATCAATAAGAGGGTTGCCATTATACCGGTGAGAGGTATTCTCACTAAGGAAGGCAGTATATTGTCTGAAGTGTTTGGATGGTCTGATACTAACAGCATTCAGAAGCAGATAACTTCCGCTCTTAATGATTCAGGAATAGACGCTATAGTTTTGGATGTTAATTCACCCGGAGGTATGGTATCGGGATCAAAGGAACTTGCAGACTTCATTTTTAAGGCAAGTAGCAAAAAACCTGTTGTTGCTTATGGCAGTGGTCTAATGACATCCGCTGCTTACTGGATAGCATCAGGAGCAACAAAGATAACAGCGTTTGACACTTCAACAATAGGCAGTATTGGTGTCTATACTGTCCATTATGACCTAACAGGCCGTGATAAGCAGATGGGTGTCAAAAGAACGCTCATATCAGCAGGCAAGAACAAGACACATGGTCACGATGCGGAACCATTGACGGATGCATCAAGAAAGACTTTACAGAAACTTGTTGACGATATATACGACATATTTGTTTCAGATGTAGCAGGATATAGGAATCTGACAAAGGAAAGTGTCATCAACACTAATGCAAATGTCTATCTTGCAAGGCAGGCAAAATCTATCGGTCTTATAGATAGAATCTTGTCATTGGATGAAACGATTGAATATGCAGCAGGGTTGTCAATGGATGAAGGATACAAGGCAAAGAAGCTGCTCAATGAAACAAGGGCGCTGCTGGACGGGATAAAACAATACAAGGCATCGAGTCAAGAGGACATTGAATATGGCAAAGAATTGGCAAGACAGATAACCGGTGAGATACGGTCTGATAAGTTCCTAAAGGCAAAGGCAGACACAGATGAAATATTAAAAAATATTGGAGGTTTAAAACATGGGTAAAACAGTTGTAGAAGAAATCACAGCAACAGAGATGCTAACAAGAATTCAGAATGCCATCAAAGAGGCTGAGGATCGTATCAATGCATCTAATGAAAGGTTAGAGGCATTGAATCAGCGCTCAGAAGAACTTTATCTCGATAATGCGGTCATTGGTGGCAAGGATGCAGAGATTCAGCAGGTCAATGATGAAATAGTATCTTTAAAAGATGAAATCACAAGGCAGAACAGGTTGATTGACGCATTAAGAGCTAAACTGTCTGAAATCGAAAAACAGGCAAGAATTGAGAATGCTGTTAATGTAGATATTGCAGAGTATAACCAGATTAAAGAGAACTTGCAGGAATTCTTAAACGAAATTCCAGACCTTGATACTATCAAAACAGAGATTAAGAAACTTGAGGCATACGAAATAGCCTTAAGTTCACTTAAGAATGAATTTCTAAAAAGATGCAAAAACATTGCTGACTTCATGCAGACAGAAAAGCTTGATAATCTCAATGATGTTAATTTGCAGAGCTTGAGAAATGACAGGGCATTGCTTGACTGCAAAGGTATTCTTACACTTTCAGACAGCATCATTGACTTGATAGAGATGTTAAACAGTGTCCAATATCGCTTATTCGCAACGGCAACTTATAATCCGCTTGAATTGAGGATACCTGAACCTGTTGATCCTGATACGGTGCCTGATGTTAATGGAAGGTTTAAGAGAGTAAGGGAAGGTAAAACATGGTTGTTATACGAAAAAACAGTCAATTCATTTGGACATGAAGACTGGAGCAGGATTTATACAGGTTGGCATAAGCCTGATTTTCCAGAAAGGAGAGACAATAACGGCAACTGGATAATCACATATGAGATTGACGAAAATTACAAACCAGAGGCCGTGAAGATTTGGGAAGATGAAGAGAAATGCGGATGTATGAAACACAGAAGACGGTATCACACTCAGCATAATATGTGGTATTTGGAAGAATACACGAAAGATTCATTTGGAAAAACGGATTGGAAACTCATAGACAGAGGTTACGGCAAGAACGATAAACCTGAATTTCCTTGTGGAAAATGACAAATGTCGAGTTCTTTAAAGGTGTTGAATGCTTTAAGTGTGAAGGTAAAGAATTCACAAGATTGTGGAAATATGACCGTTATTCATGGATGTGTGAATGCGTGGAATGTGGATTCAGATTCAGACGGTCATACAGGGAGGTTGAACAGGGCATTACAGATGAAAGGACATATAAAGTATATAGTCCGATAAGAAAAAGGCATTGTAGTGCTTCTGGTGTAAGCAGAAATAGATTTTTTAAGAGTGTTTCTAAGCGGAAGGACAGGCAGATGGGTAACCACTGCTAAAATCCTCGGCCTTCCGATGCAGGCTTATGCCTGCATTCCATTATCGGGGGTTCTCCAGCATTAGGGGCCGTGGTTGCCTCGCCACGGCCTCTTTTTTTAATCTTAATTCAGCGTTACGAGTTGATTGTCGAAAATTTCGACAATCAAACTCTCATAGAAGACCTGCCCCTTGTGATATTTAATTATCAATAATATTGACAATTAAACGTGGGACTGTAGCAGATTACAGTCCCACACCTCCTTTTAGTTTTTGGAATTCATAAAACCCATTCCCCCATTTGTGAATATTATCCCCGAAGGTGTCAAGCAGAGCCCCCCATTCTGATACATAAATTTCATCATCCAAATCTATATCTGTTAATAATCTAAAATGGTTTTCTACATCAGTAAAATCGCCGTATTCACTATTATTGATGTCAAGAATGTTATGCTTAAAACCCTCGAAATCTTTTATTACAGGATAGGCTATTTCTAACCAGTTAATAGCGTGTTGAATTTCATGGGCCAAGACAAAACAGAAAGCATCTTCGGATGTTAAGAGTTCACTGGAAAGATGAATTTCTGGTTGCCAATAGTAAGGCTTAAGATCAATTATTTTCTCCTTATGAAAGAAAAATGTGTCAAATATAATTCTTTTGTAGGAGCCTTGAAAATGTCCCACTGCTGGTTGCCCGAACTTGTCTATTGGAAGGTCTTCGGTGGAGACTATAAGAATTTTCCCCAATACTGTTGGCAGCCACTTTAGAATTGATATGTATATTAACCCCATGTCTTTTCTGAATCTCAGTTTTTTGTAATATTTGTTCGGCACCATCCATCGCCGATACCGGTTATAAACTTCAAAGTATTTAGTATCGTCACAACTAATTCCATCACACAAAGGCTCTGCCCCTTCCGGCGGATACCACTTCTTGGACGGATCGGGAACTGCAACGTTTTTACCCTCAAGGCATTTCAAAACATTCTTGACCCATGTAAGTTGTGGCTCACCCATATAAAATTCTGTCGTGAAAACACGGCCATTAATTTTAGACTGAAGAAGCACCATATTCTTTACGCTCCTGTTTGTTATTTCAGAGGTAGGCATTGCCTACCCCTTGCTTTACTGTATTGTTATACCTCCCTCATTTCAACAAAATCCTTCTCAATATACAGATTCCCTATTGCAACAAGGTTTTTCGCATCAAGTATTTCTACCTTTTCATCTATCGGAAAATATGCAGACGCAAAAGACATACCTTTGTTATCAAGGAATCTAACTTCCTTCTGCCTGAATTGACTGCCTACTTCAAGTATTTTAACTTTCATTGTTGCCTCCTTCATTGGTTTGTTTCTTGGCAGTCATGACTTCCACAATGTGGACATGACCCTTTTGTGGATACGAATTTGATTCCGCATTCCTGACAGACATATTCTTTTTCTTTAGTTGCTGTCATTGCTGCCCTCCTTTAAGGTCTATTATGGTCAGACTTTAAAATTGGTAAATAACCTATTTTTCCACCTGTTTGTTGAATATGGTAAATATGCATCTTATAACAACTTCTAACATTCTCTGGTGCCACACCAATAAAAATAAATATGTCTAATGCAGCATCCTCCATGATTCTTGAGAGTTTTTTAATATCTTTCCTTCCTAAAGTCTCCTTCTTCTTCAAGTCCTCTGAGGTTAATATGAGTGTATCAATAGCTCTGTTGATGTGCTTTTTCCGTTTTGCTAAAGTTATCATCTTAAGCCTCTTTTTAGTTAGTGCTTCCCTTATTAACTTATTTATTCCCTTTTCATTTAATGCCTGTGTTTTTTTGCTCATTTTAAGCCTCCTTTTTCTGGTTCAGTTTTTGTAAGATTCTTCTGTGTTCCTTTTCTAACTTTTTAAATTTTGGTAACCAGCCAGCGTAGTAATTAATTTCTTCTTCTGCTCTATCTACTCCATGCCGTCTGAATGTGTGTAGAATAAACAACAATGCATGTAGAACAAGCTGGAACTCGTAGTATTCTGCGCTTGCTGATACTTTCTTTTTTTGATATTCCTATACTCATTAATAAAATGTTCTACCTTTTTTATGATTTCTTGTTCTTTTGCATCCACGTTATTTACCTCCCTTGTTGATTAGCTTCTCAATAGAAGCCTTGCTGATTTTCCAGCGATTACTAACAGGATTATGAATCCCTGTTAGCTGCCCTTTTTTCAGATAGTTGTAAACAGTCTTCCAACAGACACCCAGCATTTGCTGTGCTTCTGCTGTTGATACATATTCCTTTGCCATGTAATCACCTCCTGTTTTTATGAATTTTAAGAAAATATACCATAAAGTATTAACGATGTCAATAGTTAATAACTTTTAATAATCGTTATTATTTTTATTGTAGTTAATGAAGTGTTTACATATTCTTTTGTTGTTTTGTAATATCAATCCATGAAATCAGAAGAAAAACTTAAGACCTGCAGTCTAAAAGAGTTGGCTGAACTAAAAGTTATAAAGGAAGAAGTGCTACTTAAGGAGAGGCCAATACATTTTATTACTCCTGCTGTAACGATTGATTACGATCTATTCTCACCTAAGCAGATTAGGGAATTATTAAACATCATCGTTTTAAAGCCAAGCTTGCTTTATTATGGAGAGATAAAAGTTAAAGATATGCAAATAACACTTACCTATACAATGGAAGAATATCATGATGTTATCAGGGATACAGTAGAGTTTAATAACCTCACTTATAAAACTCTTTTAGTTCCCGATACACTTTCATATTTTGATACAGTAGTTAATATAATGGTTGCGGTAGCACGGGCAATTTTCGTGGAGATTGCAATAAACTTTAAATGGGATAATGTTTTTTATGATATAAAGAAAAAATTAACAAGGCCGTGGGAAATAAGCATAACAGTCCGGTCTTCCACAAAAGTAAAGATAGGTAGTAATGTCAAAAAGCTTTTAGACGAAGCATTTAATATGAGAGCATTGCTATCACTAAAAGATGTAGATACTAAGAAAAGGAAAGAATTTAAGGATTATCTTATTAGAATGAAATATATTAATGAAGACTATAAACTACTCGTTCACCCTCAAAATTTGAGGTTTGAGATTCATCAATTCGAAGAAGGAAATACCCCACGTATATGTCCTTATTGTGAGAAAAAGTTTTGGGCTAAAGGGAAGCGGGTATATTGTTCTGATAGTTGCAAGGTAGCTTACTTTAACAAACGAGTGCTCATAGGTAGACAGGTAATTCTTGAAGATAATAAAAAAGGAACAATTATTGATGTAAAAAGAGGATATTTTATTGTTGAATCGAATAAAGAAATTTTAAAAGCGAGATATAGAAGCAAATTACGAGACCTTCCGGTTATTAAGGAAATTGTAGGACTCAAAAAGAATGAGATGGCAATTGCTAACACATAAGTATTTTCTCAAAGAAGCCATATCTGATTTGTTGAAGAAGTATCAGAGTAAGAAAGCATGAAAACGGCAATATCTATTCCAGATGACCTTTTTAAAGAGGTAGAAGAAATAGTTAAAGAACAACACTCCTCAAGGAACGCATTATTTACTATTGCAGTTAGGGAATATTTGACCGGATAAAATCTCAAATGCTTTTAGATGCACTCAATAAGGCTTACTCAGAACCAGAATTATCCGAGGATAAGGCTTTACGGCAAAGAAGCAAAAAATACTATGCCCGAAAAATCCTGAAGGAGCATTACTAATTGGATATTAAACAGGGTGATATTTTCGGGATTGATTTAGGTATACCCAAAGGCTCTGAACCCGGATATAAACATCCCCATGTGGTAATACAAAACAATGTCTTTAATCAAAGCAGGATCAATACTGTTTCGTTTGCACTGTAACATCCAACCTGAAACTTGCAAATGGCACTTGGTATAGACATATTTACCAGTCAAATGAGATTTAAGGGACAGAGTAATTAACCCTGCTAATTTAAGCAAGTCCTCCATAAGCACAACAGGAA
>JAGUWD010000022.1 GCA_020062545.1 Thermodesulfovibrionales bacterium
AGCTTATCTGGAGGCCGCTCTTGAAGACGGGCATCCGGCAGTCATAGCCGCTGCCTTGGGTAATATCTCCCGCGCCAAGGGCATGACGAAAATAGCCCGTATTACTATAAAAGGGTTTGGTTAGATTATTAAGGGGTTGCTGACAGCGAGTGTTAAGAACTCTTTTTTAAAAAGTCATTGAAATTCCTTGTCACCTAAAATTTGATTTATATCTTTTGGTATATATATACGAAAAGATATAAATATACGAAAACCTAGCAGGACTGATTGTTTTGGCTATATGGGCTTTTATTATCTCATACCGTGAAGACCATCCCAAAAAGGAGGACAAGTTATGATTGGAATGATAATAATGCTCATTGCTGTTATTGTTATAGGTATTTTTGCCCTTACTGTCTCCTACAAAGACGAGCATCCCATGCAGCACAAAATTTGTATTTTTAAGTAAAAGTTTCACAACTGAATTCAGGGCGTGAGTATCTGAACCTCTTACTCCACAATACAAAATTCTATTTACCGTATTTGTGTTAATATGTAATCACATAGGTTTTTGCTTTATTTTCAAGGAGATAATAGGCAGCTTACTTACCAATACAAATAAAGAATAAGGTATAATTGTATTGTTAAGTAATAAAAGGTAAAAAAACACTTTATATCAAAGAGTTATAGATAAGCACCACTAATACACAAGATAAAAAATTCTTTTTTTGTATTGCTAAGTAAGCTTCTGTTCTTTTAGGGCTTGGGCTTAAGAAAGAGCCTTAAAATCTTACTAAGCTCTATCATTAGCTGAGATAATAAATGGTCTATTTTTTCAGGTGGTATTTTTTCTATCTCTCTCTTTATTTCGGCATATTCATCTTTATTGCCCATCATAGATGAATGAGACCAGATATCCTTAGCCAGTCTTACGAGAAATGCCTTTTTTTCGATGCTCCTATGTTTTATTAAGTCGTTTATCCAATCTAATTTTTCCGCCCCTTCTCTAATGTCTTTATAGTAAAAATAGCTTATACCTGATATACTGATATCAAAATATTTTTTTTCTGAAAGAGTTTTTTCATGTAAAAGCGAAATTAAGTCGTTTTCATTAAATAGGTTATTATTTTTTCTTTTAAATAGGAATATATTTTTGTCATCGTCCTGAATTACCAAGGCATAGATTGAGCTGCCCTGTCGTTCCTGCTGTAATATTTGTCTGTAAAGAGTTTTGTCTTGACGGAAACCGAGTGAGGAGGAAATACCAGTGTGTATAGCTGGTTTTAAAAAAATGAATATAACTTTTTCGTTCTTGTCAGCGATAAGCTTGATAAGACTGTAATCTATTTGCCCCAGCGGATCTTCCGCTAAAAACATTTTAATTATTTTATTGCTGTCTATTAGTTTAAAAGGATTCCCTGTGCCATCTGCTACATAATCAGGATTTAGGTTAAGAAGGGGAGCAATTTTGAGCAGAGTTTCTATAGAGAGGGATGCCTTTATTTTTTCAAACTGAGCTATCGCCGCTTGGCTAATTCCTAATTTTTCGGCAAGCTCCATTTGGGTTATACCCTGCGCTTCTCGAACTTTCTTAATGAACAGGCCTAATTTTTCCATAGTAAAAATATAACTTATTTAAAAAGTTATGTCAACTTATTTTTTTGCTTGACAAAGCCTAAAAATTATTGTATATATAATATAAGCATAAATACTTATTAATATAAGTAATTTAAGCGAGATATGAGGAAAGGTAATATATATAACAGGACATAAAGCCAAAACAAACAGAAACAGGAGGTAAAAAAATGGGAAAAACAAAAGCAGCAGAAAAAACCCCCAACGTGTCAAGGTTAGCGGCCGGGCACGTTGAGGGCAGCAGCCCAACCCCAGGCGAGGAAGGCTACACTGATAGTGTAGCCGAATTTGTACAAAAAAACTATCACAACTTAAGCCGGTGGTGTCACAGCCGCTGGAACGGCAGCGGCCAGGACGTGTTGCATGAGGCCATCCGGCTCGCGGCCGGCGAGAAAAACAAGGACGGTACATGGGAGCGGGTACCGCTGCAGTACCTCACTTTTACACTTTTCGCCCGGCTTGCCGCCGAGGCAGCGCGAGGCATAAAACTGCGGCAATGGCGGCACACGCCGGACGGCGTGGTAATCGAGCCACCCCGTGAGGGCATGCCTATGCCAGTGCCCACCAGCACCGGCAAACAGATGGATGAGCGGATCATCGCGGCGATGCGATATGCATCGCCTGAGATAGCACAGGCAATGCAAAAAGTTTTGGAGGGCTACACCTTCCGCGAGGCCGCTCGTAAGCTCGGCTTGCGGGAGTCTGAGCTTTCACGCCGCCTCGCAAGGCTCGGCGGGCGGACGAGCCGGCAGCTCAACCTGTTTGTGTCGGGGGTGTAACATGGAAAAAGAAAAAAAAGAAAAACGGGGAAATAAACTCTGGGGCATTGAGCCAGGTGTAACCGCATGGCTCGACAGTGAGGCAGAGACCGCAAACGACTGGCTTGTCGACAAACTCATGTACAAAAATACTATCTGTATCCTCGATGGCCTCGGAGCGTCGGGCAAAAGCTACCTTGCATTACAGCTTGCTGTCTCAATTGCCGCCGGATTGCCATTTTTGGGTGTTCTGCCTGTCCAGAAGGGGCGGGTCCTTTTTCTTAATGCCGAGGATCCAGACAACATCAGCCATACTCGTTTCAGAGCAATATGCAAAAACTACCTTAGCACAAACAGCATCGATGAAAAAAAACTATACGAAGCAGTGAAGAACATCACATATGTTTCCATGACATCTGCAGATGTCATTTCGATATTGCTGGATGAAAAATTGCAACCGAACTCGACATACATCGAACTTGCTCAATTTTGCAGAGCTTGGAAGCCCGACCTAATAATTTTAGACCCGCTGATTGAGTTCATCGCAGATGAGAACAAGTCAACATATGCGAAGCAATTTTACTCTGCATTACGGCGGTTAAATACAACTATTCTTATTTTACATCACAATAGTAAAAACGGCATAAATGGTGAAGGGGAAGACCGCACAAAAGCACGAGGGTCAAGCGTTTTTGTTGAGAATGCGAGGACGAGGATGATGCTGAAGAACGGCCAACTAATCGTAGAAAAAAACAACTATTACAGACCTTTCAGCATAGACTTGGAGTTCGAGGGTGGGATGTGGTATGCCAGCAAAATCAACACAGAGAAGGCAATAGAAGAACAGCCAAAACCAAAAAGAAAACCTATACGTTTTATAAAAACGTAAAAAACGAGGTAATAATGATGAAAGACTATAGAGACATTAAAATGTTTAATAGAATCCTTAGGTACGAAATTTTTAGCGTCTCAGAAAAACGACAAAAAGGTTATGACAAAACAATTAGACTTGAAGACGACGCAAATATACGAGTAACATGCTTTGAAACAGTCAATCAGCACGACAAGGATTTATTGTTTGTTTTGGTTTATTTTTTTTGTGAGGCGGAAAAACACGGAGTTGTCGATATTGTCTTGCATGAAGATATTAGAGTTATCGCAGCTGACTTTTATATCAGAGACATATCGCTGCTGCTCAAAAATCATGACTATGACTATTTCAAAAAATGTCTTGACAGACTAACATCGCTGACTATTTTTTTCAGCGACAGAAAAAAATCAGAGGCAGTCCGTTTCATACAGCACTACAAAATCAACGAGGAAGATAAAACAATCACTGTGTATATTAATTATGACTTTTATCTACAGTGCAAAAAAGATGGACTAATAATTAACCTCACCACACTGCTCAACCTAAAAAAGCAAATCGCTAAGCAATTGTACTGTGTAATTATTAGCAATTCCAACATCAGCCTTGAAAAAACGCTGATTGAAAGAACAGCCATAAATGCTAATCGATATGATAACGCCCAGCGACTGCTTAGACAAGCGTTCGAGGAGCTTGTCAAAAAACACGTTATTAAAAATTTCACGCTGGACAAGGCAAAGAACGGAAAATGGCATTATGTGTATGAGCGATATCAAGTCGTTCCGTAGTGGTAGGAAAAAGCGTTCCGTAGTGGTAGGAAAATTGACCCCTAAAATTTCCAATAAATCGAAGCCAGTCAACGCTTTGCTGAAAATCTGGTTTTTGGCTTATAGAAATATACCCTCATAGAGAGGGTATATATGGATAGGTGGTTTAAAACCACCTATCCATATAAAACATTTATCTTAATTACCGCTATCTCAAAACCACTTATCTCAAAACCACTGTGGAAAAGGCTTATTTATAAGCTGTACACGTGTAAAGGTTTGTTTATTTTTCCTTTTAAAGAGAAAATCATCTTATGCTTATATTGCCACCTCAAAGGCAATTTTATCATAGCGCACGCGTGGAATTTTCTTATCCCTCGTCTCGGTTACATTTACAAGCCCCACCTCTTGTAAATATGTAATGTCCTGTAGGACGTTCTTAATGTCCCTGTGAAGAATCTTTGCAAGCTCATATACTGAGGCAGGCTTTTTGTCCTTGATGGTTTTTAAAAGCTCCATGCGTTTTTCGGTAAGAACCTTCCGCATCTCACGGAGATTACTGAAATACACAGCCTCTTTTTTCTGGACATGCTCGCCCCTTGATAATTTTTCGAAAACCTCTCCGGCCTCTTTCAATGCTTCATCAAGTCCCTTTATTTCTATTCTGACTCTTTTAATCTTCATCCCAATCACCCCCTCTTATCTGTTTGATGTCATTCTTAAAATCTCTTAGTAAATCCCATATATTTGTGAATACATAAGACTCCTCTTTATCGCCATAATGCCTATGATCGCCCTTGCCTTCCGAATTATCATAGCCGAGCATCCTCTTACCGCCGTTTATATAAACTATTGAGTATTTAACACCATGAGGCTTATCTTCGGACCTTGGAACTTGCCATATTTTAATTTCTACAATTTCATCTCCTTTAACCTCTTTGGTATGGAGAATTTTCACCGCCCTCATAGTAGGTATTATATACCCACTAAAAAATAATTACAAGTTTTATTTAAAAATCTGAAAATTTTTTAAAGCTCGGTGCATATAGATAGTAAAGGTAATATGAGGAGGTGATTGTATGAGAGAAAAATTAATGACAGTAGATGAGCTTGCTGAGATGCTCGGCATGACAAAGACAGGCATATACCAGGGGGTCTATCACAAACGCATTCCGGCTATATCCATCAGTAAGAAATGCCTCCGCTTCTCGCCGGCGGAAATTCAAGAATGGCTCAACAAAAAGAAAACTCATGTAGTAGAGAAAGAGCCGAGAACACCTGTCCGCCGCAGTCCAGGCAGGCCGAGGAAAAACTGCTCGGCAAAAAACGATTACATTAGTCGCCTCGTTGAGCAAGCAAAAAAGGAGGTGAGAAAATAAGGGCGATATGGTAAGCATTACAAACATTACAAGCGGGCAGGCAGAACATTACTACAAAAAAGACAACTACTACACAAAAGTTCATGGCGAGTGGCAGGGAAAAGGAGCCGAGGCGCTTGGACTGCAAGGCGAGGTCAAGCAAGAGGACTTCCACGCCCTCGTGCAGGGCAAAGCGCCCGACGGCAGTTTTGAGATACAGAACGGCGGAGAGGGGCACAAACACAGGGCAGGTGTAGACTTGACCTTTAGCGCTCCTAAAAGCGTTTCTATTGCCTCAGAAGTGTTAGGGGATACGAGGATAAGGGAAGCACACGATAAAGCTGTTACAGCGACCTTAAAATACGTAGAGGAGCATTACTCACAGGCACGCCAGACCAAAGACGGCATTACTGAAAAAATGGACACTCAAAACCTTGTTGTTGCAAAGTTTCAGCACGATGCATCGAGGCAGCTTGACCCCCAATGCCATACCCACGCTGTAGTAATGAACATTACACAGCGTCCAGACGGCCAATGGCGGGCATTGTCCAATGAAGAAATTTTCAACAACAAAATGCTGATAGGGCAAATATACCGAAACGAGCTTGCGAAAAATTTAAAAGAGCTCGGCTATTCGATTCAGAGCGACAATAAAGGACTATTTGAGATCGAGGGCATCGACAAAAAGCTGATTGACCACTTCAGCCAACGCTCCGAGCAGATACAGCAGAAAGTCCAAGAATTGAAAGAGAGCGGCTTATACCCGAATGCCAATGAACAGAAGTTAAGGGAGATAGCCGCGTTAGGCAGCCGTGTTGCAAAAAAAGATGTAGACATGAACACGGTAAGGGAATCATGGAATGAGCGATTGCGGGAACAAGGCTATACAAAAGAGCAGGTGCAGGACAGCATCAAGAAAGCAGCAGAGCAGACTAAACAGGCAGAGCAGAACCGCACAGAGCTAAAACAAAGTGAGTATGACACTATCAGGCAGGCGGCCCGGATTCAGACAGAGCAGGAATCAACCTTCACGAAAGAAGATGTTCTTAAGACAGCCGGGAAACTGTCAATAGGCGACTACCGCATCAGCGACATGGAACGGGCATTCCACGGACTCAACAAAGATAAAGAGATTAAGCAGCTTGATAAGAATGTATACACAACAGCAGAAATGCTGAAAATTGAACACTCGATTGTTAAAGCAGTCCAGAACGGGCATGATAGCGTGCAGCCTATAAGCACAAAAGAGTATGTAGAACAAGGTATCAAGGCTTTTGAGCAATCCAGAGGCTTTGCAATGACACAAGGGCAGAAAAAGGCAGTAGAACATATCCTGACATCTAAAGACCGTTTTTTGGGCATTCAGGGCGATGCTGGAACGGGAAAAACGACTATGCTTGCGAGTGTCCGGGAGCAGCTTGAAAAGGCAGGTTACGATGTCAAGGGTTTAGGCTTTACGGGTAAGGCGGCGGCAGAGGTAGAACAGCAGGCAGGGATTAAAAGCCAGACGATTGATAGTTTTTTACATCAAGACAAATCTGAAGTGCAAAGTGGTAAAGAAATATGGATCGTTGACGAGGCATCTATGCTCGGATCGCAGAAGATGCACGAACTTGTAAAAGCCGCCGAAAGGGCAGATGCAAGGGTTGTATTCATCGGCGATACCAAACAACTTCAGGCCGTTGAAGCCGGCAGGATGTTCGGCAAACTGCAAGAAAACGGCGACCTAAAAACGGTTCGCATGTCCGAAGTTACAAGGCAACAGGACCAGTCCTATAAGGAAATATCCGAAACCCTTGCAAATAGAAAAATAGATAGAGCTTTTGATAAGCTCGAAAAACAAAACCGCGTTGCTGATATATCAGACAGACATGAAAGACTGAATGCCATTGTCAAAGACTACACTGGCAGGGATTATAAAAACACCATTATCGTCACGCCCAGAAACGCCGATAGAAACGAACTGAATCAGTTAATACGAGATGATCTTAAACAGCAGGGCAAGCTTGATAAAAAAGAACATACCTTTACAGTCCGTGAATCTAAGAATCTCAACCCTACCGACAAGCATTTTGCACAGAGTTACGAGGTAGGCGACCGCATTGTTGCGAACAAGGCAGGTATGATCGGCAGGGCCGGGGCAGAAGGAAAAGTCGTCGCCGTAGATCAGCAAAGCCATAAAATTACAGTGCAGACGAAGGACTTGAGCGAACATCGAATAGACCTTAAAAAAGACGGACAGCATCTTGCAGTATATCAGGAAAAGCAGCAGCAATTTTCTCAGGGCGAGAAAGTAGTTTTTTTGAAAAATGATAGAAGTTTAAACGTCAAGAACGGCCAAATTGGGGAGATTAAAAGCATCGAGAAGGATGGAAGAGCGGTAATTAAAATGGAGAGCGGACAAGAGAAAAAAATCAATATCCGCAGTCAATACAACTATATCGACCACGGCTATGCCGTGACCGACTATAAGTCGCAGGGACAAACAAGTAAAGATGTTATTTACCATGCCGACACGAGCAAGGGGGTTAACTACAACCAATCCTATGTCGCGATTACGCGCGGCAAAAATGACATGCGAATCTACACAGACAGCAAAGAGAATTTTAAAGAGCAGATGAAACACGAACAGCGGAAAACATCAACCCTCGACCACGAGGATGTGAAGGTGCAGGGGAAAATTAGGAGTGGTTTTTGGAGAGGAATGTAAAGTTGAAAGGAGGTGAGAAAAGATGAGCCTTATGGAGAAGCTGAAAGAAAAAGAAGAACAAAGGAATAAGGAATATGAAACTCAGTTTTGGAAACCGACAGAGGGGGAAATTTTAGAGGGAAAAGTGGTAGAAATGGGGGACACGATAACGGAATATGGAGACGCAGAATACCTCGACATCGAGACAGCAGACGGTAAAAAATATACCGTATTTCTGAACTCCGTTTTGAGGAAATTGGTTGTCGAAGAGGATGTGAAAGTAGATGACCATATTGCTATAAAATACCTCGGACTTATGCAGTCAAAAAAGAAAAATCGCAAGTTCAAAGATTATGTCTTAGTTAAAGATGACAGCGAAAAGTCAGGGGAATAGGCGACCCAATAGGCGGTTTTTTTGGATTATAATCCAAAATAACCGCCTTCCTTTTTTTTGAAAATGTTTTTTCTTGATACGCTTTTAAGGATAAAAATATAATTGTTATTCGAATTAATAGAGGTCTCCCGCTTCTTTATCACACCCAACGCAACGATTCGTTGCCTTTCAGTTTTCCGGCGTTTTCGCCTAAAAACCTTGCCTGTGTTTGTTTTGCAGCGTTTCATTTTTTGTTTTTTTACTTTATGAGTAAGGTTAACTTTGCCTATTTTTATTGCCTTCAAACCCTTGTTTTTGTAAGCGTTGAGTGGTTAACCAGCCTCAAGTGCGATTTTGGTTAACCAAGTTAACCGAAAAAAAAGCCTTTCCGATGCATTATAACTATGAAAAGTAATATTTGTTTTGGGAGACAGTGAAATGAAAAAAACAAAGATGATAGGACTAAAACTCGATACATCTACATACCAAAAACTGCGGACGATTGCCGGTGTAAAAAGTTTACAAAATACATTACGTCAGCTCATTAATAACGCCTATGATGGCGCAAAAACAGAGACTGACACTTTTCAAAAACTTTTAACCGCACTCGAAAAATTCAACACAATTGTCTCGAATATAGACAAGCAAATAATCACGGGATACCTCGAACAAATTGAAAAATCCATGCGTGCAATTGAGCAGGCAATTACTCAACAGACCAATGCGATAGTACAGATTAAAGGACATGATGTAACTGGGCAAATCGAACTAATCCGTCTTGCGCTACAAGGCCTTTATACAATGAGCGACAAGTTTAAATCCAGTATCGGACAGCATGTGGCCGAGTGGATAAGGAGAGGTGAGCGATGAGATATTTTCGACTTTTACTTGTTATCGCAACTGCAATTTTTATGGCATTCCACACTCAGATTTTCATATCGAGGATAGAACCCAATGTTATTTTTTCGTGGACAGCTTCGCTACTTATTGAGGGATTTTTAATCTCTCTTGCGTTGTCAAAAACTCTAGTATCTCGTATTCTGATAATTCCTCTTTTTTGCATTTCTGTTGTTGCAGCAAGTGCAAGTTTTATTGTTCAGAACGAGCAATTGTTGAATCAATTTTTTACACAAAAGCGGGTTATCGAGCAGGTAAAAAGCGACCTATCCGAAACTCAAAAAGCATACTCATTAGGGCAGAAATACACGACAAAGACTTTACAACGAGAAAGGCAACTGCAGGATGAATTAAGGGCAATTCTGAAAAATCAAAATGGGGATATTACACTTGCAAGCTCGATTGTTTTTTTCGTTTTGGTTTTGGTAGTTCAGTCAGTTTCTATATATACAGCGGCGAGTTTAAAGGGGATAAAAAGTCAGGAAAATCGAGAAAACAATAACGATGTTCCAGAGCGTTTCACGTATCCTGAAACGACTGAAACGCTGAAACAAGTTTCTGAAACGGCTGAAACGGGCATTGAAAATTGTGAAAAAACTGAACTTCCAGAACCCCAAAAGCTCGACAAAGACGAAATTATTACTGAGCTTAAACGTATGAAAAATTCGATGACATTGCAGGAAATGTCCGGGATACTCGGAATATCGAAAGCTACATTGTCAAGGATTATTGCGGGCGATAAGGGGAAAACATCAGAGGAAATTTTAGAAAAATTGCGCAAAAAAATCGGTGCATAAAGCATATATATAGTAAAGCTTAACAGGAGGCAATATGTATCTAATTGTTGTTAGTAGATGTATAGAATGTGGGGACGAGTTAGAGACGTCTTACGTTAAGACGTATGGCTTACTATGTCCCATCTGTCTGCACGAACTTGCCTTAACAGAAAAGGAGGTAATGTGAGTATCCATAAGACTGATTGTTTGATCTACAGATACTACAGGGACAAATTGCACATTAGTTTTATTGAGCTGTTTGAGGGAGACATAGAGGATCCCAATTTTTGCCAGAAGGCAGAATTTTACTTCGCAAATTTTTGCGATAGTTGTAAATATCGAAAGGAGGTGAGTTAAAAATGGCAAAGACAAAGAAGACAGCACAGGAGTTAAGGGAACAGGCGCAGAAGCTATTAGAACTTGCAGAGCAGATCGAAAACGAGAGGGCAATAAGAATCGGTAGGCTTGTAATGGAATACGAGTCGAGAAATTGGGAAGGTTTCGATTTGGAAGATTTCCGAATCAAAATCAACAAAATATGGCATGACACACACTGTAAGGGATTAAAAGAGGTTAAAAAATGGAAACAAGAATAACATCGATGGGGATTTAAGGGAAAAGCCCCAAAAGTGCAAAAAAAAATCTTGATATTAACGCATATCTTCAACAGAAGGAGGTGATAGCAATGGGAGTACAATATTATGAGCTGATGGACACAGTAAGAGAAGTGGTAAGGGTGTTATTAATAGTAGGGGCAGGAATTATCGCAGCCTGGGCCGCGATAAAAATCTACTTAAATCAAAAGGGGGGAAGGTAATCATGGAACAGTTTTTTGCTGTATTTAAAAATGTAGTAAATGTGTTGGAATAGTAGCGGCGGGGATTGCCGCCGCATATGTAATAACAAAAATTTGGAAAGGAAAAGGGAGGTAAAAATGTTCGGAATTAAGCCAGACTTTGTAACGTTAACGATTCTCATTATTATTTATGTAGTTTGGAGTGCGATTGTTAGGCGCTATATGCGTCGTGCAAACGAACGTTCTTTAACGCCACGCAGTATTACTGAACAGTTTGCTCCGCAACAGTTGCAGCATTCAGAGGCCAAGGTGCAAGTCCCGCTTGTTATGCGTATAACCAATGCTATTCTTGTATTTTTCTTGTCTTGGACATTAATGATGTTGTTTATTATTGTCGTGTTGAGTGCTATCCCCTCCTCTGTATACGTCCAATTCCATGATGTGTTGGATGCGGCGGTGGGGCTGCTGCCTGTTTTGGCAGGTATCTTTTTTGCGGCGCTGAGCAACCATCGCCGTTTTAAGAGAGGATAAAAAAATGAAAGACTTTACAAAAACACTGCTATTGTTTGCGGGCATTGTTGTTGCTATTGCTGCGATACTAATGTTGTCTATTAAAATCGGCGTTGATGCCAAAATGATGAGCAAGATTGTGATTGTCATAATCGTCGCAGTGATCGTATACAGTTTTAAAAGAGGGCGCCGGCAATCGGCGCCCAAGGATGTAAAAAACACAGACGACCTCGGACTACCGATCCCCCGGGACCCGAACATTGGCTACATCAAGGGCGCTCGGTTCGGGGTGAAAGATCCCCTCGACCAGATTGTAATCTCAGCCATACGCGGAAAAGATAAAGGCATGGACGAGGACGAAGTTATTGCCGCGGCGTGTCTTGCGCACGGCGCTAAACCGAATGATCGACTCATTGCACGTGTCCGCGCCCAAATGAAATTTAGCGTCTACGATCTTGTGATAGGCGATATCTTCGTTCCGCTTGATGCAGAAACCAAGGGATTCTTGATAGTTGGACGCCCGGGAACAGGCAAGACACAAATAATATCGCAGATATTAGACGTTCTAAAATTCCGAGGGTCGAAGGCTATAGTCCACGACCACAAGTCAGATTACCTTGCGAGCTTTTACAACCCGGAAACGGACGTAATATTTAATCCGCTTGATGCCAGGTGCGTGCCCTGGGATGTCTTCAGCCGCGTGGTCGGGCCTTGGGACCTGGAGTCTATAGCGACCGCATTAATCCCGCCAGCCCCGGGCAACGTGGATCAGCACTGGACAGATGCTGCAAGGAATGTGCTTATCGGAGCGATGACCTACCTTATGCAGGAGGGCCGCGCGTGCAATGAGGAACTCAAAAAACTGATCGCAGATAAAAATGAATTAGCAAAAATAATCACTGACAATAATTTGCGAGGATCGGAGCACCTCATTGGATTCCCCGACAATAAGGAATCACAAAGCGTTATGAGCACCTTCGGACGGTTCACAAATTGTCTTGCATATCTACCATCCACTAATTTCGGGGATACGGGGGTTACATTCGACTTCGACACATGGTTGTCAAGTGATAAGCCAGGCACTATCTTTGTTACAAATTATCAGCGGACAGAGGACGCATTACGGCCTCTCCTGTCTCTCTTCATTGAGAGCTTCATTCGAACAATTCTCAGTCTCCCGGATGACCTGGATAGAAGGATATATGTGCTGCTTGACGAGTTCGGGAGACTCAATCGTCTTCCATCAACATCTTCATTAATTACTCAGGGCAGAAGTAAGGGTTGCTGTACATTTTTGGGGATTCAAGACCTCGCGCAAATCGAGACTAAGTATAGCAAAACAATACGTCAGAGCATTAGCAACAGCCTCGGAAGCCATGTGGTGCTACAGGTTGTGGATCCTGAAACAGCGGATTACTTCAGCCGGGAATTCGGCGAAGTAACTCGGTGGAGGACTGATTACACAGAGACAAGCGGTGAGAGCAGCGCAACAAGTCTGCATAATCTCGGAGGATCGCACAGGAGCTCGAGTTCACGCACTCATCAAGTCACTGAGCGCCTTATACTTCCGAGTGAGATTCTTGGATTGCAGAAGCTGCAGGCGATTGTAAGACTTGTGGATAGTGATGTTCTTGCCACTAATATACCGATACTTAAGCTTGAGCAGTCAACAGAGCCGTTCATACTAAATGAAAAATTTGCCTTCAAGAAAAAGGCAACAACAGAGACAACAAGCGAACCATCGGAATCAACAGCAGAAGAGGCAACAGAAGTCAACGCTAACGACGAAATCGAAGATTTATAAATAGTTGGCTTCGTAGGAAGCCCTACAATCGGTTTTTTAGGTCAGGACGATGTTTACATCGTCCTTTTTTTTATGAGCGTGGTGGGGCATCGGTAATATTTATATCATGCGAAAAAAAAATAGGGTTGGAAGCATATTAATTGTAAGGGGACAATGCAGGGCATCCTTGATGCCCGTCCCCTGCTCTTAAGTAGAGGTGAGCAATGAAGATTGTATCCGTGGTATTGGCGATTATGCTGTTATCTGCTGCAGCTACAAGCGCAAATAACAACACTCTAACGAATGTAATCAAGACGATTAACTGTGAGGAAGTCTTGCAACAGAATGTTATCGAATTGATTATGAATGGACGCGACACACGATATAAGCTTGAAGATCGTATTATTACGGAATATATAAGGGGCAAAGGGGAAAAGACACTCAAGCGCATAATCGCAGAGCATTGCAGTAGTTTACACAAGCAGTAGTAAGGCGCTTTTAGCGCCAGTAAAAAAATCAAAAAAGGAGAAGAAAATGAGGCGAGTGAAGGTAGTAAGTCCGATTTTTTGGGAAAGGGGAAAAGGCGATAAAATATCAACAGCGGCACTCATGATTGTGATTATCGCGTTTATTCTTATGTTTACATTAATAGCCGCAAAGGCTTTTGCTGCAACGGAAACGACAGTAGGTAATCCAGAAGAGGCAAAGGTTGAATGCACGTTAACCGCTTATGGGCCGAGGTCGCTGTATCTCGTAGGGCCGAGGTTAACTGCAGATATCAAGCTCTATGCAACCAAAAAGCAGATAGAAAAAGAAGAGGTATTCGCTGATTTTCTGGGTGGAAAGATGGATAAGTTTGATTTCGAAAAAAAATATAATTTCAAGGTCAAAGATCTCGATAAGGGCTTCGAGAGTGGAATTGCCCCAATGTACAGATATCCACTCTGGTTACACAATCTCGTAAACGGCCCGGGCATGGGCGAGGCATACACTATTAGTTGTCCAATCGAATACGACGACGCCAAGGCTCACGTGCATATCACTGTCAAGAGGACATACACCGTTGACGAGTGGAAGTAAAAACAACAGCCGGGGAGCAACCGCTCCCCAGCTAAAGGAGGAAAACCAGATGAAGATAGTATCAGTAGTATTAATTGTATTATTGTTTTTAACAACTGGATGCATGAGGAATATCCGAGCATTGGACGAAGCAGAGCGGTCACAAGAAGGCATAAGGCAGACATATAACATCGACATCGATACAGCTAAGGCGATAAGTAAGAGCATACTGAGGAACGAGGGGTTCGAAGTGATCGAGGATAATGTATCGTATCTCAACACGACAAGTCTTAACACGCTGTTCAGGGTTATTTTTACATCTTCTTTTACATCTTCTGGTAGCAGGACAGAAATATGGGCGATATCCAAGCGTAGACAACCTACACAGATACCAACAACACTCTCAGAATCGGGCTTCCATGCTCGTTTTGCAGAGGCATTAAAAAAGGCGGGGAAATAACCCGCCTTTTTTTTTAAAAGCGTAAAACTTACTTAGTAATACAAAAAAAAGAATTTTCTACCTTATGTATTGAGTGGTGCTTATCTATAACTCTTTGATATAAAGTGTTTATTTACCTTTTATTACTTAACAATACAATTATATCCTATCCTTTATTGTATTTTTAAGTAAGTTATCTATTATTTTTATTAAAAATCAGTGAGTTATCGTTTAATTTTTCATGCTGGTTCTCGGAATGTTCCACTTTCGCATTTGCGAAAGTGGAACATTTTTGCATTCCTTGTGATCTTGACTTTAACAACCAATCGGTTGTAACATTAAACAGTGAAATTTTCTGTCAATTATTTTAGAACGCACTCCGGCAAAGCTCCAGTTGAGCAATATATTGACGATATAGATAACAAAGAAGAGAGGGCGGAGATTCTTTCTGCATTAAAAGGTATTCAGGAATACGGCACTGAGGCGGTAGGAGTTGAATTCAGACAGATAGAGGGGAAATTATGGGAATTAAAAATAAAAACACACGGCAACCAGCACAGGATTTTTTATGCAGTCATGAAAGGGAATGAAATGGTGCTATTGCATGCTTATCTTAAGAAGACGCCTAAAGCGCCATTGCGTGAAATAGAAACAGCTAAACAGAGAATGAAACAATTGATGGAGGAAAGAAGATGAAGAGCGATCTCGATAGGCATATCGAAAAGAATTTACGCGACAAAGAATTCAGGTATTATTTTGAAAAAGCAGAGGCTAAAAGGATTTTAGCGCAGCAGATAGCAGCCATGAGAAAGGCAAAAAAACTTTCACAAGCCCAATTGGCTGAAGCGGTAGGCACAAAGCAGCAAAGCATAGCAAGACTTGAGAACCCTCAAGATAAAAGAATGCCGTCTCTTGAGTTTTTAGATAGAGTAGCGAGGGCATTAGGCAGAAAGCTTGCAATTTCGTTAACTCATTGAAAATCCTTGCAACCTTAACTCTTTAAATGTTTATTCAGTTAAGCATTTTACTTAGAAATACAATAATTCACAATCCTCGCTGGCTCTAATCCGGCTATTGGCATATGACGGATGCATCCCTCGCAAATCCAGTATAAGAGATGTTTTTCAGGGAATCCTTTTTTGAGTTCAGTTTTTAAAAAGGTTGTGTATCGTGTAATTTTACTTAAAAATACAAATTCGGTATAATTAGATTAGTCCGAGAATTGGTTCCCCGACTTTTGAAGGCCAAGAATATTAAGAGCCTGGTACGGCGGGGCAAGGGGAACTGATGTGAGATATTGCCCCGCCCTAAATCCCTTTTCCATCCCGCTTAATAGAAAAAGAATATTTTAAAAAACCTGATAAAAACCCTGCAGCAGCTCCAATTATATAAAGTTCGCTTGATTTAACCTCGACTCTTACGGCATTTAACCCTTTTGCAATCCAGTCTCCTAAAAATATCCATGATAACAACCAACCGGAGAATGCCCCGATGATAGTACTCAGAATGACATTGATGAAAAGCGTAACAAAGAAAAGAACAAAGGTCATAAACCATGTCCCTATTATTTCAACCCAACTATTTTGTTTGTTCCAGTAATTCACGGATAAATTACTCACTTCCCTTAATAAATCTTTTCATCTCGCCTAAAACAAAAAAGGGTAACTGGACAAGGAAAATAATAAGCGGAATAAAGGCAAGGCAACTGGTCAGCCATAGGATTCTCTTCCATCTCTTATCTGCCATGTAAGGCATTCTGCGGCGAAAATCGTCATATAGCCCTGTCAGCACAAGAAAAGACAGTAAAACAAACATCAAATAAAAAAATATGAGGTATCCAAAATCTTTAACCATGTCGTATTATACAAAAAATTTTCTTGCAACGGTAGAGAAAAATAAGGGAAAACCGCTATCATGCTATAGGAAGGACAAACGAGGGACGAATATTGCATGTAAGTTTCACATTGCGGGAGCAGGACACGAGGATTCGTGTAATATCTGCCCGCAATGCCAATAGAAAAGAGAGGAGCATTTATGAAAAGGAAAAAGCTTAAACCCATACCTAAATTTAAATCCGAAGACGAAGATCGTGAATTCTGGGCAACTCACGATACAACTGAATACCTTGATTGGTCGAAAGCTGTAAAGGCGAAATTCCCTAATCTGAAGCTCTCCACAAAGTCTATATCGATTAGACTGCCGGTATCGCTGCTTGAAGACATTAAGATCGAGGCTAACAAAAAGGATATACCCTATCAGTCTCTTATCAAGGTATGGCTTGCCGAAAAGGTAAAAGAAAAAGCGATGGCAAAATAGCAGCCACTGTCCGCTACTTTATTGAGGAATACAACCTGAAATTAAAGGAGGAGTAAAGATGCATTATCCCATAAAAGTTTTCTACAGCGAAGAAGATAAAGGATTTATAGCGGTTATCCCTGATTTGCCGGGGTGTTCTGCATTCGGTAAAACAGAGGAGGAGGCTATAAAGCAGGTAAAAATTGCTCAGGAATTATGGATAAAGACCGCAAAGAGAGAAGGCAGAAAGATTCCGCTTTCGCATATCGGTGGTGAGCTGCGAGTGGCTCAGGCATTTGGAGGTGATACTATGAAAAATATTATGACATACAAAGGATATGTTGCTTATATTGAGTTTGATCAGCGGGATAATATTTTTACGGGAAAAGTAATGGGAATCGAAGACAACATTACTTTTCATGGAACAACAGTAAAAGAACTGAAAACTGATTTTGAGGCTGCGATAAACCACTATATCGCTGACTGTGCAGCTACAGGGCGCAAACTATTTAAGCCGTGTTTCTTCTGAAACTCGCGCTAAGGCTTTAGCTATAGCCAAAGCTATGAGGAAAAGCCTGAACCAATGGGTAAAAGAAGTGATTAATAAGGCTATCCATAGCCATAAAATGGCTTAGTGATTACGTCCGCCTGCTGGTAAACCACAATTGAGGGCAATCGACCAGTAGAAGGTTAATATGTTTATTGCAGACTTACTTGAAGAATATGGGCTTAATGTAAAAGAACCTTATGTCAAACCTCTTAAGGGCATAAAAAGCTTTTTGAAATAAGAATAAAAGACAGGTCGAATATACATAGGATTTTCTATTTTACATATACAGGGAAAAAGTTTATTTTACTGCACGGCTTCACAAAGAAGACCGAGAAAACACCGCAGAAAGAAATAGCTGTAGCCCTTAAGCGAATGGAAGAATATATCCAAAGGAGGATGGATAATTTATGACTTACACTTATAGAGAACACAAAAAAAAGCTGTTAGAAGATAAAAAAGTTAAAGAAGAGTATGAAAAACTTCTGCCAGAATACGAACTTGCTAAAAGCATCATTGAACAGAGATTGAAGAAAAAAATGACACAGGAGGCCGAGGATTAATCCTCGGCCTCTATATACTTATCTATCCTAAACAACCCTTTAGGCTGGCTGGCATCTAAAACCCTGTATTATCTCTGTATTCAAGAATTTTACTACCATCTTCTTTGCTATATGCAGTTTTTGCTACTATTTCACAATCATTGCATATTTTGTTATACTTCAAAAGTTTTGTTATTACC
The DNA here is from genome assembly GCA_020062545.1 of Thermodesulfovibrionales bacterium. Classification (GTDB taxonomy): domain Bacteria; phylum Nitrospirota; class Thermodesulfovibrionia; order Thermodesulfovibrionales; family Dissulfurispiraceae; genus Dissulfurispira. The sequence continues at coordinate 18,272 of JAGUWD010000022.1, forward strand.
ATCGCTACAGTTTTTGCGCCTGCATCCCAATCTCTTTTATCAGCAGTTGAGAAGGTGCTTAGCGTTTCAATGTATGGCTTTGCAACAACTTCGACAATATTGCCATTGATGTCAAATTTTGCAGTTGTAGGAAAGTAATCCAGTCCTCTACCATTACTTAGATGAAACAGCTTAATAATAACATTTGCATTCTGCTGGCTATTAACAACCTTGATGCCCTCTGCCTTTAATGCAGGAACTAACAATGAGGATGTATTTATTTTTACGCACCCATTTATTTTTTCCCCTATTCCCCATAAACAATCCTCAAGCTCAGCAGGCTCAATATAGACCTTCATACTACCACCATCTCTTACAATGTCATGAAATCCGCTGTCTGTAGGTCTTAATGCCGTATGATAAGTTCCACACCCTGTTACCACCATCACCCCTATTACCAACACCAAAACTTTCAAAATTCCTTTCATCTAAATCCTCCATAAAATAATTTCTTACTTTATATCACTGCTGTCTAAAATAATCGGTCCATAACCATGCTATGATAGCTTCTTTAATATTCTCAATAGCCTCTTTCTCGTCTTTGCCCTGTGAAACGCATCCTGGTAGGGCTGGACATTCTGCCACTACCCATCCGTTGGTTTCAGCGGTCTTTAGATGTTATTTTGGTTTCACAATTCCACGAAAAGTCTCTGTCCATTCCTTCCATACAATCTCAAAATCCGGCAGTTCTTTAAGCATCGGACCAAGGCGGTCTTTCCATGCATTTCTATTCCATTCTTTGAGGTTAGCGGATGTCAGTCCTGAAATGTCGGGCTTAATCTCTCTAACTCGGCATTTCTCCTGAAACATCGGGAATAACTCAGCCCATGTGAAATGCTCTCCTGAGCGGCACAACATATACCAGAGATCATACAAGTCCCTCGGTCTGGGCCATTTTTTTTGTTGTTGCAAAAGGGAACGCAGTTTCTCAGCAACAATTTCCTTCTTCGTGTATGAATGAACCTTAAAAGTGGAGAGGTCGGAATACTGAGATTTGATGGAGCATACAATCTGTGTATCAAGAATCGGTTCATCAAAGGTCAGATGCACCTTGACTTGAGGTAACCCCTGCCTGCGTGCTCCGCCCCTGCTGTATTCAAGAGGAATCTCAATCTGAAAATCTCCTGGGATAGTAAGAGGCTTCTTTACGGTTATTCTGACACCTGATTCGCTTTGTACACGGTCAGCAGCTTTTTGCAGCAACTCTAGTGATGTCTCAAGATTATCGCCTCCTGGTCTGCAACTGAAATCAATGTCCTCTGAAAACCTGTAGCCCTCATAATAACAGTGCCTCAGACAAGTCCCGCCCTTAAAAATCCATCCATGCTTCGTTATTCCTGAATGTACTAATCCTCGTAATACCCATAGGATTACGTAATCTTTTTCGGTCTGGTCAAAACGGAGCCCCTCTTTTTCGGCAATGCGATGCAGTTCTGCAGTCGTAATCATGCCTTGATCTCCGTGTTAATCAATAACCCCCACCTGCGATTGTATTTCCCGTGCCGTGGCAATGTAGGATCAAGTAGTGAAAAGCCCGGCGCGAGAGTAACAGCTTTTCGGAACTTTTCTATATTTCCTAATTTAAGCGTTTCCATTAAAAATCCGAGGCGTTTTGCAACAGCGCTATTTCCGATTTTGACTGCGTATTTCCTAAGTTTTACCTCATCTATTTGTGGCCATGCGGTCGCCAGTGCCTTTGCTATTTCTCCAACTCCTCCGACATACTGAGGCAGGTCAAGTCCGTCAATAATTGTTTTTTCCCTATCCGTAATCATAAAAGGTGTTTCATCTATCCAGTCTTTGACTATGCCGAAGAACTTTTCCGGTCTGAGCGAGACTATCTTGTAGCTCACGCCGAGCGCTTCGCGTGGAGGCCGCCTCACTGGATGATTGGTAGCTATAAAGACGGTTCTGGGAAGCTGTTCGGTCATGCCGTGATGATTAAGCGCAGACCAGTATGCAATTGCCGCAGGAGATACCAGTTCCATAGCAACTATAAATTCATGCAATTGCGGAGTCCTATCTTCACCGGAAGAGAGCGGTATGACCGCGAATCGTCCCCGCCTGATACTCCTGATCCAGCCTTTGGTTTGAAGACGCTCCAAAAATTGTCTGGTGGGATCGCTTTTCTTGTGTCCGAGTACACGGCGGGCATCTGCAATGCTAAAAGTTGGATGAATGCCTATTTTCGCAAGAAACTGCGCCTCAGTTCTGCCTAAAGGGCTTCTTGTTATATTTTGCATGTCGTTTGTCATTTCTACAGCCTACCTATGGCTTACATAATATAACATTTTAAATGAAGAGTCAATAGGATATAGAGCATAGGAAGAAGGAATATTGAGGCACAAAAGGTAACCGCAGTTGGGATTATCCCTCTTTATATTCCAATCTACTATTGCAAGGATTGAAGGACTAACTCATGGACTGCCAAAACTTTCTACACTTAAAAAGATTGCCGATGCATTAGATGCAAGGCTTGTGGTTAAACTGCAATCCAAAAGGTCTTGATACTTAAAAAGGAACATGTCTGGCGATGCAAAGGCTGTAGCGGACCGAACACGCTCCCAGTGGTTAATGCCTGACCACCAGAATACTCCCGGCGGTGTTCAGGTATTCGTCCAGAAGATTGACTACAGAAAGGCTTTAGCATGCGGAGGCCCTTCAAATACGGCTAACTGCGATAGTCCGGCGATTGAGCAGTTGCCCTTAAGCGATCCGAGGGCTAAGGCTCTGTATGACGAGATGTTCGATAAGCACAACGATTTGAGAAAGTATAGATATCCGTTTAATCCGACTGAAAGCACCGTGCCTGTGCCAACGCCTGTGCAGTGAGAATTTGTCGAGCAGAACAGTTAAACGCCGGAGCGGGGGAGTCGTGAGATTTCAGGACGAGGAGCGGGCATTGACGATGGTCTATTGGCAGAGGATAAAGCCCTGATGAAAATTTACAGAAAAGACTTGACAGTATCTGTTCCTATGCCGATAAATAAAAGAAAGGGCCGGATTAATCCCCGGCCTTTGTTATTTTTATGTCGTAGATTTCCATAACGACATTTCGCATTCAAATATAGTTCTCCCAATTGTTTGAGTACCCCCATGCCCATCACTGAACCCATATTCTCCTATATACACTTTGATAGCATCGGCACTGCTTGACCCTGTAAATGGTCGGCTTTCATCTCGGCATTGAAATACCGAGGATTCCCGCCGACTGTCCTAAGAGTATAATACAGGCACTGTTCCTGCCCTTGTGCCAACAAATTAATAAAGCAAGAGGCTGGGGAGTTGTTCCCCATCCTCAAATCTATTCATCTTTTGAAACTTCTATGTCATAGATATTTCCATCAAATTCTTTATCGTTATTATTTCTAAATGTTGCCTCGATTTTTTTAGGGAGATTTGATACAGTGGTTTTACCGTTAACTATAGAGATGCTTTGTTTCAACGTTTGGGCAAGCAACTTAGAACTTGCCATTAACATATTCGAAAACTGTATATTATTTATTGGGGATAAACCATTATTAGTTTTCCCGTAAGCAACAACAGTTATTTCTTTGCCATTTATTACTGATGTTACCCGATTTTTAGGTCCCCAGCCCCCTACATTAAACTCTACTTTTTTAGTCTCAATAGCAATATCTGCTTGCTGCTTGCTATCCACAAATGTAACTTTGCCAAATTCTTCTACGAGTGCCTTTTTTATCCATAGTGATATTTCTCCTTCTGCCGTGCTTTTGTTTAATGACTGCGGTCCGCCTGGTCCATCGTTAAATTTGCATCCCCCCACATACACATTAATAGCATTAGGGTCATTTGAACTTACAATCTGGTTTTGATCAATATATTTGTCCAACACATAGTGACCTCCACATCCACTCACCACCATCACCCCTATTACCAACACCAAAACTTTCAAAATTCCTTTCATCTGAATCCTCCATAAAATAATTTCTTACTTTATATCACTTACCCATCCGTCTTCAGCATGTTCGAGAATTACATGGAAAATCACAATATTCTCTCCATTTAGAGTCTCTTATAGAAAATATTAGTCGTCTAATATTTTGGGATTTAAGACATTTTAAAAATCATGTAGCGCTTTGTCAATCTGAAAAAATATATAAAAGCGCTGAATTTTTTTGTGTTCTGGTGCATTAATAAGGTAAGGCATATGGTAGATAGAACAAAAAAAATTGAGAAATGCAAACAGTGTTACGCCGTGCGTCGCTGTATCTATACAGCGAAGATGCAGGAGAGATGCACAGGGCCGTTCAGCAGTAAAACAGGGCAAATAAATTTTATCCGGGATATCATCTGTAAAGGCGAGGGTGCCCGTGTCAGATAATAGATGCTCAATCTTTTGCCGGGACGGAGAGGCCTGTATCTCTGATATCCTCGAACAAAATCACCGGCGATGTATTACCGATATTGTCATTAACCGTACTCATGTTATAAGCGGAACAATCGATTTATTGCTTATTGAAAAACGTGATTGTCTCGGGGAGGATGTAATCGAATTGCTCGCCATGATCCAAAAAGACATCGCCGCACTATCGCTATTTATCGAAAATTTGTCAGGGGTTAATTATGCAAGGCGAGCTTGAAAATATCAGCGCGGACGAGATGGAAAGGGCCATCACGAAATGGGAGCGGTCAATTTGCCCTATTTGTGGCCGGGAATATCTGCACAGCAAATATTTTAAACCGGCGACATGTTTGCGAAAAGAGTGTATATATGCTCATAGGAGGCTAAAAATTGAGAAATAGCAGTTTTTGTATGTGTTAGCATGTTTCATGCTATAATCCCATCAAGCGCTCTTTGAAAAACGAGGATTTGCAAGGCTTGATGGGTCCCAATTAAGGAGGTTTTAAAATGGGACTTTACAGGCGAAAAGATTCACCAGTTTGGTGGATGAGTTTTTGTGTGGACAAAAGGCAGTATCAGATGTCAACAGGTACATCGGATAAGCAAATAGCACAAACAATTTACGATGCAATAAAAGGTAAAATCGCAATCGGGAAATGGATCCCTGAACTACGGGAGGATGAAAAGCCGAAGGAATACACATTTATCGAATTATCCGAAAAATATAAAGCATGGGCAGAAGGACGTCAAAAGGCGTTTAAACGATGGAAAAGCTATCTTATCGCCCAACTGGTTAAAAAATTCGGGGATTTATTTTTAAACGATTTCTCAACTGAGGTTATCGAGCAATACCAATCCGAAATGCTGAGTAAGGGCAATAAACCGGCAACAGTAAACAGGAAAATAGCTGTTTTAGCCCACATATTCACAAAGGCAGCCGATTGGAAAATGATTGACAGTGCGGCGATCCCAAAAGTAAAAATGCTCAAAGAGGATAATAAGCGTTTGCGGTATCTGTCGAAAGAGGAGTGCCAGGCTTTAATTAATGCCTGCGAGCCTCATTTAAAGCCAATCGTGATTACCGCTCTGAATACTGGCATGAGGAAAGGCGAAATCCTAAATCTACGATGGGATGCGAATATTGATCTCAGGCATGGTTTCATTCTGCTGGACAAAACCAAGAATGGAGAGCGCCGCGAAATACCAATCAATGACACGCTGAGAGGCGTTTTACAGGGTATTACCAGAAGACTCGATATTTCCCATGTCTTTTACGACAATTTCACAGGAAAGCCTTATGGTGATGTTAAACGGGCATTTGCTACAGCTTGCCGGAGAGCAGGGATTAAGGACTTTCGCTTTCATGACCTGAGACATACCTTTGCATCTCATCTTGTCATGGCCGGAGTGGATTTAACCACAGTCAAGGAGCTATTAGGGCATAAGACCCTGACTATGACTTTAAGGTATGCTCATTTAGCCCCTTCTCATAAGGTAGAGGCAGTCAAAAAATACGATAATTTTTTGAACGGCAAAACGCCTCAAAATGAAGGTCAAAATCAGCTAAAGTATTACAATTCTATGACAGTAACCAAAGGTAGCTTGACAGCAAATGCCTAAATGCTTTAAATTACAATGGTTTGGGGCTGTAGCTCAGTTGGGAGAGCGCTTGAATGGCATTCAAGAGGTCGACGGTTCGATCCCGTTCAGCTCCACTTTTAATTTTTTGTTTCTTGTGTCCCGGACGTCTTTACCGCACACACTGTTTTTTGCAATGCCTCATCATATGATCCAGGGACTATAGGTTTCCATTCAGAATACGGAGATTCGGATTTTGACAATAGATTACCGTTCTTTGTGTAGTCTGCTTCTGATATTGAACGAGATATCCTGTCCGAACAGTTTATTTCTCTTAAAAAAACTGTGTATTCATAATTTTCGTATCCCTTTATAGACAGTCCAAGCCTTTTGTTTTCCTGTATCTGCCAGTTTCTGCCCTTGTCGTCTTTACTCACACGCTTTGTCCATACCGTTACTATTTTCTTCCTGAAGATATCGAAGATATTTTTTAAGGGGTCTTGAGCTTCTACATTATAATAAAAAGAGAAATTCTGGTTTTCGGCATACAGTTCCCATTCCGCTCCATATGCATAATTGCAGTAAAGGGCTGTCAGCCCAAAGGCTAAAATGATAATCCCAAGTTTTGATAATAATCCGATTTTTGCCATACCTTATTACTCCCTCCTTGCTATTCCTGTTTTGTGCGCTGCTTCTGAGACTTTTGCAGCGACCTCGGCAACCACTCTTCTGTCGAATATGCTCGGTACAATATAGTCTTCACTCAAATCCTTTTCATCCACCATCGATGCTATTGCCATTGAAGCAGCAAGCTTTATATCATCATTCACCTCTTTTGCCCTTGAGTTCAGAAGCCCCCTGAAGAGTCCCGGAAAACAAAGCATATTGTTTATCTGGTTTGGATAATCCGACCTGCCTGTTGCGAATATCCTTGCATGCGGTATGGCATCCTCCGGAGCAATCTCCGGTTCCGGATTTGCAAGGGCAAATACTATCGGGTCATGGGACATCCTCTTTATATCATCGACTGTTATGAGATTCGGTGCTGATACACCTATAAATATATCCGCACCGGCCATTGCATCTGAAAGACTCCCCTTTATCATTCCCGGGTTTGTATTTTCAGAAATCCATTCCTTTACGGAATTCATGTGCTCTTTTCTGCCTTTATAAATAGCGCCTGCCCTGTCACAGACAATGATGTCTTTTATGCCAATTTTTAAGAGCATCTTACATGTTGCTGTCCCTGCAGCCCCAGCGCCGGATATTACTGCCTTTAAATCTTCCAATCTTTTTCCAACAACTTTAACTGCGTTAATCAGGGCTGCAAGTATTACTACTGCTGTGCCGTGCTGGTCATCGTGAAATACAGGAATATCAAGTTCTATCTTTAGCCTCTCCTCTATCTCAAAGCATCTCGGCGCAGATATATCCTCAAGATTTATTCCTCCAAATGCAGGCGAGATGTATTTCGCAACCTTTATTATCTCTTCTGTGTCCCTTGTCGAAAGGGCTATAGGAAATGCATCTATATCTGCAAACTCTTTAAATAACATAGCCTTGCCTTCCATCACTGGCATTGCTGCCTCCGGTCCTATGTCACCCAGGCCGAGGACAGCACTGCCGTCTGTAATGATTGCAACAGAGTTTCTCTTTATTGTGAACCTGTAGGCCTTTTCCTTATCGTGGTGTATTGCAGTGCAGACTCTTGCAACTCCAGGCGTGTAGACCATGGAAAGGTCATTTCTGTTTCTTACAGGAACCTTATTGTGTATCTCTATCTTTCCTCCATGATGCATGAGGAATGTCATATCAGAGACATGGAGAAGCTTTACGCCATCTATTTTCTTTACACTCTCAACTATCTTTTTTTCGTGTGTCTCGTCCCTTGCATTTACATTAATATCCCTGACTATTACCCCTCTGCCTACACTTACAATATCAACAGCACCTATGTCTCCCCCCACATTCCCGATGGCAGTTGCAATCTTGCCGAACATTCCCGGCTTATTGATCACTTCTATCCTCAGAGTTACGCTGTAGCTTGGGCCTGGAACCTTCATAGGTTAATTATAACTTAGATTGAATGTCAGGTATAATTATTTTGATGAGAAAAAATTTATGGCCAAAGGATATTTTAGAGGCAAAGAAAATTCAGGATATCCTGAGAAAGAAGGTGAAGATTATACCTCTGAAAAAGACACCTGAATTAATTGCAGGGGTTGATGCTGCTTTTGCCGGCGATAAAGTTATAGCAGTTGCAGCTCTATACGAATATCCAGAGGTAAGGCATATAAAGGATGCTTTTTCTATCGAAAAAATAAGATTCCCTTATATCCCTGGAATGCTTTCTTTTAGAGAAGGACATGCCATTATTAATGCCATCGGGAAATTGGATGCAAAACCTGATGTCATACTCTTTGACGGTCAGGGCATAGCGCACCCAAAGGGAATAGGCATTGCATCCCATATCGGGGTGATCTTGAATATTCCCACCATAGGGTGTGCAAAATCGAGGCTTGTAGGGGAATTTAAAGAGCCTGATGTTACAAAGGGGATCTGGACATATCTTTATTACAAAGGTATGAAAGTCGGTGCCGTATTAAGAACACGGAGCAATGTAAAGCCTGTTTTTGTCTCTCCCGGGCATATGATTGATATTGATTCGTCTGTAGAGGTAGTGATGAAATGCGTTTTTAAATACAGGATACCGGAGCCTCTCAGAATGGCCGATTATCTTTCAAAGAAGCTTAAATCCAAATAATACATTTATACTTAAGCATTTTTCTTCTTCTTGATATAAAACCACGCATTGAATCCGCATAAAATGACAGTAAGTACAAAGATACTATAATGAGGAAGTTCGATGTATACGATTTTCTCTATATAATGAGGAATGAATGATCCTGTATAGGCGAGTGCAGGATCATGTTTTGACCTTAGCCATACCTCAAGATGGGTAAGCGGGCAGTACCAGTCGAATATCTGTATGATAAAGGTAAAGATGAGACCCGAGATATGGAATATTTTTACAGCCCTGTACTTTACTCCTAAGAATGCACCGAATATCAAAAAGACTATCCAGAGGAAATGTATAATGACAACTATATCTGCAAGGATTTTATAAGGCAAACACTATCGCCTTCCTCTTTCATGTTTCTGACATTCGCTCATGATCTTTCTGATCTCCTCCGACTCTTTCGGTATTGTCCTTGTCCTTTCGCCCCTTACGTATTCTCCTTCGTACACGTCCCAGTCCCCATGCTGGTTGGCTACATATTTCACGCCTTTGTACTCATAGCAGGTAACAAATATGCCGTTGTAGAAGGACTTTACATGGGTCTTCTTAACCATCTCCACAAGCCTCCTAAATATGTTGATAAAAACCCCAAAGGGGGATTCCGTAAAGGGGACTTCGTCACCCTTACGAGTGTTCGCACCACTGCCGTGCATTCTGGAACATTTTCAGCCAAGGCGATGCCTTAAGGTCTTTCTTCATCTCCTCTGGCATCCATGCCCACTGCCACTTCAGGAATGTCCTTTCAGGATGGGGCATAAGGGCAAGATGCCTGCCGTCAGGTGTACACAATGCCGTTATCCCGAATGGCGAACCATTGGGATTGAATGGATACTTTTCTGTGAATTCTCCATTGTCATCAACCCATCTGATAGGTGCAAGTTTTTTATCTATTACTTCATTTAATACGTTTTTATCAGGGAAATGTGCATGCCCTTCTCCATGTGCTACCCAGACTCCTAAAACAGAGTCTTCCATATCTTTCAGCATTACTGACGGACTCTCAATAATCCTGACTGTGGCGAATCTGGACTCAAACCTCCCTGACTTGTTATGTATGAACCTCGGCTGGAATTTATCATCGATCCCCTGCCATGGAACCCAACCGAGGAGTGCCATTAACTGGCACCCGTTGCATACGCCGAGACTGAAGGTGTCCGGTCTATTGTAAAAACCGTTGAACTGCTCATGGAGCTTTTTGTTGAATCTTATTGTTCCTGCCCAGCCTTTTGCCGAGTCAAGGACATCTGCATAGCTGAAGCCGCCTACAAAGGCCATGCCTTTAAATCTGGAGAGATTTATTTTTTCATTCAGGAGATCTGTCATTGTTACATCCCATGGTTCAAATCCTGACAGGTAAAAGGCCGATGTCATCTCCCTGTCGCCGTTGCTTCCTTCCTCTCGGATTATTGCTACTGCAGGTTTTACCTCTCTTTTTAAGATTATTTCAGGCGTCTGCTCGGGCGTGAAAGGGATGTTGTATGATGGTCCTGTCCTGTCATAAATGACCTCTTTTTCTTCAATGACGCATTCAGGATTTGCCTGAAGCATGTCCAGTTGGTGGCTGGTCTCCTCCCATATGTTCCGCAGTTCCCTCATATCTTCGTCAAGTAGAGTTAAGAGTTCAGAGTTAAGAGTTAGGAAGTTCAACTTAATTTTTTTCTCTGGTAATGTTTTTCCAATGATTTGATAAGAGACAGAAGAACTCTTAAGGATAGAGATAATTTCATGTTCGTTCTCTGGAAGATATTCAATGACCAGCCCCAGTTCTTCAGAAAAAAGCAGTGATATTATTTCTTTCATTAACTCTTGACCCTTAATTCTTAACTCAAGATTCATCTCCAATCCGCAGTTCCCTGAAAATGCCATTTCAAGGAGCGTTGTGATAAGCCCGCCGTCGCTCCTGTCATGTCCTGATAAGATAAGTCCTCTATCGATCAGTTCCTGAATTGCATTGAAGGTATCCTTCAGCAACTGCGTATTATCCACATCAGGGGATTCATCGCCAACCTGTTTGTAGCAGTGGGCAATGGCAGAGCCCCCTAACCTGTTCTTCCCGTTACCGAGGTCTATGTAAATAAGCCTGCTTTTGCCAGGTCTTTTAATATCGGGGGTAACAACCTTTGTTATATCAGGACATGTGGCATAGGCAGAGATCACAAGCGTGCCCGGCGATTTTACTGTCTCTACCTCTCCTGATGGATGCACAACCTTTGCTGCCATAGAAAGACTGTCCTTGCCTCCGTCCACGGCTATGCCCAGTTCCAGCATCATATCCCTCATTGCAATTGCCGCATCATAGAGATTTGCGCCCTCACCTGGAAGCTTTGGGGCCCACATCCAGTTTGCAGAGCATTTGATATCGCGCAATGAGCTTATCTTTGCCCACACAATGTTTGTCAACGCTTCGCCAACACTCATCCTTGCCATTGCAGATGGGTTGATGAGACCTTTTATAGGCTGTTCCCCAATTGATATTGCTGCGCCTGTTAAACCAAAATGGCTCTGGGCTATAACCGCCACATCAGAGACTGTAAGCTGAAGAGGGCCTGCACACTGCTGTCTTGCTATCAGTCCTGTGACAGACCTGTCCACTTTATTTGTGAGAAATCTCTTTGAACCCACAGAAACAAGTCTTAATACCCTGTCGAGGGCATCCATTATTGTTATGTTATCAGGTAGGCGGAAGGGCTGATTATGAGAAGCAATTCGCTCAAGGTGAAAGGTTTTTTGCGGCATATCGCCCAGTACCTTTTCGAGGTTTAAATTCTCGATAACAGAGCCGTCTTTGCTATCATAGAGGACAATATAACCGTCGCCTGTTATCTTGCCTATAACGGCAACCGGCACCTTTTCTCTTTCGCAGAGGCCTTCGAACATATTGATACTGTCTGAGTGTATGAGAATAGCATCCTGCTCCTGATATTCTGCCCCCCATATTTCCAGTACCGAAAGGGTATGGTCGCCGATTATAATTTTCCTGATGTCTATTTTAGCACCAGCGGGATGGATGATCTCTTTAACGACATTGCAATTTCCGCCTGCACCCTGGTCGTGTATGCTGACGATAGGGTTTTTATCCCCGAGTTCAACACATGCCCTTATAACCCTGTTAAGCTTTTGCTCCATCTCTGCATCGCCGCGCTGAACAGCGTTGAAGTCCAGTTCCTCTATATTTTCACCAGATATCATGCTCGAAGCGGCTCCGCCGCCCATTCCTATGCGGTATGCAGGGCCTCCTATCTTTACAACCATCATGCCTTTTTCAGGCTCGCCCTTTTCGAGGTGTCTTGCGTCTATTTGCCCGATGCCGCCTGTGAACATTATGGGCTTTATCCATTCCCTGCGCTTGCCGTCTGGCATTTTCAATCCGAAAGACCTTGTGAATCCCTGTATTACAGGCTCTCCAAACTTGTTCCCGTAGTCTGATGCACCATTGCTCGCCTCTATTTCTATCTGTAGCGGTGATGCAAGGTTTTTGGGATAGATGAAAGAGCCGTGCTCCCATGGAAGCGGATAGTCGGGAATGAAGAGGTTTCCAACGCAATAGGCAGCAGTGCCTGCAACCACAAGACTTCCCCTGCCTGTGGCATGTACATCCCTTATCCTTCCGCCTGTGCCTGTTTCTGCACCGGGGAACGGGGCAACCCCTGTCGGGAAATTATGTGTTTCGGCAGTGAAAATTATGTGGTAAGTTGCATCCGTTTCCCTGAAAGGAGACGGCTTTCCCGGATTATCGGGCAATATAGTATGTATAGTGTAGCCTCTTATGGCACTGGAATTGTCTTTGAAGGCAATGACGCTGTTGTTGGGATTTCTTTTGTAAGGCTCTTTGACGATCTGCATAAGGCTTTCAGGAATCTCTCTGCCGTCTATAATCAGCCTGCCTTTGAAAAACCAGTGTCTTGAATGCTCGCTATTTGACTGGCTTAAATCAAAGCACTCAACATTCGTTGGATTTCTCTTGAGGTCATTGACGAATAAGTTGTAATAATAATCGATATCCCAATCATCGAGCCCGAGTCCCATCTCGTGGTTTATCTTTATTAAGGCTGGCTTGCCTTCTTCTATGAGTGGAATTATTTTTACCGGTTCGGGTATTATCCCTGTCTCGAATGTTGTTAAGGGGCCGGGATACATGCATTCCGTCATTCTGTCGTGAATGAGATCCAAAAAGTCTTTTTCCCATAGCCTATCGCCTATTGCCTCTTGCCTGAAAACTAATTTATATCTCCTTGAGCGCTCTATGCGCTTTATCTTTGTCAGTCCGCATGCGTGACAGATTGAGACGGCATTTGTGGACCATGCAGTGGTGAAGTTCATTCTCGGGCCGACCTCAAAAACTGGTGAATTGGTGAATCGGTGAACGGGCGAATCGGTTAAAAAACTTGTGTTGGAAAAATCATCAGGCTCGAAGGTTTCTGCCAAAAGCCATTTGAGTTTATTCAATTCGGCGTCTGTGAGCGGTTCCGAGGATTCTATATTAAAGCAGAACTCTGTTTCTATATCCTTAATAATGTCAGTGATTATCTTTTCACTGACTGTTTTTAAGAGAACAGCCTTTTTGTATGAAGAAAGGGCAGGAGTGCGATACATGTGCAAGAGTTCCTTTTCAGGCATTGTCTCTTCTCCTTAAGCGATTATTAAAACACAGTCATTTTAACATAAATCCGGCTGCTGCATAAATAAAATGTATGTTAAAATACCAAGCAATCCATTTTCTTAGAGGTGTCCATTTATGGAATTGAGGCTTACATCAGATGAAGTTATAAAACTTAAGGAAAAAGAGGATATCTATTCTGCGCTTAAAAGAGCAGGCATTTATCTTGTTGCATCATGCGGCGGGAAAGGCACATGCGGAAAATGCAAGGTTAAAATTGTTGAAGGCGACTGCAATGTAATTTCTTACGGAAAGCTTACTCAGAAAGAAAGAGAGGCAGATATAGTCCTCGCATGCCAGGCGGTTCCTAAAGGAGATATTCTTATCGAGATACCCAAGGAGTCAAGGCTCGTTGTAGGCGACAAGATTGCCATTGCAAAGACAAAAGACCTTGTTGAATATCTGAAATCTTTTGGTGTTGACATAAACCCTGCTGTAAAGAGGCTGTATCTCGAGCTTCCGCCTCCGACCATAAGCGACAACATCAGCGACCTTGAGAGATTAAAAAGGACTCTTGATGAAAAGGGCATGAGCAACATGAGATTTTCTCACGGCTTTGTATCGACAATGGCTGATACCTTAAGGATTGCAAACTGGAATGTTGAACTGACATATGTCGGCGGCGACGGCATTCCATACGAAGCTATATTCCTGAGCCCAACTGATGCCTGCAACAGGCGATTTGGAGTTGCAGTGGATATCGGCACAACTACAGTGGTTGTGTATCTCGTAAATCTCTTAACCGGCGAGATAGTGGATATAGGCTCCACATATAACTCACAGATGAGATACGGCGATGATGTTATCACAAGGATAGTACATGCAACAGAAGGAGGCGGCCTGCCTGAATTAAGGGATGCCATTGTTACGGACATAAATACCATTGTTGATTCTCTGAAGGAAAGGCATAGCATAGAGGCATGCGAGATAGATACGGCAACAATTTCAGGAAATACAACCATGTCGCACATTTTCTGGGGACTGAATCCCGGCTCAATAAGGGAAGAGCCTTACATCCCTACCCTTAATCAGTTTCCGCAGTGGAAGGGAGGGACAGCAAAGCTCTCCATTAATCCGCAATCGCCTGTTTACACAGTTCCTTGTGTTGCAAGCTATGTGGGAGGGGATATTGTTGCAGGAGTGCTTGCTTCAAAGGTGCACAGGAATCCCGAAATAGCACTTTTCATGGACATAGGCACGAACGGAGAAATAGCCATAGGAAATAATGAATGGCTCATGACCGCTGCATGCTCTATGGGTCCATGCTTTGAAGGAAGCGGTATCAGGTGCGGGATGAGGGCGACATCAGGGGCGGTAGAATCTGTAAAGATAGAACCGAATACTTATGAGCCTCAGATAAGCGTTATTGGCGGAGGCCATCCGATGGGCATTTGCGGCTCGGGCATGATTGATGCTATATCAGAGATGTTTTTGACGGGTGTAATAGATCAGAAGGGCAAGTTTGTCAAAGGAAAGACAGACAGGATAAGGCAAGGCGAAGAGGGACTGGAGTTTATGCTTTACAGGGACGAGGTTCATCATAAAGATATAGTGCTGACAGAGGTCGATGTAGAAAACATAATCAGGGCAAAGGCAGCACTTTATGCAGGAATAAAAACCCTCCTGAGCGAGGTTGGATTTACTATGGATGCCATAGAAAAGGTCTATATAGCAGGAGGCTTTGGAAATTACATCAATGTCGAAAGGGCAGTAATATTAGGAATGCTCCCAGATATTCCGAAAGAGAGATTCATATTCATGGGCAACACATCAATCACAGGTGCTTATCTCTGCCTGCTTTCAGAGGAATTGAGAAAAGAGGCCGAAGACATAGCATCGAAGATGACATACATAGAGTTGTCCGTTTACAGGAGCTTTATGGATGAATACATGTCGGCACTCTTTTTACCCCATACCGACATGAGCCAGTTCCCCACAGTAGCGGATATGGTAAAATAAAACATGAGCGAATACTCAAAATTTAGTTCTGAAAACAATACCGAGTTTATCTGTCCTGCATGCGGTGCTGTCCTTACGGAACAGGAGCGCGTTGAAGGCGGCTGGAACTGTAAATGCGGCGATTTCGTTCCTGAAAGCATGGCAATAAACCCTTACAAAGGCTTATCAAACCAGCATAAACAGAATGCAGGATGGAGATAAATAACAGTCTCTTTTTCGGGTAATTTTCACATCCATCCTTTCATGAAAGCTGATATAATCTTCCTATAGCTGAAGCACAGGGGGATAATATGCGATATTTTGTGAAGGTTTTTATTTTTGCCGTCATTAATATATTCCTGTTTGCCGGATTATCCCACGCTAAAAAAGTTACCTTTGTAAAAGAATACACATATCAGGCAAGCGAGCTTGACAGTAAGGCGTCATGCAGGACTATTTCGCTTGAGATGGTAAAGAGACTGCTTCTTGAAGAATTAGGAACATATCTGATAAGCGAGACAGAGGTTAAGGATTTTAAACTCACAAAAGACCAGGTAAAGACTTACAGCGCGGGAATCGTAGGCGCTGAGATTATAGAGGATAAATGGGACGGAAAGACCTATTGGCTCAAGGCAAAAGTCTCGGCAGACCCGAAGGAAGCAGCAAAGGCATTAAAGAAAATCATTGATGACAAATACCAAGCAAAGCAGCTTGAGGAAACCCGTAAGAATGCAGAAGAGTTGACAAAAGAAAATGAGAGGCTCAGAAAACAGCCTGAGGTGTTGGCAAAATCCAAGAAGCGCAATACAAAGGCAGAGGCAAAAAGGGTAAGGGACTATGAAGAAACAATAAAAGGGCTTAATGCGGTTGAATGGTTTGAGAAGGGCTATGAGGCAGCTACAGCAGAAAGATAGCAAGAAGCCATAGAAGCATCCACTAAAGCCATTGAACTTAAGCCTGATTTTGCTGCTTACGGTATCAGATCATCTGCTTATTATGGTTTGGGCAACTATCAGGAGGCAATCAAGGATTCTACTAAAGCCATAGAACTCAATCCAGTTGATGTCGGGTCTTACATAATCCGAGGTGTTGCTTATGAGAGTATAGGCAACTACCAGCAGGCAATAGAGGACTACACTAAGGTCATTGAACTTAAGCAGGATGGTTTGTTTTACTATAAGCGGGCAATTGCTTATGTTAGATTAGGTAACCATCAACAGGCAATCAAGGATTTCTCTAAAGCCATAGAACTTAAGCCTGATATGGCAGAGGCTTATTTGGGCCGTGGAATTGCTTATTTATATTTAGGCAACTACCAGAACTATCAGGAGGTGTTAAATGACTTTAAAATAGCAGCGAGACTGGGGAATAAGGATGCGCAGGACACACTGCTTAAAACGAGCGAGCGGTGGTAGGAAAAATTCAACTATGCTTGACTATAAACAAGTTATGTGTAATTGTTAGGCAGAAATTTTTTATATAAATGGAAGGAGAGATTTTATGACAGCAAAGGAAAAATTAGAAGGAAGAATATATCCTGCAATAAAATCTTGCGTTGGGAATAGATATAAAATAATTACTGGCATATTTTCAGTATATGCTTTTGTTAAATCATCATTAAATACAAATATTATTACTGAGAAAGTATCACTTTATGCGGCATGGGTTTTTACTTTTTTTGTAGTTCATAATTCAGCAAATTATTTTTTTAACGCATGGGAACAATATGGCTTAGAAGAAACCGAAGGGAATGAAATTAGTACTGGTAAAAGAATATGGTATTTTATGAGAGCGGAAGGATTTTTTTTAATTGCAATGTTATTGATTATATGGATGGGATATTTTTTTGTTATCAAATAAAATTTGCAATAAAAATAACTGAATAAATCCCCCATCCACATTTTTCATCTCCTGCGGGAAGCCGGGAAGCGGTCATGTCAGATTTTATAGATTTCTCTTCGATGCCCTACTTTGTGAACGGTGACAACTTTATCGGTAAAATCAAGCTTGTACATTTACCACTTAAGCCCTAATTCGGCGGCCACTTTTTCGACTGATGTGCGCTTTTTTGACTTGAGGGATTTTTTTAATGATGCCGCTACCTCCGGCCTCAGTTCCAGCCCATAATCAGGATCAACGACTTCATAGATGGAGTCTTTTATCAATGATTTAAGCTCTCTTACTGTCATGTCGCCTACTTTTTTATCTTTTGTAACTGTTGCCACAATCCGCCTCCCTGTTGCACAATATAGATAGCAATATTTTAACTTAAACGAAAAATACATACAATGTGGAGATAGATCATTTTTTATCCCCCATAATAACATCCTTGCCTAATATCAAAATCTGATCATTGAGGTTTTCCAAGGCTGCGGTTAGGCTGTCATTGACAATGCTCCCCAGTGCCTTTAGCTGTATCGATTCTCCCAGCATGCCGATGATCAGAGATGCTACACCCGCTTCTCCGGTTGTCCTTGCGACACTGCCATTAGCAGTTCCTTTCCATAATATGTTCCATTTTCTATCATACACCCCGCAGAGCAATTCTACTGTGGCTGTGTGCTCAGAAAGCGTAGCTCCACCGTATATGAATTTTGTTGAGGGGCCGAATTCAATGATAATTATTCTTTCAATATCAGGCCTGATTTCGTCTTTTTTCTGAATGAAGGAGACATCATGGAAGGCCTTTTTTAGCGACTCTATTGCACTTGCTTCAAGGGCGTTGCCGACCTGAAAATTAAGGGTGCCGGATGGTGTTTCTTCTGACAATAGATAATTTTTCGTTGTGTCGCTCAGGAAAAGACCGACGTTTAACGGCAGCTTTTCTGTCCTTTCCCGAAACTTTACCGAATCCTGTTTTACAGTGATGGTACTGGTACAGCCATGAAAAAGGAATATAACAAACACAAGCAACTGCAAGGCTAATAATAGATGTCCTGTCTTACTCATTACAAATCTATACCAGAGGATTCGGATGTTGTCAAATTTGTACTCCTGTTTTTTATCTTTCTTTGTAAGTCAAAGGCTTAAGAGGTTTATGTTATAATTCACAACAATGGGTTTTTTTCATGACATAAAAAGGGATTTACATGCAGTGTTTGAGCGCGACCCTGCTGCGCGGAATACCCTTGAGGTGATTCTTGCATATCCGGGTTTCCATGCCATATTCATTCACAGGATAAGTCATTCATTGTGGAAGCTCAAAATTCCTGTATTGCCGAGGCTTCTATCGCACATTGCAAGATTTCTCACAGGCATAGAGATTCACCCTGCAGCAAAGATTGGATCTGGCTTTTTCATTGACCACGGAATGGGAGTTGTGATTGGCGAGACAGCAGAGATAGGCGAGGATGTCCTGTTGTATCAGGGCGTTACGCTGGGAGGCACTGGAAAGGAGAAAGGCAAGAGACATCCGACCCTCGGAAACCATGTTGTGGTGGGTACCGGAGCGAAGATCCTCGGGCCTATAAGAATAGGCGATTATGTTAAGATAGGTGCAAATTCTGTTGTGCTTAAGTCTGTTCCTGACTATTCTGTTGTGGTTGGTGTCCCAGGCAAAATTATCAAGAAAAAGGTTATGCGTGTTGTACAGGAAGGCATCGAGGAAGCCCTCGACCATGTAAGGCTTCCTGACCCTATGGAAGAGGAGATTCTGGAACTGAAGGAGCATATCGCAAGGCTTGAAAACAGGATAGAGAGGCTGGAAGGAAAAGGAGGGAATGTGAAGATATTCAATACCATGACAGGCAAAAAAGAGGACTTCATCCCTATTGAAAAGGGCAAGGTCGGCATGTATGCCTGTGGTGTTACTGTATATGACTACTGCCATATCGGCCATGCAAGGAGTGCTGTGGTCTTTGATGTTATAAAAAGGTATTTCAAATACAGGGGATTTGATGTCAAGTATGTAAGGAATTTCACTGACATCGATGACAAGATAATAAAGCGTGCCAATGAAGATGGCATTACATGGGATGCTGTTGCCAGAAAATACATCGATGAATACTATGCCGACATGGACAGGCTCGGTGTTGCGAGGGCAGATGTGGAGCCAAAGGCAACAGATCATATAAAGGAGATGATAGATGTTATTAAAGCCCTTATCGAAAAAGGATACGCATATGAGGTTGCCGAAGGTGAGAATAAGAGTGTGTACTTTTCTGTAGATAAATTTCCTGAATACGGCAAGCTTTCTAAAAAGGAACAGAAGGAGCTTCTTGCAGGTGCACGCGTTGATGTGGACGAAAGGAAGAAAAGCCCTGTGGATTTTGCATTATGGAAGGCTTCAAAGGAAGGGGAGCCGTGGTGGGATTCTCCATGGGGAAAGGGAAGACCGGGATGGCATATCGAGTGCACTGCAATGGTGATAAAACATCTTGGCGAATCGATCGATATACATGGCGGCGGCGCAGACCTCATATTCCCGCACCACGAAAACGAGATTGCACAGTCAGAGGCATATACAGGCAAGCCTTTTGCAAAGTACTGGGTGCATAACGGTTTTATTACTATCGATAAGGAGAAGATGTCGAAGTCCCTCGGAAATTTCTTCACCATACGGGAGATTCTCGATAGGTATGATGCAGAGGTTATAAGGCTGTTTATCCTTTCGAGCCATTACAGAAGTCCCATAGAGTTTTCCAATGAACAACTGCATGATGCAGAGTCTTCTCTGGAAAGATATTACAGCACAATGGCGAGGATCGATGATTTCCTGTCGCATGCCCCCGATACTGCAAGAAAAATTCAGACAGCAGAAATTGAAGCCGTTCTCGAAAAATTTAAAGACAGGTTCGAAGAGGCCATGGATGACGATTTCAACACAGCACTGGCAATAGGGCATACTTTTGAACTTGTGAGAGAAGTGAATAAATTCCTTGATTTAAAGCCATCAGGAGAAGCAGCAAAGGCATTGATAAAGAGGGCAAAGGATATATTCGAAACTATTGGTGATGTCCTCAATCTCTTTAACAGGACACCTGCGCAATGGAATATCGACCTCCTTAAGAGCAAGAAAATTCCTTTGACTGAATCCGAAATAGAAAGCAAAATTGAAGAGAGAAGAATTGCGAGGCAGAACAAGGATTGGGCAAAGGCAGATTTCATCAGGAAAGATCTTGAAGACAGGGGGATCATACTTGAGGATAAAAAAGATGGGACTTCGTGGAAGGTGAAGATTAGTTAAGATTAATGAAGGACAAAAGCTCAAAGACAGAGTGGCTCTATGGCTTTAATCCTGTTCTGGAAGCTATCAAATCAGGCAGAAAGATAAAAACTGTCTATATATCCAAACAGAGGCATGAGCAGATCCAGAAGATTATCGAAATGGCAAAGGCAGAGGGCATCCCTGTGGAATTTGCTGAAAGGGATTTTTTTGATACCAGATTCCATAAAGGGCATCAGGGTGTTGCGGCGGTTGTTGAAAAAAGGGGATTTTTAACCATAGACGAGCTTTTAGCCATCCCCGAAAAAAGAGAGGAATCAGCTTTCTTTCTCATTCTCGACCTTATAGAAGACCCACGAAACTTCGGCGCAATTTTGAGGGTTGCCGATGCTGCAGGTGTGCACGGGGTGGTATTCCAGTCCCACAGGTCGGCAGGGATTACTCCTATTGTTTCAAAGGCGTCTGCAGGGGCGCTGGAATATGTTAACCTCGCCGAGGTTGTGAATATAAAGCATGCCATAGATAAAATGAAGAGGCTAAATATTGCGATAGTCGGTGCAGAGGCAGGGTCGGAACTAACGCCCTGGGACATTGATATGAAGGGGCCGATGGCTTTTGTTATAGGTTCTGAGGGGCAGGGGTTAAGGAAGACGGTAAGGGACATGTGCGATTTCGTAGTGAGCCTGCCTATGAGGGGAAAGGTGAATTCACTGAATGTATCGGTTGCAACAGGTATTTTGTCGTATGAAGTTATAAGGCAGAGATTAGGTAGATAGTAGGTAATATAGCAATTCGCTTAATCCAGCCCTGATTACCCTAATTTTTCATTATCCTTTGCCGGCCAGTTGAAATTTTATAATTGACAAGTATATAATAACTTCCTTATATTAATAAGTTATCGCCGCCGTAGCTCAGTTGGTAGAGCAGTTGATTTGTAATCATCAGGTCGGGGGTTCGAATCCCTTCGGCGGCTTTGATTTGATGGAGAGGTTCCCGAGTGGCCAAAGGGAGCAGACTGTAAATCTGCCGGCGCTGCCTTCGGAGGTTCGAATCCTCCCCTCTCCACCAGCGAATTTTGCGGGGCAAAATCGTAGTTACTGAAGTTGCGGGAGTAGCTCAGTGGTAGAGCGTCAGCCTTCCAAGCTGAGGGTCGCGGGTTCGAATCCCGTTTCCCGCTCCATTCGCCCATGTAGCTCAGTCGGCAGAGCACATCCTTGGTAAGGATGAGGTCACCGGTTCAATTCCGGTCATGGGCTTGGAAACGACAATCGTTAAGTAAATGAGTGAATATTTTACTCAATAACTTGATAACTTAAAATACTGGAGGAGTTATGGCCAAGGCAAAATTTGAGAGGGTAAAGCCGCATGTAAACGTGGGAACCATAGGGCATGTTGACCATGGGAAGACCACATTGACAGCA
>JAGUWD010000034.1 GCA_020062545.1 Thermodesulfovibrionales bacterium
GCGGCGCTGGCGTTTATTTGGATTTTTAGGCCCGATGTTCCCATGCTGCTTGTGATGCTAAGTGCAATTTTTATCGCGGGTGTCTTGAGTTCACATGCCTGGCCATCTTTAACTGGTAAAACCAGTTTGTATAAATCTTATGACACATATTCTTAGTAGGGGGGTGCAATATGAATGAAGTAGCGGCAGTACAGGGTTCATTAGGAGTCATGATCGCATCGAGGGAAGGGCATAAGGCTACGGACTGCTGCAACTCGTAACCTTTACCCTCGGCAATGAGGAGTATGCGGTGGATATTCGCAAGGTGCATGAAATCAACAGGATGAAGGAGATTACAAATGTCCCGAATTCGCCATCTTATGTGGAAGGCGTGATAAACCTCAGGGGGAAGGTTATTCCTGTGGTAAATCTCAGGGAAATGTTCGGTCTCGAGGGAAAGGGAAGAGACGAACACCTGCGGATAATGATAATGGATGTAAGGGGAGTCACTATGGGACTCATTGTTGATTCAGTCTCGGAGGTATTGCGGATACCTTCCGATATAGTAGAGCCTCCGCCTCCGATGTCAACAGGTATTGGTACAGAGTTTATAAACGGCATAGCAAAGCTTGAAGACAGGCTGATAATCTTGCTTGATATGGACATGCTGTTTGGCAGGACAGAGACGATAGCCATGATAGAAGCACAGAGAGAGGCTATAGGGTAGAAAATCAAAATTAGATATAGAAGCAAGGAGGACAAAACATGAAATGGTTTAGCAACTTAAAGACGAGGACAAAACTACTGGCGAGTTTTGCTGTAATGGCATTCATTGTAATTTTGCTTGGTGTAATAAGTATCAGCGGGATGGCGAAGATGAAACATGAGGTAGAAGAGCTTTATGCTGAATTACTTGTCCCTGCCATTGATCTGGGGAAGATGTCAAACCATCTGTCCAATATAAGAATAGGTGCCCTGCGGATTATTAACGAGCCGGATGCATCTAAAAGACAGGAGATATTTAATAGTGCTGCAAAGGATGAGAAGGAGATAGAAAGGCTTATCGAAAAGTATGGTGCAACGCACCATACACCTGATGAAAAGAAGGTATTTGAGGAATTCAAACCGGCATGGAAGGCATATAATGAATCGAGGCTGAATACATACAACTGGGCGCTTAAGGGTGATGTTGAAAAGGCAAAACATAATGCAGCGACTGATGCTGGGCCGAAGTTCAAGGTTGTTGATGAGAAGCTGTACAGGTTGATTGAAATACAGGACGAGGTGGGCAAAGAACTTTACAGAGAGGCAGGAAATGAGTACAGGGTTGAGAGGAATGTGGCAATCGGGACGGCGATTATCGCAATAGTGATTGCTATTAGCCTGGGTATCATTCTCTCAAGGATAATTGCGAGCCCACTACAGACAGGTGTGAGCTTAGCAGAAGCAATTGCAGGCGGCGATCTTACGAACAGGTTGGATAGAACGGCAATTGAAAGGAATGATGAGATCGGGAAGTTACTTACTGCCATGGGGAATATGGCGGAAAGACTTAAAGGGATTATGGCTGAGCTGAAGTCAACTGCTGACAATGTAGCCTCTGCCAGCAATCAATTGAGCGCCAGTTCAGAGCAGATGTCGAGGGGTGTGACGGAACAATCAGGCAGGGCATCTCAGATAGCAACTTCATCCTCGGAGATGTCGCAGACGGTTGTGGACATAGCAAAGAACGCCTCAAATATAGCATCTGCCGCTACAGACGCAACAAAGACAGCGCAGGATGGAGGGGATATAGTCAACAAGTCAGTAGAGGAGGTTAAGGCGATTGCAGATACAGTAAGCGAGACAGCAAAAATGGTATCTTCCCTGGGAGAGCGCTCAAAGCAGATAGGAGAGATAGTCAGTGTAATTAACGACATAGCAGACCAGACAAATCTCCTTGCATTGAATGCTGCTATCGAGGCGGCGAGAGCAGGAGAGCAGGGGAGAGGGTTTGCTGTTGTAGCAGATGAGGTCAGAAAGCTTGCAGAAAGGACAGCAAAGGCGACATCGGAGATAGGTGATATGATAAAAGGGATTCAGGACGAAGTCGAG
This sequence comes from Thermodesulfovibrionales bacterium, assembly GCA_020062545.1. GTDB lineage: Bacteria > Nitrospirota > Thermodesulfovibrionia > Thermodesulfovibrionales > Dissulfurispiraceae > Dissulfurispira. The sequence goes on from JAGUWD010000034.1 coordinate 2,074, forward strand.
AAGGCTGTCACAGCCATGAATGATGGGACAGAAAGGGTAAATGTGGGTGTGGAATTATCGGTTCAGGCGGGCAATGCCCTCCGTGACATCGTAAAAAGCGTTAATAATCTGCAAACCATGGTTCAGCAGATAGCCTCTGCAACAGAGGAGATGTCAACGGTGTCGGAAACGATAAGCAGCGATATAGAAACTATTGCAAGCGTTTCAAAGGAGA
>JAGUWD010000029.1 GCA_020062545.1 Thermodesulfovibrionales bacterium
CCTCTTTCCTGCTTATCCTTTCTTTAATATCCTTACCTTTTTGTCCTTCTGTTTCAAATGCATCTATAAACTGGTTAATATGTCTATACCTATGTGGTAAGCCCGAATAAAAATTTCTTGACGATTATCATATCCTGTGTTATAGGTTATTTATAAGATAGAAAATCTGCGTTGTAGGAGGTCTGAGATGAAGAGAGATGAGAATACAGGATTAGTTGTACTTTTTTCCTTCCTTGTGGGTGGGCTTGTAGGTGCAGGTCTTGCCCTTGTTCTGGCGCCGCAATCCGGCAGGAAAACGAGAAAGCAGATAAGAGAATTTGCAGAGGATGTGAAAGAGCAGGCAGTTGATTATGCAGAAAGGCTGAAGGAAAAGGTGTTTTAAGTCTATCTCTTTCCCAGTTTTCTCAATGTTTCCTTATAGACCTTATAAAACCGGTCATTGTCGTCAATAGATTTTTTAAGGATATTTGTCAAATTTGAAATGTCGGATTTGTTAATTACTACATTAACGCTTTTTGAGAATGCAGTCATGTTATCGAGTGTTTTGAGATTCTGGCCTATAAGGGCAAGGAAGACATGCCTTCTTGAAACCATTGGCATGGTTTGAAAGAATTTTAGTACCTCGTTGTTCTCTGGAGAACTGCCTGCAAAGTTCTCATTCAGGACAATCACATCGTACTGATTAAATCTCACCTTTTCGAGGGTATCGGTGCTGTTTGTGGAAATATCTATTTTATAATTTAACTCCTTCAATGCCGAATTTATGGCGCTTTGTGTCTCTGCATTATCATCGCAGATAAGGGCTGTTTTAAAGCCTTCTCCATATTCTTCTATCTCGGGATCCATAATTAATACCTCGCTTCGGTTATATTTTAGGTTTAAACTGTTGTTCCTTCATCTTCTTCTCGTATTCCCTGTCAAGTTTTAGTCCTTCTATTGGTGTTGTTTTTTCGCCCCTTTTTGCCTTTATCATGTCAATGCCTCTGCCCACGATTGGTTTTTTGGAGGCATAGGCGAGAGCTGTTTCTTCTGTTATCTGTCCTTCCTCGTAAAGTTTGATGATAGCCTTGTCGAATGTCTGCATACCGAATGCCTCACCAGTATCTATGATGTCATAGAATGTCTTGCCCTCGGATTCTCCATTGAGTATGCTGTCTTTTACCCTGATATTGGTTTTCATAATCTCCACAACGGCTATCCTTCCTCCGCCTATTTTAGGCAGCAGCCTCTGGCTCACAATCCATCTGATGGTATCGGCAAGGCGGATTCGCACCTGTTTTTCCTCCTCCTGCTCGAACATGCCGATAATCCTGTTTATGGTCTGTCCGGCATCTATTGTGTGGAGTGTTGAAAGGACGAGGTGTCCGGTCTCTGCTGCAGTCATGCCTATCTCGACAGTTTCCCTGTCTCTCATTTCACCGACGAGGATTACCTTTGGTGCCTGTCTTAATGCAGCCCTCAATCCATTTGCAAATGTATCGAAGTCTATTCCCATCTCCCTTTGATTGAAGGTAGCCTTCTTATGGGGATGGGCGAATTCAACAGGGTCTTCAAGTGTGAGGACATGGACGGCCTTGTTTTCGTTGATAATATCGAGAATTGCTGCCAGCGTGGATGACTTACCGCTGCCAGTTGCGCCTGTGACCAGAACCAGACCGTTTTTCTCCTCTGCTATCTGGGACAGGACTTCTGGCAATTTTAAATCAGCAAGTGTTGGAATGCGTGTAGCAAGCTGTCTTAGGACTATGGAATAAGAGCCTCTCTGGGAAAATACATTTACCCTGAATCTTGCCTTTTCGGGAAGGGCATAGGAAAGGTCGCATGAGCCTCCGGTGATAAGGTTTTCTGTAAGACGTCTGTCAGAGTTTATCAAATTCATGGCGATTATCTCTGTCTGGAACGGAGTCAGTGTTTCTATGGCATTGTTTTCGAATGTCACAGGGACGAGCTGTCCTGCAGATTCCACCTGTGCTGGTTTGCCCACTGTGAAGTTAAGGTCAGAGACATTTGGGTGGCTGTCAAGCATTGTGGATAGTATGTAATCTATTTCAGGTTTTCTCATAATCCCTCTTTCCTCCTAAAACTCTGGCGGAGGCTCTTTTAAGAACTGCACGAACTTTTGTTTATCTATTGCCTTGTCATATGCATCTTCCGGACTTATCCATTTCTTTAATAGAAGTTCCATTATGGCATCATCTAATGTCTGCATGCCGTATTTTTTCCCTGTCTGCATTGCCGAAGGTATCTGGTGGGTCTTGGCCTCTCTTATTAATGCGCCTACTGCATATGTGCAGACCAAAATCTCTAATGCCGCGCATCTTCCTTTTTTGTCCACCCTTTTAAACAGATTCTGTGCGATAACACCTTTCAAGCTTTCGGACAGAGTTGTCCTTATTTGGGCCTGCTGATGCGAAGGGAAGACGTCTATTATTCTGTCCACGGTTTTTGGTGCATTTGTTGTATGCAAAGTTCCGAATACAAGATGTCCTGTAGCTGCTGCTTCAAGCGCCAGTTGGATAGTTTCGAGGTCTCTCATTTCTCCTACGAGTATTATGTCAGGATCTTCTCTCAAGGCACCTCTCAATGCAGCGGCAAATGATCTTGTATGCGTTCCTAATTCCCTGTGGTTAACTATGCAGCCCTGGCTTTTATGTACGAACTCTATGGGGTCTTCTACTGTGATTATATGGTCTTTACGGTTTTTATTTGCATAATCTATGATTGCAGCCAGCGTGGTGGATTTACCGCTTCCTGTAGGCCCTGTAACCAGCACCATCCCCTTGCTGAGCATCGCAAATTTTTTGCATATGGGTGGAAGCCCAAGCTGTTCTATGGTCATGATCTCGCTCGGGATGAGCCTGAATACCGATCCTATGCCGTATTTTTGAAGGAACAGGTTGCAGCGAAACCTTGCCATCTCCGGGATTTCGTAGCCGAAGTCCACATCCCCTGTCTCTTCAAAGACCTTGATCTTATCTTCAGGTGTTATTTCATAGAGCATGCCCCTTAACTCATCATTATCAAGGACATTGTATTGAACTCTCTCCATATCGCCCCTGATGCGCAGAACAGGCTGCTGACCCGAAACCAGATGGAGGTCTGAGGCTCCCTGATCGAGCATGAGCTTAAAAAAAGCATCGATTTTTGCCATAATATCTCCTTATTTTTAGAAAGGTAATCTGCAAAGATAATCAAAACATATCAAACGACATATTTTTTGTCAACCCCGTGTTAGGAAGCAGGAGATTTCTAACAGGGTTGCTTGCACAAAACATCTGTGGTTGTTTACTATAAAAGAGGAGATAAAATTATGGTAAGTATTTTGCATAAAATATTCGGCACAAAGAACGAGAGAGAGTTAAAGAGGCTATTTGAGTTTATCGATGAAATAAACAGCCTTGAACCATCTATTTCATCCCTCAGCAACGACCAGTTGAAGGCAAAGACAGAGGAATTCAGAACAAGGCTTGAATCAGGAGAGACCCTCGACGATATCCTTAAAGAGGCATTTGCTGTTGTAAGAGAAGCCTCAAAGCGTCTTTTGAACATGAGACACTTTGATGTGCAGCTTATCGGTGGAATAGTGCTCCACGAAGGAAAGATAGCAGAGATGAAGACAGGCGAGGGCAAGACCCTCGTTGCCACTCTGCCTGTATATCTCAATGCACTTGACGGAAGGGGAGTCCATGTTGTTACCGTGAACGACTATCTCGCAAAAAGGGATGCCCAGTGGATGGGAGTTATTTACAACTTTTTAGGGCTATCTGTGGGCGTGATACAGCACGACAACTCATTTATTTTTGACCCAACATATATCTCCCATGACAAGCGTTTTAATCTTCTCAGACCATGTACGAGGAAGGAGGCGTATTTTGCAGATGTAACCTACGGTACCAATAATGAGTTCGGCTTCGATTATTTAAGGGATAACATGAAATACGATCCCTCCGACTTTGCCCAGAGGGAATTGAATTATGCAATCGTTGACGAGGTGGACAGCATTCTTATAGACGAGGCGAGAACCCCGCTTATAATATCTGGCCCTTCGGAGGAATCAACAGACAAATATTACAAGGTGAATAAGATAATACCGAGTCTTAAGGCCGAAGCAGACTTCAAGATAGACGAAAAGCTCAAGAATGTTGTTCTTACGGAGTCAGGAAGCTCAAAGGTCGAAAGACTCCTCGGTGTTGGCAATCTCTATGACCCATCGAATATAGAGCTTGTCCACCATGTGCTTCAGGCATTGAGGGCTCACCATCTCTTTAAGAAGGATGTGGATTATGTTGTAAAGGAAGGAGAGGTTATCATTGTCGATGAGTTCACAGGCAGGCTCATGCCGGGCAGGCGCTGGAGCGACGGACTACATCAGGCAATCGAGGCCAAAGAGGGAGTGAAGATAGAAAGCGAAAACCAGACCCTCGCAACCATAACCTTCCAGAACCTCTTCAGAATGTATAATAAGCTGGCAGGTATGACAGGAACTGCTGACACCGAGGCAGAGGAGTTTGCGAAGATATATAACCTCGATGTTGTTGTTATTCCCACAAACAGGCCCATGATAAGGGCTGACTATCCCGATGTTATATACAAAAGCGAAAAGGCAAAGTTCAACGCAGTTATAGATGACATAGAAGAATGCAATAAAAAGGGACAGCCTGTCCTCGTGGGAACTACATCAATAGAAAAATCAGAGGTATTAAGCCACCTACTCAAAAAGAAGGGAATAAAACACTCTGTCCTTAACGCCAAATACCATGAGAGAGAGGCAGAGATTGTTGCTCAGGCTGGAAGGTATGGCGCTGTAACCATTGCAACAAACATGGCGGGCAGAGGCACAGATATTATATTAGGCGGCAACCCGGATGGTCTTGCAAGAGAGTTATTGAAGGATAAAAAGGAATATACGGAAGACGATTTTAAGACAGCGTATGAGAAGGCAAAAGATATATGCGAGAAGGAAAAAGAGCAGGTTCTGTTAGCAGGAGGCCTTCATATAATCGGTACAGAGCGTCACGAGGCAAGGAGAATAGACAATCAGCTCCGCGGAAGGTCTGGAAGGCAGGGAGATCCAGGGTCTTCGAGGTTCTATCTCTCCCTCGAAGACGACCTCATGAGGATATTCGGCTCTGACAGGATAAACGGCCTTATGAACCTGCTGAAGATGGATGAGAGCATACCTATAGAGAATAAGATGGTGACAAAGGCTATAGAGAATGCACAGAAGAGGGTGGAGGCTCACAATTTCGACATAAGAAAGCATCTCCTCGAATACGATGATGTGATGAACAAACAGAGGAAGGAGATATACTCGTTCAGGCGCGAGGTGCTGGAAAGCGAATCTCTAAAGGACAGGATATTCGAGATGATAGAAAATGAGGTGGATGAACTCCTCTCCGTATACTGTCCCGATGCCGGCGAATGGGATTTGAACGGTCTCAGGGATGCAGTTTACGGCCTGTTTTCAGTGGATGTGCAGCTTGAGGAGTCGAGCCTCAATGAAATGGGCAATCTCATTGCCTTAAAGGCAAAAGAGGCGTACGAAAACAAGGAGAGGGAAGCAGGTCCTGAATTCATGCGCTACATAGAAAAGATGGTGCTGCTTCAGGTCATAGATGCCCAGTGGAAAGACCATCTTTTAGGCATAGACCATATAAAAGAGGGTATAGGATTGAGGGGATATGCCCAGAGGGATCCCCTTGTCGAGTATAAAAAAGAGGCATTTGAACTCTTTGCTGACATGTCCAGAAGGATCAATACAGAAGTCTTAATGAGGCTTTTCAAGATTCAGGTGAGACAAGAGACATTAGAGCAGCAGAGCAGCAGAGCAGCAGAGCAACAGTCAAAAAGACTTGTTTATAATCGAGGAGATGGTGATTCTGCAAAGCAGCCTGTGCATAAAGAGAAAAAGATCGGAAGAAACGACCCATGCCCATGTGGAAGCGGCAAAAAATACAAAAAGTGCTGCGGAGCATCTGCATAAACAAATTCGCCTTTTAAGGCGGGCAAGATATTTTCGCTCATTCTCGTCGGGCATCCAAGCCCGCCTGCGAGGCTAAGCCAGCCCGCTTAGACATCCATGTCACGCTTGGGCTGCCTAAGTCCGCTCAAATACCTTACCCGCCTTATTTTGCAACTCTTTTAGGCTTGTCTCGCTTCGCGTTCACAATGCAGAAAAATCCAAATGGCTCATCATAAGGATTTATGAGTTGATGCACAGTGTTTGGTGCTACGTAAGCAGTATCGAGATAATTTAAGGAATAGGTCTTTTCATCCATCCGAATTTTTCCCCTCCCTCGTATGCACACTACCACATGCTCATGCCTGTGTCTTTCGAGACTGCTGTAGCCATTTGGCTCTATCTCAAAATATCTCAGGTGGAATTTGCAGGTCTCTCCTTGATTTCCGATTAACACATTTCTTGCAATAGCCGACCAATTTTTATCTTTTTGGGTGCTGTCCTTTTGTTTGTATTTTTCTGTTTTGACACCGCTCCATCTGAAATTGCCTTTATACCTGTATATTTTATTGCATCGAGCATTGAGCGTTGAGCGTTGAGCATCGGGAGCCTTCCAGTCGCAAGATGGTGACTGTGTTGAGCGTTTAGCGTTGTGCGTTGTGCGTCTGGCTCTCGATTCTCGACTCCCGACACTCGACGCTGATGGATTGGCCTTTTTCATTATTATTAATTATATACGATTCGGGATTTTGCTTGCAAAAGTGTTATCCCGAGGCTATAATGTAAAAATACGGGGATACTGCATCATTAAGAAAATTAAAAAAATCTCGAAAATAAAATAATCAGAATTTTCCATAACGGAGGGTATATGGCTCAGAGCGTTGGCGCTTTACCGGAGGTTTTAAAGGTCGGAGCGAATGAAATGGAACTCGTTGTTTTCAGGATGTATGGGACACATCCTGACGGCAGTCCGGAGATCCTCGATTATGGTGTAAATGTTGCTAAGGTCAGGGAGATTATTCCAATGCCTACACTTACAAAGGTGCCGGATATGCCTGCCTATGCAGAGGCGCTTGCAGAGGTAAGAGGCGAGGTCATTCCCATAGTGAATCTCGGCAAATGGATGAAGATAGTCCCGCCTTCCAATATGGATATAAGGCCGAAGGTCATAGTCCTCGAAATGCTCGGAACGACTGTTGGCATGATTGTCCATGAGGTGGAGAGGATAAGGAGGATTAAATGGGACCAGATAAAGCCTCCTCCGTCATTACTACAGGCAAAGCACAGCGGCAGGGTAACAGGAGTAACAAAGATAGATGACGAAGGGGAAGCACTCCTTTTGATTCTCGATCTCGAGAGTGTCATTTCCGAAATGGGCGGACTTATTCCGAAACATGAGATAGCCCTCGAGGAGATAGAAAGGGTTGGGAAGAAAAGACTCAAAGGCACAGTGCTTATAGCCGATGACTCTGCAGTTGCGAGGAAGATACTCAAGGATACCATCGAAAACGTGGGACTTCATGTGATAGAGGCGGTGGATGGCAAACAGGCCTTTGATATATTGAATGACTTTATTCAAAGGATTGGCGACCAGCCTATTACCGATTTTGTCCAGCTTATTATCTCTGATGTGGAGATGCCCGAAATGGACGGCCTCACATTCACAAAGAATGTCAAGGCCAATAATAAGCTTCAATCAGTGCCAATAATAGTGAATACATCATTGAGCGGAGAGGAAAACAGGGAAAAGGCAAAGAGTGTTGGCGCCGATGGCTATCTCGTAAAATTCGACGTTACCAAGCTGATACAGGAAGTATCAAAGTTTATAAAATAAATGAGCGAATGGGTATATGAGTTTTAAATCTTAACCCATTGCCCATTTTCTCATCAACTCATTAAGCAAAGGTTATAACGCATTTCAGAGAGTCTTTTGCTTCTACGGTGAGACGGTAGGCCTTTTCAGTATTGTCTATCGAAAACTTGTGGGTTATTAATTTATCCGCCGTAACAACGCCCTGCCGGATAAAATGCAATGCCTTTTTTGTGTCATCGGGACCGCATGAATAGCTGGCGACTATATTTATATCCCTGAAGTAAATATAGTTCGGGTCTATGGTAAGCATCTCATCCGGTTTTGCGGGTGTGAAAAGAACAACCGTTCCTCCGGAGGCAACTGCCTCGATCCCCTGTCTTATTGCGCTTGCACTATTAGGCCCGACAATGACAATATCAGCCATAAAGCCATCGGTTATGTTATTTAAACTACCAATAATATCTTCTTTTGAGACATCTATAATATGATCTGCTCCGAACTCCAGTGCCTTGTTTAGTCTGAACGGTATCATATCGGCGCCGATTATTTTTTCAGCTCCGAATTCCCTTGCAAGCAGTACATGCATCTGCCCCATGACTCCAAGACCGATGATAAGTATGGTGTCACCTTTTTTTATTTCAGCCCTTCTTAATGACTTAACAACGCAGGCAGTCGGCTCAATCAATGTGCCGTCTTCATAGCTCATACCTTCGGGTAGTTTCAGGGTATCGTTTTTCAGGTTCGTTTCGGGAACGAGTATGTATTCAGATATGCCTCCCGGAACTATCTTTGTATTGCGCCATGTCTCGCATTGTACATAATCGCCGCGATTGCAGTATTTGCAGTTTAGGCACGGCGCATGGTGATGAACAAAGACCCTATCGCCAACCTTAAAGGCTGAAGGCTGAAGGCTGATGGCTGATGGCTGGAGAAGTAATGAACCAAGTTCGACTATTTCCCCGACGGGTTCATGCCCCAAAACAATAGGTGCTTTCTTCTCGATATACCACGGCATCGCATCGCCAGAGCATATGCCGCAGGCCTTTGTCTTTATAAGTACATCACGCGGGCCGATTTGAGGAACGGGAATGTCTTCAATTCGAATGTTGTTAAAGCTGTATAATTTTGCGACTTTCATTTATCCAGCGGGCTTCTCACAGAGGGCATTTTTTGTTGCCATATATTGCGTAATTCAAGATATTCTATCATAATGTTGAAGAAACTTAAAAGAGAACTAAAGGGGACGGTCTGAGGAAAATCCCTGCCTTTACAAAATCAGCAGACCCTGAAACCCTCTGCCTTGCCTTAAAAATCATAAGAGCAGTAAGCAGATAGAATTAAAGCAATTAACAGCGTAATTGTTTACATTTCACTTTCCAATCTCATGGTATAATAGGAGCAAAAATAAATTTGAACATAATTTTTTCGAGGAGGAAACTTAATGAACAAAGATAAGATGAAGGCCCTGGAAATGGCCATTTCTCAGATTGAGAGGAGCTTTGGAAAAGGCTCAATAATGCGTCTCGGCTCCGGCGAGGTTGCGGAAGGAATACAGGCTATACCGACCGGTTCTCTGACCCTCGATATTGCTACGGGAATCGGAGGATTCCCGAGGGGAAGGGTTATCGAGATATTCGGACCCGAATCTTCGGGAAAGACCACTCTTGCCCTGAATGCCATAGCGCAGGCGCAGAAGATAGGCGGAACTGCTGCATTTATAGATGCAGAGCATGCCCTCGATGTGAACTATGCATCAAGGATTGGCGTGAATACCGAGGATCTTCTGGTGTCTCAGCCCGATACAGGCGAGCAGGCGCTTGAGGTGGCAGAAACCCTTGTAAGAAGCGGTGCTGTTGACATCATCGTGGTGGACTCCGTTGCTGCCCTTGTACCCAAGGCAGAGATAGAGGGTGATATGGGGGACGCCCACATGGGGCTTCAGGCGCGGCTTATGAGCCAGGCATTGAGGAAACTGACGGCAGCCATATCGAAATCGATGACCACAGTGGTTTTCATTAACCAGATAAGGATGAAGATAGGCGTTATGTTTGGCAACCCTGAGACCACAACCGGTGGAACAGCCCTCAAATTCTACTCTTCTATGAGGCTCGATATCAGAAAGATAGACAGCCTTAAAGAAGGGCAGGAGATTATCGGCGGAAGGGTGAGGGTCAAGATAGTCAAGAACAAGGTTGCTCCTCCATTCAGGCAGGCCGAGTTCGACATATACTTTAATGAAGGGATATCGAGGCTTGGCGAGATAATAGACCTCGGAGTTGATAAGGGGATTATCGAAAAGGCAGGTGCATGGTACAGCTACAATGGCAGCAAGATCGGACAGGGCAGGGAGAATGTGAAGGAATATCTGAAGAACAATCCTGAAATTGCAGCGGAAGTGGAACAGAAGATACTGGAGACATCCGGACTGAAGAAATAATTGAGCGATGGATATAAACGAACTTCTCAAAAACGCATCTCAACTCAATGCCTCGGATATACATATAAAGGTGGGGTCGCAGCCTGTTCTCAGAATTGACGGTAAACTTTTACTGCAGACCACTTACAGTATCATAACCCAGCAGGATGCAAGGGATATTGCCATGAAGGTTATGGGCGACCGGCAGAAGGAGTTGTTTGAGAAGACCCATGACACGGATTTTTCATACAGCATACCTGGTGTTGGAAGATTCCGGTGCAATGCCTTTTTACAGCGAGGCTCGGTAGGGCTTGTTTTCAGGGTTATTCCTTATGGCATTCCAAAAATAGAGGATCTTTTATTGCCAGAGGTTATAAAGAAGATTGCAGATGAAGGGCGTGGATTAATACTGGTAACAGGTACGACCGGAAGCGGCAAATCCACAACCCTTGCGGCTATCGTTGATTATATAAATTCAAGCAGGTCTGTGAATATCGTGACCATAGAAGACCCGATAGAATATATACATAAAGATAAAAAAGGGATAATCAGCCAACGCCAGATCGGCGAAGATACTGACTCCTTCAGCAAGGCGCTCAGGGCTGCATTGAGACAGGACCCCGATGTGATACTTGTGGGAGAGATGCGTGATCTCGAGACAATAGAGATCGCCCTCACCGCTGCAGAGACAGGCCACCTTGTTTTAAGCACGCTTCATACTCTGGATGCTTCAGAGACTGTGAACAGGATAATATCTGTATTCCCTACACATCAACAGAATCAGATAAGGATACAACTCGCATCTGTCCTGAAAGGCGTTGTATCCCAGAGATTAATTCCGAGGGCTGATGGAAAAGGCAGGGTGCCGGCAGTGGAGGTCTTGATAGCAACCGCTACAGTACGGAGCTGTATTCTCGAACCTGAAAAGACAATTGCATTGAGGGATGTTATTGCGCAGGGCAAGAATCTATACGGGATGCAGACCTTTGACCAGTCTATCTTTGACCTCTTGCAGTCAGGTCTGATAACCTATGAAGAGGCAATGAGGCAGGCTACCAACCCTTCTGATTTTGCATTAAAGGTTAAAGGCATACAATCAGGGGGAGATGTTGTAACAGAATCGCATAAGGATGTTAAAACTGAAAAAGACAAGGGCAGCAGCGAATTCCAGGTCGAGAGATTTTGAAGACAGTCGTGGCAATGCACTTAAATATGCATTCAGGCTGCTTGGTTACAGGGATAGAAGCGAGAAGGAGATGTACGAAAAACTTGCCAGAAAGGGATTTTCTGAAAATATTGCTGAAGAAGCTGTAACTTATTTAAAGGATAAAGGCTTTATAGATGACAGAAGGTTTGCAGAGATTCTGAAGAAAGACGCTGTTGAAAGAAAACGCCTCGGCAAAAGAGGCACGAGGCATTATTTGATAAACAAGGGCATTGCAGATGACATTGTAAATGCTGTTCTTGGCAACGATGATGATTACCTTGATGCAGCAAAGAGTTTTGTTGAAAAAAAACTGAGGAATGTGAAGGACTATGATGAAGAAACAATAAAGAGAAGGCTCTGGGGTATGCTCTCAAGGAGGGGCTTTTCTTACGATACAATAAATAAGGTATTAAAATCTTTTGATTTAAAGGAGGAATAAGATGAAATCAGGCAAAGGTTTTTATGTGGCTTTATTTACGGTTGCAGTGTTTTTGGTGGGATGTGCATCGTCCTCTGTCCGTTTCACCCACGATGAGATCAAGGATTATCCCCTCGATGTGCAGGAAAAGATCATAAAAGGCGAGGTTACACCGGGTATGACCCCGCAGCAGGTGAGGTATGCATGGGGCAATCCCGACTCAGTAAAAAAACTTGAGTCAGAGAAAGACGGAAAGCAGAAAGAGGAGTGGACATACTCTTCTGTATTAGGTGCATTTAAAACAAGGCTTATTTTTATTGACGGCAAACTAACATATATTATAAGCACGGAGCCCGGCAGGGTAGCGAAATAGGAGCGTTGATGAAGAGTTCGGAGATCAGGAATTCATTCTTGGAATTTTTCAAATCAAAGGGGCACGAAATTGTTAAGAGTTCTTCCCTTATTCCGAGGCATGACCCTACGCTGCTGTTTACAAATGCAGGGATGGTGCAGTTCAAATCGGTCTTTTTGGGCGAAGAAAAGAGGCCTTATACAAGGGCTGTGTCATGCCAGAAATGCATGAGGGCAGGGGGCAAGCACAGCGACCTCGAAAACGTGGGGCACACTGCACGGCATCATACATTCTTCGAGATGCTGGGGAACTTTTCATTTGGCGATTATTTTAAGAGGGATGCAATACTCTTTGCATGGGAGCTTCTCACCGGATGGTATAAACTGCCCAAGGATAAACTCTGGGTATCTGTTTATGAAGATGATGACGAGGCAGAGAAATTATGGATGGAGATTACTGATATTCCTTCTGACAGGATAGTGAGACTTGGAGCAAAGGATAACTTCTGGCAGATGGGAGACACAGGCCCATGCGGGCCATGCTCTGAGATAATTATCGACCAGGGTGAGGATATGGGATGCGGCAGGCCTGATTGTAAGGTGGGATGCGACTGCGACAGGTATCTGGAATTATGGAATCTTGTCTTTATGCAGTTTAACCGTGATGAATCAGGCAATCTTACTCCACTTCCAAAGCCGAGCATAGATACAGGTATGGGGCTTGAAAGAATAACAGCAGTACTTCAGGGAAAGAGGAATAATTTCGATACAGACCTTTTTGCGCCGATTATATCGGCAGTCGAATCCATATCAGGTCTCTCTTATGGCAAGAATACGGAGACAGACATATCCATGAGGGTCATTGCAGACCATATAAGGGCAATGGCATTTTTACTTTCTGATGGACTTATCCCTTCCAATGAGGGAAGGGGCTATGTTTTAAGGCGTATCATAAGAAGGGCTTCGAGACATGCAAAGTTGCTTGGACTTGAAGGAGCCGTATTATATAAATTGATGGATCCGGTTGCTGATTCGATGGGCAGTGTTTATCCGGAACTTGTTCAGGAAAGGGAAAGATCAGCAAAGGTGCTGATGTTCGAAGAAGAGCGTTTTACAAAGACCCTTGAGCAGGGCATGAGGATACTTGACAGTGTGATCGATGGATTAAAGAAAGAAGGAAAAAATACCATCCCCGGCGATGAATTGTTCAAGCTCTATGACACCTATGGATTTCCCCTTGACCTTGCAAGGGATATTGCAATGGATAACCATCTCCTGATTGACGAGGATGGCTTTAACCGCGATATGGAGATACAGAAGGAGAGGGCACGGGCATCATGGGTTGGAGAAGAAGATGCCATTGCATCCATATATAAAGAGCTTCAGTCAGAGATAGGGGAAACGCTGTTTATCGGATATGATAATCTTGAGTCAGAATCCGTGATTAGGGCAATACTGAAGGACGGGAAGGTTGTTACAGAGGTATCGGAAGGTGATGAGGTGGAGTTGTTTCTTGACAAGACGCCATTTTATGGAGAATCAGGCGGCCAGGTTGGGGATGTGGGGATAATTTATAATGACAATGCATCTGCTGAAGTTATTAATACAAAGAAAGAGATTGGACTACATGCCCATATGATAAAGATTAAAGGCGGGAATTTTAAGGTGTGGGATAAGGTCAAGTGCATTGTTGATAGAGAAAAGAGAATGTCTACAGCAAGGAATCATACGGCAACCCATCTGCTGCACACTGCATTGAGGTCAGTCCTCGGCGAGCATGTAAAACAGGCAGGGTCTCTTGTATCCCCTGAAAGGATGCGTTTTGACTTTACTCATTTCTACGGTCTTGACAAGAGGGAGATTGAAAATATCGAGGATATAGTGAATGAGAAGATCCTTGAAAATATAAGGGTAGAGACAGAAATTGCAGATGTACAGGATGCACTTAAATCAGGTGTTATTGCCCTCTTTGGCGAGAAGTATGGAGAAAAGGTGAGAGTTGTGAGAGTTCCAGGCTTCAGCGCCGAGCTCTGCGGTGGAACGCATTGCAGAGAAACCGGTGATATCGGGCTTTTTGTTATCGTCTCTGAAGGCAGTGTTGCATCGGGAATAAGGAGGATAGAGGCGCTCACTGGCAGGGCTGCCTTTGATTATTTAAGACAGCGGAATAATGAACTTCAGAGGATATCGGAAATACTTAAAACCGACAGTCCATATGAGCGGGTTGAAAAACTGCTCAATGAAATTAAGGATATGGACAAAGAGATAGAATCGTTAAAGGCTAAGGCTGCTGCCCAGAGTTCTTCTTCCATAATTGAAAAGGCAAAGGAGATCAATGGTACAAAGGTTTTGGCATGCCGTGTGGATAACCTTGAACAAAAGGACCTTCGCGTGCTTGCAGACAATGTGAGGGACAGGCTCGGCTCAGGCATTATAGTCCTTGCCTCTGCAAAGGATGGACAGGCATCAATAGTTGCGATGGTTACGGATGACCTTGTGAAGAAGTACAATGCAGGAGCTATACTGAAGAAGGTTGCAGAGATAGCAGGGGGCAGAGGGGGAGGCAAGGCGGAGATGGCACAAGGGGGAACGAAGGAGATAGAAAAACTGGACAAAGCCCTTGAAGCAGTGTATGATTTGATAAAGAAATAATTCGGAGGTGTCTTATGACGATATTTGATGTTGTCAGGAATGCTATTATGGCAGGTTTTGGTGTTCAGGAGAAGGTAAAGGAATTTATTGACGAACTTGTCAAAAAGGGCGAACTGAGCGAATCTCAGGGGGCAAAGCTTATCAAGGAATGGACAGAGAAGGCCGACAAGAGCACATCCGAACTTAGCAAGAGCATGTCAGAGCTTGTATCTAAGACCCTCGAAAAGATGAATATTCCTACAAAAGATGATATGGAGAAGCTGAATAAGAAGATACAGAGCCTTTCTTCGCGGGTAAAGAAGCTGGAAGGAACACCAGAGGAGACCGAATCGGAGGAATAAATTACTCCAACACTCCAACATGAACATCACTCGCCTTACACGAACATATAGGTCTGCCAGGAGACTCCAACAGATCATCAATGTATTCCTGAGATACGGCTTTGGACAGATAATTGACCAGATACATCTCGGCAGGTATATCCCTTTTAAAAAGAGATTAAAGGCATTTGGAGTCTGGCCTGCCCTCAGAGGCCCATCTGTTCCGGAAAGGCTCAGGATGGCTTTTGCCGAACTCGGACCAACATTTATAAAGCTGGCTCAACTGCTTTCCTCGAGGCCTGATTTAATTACGACCCAGTTTGCCGATGAATTCAAGAAACTTCAGGATGAAGTTCCTCCATTTCCGGTTTTAGAAGCCAAGAGAATAATAGAAGAAGATATAAAGCTGCCTGTCGATAGAATTTTTAAATATTTTGATGATCTTCCGATTGCCGCTGCATCCATTGCACAGGTGCACAGGGCAGAGCTCCTTGACGGCTCCGATGTCGTTGTTAAGGTTCAGAGACCCAATATCAGGGAGCAGATAGAATCCGATATAAACATCCTGACCACTATTGCGCGACTCCTCGATAAATATGTACCGGAAAGCAGGTTCTTCAATCCCACCGGCATCGTGGAGGAGTTCTCAAAGACGGTGAGGAAAGAGATGGATTTCGTGGAAGAGGCAAGGAATTGCTGCAGATTCAGAAAAAATTTCGAACATAACCTTGATGTATATATCCCAAGGATATATGCGGAGTTTGTCACAGACAGAGTGCTTGTAATGGAGATGGTGGAGGGAGTAAGGATTGATAATATAACCGCCATAGAGGAAATGGGACTTGACCGGAAAAGGCTTGCGAAAACAGGCGTGGATGCGTACTTCAAACAGACACTGGAAGATGGTTTTTTCCATGCAGACCCTCATCCCGGCAATATTCTTGTCATGCCTACAGGTATGATTGCATTTTTAGATTTCGGCATTGTTGGAAGGGTCTCCGAGGAGCTCAAAGAGACCATGGCAGATACATTCCTTGCGCTTATCCACAGGGATTTTGACAGGCTTATAGATAACTATGTGGAGCTTGGCATTGTCCCCGAGCATGTTGATATAGATGCTTTCAGAAAGGATTTCAAGACGGACCTCAGGGATTTACTGGAGCCACTCTATGGACTTACGCTGCAAGAAATAAACTTTGCGCAGTACCTCGATACCATCACCCACCTTGCGATTAAACATAATCTGAAAATACCTTCTGACCTTTTGTTGATCAACAAGGCTATGCTAATTCTTGAAAACATCGGGTTGCAGCTCGACCCCAACTTCGATTTTATTGCCGCAGCAGAACCATACGCTTCACGGATTATCAAAAAGAGGATAAGCCCCTCGCGGCTTTACGATAAGGCACGGAAGAATGTCATGGAGATAGGCGATTTTGCATTCCTCTTTCCGAGGCAGATGAAGCAGATAATAAAAAAGGCACTGAAGGACGATGTTCAGATAAAGATGTTTCATGTAAACCTTCCTGAATTCATAAAAGACATGGACAGGTCGAGCAACAGGATCGCCTTTGCCCTGATCGTGAGTGCCATGCTTATAAGTTCTGCAATAATGCATGCGACAAAGGTTCCTCCAACCATATTCGGCATTTCCCTTTTTGGTATTTCCGCCTTTGGCCTTGCATTTCTCCTGGGTATCTGGCTCATCATCTCCATAATTCGTTCAGGAAGGCTGTAAAGAAAAATTAACCCGGAAAAAACTTGACAAATTTTTTAAAATAGGATAATATTACTCCAGATTATGGAAATCACACGTGAAACAGACTATGCAATAAGATGCGTACTCCATCTGTCTGAGTCACCCAATGACGTCATAATGGTGGATGAGATCGCAAAGGCAAAGTCCATACCGAAGAGTTTCCTCTCAAAAATACTCCAAAAGCTTGCAAAGGCAAATATCGTGAAATCATACAGGGGTGTGAAGGGCGGCTTCCAGATAGCAAAGGCCCCGAGGGAGATAAACCTGCTCAATGTCATAGAGGCTATAGAGGGCCCGGTTGCCATGAACAGATGTGCAGTTGACAAGAAGGTTTGCAGTTTGATCTGTAATTGTGTGGTACACCCTATATGGGTTGATTTGAGAAAGGACGTTGAAAAGAAGCTGAGAAGAACCGATTTTGCAAAGCTTATAGAATCGCAGAAACGGTAAAAAATTTTTTGAACCAAAACAAGATGTTTCTCATCTTTTTTAATGGCTATATTTAGAACAGATTCTGTTCTGTATTTAAACCATAAGAGGAGGGTTTAAAAAATGGCAGAGGACACATCGTATGAATGGAAACCTGTCAAAGTTTCGCTCTCTCCGGGATGTTCTGGGGGGGAATCTTTCGAAAACCGTCAGAAAACATTTCTTTGCGGGGTAAAAGGAGGAGATTTATGGATGCGTTAACACTCAGCAGGTTGCAGTTTGCGGCCACTGCCGCATTCCACTTTATTTTTGTGCCGTTGACGCTTGGCCTTTCTATTCTTGTGGCGTATATGGAGAGCCTTTATGTCCGCACCAATGATGAACAGTATCTGAAAATGACGAAGTTCTGGGGCAAGCTCTTTCTTATCAACTTCGCTCTCGGTGTTGTAACAGGCATTACTATGGAATTCCAGTTTGGCATGAATTGGGCAGAATATTCGAAATATGTGGGCGATATATTTGGTGCACCGCTGGCAATCGAGGCGACTGTGGCATTTTTCCTTGAATCCACATTTATAGGGTTGTGGATATTCGGATGGAATAAGGTATCTAAAAAGGTGCATGCATTGTCTATCTGGCTGGTAGCAATTGCAACAAATCTTTCTGCATTGTGGATACTCCTTGCAAATGGATGGATGCAGAAACCAGTTGGTTATATATTAAGAAATAACAGGGCAGAAATGGTCGACTTCATGGCATTGGTGACAAATCCATATGGATGGCTGAAGTTTTCACATACATTGCTGTCTGGTTATGTCATTGCCGCATTTTTTGTGATGGGTATATCCGCCTATCATCTGCTCAAGAAAAATAAAATGGATTTCTTTAAGAGGTCTTTTAAAATGGGTGCAACCTTTGCCCTTTTTACTTCCATATTATTGTTCATCGTCGGCGATTTTCATGCAGCCATGGTTGCAAAGTCGCAGCCAACAAAGTTTGCAGCCATGGAATCTTTGTGGGAAACACAAAAGGCGGTGCCATACAATCTTTTATTAATACCCGACCCTGCAAATGAGAGAAATGCTGCCGAGGCTGTCGGAATACCAAAGCTTTTGAGCTTTCTGGCATTCCATGACGGCAATGCAGAGGTAAAAGGTCTTAAAGAGTTCCCGAAGGGAGACAGGCCTCCTGTCATGATAACGTTCCTAAGCTTTAGAGGAATGGCTGCACTTGGCATACTCTTTATGCTGCTGTCCATTATAAGCTATGTGGTTTCAAAGAGGGACAGGCTTGAGTCCAATACAACCCTGCTCAGGATCATGCTTTATTCCATCCCTTTACCATATATAGCAGGCCAGTTAGGCTGGCTTGTAGCAGAAGTCGGCAGGCAGCCATGGATTGTGTATGGTGTTCTAAGGACATCTGATGCAGTTTCTAAAGCTATTACTCCATCACAGGTATGGGTATCGCTTATTGGCTTCACACTTTTTTATGGATTGCTCGGTATCATTGATATATACCTACTGGCAAAATACTCTAAAAAGGGTCCCGATGACGACCTTTCATCAATAATTAAAACGTCGAGGGAGGTGTAATATGGAATTCCAGATAATATGGTTTATACTCTGGGGAACACTGTGGGCAGTTTACTTCATGCTTGATGGTTTTGATTTCGGCGCCGGTATCCTGCATAGCTTTCTTGCAAAAAATGATGCTGAAAAAAGGGTAATCATAAATACTGTCGGGCCTGTGTGGGATGGAAACGAGGTGTGGCTTATTACTGCTGGAGGAGCCACATTCGCTGCTTTCCCTACAACATATGCCCTGATGTTCAGCTATTTATACTCGGCCCTGCTGATAATCCTATTTGCATTGATATTCAGGGGAGTTGCCTTTGAATTCAGGGGGAAGGTGGACAGCGACGGCTGGAAAAAGGGATGGGACATAGCCATATTCCTCGGTAGTTTCGTTCCGGCATTATTATTTGGCGTGGCCTTTGGCAACATCTTTCAGGGATTGCCTATGGATGCAGAGGGATACCACGGGACACTGTTTACACTTCTGAATCCTTACGGACTGCTTACAGGCATTCTCTTTGTTTTATTGTTTGTTGTCCATGGCGCCTTGTGGCTCTCTGTGAAAACAGACGGTGACATAAGCAAGAGGGCGTCAAGGGTTGCAAATAAAACATGGTATGCGCTTCTGATCGTGGCTGTATTGTTTCTGATCCATACTGCATTTGCCACGAAACTGTATGCAAACTATCTGCAGAACATGGTGTGGCTTGTTGTACCGGTAATCGCTGTCCTTGCGCTCTTAGGAATAAAACTCTTTGCATCAAAGGGACAACACCTGAAGGCATTCTATTCATCATGTCTGACCATTGTCATGATTACCTTCACCGGTGTGATAGGTCTTTATCCAAACCTTATTCCGTCGAGTATTGACCCGAAGTACAGCCTGACCATCTTTAATTCTTCATCCAGTATCTATACCCTGAAGATAATGACGGTTGTTGCCCTGTTGTTTGTGCCTGTTGTCATTGCATATCAGATATGGGTATACAGGATTTTCAGGCATAAGCTGACAGTGGATGGTGTTATAAAGGATAAGGAGGCATATTAAAAGAGATGGAAGTTTTTAATTAGGGAGGCATACCGTGTCTCCCTAATTTTTTGGGAGTTAAAGCTGTTCTCCTTTGATAATTTGTGATATAGTGATAAAATTTATTAACTGTTGAAAAAGGAGGCTGCCTATGTATCCTATATGGGAAGTGCCGAATTTAAGCGCCGGCATTATACTTGGGATTATCGCAACCTTCCATATCCTGCCCTCCCATCTCTCTGTAAGTGCCATGTGGTTCAATCTATATGTCGAGACAAAGGCATACAGGGAAAACAGGCCGGAATATCTCGAATTCATTAAAAAATACACTCTGCTCCTGCTCGTGTTTGCCTATGTCCTTGGTTCCTTGAGCGGCGTCGGAATCTGGTATTCCGCCACAGTAGCTAATCCGAGGGGCCTATCAGGTTTGATACACAACTATGTATGGGGATGGGCGGCGGAATGGGTCTTTTTCATTGTCGAGGTGATAGGGATATTTGTCTATTATTACACTCTGAACAAGGTGGATATAAAGACCCATCTGAAAATCGGTTGGATATTTGCAATTGCATCATGGATAACAATGATTATCATTACAGGAATCCTTTCTTTCATGCTTTCCCCTGGCAAATGGCCGCAGACAGGGAATTTCTTCGATGGCTTTTTTAACCAGACATACTGGTCCCAGCTTTCTGTAAGGACGACTGTAATGTTCGGCATCGGGGCTGGTTATGCCATAGCTGTTTCAGCGAGGTTAAAGAATGACGATGTGAGAAAATTGATTGTGAAAACAGCATCCAGATGGGGCATTGCCGGTTTATTCCTCGGCGCTTTAGCAGTGCAGTGGTATCTCAAGACCCTTCCTGAAAACGCACATGGATTGCTCGGTTCCGTTGTTCCAAAAGGACTCAAGACAGGGATGGTGGTTTCTTTTGGTGCAATGATATTGTACTTTGTGTACGCCCATATAAAACCCCTTGCCATCAGGATTGTTCCTGCAATTTTAGCGATAGCCGTTCTTTTTGTCGGGATATGGTCTGCCGAGAGAGTGAGGGAGATTATCAGAAAACCATATGTTATATCCCATTATATGTATTCAAACCAGATAATCGGAAGCGATGTCCGATCAAAGGGTGTTAAAGCAGAGGCGGATTTGATTAATGAAAGAGGGATTCTTAAGATTGCGCCGTTTGTACCGTCTGGTTTGAGGGACATAAATGAAGGGAATAAGCTTCAGGCAGGGAAGATGATAGCAATTATTGAGTGTTCGTCATGCCATGTGCTCGATGAAAATGGATTGAGATCCCTGCCCAAGATGATGAAAAGGCTCGGTTTTAAAGATGCGGAGGTTGTAGAGGGCTTTCTGGATGCACTCGCTGGATTTCCTTACATGCCGCCATTTCATGGGACAGCGGCTGAAAAGAAGGCACTTGCAGCCTATCTTGTTTCGTTTAATAAATAATTCAATAGGTAAGAAGCATGGCTGACTTGAGCGGATTGGAGGAGGTTTAAGCATGGATGTAGGGACAATGATAAAAACTTTGCAGGACCCGATGGGCATCCCCTTTTATCCCATTTTATTTCAGGTGCTCATGATACTTACTTTTTCACTGCACATCATGTTTGTAAATTTTGTTATTGGCGCATCCTTTTTAACGCTTTATGGATATATAAAAGGATCGACTTACTGGAAAGACCTTTCCAGATCAATGGCGAGGGCTACAACAGCAAGTGCATCAATGGCCATACTTCTTGGTGTGGCGCCTCTGCTATTTGTTCAGGTTATATATGATGTTTTCTGGTATGCATCGAATATGCTTTCTGCCGCATGGGTGATCGGATTTATCCTGATATTGATGACTGCATACAGCCTTACATATATCTTTTATCTTAAGAGGGATTCTAAGGGTAATAGCTTTGCTATATTCGGAATCATTGCCTTTGCCCTTTTCATATTTGCCGGAGTTATTATGCATGCACTCGGTTATCAGCTCCTGCAGCCGGCGAAATGGCTTGATTGGTATGTAAGAGGGGACACAGCGGATACATCCGGCGTGTCCCTGCATGCCTTTCAGCTTTCGAGATTTCTCCATTTCATAGTCCCGTCTTTTGCCATGACAGGCATACTCCTCATGTTATATGCATGGTATTTTAAAGACAGGAATGATAAAGACAAGGAATATCTGCAGTGGGTTGGAAAGATGGGCGCAAATATGGCCTTTGTCTTTACTGCAATACAGGCTGCTGCAGGCTTATGGTGGCTTCTCAGTTTGCCGTCTAAGTTCAGGTTTTTCTTGGATCCATTCTTTCTGATTAGCGCAGGGCTTGGGATTGTATTATTGGTTTACCTTTATTCTGCAAGAAAAGACCCTGTGAGATATGCAGTGCCGGGCATTCTTCTTGCATTTCTGACTATATTGGGGATGTCGTATGCAAGGGAATCTTTGAGGATGAAGTATCTCGGCCGTTTTGATTATTCCATCTTCAATTATAAGCTGAACTTGGACTATGGAAGCACATTCCTCTTTTTATCCACATTTGCGGTCGGTCTGGTAATAGCAGGCTACCTCCTTGCTGTTGCATATAAATCGGGCAAAGCTGCAGGTGAATATGTTTCTACGCCATCAATGAACAGGTGGGGAAAGGTAAGCATAGCACTGCTTTTGATATGGATAGCTATTGTGGCCGGACTCGGCATTGTGATTTCGATAAAAAATTATTTGTAACTCAATAAGGCGGAATGTCTTTTTGACATTCCACCTTATTAATTATTTCTTTCTTGCTGCTTCTTTGATTATTTCCTGTCCGATGACGTTTCTCTGTATCTGGTTTGTGCCTTCGTATATCTGGAGTATCTTTGCGTCCCTCATCATCTTCTCAACAGGATATTCCTTCATGTATCCGGAACCGCCCATGACCTGAACAGCGTTAGTGGTGACCCTCATCCCTACATCTGTTCCGAAGGTCTTTGCCATTGCAGAGGGCTTTGATATGTCCTTTGCGCCGCTGTCAATGTACCTTGCAACAGAATAGATGAGAGACCGCGCAGCCTCTATCTCGATAGCCATATCTGCAAGCATGTGCTGTACTGCCTGAAAACTTATAATCGGATGGCCGAACTGCTGCCTCTGCCGTGCAAATTTTACAGCCTCTTCAAATGCGCCCTGAGCAACGCCCAATCCCTGAGCGCCGACTCCTGTCCTTGAAGAGTCAAGGGTCTTCATTGCGACTATGAATCCCATGCCTTCTCTTCCGAGAATGTTTTCTTTTGGAATCCTGCAGTTGTCGAATATCAATTCCCTTGTGGATGATGCCCTTATGCCCATTTTGTTTTCTTTCTTTCCGAATGTGAAGCCTGGAGTTCCTTTTTCAACAACGAATGCGGATGCGCCCCTCGGCCCCTTTGATTTGTCTGTTATAGCGATTATAGTGTATATCTCTGCCTCTCCGCCGTTGGTAATCCACTGTTTTGTACCGTTTAAGACATATTCATTCCCTTCGAGTTTTGCGGTTGTCTGTATCCCTCCAGCATCGCTTCCGGCATTTGCCTCTGTAAGGCCAAATGCAACCAGTCTTTTGCCTGCTGCAATGTCAGGCAGATATTTCTTTTTCTGCTCGTCGGTGCCGAAAAACAGTATTGGATAGGTACCGAGGGCATTTGCCGCATATGTTGTAGATACGCCTACACAAGCCCTTGAAAGCTCTTCAACGGCTAAACAGAGTTCGAGACAGCCCTTGCCAAGGCCTCCGTACTCCTCTGGTATGAAAAGACCCATCATGTCTGACTGGGCAAGTGTCTTTATTATCTCCCATGGGTATTCATTTTTTTCATCAAGCTCTGCCCTTGCAGGCACTACCTTTTCCTCTGCGATCTGACGCGCAAGGTCTCGTATCATCTGCTGTTCTTCAGTTAAAAAATAGTCCATAGAAACCCTCCCATTTATTTATCCGCTAATGTCGATTTCTTCTATCAAGAGGCTTGAAGCGCCTATATTACCATAAAATCGCAGATCATCGCCAACCATGACCACCTTTTTAAACAGGTCGAGGATATTGCCTGAAATCACCGCCTCTTTTACAGGATGCTTTATCTCTCCATTTTCTATCCATAATCCTGATGCACCTACAGAGAATTCCCCTGAAATGGGGTTTGCAGTGTGCATGCCCATTGTTTCGATAACATAGATGCCTCTGTTAATATCTTTTACGAGATTTTCGAATCTTTTTGTATATTCCGCTGACGTTGGTTCTGAGTAGAGATTTGTGGGGCCTACCGTAGGAAGGCCTGTGAAGCCGCCTCGAACTGCATTTCCCGTGGATGCAATACCATCTTTCTTTGCTGTGTAAGTGTTATATAAATAGCCGTTTAAAATCCCTTTTCCGATTAATATCTTGTGAGATGTGGGGACGCCTTCGTCATCAACCGGTTTGCTGCCGAGTTTTCCATCGAGCAATCCGCTGTCTATAATATTGAGCCTGTCACTTATTACCACATCGCCTTTTTTGCCTGCAAGCATTGACTTCTTTTTTTGCACCGATTCGGATGAAAGGGCTGACGAAAGTATGCCCAGAAATTCTGTGGAGACCGAATTGTCCAGAAGGACAAAGCCCTTAATAGAATTTATCTTCCGTGCCCCGAGGAGCTGTGCTGCCCTGCGTGCCGCAGTCCTGCCAACTTCCTCGAAAGATACATCCTTTAAAAACCTGCTTCCCTGATAATCCCATCCAAGCTGGCTTTCACTGCCTTCCTCTGCTATTGCCATTAATTGAGCCGAACATCCTGTGGATTGATAATGCGCATTTATGCCGTAAGAATTTACGATATAGGTATTGTTTGTGCTGAAGCTCCCTGACGCCTTCCTGATTTTCTTTATGCGATTGTCCCCATTAAACGCGGAACTTTCGATAAGGAGTGTACGATTTATGGCATCGCTTTCTGATAATGAGGCTATGTCATTGTCAAAAATCAAAGGCTGGCTGATTGCTGAGGGCTGAAGGGCTGAAGGCAATTCAAGATAATCGTCAGGCTCGGAATACTTTGATGCCTCTATTGCATTTTCTGCAACGGTATTCATTTCATCAGGGTTTGTGGAATAAGAAAACCCGAGGCGGTTATCCTTTATGACCCTGATGCAATATCCCATGGTAATGGATGACTCGAGGGTATCTATCTTCTGCTCTTTGACCTCAATGCCGAGGCTCTTTGACGTTTTTACATAAACCTCTGCCTTATCAGCGCCCTTGCTTAAGGCAATTTCCATAAGTTTTAAAGCAAACTCTGTATTCATTCCCTATTCCTCATAATATGTCGCAGATGCGGTTTCCGACTCCCATACAGTTACGGCAGAGACCTTTACATTGCTGTAGTAGTCGGTTAATTTTTTCTTTAAAGACTCAAATATCCATCTGGCTATGTTTTCTGACGATGGATTTTTCTCTGTAAAAGGGAATATATCGTTAAGGAATTTGTGATCAAGCTGGGCAACGATTTCATTGGTTATTTTCTTGAGGTCGTGGAAATCGATGGCAATATCTATTTCATTTAATTTGTCAGCGGTCACATATGCCTGCACCTTCCAGTTATGGCCGTGCAGGTTTTCGCATTTACCCTTATAGCCCCTTAATTGATGGGCTGAGGCAAAAGATGTCTCTATCATCAACTTATACATAAAACCTCCAGTTTAGCTTATGGCTCATAGCTCATTGCTCATAGGTCATAACTTATTTTTTGCTATCAGCCATCAGCTATGAGCTAAATTACCTTTCTTTCTTGAATATCGCTATGTAAGGAAGATTCCTGTATTTATTGTCATAATCGAGTCCGTAGCCTACTACAAACTGGTTGGGAATCTCAAAGCCTGTATAATCAATAGGAACATCTACCGAGCGGCGCTCTTTTTTGTCCAGGAGTATGCATATCTTAAGGCTTGCAGGGCCTTTTGAGAGGATCCTTTCTCTTATATAATTGAGTGATACGCCTGTATCGATGATGTCGTCTATCAGGAGAACATGCTTCCCTGCAATATCTTCCTTTACGTCATAATGTATCTTCACCTCTCCTGTGGATGTGCTTTTTAAATAGCTCGATGCTACAATGAAATCCACTGTAACCGGAATCTTGAGTGCCCGTACGATGTCTGCAAAAAACATGAATGAGCCTTTTAAAATCCCTACTGCGAGTATTTCTTTGCCAACGTAATCCCGTGATATTCTATCTGCCAGTTCGGTAACCTTTTCGTGGATCTGTTCGGTCGTTAAAAACGGCTTTCCTATGATCATGGCTTCCTCCGAATATTTAGTGTCAGTGATTAGCTGAAGTATTCTGCTGGCACTAATTATAACCTATGGCAATAGCGGTTTGCATTATCTATTATAGAGATAATAAAATATTCCGAGGTTACACGCCTATGGTTAAAATCTTTTATACACCGCATGGATACAGAAATACCACCGAATTCCTGTTTAAAGAGGCATTAAAAAATATCCACGGTCATGATTATTCAAAAATACTCTATTTATCGCCTGCCTCGGTAAAAGTCCATGAGGCTCAAAGAATATTTCACAGAGCTATAAAAGAAGATTCATCTTGCTACATCCCTCCGGAAATGGCCACCATAATGCAGTACTGCAAAAGAATCTATTCTGTCTATGGCAACAGGAGAATACTGCATAGGTCATTAATTCCGGTTATCCTCTCAAGGCTTTGCGGCAGAGGGCTCGGCTTTTCATCAATGATTGCCGACTTTATAAGTGACATCAAACATCTCTATCCAGATTATGACATGGATGCCATAAAGCATAGCTTCACGGATGTATTTCATGATCTAAACATACCTGAAGCTGTTGCAGAGACCATAAATGAAGGAATCGAGACATATAAGGATTATCAATCTTTTATAATGGGAAGCGGGCTTATAGATGAAGACGATGTCATGAATCAGGTTGCAGGCTACAGGCTACAGGCTATGAGTATCAATTACTCGTTACTGATTTTAGACGGATTTTACGATCCAACCCTCTCGGAAAAGAATGTGCTGAAGGAGCTTATTCAATCCTCGGAACAGACCCTTGTTGCGATACCGTACAGTAATCAGTTCAAAGGGCTGGTGGAAGGGTATGCAAATTTTTTAAAAGATAATTTCGAAATTGAAGAAACATTTGTTACCGATTCACCCATTCATTCATCTACCCATTCCTTTGCTTACTATGCCTATCCGTGTATGGAAGAAGAGGTGGAAGGCATAGCAAGGAATATAAAATCATTATATGTATCGGGCAAGCTCAGGGATTTAAGAGAGGTAATCGTTACATTCCCTGACCTGAGCAAATATGCCTCCATGGTTGAGAGGGTCTTCCATCGCTATGGTATTCCCTATGATATCTCCAGGAACAAAACACCTGGACGGATGAGACCATTCCTTGACCTCCTGTCCCTTTTAAGGTCAGTGGCAGATGGCTATCCGAGGCTGAAGTTTTCCCAATTCCTGTCATCCGCATATTTCACCAGGATCCCCGAAGGGACCAAGAAATGGGTAGCGACCCTTTCCCTCGAGTCAGGGATTGTTTCCGGAAAGGAATCGTGGCTCAACTTTATAGAGGGAGGCTCTGAAAATGTTGATATGAGCCTTATGAAAGAAAAGGACACGATAGAAAAGGATATGGCATGGATTTTCGACAAGCTCCAGCCCCTTGAAGATGTCAGGAGAGGAGCGGGTATTGAGGCCTATGTTTATTTGATTCGGGATATTCTGAATGAATTTGGTTTTCTGGCATCCA
Source organism: Thermodesulfovibrionales bacterium (assembly GCA_020062545.1). Taxonomy (GTDB): domain Bacteria; phylum Nitrospirota; class Thermodesulfovibrionia; order Thermodesulfovibrionales; family Dissulfurispiraceae; genus Dissulfurispira. Next base: position 27,705 of record JAGUWD010000029.1, read on the forward strand.
CCCTTGATTCGGAGACGAGGGATCTGCGCAGGACAACCATAGAATTGCTGAAACAGATGTCTTTTTTGGGCACATTACATCCTCATCCGATTACCCTGAATGAATTCATAGATGTGTTCAACCATCTCCTTAATTCAACGCATATAGAAACAGAAGGCACAGGTGTGAGGGTAATGGATTTTTCTGAAATGCATGGCATGTCGCCGGAGTATATCTTTTTTGGAGGATTGACCGATGGAGATATGCCACGGAGGATGGGTCTGGACTATCTGCTGCCTGACAGTGTTAAAAAAAGGCTCGGATTTTTGCATCTCGACAGGTACATAGAGACACAGCGTTTTTCTTTTCACAATGTCATAAAATCGTGCAGGAACCTGCATCTTTCCTATCCGTTGATGGAAGGTGATGACATGTTCCTTCCCTCGTCATTTTTATATCCTGGCGAGGAATTAAGGGAGAGGATTCCCGGTATCTTTTCCAGAGAGGAATACCTTATAAGACAAGGCTGCAAGCCGTTTTCTAACTATATTTCTGAAGTAGGGATGATTCCTTCTTCCCTAAATGCCTCATCTTTTTTACGCGTCACAGATATAGATGCATACAGGATGTGTCCGAGAAAATTTTTCATAGAGAGGATACTGAACCTCGAGCCCATGAATGTAAAGGAATACGAGCTTGAGGCAGCCACAATTGGTACCATAATACACAGGATAATGGAGAAAATAATAAAGGAGCCGGTTAAAGGCATCGAAGACCTTAGGGACAGGGCGGAATCCGTAATAGACGAATCCATGAAAGACAGGAGGATCGATGCGTACTGGAAGAGGATAATAAAGGATACATTCATGGAGATACTTCCTGATATCTACGAAAAAGAGCTTGAGATAAGGAAGGACGGATATGTTTCGACAGAGGTTGAAAGGACAATGGTCGGTGAACCGATAAAGGGAATAAGATTGAAGGGTAAGGTGGACAGGTTCGACAGGATTGGTGACGCAGTGCAGATAATAGATTATAAAACAGGAACGCCTGGCCTTAACTGCAAACAGGTATTGGAGGGGAACGAGAATCTCCAGTTGTTCCTCTATGCCGCCATGATGAAGAATCAGGGATATACAGTGAGCAGGGTGGGGATATATTCCCTGAAGGATATCGATATTAAATGGTGTCCGCCAAAGAAGACCAGAAGTCAGAAGTCAGAAGCCGGAAGTCAGAAAAACGACATGGACGATTATATAATCGCGGCGCTGAAGTTTCTTGAGGAAGCGGTAAATGACATGAGGAAAGGGAATTTCAAGGCGAGGCCGTTGAATGACTATATTTGCTGGAACTGTCATGAGTATGCATTTTGTCCGTATATACAGCAGTAAGGAGGGAAATAGAGGATGAAAGTCAGATTTTTGATCTCAATTGTTTGCATTTTTATTCTTATGTCATGTGCACCTAAAGAAATAGTGCAGCCGCCTGCAAAGCCTGCAAAAATAGCCTTGGTGCTCGGTGCAGGCGCATCAAAGGGATTTGCCCACATCGGCGTCCTGAAGGTTTTGGAATCCAATAAAATTCCAGTTCATATGGTAGTGGGAACGAGCGCAGGCAGTTTTGTGGGGAGCATATATGCTTATGGATATAATGCCTTTCAACTTCAGAAGATGGCTATCTCTATAGAAAAGGGCGATATAGCGGATTTGACTGTTCCTGACAATGGTTTTATTAAGGGCGAGTTACTTGAATCTTATATCAACAGAATACTGAAGAATACACCTATGGAAAAATTAAGGATACCTTTCTATGCTGTTGCGACAAACATTCAGAACGGGCAGGAAGTTGTCTTCGGCACAGGGAATACAGGCAAGGCGGTCAGAGCAAGCTGTTCGATCCCTGGCATATTCAGACCCGTAAATATTTCAGGACAGATGTATGTGGACGGCGGTGTTGTAAGTCCTGTGGCAGTGGATGCTGCAAGGAAGATGGGTGCGGATGTAATTATCGCTGTTGACATTTCAGCAGATGTCGACAATACACAGCCAGAAAGCACAATAGAGACCATACTGCAGTCCATAAACATCATGTATTCGAAAATCGCCAATATCCAGCTTTCAAAGGCAGATGTTGTAATAAAGCCAAAGGTGGGATACATAGGCTCTGCTGATTTTTCAAAAAGGCATGAGGCTATCCTTGAGGGCGAAAAGGCAGCACTGGAGGCACTGCCTAAGATAAACGCAGTTATCGCAAAACTAAAACAGGAAGGAAGGCTGGATTAGGCATGAAATCTTATCGTAAAGAACTCTGGTTTAATGTGCCGACTCGCAGGGCATTTATAAATATTACTCCGCAGGTCAATGAATGTCTCAAAGAAAGCGACGTTAAAGAAGGGCTTGTGCTTGTAAATGCCATGCACATTACCGCATCTGTTTTTATAAATGACGATGAATCGGGACTACATCATGATTTCGATATATGGCTTGAAAGGCTTGCTCCCCATGAACCGGTAAAAAGCTACCGCCATAATGTTGGAGAGGACAATGCAGATGCGCATCTGAAGCGGCAGATAATGGGCAGGGAAGTCGTTGTTGCCATTACCGATGGAAAGCTTGATCTGGGCCCATGGGAGCAGATCTTTTATGGAGAGTTCGACGGCAGAAGGAAAAAGAGGGTGTTGGTAAAAATTATAGGGGAATAAATGGAAAAGCCTTCAAGAGTAGAAAAAATTTCAGACAATCTTATAGTTGAGACAGGCATGACAGCATTAGCATTTTTTGCTGCAACGCCTCTTACTGCTCTCCTTCCTGTTCTGACTAAATCTTTAGCTTACAGCAGATACAAGAAGAGAGTAAAAAAGGCTTTGTCGGAAATAGAGCAAAAACTGACCAAACATGAAGAAAAACTTAGGAATCTTTCCGATGCTCAATATAAGATAATCAATGAAATAATATTGACTATTCTTCAGACAACTGAAGATGAGAAGATTGCATATCTCCAAAAAGCTGTTTCAAACTGCATTGAGGAAGAAACAGTTTCAGTGTCTTTTGTATCGCAGATTTCAAGGATTTTAAGGGACATATCAGTAGAGGAATTGAGATTTTTAGTTAAATATCATAAGAGGTCAAGAATCGTTTTTAATGAAAAGACACCGAAAGAGGATGAACTAAGTGTTGAGGTAAATTCGGATGAAGGCATCCTAATTTCCGGTTTAATCGCATTAGGCTTATTAGTGCCGGGAGCAGCTACATTTGATGAAGTCGGTCAATATCATTTTTCGCCACTGGTCGAAAAGGTGTTGAAAGTTATCGGAGTGCCATGATATGGATTTTTAGTGATTTGAAATTTGAGATTCAAAATTTCAGAATTTAAAACTTAAAACTTGAAATTTAAGATTTCAAAAAAATCAGAATTTGAGGTTTCAAATTTGAAATAAAATATGGAATAACAGAAGGAGACAATATGACCTACGAGCGTTTTGAAGACTTGCCTGTGTGGAAAGCGGCAATAGGGCTTGCTGAAAAGATATACGCGCTTACGGAGAGACAACCCTTTAGAAGAAAATACAGCCTCCGCGACCAGATAGAGAGAGCTGCGCTTTCAGTGTCAAACAATATCGCAGAGGGTTTTGAACGAGGAACTACACAGGAACTCCTGACTTTTCTTTATATTGCGAGAGGTTCTGCCGGAGAAGTCCGTTCAATGCTCTGTTTTATTGAAAGGCTTCCATCTTTTAAAGATTTGAAATCTGAAATCTCAAATTTGAAATCGGAGGCCGAAGGCATCTCAAGGCAGCTTAGGGCATGGGCCGAATCCCTTCAGAATAGCGAGGTCAAAGGGCAAAGATATTTGAGCGAAAAGGAACGCAAGATCGTCCAACAGAAAAAGGATAGGGAAAAGTTTCTTGAAACGCTCAAGAATTATAAGAAATAATCTCAAATTTGAAATTTGAAATTTCAAATTAAAAAACAGCGATAAGATGAACGAGAATTACCTTGACATATCGAAGAGCATAATGATTTCTTCTCCGGCAGGTTCAGGAAAGACGGAGAAGCTTGCGAGGAGATACATAGAGCTTCTTAAAAGCGGCTCTGATGTGGAGCGCATCCTGGCTATTACTTTTACAGAAAAGGCCGCTGCCGAGATGAAGGAAAGGATTCTGAACATCCTGAAAAAAGAGGACCCGGAACTCTTTGAAAGAGTCAGAGAGAAGATGCCGAGGATGCGCATATCAACCATTCATTCATTTTGTTTAAAGCTTTTAAAAAGATTCTCCCTTGACCTCGATATAGACCCTTCTCTTGAGGTTATGGATGGTTTTAATGCGGATATCCTCTGGAGTGAGGCAGTATATGAATGTCTTCTTGAGGATAATGCCTCCAACGGAGGACTGTTTTATGAAGTAATAAAAGACAGCGGCATTAAGGGATGGAATAAGCTTTACAGTATACTTGGCGAACTCCACAGTAAAAGACCGACTATAGAGTTTGCAGTCAACAGTCAGCAGTCAACAGTCAGCAGTCAGGATCAGGAACACTTTGGAAGGATTCTGTCCATATATTCAAAATGCCTGAAAAAATATAAGAGAAAGAAAATGGAGAAACACTGCCTCGACTACAATGACCTTGAGCTTATGGCATACGAGGCCATTTCGATGAATCCTGAATGGCAGAATGTCCTTTATTCATTTGATGAGCATACAGACCATATACTTGTTGACGAGTTTCAGGACACAAGCACGCTCCAGTGGAAGATTATAGACAAGCTCACAGAGGAGTGGCGCTCCGGGCTGGGTGCAAAAAGAGAGACCGGGGTTAACCCGACCATATTCCTTGTGGGTGATGACAAGCAGTCCATCTATTCCTTCAGGGGAGCCAATGTCAGCATATTTAAAAATGCCAGGAAAAAACTCACGGAATGGCTTGGAGACGAGTACCATTTCATAGAGATAAAGGAGAACTATCGCAGCCTGCCTGCCATTGTCAATTTTGTTAATGCCCTCTTTGAACGGCTGATGCCAAAGGGACTTTATGACGACTACAAGATCGAATACACACCCTTTGAGGCCACAAGAGCAGGGGAAGGGGATGTGGAACTTGAACTCCTTGACAGTATCGGCAATACAAAGGAAAACAGAAAGGCAGAGGCATTTGTTATTGCAAAGAAGATAAAGGGTCTGGCAGGGAAATATGAAATATACGATACAGGTGGAAAAAGGAAATGCGGTTATGGAGACATGGCGATTCTCTTGAGGAGCAGGACACACCTTTCAATATTTGAGGATGCGCTGAGGAGGGAGAATATTCCCTTTATTGTCGTTAAAGGCATAGGTTTTTACAACTCCCCTGAGGTGGGTATTCTGAGAGATCTTCTGTTCTTTCTCATCGATCCACATGATGACTACAGTCTTTTTAATATCCTCCGATCACCCTTATTCTCCATAGGATATGACACCCTGCTGAAAATTGTTAAAGATGCGGTTATTGATGATATGCCTGCCGGTTATTTATTCGAATCGCTTAAGAGATATGCAATAGGGTTATCTGATGCTCTATTACTCAATAATTCTGTCGCTTTACTTGCTAAATGGCTCGAAAGGGCGAAGGATACGCCGTATGCAGTGCTGCTCGAAGATATACTTGCAGAGGCAGATGCATGGCACTATTTCCATGAAAAGCAGTGCTATGTGAATGTGAAGAAATTTATAAGGCTCGTTGAGGAATTCGAATATAACGGGCTTACAGGTCTGGAGATAAGGGAGAAGCTGATCAAGGCATCCAGAAAATCCGAAGAAGCAAAGGCCAATGTCAACACAGAGGGCATGGATGCTGTGAGGATAATGACCATACATGCATCAAAGGGGCTCCAGTTCCCCATGGTGTTTCTCCCGTGCCTCGATGAGGACAGCAAGGCAAGAGGTTCCAGCAATGTGGTTATGGATGAATACGAAAACGGCATTGTTATAGCCTATGAGGAAGATTTTAATATCAGAAAAAAGACGCCTCTTTTTCAGAGACATAAGGAAAGGCTTCAGGACGAAGAAAAGAGACTGTTTTATGTGGCAGTGACGAGGGCAATGGATTATCTCTGCATGTCGGGGGTATGGCCAGATTCCGGAACAAAATCCCCTTCAGGGAAACTGGCGTATATTGCGGATTCCTTTAACCTCATCGATATAGATTCCACAGCAGGACTGCCATTTAAGATTAATAAAATAGCCAGTAGCCAGTTGTCAGTAGCCAGTAGCCAATTGTCAGTAGCCAGTAGCCAGGTATCGGTAGCCAGTTATCAGTCTAACGAGCCTGTATTTATCGAGCCGCTCGATTACAAGCATTCACCTGTATGGCTTGATGTCACCGAAGAGATAAATGAGGTAAGGAAAAAACATGGCGATGACTGGGTTGTCCTGGGCAGGGCATTTCACAGGATGTTCGAGGGTATTTCAAAGGGACATATTACAATGGATAATCTAAAAAATAAGACAACGGATATACTTAAAAATGAAGTGCTGTCCGATGCGGATGCGGATAACATGAAAAATGCTATCCTACTCGATTTTAAAAAACTTGATGAGTCCGGCCATTTGAAGGACATTATACTTCCCCGGGAAGATTCATATGCCGAGCTTCCATTTGTTCTGGACATGGGGAGCAGGATTTACAAAGGAAGGATTGACAGGCTGATTATAAAAGAGGGGCAAGGGGACAAGATTGCATATATTTATGATTATAAGACATACCCGATTTCAGAAGAAGAAATACCTGAGTTGATGGAGAGATATTTTTTCCAGATGGACATCTACAAAAAGGCTGTGGAGAGGCTCTTTTCTGTGAAGGCAAGGAGCTATATCTTTTTCACGCATGAGCCGAGGCTCGTTGAAATGGTATAATTAGTAAAAATAGTCAAAAGGGGATTTCATAAGGGGGACAAAGTTTCTCTTATATCCCAAAGGGAGGATATTATGTTTGGACCGCAGTTTATGTCATTTCTGTTTATAGTATTCCTTGTAATCTATTTTCTCTCCAGTGCGATTAAGATTTTAAAGGAATACGAGAGGGGCGTTGTGTTCAGGCTTGGAAGGATTATCCCGGTAAAAGGTCCCGGACTTGTAATTATATGGCCTATCATTGATAAACTGGTCAAGGTAAGTCTGAGGACGGTCACCATGGATGTGCCTTCTCAGGATATTATTACAAAGGACAATATTACTGTTAAGGTCAATGCCGTTGTTTACTTCAGACCGTTAGACCCTGTAAAGGCAATTACAGAGGTTGAGGATTTTTATTACGCCACTTCGCAGATAGCACAGACCACGCTCAGGAGTATTTTAGGACAGAGCCAGCTTGACGACCTTCTTACAAAGAGGGATGAGCTTAATGCAGAGCTTCAGAAGGTGATCGACACGCAGACAGAGCCGTGGGGTGTTAAGGTTACAGCGGTTGAGGTTAAAAATGTTGACCTGCCAACCGAGATGCTCAGGGCAATAGCAAAACAGGCAGAGGCAGAGAGGGAGAGAAGGGCCAAGATAATACATGCCGAAGGTGAATTCCAGGCATCACAGAAATTGGCAGACGCAGCGAAGATTATCTCATCAGAGCCTGCAACCCTTCAGCTCAGATACCTTCAGACCTTGACAGAGATTGCAACCGAGAAGAACTCAACAATAATCTTCCCTATTCCTATAGACTTGATAAAGACATTTCTTGATAAGACTGGGGCAGGAAAATAAGTAGAGGTAAGAGGATATTAGAGTAATAAACAAAAACAACATATGGATTAAACCCCTGATACTCATAATTATTGTCGGCGGGCTGACAATAATTTTCTATAAGACGGGTTTAATCCATTTTTTCCTTAACAGGGAGAGACTGCTTGGCTTTCTGGATTCCCTCGGGCCTGCTGCATTCATTGGATTTATATTTCTTCAGGTTGCACAGGTCGTTGCGGCGCCAATACCTGGTGAGGTTACTGGACTTTTAGGAGGCTTTCTTTATGGTCCTTTTCTTGGGGTTATACTATCCACTACAGGATTGACCATTGGCTCCTACATAGCCTTTGCCCTTGCGCGGACATTCGGAAGACCGTTTGTTGACAGGTTTGTAGACAAAGCCATAATGAATAGATTTGATTATCTCCTTCACCATAAAGGGGCATTCCTCGTTTTTCTGCTGTTTTTAATTCCCGGATTTCCAAAGGATTATTTATGTTATATACTTGGACTGGGGCATCTTTCTACAATGGAATTCCTTGTGATAGGAGGCACTGGAAGACTTTTCGGCACCATCCTGCTTACACTGGGAGGAGATTATATAAGACATCATCAGTACGGCAGGTTTTCCATTCTTGTGGGAATTGCGCTGATAGTTGTTTTCATTGCCATGGCATACAGGGATAAGCTTGAAAGATTGTTCAGGATATGGCATATTATGGACTATAAAAGAAGGAAGGCGAAAAGATCAGACAAAAAGAACTCATAAGGTTTCTCATTGCGTTTATTTTCTTTTTTGCAATTCCCTCAAGTGCATGGGCATTCGTCCCTCACGCCTATCCCGGAATCTACATACACCAGATGGGACATGTGTATTTCTTCGTCTCCTGCATATTCATTATATGGATTATAGTGCATCATAATTTACACAAGTCGAAGGGCTGGAGATACATACTCCTTGCCGAACTGTTTTTCGCTTTATGGAATTTGGATACATTTATAGGACACATTACCGAATTCTGGATCGAAAAAACACAGATAATAGGAAGCAGAGAAGGCTGGGATTATTTTTTCAGAGATGTAACAATTGAAGGCAAGGAATATATCTATTACATAACACGATACGAGTTCTTTTTGATATTTCCTGCGATTCTCTTTCTTTATTTGGGGCTTAGAGAACATCTGAAAGAGGAAAAGCCTGTGGTTTCAGTTTCTGCACTTTTGCCATTATTCCCTATTTTATTCTCCGAAGTAGTGGGTGCATTTGTGATGGTTTTTCTTTCTGTAATGAGCCTGATTACTGCTTTAAGTCTTTACAGAAGGGATAAAGGCAATGTGCTGTGGAGTTATTTGCTGTGGCTTTCTACATCATATGTCATTTTTTCCATATCGAGGTCATTGGGCCATATTCTTAAACCTGCTTTAGTAGCTACAGGGTATGAGCATGTCTGGAAATCTATAGACCCGTACAGCGGAAGCTTCATTACCTTTACCTTTGCCGTTATAGGCACTGTCAGCCTCTTCTTTTTCAGGGCATACTCGTCTTATCTTAAAATGCTGGATGACAAAAAAAGGATTGAGGCTGTTAATGCAGACTTGACCGAGTTGAATCAGGAACTGGAGACCATGGTGGCTGAAAGGACAATGAGTCTGATGGCACTGACCGTTGCTGACAGGGTGAGGAATCCTGCTGCTGTGATCGGCTGGACATGCAAGCGGATACTCGAGAAGGAAAAGGTTCCTGAAAAACTGGGTGAAAATCTCAAGGACGTCATTGATGAGTCTGAAAAACTGGAGTCTATTGTTAAAGATTTCGAGGCACTATTAAAAAGCAAACAGTCGATGTTCAGACATGAGGATATTAATGAGATCGTAAAAGGCGTTGTATCAATCGTTGAAAAAGAGGCGGACGAAAAAAACATAAAGCTTTCTGTAAATCTTGCAGATCATCCCCTTAAGATAAATACACAGAAAAACTTATTGAGGGCAGCGATCTTCCACATTATAAGAAACGCCATTGAAGCAACGCCCGAGGGAGGCATAATAACGGTTACAACCTCCGGGAACAACGAATATGTGACGCTTGCTATTTCCGATACCGGTGCCGGCATTCCAGAGGAAGATATCGGGAGGATATTCGACCCGTTCTTTAGCACAAAGCTGTTCAGGTTCGGGATGGGGCTGCCATTAGTAAAGCAGATAATTTCAGAACATCTCGGCGAAATAGAGGTTGAAAGCGGGCACGGAAAGGGCACAACATTTAAATTAAGCTTTCCAGTGAGATGGATAGAAAAGAAGTAAGAATTTTCACCACTTGATAAGGGCCGATGCCCATGTAAGTCCGCCTCCGAATGCCTCAAGCAATACATAATCCCCCTCTCTGATCCTTCCTATACGTACTGCTTCGTCGAGGGCAATGGGAATTGACGCTGCAGATGTATTGCCGTATCTGTCAAGATTGACAACGACCTTATCCATTGACAGTCCGAGTCTGTTTGCCGTTGCCTGAATTATCCTGAGATTTGCCTGATGGGGTATGAGTGTTGAAATCTGCGAAGGTTTCAGGTTGTTCTTCTTTAATGTATCAACTACAAGACTTTCAAGGGTTCTGACTGCCACTTTAAATGTTTCGTTACCCTTCATCTTTAAAAAATGTAGCCTTTTGTTAATAGTTTCCTTTGTGGGAGGGTTTTTTGAGCCGCCGCCTGGAAGGTTTAAGAGTTCCCACAGGCTGCCGTCGGAATGCATCTCTGTGAAAACGATGCCGTTTTCTCCATTTGCAGCCTCAAGGATGACTGCTCCTGCGCCGTCTCCGAAGAGGACACAGGTTGTCCTGTCTTCCCAATCCGTGAATTTTGACAGGGTTTCTGCACCTACGAGCAGAATTCTTTTGTACATGCCTGATCTGATAAAACTGTCGGCAACCGATAAGCCATAGATAAAACCGGAGCATGCAGCATTAATGTCAAAGGCAGCAGCCTTTTTTGCATCTAAAAGATTCTGAAGCAGACATGCGGTGGACGGAACAGGCATATCCCCTGTTACTGTTGCAACTACGATAAGGTCTATATCCTTTGCCTTAAGGCCGGCCTGTTTGAGTGCTGCTTTTGAAGCCTCATAGGCTAAGTCGGATGTTGACTGTTTTTCGCCGGCTATCCTTCTTTCCTTGATGCCTGTTCTTTCCGTAATCCATTCATCGGATGTATCCATCATTTTTTCGAGGTCGAAGTTCGTAAGTTTCCTTTCAGGCGCATAAGAGCCTGTGGCAATAATCTTAGCTCTTAACATACGATATATCCTTTGAGGGACTTTGTCCCTCAAACTCCCTGTTAGAATGAAGGTCATCTTTTGTCTGAGTTCTAAATGGGCAATGCTCCTTTAGGGCATTTGCAATGATTTCGTGCACCTTTTTCTTTGCCATCTCTCCTGCGACGCGTATGGCATTCTTTATAGCCCTTGCAGAAGAACGGCCGTGGCTTATGATGCATGTCCCACTTATGCCGAGGAGTGGTGCTCCGCCATATTCGGAGTAGTCTGTCCTTTTTTTGAAGTTCTTTATGGCCGGCTTTATCATGATATAGCCGAGTTTGCCGGTAGTTACATTGGCAATTTCGTGTTTCAGCATCTTCATGATAGTTTCGGCAAGTCCCTCGCTTACCTTTAAAACGATATTCCCTATGAAGCCGTCGCAGACTATTACATCCGCATTTCCTGAAAAGATGTCTTTTCCTTCTATGTTGCCTGTAAAATTCAGGTCGGCATTTTTTAAAAGCTTGAATGCCTCTTTTGTCAGCTCGTTTCCTTTAGTGTCTTCCTCTCCGATGCTTAACATGGCGATTCTCGGAGACGGTATATCAAAGATGGCCTTATAATAGGCATTTCCCATATGGGCAAATTCGAGGAGGTTTTCGGGTTTGCAGTCGACATTTGCCCCTGCATCGATGAGGAGAAAGTATCCTGTTAGTGAGGGCATCATGGTTGCTATTGCAGGCCTGTCCACATTGGACAGTTTGCCGAGGACAAACAGGGCTGTTGCCATTGCAACACCTGAATGTCCGGCGCTCACTGCAGCGTCTGCTTCTCCGCTTTTTACCAGATCTACTGCCTTTCGAATGGATGAGTCCTTTTTCCTTCTGAGAGCAGTAGTAGGCGATTCATGCATCTCAACAACCTCTGATGCATGATAGATGGATATTCTCTCTGAGGGGTAGCGCCAGTTCTTGAGAGATTCGGTTATTTTCTGCCTGTCTCCTGTAAGTATGACATGGATGTCGTCATACTCGCTTACTGCCTCCAATGCCCCTGCTACTGTTACATCAGGGGCAAAGTCCCCTCCCATTGCATCGAGGGCAATCCTCATAATTCTTTGGAAACTACCTCAAGGACTTTTTTGCCATTGTAAGAGCCGCAATGAGTGCATGCCCTGTGCGGAGGCTTTAACTCCTTGCAGTCGGGGCATTCCACGAGGTTGGGAAGCTGTCCCTTCCAGTTGGCCCTCCTTTTGTCCCTTCTTGACCTTGAATGGCGATGCGTTGGATTAGCCATTGTTTACTCCTTTCAGGGCATAAGGGGGACTCCGTTCCCCTCATGATATCCCTTTTTATGTTTTATTTTTTTTTCCCTAATAGCTGCTTTAATACTGCCAGTCTCGAGTCTATCTCTGATATGGCACAGTTACACTGCGTTATATTCAAATCAACACCGCATTTGGGACATAATCCCTTGCAACCCTCGGAACAGAGCGGTTTCATGGGTATATTCAGCACCAACTGCTCCCTTAATAAGTCGTCTGTATCAAAGGTATCATTTCTATAAAACCCGGTGTCAAGTTCATCACCCTTTAGCTCGTAGTGTTCTTCTTTATTAATCTCGGAGGCAGGGTGATAGACAACATCTATCTTGGAATCTATGTCCATTTCAAATAACTTCAAGCATCTGCTGCACTGAAGCTCAACAGTGCCTTTTGCTGCTCCTGTTATGATAACCTCTGACCCCTTTTTGTCAATCCTCAAAGATGCCTTTACAGGCGATACTATTGTAATAGATTCGTCAGAGGAAATCTTCTCTGTTAATTCAAGCTCTAATCCCTCTTCAGGGATTTCTGAAATTATTACTTTCATAGATCAAAAGGGGAAAAGTCCGCAAAAATAGTCTTAAGTTAGTTACTATAACGATTAAGTCAAAATTTTGTCAACCTAATCTGGGCGATTTTGTAAGGCAGGGAGTCCACCTTTGGCGGAGTTTTAGGGTCAATGAATTGGCCTGTGATAAAGTGTTAAAATGTAACAGAAAGGGGTCTGATAATGCTTGATTATCTTATAAAAAATGGAATGGTCTTTGACGGCAGCGGTTCGGAGCCTGTTAAGACAAATGTCGGCATAAGCGGAGACAGGGTAACTTACTCAGGCAATGAGGAAATCCCTGCAAGAGAAGCGATTGATGCGAAAGGACTTATTGTTACTCCTGGATTCATCGATACGCATGCCCACTCCGAATTCAGCATCCTTGCAGACGGAAGGGCAGAGGGAAAGATTTCTCAAGGGGTCACTACAGAGATAAATGGCAATTGCGGACTTTCGGCTGCACCCCTTTATGGAGAAGCCTTTGAACACAGGGAAGCTGATCTGAAAGAACTCGGAATAAAAGAGAGATGGTCGACTTTTAAAGAATATTTCAATATCCTGAGAAATAAAGGCATTGCAATAAATTTTGCGACATTATGCGGACATGGAAACATACGGGCATCGGTAATGGGTTATAAAGATATAATGCCTGATGAAAATGCCATGAATGAAATGAAGCGGCTTTTATTGGAGGCCGTAGAGCAGGGAGCAAAAGGCATCTCAACAGGATTGATTTATCCTCCAGGGGTTTATTCAACTACTGAAGAATTGATTGAATTATGCTCATCAATTATCACTTACCACGTATCACCCATCTACGCCTCGCACATGAGAAGCGAAGGCGATGAACTTATCGAGGCTATTGAGGAGGTTATCAGGATAGGAAAGAAAGCAGGAGTGAATGTCCATATCTCGCACATAAAGACTGCCGGTGAAAGGAATTGGTGGAAGATTAATAATGCCATCGAATTGGTTGAAAGGGCGAGAAATGAAGGTGTGAATTTAACCTGCGATAGATACCCTTACACTGCAGCCAGTACGGATCTCGATACAATCCTGCCTTCATGGGTATATGATGGAGGAGTGGATGAAGAATTGAGGAGGCTTAGAGACCCTGATGCCTTAAAAAGAATCAAGACTGAAATTGGATCGAAGGATGAAAATTACTGGAAAGGGGTTTGCATCTCATCCGTTGCAAAATCTGAAAACAAATGGATGGAAGGGGAGAGTATTTTTGATATTGCATCGAAATTGGGAAAACGGCCTGAAGATGTCCTTTTCGAAATCCTTATCGATGAGAAGGCGAGGGTTGGTGCAATATTCTTTTCCATGAGCGAGGATAATTTAAAGAAATTTCTGTCTCTTCCCTACACAATGATAGGCTCTGACAGTTCTGTCAGATCTTTTTCGGGCCCGACATTCACAGGAAAACCTCATCCGAGGGCATTCGGGACCTTTCCGAGGTTCATAGCAAAATATGTGAAGAATGAAGGATTGATGCCTCTTTCAGAAGCTATAAAAAAGATGACATATCTTTCTGCCTTAACCTTTGGCTTGAAAGAGCGCGGCCTTATAAAAGAGGGCTTTTATGCAGATATTACAGTATTTGACTACAATAAGATTATCGACAGGGCAACATTCAAAGAGCCTTATAAGAAGTCCGAAGGCATTGCATATGTTTTTGTTAATGGTAAGCTGGCAGTCAAAGAAGGGAAATTTACAGGAGGCCTTTCAGGAAGGATTATATAGATGAAGCCGATTATTGGCATAACTGCTGACATGGATGACAATATTTATAAGCTTAAGCAGGATTATGTGTCTGCTGTTGAGAAAAGCGACGGCCTGCCTTTAATTTTAGCGCCAACTGAAGATGTTAGCCGGATTGCAGATTTAATAGATGGCCTATTATTGCCAGGAGGCGATGACCTGTTGCCAGAATATTACGGCGAGTCTGTGCCTTTAGGAAAATTGAAATTCGTAAAAAAAGAGAGAAGTGATTTCGAGATTGCTACTTTAAAAGAGATAGCAAGGCGACAGAAACCTGTTCTTGCCATATGCTATGGCATGCAGCTTGTGAATGTCGCATTCGGAGGAAGCCTCTATCATGATATAGAGATGCAGGTAAAAGGCGCTATCAATCATAAAGAAGGCCAGCACAAAATAAAGATTGATGGGACATTCTTTTCTATTTTTAACATTCCGCAATTCGCAATCTCCAATCCGCAATTCATCAATTCCTCCCACCATCAGGCAATTAAAAGACTCGCAGATGGTTTTGAGACATTTGCAGTATCCGAGGACGGGATAATAGAGGGATTCTATAAAAAGGATTACCAGTTTTTTATTTGTGTTCAGTGGCATCCGGAACGCATATTTTATGATAAACTTTCATTAGGGATATTCGAGACATTTATAAAACATGCAAAGGGCTGATGGAGTGTTATGGCAGTTAACAGATTTTATTTTATAACATTGACATTTCTTGTATTAGTACTGGGCTACTTGAGCTACCAGATACTCAAGCCATTTTTGTCTCCAATAGCATGGGCTATTGTCCTTTCACTGGTGTTCTACCCTGTTTATGCCTTTTTACTCAAATATATAAAATTGCGAACTGTGGCATCTTTTATTACCCTCGGCATAATACTGATTATTATTCTGGGGCCGTTTTCTTATCTATCCTTTTTGCTTGTGAAGGAACTGAAACACATATCGGATTATGTGGAAGGAGGAAGACTTGAAACCCTGCAAAGAGCACTGGAACACCCAACCGTCAGGGCACTGGCGGATAGAATTTCATCGCTGTTTAATATCACGGAAGCCGAGATGGATAAGGCCATTGTGGACGGCATTTCAAAACTGGGAAAGGATTTGGTAGGCAGGATTACAAAGGGAATGGGCGATGTTGTGACTGTTGCGCTGAATTTTATCTTCATGGCCTTTGCAATATTTTTTCTTCTTAAAGACGGCACTGAATTTTTAAAAAGGATCCGTGATTACATGCCCTTTTCTGAGGAACAGAAGGACAGACTGACCACACAGATCAGGGACATCATAATATCGACGGTTTATGGCGGCGTTGTGGTTGCCATTATCCAGGGAATTATAGCAGGGCTCGCCTTTTATATTCTCGGCATTACCTCGCCGGTTGTCTGGGGATTGGCAACTTCCATCGCATCATTCATCCCTCTTATCGGCGCATTTGCCGTATGGGGGCCTGCCACTGTATATCTGTTTCTTCAGGGCGCAGTATTGAAGGGTGTTGCCCTTGCAATTGTTGGCGTTTTTGGAATAAGTTTAATCGACAATATCTTAAAGCCCATCATAATCGGCGGCAGGACAAAGATGCCGATCCTTGCCATATTTTTCAGCGTATTGGGCGGAATCAAGCTTTTCGGTTTGATCGGGCTTGTAATGGGGCCGTTGGTGCTGGCGATTTTTGTGTCGGTTGTAGAGATATTCAGGAACATAGAAACACAATCACAATAGGGGATTTCATAAGGGGGACTATGTCCCCCTTATGCCCCAAGTAGGAGGATACCATGCTTGACAGGACAGAATTAAGAGAAATCGCATCAATGGAGGGCGGTTATTTTGTGAGTCTTTATCTCAATGTAGACCCTATGTTTAATCCAAAGGGCGACTATATGGTGCATTTCAAAAACATGATGAAGAATACCGTAGATTCGCTGGACAGGGCTGTGTATAAAGCAGTTAAGGATGATCTTGAAAAGGTGGACAACTATGTCATTTCAAACAAGAGGATATTCAGGAAGGGGCTGGCTCTTATCAGTTCTACAGCCAAATCATTCTGGAAGGAATATAACATCAACGTCCCTGTAAAGAACGAACTCATCGTTGATAAAACACCATATACAAAGCCTTTGATGGATATTCTCGATAATTATCAGAGGTATGCAGTTCTGCTCGTTGATAAGGAATCTGCAAGGATATTCGCTGTCCATCTTGGAGAAATTGTTGAATACGGAGAAGTCCATACGCCTGCTGTCCCTGGAAAACATAAAAAGGGAGGATGGTTTGCCCTTTCCCAGAACCATTATGAAAGGCATATAGACTTCCATATCGGCATGCACCTCAAGGATGTTGTGGAAAAGGTGGACTCATTCCTGAGTGGTGAATACATCGGAAGGCTTATCATCGGCGGGTCTGACGAGGCTGTTTCCATGGTAAAGGGAATGCTCCATAAAACAGTTCTGGATAAAGTTATAGGCACGGCCAGGGTTGAGATGTTTGCAAAGAGCGATGAAGTGCTGAGAAGGGTCGAGCCAATTGTTTCTGCATATGAGAAGAAGAAAGAGGAAGAGACTGTGGAAAGCCTTATTGCAAAAGCCCTGAAGAATGAAAATGCCGTGCTCGGATTGGACGATGTGATTAGTGCACTTCAGGAGCAGAGGGTAATGAAGCTCGTTTTTGTAAAGGATTATAAGGCGAATGGATACAACTGTAGCACATGCGGTTATTTGAGTGTGCAGAAGATCGATTCCTGCCCATTCTGCAAAGGGAAGATGGATGCTGTGGATTATATGGTGGATTTAGCAGGGCAAAAGGCAGTCCAGCAGAGTGCACTCATTGAGGTCGTCTCGGAAAGCAAGAAGCTGCTTGATGCAGGAGGAATAGGGGCATTTCTGAGATTCTAAGATGGGGAAGCGAGGCTTAAAAAAGAGGGCGGAGAGTTTAAGTTTGCAAATTCTAAGGCATGAGAATAAAATAAAGCATGAAAGGGCAAAACAGCTTCCGGATGAGGGCAAGATTCATCATTACGGGAGGCTGAGATTAAGGCGTTTAAAGATAATCTTTCGAGAGTATTAAAGAGGCTGGAAAAATGAAAACATTGGCGTGCAAAAAAGTTAAAGTCAACAAAACATTATTGGCTCTTCTGAATGAATATCAGGAAGAGTGCCTTAATGCGGTAAAACTCATCGAGGGACTGAAACTCGAAGCGCTGACAGAAGAACAGATCGAAGACATGCTCGGCGAACTCTCGGCATCTATCACGCATCTAAAAGTCCATTCCGAGCAGTTGGAAAGATTGATAGAGGAGAAGCTTTAAGTTTTAAACTCAAATCACAGCCAGAGGCGGCATATCCGCATTGCGTCTATACCGCCAAATTGGAAGTATAGACGCAATAGTTGCGGATGTAAATGAGATAGTGCTCATTTCAGGCAAGAGTAAATACTAAAAATAACCTCTATTGCTGGCTTTAATTTGTTATAATTTATCATAACTCTTAAGGCGGGAGGTGCAAATGAGTAAAAAGGAATTACTTTTAACCGAGATTGAACAAGTTCCAGAGCCTTTTCTTGATGAGGTATTGGATTTTGTTCATTTCTTAAAAACAAAAATAATAAAGGAAAGATTAGACACTGCTATTGCAAGTGAATCCTCTCTCAAAAAAGATTGGCTAAAGCCGGAAGAGGATGAGGCATGGCAAAGTTTATAAAAGGCGATGTCGTTGTTGTTCCTTTCCCTTTCTCTGACCTGACGCAATCCAAAAGACGACCTGCTTTAGTTGTTTCTAAATTAGAGGGTGACGACATTATTCTTTGCCAGATAACCAGTCAAACAGTTAAAGACAACTATGCAATCTTACTCGATGATAAAAACTTTGAAACTGGAAGTCTAAAGCAGCCGAGTAATATAAGACCTAACCGCATATTTACAGCAGACAGCAATATTGTCCTGTATAAAGTGGGTAATATTAAAACCGATAAACTTAACGAGATTATTGAAAAGATAGTTGAAATTGTTCGAGGCTAAAAGCAGTATTTTTTATATGCCTGCAACGGACGGCTAAATGTGGCATATCCATTATGTCTATACCGCCAAATTGGAAGTATAGACGCAATAGTTGCGGATGGGAATGAGTTAGCCGCTCACTTTGAACTATGGGGTGTCTAATGGATTGGACAGCATTCGGAGCAATATCAACAGCTGTGAGCGCAGTTATTATGTTGGTCGCTGGTATTTTGGGTGTATGGCAGTTGATTGAAATGAAGCGTGCCAGCCAAATATCTGCTTTTGTAAGTATTGATGAGTTTCTTCAAGAGGAGCGCGTGCGGGAAGCTCGGAGGATTCTGCTATCTTTGAAAAGCAAAAACTTTGAGGAGTGGACACCGGAAGAAGTTCACGTGGCTGAATTGGTTTGCAGCCGATTTGATATTGTTGGAATTATGATAGATAACAGGCTCATTAAGGAAAAGCTTGTTGTGCCAGAATGGCGGCGTTCAATTATTGTGTCTTGAGAGGCTGCTCAACCGATGGTTAAAAAGTACCAAGCTGAACGAGGTCAAGACTTTTGGAATAACTTTAAAAGCCTATATGAGCGGGCAATAAAGATTAAAGTTCAAAGCAGCGGCTAACAGCGGCACAAACGGAAAACCTCACAAACCTATGGCTTCGTTTATGCCGCAAACGATAGTTGCAATTATGGGCATTGGAGAAAATGAATTTTTCTGATGTTGTTATCATATTATGGGTTTTTAGTTTTTTCTCCTTTTCTGAAGGAATCTTAAGACAGTCAAAAAGATGGCAAAGAATTCTGAATTTGTTTGAAACAGGAGTAGTTACAGTAGTTACATGGCGAGCAAATTCTGATATAAAAGGGGAGATTAAGGTTCTCACAAAATTTTTTGGTTATATGGGTTTTGCTACTTTTATCTTCTTTGTTTTTAGTTTATGGCTAAAGTCTGGGTCTTTACAAAGTGTTTTTGGGATTGTCTTTTTGTTTAGTTTTTTCTCTTGGTTTTCATTTAAATGGACATTTGAGCATTTAAAACAATTGAAGGATTATTATCCTATGTTTTTGCTTCTTACCTTAGCGCCATGGCTATTATTTTTATTTGATTTGATAGAACCAAGAGCACATTTTCTTGAAATATTTAAGCCAATTTTTGAAATGTCTGGAATCGCATGGGGTTCACCTTTTAAAATTGCTACCATTGTCTCATTAATATTTCTCGGATTTTTCTTACTAAACTATTTTTTTACATGGATAATATTTGCGCCATTTCCTATATTTATTCTTGCGTGCCTATGGATAAGTTCAAGAATTGCTAATTATTTAAGATCTAAGTTTAATAGAGAAGTAGTAATGGACATATCTATATTTATTCAGTTAATGGCACCTATTTATTTATATTTTGCTGGCCGTTAATAAGGTTAGATGATTAAAGTAGAAAGACGTCTGCAACTAACACGTCGCAAAAGACTGATGCCAAAACTCTTCTGGCTTCTTTTGCATCAAGAACGGAATATTATCTTATTCTTCTGCAGTACTTTAATAATTTTTCTCCTTTCCTGCTCATCCTCAGACCGCCTTGAGGGGTATGTCTATTACAGGTTGAATGCAAATCCCACTACCCTTGACCCTGCTTTGATTACGGATGTCTCAAGTGCATCGATTGCAGCAAAGCTTTTTAACGGGCTTGTAAGATTAAATGATAGTCTCGAAATAGTGCCCGACATAGCAGAAAGGTGGGAAATATCAAAGGATGGCTTGAGATACAGATTTCATCTCAAAAAAGGAGTAAGATTTTTAAATGACCGTGAAGTTGAGGCTCAGGATTTTAAATACTCATTTGAGAGGATTTTAGACCCGAAGACAAAATCTCCAAATACATGGGTTTTTGATAAGGTTGAAGGTGCAAGGGAATTTCAGAAAGGCGATGCGAAAGAAGTTAAAGGCTTTAAGGTTATTGATAAGCATACATTTGAGATTAAACTCAGAAAGCCATTTTCACCGTTTTTAAGCATGCTCACTATGACGCCTGCCTATGTAATTCCAGAGGGAGATGTGAAAAAGTGGGGAAATGATTTTGCGAGCCATCCTTCAGGCACGGGGCCTTTTGTTTTAAAGAGATGGCTTCCCAACAGGGAAGTGGTGCTTGAAAGAAACGGAAATTATTTTGATAAAAAGGCAAAGGTCAAGGGAATTGTGTATAAAATTATTCCTGAAGACCTGACCACCATTACTGAATTTGAGCTTGGAAACATAGATGTGATTTCCCTTCCTGCATCTGCTTATTCGAAATTCAAAAATGATAGAAAATGGAATAAATATATAATGTCCCTTGAAGGGCTTAATACCTATTATTTAGGCATGAATTCATCAAGGCCTCCCTTTAATAATCCGGATCTCAGAAAGGCAGTTTCTTATGCAATAGACAGGAGAAAAATTCTCGAAACATTTTATGAGGGAAGGGGAAGGCTTGCAGCAGGCCCTGTTCCTGATTTATTAAGAAAATGGGATGTAAAAGCAGGTATTAATTATGAGCCCCAGGAGGCTAAGGAAATAATTAGAAGAGAAGGCATGTCAGGGATAAATGTGAATATGTATGTTACTGCTGATCAGGATGTTATAGACCTTGCAGAGATAATACAATCGTACCTTTCAGAGGTTGGTATAAATATGAGTATAAAGCAACTTGAATGGAGTGCCTACAAAGATGCAGTGAACAAAGGAGAACCGGACATGTTCTGGCTTAGCTGGTGGGCTGATTATCCTGACCCTGAAAACTTTCTTTTTCCGCTGTTCCATTCATCAAATCTCGGGCCAGCAGGAAACAGGACGAGATATGTAAACAAAGAGGTGGACACCCTGATAGAGAAAGGACAGAATTCTCTTAACGAGAATGAGAGAAATAATTTCTATAAAAAGGCGGAAGATATCATCATTCGAGACATGCCATGGGTATCATTCTGGCATAGGACAGACTTTCTCATAAAACAGCCGTGGATAAAGGGTTATGAGGTTTATCCAATTTACACGATGGACAAGGGCACAGAGGTAGCGATAGAAAGGTAGTCTGAAAATAGTGTAAAATTTGCCGATGGCTGCTTATGTCCTGAAAAGGCTTCTTCTCTTAATCCCTCTTTTGTTCGGGATAACACTCCTTGCATTTTTTCTTCTCAATGCCCTCCCGGGCGACCCTGTATTGAGTCTTGTGGGAGAGCGTGCAAGCCCTGAGGTAATCGAAAACATAAGAAAAGAAATAGGTGTGGATAAAGGTTTTATAGGGCAGTACATGGGTTATCTCAAGCTCTTATTGCATGGAGATTTCGGAAGGTCTTACTACACAAACAGGGATGTGTTGAAGGATATTATCATGAAATTTCCGAATACAATGAGGCTCGCATTTGCTGCCATGCTCATTGCAGTCCCATTGGGTATTGTTGCAGGCTTTATATCTGCTTACAAGCGGGACAGATTTATAGACAGGCTTATCAATGTGGTCTCAATTACAGGCCTGAGCATCCCCATATTCTGGAGTGCAATAATCATAATGCTCTTTTTGAGCCTCAAGTTAAAGTTATTTCCTCCGTCAGGCACGGGAGATATAAGGTTTTTGTTCCTGCCTGCCTTTGTGTTGTCAATTCCTGCTATGGCAACGCTATCGAGGGTTACGAGGACAACAATCCTGGACATACTGAAAATGCCCTATATAAATACTGCAAGGGCAAAGGGATTACCATCGATTAAGATAAGCATTGTCCATGTCTTAAAAAATGCCATCATTCCCATTGTCACCATTATCGGCCTCGACTTCGGCAGTTATCTGAACGGTGCTGTTGTTACAGAGACAATATTCGGATGGGACGGAATAGGAAGATTTACAATGGAGGGAATAATGAAGAGGGACTATCCTGTGATAATGGGATGCATAATTTTCGGGACAGCGGTCTTTGTACTTGTCAACCTGATCACAGATATACTTTATCACTATCTTGATCCGAGGATAAGGCTTCATGCCAAAGAAAAGTAAGATATCATTGAAATTATTGTTGCCGGTTCTTGTGATTGCTCTATTATT
The DNA here is from genome assembly GCA_020062545.1 of Thermodesulfovibrionales bacterium. Taxonomy (GTDB): domain Bacteria; phylum Nitrospirota; class Thermodesulfovibrionia; order Thermodesulfovibrionales; family Dissulfurispiraceae; genus Dissulfurispira. The sequence continues at coordinate 50,346 of JAGUWD010000029.1, forward strand.
TGCTGTCTCTGTATTATCTCCCCTTCTCCCTATCTACGATCCCGATAAAATAGACCTCGATTCCATAAAAAGACCTCCGTGCATGGATCATCCATTCGGCACCGATAGCAAAGGCAGAGATATATTTGCAAGGGTTGTCCATGGAGGCAAGGTATCCATAGGCGTTGCAATTGTTGCCGCATTCGTGTCTGCCTTTATTGGTTTCGGTATTGGTATTGCTTCCGGATATTTTGGAGGCAGGCTCGATACTGTGCTCATGTCTGTGGTCGATTTTATCCTTTCTTTTCCGTCACTCCTCCTTGCCATTGCCATATCTGTGATACTGCCGCCAGGCATATACACGGTAATGATCGCTATATCGACTGTGGGCTGGACATCATTTGCAAGGCTTATAAGAGGACACGTGTTGACCATTAAAGACATGCCTTTTGTTGACGCTGCGAGGGCTATGGGATGCAGCAATTTGAGAATAGTCGTTTTGCATATTGCTCCTCTGTGTATTCCTCTAAGTCTTGTGATGATGGGGATCAAATTGGGAGGGTTTATTCTTACAGAAGCAACATTGAGCTTTCTTGGGCTTGGGGCACAGCCTCCAACTCCAACATGGGGCTCTATGATAAGCGCCAACAGGGCATATATTCTTACTGCGCCATGGATGGTGCTTTTCCCCGGACTTGCAATATCAATAACTGCGTTTTGTTTTAATATGCTTGGAGAATCGTTAAAGGAAAGGTATGAATTTAAGGATAATTAACTATTTGCTGTGAACCGTGAACTGTTTTTATCTTTCTCTTAGCTTCTCTTCTTCTTCCTGCTCTGTCTTGCATTCTATGCACATAGTGGTTACCGGCCTTGCTTCGAGTCTCTTGATGTTTATCTCCTCGCCGCATATCTCGCATATGCCGTATGTGCCGCTGTCGATTTTCTCTATAGACTCATCTATTTTTTTAAGGAGCTGTCTTTCCCTTCCCTTAAGCCTCAGCATGAAATTCCTGTCGATCTCTGCCGATGCCTGATCCCCCATCTCAGGGAATAAGGTCTCATCAGGCAAGGAATTTAATGCAACCCCTGCCTCCGAAAGAAGGGCCTCTTTTTGCCTGATCAATTTTTTCTTAATCTCCTGAATCTTCTCTTTCCTCAAAGAGAGGTTTTTATCTGTCTTTGTTTTATTTTTATCTTTCATGTTTCTGTGCCTCTTAATTGAGATTTTTGATTGGTTGTTCGAATACGATAACAGAAAATACAGGGCATAGTCAAACCACCGAATTGACAACACGCAGATAAAAACTTGACAAAAGAGCAACTAATAATTAAAATTTGACCAAAAATAATTTACAAAAAATTTACTTCAGGAGGGGCACCATGGGGGACACAGAAGTCAGGAGGAGTGGAAGTCTTGCATTGGTCTTATTTTTATTAATCTCTGCTTTAATCTTTTCCATTTATCTATCAGAAAGTCACTCTATTGTAAACGCCCAGACCAAAGAGTCGTGCGTTACGGACAGGTGCCACAGCAAGATGGGAAAGGAGAAGTTTGTGCATGGCCCCGCAGCAGTGGGTGACTGTATGGCCTGCCATACAGGAGATGCAGCCAGACACAAATCATCGCCTTCCAGTTATAAATTCGCACCAATTAAGAATGTAGGAGAACAATGTTATAAATGTCATGACAGGGTAGATACAAAGAAAGAAGTTCACAAACCGGTCAAAGAAGGCAATTGCTCAAAATGCCACGATCCTCACCAATCTCCTTATAAATACCAGCTGCGTGGAGACGGACAGAACCTTTGCTTCATGTGCCATGACAAAAAGATTGCTGCCGGCAAATTTGTCCATGGACCTGTTGCTGTTGGTGGATGCTCCATGTGCCACAACCCGCACCAGACAGATTTCCCCAAGATGCTGAATGCATCGGGAAATGATGTTTGCTTTATATGCCATACAGATAAGGCGGATGCATTCAAAGGAAAGAAGTTTAGCCATAAGCCTGTCCGGGAAAAGTGTACTAACTGTCACAGCCCTCATGCCGGCGACTATAAATACAATTTCAAGGCGGATGGCTCAAAGGACTTATGTCTGGGATGTCACAAGGATAAAAAAGAATGGATTGCCAATGTTAAAGTTAAACACGGTGGTCTTGAAACAGACAAGAAATGTCTTGCATGTCATGACCCGCATGTCTCTGATTATGTGAAACAACTGGTAAAAGAACCCATGGATGTATGTATGATGTGCCATGACAAGCCCCTTCAGGCCCCTGATAAAAAACTTCTCGATATGAAGACATATTTGGCTCAAAATAAAGACTGGCATGGTCCTATAAAGCAGAAGGATTGTTCGGCATGCCACAATACCCATGGTTCTGATAATTTCAGGATTCTCAGAAAATATTTTCCCCCTTTGTTTTATGCGCCATTTGACCCTAAAAATTACGAGCTATGCTTTAATTGTCACGAGAAGACGCTTGTACTTGATGCAAAAACTACAACACTGACAGGGTTCAGGAACGGTGACCAGAATCTCCACTTTGTGCATGTCAATAAGGCGATTAAGGGACGTACATGCAGGGCGTGCCATGATGCACACTCAACCAATAATCCGAAACACATAAGGGATGCTGTGCCTTTCGGTGCATGGGGATTACCCGTGGGATTTCAGAAGACTGCAAACGGAGGCTCATGCCTGCCCGGGTGCCATCAGAAGTTCGAATACAACAGGATAAACCCGGTTAAAAACAGGTAAAGGCAATGAAAAGACAGGAAAAAGAAGAGGTTAAGGTAGAGAAAGGCAAATTAAAGGAAAATATATTTCTGTTTCTCATTATATTTTTCTTCTTTACCTTTACCTCTACCTTTACTTATGCCCAGGATAGGGAAAAGGCCGTCTCCCTCTATAAGGAGTCTGTCAAGTTTTTTGAAGACGGCAATATAGATAAGGCAATAGAGACCATCAAAGAAGCGATTAATGCAGACCCGAATTACCCTGAAGCCTACGACCATTTAGGGTATATGTTTTTAAAAAAGGGGCAGCTTGACGAGGCGATCAATGCCTTTAACTCGGCACTGAAAATAAATCCGAGGATGCGGACTTCCAAAACAGGGATAGGCAGTGCGCTTATGAAAAAAGGGGATCTGAAAGGCGCTGAGTCTATCCTCAAAGAGGCATTGATACTCAATCCCTATCCTTCAATGACACATTATGTACTGGGACTTGTTTATGAAAAACTCGGTGACTATGAAAAGGCCATAATGCATTACAAGGAAGGCATAAAGACCTATAAGGTGAGGATAGGGAAGGAATGAAGGCATCTTTTGAAAGAGAGAGAATACTGATTGTACAGGCAATAGTATTTATTGCCTTAATTGCGGGCTCTTTTGTTTATACTGCTACTGCACAGGCATTGCTCCAGATAGGGGCTCAAGCTCCTGAATTTACGCTCAAGGATATAGATGGCAAGGACATAAGCCTTTCACAATATTCACAGAAAAAGGCGGTTGTGGTTCTGTTCTGGTCAACATGGAGCGCCAAGTCCCCCAATGCCCTTAAAAGATTTGAAGATTTTTATAAAAAATACAAAGACAGGGGAATACAGGTAATCGCAATCAACGCTGATAACCAGACGATTTCGAGCGAAGACATGGAAAAGATAAAAAAACTTGGTAAAGAACTTGATATTACATTTCCAATGCTTCTGGATAAGGGATTAAAAACGTTTCACGAGTATAGTGTTATAGCGCTCCCATCCACGATAATCTTATCCGAGGGAAAGATAACATATGAGCTGCCAGGATTGCCGCTTGTAGGCGCGGAGGACATGTTCGATTATCTTCTTGTGCTGGCAGGCGAGCAGCCTAAGAAGAAGATGGAGCCCAGATACAAGCCACGGCATGATGCAATAGCAGATACAAACCTTGCAAGGGGATTTGTAAAGAGAAAAAAATACGATATGGCATATCCTCTGTTTAAGAAGGCGATAGAGAAAGATCCGAAGTATATGCTTCCTTATGTGGAGCTTGCAAGGCTCTATGAGACGGAAGGGAAGAATCCGGAGGCTGAAGAGACCTTTAAGAACGCACTTAATGCAGAACCTGAAAATGTGGCGGTCATGAGTGAATTCGGTTATTTTCTTACAAAGCTCGGCAGGACAAAGGAAGCCATTGAAATCCTTGACAGGGCCGTGAAGAAAAATTCTTATACACCGGCTTATTATTATCATGCCTATGCCCTTGCAAAAAACGGACAGATTAAGGATTCTCTCGGTGCTTTTGAGGGTGCCCTCTCAATGAACCCATATGACCCAAAGCTATACTCTCTGAGGGGAGAAGTTTATGAGAACAGCAAGATGCTGAAAGAAGCGGCATCTGATTACAAAAAGGCTCTCGAACTTATTTTGAAGATAAAAGAATAGAAAAGTGGAAGCCAAGAAAAAGGCAACGGCAAAGATTCTCCCCCTGCTGTTGCTACTTTTTTCAGTTTTTTACCTTGTTACTCTACCTGTTTCTGCACTGGCATTGCTCCAGACAGGGGCACAGGCCCCTGAGTTCGCGCTCAAGGATATAGATGGCAGGGATGTGAGTCTTTCACAATATTCGCAGAAAAAGGCGGTTATAGTTCTGTTCTGGTCCACATGGAGCGCCAATTCTCCAAAGGCTGTGAAAAGATTCGAAGAGTTTCACAGAAAGTACAGGGACAGGGGGATACAGGTAATTGGAATAAATGCGGACAACCAGACTATTTCTAAAGAAGATGTGGAAAATATAAAAAAATTTCTTAAGGAGATGGATGTCACTTTCCCTGTTATTTTAGACAAGGGATTGAAGACATTCCATGACTACGGGGTTATTGCACTGCCGTCTACTGTAGTTATATCTGAAGGCAAGATAACCTATGAGATGCCCGGACTTCCACTTGTAGGCACAGAGGATATGTTTGATTATCTCTTTGTGCTGGCAGGCGAGACGCCTAAAAAGAAGATCGAACCCCGATATGTACCTCATCACGATGCAGTTGCTAATGCGAATCTTGCCATGAGATTTGTGAATAAAAAGATGTACGAGATGGCGTACCCTCTTTTCAGAAAGGCGATAGAAAAGGACCCGAAGTATATGCTTCCGTATGTGGAGATGGCTAAGCTTTATAATGTTGAGGGGAAACTTGTAGAGGCAGAGGAGACTTTAAGGAAGGCGCTGTCTGTAGAGCCTGACAATGTGGTCGTGACAGGCGAGCTTGGGTATATCCTGTCAAAAGCAGGTAAAATCAAAGATGCAATGTATATCCTTGAAAGGATTGTTAAGTTGAATTCACATGCGCCCATCTATTATTATTATGCCTATGTACTTGCAAAAAATGGGCAGATGAAGGAATCGATGAATGCCTTTGACAAGGCGATTGCTCTTAATCCTTACGAGCCGATGATTTATTTATTGAGAGCCGAAGTTTATGAGAACAGCATGATGCTGAAAGAGGCGGCATCTGATTACAGGAAGGCTATCAAACTTATTTTAAAGATAAGAGAATAGAATTGTTCGCCAAATAAAATAAAAAGCCTAAGATAAAGGGGAGAGTGTGAAGAAACTTGCTGTAACTATAGTATCCGGTCTTTTTCTTGCTCTTATTGCTGCAACCTTTGCGCTCGGCAATTCCGGGAGATTTTCCATAATCATGCCTGTTGATTACAGTATGGTCGAAGGGGAACTCATCCCCATTGTTGTAAGATTGAGCAATAATGTAGATGCGATTACCATCATCAGAAATAATGACGAGATTTTCAAGGGGACTGATGTCAAGGGGAAAGAGTATTTGTGCAAAACAGTGAAATTAAATTTTGGTCCCAATGAAATAACTATAAATGCCTTTGAAGGCGGTAGGGTTATTGAATCAAAAAGGGTTGCTGTTTTTTACAGGTCAGACTTATCAAGGGAATACAGGATTAGTCCTCCAGAATTCCAGAAAAAGCCGTTTCACATGGAAAATAATGAAAAACCATGTCTTTCATGCCATGAGATGAAGATTTCAGAAAAGGATATAAAACCACAGAGGCCAGTTGATTCCATGTGTTACCCATGCCATAAAAAGATAACAGGATACGGTTATGTCCACGGCCCTGCTGCTACATGGAATTGCCTGTCCTGCCATGACAGAAATGCAAAGCCGGTTAAATACATCACGCAGAAGCCTGACAGGGACTTATGTTTTGTATGTCATAAGGAAAAGAAAGAGGAGTGGATGCCTAAGAAGTACTGGCACGGTCCGACAGCAACAGGGAAATGCACTATCTGCCATAACCCCCATGCCACAAACAATATCTCATGGCTCAAAAAACCATCGTGGGATTTGTGTATCACATGCCATGAAGACAGAGCCTCCGGCCGGCATGTAGTTGCCGGATTTGTTTTTGGGTCTTCACATCCTACAAAAGGCAGGCCCGACCCCCTGCGCCCTGGAAAGGAGCTTTCTTGCGCAAGCTGTCATAATCCCCATGCCGCTAATTCAAGGGCTTTATTTGCCAATGATTTGATCAGCCCGGGTAGTCTGTGCCAGATGTGTCATAAGAAATAGATGATGAAGCTATTCAAAAGTGTAAGGTTTAGACTGCTGATATTATCGCTCCTTGCTGTATTCGTCATTACATCCATGGTAGTCCTGTCGGATGTGCTTGATACAAACGAGAGACTTATTGCAGCCCAGAAGGAAAAGTCCGTACTGCTGTCCGATACCATAAAACAGAGCATAATGCTTCTCATGCTCGAAAATAGATGGAAGGAGCTCCAGGTACTGATAGAAGATTTATCAAAAAACAATCCTGAATTAAAAGAAGTGAGGATATTCCATCCGGTTTCGGGCCGTATTATTATATCCAACGAAACCGAGGATATAGGGAAGAGGATATATGAAAAGGACTGGAACAGATTTATAAAGCAGGAGGAGTCGCCTTTTGTGATAAAAAAACATGGCAGTATGTTTGCCACCCGCGTGTTACCGATTAAGAACATGCCACCCTGCTATAGGTGTCATCCACCCGAACAGAAAACACTGGGGGTCCTCGATGTTGAGATATCCCTTGCAGTTGCCCATGAATCCATAAAGGCATCGACATATAAACATATCACAGGACTTGTCGTCGGATTTGTTGTAATAAGTATGATATTTCTTATCGGCGGAGAAAGACTTATTAACACTCCTCTGAGGGAATTAATAAATGTGATGAAAAAGGTGGAGTCAGGGGATCTGTCGATCAGGATTAAAGAGATGAGAAATGACGAGTTCGGTTATCTATCTGGTGCATTCAATCATATGATTGATACCCTTGAGTCTGCAAAGAAGGAAATAGAGAGATGCCACATGCAGCAGATGGAAAGGGCATCGAAGCTTGCATCCCTCGGAGAGATTATCTCCGGAATAGCCCATGAGATAAAGAACCCGCTGGCCGGCATAAGCTGTGCTATCCAGGTGTTTAATTCCGAACTAAGCGACGACGACAGCAGGAAGCCCGTTATTACCGAGGTTTTAAATCAGGTAAACAGGCTCGACAGAATAGTGAAGGACCTTTTGAGCTATGCAAAACCCAAGCCCCCCATGTTTGTGCCTTCGCGGATAAGCGAGATTTTAGAGAAGACCCTTTTCTTTGTGTATCCCGAGGCAAAAAAACAGAACATAGTTATCGACAATCAAGTCAGCAGCGAAATCCCTGAAATACTCATGGATCCCGACCAGGTACAGCAGGTGTTCCTGAATATAACCATAAATGCTATTCACGCAATGCCTAATGGCGGCATATTGACTATATCAGTATCAAAGAAAGACAGACAGGAAGTGCAGGATGAGATAAAAAGGCTTGTACAGGATGATAAGTTTATAGCTGTTAATTTTCATGATACAGGCAAAGGCATATTACCGGAGGACTTAACTTACATATTCGAGCCGTTTTTTACAAAAAAGACCAAAGGCACAGGTCTTGGATTGTCTATAAGCCGTAAGATTATTCAGGAGCACGGCGGCGATATTACAGTGCGAAGCGAAGTTGGTAAGGGAAGCTTATTTACTGTATACTTACCGATAAAAAGTTCACAGCCTACGGTTCACGGTTCACAGTAAAAAATTATTTACTATTCACAGTGAACTGGCGAGGGTGACCTAATTTTGCCGTGAACAGTGAACAGTGAACGGTGAACTATTTAAGGAGGCTACTTGGTTCACGCAAAGATTCTTGTTGTAGATGATGAAAGGTTTATAACATGGTCTCTTAAGCAACACCTTGAGAAAGAGGGCTATGAAGTCTTCACTGCCGAATCGGGTGAAGAGGGGCTTGAGGTATTCAGGACAGAGCTGCCTGACATTATCCTCCTTGATATTCATCTCCCTGGAATAAGCGGTCTTGAAACCCTTGAAGCCATAAGGAAAATCAACAAGGAAGTCATTGTGGTTATCATAACTGCCCATGGAGATATAGAGACAGCAGTTTCTGCTATAAAGTTAGGCGCATACGATTTTGTTGAAAAACCATTCGATCTGAACAGGATATCCGTTCTTATCAAAAAGGCGCTGGAAACGATAACCCTGAAAAGGGAAGTTACCTATCTAAGGGAAGAGCAATATGATAAGTATAGCTTTAACAACATAATAGGACAATCCAAGTCCATGAAAGAGGTCATAGCCCTCGCAAAGAAAGTTGCAGAGAGCGATGCCAATATCATACTCATTCAGGGTGAGAGCGGTACAGGCAAGAACCTCATAGCACGGGCCATCCATTACCACAGCGCAAGGGCATCCGAGCCCTTTGTCGAGGTTACGTCAACAGCCATCCCGGAGACGCTGATAGAGAGCGAGTTGTTTGGCTTCGAAAAGGGTGCATTCACAGATGCAAAGGCATCTAAAAAGGGGCTCTTCGAGCTTGCCAGCGGCGGCACGCTCTATCTCGATGAAATAGGAGATATCAAGCCTGCCACACAGGCAAAATTATTGAGGGTTATTGAGGATAAGACATTCAAGAGGGTAGGCGGGCTTAAGGATATAGTCGTGAATGTGAGGATTATCGCTGCCACAAATAAGAATCTCGAGAGTGCGGTTAAAGATGGCAGTTTCAGGGCTGATCTTTATTACAGGCTTAAGGTTATTCCCATATTCATACCGCCGCTGAGGGAGAGGAAAGAGGATATAATCCCTCTCGCCATGCATTATATCAGGCTTTTCAACAGGGAGTTCAAAAAGAATGTAAAAGGCATATCTCCGGAGGCCGAAAAACTGCTTGTGAATTATCCGTGGTACGGCAACACGAGGGAGCTTAAGAATGTGATAGAGAGGATATGCATCCTTGAAGATACCGATGTCATATACCCGGAGCACATACCTTCGGAAATTGTCGATTATGTGGGTACTGCGGAGGTTTCTCCTGCAGAAGAGGAAAAGGCATCATTCAATATCCCTCCCGAGGGGCTTTCCCTCAAGAATGTGGAAAAGGATTTGATCGTAAAGGCCCTCCAGATGGTTAACGGCAACCAGACAAGGGCCGCAAGACTGCTTGGCATATCGAGGGATGCGCTCAGGTATAAGATGCAGAAGTTCGGACTATTATAGTTACTTCTTGTGGCACTGATTGCACAGAATTATTGTATCTAATCTTAACATCATGGGGTCTTTTGAGTGCTGGTCATGGCATGTAATGCATGTGAGCTTCCCTTCTTTTGTCAGAGGAAGGTTTTTTGGTACGGGATATTTAGGGATTATATCGACTATATGTTCTCCTGCTTCTACCCTCTCCCGATGACAGGTGATGCACAGTTCGGTAAGAGGTTTTTTTACAGGCCCTCCGTTATGAGATATATGACATGCTGTGCACTCTTTTGTCTGGAGTGCAGAAGTCTGATGAGATACCATCAGTGGTATAAAAATTGATAAAACAAAAATGTAAATAGTATGTTTCATAAGATATATAGACAAAAAATGTTATTTACAAAAATCTTACCACAAAAAAAAGAACAGGTAAAGGTAAAGGGGAAAAAAATATTTTTTAACTGTCTATTATTGCTCTTTACCTCTACCTTTACCTTTACCTGTCTCTCTTGTGCTCCTAAAACAGAGCAAGTCGAATTATTCTGGCCGCAGCCGCCTGATGAGCCGAGGATTAAGTGGGTTGGATGGATAAGGGGAGAGAAGGATGTCGTTGGAGAAACAGGCAAGGAATGGCTGATGAGGTCAGTGGTTGGCGAGGGAACAGATGTTCTCCTTGCACGGCCATACAGTGTCTTTGCTTCAAAAGGCAGGGTTTATGTGGCAGACACTGGGGGCTCGAAGATAGCAGTATACGATACGGTTAACAAAAAGGCGTACTATATAGGTAAAAAGGCAGGTATCGGTGGTCTTAGTAAGCCAATCGGTGTGGTTGTTGATGGGGAAGGCAATATATACGTAACCGACTCATCACAGGACAGGGTAATAGTTTACAACCAGAACGGCGATTACAAATATACCCTTAATAAGAAAGGGCAATTTAAGCAGCCAACCGGAATAGCTATCAATGAATCCCTCGGTAGGATATATGTAGTTGATACACACAGACACAATGTAACTGCAATGAATAAAAATGGCGATATGCTTTTTGAATTCGGCAAAAGGGGAAGTAACGAGGGTGAATTTAATTATCCCAACAGTATTTATGTTGACAGGCGCGGATTGGTTTATGTCAGCGATACCCTGAACTTCAGAGTGCAGATATTCGATCCCGATGGAAAGTTTATCAGGCAGATAGGCTCCATAGGCGATACCCCCGGAAGACTTGCAAGGCCGAAAGGTGTAGCTGTAGACTCTGACGGAAATACATATATCGTGGATGCTGCCTTTAATAATGTCCAGATATTCGACAGGGAAGGCACCTTACTGCTCTTCTTCAGCTCTATGGGCATAGGGCCGGGCAAATTATGGCTTCCGTCAGGAATCTTTATAGACGAAAAAGACACGATCTATATAGCAGACCAATTAAACAGACGGATAGATATATTCCAATACCTTCGCCATTTCCCTCACTAACTGTGTGATATTACGCACCTATATAGCTCGTAGCTCATGGCTCATTGTTCATAGCTCACTGTTCGCGGCTTACAGTTTGCAGCATAAATAGTGTTTTAAGATGTCATTGCGAGGCGTTAGCCCGAGGCAATCTCAAAAATATCTGAAAAAACAAATAGATTGATTCGTTTTGCTCGCAATGACAATTAATCAAGCCGTGAACTGTGAACCGTGAACAGTAAACTTTTTCATCTGGCATGGGCTTTGCTTATAAATTGTCAAGAAGTTTGAAATAAATTTATAGGGGTGGAGATATTATGAAAAACTTAACAATCTTTAAAACCAAAAAACGGGAGGTGAGTAAGATGAAAGGAAAAATCTTAGTAGTAATGGTAGTAGCAATCGCACTTTTAGGTGCAGGTGTAGCATTGGCAGGCATTTCAGCCACAAAGCATAACCTGTCAGCAAGTGGTCCTGGCACAGTAAAGGCAAACGCAGGACAGCAGAACGATGAAATCTGTGTGTACTGCCATACCCCGCACTTTGCCAACACAGGTTTTACAGGAGCACCGCTCTGGAATAAGGCAACTCCATCGGCCACTTATACTATGTATGGAACAACCATAGCAGGTTCAACACCTGATGCGACACCGAACGGCATTACAAAGGCATGTCTTTCCTGCCATGATGGCGTAAGTGCACTCAACTCAATAGTCAACCAGGCAGGCTCAGGTGGAGTTACCGCTGGTGGATATAATGTGGCATTTGGTGCAACAGCAGCAGGAACAGCATTCACAATGCCCGCTGGCGCAACCAATATTGGAACAAATTTAGCTGACGACCATCCAGTATCGATTACTTATACTGCTGGCAATGCAAGCCTTAAGGCAACATCAACGACACTTACAGGCTGGACAGGCGCTACAACAATAGCAAATTTGCTCAGAAATGGAAAGGTTGAGTGTTCGAGCTGCCATGATCCGCACACAAGCACAAATGGCTTGTTCTTGAGGGTATCCAACTCTGGAAGCGCACTTTGCCTTGGCTGTCACGGGAAATAATGCGATTTCTTCAAAAAAAGGGGAGATATTCTCCCCTTTTTTTTTGAGTTCTGAGTTTGCCATATATATGGTAAGATTAAAAAAAGTTCACATTTTATAGTTCACAGCAGAAGACTTTTTTCCAAACAGTGAACAGTGAACTATTCTGCTATGGAAAAGACCACAATATACTTGGATAAAGACATAAAGATGCATCTGCTCGAAATGGTTGCCGATATAAGCAAAAGACAGGGCAAGAGGGCTGCCATGTCTGATATAATACGCGATGCATTAAGAGAATACTTTGAAAGACAGGAACAGGAAAAGGTAAAGGAGGATGATAGGTATGAGTAAACAGAAACAGATAAAGGTAAAGATGAAAAAACTTTTAGAAAGATTTACCTTTTTACTGTTTTTCTTTGCCTTTACCTTAGCCTGTTTCTCCTGTGCTCCGCCTGCAGTTAAGGAAGTCAAGCTTATCTGGCCATCACCCCCTGAGGAACCGAAATTGGCATATGTGAACAGCTATAAAGGAGAAAGCGATTTTAAAAAGAAAGGTTTTTTTGAAGCTGTTCTGGGTGAGACAATGTTCAGCACCGACCTCCAGAAGCCTTATGGCGTTACTGCTTATGGAGACAAGATGTATGTTACGGATACGCAGAGTGCGGTTGTATTTGTTTTTGACCTGAAGGAGCAGAAAGTAACCTTTATGGGACATAAGGATATGGGCAAACTTGCCCTTCCAGCAGGCGTTGCTGTTTCATCTGACGGCATCATCTTTGTGTCAGATGCAAAACAGAAGAGGGTATTCGGTTATGATGCAAACGGCAATTTAAAGATAGCCCTCGGGAAAAAGGATGAATTTAAAAATCCCGGCGGTATTGCCATAAACAATGATATTGGAAGGCTATATGTAGTTGACAGTTACGGACACATGGTTCATGTTTACTCCACGAAGGGTGATCCACTTTTTACCTTTGGCAAAAGAGGGGACGGGGATGGGGAGTTCAATTATCCGTCCAATGTAGCTATCGAGAGAAAGACAGGCAATATCTATATAGTGGATACACAGAACTTCAGGGTACAGGTTTTTGATAAGGACGGAAAATTTATAAAGAGATTCGGGCAGATCGGCGATGTGCCCGGCACTTTTACAAGGCCTAAAGGCATCGGCATTGACAGCGAAGGCCATATTTATGTGGCTGACGCTGCATTTGACAACCTCCAGATATTCGATGACAAGGGGCAGATACTTCTTTTCATTGGAGGCCCCGGACATGAGCCTGGATATTTCTGGCTTCCTGCAGGCGTGTATGTGGATGAAAAGGACAGGGTATATATCGTAGATTCTTTTAACCATAGAGTTCAGGTGCTCCAGTATCTGAGCGAAAAGTGGAAGAAGGAAAATCCTGAAAAATACAAAGAATACTTAATGAAATAAGACAGATGAAAATCTTAATTTTAGTTTTAACCTTGACCTTAACCTCAACCTATTCTTTTGCCTCTGATTTGAAGGAGAGTAAGGTTGTAGCAACTGTGAACGGCTCTGCAATTACCCGCGCCGATCTGGACATGGAGGTAAACAGGCTGTTGCCACAGGAGCTTTATCACCGTAGCGTTACGCCGAAAAAACAGGCAGAGGTAGAGAAGAAGGCCATTGAGAATCTCATCAATGCAGAGCTTTTAAATGCAGAGGCAAAAAGGCAGGGACTAAAGATCGATAATTTGGAGTTCAAAAAAAGAATTGATGCTGTTAAGGCGTCTTATCAGACCAAAAAGGCATTTGAGGACGCGCTGAAAAAGAGCGGCTTGACTGCCTCTGTTTTTGAGGAAAAGGTCAGGGAAGGCATGATGGTGGAAAAGCTTATCGAGAAGGAAGTGAAGGTCTCGCTTACAGATAAAGACCTTGAGGACTATTACAAAAAGCATACGGAGAAATTTAAAGAACCAGAGGCAGTGAGACTCGGGTATGTATATATAAAGATAAACCCATCGGAGCCGGATGGAAAGAAAAAGGCAAAGGAGAGGGCAAAAGAGGCATATTCCAAGATCAGGTCCGGAGCGGACTTTGCCCAAATTGCACAGATGTATTCCAATGATATGAGCAGGATTAAGGGTGGAGACGTGGGATTTGTCCACAGAGGCACAATGCCACATGACATCGAAAAGGCGGCTTTTTCTTTGAAAGCAGGACAGGTGAGCGAAATCCTCGAGACCGATATCGGATACCATATAATCAAGGTCGAGGAAAAGAGGGCATCAAGGCATGTCCAGTTCAAGGAGATAAAAGACAAGCTCAGAAAAGAGCTTACAGAATCCATGCAAAAAGAGAGACTGGAAGGTCTTATAAAAAGACTAAGAGAAAATGCAAAGATACAATATATACAATAAAGACAGGTTGGGGCTGGTGAAGAGGAAAAAAGATGGGTGGAAAGGGGGTCCCCAAAAAGTCGCAGACTTTTTGGGGTAATGGTGTTGTTGAGGGGGATATGGATTTATGCCCTGGCAGGCACTACTATATATATGATTAGCCTTGTGTTTCCTTTGATAACATTTGCACAGAAAACCGGCGGTCTTTCCGGACTTATCCAACTAACGTACCAGAAGGACAGGAATAAAGACATCGGCGCTGAGTCCGAGAAAAACACATTTACTCAAGAGTATAAATTACAGTATCAGGGACATGTTTACAGTCCGAGGCTTTTGATGTATAACATTGGGGGAACTTTCAGGAAAGAGGATTCTGATACAGAAGAGTCCCGTGCTGGAAATACATCTACAAAAACAAAGAGCAAGGATTACAATCTCAAGCTGGACTTTATTCAGGGGACAAAATATCCTTTTACCATATTTAAAGAAAAAATAGAATTGCCCACATGGACGATTCAACCCGAGCAGACATTTCAGACAAAGCAAACCTCTGACAGATATGGGCTTTTCGGCAATGCATTTCTTGGCAAGGGTATAAACATGAGGTATGACATTCGTAAGGACAATACGAGGACGACCGGACAAACCGAAGGAACTGACCAGAGGAACAGGAGTTTTCTGTTTGGAATTGACAGCAGGAAGGAAGACAAATTTATAGATACTTCATATAATTACCAGCATAATTTTGAAAAAAGTAAAAACCAATTTGAGGCAATTAACGATGCTAAGGTCTCCTGGGGATTAAGGGGCAAAACCACAAACTTCAATATGGATATGAGTTACAACGACAACAGTTTTACTGAGTTTACGACTACCACGGCTAATATGAACCTGAACTATATGCCGTCAACGGATTTTAATTCTAATTTCAGTCTTTATGGCAACAAAATAGAGCAAAAAGAAAATAGAGGATATTTTACAACACTTTTTGAAAACACAACATACAGAATTAGCCCTTATCTTACAACAAACCAGAACCTCATGTTGTATAAAAGCACCGGGGATTTTGGAAACGATGCTACGGAATCGCTGACTCTCGGCCTCGTATTCACTAAACAGGCGCCTCAGGGTATCACCTATTCTGCTGATACTTCCGTAAACGGGACCGCACAGCAGTCAAGTACAACAAAAGACAGGAATTCCACATTCTACTCTTTAGGTGCGCGTGTGTCGAAGTTTTTCGAAAAGATAAGCTCAGAGGTTAATGCAGGCGGTTCCTATTATTACTACAATTCATCCCTTGGTGGAAGAACTACGAGATATGCATTTAACGGAGGCTTTATAAGCCGCTTTATAAAAAACATGACACTCCAGAGCCTCCTCAATTTTACCGAGGAAGACACCATTGGCGATGAAATAGAAGGTGCATCGTCAGAGTCGAAGACGAAGCGTCTTATCTCTGACAATTCCATAGGCTACTTTCTGCAACTCGGCTTTAGAGGCAGTCTTGATGCAAAGGTTGGTGCTATCTTTGAAAAAGGCACCACTCCGAGGACATTTAGATATGGCACCTTAACCTTCAGATATGCCATGAGGAGGGATCTGTCGGCAAATGCAGGATTGAACTTTTACAAGGAAAATATTAATAACACACGGACAATTACAGGCTTTCTGGGTGTAGAATATAAATTAAGGGGTATTACAATGAATCTTAGAAATGAACTATGGAAAGAGAAAGGGACTACAGGGACTAAAACCAGGTCTTCAACATTTTTGCAGGCATCAAGACCGTTTTAAAGGGTGTTCACAGTTGACAGTTTATTGTTCACTGTTAAAACATAAATGCTAAATGCATTGAGAAATCCTATCCGTGAACAGTGAACACAAAAATAATCGACGGGGAGCTATAAAAGATGATGAGAAAAACAGTAATTGCAATAATAACATTGGTTTTGGTCATAACTACCTTAACCTATTCTTTTGCCATGGGACCAAAGATTGAAAAGAAAAAGGAGCACATAGTATGGCCGCCGCCGCCATGGGAGCCGAGGATAGAATTTCTGTACACCATTACAACACCAGATGACTTTGATATTAAAAAGGGCTTTTTCCGTCGCTTGTGGGAGTTTGTCGCCGGTGAGTCGAGGGAGGGTGTTGTAAAGCCATTTGGAGTCTTTGCAGATGACAGCGGCAGGGTATATGTTACAGATACTGCTGATCAGTCGGTGCATGTATTTGACCCAAAAGACAATAATTATTTTGTTGTCGAGGGAATAAACAAGAAGTCCCGCCTCACCTCACCCATCAGCGTGGCAACAGACGCTGAAAGGAATATCTATGTGTCTGATTCGGTTATAAGAAGGGTGTACGTTTTTAATGAAAAAGGAAAATTTATCAGGGAGATAGGCTCAGGCAATGCTATGCAGAGACCTACAGGTATTGCCATAGATAAGGCATCGGGAATCCTCTATGTCGTCGATACCCTTGCCAGCAAAATCTTTGTTTATAGCCTTGACGGCAAACATATAAAGACCATTGGAGAGTACGGGGGTGGTAATGGCCAGTTCAATCGTCCAACCTTTATTGCAATCGGAAAGGATGGGAACCTGTACATCACGGACACAATGAACGTGAGGGTGCAGATAATTGATAAAAACGGGAAATTTATCGGGAAGTTCGGTAAAAGAGGCGATGGAACAGGCGATCTGGCAAATCCGAGAGGAATTGCTCTCGACAGCGAAGGGCACATTTATATTACAGATACCATCCTTGAGGCAGTACAGATATTCGATAAGTCAGGACGGCTTCTCCTCGTATTCGGCAGAAGAGGGACGAACAGCGGCGAATTTGCCTTGCCGGCAGGTATAAGCATTTCAAATGATGATAAAATATATGTAGCAGATTCTTATAACATGAGAATACAGGTATTCAGGTATCTAAAAACAGGCAGAGGTATAGGTAAAGGTGAGGATGGAAAAAGCAAATAAAAAACAAGTATTTAGTTCTTTACCACTACCTTTACCGGTTTACTGTCTTAATTGTGGCACTAAATTTGCTTAATAACTTTTAGAGAAATGTGTTGAAAGAGACCGTTCAATAACTGAAGGGGGTTTAGATGTCATTGCGAGGAGCAGCAGCGACGAAGCAATCTCAGAAGACTAAAAATATCTTCTTGATTTTATTGGCTATCTTTACCTTTGCCTTTGCCTGTTTTTCTTATGCTGGTATTGTAAATACAAAACATAATATGTCTATTACCGGTTCTGGCGGTATAAAGGCAACTACAGAGACAGAGATATGCGTGTTTTGCCACATACCACATAATGCACAGCCGGGCAGGCCTTTATGGAACCATGACATGCCGGGCTCGGCATATACCATGTATACAAGCGAATACCTGCACAGGGCAGGCTATACTGTTCCAACAGGGCTTGGAACAACCACAGGCACTCCCGGAATGCTTTCAAGGCAGTGTCTGAGCTGCCATGACGGCACGGTTGCTGTAGGGGCTGTTTATATGGTCAGAGGGACGATCTTAGGAACAAGCCTTATTGCAATGTCCGGTGTTGCCGCAGGTGGAGAAATACCTACTGCTGCACCAGGTTATATAGGCACAGACCTCAGGGCGCATCATCCTGTCGGCATCGAGTATAACCCGGCAATTAATATTGCCTTTGGTTCTGGCTCAAGGACTATAGAGCTCATAACGAACCCCACATCAACGGCCATGAAGCTTTACAGGATAAGCGCGAAGGACTATGTTGAATGTTCATCGTGCCATGACCCGCATCTGGAGAATACTAAATTTTTAAGGGATACCAGCGGCGCAACATTTGCAGCAAAGATAAGCAATACATGCACTGCATGCCATAATAAAACAGGGTGGTCGGGAAGTGTTCACCAGACTAATGCAACAGCATATTCTGATGCAAGCGTGAGCACAACTTTTGGTGCCGGGACAATATCATCCCTTGTCTGCATGAACTGCCACAGGACGCATAAAGGCCTCGGCACTCCGTATTTATTAAGACAGGCTGAAGAGACAACGTGTTTTCAGGGTGCATCGAGCTCTGTTAATGAGACTGCCTGCCACGGCTCAAGTTCTTCGGCAACTACAAACAGGATTCAGACAGTTATAACGAGGACATATAAACATCCAACAACAACAATATCAGGTAAACATACCGACCTCGATGTTCTTTATCCCACAGGAGGTACTCCTGCCGGAAGCCTCGGACTCGACTGGTCGAATGCAAAACATGCTGAATGCGTTGACTGCCACAATCCGCATAAGGCAAAGAATACTCCAGCACGTGTGGGAACAACCGCATGGTATCCAACGACTATTGACAATACATCCAATCAAACAGATAAATCAGGGGCGCTTACAGGTGTAACTGGCGTGCAACCAGGTACTGCCTCTATTTGGACAGTTCCTACAACTTTTACAACTCTGGAGTCTTCGACATACGAATATCAGATATGCTTTAAATGCCATTCATACTGGGCATTGAGGGACAATGACGGCATTACTACTTACACAACAGCATCAGGCGTAACAGTAACGGATCAGGCAATGGAATTCAATCCTAACAACAAGTCTGCCCATCCTGTTGTCGTTACATTGAATAACCAGACCGGTTCTTATTCACCAAAACCATTGGCATCTTCCCAGATGTCTTCTCCTTGGGCAACCAATTTGGGCAATCAGACAATGTACTGCTCTGACTGTCATGGTGCTGACAATGAAACATCGGGAGACCCAAAAGGACCTCATGGGTCAAATGTGAAATATATGCTTAAAGGTACAGGGAAATACTGGCCTACAAAGAGCGATGGCACTACATTGTGGAGATTGAATTCTACCGATGCCCAAAACAGCCAGCTTTTTTGTAGAAATTGTCATCCTGTCTGGAATACTAATAGTGTTCACTCAAAGGGCGACCATAATAGTAAAAGTTACACCATAGGCGGACAAAGTGGCACAGGCATCCCATGCGTCGGATGTCATATAGTAATTCCTCACGGTTCAAAGAGGTCGAGGTTGATAGGTTATGCCTCGGATATTTCTCCATACGATTATAATAACAATACTAGCCAGATAACTCAGTTTAAAAAGGCATCAGGCCCGTCTTTTTATTCAAAGACTAACTGCCAGGCCGGTTGCGCTGGCGACCACAGTAACTCTGTATCAGGTGCCGATCCATAGAGAGTAAAAAGAGGACCGACTGCTTTTTGATTGATTTGCCCTCCATAAGTGCTGTATACTGTATACAGCACTTAAAAACAGGAGGTTTTAAAATGTCTGTTGCAGAGAAAAGAACGCAGGTCTATTTTCCAATGGAACTGTATAAGAAGGTAGAAAAAAAGGCTAAAAAGGAATCCAGGTCTTCTGCCGCGATTATCAGGGAGGCTGTTGCACAGTATCTTGAGAAGGAGGAAGAAAAAGAAATTGACTGGGAGAATGATCCGATATTTAAACTGGCGGGAATTATGAAAAGCGGCGTTGGGGATCTCTCTGTGAATCATGATTATTACCTGTATGGAATGAAAAAGAAGAAAGTTGTTAAAAAGCAGTGAACAGAGTTTTTGTTGACACGAGCGCTTTTATAGCGGTATTTGATAAAGATGATGATTTGCATTCTGAAGCGCTAAGACTATTTGATGAGATTAAAAATAAAAAAATCCAGATGGTTGTTACCGACTATATTCTGAGCGAGTCAATTACAACCGCTATGGCGAGGGCAGGGCATAGAATAGCTGTTACAGTAGGAGAGTTTATTCTTGGCAGTCATGTGGTTGAACTTATCTGGCTTGATAAGACGATCAAGCTCAAGGCATGGGAATTTTTTAAGAAATATTCTGATAAAAGTTATTCCTTTACCGACTGTACAAGCTTTGTAGTGATGAAAGAAATAAAGGTAAATCACTTTTTTGCCTTTGACGAGGATTTTACTAAAGCAGGATTTGTTGATTTCTCAAATAAATAAACTCTGCTGTTTTACAGCATAAATCTTTATTTTTTAGGAGGTTCTATGTTTTTTCTCAGAATGTTTTTTGTAGTTGCTGCATGTCTTCTTTTGCCTCTGAGCGCTTTTGCCTTTGGAGGCCATGACGGCCTGGTCTGCTCTGGCTGTCATTCAATTCACACTGCAAAGGATACCATAATCTTTGCAGTGCCTCAGAACAAGGTGGATGTCAATCCAAAGACAAAACAGCCTTATGCAACAATAACAGCTCTCTGTCTTGGATGCCATCAAACACCTGAAAAGGGCGGCATGGGCATTAAGCCGATAGCGGCTCACATGAGCCATCCATACGGACTTAGCAGCGTAAACTCTAAGGTAGCACGTGTTCCAGAAGAATCGTTGAGGGATGGAAAATTCGAGTGTATTGGCTGCCATGACCCGCACCCATCAAATCCGAATTACAGGTATCTCAGGTATGATGCAGGAGCTAATGGCTCAAAGATGGAGAATTTCTGTGCAGCATGTCATCCTATGAAGGCAGATCCAAAGGCAGCAAGTGCAAAACCGCATGGATTTAACAGTATGGATGAGAGGCTTTTTGGAGCATCAGGTTCATATGCGCCAGCATCGCCTGCAGAAACTCCTGCACCAAAGCCCAAGAAGAAATAAATAGAGTTGGATCGTGATTAAAAGGGCTGGCATATAGTGCCAGCTCTTTCTTATAATATGAGAGATGTCTGAAGAACAGAGGAATGTCCTTTTTGAGAGGATCAACAAATTCGTTTGGTCAGATGGAGCAAACGATGATTTTAATTCGCTATGCCTCGATGCCTTTGAATATCAGTATAACGCAAGCGAGGCTTACAGAAAGTATTGCCTGAACAAAGGCGCAAAACCGCAAGATATTTCGTCATGGCTTGATATTCCTGCTTTCCCGTCCGATGCATTTAAAAAAGATGTTATAGTATCCTTTCCTATCGAAAAAGCGGTAATGGAGAATCTCACAAGCGGCACGACATGCCCTGAGTTGAGAGGTAGTGTTTTCAGGGATGAATACGGCAGGAAACTCGCCCTCGATTGCAATAGAAAGGTTATGGGTGATTATATCTTCCCGGAAGGATATCGGATGCCCATCCTTATCCTTGCGCCTCCTCCTGAAATGGCTCCGACAATGGGGATGGCAATAGGCATGGCAGAGACAATCAAGCATTTTGGCGCTGAAGGGAGCGATTTTTTTATAACAAAAAGGGGACTTAAAATAAAGGAGCTTATTAAGACCATGCGCGATTTTGAATACAAAGGCAAACCCATTGCCATTATAGGTTCTACATCGGCATTTGTTTTTATTTTTAATTCGTGCAGAGAAAACGGCATAAGATTTTCTTTGCCCAGAGGCAGCCGAATTGTGGACGGCGGAGGATACAGGGGAAAGTTTGGAGAATGCACACGTGAAATGTATTATAAGCAGTGTTTTGAAATACTCGGCATTTCCGAAGAATATTGCGTGAATGTCCTGGGAATGGCCGAATGCACAACCAATTTTGTGGATTCTTCGCTGAGGGATGCCTTAAACGGCATAAAGCGCAAAAGGTACAAGCCGAACCATAAGTGGGCGAGGGTTGTTGCTTTTGATATGGAGACATGTTCGAGGCCTTTGCCGCAGGGCGAACTCGGATTGCTAAGGCATTACGACCTTGCAAATCTTCCCACGGTCATTGCCGTTCAGACCGACAATCTCGGCTATAATACGGGGGATGGGTTTGAAATCATAGGCAGGGCGAAGGTTGTTAACGGAAAGGTGTCGATGATACCTTCTGATAAGCCAGTAGGGCCTATGGGCGAAAAAAAGATATTTTCTTTCTTAGATGCTTACATGAAATTTTCTATAAAACGCCAGATATCAAAGATTAAGAAAGACGAATCATTCTGCCCGTGCGGAGAGATTATCGACGACATGATTGTCGGCAAGACGAATAAGATAGAGGATCGATCCTGTTAAAAAAGTTTTTTAAAACCATAACAAAACCCAAATTTATCATATCCCTTATAATCCTGACCCTCATTGCCACTTTTATAGGTGTGATAGTTCCACAGGTCAGTGATAAGAGTCCTTCTTATTTCAATGGATGGGAGCTCAAGTCGCCAAAGACATTTTATATCGTAAATCTACTCCAGCTTAACAGGGTTTACACATCCGTATGGTTTTTATTGCTTGTGTTTATTATCATGCTGTCTCTTGGATATTCATTATATTCGCAGGTCAGGAGAAATCTGAAAAGAAGGGACTTCGTTCCATTATCGAGCCATTGGCCGGCTGCAGCCGATTGGGATTCTATAGATACCAAAACCGTGATCGAACAGGAAAGCCTTATAAGATTTATGAGAGGACGGAGATATTTCCTGAAAAACGGGAGAGACGACGTTCTTGTATTCACAAAGAATTCTATTAATAGATGGGGAGGCGTGATATTCCACTCCGGGTTGTTCTTGATAATTATTGCTGCGCTCGTTGGTCTTGCCTTTCAGGAGAGGGGATTTGTTCAGATAATGGAAGGCGAGGTGTTTTCAGGAATGCACGATGATTTTCTTGTTAAGGATTTGGGTGTCTTTCAAGAGAGATTCGATGCGGGGTTTAAAACCCAGTTATATAAGTTCTATCATGAATACTGGGAAACCGACCAGATAAAGGATATTTCGAGTTCTGTGAATATTATCGATAAGGATGGAAAGACTAAAGAGAAGACAATAAATGTAAATAGTCCTCTCAAGTACAACGGTATAAATATTTACCAGTCCTTTGATTACGGCTATGCCCTCACATTTGCTTTGAAAAGACCTGATGGAAGCGAGACCGTTACCCATTTCCTCCTCGACCGTCCTGACAGAAAGACAAAGCCATTTGTGGGCAAAACCGACTTTCCTCAGACACCGTATATTTTTAGAATGAAATTTTATCCCGACATATCCATGAATTCTTTTCATTTGGGGAAACCAATTTTGTATCTGCAGGTGTTAAAAGGCATGAACAATCCGGTTTTTGAAGGGCTTGTTATTCCTGGAAATGTGATGAATATAGAAGACAATATCGTGCGATTCGTTAACATATCACACTGGAGCGGGCTCATTTATGTGAAAGGCGTTGATATGACTATTGCATATATCGGCTTTTTTATAAGCTGCA
This sequence comes from Thermodesulfovibrionales bacterium, assembly GCA_020062545.1. Taxonomy (GTDB): domain Bacteria; phylum Nitrospirota; class Thermodesulfovibrionia; order Thermodesulfovibrionales; family Dissulfurispiraceae; genus Dissulfurispira. The sequence continues at coordinate 73,907 of JAGUWD010000029.1, forward strand.
TAGGGGCATCGATAATATTCCTTTTGCCGCATAAGGAGATGTTTATCTCACAGAAGGGTTCTGTGTTATCATTATATGGAAGGACCAGCAGATACAAACCGCTTTTTGAAGAAGAAATGGAAGCAATTAAAAAGGAGATAAAAGAGAGATATGAACAGTGAATTGCAGATAATCTTCAACTGGATAGCCATAGGATTTTATATTGTCTCGACGGTCTTCTTTGCCTACAGTGTATCATTCCAGAAGGAAAAGACATTGAAACCAGCAATATTATTGGCTTTGATCGGACTCATTCCCCATGCAATCGCTATTGCTATCAGATGGAAAATCACGGGGCATGGGCCGTATATGGCAAAGTATGAGGTTTTATCATCCAATGCATGGATAACCGTTTTATTGTTCATTATCGTTGCATGGAAAATACCGAGACTCAGACCTGCAGGCGTTATCGTAATGCCTCTGAGTTTTTTGATGATGGCCTTCGGGTTGTTTATGAGCCCCGAGATCAGGAGACTTCCGCCGTCTCTAAGGAGCATATGGCTTATAATCCATGTCACATTTAACAAGCTCGCAGCAGGTGCGATAATTATCGCCCTCGGAACATCGGTGCTTTATCTGCTTAAAGAGAAGCGGCACGACAGGGATTTTTATAAAAAACTTCCTTCCCTCGATGTCCTTGATGCCTACAGTTACAAGTTTATAGGCTTTGGGTTTATCTTCTGGAGCATAACAATAGCTGCAGGCGCTATATGGGCAAACGAGGCATGGGGAAGATACTGGGGATGGGATCCTATAGAGACATGGTCGCTCATAACATGGCTTTTATACGGTTTATACCTTCATGCCCGATATTTCTTGAAATGGCAAGGAAGAAAGGCTGCATGGCTGATGGTAGTGTGCTTTGCGTTTTCGGTATTAACGATATTCATTATACCGTTTGTGGTTGAGTCGCTGCACTCGGAGTACTTCAGGTAAAGAGGGTATTGTCATTGCGAGGCGTAGCCGAAGCAATCTTTATGGAAAAGTACTACTACATTTATATAATGACTAACAAAAATAATAAAGTTCTTTATACAGGTGTCACAAGCGACCTAAAACGAAGAGTTTATGAACATAAAGAGAAGTTGATTGAGGGATTTACAAAGAGATATAACATTACTAAGCTGATTTACTACGAAATTTATAGAGATGCCGAAAAAGCAATTTTAAGAGAAAAACAAATAAAAGGTGGTTCAAGAGCTAAAAAGGAAATGTTGGTTAATGGTTTTAATCCTGAATGGAGGGACCTGTATACTGAATTATGAGATTGCTTCGCTTTGCTCGCAATGACAGAAAATTTTGGTTTTGTATTTTTGTCTTTTTCCTGCTCTCAGCTTGCGCTCAGATAGAAAACTCGCAGGACAGGATGCTGGTCAAGGATACGATTATGAGTTACAACAGGCTGCTTATCGAGGCTGCAAAAACCGGCGATACCGAGCCATTGAAGGACTTATTGATTCAGAAGGAGGGGGAGAAGCTTAATCACTGGATAGCTTCGTGGCATGACTCCAACGTGTATATGGACGGCAGGCTTGAGAGTATCAAATTTAAAAATATCAACATATCCGGAAATGCTGCAAATGTTATAACATCAGAGGACTGGGTATACGAGTACAAAAATCTTGAGACCAGACAATCGGTATTGCCTGCTTCAAGAATTCATTACGAGATGGAATATATATTGCAAAGAGCTAATAAAGATAAAAAGTGGGTTATAAAAGAGATAAACATAAAGGCAGAGAAGGAAGACAAAGGCAATAAATGAAAAAGGTAATGCTTATAACACCGCCTTACCACTCAGGTGTAGTCGAATCGGCAGGTACATGGCTGAATCTCGGCTTTGTTTATATTGCAGGAAGCCTGAGAAATGCAGGCTATGATGTGGAGATATACGATGCAATGTCCTATTTCCATGATTATGCGGAGATTACAAAGAGGATAGAGGCATCCAAGCCCGATGTGGTCGCAACGACGGCAATTACAGCAACCATTAACGACTGCATAGAAATATGCAAGCTGTCAAAAAGGATCAATCCAGAGGTTATTACCATTCTTGGAAATGTCCATCCCACATTTATGTGGGAGGAGATACTGAAGGATCACCATCATTATGTTGATTATATTGTAAGGGGCGAGGGTGAGATAACGCTCCCTGAGCTCCTGAACTGCCATTTTTTAAAAGGTGATTTATCAAAGGTAAAGGGTATTGTATTGTGGTCTGACGGCAGGGCAATTGCCACACCTGCAAGAGAATACATCACAGACCTTGATTCCATAGAAGGTGCATGGGACCTTGTTGATTGGGGTATCTACACGTATCGTCCTACGCCTGATTCTGTGCTTGCAATAGTAAATTCCTCAAGGGGATGCAACCAATATTGTAGCTTCTGTTCGCAACAGCTTTTCTGGAGCCGCAAGTGGAGGGCGAAATCGCCTGAGAAATTCGTTTCAGAACTTGAGCATATCCATACGAAATACGGCGTCAACGCAGCAATGATTGCTGACGAGACACCAACTTATGACAGGCAGAGATGGGAAAGGATATTGGATTTACTCATCGAAAGGTCTATGGACATAGAACTGTTCATGGAAACGAGGGTAAAGGACATTATAAGGGACAAGGATATTCTGTGGAGATACAGGGAAGCTGGGATAGTCCATATCTATGTTGGTGTTGAATCCACGAGCCGGGAGACCCTGAAAAAGTTCGAAAAGGATGTAAGCATTGAAGAATCGAAACTCGCAATTGAACTAATAAACGAACACAATATAATCTCAGAGACATCCTTTGTTCTTGGAATGCCTGACGAGACAAAGGAATCCATCAGTACGACCCTCGATCTTGCAAAACACTATAATCCAGATATGGCTTTTTTCCTCGCAATAGCACCGTGGCCGTATGCGAATATATATAAAGAGCTTGAGCCTTATGTAGCCACGAAAGATTACAGCAAATATAACCTCATAGAGCCTGTTGTAAAACCTGCAAATATGACGATAGATGAGTTGAGGGACGAGCTTAACAGTACCACGAGACTTTTCTATATGGATAAGTTTTCGAAGCTTAAGAGCATGTCATCCTTTAAGAGGGACTATATGATAGCTGTAATGAAGCTCCTTATGGAGCATTCGTATCTCGGTTCCCAGATTAAGTCCATACATGACTCCATGCCAGAGGAGATGAAAAGGTTTATCAGAGACTTTGCAGAGCATTTCTCGCCCATTCCTTAAGTAATTTTGTGTAAAATCCCACTATAAAGATAGGTAAAGGTAAAGCAAAATAAAGATACCTGGTTCCCTGTTTTTACAGCTTTTTCTTTACTTTTTCCTTTGTCTGTCTGTTCTGGAACGACTCTTGCTATAGGAATACGGCTATAAGAACAGCTTCTTTGAAGCTGTATCTTTTTTTATAATTTATTTTTTTTGTATCATTATCCATGAAGCATAGCTCTAAGATAACTTCTTTACTTGTATGGGTGGTAAGCCTGTTTCTATCCTATGTAGTGGCTTATGCCGCAGGCGTTTCTGGCACAAAGCACGACCTCACCACACCAACGACAACAGACCCCTGCATATTCTGCCATACATGGCGTAACCCGGCCCCAGGCATTAGTCCGGCATGGAACAGGAATATCTCAAACCTCAGTGCTTTTGTAATGTACTCGAGTCCTACAATGAAGACCTCTACAGGTATACAGCCCGGTTCATATTCCCTTGCCTGTCTGACCTGCCATGATGATGCAGGAGCATCGAGCGCTGTTAATTACACAGATACTCACACGTTGAGGACAGACGTGAACTCAAGTTCCCCTTCGGTATCTAATTGCAATAAGTGTCATACAGGAGGAGGCGGGACATCAGGTCTCAATCCACATTTTACAATAGGCCCTGATTTAAGGGATGACCATCCAGTCTCTATGCCTTATCCCACCAGCCTGCCTGAGTTTTTTAACCTCCCTCCTGACTTCTCTGCTGGATGGACAGATGTGAAACTGTATAGCGGCAAGGTCGAATGCGGCTCATGCCATGACCCTCATGATGCAACCAGGGGAATGTTCCTGAGAAAATCAAATACAGGGAGTACGTTGTGCACAACCTGCCATAGAAAATGATTTCTGCTAAATTTCCCCCACCGTGTGAGTAAAATCCCGCAGTAAAAATAGGTAAAGGTAAAGGTAAAGGTAAAGAAAAGTAATATTTTTGCCTAATTTTGCTTGTTTTTACTCTACCTCTACCTTTTCCTTCACCTGTAGTTAATGGGAATGATTTTTGCTTATTCCAATAATCAGGATTGTGGAGGAGAGATGCAATGGTGGTCAAAGGGAAAACAGTAATTTTATTTTCCATATTCTTACTTTTGCTCACAATAGCGATGGCTGCATATGGCGCAACCGTTGTCGGCTCTAAACATGATCTCAGCACTACAACAACGCCTGAGCCATGTGCATTCTGCCACACGCCTCATTTTGCAAACGCTGCCAGCACCGCTGCTCCGCTATGGAACAGGAATATTACGAATATAAATGCCTTTACGATGTACACAAGCCCTACGATGAATACCTCTGTCCCTTCGCATCCGAACCCTATTTCCATATCATGTTTAACCTGTCATGATGATGCAGGTGCATCCAGTGCGGTGAACAGCACAGATATGCACGATCTCAGAAATGGCCCCGGATCGGGATCGGTTCCTGATACTACATCATATCCTAACTGTAATAAATGCCATACATGGGGTGGTGGTGGAGGAGGAACATCCATATATTTCCCGATAGGTCCTAATTTGAGCGATGACCATCCGATCTCCATGACATATCCAACTGCAGCCCAGGATGCGGCTTTTAATATACCGCCTGACCTTCAGAATGGATGGAGTGATGTGAAGTTATTCAGTGGTAAAGTAGAATGCGCATCCTGCCACGACCCACATGACCCTACGAGGGGGTCTTTTCTCAGAAAATCAAATTCAGGAAGTGCTTTGTGTTTAACATGTCATATAAAATGAGGAAGGACATGAAAATATTGGTCGTAGACGATGAAGAGCTCATATGCTGGTCTCTGAAAAGGACCTTCGAAAAGCATGCTGGCCATTCGGTTTGCTGTGTCTATACAGGGAACGAAGCCATTCAAAAGATCATGGAAAACCAGTACGATGTTGTAATTACCGATCTCAAGCTCCCTGATGTAAGCGGACATGAGCTTGTGAGAAAGATCAAGGAACTGGGCATAGATACGCCTGTGATTGTCATTTCTTCTTATCTCTCCGAAGATATGTTAAATGATGTGATGAAACAGGGCGTTGTAAGGTGCATAAACAAACCATTCCAGATAGAGGACATCCTCAACGATGTGGAGCATATAACAGCTGCACTTAAGAGTTGACCTAAATCCGTAAAGAAACATTCATACTGATTATGGACTTGATAGACTACTGGCATTACCTTACGAAACAATTGTGCCGTCTTTTATCTGTATGATCCTTTTTGTATAGGCGGCTATATTCTGGTCATGGGTTACTATTACTACTGTTTTCCCGAGCTTATTCATCTCTGTGAGCAGGTTCATTATTTCTGCAGCGGTTTTACTGTCAAGCTGTCCCGTAGGCTCATCGCATAAAAGGAGTTCCGGGTTATTCACCAATGCCCTTGCAATGGCAACGCGCTGTTGCTGTCCTCCCGAGAGCTGATTCGGCCTGAATTTCGCCCTTTCTTCCAGCCTGACAAGCCTTAAAAGCTCTATCGCATGCTTCTCTGCATCGTCTTTATGTTTTTCCACGTAAAGGGTTGGAAGCAGAACATTTTCGAGTACCGTGGCATATGGCAGCAGGTAAAAATTCTGGAATACAAAACCTATGTGTTCATTTCTTATTACCGAGAGTTCATCGTCAGTGAGGTTCGAGACCTCACTGTCTGCAAGTACATAACGCCCGGATGTTGGCACATCAAGGCATCCAATGAGGTTCATGAGGGTTGTCTTGCCGGAGCCCGATGTGCCCATGATGGCAACGAATTCTCCCCGGTCTATACGAAGATTTATACCGGTCAGGACCTCCACATTCTCTTCGCCTATTTTATAGGTCTTTGTTATATTTTCCATTAGACAGAGAATACTCATAATTTTAGCAATCTAAATTGAGCAATTCTAATTCAGAAATATATGTCAGGTGCGGCGAAAAGACTTTAAACCTTGCACTTGTAGATACATTTATCTTGTATCTATCATCTACTACATCGGATACTTGATGGATTAGTTGCTTATAATCTTTCATATACACTTGAATGAACACTTTTTAAAGTCTTTGAGCCGTGCCTGACATATAAAATCGTCTAATCACTTTTTTGCAGACACAGGCAGGATTAATTTTGTGGCGAGTTCGTCTCCTTCTTTGACTCCTGATATTATCTCTGTTTTTTCTTCGCCCCTGATGCCGATTTTCAGTTCCACTTTTTGAACCTTATCAGTACCCAGTACCTTATAGGCGATCTGTTTTCCCTTTTCGAATTTTATGGCTGCATTGGGAACTGTGAGTATATTCTGCTTTTCATCGAAGATTATCTTTACATGTGTTGTCATTTCCGGTTTCAACAACAAGGCGTCTTCTTTAGTAACCTTCACAATGGTGAGGTAATAAACGATATTGTCTTTTACAACAGGCTGCGGGTATATCTTTTCTATTGTCCCGTAGAACAGCTTACTGGGATAAGTATCTACGTAGTATTCTACCTTCTGTCCCAGCCTGACCCTTCCTATGTCTGTCTCATCAACATATATCCACATCTCAAGGCGTGTCGGATCGAGGACAGTAACGAGGTTTGCAACCTGAAGTCCTGCAACAATAGTCTCGCCTTCCTGAGCTGTAACATCAGATACGACTCCGTCAATTGGCGCATAGATCCTTGTGTATGTGAGCTTTGTCTCATGCTGTCTTAACTGTGCTGTGATATCATCTATCTTTGCCTTTGCCGCTTCGAACTGGCTCTTTGCCCTGTCAACAGCATCCTTTGTGGTGTATTCATGCTTAATGAGTTCTTTTTCCCTCTCATAGTTTATTCTGGCATAATCATAATTTGCCTTTGCCTCGTTCAGGACAGCCTTCTGTTGCTCGATGGCCTGTACAATTTCCCTGTCGTCTATAAGGGCTATAACCTGCCCTTTCTTCACCCTGTCTCCGATTTTCACATTCATTCTGAATATTGAGCCGGTTGCCCTCGCGCCTATCTTAACCACCGCACCAACCTGGGGCTTTATGATCCCTGTCTCTACAAGCACTCCCCTTATGCTGTCCTTCTCAACCTTTGCAGTTTCCAGTATCTTTATTGACGGCTTGACAAAGAACTTTTTGTACAGGAAAAAACCGCCTGTAAGGAATATCGCAGCGATGATAATAATAAATAAAACTTTTTTCACAAATCCTCCGTTGCCTATTGCCTATCGCCTATTGCCTCAAGACTTTTTACTCCCGTAATTTTTTCGAGCAGTGCCTTTGATAGAATCAGGTTTAATTTTGAGATGATCAATTGCTCCCTTGCATTTGACAGAAGACTCTCAGCCTGAACAAGTGAAAGTATATCAGCCTTTCCCACCTTATACTCTCCGAATGCCTGCGAATAGTTGTGCTCTGCCTGTTTGAGTTGCTGCTCAGCGACCTTCAGTTTGTTGGAAGCAGTGGCGAAGTCTTCATAGGTCTTATGCACATCGAGCAATATGTTTCTTTTTAGTTCATTCAGTTTTTCGGCGGATACCCCCTTTTCAAACTCGGATGATTTCTGTTTGAAGAATTTGCCAAGTTCGAATATATTCCATGTGGCTGTAATACCGGCCGTCTTTTCCTCGGGAAACGATGTCCTGAATGCGCCTCCCTCTGTTTTTGAATAAGATGTGCTTAGCTGTAAAGACGGATAGAAGGTGCTGTTTGCAAGGGACTTGTTGCTTCTGGATATCTCCATGGAGTTTTCCGCCTGTTTGACTTCTGGCCTCTGGAGTGCTATGTCGGATAATTTGTTTTTATCCGGCAGCTTAATATCAATGTCCAGAGAGCCGACAATGTCATACTGGCTGTCCAGGGACTTCCCTATCAGGGAGTTGAGTTCAGATAATGCCTTTTTAAAATCACCCTCGGCCTGAATCAGATTATATCGTGCCTGCTCAAGCCGGACAGATGCCTGAAGGACATCGGAAAGCTTTGCAACACCGAATTTATATCTTCCCTCTGCAATCTCATGGTCTTTCTGTGCATCATGAAGCTGTATCTTTCTCTGTTCGACGGTTTTCTTTTGGGCAATGGCAGTATAAAACGCCGCCTTTATATTGTATTCGAGATCAAGGAGACTCTTTCTGACTTCCTCTTTGTCCGTATTAAGGTTAAGTCTCGCAATGTCTCTGTTTGCCCTTCTTTTGCCGCCATCAAATAGGGTATAAGATAATGTGAGGTCATAGGTTCTTGCACTGAATTCTCTGCTTGTATATAACCGCTTCTGGGATGTTGATGCATCAAGGCTCGGCAGATAGGAGGCCAGCGATGCATCATACAATGCCTCGGTTGACCTAACTTTTATAAGGGATGCCTTGTATGAAGGAAGATTCTCCATGGCAAGGGATATGGCCTCATCGAGGGTTAATGCATAGGCTGAAGAAACAAAGACAATGAACGGGAGTGCAAGAATATATATGCGGATGCCTTTGAAAAAACTTTTCATAGCCAATAAATTAACACATTAAACTTAATGAATACAATAATGCGTAATGATTTCTTCTGCAATCTTCTTAATTGGTATTTTTGTTTTTTTTGCTATTGCCTTTAAATCCTCGTATTCAGGAGAAATATTGACTATATTACCTTTTAAAGTGGATACCTTTATCCTCACATTCCCGTATTTCGTCTTTATCTTTTTTATCTTTCTGTCTAAAGTCCTTCTATGCGCCTTATAAAATCTGAGGCCGATTGTAGTTGTCTCCTGAAATAATATGTTCGAGAGCTTATCGATATCGCTTTCCTCTGAGATTACTGTAAGCTTCACAGCCGGCCTGCCTTTCTTCATTATGATATTTTCTAAAAATACATCATGGGCACCTGCCTTAAAAAGCATTTCCATAACGTATTCATAAAACTGGGGATTCATGTCATCGATATTCGTTTCGATAACTGTTACAAACTCTTTGGATTTGCCTGCATTTGCCTCTTTGCCGATTAGTATCCTCAAAGTATTGGACATATTGGCAATATCTCTGTTCCCTGCGCCGTATCCGATCTTTTCTATCGTGATTTCTGAAAGACTATAAGGGTCTGCATTCATGCCCGATACAATGGCGGCCCCTGTAGGCGTTGTAAGTTCAAAAGGAATTTCCGATGAATATACTGGATAGCCTTTTAGAAGTTCTGCTGTGGCAGGAGCAGGCACAGGGAGCATGCCGTGCTCGGTCTTCACACTGCCGCTTCCGAGATTTATTGATGAAACATATATCTTTTCGATTCCAAGAATATCAAGGCCTATCAATGCCCCGAATATATCCACAAGACAGTCAGTGCCTCCTAATTCATGGAGATGGACTTTATCAAATGGCTCACCGTGAACCCTTGCCTCTGCCTCAAAGAGCCTTTTAAAAATGTGCAATCCTTTCTGTTTGATTTTTTCAGATAGCTGGGAGGTTTTGATTGTTTTTTCTATATCTTTCCATTTTTTGCCTTTGGCTTTTAGCCTTTTGCCTTCAGCCTTTATTATTACATCCACCTTTGTTGCAGAAATACTGCCTCTTAAAACCTTCTTTGATGTGAGGCTGTAATTTTGAATAGGGAGTTTTTTGAGGCCCCTTTTTATGTCCGATATATCCACCCCGGCATCCACAAGTGCGCCGAGGCACATATCGCCGCTTATCCCTGCAAAACAGTCGAAATAGGCTATCTTTTCATGCTTAGGCATGAGGGTATTTTACACTCTTTTACTGGCTACTGGCTACATGATTCGTAATTACCATAATCAGTAAAGAAACATTTACAGAAGAAAAGCAGGCATGGGTGAGAAGCCTTTATCAGCGATACCTCAGAGGCGAACCCTCCCGCTGTTTAAGGGCAATTTCAGTATTACTTTTTGCATTCAGCATCATAAACAGGCAGCAAAATAATCTCATCGCATTGATAAAGACTTTGAAACCGTGCCTGCTTTTCTTGGTCGGGAATTCAGGAAAGGTATTTGTTTGTTGAGTTCAAGGAATTTATTGGGTTATACTTTAAAGTCCAATTCAATGGAGGATACTTATGAAGATTGTTGCAGAACATAATGTTAATAGTAAAATATTGAGGCTTGTCATGGGCGACATTACAGAGCGTGATGTGGATGCCATTGTGAATGCAGCGAACTCACACCTACAGCATGGAGGCGGCGTTGCAGGCGCTATTGTGAGAAAGGGCGGGCAGATTATACAGGATGAAAGCAATAAAATTGGCTTTGTTCCTGTGGGAAATGTAGCTATTACCACTGCTGGTAAACTGCCTTCAAGATTTGTTATTCATGCGGTTGGTCCGAGGTTGGGAGAGGGTGATGAGGACAATAAATTGAAAAATGCAATAATAAATACTTTAATGATTGCCTCGGGGAAAGGGCTTAAAAGCATATCCATGCCTGCCATAAGCTCGGGGATATTCGGATTTCCAAAGGACAGATGTGCAAAGATACTCGTAAATGAAGCAAAGAAATTTTTGGAGGAGCATAAAGACACTTCCCTTGAAATAGTGGAATTCTGCATCTTTGATGACCTTACCCTTGGCTATTTCAAACAGGAATTTGATAAACTAAGTTGAAGCTTTTTGGGGATTTAGAAAGGGGGATAAACTCTCTTTCGTTCAGCCGGGATAGCACAGTGGTAGTGCAGCTGATTCGTAATCAGCAGGTCGTGGGTTCGAATCCCATTCCCGGCTTTTGTTTTCCTGAATCTTCCAAATCTCTTCTGGGTAATTTTCCCTTGACTTTTTAATCAATTAGGTAATAATAAAGCTATAAAATTTATCACTGCTATAAAGAGTTCTGGAGGTTTTTAATATGAAGCGGATTGTTTTTATTGTCGCTACATTCCTGTCTTTTTTCATATTTTATTCATACAGCGAGGGCGCTTCTGTCGGCAGGATATCGGAAATGAGTGGGAGTGTCTTATACAAAGAAAAAAGCAGCGCCCCCTATCAAAAGGCTGAAAAGGGTATGGCATTGGAAAAAGGCTGTTGGGTAAAGACTGGTGCAGACGGCTGGACTGTTTTGTTGTTGTCGGATAGCAGCAGATTGACTCTGGCGAATAATACGGAACTGGAGATAACAGAATTCATTGTGAGCAAAGAAAAAAAAGATGGGATATTCAATGTTGCGCAGGGTAAACTGAGGGCATCCGTTACGCGGCTTGCAGGAGAGAAGGTAAATTATAAGATAAAGAGTCCCACAGCAGTTGCGGGAATTAAAGGCACCGAGTTCATGATGATGACGCATGGATTTGCCAATGTGTTCTTCGGAAACGAAGGACAGGTGGAGATTTCAGGCGATACAACTCCCTCAAAACCCCTGAGTGTCGATACAATGGTACAGAACACAAGGAGCTATACACCCACAGACCCTGTCAAGGTCGAACCTGACACCCCGATTTATACTGCTAAAAAGGATTTTGAAGCAATAACAGCAGCAGAGCCTCCAAAGGACTGGGAGATTTCGGGCAATTTGCCCAATATTATTGCGCGGTGGAATATAAACTACGGACATTACCTCGCAGATGCAGGGAAGTATGAAGATGCACTCTATGTGTTCCAGATAGCCCTTGACCTGACAAATTTACCCGAGATCAGGAGCGATGCGAGACTGGAGAGGGGGGCGGTATATTCGAGATTTTTAAGAAATCCAGAGGCTGCGCTGGCAGAGTATCTATTAGTGATAGAAACATATCCCATAGTTCCTCAAAGAGAGACAGCACTTTATCTCGCAGGTATGACCTTATATGAACTCGGCCTCAAAGAGCAGGCAAAGGAGAAACTCCTGCAGTATAAGAAGGAATATCCCGACGGCAAGCACATCAGCAGCGTGGAGACGATACTGAATATTTTAGATAAATGATTTTTAGTTATGAAGGGGGGAGAATGAAAATTTATTTTTTATCGCTCTTTATTATTTTTGCGTTTTTTGTTAATACTGCCCATTCAGCCCAATCCACCATCACCGAATCCGAAGGCTATGCTTGCATGGGCGAGGATAAATCGAGGAAACAGACAGAGCAGGCTGCAATGGCCGATGCAAAGAGAAAGGCGATAGAGCAGATATCGACTTATATAAAGAGCGAGACGCATGTCAAGGACTTCGAGCTTGAAAAAGATCTGGTTTCTGCTTATGCCAATGCGACAGTGAGGATTATTCAGGAGATGGAAAAAGGATGGTATAAAGACCAGTCCCTTGGAGATTGCTTTAAAATAAAGATAAAGGCAGAGGTAGTTCCTGATGAAAAGGCAATGGATATGCTCTCAAAAAGCAAACAGACAACCGATGACCCATCTGCGCCTTTGCAGGTTCGGGTCTGGACAGATAAAAAGGAATATGCAAGCGGAGATAAGATAAAAATATACATCAAAGGCAACAAGCCGTTTTATGCCATTGTCCTGTACAGGGATGTTAAAGGAGAATTGCTGCAACTGCTGCCGAATCCTTACAGAAAGGATAACTACTTCAACGGTGGGGTGATCTATGAAATCCCTTCAGGCAATGACAGGTTTGAACTGGAGGTCAGCCCCCCTTTTGGTGAAGAAAACGTTTTCGTGTATGCGAGCACGTCTATGCTCGGAGATATAAATGTTGAGGACATGGGAGGAGTTTATCAGGTAAAGACGAGACATGTCGATATCGGAGACAGAACAAGGGGCGTTAAGCTGAAAGAAAAATCCGGAAGCAAGGGATCTTTGGCATCCGAGTTTTTTGAGGGTAGAACGACACTGAAAACAGGGGGGCATAAGAAATGAAAAGGGTATTTTATTTAGCCATTATATTTTTTGTTTTCTTTCTGAAGAATGGAGTTTATGCAGGAGAGCCGCCGAGAGAGCCGATTCTGAGAATAGAGACAGGCATGCATACTTCTGTCATAAAGAGGATCGGCGTAGATGCCGAGAATCGCTATCTTGTTACAGGCTCAAACGACAAGACAGTCCGCGTGTGGGAATTATCAACAGGAAGGCTTTTAAAGATAATCAGGCCTCCCATAGGTGACGGGAATGAGGGAATGATATTTGCGATAGCAATGTCCCCTGACGGAAGGACTATTGCCTGTGCAGGCTGGACAGGACAGAACTGGGATGGCATGTATGCATCCATATATTTCTTCGACCGCGAGAGCGGTAGACTTATAAAGAGGATAAGCGGACTGTCTTCCACTGTTTTCAGTCTTGCTTATTCTAAGGACGGGATGTACCTCGTTGCCGGGTTGTGGGGCAATAACGGCATAAGGGTTTATCGTACATCCGACTATTCGCTTGCTGCGGAGGATAGGGATTACGGTAGCGACAGCTACGGTGCTGATTTCGATATGTACGGCAAGCTCGTAACAACATCGTGGGATGGTTATATCCGCCTTTATGACAATAACTTCAGGTTGATTGCGAAAAAGAGGGCGCCAAGCGGCAACAAGCCTTACGGCATCAGTTTTTCACCTGATGGTTCGAAAATAGCTGTTGGTTTCGATGACTCAACAAAGGTGGATGTCCTATCGGGCAGAGACCTTTCATATCTTTATTCGCCTGATTCTGGCGGGGTCACCAATGGCAATTTAGTAGCTGTATCATGGTCTCAGGATGGAAGGTCCCTTTATGCGGGCGGGATTTACTGGAGCAGTGCCTTAAACAACCGTCCCATCCGCAAATGGACAGATGGGGGAAAGGGAAGATACGTTGATTTATCTGCAACTCAGAGCACTATTCTGCAGATTCTTCCGTTGAGATACGGGGGCATTGTATTTTGCTCCCATGACCCTGCATTCGGTGTATTCGATGCATACGATAGAAGGGCAATATATAAAAGCCCTGCTATTGCAGACCACAGGGATAATCATGAAGGATTCCTTGTATCTTATAATGCATCAACGGTGCAGTTCGGCTATGAAGTATTTGGAAGGTCGCCTGCCCGTTTTTCAGTGCCGGACCGCCTTCTTGAATTAAATCCGGAATCTTCGGGTTCCATTTTGAAATCGCAAATTTTAAACCCCCCTATAACATCAGCAATAGGTCTTACTATTACGGATTGGAAAAATACCTATAATCCGAAGGTAAACGGCACAGCCTTAAAACTTGATCAATATGAGATGTCCCGCAGCGTTGCCATTTCTCCAGATAATCAGACTTTTCTTCTGGGAGCAGAGTGGTATCTCCGCCTGTTTGACAGGTATGGAAATGTGAAATGGAAGATTCCGGCTCCAGGCATTGCATGGAGCGTGAACATATCTGGCGATGGGAAGTTGGCAGTCGGAGCCTTTGGAGATGGAACAATAAGATGGTACAGACTGAGGGATGGAAAGGAAGTTCTGGCACTGTTTCCCCATAATGATAAAAAGAGATGGGTTATATGGACGCCGTCAGGTTATTATGACGCATCACCTGGTGCAGATGAGATAATAGGCTGGCACATAAACAATGGAAAAGATGCTGCCTCTGATTCTTTCCCCATATCCCGGTTCAGATCCACATACTATCGACCTGATGTTATTGCAAAGGTATTTGAGACAATGGATGAAAATGAGGCTGTCAGACTTGCAAATGAAGAGTCGGGCAGAAGGAAACAGGATATAACTATCCAGAAAATGCTTCCTCCTATAGTAACTATTGTCAGTCCTGTAGAGGGAACAGAGGTTTCCACACATGAGGTTACGGTTAAATTCAGCATCCGCACCCCATCAGGAGAGCCTGTAACAGGCTTGAAGGCGCTGGTGGATGGAAGGCCGGTTTCAACAGAGCGCAGCGTTAAGATAGTAGGTAAGGAAAGGGATGTTGATGAGATAAGAGTCCCTGTTCCGGAAAGGGATTCGGATATCTCCATTATCGCTGAGAACAGGTTTGCTGTTAGCGAGCCTGCTACCGTACGGGTAAAGTGGAAGGGTGCAAAAAAGGATGAGTTTGTCATCAAGCCAAAGCTCTATGTCCTGGCCATCGGCGTCAGCAAATACGAAGATAAAAGCCTTGCCCTTGCTTTTGCTGCAAAGGATGCAAGGGATTTTGCAAGTACGCTGCAGAGGCAAAAAAACGGACTGTATAGGGAAGTGATGGTGAAAGTCATTACCGATGAAAAGGCATCAAAGGATGAGATACTGGACGGACTCGACTGGCTTGCAAAGGAGACAACAAGCAAGGATGTGGCAATGGTCTTTCTGGCAGGACATGGTGTGAATGACCATAGCGGCGTGTATTACTTCCTGCCAGTGAATGCAAACACTGAAAAACTGAAGAGAACAGGCGTGGCATTCTCGGATATTAAAAATACACTATCGTCTCTGGCAGGAAAGACCATACTCTTTGTTGATACCTGCCATTCTGGCAATATCATGGGTACGAGGAGAGGAGTAGCCGATATATCAGGCATTGTGAATGAGCTTGCCAGTGCAGAAAACGGTGCAGTTGTCTTTGCGTCTTCCACAGGCAAGCAATACTCCCTCGAAGACCCAGTATGGAACAACGGAGCATTTACCAAGGCTCTGGTCGAAGGAATAAGCGGAAAAGCGGATTACACAGGTAAGGGGAAGATAACCATAAACATGCTCGACCTGTATCTTTCGGAGAGGGTTAAGGAACTGACAAAGGGAAGACAGACCCCGACAACAACAAAGCCCAATACAGTGCCCGATTTTCCTGTGGCTGTCAGGAAATAATGAAGGCGCACAGATTTTTTATATTTACGGCAATAGGCATTGCATCCGTTGTCCTCGCAGTTGTTTTATATGCACAGAAGACAGACTTCTTCAGTTCTCTTGACCTTAAGCTCAAGGATGTGAGGTTCAGGGCAAGAGGAAATATAGAGCCTGACAAACGGGTTGTTATTGTCGCTATAGATGAAAAGAGCATCAATGAACTTGGGAGATGGCCGTGGGACAGAAAAATAATAGCACAACTGGTCGAGAACCTTAACTTTTACGGTGCAAAGACTATAGCCTTCGATATTATCTTTTCAGAGCCATCCAATGCAGCATCAGATAAGGCATTATCAGACGCACTTCAAAAAAATAAAAATGCGATACTCGGCTACTTTTTCAGGTCAGATGGCGAACCTCCTTCAAAAGAATCGCTCATGCTGCTTGAAGATACGAGGGTAAAAATCATTAAGACAACAGGCAATGTCACCGAAGTGCCTGTCCACAGTTATCCGGCAGTTGAGTTGAATATCCCGGTAATTGGCAAATCAGCTAAAAGCATGGGCTTTTTCAACATAATCCCTGACAACGACGGTATTTTGCGGTCGGCTAATATTTTGATGCTCTATGACGGTTATGTCTATACTTCTTTGCCCCTTACAGCATTGAGGCATTACATGGGAAGTGAGATAGTCCTTGAGGTCGCCAATTACGGCGTGGACAATCTTCTGATAGGGAGCTATCGCATACCATGCGACGAGTCTGGAAGACTTACGCTGAATTACTACGGCAAGCAAGGGATATTCAGGACAGTACCTGCCGTTGATATAATCAACAAAAGACTTAAGCCCGGCGATTTGAAGGATTGCCTTGTTTTTGTTGGAGCAACAGAGGTAGGACTCTCCGACCTTCGTGCAACGCCTGTTGACCCGGTACTTCCCGGCATCGAAGTCCATGCAACAGTTGCATCCAATGCCCTTCAGAAAAGACTTTTGATAAGGGACGGCAGGGTAATAGCATTGGACATTGTTTTTATTATAGTCTTTACACTTATACTCACCACATCCCTGAGTTTTGTCAGGAGGACACTATTAGCACTTTTATTTTTTCTAACGACCCTCGGACTTTATTACATTACAAACCACTTTGCCTTCAAATATTACCCTTTAAACACATCTGTATTGTTCCCTCTGATTTCTATCACATTATCTTATCTCGGCTCAGAGGCTTACAGGAATCTCGTGGAAGAAAAACAGAGCAGGTTTCTCAAAAAGGCGTTCTCGAGCTATGTGTCTCCAGACCTTGTGGGCGAGATAATAAAAAGGCCTGACATGCTCAAGTTAGGAGGCGAGAAGAGGGAGATAACTGTATTATTCTCAGATATCCGTGGTTTTACTACCCTTTCTGAAAAGCTCACTCCTGAATCTCTTGTTTCGGTCTTAAACCAATATCTCGGTCCAATGACAGATATTGTTCTTAAAAATAAAGGAACCCTTGATAAATATATCGGTGATGCAATAATGGCGATATACAATGCACCTCTGAATATAGAAGATCATGCTGCCCTTTCATGCAAGAGTGCCATTGATATGCTGGAAAAGCTCAAGGAGCTTAACAATTCCTTCAAAGAAAAAGGGTTGCCGGAAATCGATATAGGAGTTGGAATAAATACAGGAGATGTGATTGTAGGCAATATGGGAACAGACATGAGATTCGATTATACTGCCATTGGAGATACGGTGAATCTCGCATCGAGACTTGAGGGCATGAATAAGGTTTATAAGACGCATATCATTATCAGCGAATTTACATTCATGCATCTGAAAGAGGGGGAGAAGACAGGTTTTAAAGTCAGGGAACTCGATATGATAAAGGTCAAGGGCAAGGATAAACCTGTCACCATCTATCAGGTTTCTTCCGGCATGGATGAGGCATTGATCGACAAGTTTAAAGAAGCATTGCAGCTTTACAGAAAACAGCAATTTAAAGAGGCGAAGGAAATATTCGAAAGGCTCGAATCGGAATACGGCGATAAGACCGCAGGCGTATTTGCTGAAAGATGCGTCGAGTTTATGGAAAACCCTCCCGGTGCCGACTGGGACGGCGTGTATGTGGCAAAGACAAAGTGAAAAGACTCCGCATATCTCAATATGTTATTATTTAAGCAAAGGAGAACGATGAATGAAGGGCATTACTATTGAGACTCTTTACAAAAAGGTTATTGAATTACAGCACGATATTACTCAGATTAAAAAAAGTCTTCTGGAAGAGCCTGAGTTGAGATCAGAGTTTGTTCGAAGAATGAAGGATATAGATATTGAAAAGTCTGTAATTGTTAAAGACTTCGGTAAAAGATATGGGTTGAAGTAGTGTATACCCTCACCATCAAAGAGAGTCTCGATAAAAAATTCAAGAAACTTCAGAAAAAAGACAAAGAAATTTTGCGACTGATCGAAAGAAAGGTGCAGGAGATTCTTGCTGCCCCTTACAGATTTAAACCTTTAAGAAAGCCCCTCCAGAATAAGCGCAGAGTTCATGTGGCCGGATCTTTTGTTCTTATCTATGAAGAGTTGGTCACGTTATTAGATTTCGAGCATCACGATAATGTTTATGAAATATAATGTAGATGCTTAATTGGAGGTGCGGGATGCAGAAAACCTCAGCAATAGTTTCTCCTAAACTTTGTCATGGCTTGCGAGGAAGAAGGGGAATGTGAGCATTCAGCTCAGGAAAACCATTATCACGGCATCTTTGCTCTTCATTGCCGATGCATTTGTCCTCAATCAGTTCACGATTGCGTTATTCGCCATTATACTCGGCGTTCCAGCGCTGATTGTAAAACTCTTCAGGGCAAGAAAGGACGGAGAGAGGAAGAAACTGCTGGTGTCTAAGGCAGGCATATATGCACTTATGGTTGTGCTCATTATCGGAGCCAATATTTTTAATAACATGATTGCAGAGAGAAGGGCGAAAGATATTATCGCTGCCTGCGAACAGTTCAAAACAAAAAGCGGGCGCTATCCGGAGAAGCTTTCGGAACTCGTTCCGGAATTTCTGTCAAAAGTACCAAGCGCAAAATATTCATTGACGGGAAGTGCTTTCCGGTACTTTGCCCGACAGGACAGCCATGCACTCATGTATGAAGCAGTTCCGCCCTACGGCAGAAAATATTATGTATTAGAGAAAAAGGTCTGGGAGTTTGTGGACTGAGGACAAAGGAGAGTTAGTCAAGGGAGAATAAAAATGTCAACAATCTATCGTTTGTTTGCAATTGCTCTTATGCTACTTATATTTGCCTGCAATGTCTTTGCCCAAACCAAGAGTGAGGCGGAAAGGCTTTGGGAACTCGGAGAAAAGGCATATAACGGAGGCAGATATAAAGAAGCAATCACTTTTTATGAAAGGTCACTGACTCTATGTGCAGGAGACAATGAATGCATTGCCGCAGATCTCAATGGCATAGGCACTTCCCATGAGGCAATGGGAGATGATATAAAAGCGTTTCCTTTCTATGAAAGGGCGATGAATGCAGCACGCAAAACAAACAACAAGGACTTGCTTGCAACTGCCCTTTTCAATGTTGGAGCAGTTTATTATCGCCAGGCAATTGATTATGAAAAGGCTTATGATTATCTCGAAGAATCGAGGAGATATTTCAAAGAACTGAATGATAAGAATAGCCTCGGTATCGTTTTGCATTATTTAGGCAAGATTTCCTCAATGCTCGGAAGATATGAAAAGGCATTAAGTAGTTTCAATGAAACATTAAAAATAGTCAGAGAGCAGGGCAATCAACAGGCTATCGGAGCTAATCTTGCAAATATCGGCAGGGTATATTCAAGGCTTGGACAGTATGAGAGAGCCATTTCATATGATGAAGAGGCATTAAAAGCTGCAAAACAGGCAAAAGATCAAGAAGGTGTATCTACTATATTGAGGGATATGGGTGATGCTTACAGTGGACTCTTTAAGCACGATAAAGCTATTTCTTATTATCAAGAAGCTATCGAAATTCAAAAAAGAAATAATTTCAGAGGAGAACTATCAATTTCCTTCAATAATCTCGGGGCATTTTATGCTGACCTTAACCAGTATGAAA
The DNA here is from genome assembly GCA_020062545.1 of Thermodesulfovibrionales bacterium. Classification (GTDB taxonomy): domain Bacteria; phylum Nitrospirota; class Thermodesulfovibrionia; order Thermodesulfovibrionales; family Dissulfurispiraceae; genus Dissulfurispira. The sequence continues at coordinate 93,888 of JAGUWD010000029.1, forward strand.
AAGCCCTCTCAAACTATGAAGAGGCACTTAAATTAGCAAAGGAACAAAATGATGCTCCCACAACAGCCACTCTTCTTAATAATATTGGGCATGTGTATGCAAAACTTGGCAGGTCTGACAGAGCCATCATGCATTATCAGCAAGCACTCGAAATGGAAAGGAGATTAAAAAGACCTCAATCGCTTACGTATGTCTTAAACAATATCGGAATGGAGTATTTCAAAGTTGGTAAATACAGTGATGCACTTAAATACCTTCAGGAAGCCCTTGAGATTGATAAGAAACTAAATAATCCCCATCTTCTTGCAACAAGGCTTAATAACATTGGAGCAGTTTATCTGAAACAGGGACGATACAGAGATGCAGAATATGTATTTCTCGAAAGGAAAAAACTGGAAAACAGGATTAAACCAAATAGGTTGCTTCATCCAGGGCTTGTGGAGGTATATCTTTTAACAGGAAGATATAATGATGCCTTAAACCTGATTAGAGAAATACCTCCATCATGGAGAGACAACAGAAATAGACATATCGAATATCACACACAGCTTGCAATAGCATTAAAAGGTAAAAATGACCTAAAAGATTCAGCGATTAACCTTCTAAAGGCGGTTAATCTGGTCGAAGATATGAGACAATCTATTATTGAAAAAACTGGATTCTTTGCTGGAGGTTCATATTACAGCCGTTTAACGCCGTATAAAGAACTGGTTTCCGTTCTTTCTATGATGTCAGAGAGAGGCTATCAACTCCCTGATGAATTCAGGACTTACGGCAGCAATCCCGCATCGGTTGCCTTTTACTTCTCAGAGCTTACAAAGGCAAGGACACTTCTTGAAACAATGGCAGGTGCTGCAAGGAAGGTGCAGACCGCAGACATTCCACCTGATTTAAAAACTCGTGAGGAAGAGTTGCTTCGTGAGCTTTCTTATATTGACAGCAGATGGGATGAGGCTTTAAAGAAAGGTGAGACCGCTGTAAAGGAGTTGCAGGCAAGACAGGATAGGGCTAAAAAGAGGCTTGACAGCCTTATAAATGAATTAAGGCAGAAATATCCAAGATACGCAGCACTTCATTATCCGCTGCCTGTTAAGGCAGAAGAATTGCCTTTAAAAGAAAATGAAGTTCTTTTTGAGTATGCAGTAACAGATGATGCCACATATCTATTTGTCGTTAAAAAAGATGGCATAAGAAAATCGATAAAAATTCCTGTAACAAAAGAGGCGCTCGAAGAAGATATAAAGACATTCATCGAGCCGATGAATTTTAAAGAGCCAGATAGATTTTCAATAAAATCAGCACAAAGGCTATATGAACTTTTGCTTTCAGAGGCATTGAAGGATACAAGGGAAAATGAGAAGATAATTATCGTTCCTGATGGGATATTAGGACTATTGCCATTTGAAGCTTTGGTTATAAATGAAAGGACAGTAATCAAAGACAGCACCTATGTAGCAGACAGATACACAATCACCTACTATCAATCAGCAACTGTACTTGCATTAAACAGAATTCTCAAAGAGTCTGGGCCGGAGAAGCCGCTTTTTGCACTTGGCAATCCTGTATACACTTCTGATGATCCAAGATATACGGCATGGAAGGAGAAAAAGAAGGAGCCATATCTTGCCAATCTCTCACGGTATTCATTCAGAGGGCTTTCAATAAAGGCAAAATGGGGGGCAGTAACAGAAGAGGAAAAGGGAGGCAGGATTGAATTCCCACCCCTTCCTGAAACGGAGATAGAGGTTAGAGAAATAGCAAAGATAATGGGAGTAGCTGTCGAGCCGCCCCAGATTTTACTTTCAGTCATGGCAAATGAGACAAATGTCAAAAGAACTGGACTTGAAAAATATAGATACATCCATTTTGCAACCCATGCCTCACTTCCGGGAATAATTCAGGGTATAAATGAACCATTCATACTTCTCGGGCAGGTTGAAAATCAAGGAGATGACGGATTTTTAAGTTTAAGCGAAGTGGCAAGTATGAAACTTAATGCAGAAATGGTGGTGCTATCAGCATGTGTAACAGGAGTTGGCAAAGAAGTTGAGGGAGAAGGTGTTGTCAACTTTGCAAGGGCATTTCAGCAGGCAGGCGCAAGGAGTGTTGTTGTAAGCCTCTGGGAAGTGGCATCTGAACCTGCTGTTGAATATATGAAAATACTTTATACCCATCTCAAGGCAGGCAAGAGCAGGTCAGAGGCATTGAGGCTTGCGAGGAATGCAATCAAGACAAAATACCACAACCCATTTTACTGGGCTGTATTTATACTGCATGGGGAAGGGTAAACTGCCGCATAAATGTGAATTTTACCTTGACCTGATATTTGTTGTGTTTTAAAGTTTAATGGAAGCGAGAGATATCAAAGGAGGAAGTTGCGATGAACAAAAATTTTTTCTTAGCCGCTATTCTGATTTTTTCTTTTGTTTTTGTTTTTTTCAATAATGTGTGGGCTTTTCCCGCAGAGATAGAGAGTGTCCCGAAAATCCAGAGCATTGTCCTTTATCCCGACAGCGCAATGATAAAGAAAGAGGCGGGCATTGCGGTTAAGAAAGGCGAAAATATCATAAGGATTTCCGGATTGACTACGGCTTTGACTAACGAATCGGTTCAGGTGAATATTAAGGAAAAGGCTGCTGTCAGGATATCCGAGGTCAAGGTTGAAAAGACCTATCTCCAGAAGACAGTGCAGGATAAGATACAGAAGCTCCAGTCGAGGCTTGACAGCATTAACGAGCTTATAAACGCAAATCAAAACGAAATCTCCGCCATAAATAGTTCGACCGAATTCTTAAAGAAGACCGTTCCATTCCCGCAAAACCAGAAGGTTACACAGACCGAGGTTGAAAGCCACGCTAAGTTTATCGAGAAGTCGTTGTCGGGAAACTACGAGAGGGTCGCAAAACTCGAAAATAAAATAAAGAAGTTCCTTGAAGAAAAGAGGGCAGTGGAAAATGAGCTTAAAAACCTAAGCTCATCAAGGGATGAAAGCAAAACCATTGTAATCAATCTGCTTTCGAATGCAGAAAGGGAGATTAATCTGGGACTTTCCTACATTGTTGCAAAGGCAGGCTGGTCTCCGCAGTATGATGTAAGGGCTGACTCTGCTACAGGAAAGATAGATATTGCTTGCTTTGCAACCGTAACCCAGTCTACCGGAGAGGACTGGAAGAATGCGAATATGGAAATCTCTACTGCAAGGCCTTCTTACGGCCCTTCTCCTGAGCTTTCAGCATGGTATATCGATATTTACAAGCCGAAGCCTGTGGTTTATAAATACAAAAAGGCTATTGAGGGTGAAGACCTCATGATGAGGGAGAAAGCAATGGAAGTAGCTCAGGAACAGCAATTCGAAGAGACGAAGATAAAGACAGAAGCGACATCGTTCAGTTTTATAATCCCGGGCAAGGTCAATATTCCGTCAGACAACCAGCCGCACAGGATATTAATCGCAGCCTCGTCCAAAGAGGCTAAACTCGACTATTATGCAGTGCCGAAACTCTCACGGCATGCGTATTTAAGGGCAGACCTTAAAAATCCGCTCCCGTTTCCAATCTTGTCCGGGCAGATGAATATGTTTTTAGATGAGCGGTTTGTGAATAAAACATATGTTGATAAGCAGATCCTTCCCGATGATGACATGAGCTTGCCACTCGGAATCGATGAAGGCATTAAGATAGAGAAAAAGCTCCTGAAGAAATTCACCGAATATTCCGGAGTGTTTTCGAAGGATACGCAGATAAACTACGAGTATGCCATTGACATTGTCAGCAGCAAAGATAAAGAGGTCAACATCAATATCAGCGACAATTTTCCTGTTTCGAGAAACGAACAGATAAGAGTTACCCTTAATTCGCCAAAGAAAGAAGATGCAAAGATTTCTGATGACGGGATAATCACATGGGATTTAAGGCTTAAGCCCAATGAGAGGAAAACTCTGAAAATAAAATTCAGGGTCGAGCATCCGAAGGACTTGAGGATTACGGGATTGGAGTAGGGTGTGGCATTGCCCTAACAGTTATCTCGTATTTCGCAACCAGCGAACATATAAAGGCTTACAGGTCTAAAGCAATAACCAGAGGTGCAAAATGATACACAGATTGGTTTTAGCGATTTTACTCTATATAGTTGTTTCAAATAACGTCTCCGCCTCTGAAAAGCCCGAGATTTTTGCCAAGTGGGGCATACTAATTTGGTTACATTTGTTGCCTTTTCTCCTGACGGAAGGTATACATTAAGTATGCGATGAGGATTTTAAAAACTGCAAGGTATTAAGTGGCAATGAGTTTAAATTCAATGAAGAAGCATGCTCAATAGAACTTACTCTGGAAAGTAGCAAATCAGTCAAATTATTTGATATATGTTGCTCATATACAGGTACGAAAAAAGATACAGTTTCAAATGATTCTAATAAATATCAAAAATCGGATGATAATGAATATAAACTCATTATAAAAAACACACATGGCATAATTCATTATAAAGGGATTGATTTACTGAAGGCATTTGAAAAGAAGGAAAGAACAAAGTATTTTCTGGAGTATAAATGATTAATTCAATAAAGGAGGAGTACCCATGTTCAAAAAAGATATTATTTATTGTGTATTTTTGATTTTATTGCTGGCATTTAACAATGCCTTTGCTGATGAACCTGTTGTAATAGTCTCTGAAGGTGAGTATGTAATGGGAGCTGGTGAGAGCATGGAAGTTTCAGAGGAGAAGGCAAAAAGAGCAGCAATCCAAAAGGCAGCAGAGCAGGCGGGTGCTTATGTAAAAAGCTATACAAAGGTTAAAAATCTTGCTCTGGAAAGCGATGTTATTGAGGTTATTGCAAATCATTCAATGAAGGTTGAGGTTATAAATAAGAAGAAAACAGTGGTTGGCGATGTAGATGCAATAAAATTCTATGTAAAAATAAAAGCTTCCCTGTCTCAGAAAGAGATAGAGGCAAATCTTAAAAAAGTAATGCAGGACCAGAGCATTGTAGAAGAATACAGCAGGCTGAAAGCTGGTTTCGAAAAACAAAATAAGGAAATGGAAAAATTAAAAAGACAGCTTGAGCTTGCCACAGGTGGAGATAAACAAAAAATAGCAAAACTTATTTCTGAAGAGGAAAGAAAATATAAAGCAAGTTTATGGCTTGAAAGGGCGCAATCGCTTTTTGATATAGAGGAAAAACTCAAAGCTTATGAAAAAGCCTTAGAGCTTAATCCAGATATGCCTCAGGCTTATTTAGGTATTGCGAAAGTTTTGGAAGATAAAGGCGGTGAGCCTTTAGATGATAAAGAAAGGGGAAATAAACTCGAAGCTTTAAAAGAGGCTGTTGAAAATCTCAATAGAGCAATATCCCTTGAGGAAAACTATGCAGAGGCTTACGCATTGAGGGCAGAAATTCTTTACAAAATAAAATGGCTTGAAAAATCAGAAGAAAATGAAGAAGGCTACGATAGAAAAATTTTAAAGGATATAGACAGGGCATTAGCCTTAAACGCCCCTAATAAAGGAGAATTATATTATCTGCGGTCATCCATATATCTGGATGAACTTCAGAATGCCGAATTAGATCAGGCAAAAACAAATACACTTAATCCAGAAATAATTGAAGAGTATCTCAATAAAGCAATAGCTGAAATTGATCAGGCAATGGCTCTTTGTGGAAATGAAGATTTAAAATGCATGGCTGAGTGCTACAGAAGAAAAGCAAATGCTTACGTATACGCAATGCTCTACTATGCGAGGAGAGGGAACGATTCAGCTAAAGAAAAAAAGTTTAGTTTGCTTAGAGATAAATTTTTCCAAAAAGCTAACGAATTGGAAAGACAAGAAAAAGCAAAAGGTCAGGAAGAGGAAGCAAAATGGCAGGAAGAAGTAAAAGATTTAAGACAGACAGAATACGGCAAGATAAATTATGAGATTGAATATGGATGGAAAGAGAGAATAATGGGAATTTCATTTGAAGATTTAAAAGGAAAAAGCGAAGAGGAGCAGAAAAAAATAGGCAAACAAGTAAAAGCAAAACTTAAAAAAAAGATTTCTACTGGTAAGGCATCTGCTGAAGAGTATATTTTTATGTCTATAGGTGAAAATTCACAAACACGTAAAAATTACTTTGGAAAAGGCATATCACTTATTGAAAAAAGAAATCCCCAGGGGATAGAAGCGCTTTTATTTGTCCAGTGGCTTTTTTATTATGCACCCTCGCAAAATGAAAATGATGATACTTACTTAAATTACTTAAATAAGGCAAAGGCAATTGTAGATAGAAACCTTTCTCATGCGCAAAAGGCATTGAGCATAAATGAATTTATGCTGTTAATTTCCGAAATGGAAAAGGCAAAAAGTGACACTGAAAGACTTAATGTTACTAAAAAACTTTGCAAACTTGATAGACAGCAGGCTGAAGCCTTCCAATGGTTAACTTTTGCATTAATAATTTCACATCAAAAGGCAGAGATATATGAGAGACTGGATTTACCAATAAAAGCAAGAGAAGAATACCTCTATCTTTGTAATACCTTTAAAGATGATGAGTCATGCAAGAATGCTGAAAGATTAAAAAAATGAACAAGGATAAAACTATGAGGAAAACATCATTTGCAATTAATCTTGTATTTTTCATGCTAATCTTATGCCCTGCATTATCACTTGCAGATAGAGGGCATTTCTGGTGGACTATGGATGCAAAGTTGAGCGAAGACTCTCAGAAGGCAATCATATTTCACAACAAAAAAGAAGAGGTGCTGATTCTTGGAACGGAACTTAAGGCAGACAAGGAGATAGGTATTTTGGAATTTATCCCCATCCCTTCTGAGCCATTGGTAAGCCTTGCTAAGGGAAATCCCTTTGAGGAGATAAACAAATTACTGAGGCTTAAAAGGATAGAATTTGAAGGGATGCTTACAAAAGGTGGCTCTCGGTCAGAGCCTGTAGAGATAAGGCTTAGCCATAAGATAGGGCTACATGATGTTACAGTGATAAAGATAAATGACATAAATGCAAGGAAGATAGAAAGAGGATGGGGCTATGATGGGAATTATTATAATTTTCTGGATGATTTTGCTGCTGATGAAATTGGAGATTATTTTGAGGCACATCCAGAGTTAAGGAAGAAATAAGGAGTTATGACAATGAAGTAGAACTCGTATCTGAAGAGGAGACCGAAGGAGATTTTGAGACCAAGCTTAGAAAACTTGAGTCCTTAAGAAAGGATGGACTGATTTCTGATGAAGAGTATCAGAAAAAAAGAAAAGAAATCATGAATGAAAAGTGGTAAATATAACCAGCATCACAAAGGAGGACGAATGAAAAGGCTTAAGGCATGTCTTGTATTATTTTTTTCAATTCCTTTCATCTTTCTACTTTCCAGCTCATCAGAGGCAAATGCAGATAAAGTTGTTAGTGCAAACAATGAGTTTACCTTTGATTTGTATTCAAAGCTAAGCGGCGGAAGGGATAACATCTTCTTCTCACCCTATAGCATCTCAACAGCCCTTGTTATGACCTATGAAGGTGCAAGGGGAATGACAGCACATGAGATGGAAAAGGTCCTCCATTTTCCGAAGGACAGCAATGCACGCAGAGAGGGATTTTTAGAACTAATCAATGAGATAAACAAAAAAGATAAAAAATATCAACTTCACACTGCCAATACCCTATGGGTTGAAAAGACCTACAAACTCCTTGATGAGTATTTGAAGATAATAGATAAATACTATCAGGGCAAGGCAACAAATGTTGGTTTTATTGACCAGGATGAGAGGGAGCGATCTCGTCTGATGATAAATCAACGGGTAGAAAGGCATACAAACAATAAAATCAGGGAATTGATAAAACCGGGAATGCTAACTGAAGATACAAGATTAGTCCTTACCAATGCCATATATTTCAAGGGGAAATGGCAGATTCAGTTTGATAAGTCTGCAACAAAGGAAGAGGATTTTAAAATTACTCCAGAAAAGAAAGCAAAAGTTCCAATGATGAGAATAACTGGAATAAATCCTCCAGAATTCAATTATTCAGAGACAGAAGATTTGCAGGCCATTGAGCTTCCCTATGATGGCAGTGAACTCTCAATGCTTATACTACTTCCCAAAGGCAGTTTAGAGGATGTAGAAAAGACACTGAGCTATCAAAAGATAAAGGACTTAAGGAACAGATTAGGGAAGCGACCTGTTATAGTTTATTTACCGAGGTTTAAGTTTGAAAGAGGGTATCAGCTTAAGCCAGCACTCATTGGTATGGACATGCCAACTGCCTTTTCCGATGCTGCAGACTTTTCAGGCATGGATGGCACAAAAAAGCTCAAGATTGCTGATGTGATTCATAAGGCATTTGTAGAGGTAAATGAAGAAGGCACAGAGGCTGCTGCAGCAACGGGTGTGATTATGGTAACTAAGGCTGCTGTGCATGAAATCAAAAAACCAGTTACCTTCCGTGCAGATCATCCATTCATATTCATAATCCAGCATAACAAAACTGGTGCTATATTATTTATAGGAAGGGTTTATGAGCCGGGAAAGTAAAATAGGATGTGTGAGATGTATAAAACATCTTCTGTTATAAAGGTAATTACAAGCCTTTTTCTCGTTCTGGCTTTTTTAAGTCCGGCATTGGCACAGGAAAAGCCAGATATTTTTGTGCAAATGGGGCATAGCTATAATGTTTACTCCGTTTCCTTTTCTCCAGATGGCAGATACATTGCATCGGGTAGTTATGCGGACAGCGAGGTGCCAATTCTTGCTGAACAGGTCTTCAAAAGAGCCCAGTATCCTACAGCCCAGCCTACAGGTCAGGCATTTCCAGTGGGTAAGGTGAAGTAAGACGGTTGTAAAAAGGAGGTTCTAAATGCTTAAGATCTTTGTCTCATTAATCCTGAGTTTATTCTTTATGAACACTCTTTACGCCGGGCAGTCTGCCATCACAGGACTAAAGGTCTCTGACCCAAAGGTTCTCATTGGGCTATCGGTCTTCCTTATGTTGATAGGTGGAATGGTTATAGACCCTCTGACAGGCTTTATATGCTTTGTGCTGGCAGGAATTTTGGGATTCATCGCCACGTTAAAAGGAAAAGGAGTTGTAAAATATGTTGCGATAATTTTTTTGATAATTACCCTTGTTTTAGCAGTATCAAGATTTCCAGAAGCCGGCCGTCACCTCAAAATTTATAAATCCAAAACAGTAGCAGGAGAGACGAGATGATACACAGATTGCTTTTAGTAATCTCTGCGACTATTTTATTAAGTTCCAATATAACCTTTGCCTCCGACAAGCCCGATATTTTTGTGCAGTTAGGACATTCCAGCACCATCAAATCAGCCACCTTTACATCCGACGGGACATATCTCATCTCCGGCAGCGAAGACCGAACGGTTAAAATATGGGAAACAGCAACAGGCAAGGAAATAAAAACATTGCGCCATGAATGGGGAGTCACGGCGATTGCCATTTCTCCTGACAATAAAACAATTCTTGCCGGCGACGAAAATGGAAATATCGCCATCTGGGAAACAGTCACCTGGAAATTGCTGGGGAAAATGGTTAGAAAAAATCTGGGAAAAATCTATTCTCTTTTTTTTTCGCCGGATGGCAGGCATGTCGTGGCCACAGATTTCTTCAGGCTTGTTTACTTTGATGTTTTGGCAAAAAAACAAGTATTCACTCTGAACGATGGTCAGAACATTTACAGCAAAGGCGGTAAAGCCATCAATTACAATGTCGCGGTTTTTACCAAAGATGGACGCCGTTTGATTCTCGGCGAAAAACAAATTGAAGGCTACTCCAAAGGAAAGGGAATAAGCATCAGTATTTACGATATCAAAAGCAGAAAAAACATTAAGCGTTACGAACTTTTCACAGGCGAGGCGCAGATTCATTCCCTTGCCGTTTCTCCCGACGAAAGGCATTTATTAGTATCTTCATCTATTGCTCAATCAAAGGATATATTCGAGAAGTCTGGCAAAGTGTTTGTTGTTGACATCCAAAACGGCAACATCATCAGAGAGATTTCTTTTCCAGAGCCGTTTTTTGGAGCCGCTTATTCCCCCGCGGGTAATTATGTGGCAATCGCCAATTACGGAGAAATCATAATTTATGAAACAAAGAACTGGAATGTCCTCAGAAAAATTTCTGCGCGCCTGCCGGTGGCTTTTTCGCCTGACGGACAATCTCTGATTTACGGCAATGATAATGCGTGGACATATTACGGTCAGTGGGTTCACAAAACCGGCCTTGATTTAATCAACATAAAAACAGGAAATAGGCTCAACCGTTACGCGGCAAATGTTGACCAGATGACAAGCGCCTCTTTTGCGGCAGGTGAGAGGGAAATTGTCTCCAAAAGCTGGATTTTGCTTAATTGGGACAGAGAAAATGGAACGATGAAGAAAGCTCTCGTTCTGAAAGATGCGGCAAACAGAATGCTCACCGCAAGCGCGGCAAGTGAAGACGGGAAATATTTGATAGTTGGCAACGATTACGGAAGCTATATTTATCATACCGCTGACGGGCGGATGCGCCGGATGTGGGACAAGCCTATTCCCCATCCGGATTTTACAGCGGACGGCAAAATCCTTTTCTTTTCCACCTACGACAGAAAAGTCATTCTTTGGGACATTGAAAATAACAGGCAGATAAGACAGTTTGCTGATTGGGGACGCAGGGAGAAACTATTCATTGATTATAATAAAATATCTCCAGACGGCAGATACGCCGTTGTATTGCTTCGAGTTTACGAACAGGAAGGAGAAAAACGCATTATTATCGTATGGGATACAAATACCGGCCGCGAGATAAACAAATCCGAAGTTGTAAGCAGTATCTATTCTTTAATCTTTTCTCCCGATTCCCGTTATATTCTGACCGGCGAAGTTGTATTCGCCGCCAGCGCCAGCGAGACTGAATATAGCGCTGTCTTGCGTTCCCTACCGGACAACCGTATCGTGAGAAAGTTCCCGGGACACAATGATGTGATCAGTGCGCTGGCCTTTTCCCGCAATGGTGAATTCATTCTCACGGGAAGCTGGGATCAGCGGATCATTCTGTGGGAAACCAAAAACGGCAAAAAAGTCAAAACTTTTGTCGGATGTGCTGGAACTATCTATACACTGGAATTTTCCGCGGACAATATTAATTTTGTATCGGCAAGCCACGACAATGCTGTCCGTCTCTGGAACATAAATACCGGCAAAGAACTAGCCCAATTCATCAGTTTCACTGACGGCGAGTGGATTGTGATCACGCCGGAAGGATATTTCAACGCTTCGCCTAACGGCGCCAAGCATCTCAATGTCCGTGTTGGCAATAGTGTCTATTCCATAGACAATTTTTATGAAAAGTTCTTTAATCCTGTCTATGTTGCCTCTGTTTTACAGGGCAAAGAGGTTGAGGCAGTTGCAGATATAACAAAAGGAATCTTAACGCCTCCTGATGTAAAGATTACATCTCCAGAACCGAATACATCATTCAGCACAGACACTGCGACAATAACAATTTCAGCGAAAGATACAGGCGGAGGCATTGATGAAATAAGGCTCTATCATAATGGTAAGGCAATAGGTGAAGACCAGAGGGCCGTAAAGATAGTTCCAAAAGGCAATGAGGTTATAAAGACCTATACTGTTACCCTTGTGGATGGTATAAACACATTCAGGGCAACTGCATTCAGCAAGGACAGGACAGAATCAAACCCCTATGAACTCGTCGTTAAACTATCTGCTCCTTCAAAAGATGTATCCATGCATGTTTTTGCAGTAGGCATCAATAAATACAAAAACCCCGCATTAAATTTAAACTATGCCGAGCCTGATGCAAAAGGTATAGCTGACTTTTTCAAGCAGAAAGGGAAGGGATTATTCAAGGATATTGAGGTCAAAGAGATTTACAACGAACAGGCAACAAAAGAAAGCATATCGGCAAAGCTCAAGCAGCTTCAAAACACAAACCCGCAGGATGTTGTATTAATATACCTTGCAGGGCATGGAGAGAATATAAATGACAAATGGTATTTCATCCCCCATGAGCTTACATATCCTGAAAGGGAAGAGCATGTAAAAACAAAAGGCATTTCATCTGATGAACTATCAGGACTTATAAAAAACATCAAGGCACAGAAGATACTCTTGCTTATTGATGCGTGCAAATCAGGGGCGGTATTGATAGCATTCAGGGGCTTTGAAGACAGGAAGGCACTATCGCAGTTATCAAGGTCAACAGGTGTGCATATAGTAGCCGCATCAACAAAAGATCAGTTTGCATCAGAAGTAAAGGAATTGGGTCATGGAGTATTCACATATATCATGCTTGAAGGACTGAAAGGTAAGGCGGTAGGCAAGGGTGAGACTGTTACAGTGAGAAAACTGATGGGATATATAGAAGAAAAACTGCCTGAGATAACGAAGAAATACAAGCAGGAGGCTCAATTCCCTGTTGTTGATTCAAGGGGAATGGATTTTCCGTTGGTGTTGACTAAATAGAAATCATGCGTCGGATAGGCGTCATGGATGTTTAAGGAGGAAAAAATGTCAATAGTATCGCGCACGCTTACAATTGTTCTGATGATGCTTATCTTCACATGCAATGCCTTTGCCGAAGAAGATGGTCAGCCTGAAAAACTTCCCGACTATCAGACCCTGCTTAAACGGGTTATGAGTTTCGACCGCACTGTTGACTTCAAGGCATTAAGGCTCTCCTATGCTGAAACCGCGGACTATAATCCTTACGGCGACGATAAGGCAAAAAAATCTGAGATGTTTGAAGCGCTGAGAAATAAGGATTACGATAAGGCTATTGCCAATGCACAAGTAATACTCGAAAAGAAGTTTGTTGATATCGAAGCCCATTTTGTCTCCAGCATCGCTTTCAGCGAGATGAAGAATTCCGAGAGATACAATTTCCATCATTTTGTTACGAGGGCGCTTGTTGACTCTATACTCGACTCGGGAGACGGCAAGACCCCTGAGACTGCCTTTGTAGTTATCGAAACAGGCGAGGAATATACGTTGCTCGGCATGACAGGCTTCGAGGTTGTCCGCCAGAGTCTTATAAAATCGAATGGGCACAGTTATGATAAAATGGAGACTAAGCACAGGAAGACCGGCAAGACAGCAGTATTCTTTTTTAATGTGGATATACCGTTTAACTGGCTGAATAAACAATTCAGAAAATAATTGCAGTTATGAAAATTGAGTGGCGCATATGAAGAGAAAGAAAATTCTTTATTTCTTTGTAATAGCGATTTTATTTTTCAGTGGCGGCTGCGCTGGCCTCTCTAAAGATATCGAAGTCAGCTCGCTCATGCAAAAAAAGCGCCATCACGATGTAATTCGGATCCTCCAGCAGGATATTGATCGTAAGGAGGCAATCTCCTCGTTCCAATTGTTTCTCCTTAGTGCTTCCTATTATGAGATCCGGGATTATGAGAAAATGTTCTCGACGGTGGATATGCTTGAAAAACAGATTGCACACGGCGGCGCCACCTATATTTCTTATTTCGGTGCCGACATTTCTGTTTACCCTGGAATTCTTCGTGGTTATGCATATCTTGATCAAGGGGAATACGAGAAAGCGATCAAGGCTGCGGCAGCAGCCCATGTCCTCCTGAATAGGATTGGCAAATCCAATATTTGGTATCGTTCGCAGCTCATTGATATAGCAAGCATTCTCGGAGTGGCCCATGCCTTTTTGAACCACGATGCAGAGGCAGATCGCTGGCTCGATGTCCTGCGGGGCATAGATATTAGCGACACAATTCTGGGGCCGGAAAAATTCACTGCCATTGCCAGAATACATATGGCGAAAAAACAATATAATCAAGCCTTGGCTGCCATACAGGACACTGAGGCAAAAGTCTCTGGGTTTGTCACGGTCTTCTATGACCAGACCTTTCAGGAACTTCCCAAATTTTTTATTTTGACAAAGTGTCAATATGAAACTGGAAAGATTCATGATGCCAGAGAGAATTATGACCAGCTTCTGAAACATCCCCAAATTAAACAGATAGGAGGACTTTACTGGCCTATCCTTTTAGATCGGGGCAGAATTGCCCGTATGGAAGGCAAGGAAGTAATAGCTGAACAGCTTCTCAGAGAGGCTGTTGATGTGATAGAGAAACAACGATCCTCCATCATGTCAGAGGCAGGGAGGATCGGCTATGTGGGAGACAAACAGGCTATTTATCAGGAATTGGTTGCCCTGCTGATTTCGGGAGGCCGTGCTGCGGAGGCCTTTGAATATGTAGAGCGCTCAAAGTCAAGGGCGCTTGTGGATTTGCTGGCCTCAAACAAGGAATTCAGCGTTCCGAAAGATAAGGAACAGGTCGCTTCAATGCTGAAAGAGCTTGAAACGATTGAGGCGGAAGGCAAGGTTATTGATATCAGCAGCATGGCCACTGAAAAGGCAAGTCAAAGGAATATCAGGAGCGTTCAGATAAAAGAGAGAATAAAAAACTTAACGCCTGAACTGACATCTCTCGTTACAGTCTCTATACCTCCTCCAAGTGAAATACAATCGTATATCGGCAATGATGAAACACTCGTTGAATACTATTATCACGGGGAAGACCTTTATGTGTTTGTGTTGACTAAAAATACATTAAAGGCTGTAAAACTGGACGGCAAAGGTATTCTGAAAGATATAGAACAGTTCAGAAGATTGCTGCAAGACCCGATATCAACGCAATACCCTGAACTCTCGCAAGGACTCTATCAAAGACTGATAAAACCGATTGAGAATTTGATCGCCACTCCAAAACTTATTATCGTGCCCCACGGAATCCTTCACTACCTGCCGTTTAATGCCTTGAACAGCGGGAGCAATTATCTGATAGACAAATACAGCATCAGTTTTCTGCCGAGCGCGAGCGTGATAAAATTCCTTAAACAAAGGCAGGCGCAAAAAAACCGGCAGACATTGATATTCGGCAACCCCGACCTCGGAGACCCGAAATATGACCTCAAATATGCAGGAGAAGAGGCCGTTGCTATATCGAATGAAATGCCTAATGCGAAGGCGCTTTTGCGAAAAGAGGCAACAGAGACCAATTTCAAGAGATTTGCAAATCAGTTTGGATACATCCATTTTGCAACTCACGGCATGTTTGAATCCGACTCGCCTTTGAACTCAGGACTCTTTCTTTCAAGGGATGTTGAAAACGACGGATTGTTAAGTGTAAATGAACTATATTCGATCAGCCTGAATGCGGATTTGGTTACATTGAGCGCCTGTGAAACAGCGCTCGGTAAAATCAATGCCGGAGATGATGTTGTGGGACTTCAGAGGGGATTTCTATATGCAGGGGCTAATTCCATTGTTGCAAGCCTGTGGAAAGTGGATGACCTGGCAACCTCGCAATTGATGAAGGAATTTTATTCCAATCTGAAAAAGACAAATAAACGAGATGCCTTGAGAGAAGCGCAGTTGGCTGTGAAGAAGCAATATGAACATCCATATTTCTGGGCTGCGTTCCAGTTGACAGGGATGGCTGAGCAGAAGGATGTAACCGGAGGTGTAAAATGATAAACAGATTGCTTTTTGTGATTTTAATTTCTACTGCTGTTTTATTAAGTTCAAATGTATTTTCCGCCGAACCGTTGAAATCTTCAGAACTTGATACCATTGAGCCTGAAGAATATGAGATTTTTAATGCAGTTCTTGATAAATATCATGCCCTTGTCTCACTTGAGAAAACAACTATGTCTGAAAAAAAGCTGGATAATGCCGATGTTACGCATTTGAAGCGATTGAGCGTCCATGTTGATGCTTATCTAACAGGCGACTTTAATAAGAAAAACAGCAGATCATATGAGCTTGAAAAAAGATTTTTTAAGAAGAGATATTTTATGGATGAATCGTATCAGAGTTTTCCGGGCAGCGGCAAGGAAAGCGTAGGAATATCGAGGGTGGGCTTCAATAAAGAGAAAGATAGAGCATTGATTTTTGTAAGGTATAAAAGCATAACGCCGCCAGAGGCATTTTACGAAGAAGGCAATTTTGTTTATCTTGAGAAAAAGGAGGGCAAATGGGTTGCAATAAAAACAGTAATGGCATCGCAAAGGTATTATTAAATATTAATTAATGCTTAGGGCTCCGAAGGCATTTCTCTATCATATTTTTAGTTTTTGCAATTTCCTTTTTGTCGCCTGCGCTTTCGCTGACAGAGAGCGCCCTTTTGAAATAATCGAGCGCACTGTTTTTATTACCCTGTTTAAAATAGGTATTACCCATTCCCATTAAATCCTGTGCTATTTTTCTGCTTAAGCCGAGTGTCTTGTCTATGGAAAGCGCGTCTTCATAAAACTTTATCGCCTCGCTGTATTCGCCTTTCGCAACCTTTGCCTCGGCTATGAGCCTTAAGGAATTTGCCGTCTCTGCCTCATTTCCGTTTGATTTATTGAGCGAGAGTCCTTTATTCCCATATGATATGGCTGAAGCGACATCGCCTTTTTCAAGATAAGCCCTTCCTTTGAGGTTATAAACTTTGCCAATGTTACTGCATTGCGAGCTTTGGCAGAAGGATAATAATTTATCTGTCCATTCCAATGTCCTGTCATAATTCTTTTCATCCATGTAAAGCATTGCTTTCAAAAATGCAGCCTCGGACAGATGTACCGGATTATAGGCAATTGGCGATATATTTAGTATTTCGTCTATCTGTTTGTGTGCATTGTCTTTATCACCGAGCTTGCGATAGGTGGCAGCCATATTAATTATATTTATCGCAATGCCATCAATGTTTTCGATGGAGCGGTTGATTTTGAGCGCCTCATTGTAAAGCATGAGTGCATTTTCATAATCACTATTTTTAAATGAGGATTCTGCCTTCTGGTTGAGATTGACTGCTGAAAGATGGGCATCTGACAATGTTGCATGTTTTGCCCCGCAACCAATTAAAAACAGGCTATAGGCAATAGGCAACAGACGATAGACGATGGATATTATTATCCTATAGCATTTTGTCTCTTGCCTATCGCATTTTGTTAGCCTATTGCCTATAGCCCATTGCCTATTGCCTGTCTTATTCATAGCTGTCCACATCCAAGGTCTTTTCTTCAGGCTCCTTTATGAATAGCCTTATTGGCCATATTTTTTTTGCTGAATCGGTAATTTCTTTTGCTCCTTCTGCTGCGTCTTCGCCTTTTTTGAGCATGGACGGGATTTTAGGTGCTGTCTGCTCTGTCGCCTTTTTTATTTCTTCGGTTGTCTTCTGAATATTTTCGAGACTCTTGTTTGTCTTCTCAAGGATATTCGGGATGTCCTTGTCAACCTTCTTTATGAGGTCGTCAACTGTGATCATGGTCTGTTTTGTTGAATCGAGTACGGAATCTATTTTCTTTGTTGTCGCATTCACTCCTTTGTTAGCATCCTTGAGCAGGGCATTCAGATTCTGCTGTGTCTCGGGTAGGTCTTCCGAAATTTTGCGGAGGTTTTTTAATGTCTGTTTAATATCGCCCTGCGGATTGTTGATGTAATGGATTATCTCTTTTACATCGCTTAGAACAGGCTTTATTTCCTCTTTTAACTCCTCTGCTATTTCGCCGAGCCCCTTTGCCCTTTCAAATTCTATTATTCCATTTTCAGTAACTTGTTTCGCTTTTTCAGAACCAGGTGTTATTTCTATGACACTGTCGCCGATAAACCCTTCTTTGAAAAGCCTTGCCTTTGAGTCTGTCCTTATCCATTTCATGTATTTTGTATTTATGGATAGCTCCACCTTTACCCTTGCCACATCGTCCAGGGATAATCTCGCAACCTTTCCTATTTTAAATCCGCTGAGTTTTACTGCGGTTCCTTCATTTATACCCTGTCCACTGTCGGCTATGAAATATATCTTTGTCCTGGGCGTGAACACGCCGTGTTGTATCCCGATAATAGCCATTGCAGTGACAATACCTGCAATTGCGATAAAGACAAACAGCCCTATCTTCTTTTCTATGCCGATAAATCTTTCATCCGTTTCTTTCATTAATTCCATTTTTACTCACCTAAATTGAGCGATTATAATCTAAAAATATATGTCAGGTGCTGCGAAAAGACTTTAAACTCCACACTTGCATTAACATTTATCTTGTATCCGTCATCTACTACATTGGATACTTGATGAATAATGCTTTTATTGTCTCTCATATACACTTGAATTAACACTTTTTAAAGTCTTTGACCAGTGCCTGACATATAAAATAGCTCGACTTAGTAATTATATCCTTAAAATAATATCCGCCCTTACATTCTTGATGGATTGTTCATCAAATGTGATGTATACGGATGTTCTGCCCTGTTTTTCTGCGTGAAAATTCATGGTCATTTGCATCAATCTATCCGACATATCGGGGCTCAGCCCTTCAAATAAAGAGTCGTATATCATCAGTTCAGGCTCCATGAGCATTGCCCTTATGAGTCCTATCAGCCTTTTCTCATGAACAGGCAGGGGACCTGGCAGTCTTCCTATTAGCTCTTTAAGATATGGGACATCTATACCTGCCTCGTTGAATCTCTGCTTTACCTTTGCTTCCAGATCCTCCGGCTTTTTTCCTGTATGGTACGATACCGGAAGCACTATGTTCTCCCATACCTTGAGGTTGCTGATCAATCCACCGTCTTTCAAAACCACCCCGATCCTGCTGAAAAGCCTGCAAGAATCTTTTTCGGAAAGCGCATATGTTTCCTTGTCGAGCAGAAAAACCCTTCCCGATGCAGGTCTTTCGAGTCCCACGATGACATTGAGCAGCTTTCTGTTTTCATATTCGGAACGTGTGATAATCTTGCATTCAGAGCCCCTCTTTATCTCAAACGAGAGCGCATGAAAATGCTCTGTAGCAATATTTTCGAGTCGTATCATACAAACGATATGACTGTAATTATACCATCAAATATGAATACTAAGAACAGGCTCTGCATAACCGCCCTCGTAGCTGCCTGCGGAATTTCTGTTATTGATGCCTCCACGCTGAAGCCCTGATAGCATGAAACTATGGAGATCAACAATCCGAACACAAGGCTTTTAAGAAGGGAGACTAAGACCTCAAAGAGTTTCAGGGCCGAGAATATGCCTTTGAGGTGTTGTGAAAAAGAGAGGTCGAGGAATATCGATGTGAATGCCAACCCTCCTGCAATTGCCATCACCTGAAAGTAGAACGCAAGGATGAAGACAGAGACCGTAATTCCAGCAACCCTTGGAACAATGAGATAATCCACGGGATTAATCCCCATAATCCTGAGGCTGTCGGTCTCCCTGTTGACCTTCATCGAGCCGAGCTCTGAGGAGATGGCGGTGCCGCTTCGTGCTATGATTATTATGGCAGCAAGCAATGGCCCGAGTTCTCTCACCACTGTCCAGATGAGTATCTTGCCTGTAAGCACAGCATTTGATCCCACAAGATTCACTATTTGCGTGATGATGACAATCCCTATAAGTATCCCTATTGCAGCCACTTTGCTCAATGCTTCTATCCCCGTGAAATATAGCTGTTTGTGTAAGACGGAACGGATTGGGGCACTGCGTAATAACGGGATATTCCTTACGGAATAACACAATAACGTATAATATCCCTCCAGATATTTAAAGGCATTGATTATATTTTCCCCGATTTTTCGAATATTAATGATTGTCATAAATCAAATTTTATCATAATCAATTTTTATATTCAGGAAATTTTTGAAATCTGATAAAATTACACCAGTATGGAAAAAGGCACGAATACAGAATTGATAATGGGCTTCCTTAAGGATCTCCCCATATTCAAAGGACTCCCTGACAGACATTTGAGACATCTGTCAGGTGATTTCATTGTTCGTAATGTGAGTAAAGGCGAGACTATATTCTATCAGTCCGACAACAGCACAGACCTTTATATAGTCCTTGAAGGGACTGTGAGGGCATCCCTTCTGAATCATGATGGAGAGGAACTTATACTCGCAACATTCTGCAAGGGGAATTTCTTTGGCGAGATGAGCCTCCTCGATGGCAAGCCCAGGTCTGCAACAATGATAGCAGTAGATGATTCAACGCTTGGCATATTAAGGCGGGAGAAGTTTCTCCTTGCAGTCAAAAATGACCCGATGATTGCCATTGACCTGCTTTCGGCAATTGTCCAGAGGATGAGAATGGCAAACGGCATGATAGAATCCCTGGCATTTTTAGATGTGAGCCAGAGGCTTGTAAAGCTATTATTGCAAATTGCAAAGACAGAGGGTTATAAGGATGAAGACGGATTTTTCAGGATAAAGAAACTCACACACCGGGAGCTTGCAGCACACACAGGCGCATCAAGGGAGGCCATAACCAAGGTTATGAAGGTGCTTGCCTTCAGAGAGATGGTAAAAGAGAAGGGCGGTTATTTTTTGATTTCACCCGATGCGGAAGATGTGTATAACGAATAATTAAGGAAGGTGAATTGGCACTTGAAAATATGGGCTTCCAGATTTACACTTGAGCTTATACTAAAAGAGGAGGTATGCCTGTGTGTAAGAAAGTAATAGTAGTTCTTTTGTTTCTTATTGTCCTTCCTACCTCAGAAGCCTTATCTCAGATTAAATGCGTCGATGCCGAAGGTGAAGCCATTATTGTAAACAATGATATCCCCTCTGCAAAGGCAGAGGCAATAGCACGGGCAAAATGGTCAGCAGTAGAACAGGTGGTTGGCGTTGAGGTGAAGGCTCAGTCTGTAGTGCAGAATATGGCCCTTGTTGACGACGCTGTGAGTAAAAACATAAGGGGGTTTGTTGCAGGATATAAGCTATTACAACAAGAAAACAGAAAAGATACGATGTGGGTAAGGATAAATGCATGTATTGAGCCCACAAAGGCAAAAGACGCCATATCTTCCCTTGCCCTTAATAACTCCGTGGTTGTATTCATTCCCGCAAAGAAACCGGGGGGTATAAGAGAGGAATATGAGGAGACCAATATATTGTCAGAGAATCTTATCGGAAGGCTGACAGAGCAGGGATATACTGTTGTCGATGTCGCACCGACCCATACATTGGAAGCAAAAGAGGTTGAAAATGCGATCAAGAGCGGCAATTTCCTGACCCTGAGAAGCCTTGTGTATAAATTCCTCTCAAACATCCTCCTAATAGGTAAAATCGATTATGCTATTTCCACAAAAAAGGGAGAGGGCATAGGATACGGCATATCCATGCCTTTTAATAATGTAACGGTAAGGCTCACCTATCGCATTATAGCAAGGGACAATACAGGGAAGATGGTTATACTTACATCAGGTACCGAGGAAGGGAAGGGACTTGCAGCGGGTGTTGAGGATGCTGTGGCAAGTGGAATGAAGGAGTTGTCGCAGAAGATGACGCCGGTTATTCTTGAAAAGGTTTCCCGGTATATAAAGGGAGTTGCAAAGAAGGTGCAGGTCAAGGTTACAGGCGTTAGTGATATGAGCACCAATTTTGAGGTCAAGGAAATTCTCCAGAATATAGCATGGGTTACCAATGTTGAAGATAAAGGGCTTGGCGAGTTTATCGTAAGCTATCCTGAGAATTCGGTATACCTGGCAAACAGCATAGGTCAGAAGGGTAATTTTAAAATAATAGACTTTTCACCATATTCGATAACCGTTGCATATCAGAGATGAGGCTTTAAGATACAAAGGAGGAGTATTTTATGACAGTAGTGAAATGGCACCAAAAAATAGTGATATTTTTTTTATTTTCCGTATTAATCGTATTTCAGGGATATGCGGCAGATGCCGGTGTCAAGAAGATAGCTGTACTTGATTTTGAGGACGCTGCAGTATCGGCACACTTTCAGGCAAGAAACTTCAAAATCGGACGTGCGGTTGCAGATATCCTGGTTACAGAACTCGTCAAGGATGGGACTTTCAAGGTTATAGAAAGGAGCCAGTTGGA
Organism: Thermodesulfovibrionales bacterium; assembly: GCA_020062545.1. Taxonomy (GTDB): domain Bacteria; phylum Nitrospirota; class Thermodesulfovibrionia; order Thermodesulfovibrionales; family Dissulfurispiraceae; genus Dissulfurispira. Next base: position 115,737 of record JAGUWD010000029.1, read on the forward strand.
AAAGGTCATCAGCGAGCAGAAATTATCGGCAAGCGGACTTGTGGATACATCAGAGGTAGCAAAGATAGGGAAGATTTTAGGTGTGAGTGCTATTATTGTCGGAAGTGTTACGCAGTTTGGCATAGACTCAAAGGTCATGGGCATTTTTGGTATCGGTGTTAAACAGAACTATGCCAGGGTTGCCGTTAATGCACGATTGATAGACACAACAACTGCGGAGATTCTCAATGCTGCTGAAGGCTCTGCTGAAGAATCGGCATCCGGTGTGCGTATAGAGGGTCTTGCAAATATTGATGCATCGAATATGGCAAATACGATTCTGGGGACTGCAACAAAGAGCGCACTTGCGAATATCGTTAAACAATTCAAGGAGCAATCAGCTAAATTGAAAGAGACTGTGATTAATGCAAAGGTGGCTTATGTGGATAAGACGAATAAGACATGTATTATAGATGCAGGTAAAGACCATGGAGTAACCAACGACACCATATTTTATGTAGTCAAGGTTGTAAAGGAGATAAAAAGCCCTACAACAGGAGCAGTCATAAAAAGACTGACCGATGTTGTGGCAGAGTTGAAAGTTATCGAAGTCGAAGGTTCAAATGCAACGCTTTTGTGTGTGAGCGGCAAATGCGATGTTATCAAGGAAAACGATGATGTATCCACATCGAAATAAAAGTGTGAAAATTACCTTTACATGGCATCTCACAGGGGTGTAAACTTGCTTCAGAATGGCAAATGAAAAACAGGAGGTGTTTTAAAATGGGCAATAGGCAATGGGCAATAGACAATGTGCAAAGGGATAAGAGACTATGGATTTTACTATCCATCACAATATTTGTCCTGTTATTTCTTTCTAATTGTGCTCCGAAGGAGATTGCTAAGTGTACTTCTCCCGAGGACAACCAGCAGCATCACTATTTAATGGGGATGAAGGCTCTGGAAGACGGCAGGATTGATGTAGCACAGAGCAAATTTGACAGGGCAATTTACTGCGAAGAGAAATTCTCACCGGCTCATAGCGGGCTCGCCATTGTCACTGCTGAGAGGGTGAAGAAACAGGCCGATGCAGGATTCAGAAAGGTTGAGGTTGAAAGAGCCCTTGATTATCTTAAAAAGGCTAAAAAGCTCGCGGAGACCAATGAAGACAGATTTAATTATCTTACGGCAACGATAAGGGTTCATACTGCCCTCAAACTGAACAACTGGCTTAAAACAGTAGAAGATGCCTTTGGAGATATTCGTGAATTAAAGGTTGATGAAAATAAATTGATATACTATCAGGGCACAGAATCTGCAAGCTATTTTATGGGCATTGCCTATCTCGAGGCGCTTGAATTCCAGCAGGCACGGGATAAGTTTGCGGATGTTCTCAATGCAAAAAGAGAGGGCAAATGGCATGAGAAGGCCGACAGGGCATGGAAAAAGACAGACAAGATTGTTCGTGCAATAGCAGGGATAACAGTGGGTGATGTTGGAAGGAAAATAGCTGTCAAGGACTCGATTACACGCGGGGATCTTGCTGCACTATTGGTTGACGAGATGAAGATCGACAAACTCTTTGCAGGCCGTATACCTGCTCAATCCCGGATTGATAAAATGAAGGCTGAATTTACACCTGCAGATATTCTTAATTATCACTTCAAAGAGGAAATACTCACTATTTTGAAATGGAAGGTCAGAGGCCTTGAGCCAAAGTATGATGAAATGACAAAGGCATATTTATTTAAGCCTACAGATGTTGTAAGGCGAGGGGAGATGGCATTTATCCTTGAGGATGTTTTAATAAAACTTACCGGCGATGAAAAGATGGCCACTGCATTCTTCGGACATTCTAAATCTCCATTTCCTGATGTGCGGCCTACATCGCCATTTTATAATGCCGTTATGAATATGACTACAAGGGGGATAATGGAAGGGGAGTTGTCGGGTGAGTTCAGGATTGACTCACCTGTGGACGGATCAGAGGCAATCCTTGCCATAAGGGTACTGAAACAGAGAATGAATGTTTATTAATTGAAAATAAATAAGGAGGAGGAATTATGAAAAGAAATGTATTTGTTGCACTGTTGATAGTTCTTGCGTTGGCAGGAGTTGCCTTTGCCCAGCAGGATACTGTTCCATCTCAGGCTGACTTGAGGTTTCAATCAGCAAACCAGTGGTTGAACCAGAATAACCTTTCTATCACAACATCGCCGGAGCAGGCATTCATAAGCGATTATATCCTTGTCATGTCTGAAGGGCTTCCGTCTCCAAATGCAAAGTCTCCTGCACAAAAGAGGCTTACTGCCGAAAGAGCAGCAACAGCCCTTGCATACCGCCAGCTTGCAGAGATACTCGAAGGTGTAGCAGTGGTGGGTGATACCTTGGTAAAGGATGCCTCTCTTCAGTATGATGTTGTGAGGACAGCAGTCGAGGGTTTTGTAAAGGGTGCAAAGGTTGTTTACAAAGAGTATAATCCTCAGGAGGAAGTGGCTGTTGTCTTTGTAAAAATAGGCATGACAGGGCCGCAGAGTTTTGCAAAGGTCATGTACGAAAAGATGCTTGGAGATCCTTCGGTTAAGCAGGCCATGGTTGAGCCAAAGCCTGCATACCGTGCAAAACCGGTGCCTATCGAAGAGCGTTATGATGGTCTTGTTATCGATGCCACTGAGCAAGGTTTCAGGCCTGCCCTGATAAACAGGATTTTCACACCAAAGGGAGAAGTGCTTTATGACCCTTCAAAGATAAGCCAGAAGGTGCTTGTTGAGCAGGGGTGCGGCGAATACACAAACAGCATTGACAAGGCAAAGGCAGCACTCGAAACACGGGGCGTAAAGAATCCTTTGATTGTAAAGGCATCCGGAACGGTCTCTCCGTCAGACCTGCAGGTTACAGATGAGGATGCCGTAAAGATTTTCTCTGCAAACCAGAAGACGAACTTCCTTGCAGGGGCAAAGGTGGCATTTGTATTGAAATAGAGAACGGCAGTATTTAAAGCGGCAATGGAGGAGATAATGAAGGCAGCAAAGATTCTTTTAATATCCCTTTGTCTGTTTCAATTTTTATTTTTTCGAGCAGCAACATCTGAAGGCGGTATTACACAATTAGTCATTGACGAATATCGTCAGGTAAAGGAAAGGGTTGAGAAACTTCCGCAGACAAAAGCAGGCAAATATGCAAAGGAAGTAGTAGAAAACGTATCGAGGAGCATCCTTATGGCAAGGGAAGGTCTGGAGGCAGGCGACGAGAAAAGGATGAAAGAGGCAGTTGATATGGCAAAGATTCAGATAACATTTGCTGAGGCAGTTGCTGAAGAGCGCGAAACTGCTGAGAAAATAGAGGTATTAAAGGCCGAACTCAAGTTGCTTGAGCAGAGACTGAATGATTATTTATCAGCAAAAGGAGCAGGGAGATGAAAAAATTATTAGTTTTAGTTATTATTTTTTTTAATGTCTCCACAGGCATTGCGGCTGATAAGGAGAAAGTGTTTTATCAGATTGAGAAGGCAAGGTCTATAATCAAAGAGTTTACTGCTAAGCCCGAATCAGTAAATTATGCCGATGATATTACTGTAGCATGGAACTATATTAAAATTGCAGAAACAGAATTTCAAAAGAACACAAATATACTCGGCAAACTAAGTGACCAGGCTGTTCCCACCATAATCCATTATGCAAATATGGCAGAACTCACAATTCGAATCGCTTTATCCCGTCTGGAAAAGGCAGGTCATGAAAAAGAAATATCCCGTCTGGAAGGGCTAATCTCTGATATAAAGGCAAAAATTAAGGTATTGGAGGATAAAGATGCAGAGATTATCAGATTGAAGAAAGAGGTTGAAAAGGCAAAATCAGACATAACAAAATTACCATCCGAGATCTCAAAAGAGAAGGATTCAGAAATTGAAAGGCTTTCAAAAGAGGTCTCTGCACTGAAATCAGAAAAGGAGGAATTGAACACTAACCTCACTTCGCTTAAAAAGGAACTCGGTGATAAAAATAAGGCATTTGAAGCCTTACAGACAGAACTTAAATACAAGCTAACCGAACTTACAAAAATGCAGAAGGATCTGCATTCACTGGGCAAATTAAAGGAATTTCTTGATGTAGTAGGTATGTTAGGGGTCCCTGTAAGAACATCGGAAAATGGAATAACAATTATTATTCCGAGAAGGGATTTCATCAAGATTACAAGTAAAGGTGCTGTTCTCTCTCCTGGTTCGGAAAAGGTTATTGGCCAGCTTGTGTCTCTAATAAAGAGATTCCCTGAATACAGGATAGTATTAAAAGTTTATGGTTTTGGACAGCCAGCTAAGAATGAAGGTATGAAAGCCACAGAGCATATGGCCATTATGGTAAAAGATGCACTGCTTCAAAGAGGTAATATAGCAGCAGAGATGATTACCGCAGAAAGCGGCGGTAATATACCAATATTTCCAAAAGACGCTGTTGAGTTGAACAGGAGGGTAGAGATAACATTTTTGACCAAGTAGCGCTGATGGCATACTTATATGGAATCTTTTGAATATTCTCAGGGGGGTAAAGTTATGTTAAAGAGAGCAACAACAATTTTAGCAGGATTGGTTTTATTGGCATCAGCAAGCTGTGCATTTGTTGACCAGAAGGTTGATTTGTCTTACGAAAGAACTGTCAATGCAAGAGGTGGTTCAGGAGAGGTGTTTATTGCAAAGCCGAAAGAGCAGCATAGTCTTGTTAAGAAATCAAATAGCTGGGTTATCGGAACCGTAAAAAATACAATGGGAATGAAAACAGCAGATGTAGTTACAGAAAATAATATTGGAGACTGGATTGTGGGTGCATTGGTACAGGAGTTGAGCTTTGCAGGATATAATACGAGGACCGTGTCGGAACTTCCAAGCGATGCATCAAAGGGGATTGATTTAACTGTTTTAAAGGTATTTGTGGATCAGGATCCAGGGTTCTGGACAGTAGGTGCTATAAGCGATATACAGTTTACAGTCGAGATATGGAAAAACGGCATTAAGGCAAAGGTACTGAACATTGCTGCAAAAGGTGACGAGCGGTCTATGGCCGGTACAGCCGAGACAAAGGGAATTTCTCTTCGCAAGGCAATGCAGGCTGCCATGCAGCAGGCTGTGCCCGAAATAATAAAAACATTGGAGTATTAAGGAAGATTAGATGATAGCAGGTTTGCGTATTAAAATTTTATTATCGAGCATTTTTTTAATAGCTGCAGGCTGCAGCATGTATGAGTTCAAAGACCCCACAGGAGCTCAGGTACAGATTGCATATGAGACCCATGAACAAGGGAAGTCACCTGTTGGCAAGCCACAGAAACAAAAAGAAGAACCTATCACAGACGACAAACTCCCACCACCTCGACCCGACACCTATGCAATAGTAATCGGCATAGACTACAAGAAAAGAGATGACATCCCCAATCTCCAGTATGCATCAACAGATGCAAAAAAGATATACAGCATACTCACCGACCCAAGATACGGAGGAGTCCCCAAAGAGAATGCAGTATTACTATTGAACGAGAAAGCAACAAGAAACGAAATGATAGCAGCATTAAGGAAGATAAAGAACTGGGACGGATATGTATATGTATATTACTCAGGACACGGAGCACCAAAGACAAAAGGGGATAAG
>JAGUWD010000047.1 GCA_020062545.1 Thermodesulfovibrionales bacterium
AGCATACTACTATCTAAGGGTAGTAATGAACATGTACATGAAAGAGATGAAACAAGAATCAGCCATAGCACCTTCTCCATCATTAGGCCTTGCAATATTTATAACAGTGTTAATGGTATTTGTTATTGGTATTATGCCTTCGGTGGTGATAGGGTAAGTCCCCTTTAGTAAAGATAGCCACTTTACGCTCAAAAATTCCATCCATAAGGACATTACTGTCTTATGTTATAATTACAATAATTCTAAACTAAGGATATCCTAAAAAGAGGAGAACCCATTGTTAGACTTATTGAGGCAGCTTAGATGGCAGGACTTGCTAGATATAGTTATTGTCTCAATAATCCTTTATAGAATCCTGCTTATTATCAAGGGCACAAAGGCTGCCCAGATGCTTGCAGGCCTCGGCATCCTCCTGATCGCTTCTTTCTTTTCCAGATACCTCCAGCTTTATACAATAGACTGGATTATCCAGAGCTTCTGGGCACAGGTAGTCATAGTGCTTATAATCCTTTTCCAGCCCGAAATAAGAAGGGCACTTGCCCATATGGGGGAATCCTCGTTTCTTCAGGGTTTTACCTCTGCTGAAGAACTGAAATCTCTTGAGGAGATAGTAAGGGCGGCAGTGGGATTGGCAAATAGAAAGGTCGGTGCATTGATAGTTATCGAAAGGGATGTAAGCCTTAAGGATTATGTGGAGATAGGAACGCCCCTTGATGCAAAGGTTACGAAAGAACTGCTCCTGAGCATATTCCATCCCACATCACCGATACATGACGGTGCGGTTGTAATTCGTGGAAACAGGATTGTTGCAGCAGGCTGTTTTTTGCCTATTACCCTTGGCACCGATGTGAGCAAGGCCCTTGGTACACGCCACAGGGCAGGCATTGGCATTACGGAAGAGACGGATGCAGTTGCTATTATAGTTTCAGAAGAGACAGGCACTATATCCGTGGCAATTCACGGTAAACTGGAGACGCACATCGATATGGGGGCATTGAGGGATATGCTCACAGACCTGTTTACGGAATCGAAGAAAGAGAAAAGATGAGATGAAGAAAAAAGGGATATTCAGCGATATAGGCTTAAAAGTATTGTCAGTGGCCCTTGCCATGTCCCTCTGGTTTTTTGTTACATACAGGGGGCAGTCCGAGATGGCTATTGATGTTCCTCTTGAATTTAAGGATGTGCCGAAGGAATTGGAAATCCTGAGACAGAACATTAAAAAGGTGAGTCTCAATATAAGCGGACACGAGAGGCTTTTGAAGTCATTAAGACCCATGGATGTAAGGGTTGTTATTGACATGTCCAATGCAAAAAAAGGTGAAGCAGTATACTATTTTGATAAGGACAATGTAATAATTCCGAGGACAATAAAGGTTCAGAGGATCGAACCCGTCAGTGTGAAAGTGACCCTTGATGAATCCGCTTCAAAGACAGTGCCTGTGAAGGCGTATGTTGTAGGCACACCTGAAAAGGGATATAGAATAAAATCCATAGATGTAAAGCCTTCTGTTATGGAGGTAGAGGGTGCAAAAACAGAAATAGCAAGGATTTCTTTGTTACGGACAGAGGCTATAGATGTTACGGGTATGGATTCTGATATGACACAGAATGTAAGGATTAATGCAAACGGCAGGAATATAAGGACAAAGGCATCAGAGGTGACTGTGAAAATTAATATCGAGAGGATTGGGAAATGAAGTTATTCGGCACTGATGGCATAAGGGGAAAGGTCAACAGGTCTCCCATGACGCCGGAAAATGTCTTAAGGATAGGCATGGCAATCGCATCTGTTCTCAAAACCGACCATGGAAGGAACATGGTACTGATAGGAAAGGACACGCGGCTTTCGGGCTATATGATTGAGAGTGCCTTAACCTCTGGCATTTGCTCTATGGGAATGAACGTTACCCTTGTCGGGCCTATACCGACTCCAGGCATTGCCTTTCTAACACGCACATTACGGCTCGATGCAGGAATCGTTATTTCAGCCTCTCACAATCCATTCGGTGATAATGGCATCAAGATATTCTCATCCGCAGGTTTTAAGTTATCGAATGATCTGGAAAAAGAGATTGAACAACTCGTGGCAGACGAGAGGTTTCCGGCTAAAAGGCCAACAAATGAAAAGGTTGGAAGGGCATACAGGCTCGATGATGCAGCAGGCAGATATATAGAGTACATCAAATCAACAATTCCCAAAGGAATAGACCTCGAAGGCTTAAAGGTAGTTGTAGATGCTGCCAACGGCGCTGCTTATAAAGTCACTCCATGGCTCTTGAGAGAACTCGGTGCAGAGGTAATATCCATAAATGACAGACCAGACGGCATTAATATAAACGACAACTGCGGTTCATTGCATTTACAATGCCTTGCCGATGAGGTAAAGAGACATAATGCCCACATCGGGATAGCACATGATGGCGATGCAGACAGGACGCTTTTCGTGGATGAGAAGGGCAGCATTGTTGACGGAGATATGATACTGGGCATATGGGCATCGGAGCTTAAAAGAGAGGACAGGCTCAGCGGTAATGGTGTTGTGGCAACAGTTATGACAAACCTCGGGATCGAAAAGTATCTGGCGGCACAGGGTATAAAGTTAATAAGGACAAAGGTAGGGGACAGATATGTTGTCGAAGAAATGAAAAGGGGCGGGTATAACCTTGGCGGCGAGCAGTCGGGACACATCATATTTTTTGATTACAATACCACGGGAGACGGCCCTATTACTGCTTTACAGGTGCTGTATCTCATGAGGAAAAAGAACAGGCTTATCTCGGAACTGACATCGGATATAGAGCTTTATCCGCAGGTTCTTTTAAATGTTGTTGTTTCAGGGAAAAAGGATTTAAAAGAGGTTCCTGAAATAACAAGGGTTGTTGAGAATTCAACCCTGAAGCTTGCCGACAGAGGAAGGATTCTTGTCAGACCTTCCGGCACGGAGCCGAAGATAAGGGTTATGGTTGAGGCAGAGGATGGGAATATGGCAAAGGCAGTAGCAGAGGACATAGCAGAAGTTATACAAAAAAAGATGGGAGTTCATAGCTCATAGCTTTTTATACCCGATACCTGAATTGAGCGATTCCAATCTAAAAATATATGTCAGGTGCGGCGAAAAGACTTTAAACCACGCACTTGTAAAAACATTTATCTTGTATCTGTCATCTACTACATTGGATACTTGTTGGGTGATGCCATTATAATCTCTCATATACACTTGAACCAACACTTTTTAAAGTCTTTGAGCCGTGCCTGACATATATAATCGCTTAACTTGGGCAATATATGAACTATTTCATATCATTTATATATGGCACATCGCTTTTCTATATCCATAGATTTTTTCCTTTTTCGAGTGTTTTTATATCTCTAATATTAATATCCCTAATATCTTTTACAAAGTTCAGAAAACGGATAGGAAAGACATTATTTCATGTTTTTATTATTGCTATCATAGCAGCATCGGGTTTTTATTATGCAAAGCTGAGATATGTCGAGCCGCCATCCCTTTCTCATATTGCCGGTGAAACCATAGAGCTTCGAGGTGTGGCAAATTCAGAACCAGTTTCGTTGGATTCCAAATCATATCAAGGCGTGACAGCCTTTTCCCAGAGAATAGAAATCAGAGAGCCGGAGAATTTAAAAGAATTGCGATTAATAAGCAATAGAGTGCTTTTTTCAGACAGGATATACCACATCAAGGCGCATATCCCTAATGATGCATACTCTTTGAATCCGGGGATCAATCATAACCTCCTTTCGGGATATGCTGTTGAGATTAAGGAGGCCGGCACTAATCCCAATGGATTTTTTAAGAGGTTAAGAATACGGCTTAATGATTTCATGAAGAGGAATTTTTCTTCGGAATCATCTCCTTTTCTCATGTCCATAATAACAGGAGAGCGCAGTTTGCTGACAAAGGAGACGAGGGATGCATTTAATGCCACAGGACTTGCGCATATACTGAGCATATCAGGGGCACATTTCGGTTTGCTGCTGTTTGTTTTGTTCGGATTGTTTAGATTTCTCGTAAAGGCATTGCCGTATAATATGCTTGTCAGATTGACGGTTTATCTCTCTCCTTCTCAGATTGCTGCAATCTTATGCATTCCATTTATGATCGGCTATCTCGGAATATCGGACATGAGCATACCTTCCATAAGGTCTTTTATTATGATTACACTTTTCCTTTCCGGCCTCCTTATTCATAGGAAAGGGTTCTGGCTGAATACACTGCTCTTTGCAGCAGTCGTGATAATTTTAATCCAGCCCGATTCGATCCTCGACCTCTCATTTCAACTCTCTTTTATCGCTGTATTATGTATAGGACTTGTAACAGATCAGAAGAGCGGAAGAGCAGAAGAACGGAAGCTTGATAATACAAAACAGATCAAGAGGTTTGAACGGTTCAAACTATTATCTGTTGCGCTGCTGCACTACTGCACTACTGCTCTGAAAATCTCCCTTGCTGCAACCATCGGAACTGCACCGCTTGTTGCCTATTATTTTCATTATTTTTCTCTCGTATCACCCATTACAAATCTTATTATCACACCCGTTATCGGATTTGTTGTTCTTCCTTTATCCCTCGTGTCTTCGTTTGTTTTTCTTGCTTCCGGTGTTTTCCCGCTATCTTCGTTTATCGATGCGATTACAATTTTCGTTCTTGATGCAGTAAAGTACACGGCGCAGTGGAATTTTGTGGATATAAAGATCCCTGCCTTTCCTTCTATACTGCTTGTTTTGTTTTATCTCGGTATTTTGGTTTATGTAATTACAGGCAATGGGCGAAGGGCAATAGGCAATAGTAAAAACAGTTCGGAGAATCCTATAGCCTATAGCCTATGGCCTATACCCTTGCTGATTACGATTTCCGTTGTTCCTATCATTATCTATGCATGCATAAAAATATTCGAACACGAGGGGATACAAATCACCTATCTTGACGTGGGGCAGGGAGATTCTGCGGTGGTTGAGCTTCCTGATAAGAGGACTCTTGTGATAGATACTGGCAGAAAGGGTTTTCAGACAGGTGAGTTTTTAAAATACAGAGGGATTAAAAATATTGATGCAGTTGTTTTATCCCACGGACAATCCGACCATGCCGGTGGAATATTCCATCTTTTAAGGAATTTTAATGTCCATGAAATATGGGACAACGGCAGACTGATTTATCCTCAAGGATTTATGGAGCAGAGAAAACTCCAGAGGGGCGATGTTATTAAAGGGAGTGGATACATAATTACTGTCCTTCATCCATATGATGGGTTTTACACAATGCATTCAGGAGACAGCGACGAGAATAATGATTCAGTTGTTTTGAGGATTCAGGGCTATAAGAATACTTTTCTTTTTGCAGGAGATATTGAAGAGGAGGCAGAAGAAGATCTGTCGCATCTTGGAGAACATCTTAAAAGCAATGTCCTGAAAGTCCCTCATCACGGCAGCCGCACATCCTCGTCGCAGGTGTTTGTTCCTGCTGTTTCTCCAGATATTGCCGTGATAAGCGTTGGAAGAAAAAATTCATACAGCCATCCGCATGACGAAGTGCTGAATATGTTCAGCAATGCAAAGATATACAGGACAGATATCGATGGTGCGATAGGAATTCGTGAGTTATTGAACGGAAGGCTTGAGATAAAGACATGGAAAGAGTTTCGGATGACGGAAGCCAAGAGCATCAGCGATGAGCTAATGAATTTTAAAAAACTTTTTCGCGTATGGTAAAATTAAAGACTATGATAGCTATTGTTGACTATGGAATGGGCAATATCAGGAGCGTTGAAAAGGGGTTTGCAAAGGCCGGCGCGGATGTGAAGATAACATCTGACCCGAAGGTCATTGCCGATGCAGAAGGCATAGTGCTTCCAGGCGTCGGGGCATTCAAGGACTGCATGAAGAACCTTGATAACCTTAATCTTCTCGACTCCATTGTGAAGGAGATACAAAAGGGAAAGCCCTATTTAGGCATATGCCTCGGATTGCAGATATTGTTTACAGAGTCTGAAGAGTTCGGCATCTGCAAGGGACTGGATGTATTCAGTGGGAAGGTTTTAAAATTCAAATTTGAAGGCACTCAGCAATCAGCGGTCAACAGTCAGCAATTGTTGAAGATACCCCACATGGGATGGAATACAGTAAAACTGGCCAAAAGGCCGCCAATATTTGACGGAATACCTGACAATTCCTATTTCTACTTTGTTCATTCCTATTATGTTTCACCGGAAAATAATGATATTGTTGCAGGGACGACGGATTACGGGCTTGAATTTACATCGATGATATGGAAGGACAACATATTTGCAACACAGTTCCATCCGGAGAAGAGCCAGGAGCTTGGACTGAAAATCCTCAAAGGCTTTAAAGAGTTTGTGATAAAACAATGAGCATTAAAAGCGTAATCCTCGGAACTGCCGGCCACATCGACCATGGCAAGAGCTCTCTCGTAAAAGCACTCACAGGCATCGACCCCGACAGATTAAAGGAGGAAAAGGAGAGAGGCATCACCATTGACCTCGGCTTTGCCAACCTCTCCTATCATGACGGCCTTACCGTCGGAATCGTCGATGTGCCGGGGCACGAGCGTCTTATAAAGAACATGCTTGCAGGTGCCGGTGGCATTGATATTGTCTTAATGGTCATTGCTGCGGATGAAGGGATTATGCCGCAGAGCAGGGAGCATCTCGCTATCTGTGAACTGCTGAGGATCAAGGCAGGGATTGTGGCAATAACAAAGGCAGACCTTGTTGACAAAGATTGGCTCCAGCTTGTGATCGATGAAGTGAAAAGTTTTGCAAAAGGCACGTTTCTTGAGAGTGCAGAAATAATCCCTGTATCGGCTAAAACAGGCATGAATATAGACCTGCTGAAGGAGAAGATAAAAGAAGTTGCTAAAAATGTAAAACCCAAATTAATGGAAGGCCTGTTCAGGCTTCCTATAGACAGGGTCTTTACGCTGAAAGGGTTTGGAACTGTGGTGACAGGCACTGCTTTATCGGGAACAATATCGATTGAGGCACCTGTGGAGATACTCCCTTCAAAGATTGCATCAAAGGTGAGAGGTCTGCAGAGCCACGGCAGGAGCGTTGAAAAGGCCTATGCAGGGCAGAGGATAGGGATTAATCTGCAGGGTATTGACAAGGAATCTCTGAAGCGGGGCGATGTAGTCGTCCCTCCAGACCGCTTTATTCCCACAAGGGTGATAGACGCAAGGCTTGAGATGCTTGCAGATGCACCAGATGTCAAGAGCAGAAGCCTTGTGCACTTTTATTCAGGCACTTCCGAGACCATCGCAAGGATTGTACTCTATGACAAAGATGAGATAAAGGCAGGGGAATCCTGCTACTGCCAGTTCAGGCTTGAATATCCTGTTATAGTCTTATCAGGAGACAGGTACATTATCAGGAGATTTTCACCGCTTGAAACCATAGGCGGAGGCGAAATCCTTGACCCTTACCCGGCAAAAAGAAAGAAGAAGGAAGGGATAGAAGATCTCATAGCCATTGAGAACGGAGATACGAAGGGTAAAATTGAAGTGAAAGTTAGAAAGGAACATTTAAATGGATGCACGGCTTCTGAAATAGAAGGCTGGATGCAGGGAGATATTCCAGAAATAGAGATGGCAATAGAACAGCTTGTTAAGGAAGGAAGACTGATTAGAAGTCAGGATGTCATGTTCCATATAGATAGTTTTAATTTCTTTAAAGATGCGGTTATATCTAATCTCAGACGTTTTCACAAAGAAAACCCGCTAAAGCCCGGCATATCCAGGGAAGAATTGAAGGCGAAGATGCCATTTTCTACATCCCGATTTTTAAATCTTATTACAATGATAGATGGCGTTGTCACAGAGAAGGAAATATTGAGGCTTAAGGATTTCAAGGCGTCTCTTGCTCAGGTGGATGAAGGGATCAAGGGCAAGATCATTAGCGCCCTGAACGGGGATAGTTTTCAGCCGCCCATGAAAGCAGAGCTTGCGCAGAAATTATCCATTCCTGAAAAAGAGATTGCCGACCTTTTGAAGCTCCTTGCGAAGGAGGGCACTGTTATAAGGATTAATGATTCCATGTATATAACGAAAGGGCAGTATGATAAAATGCTTAATCTGCTTAAAGATTTCTATGCAAAAAAGAAAGAGATGACAGTGGCTGAATTCAGGGATATTCTGGGTACTTCCCGCAAATATGCCCTTCCCCTCCTTGAATATCTCGATTCAAACAGGATTACACTGAGGGTTGGGGATATTCGAAAATTCATGTTAAAATAAAAAGTATGAAAAGGCGATTATTCTGGATACCCGCTATACTTCTTATAGGATTTTTGCTCGGTGGAATTACTTATTATCTCCTCGGTAAGACGGTAATCACATCGTACACGCCGTTTGTGCCACGTGTGCCGAAGCAGATAGAGGAGACGAGCCGCGCATTCTCGGAGATTGTGAAGGCAGTATCCCCTGCAGTTGTCAATATCTCAAGCACAAAGGTGATAAAGAGACAGCCCTCCCCATTTGATGATTTTTTTGATTTCCTGTATCCGTTCCCTGACGGAAGGGGAAGGAAATGGAAGGAGCAGAGCCTCGGCTCAGGGGTTGTTGTGTCATCAGACGGCTATATAGTTACAAACAATCACGTAATCGAGCAGGCGGATGAGATAAAGGTTATTCTTATGGATAAAAAGAGCTTTAAGGCAAAGGTTGTTGGTGCTGACCCTAAGACCGACATCGCCATTATAAAGATAGATGCAAAAGGACTCCCAGTAATTCCATGGGGAGACTCTGATAAACTACAGGTTGGAGAATTTGTCCTTGCCATAGGAAATCCCTTTGGCCTGAGCCACACGGTGACGATGGGCATTATCAGTGCAGTTGGAAGGGCAGATGTGGGCATTACAGATTATGAGAACTTTATACAGACAGACGCTGCAATAAATCCTGGAAATTCGGGCGGCCCATTGGTGAATATCAAGGGCGAGTTGATAGGGATCAATACCGCCATATTTTCAAAAACAGGCGGATACCAGGGCATCGGGTTTACTGTCCCGAGTAATATGGTCCGCATTGTTATGGATCAATTGATAAAACAGGGCAAGGTAACAAGGGGCTGGCTCGGCATTACAATTCAGGAGCTTACGCCGGATATTGCCCAGAAGTTCGGACTTAAGCAGTCCGAGGGCGCCCTTGTGAGCGATGTTGCTAAAGGCAGTCCGGCACACAGGGCAGGCATCATACGGGGAGATATTATCCTTGAGTTTAACGGGAAGAAAATAAGGGATGTGGCCACATTGAGGAATATGGTTGCACAGAGCAGGGTCGGCTCGCAGGTCGAGATAAAGGTATTGAGACGCGACAGGGAGATAGACGTGAGGGCAACCATAATGGAATTGCCTGCAGACCTCGGAGATGTGGTTCCAAGTTCTGTGCAGGGCATGGATATGAGCGACAATGCGCTATCTGGAATAACAGTTATGGATCTCAATGCTGCTATCGCAAAACAGCTCGGGATAGACAGGGATGAAAAGGGCGTTGTTATTGTTAAGGTCGAACACGGCTCATCTGCTGAGGATGCGGGTTTGCGGAAGGGAGATGTTGTGCAGGAGATAGACAGGCAGAGGATTAATAGTTTGAATGATTTTAATAAAATGGCCTCGAAGATAAGGCCTGATGATTCTGCTTTGCTGTTTATAAATCGCAGTGGCAAAAAGTTTTATGTTGCTTTGCCGCCGGGATAAGGGGGTGAATATTTTTGAACATCTTTGCAAGGTTGGCCATAGCTTCGGTTTTTGTATTTGCAGGCTATTTATACGGTCTTAAATACGGATTTGTAGCCGAAGGATTAATTGCAGGTCTTTTCTTTGGAATCGTCTCGATAATTATAGAATCAAGGTTGAGAACAGTCTCTTTTGGCTCTATCCTCGGAGGTCTTTTAGGACTGAGCATTGGACTCGTCTTTGCCAATCTGATCCTGCTGCCGCTCAGGTATGTCATTACCGATGAAAGCCGTATGCTGTCCTCGTTTATCTTGAATGCAATCCTTGGCTACGGCGGACTTTTTATCGGCCTGCGCAGGGGCAAGAATCTCACAATTCCCGCAATCATGCGATTGTTTAAAGGACAGGAATTGGAAGAAAACCTTAAAATTTTAGACACGAGCGTGATCATCGATGGACGCATAGCAGATGTTATCGAGGCAGGATTTGTGGAAGGGACATTTATTATCCCCCAGTTCATACTTCAGGAACTCCAGTACATAGCGGATTCTCCGGACCCCATGAGAAGGACGAAAGGGAGACGGGGCCTCGATGTACTGCACAGGATACAGAAGATGTCCAATATCGAGGTCAGGATAGTGGAAGAGGACTTTCCTAAAATAAAGGAAGTGGATGCAAAGCTCATAGCCCTTGCAAGGCTTATGAATGCAAAGGTAATTACCAATGACTTTAATCTGAATAAGGTTGCACAGCTTCAGGGAGTATCTGTACTGAATATAAATGAGCTTTCCAATGTCCTCAAGCCTGTAGTATTGCCAGGCGAGACACTCAATCTGTTCATTGTAAAAGAGGGCAAAGAATACAATCAGGGTGTTGCATATCTCGATGACGGAACTATGGTTGTCATAGAGAATGCACGTAGACTCATAGGCAAGAATGTGGAAGTTGTTGTCACCAGTGTTTTACAGACAACAGCGGGAAGGATGATATTTGCAAAGCCAAAGGAAGAGGAGTAAAAGACAAACTCTAATATAAGTTGAGCGATTTTATATATTTTTAGATTAGAACCGCTCAATTTAGGTTTAAGATAGCTCGATGAAGACTAAAAGAGATAGAGTTGTTGCCATAGTCCCTGCAGCAGGGCTTGGAAAGAGGTTTGGAGAAGAAAAGAACAAACCCTTCTATCCTCTTCTAAAAAAACCACTTATTATATGGACACTCGAGACACTTCAGGGCATCGAGGAAATAGCGGAAATAATCCCTGTACTGAAAGAAGACGACTTGATAGTGTGCGGCGATCTTGTTGAGCAATACAATATCACAAAGGTCAAGCGCATAGTGCCCGGCGGTCAGGAAAGGCAGGACTCTGTTTACAATGCCCTTAAGATACTCGATGATAAAACATCGGTTGTGTTGATACATGACGGAGTGAGACCCCTTGTAGAAGCCGGCCTTATCAGGAAATCCCTGAGTGAGTTGAAGGACTGTGAAGGGGTTGTGGTTGGTGTTCCTGTCAAGGATACAATTAAAGAAGTCGAGAGTCAAGATGGTTTAATTGTAAATAAGACATTAAATCGAAACATTCTTTGGGCAATTCAGACACCGCAGGTGTTTTTCTTTGAAAAGATAAGGGACGCATACGGGAAGGCAACTGTTGATAAATATTATGCTACCGATGACTCTGCTTTGATTGAGCGTTATGGCGGAAAAGTTAAGGTCATAATGGGCTCATACAGGAATATAAAAATAACCACGCCTGAAGATATAGATATCGCCGAAGCACTTATGAAAAATATATGAGAATAGGCATTGGCTACGACTCGCACAGGCTTGTTGAGGGTAGAAGGCTTATCCTTGGCGGCATTGACATCCCATTTGAAAAGGGCCTTCTCGGCCATTCTGACGGAGATGTTTTATGTCATGCAATTATCGATGCGATTATAGGTGCAATTGGTGAGGGCGATATTGGAAAACACTTTCCGGATACTGACAATAGATGGAAGGACGCCTCAAGCATTATGCTTTTAGGACACATTGTTGAACTCGCAAAATCAAAGGGCTTTGAGATTGTCTGGA
This sequence comes from Thermodesulfovibrionales bacterium, assembly GCA_020062545.1. GTDB lineage: Bacteria > Nitrospirota > Thermodesulfovibrionia > Thermodesulfovibrionales > Dissulfurispiraceae > Dissulfurispira. Next base: position 11,785 of record JAGUWD010000047.1, read on the forward strand.
TCGATTCCATAATCATAACAGAAAGACCAAAGATAGCACCGCATATAGAATCTATGAAAGACACCATTTCTCAGGCATGGATTTCTCCATCCACCATTAATATCAAGGCAAAGACAAACGAAGGGATGGGGTTTATTGGTCGGGGAGAAGGCATTGCAGCGCAGGCAGTGTGTTTGTTGAAGGAGATTAGAAGCTGAGTGTGAGTGCGTGTCTCACTGTATAGGCACTATTTACGAAAGAAAATCTCTAAAATTGCAATTAATGCGCCTATTTGGCCTGCCCAGAAAATGAACATCCATTTGATAATGTCTGTGCGTATTTTTTCCATTTTGATTACCAGTTCTGCTTTTGCATTTGCAAGGTCTTCTTTCGTAACAAAAAGATCTTTTTTCCCTTCAAATTTCTTTTCAACCTTAGTCTCGATATACTCAACTAAAGCTTTTGCTTCTTTTTCTCCGACCTTGGGCTTTAAGATTTCATAAAGCTCAATTTCTGCTACCTGCATCTAATTGCTCCTTTTCAACTGGAGATTGTACTTAAAGTTTAACAAAAAGAGCGGTTTAATGCAAACAAAAAAGGCGGGGCATTTCTGCCCCGCCTTTGAGATTCAGATGTTCAGCAATTAGAAGTTAAGCTGGATTCCGTGCCTGACTGCATAGGCATCGTCAACCTTCTTGGCTGTACTCGTGTCACCTGTGAAGTTCTTGAAGAAGTTTCCAGCCCAGAGATAGCCACCTTCTACCCAGTATACAAGGTTCTTGTCAATTTTGTAACTGACTTTTGCATCAATTTCTGTTCCGATATTCTTGCTGTCATAAGCTGTTGAGTATTTCTTATTGGCTCTTAACCAGTACCCTTGAATTTCACCGCTAAGGTCTTTTGTAAGGTTCGATGATAATCCGAGTTTTACATACTGGGTGTTGACAAGGCCACCGTTTGCTGTGCCTTGAGCATTTTTTGTGCGATACTCATATACATATGTAAAGTGCTTGTCTGCTCCGAGCGATGTTACAAAATTTTTATTTTTGTTGTCTGTTGCATCATCATCACCGCTACCATATGCATATTCGAGTTCGACTTTTACAGGGTCAATCTTATAGTTCAAGCCAACCATATAGGCATAGCCTCTAAGTTTTGTTTCTGTTTGGCCTGTTACTTTGTCGTATTCAATCTTACCATTCTGAAGTTCCACATCAGCATATATTCCAAGACCAGAGACAGTTGTATTTCCCCTTAATCCGAAGTTCCAGAGATGTGTTGGAATATTTACTGCGTTTACTCCATTTCCAATAGTAATTCCGCCAAGACCGTTACTCTTTTTGTCATCAACATAGGTTATATCCAGTCCAACTGATGTGTCCTTGTTAGGTTTGTAAATAAGAAGACCCACATATGCATCTGCGTCGTTGTTTGCTGTATCGGTACCTTCAGCAAACTTTGCAGTCAACAATCCAATATGGAGTTCCTTTGTAGGATCAGCAAAGAGCACAATTGCATCATCACCAAATTTGTCATGGGCAAAGAAGAGACCATTACCCAGCTTTAATGGCATATGACCAACCTTCAGACCTGCTGGAATGCCAAGAAGGCCTGAGCCTGTGTGCTGAATCCATGCCTCAAGAACATATAAACTGGTTTTCTTTGCATTACCTGAAGCGTATATGCCTTTTGCGCCTGATGTTGCATCGCCATTGCTGCCACCCCATGTGAAGTTATCACCTGTCGCGCTACCGCCTTCAAGATGAATTACACCTGTTGTGTTTTTGGTGACATCAGCCTGCAGACGGAGCCTTACCCTCTGGTCATAATATGATTTTCTGTCTGATGTGTCATCATAAAAGTCTGAGGTGTTCTGCTGAATCTCACCTCTTACCCTTAATTCTCCGCCCAGTGTTATCTGGGTGCCGCCCTTTGCCACAACTGCCTGAGTCTCTGATGGGATCTCGGCATGGATGGCAAGTGCGCTTGCTGCAAATCCGAAGACTAACAGCATTGCTGAAACGATTGATATAAACTTTTTCACTTCCTACCTCCAAGGTAGTTCAGTTTCTCCGCCAAGGGCGGATTTTTGCTGCTTGAACGACTTGAACTGCTTAAACCTCTTGAACTTTTTGTCTCTTAATTCCTGGCATCACCCCCTTTTTGCTATTTAAGACGTCTTGCCTCTTCTCTTTATTTTCTGCACATGCATTTCTGTATTGTCCCTATGGGCTGTAAGTTCACTATAAATTACATCTGTCTTTGTCTTCAGTTCAGCAACATCTTTCTTCAGCCCTGCCACATCTCTCTTTATATCCAGTTGCGCATTTATCACGAGATTAAGTCTGTGTTGAAAATCCTCAGATAGAATACCAAGATACCCTTTTATCTCTTTTTCCATTTCCTTGCTGCTAATTGCTTTATCCCCTAAACTCTAAATTCCTTGTGGTTAGTGCTAAAATTTATAACACAGGGAGTCTATTATGTCAAGGAAAAACTAAACATGGAATTATCAAAGAACAAAATACCAGCTTAATGTAAGCAACATATATGCCAGATTATTTAAGCAGCTTAGGGGTCAAGTAGCCAAGGGGTTAAGGGGGCAAGCAGCCAAGGGAATAAGGTATTAACAGTCTGAAAAGTAAGATATTTTTTATTCATACTCAATATTTAACTCCTTAATTCCTTAAATGCTTAACTGTTTAACCCCTTGACTACTTATATAATGCCATGTGGCTATTTTACAACACGGTGTGAATGGACAAAACACTTCTGTTCTTCTGCGCTATCCTTTGACAGCGTGCTTTGTTGAGTAGTAATATTGATTCAATGAGCAAAAAATTGAAACATGAGCTTGCCATTGAAAGGTATACAAAAGTTATAGAGTCGAATCCTCAGAATTATCGGGCATATAATAATCGAGCAATTTCCCATCTAAAAAAAGGCCGCTATGACTATGCAATTGCTGACTTCAATAAGGCTATCGAATTGAACCCCAAATTCGAGGCAGCCTATATCAACAGGGGGAATGCCTATCAGGAGATAGGCTATTATGACCTCTCGATAGATGATTTCAACAAAGCCATAGAATTAAACCTGCAAAACGGCATGGCTTACAACAACAGGGGCTTCACTTATATGTTGATGGGGAAATATAAAGAGGCTGAAAGAGACATAAGGAAATCCCTCGAACTTAATCCTGATAATATCTACGCATTAAACAGCATGGCTGAACTTAATGCAGCTAAAAATAATCCTGAAGAGGCCTGCAAGTGGCTTAAGAAGGCTATTGAAAATGGATACAACAACTGGGGCTATATCAAGACATCGAGGACATACGATAATATTCGGGACGCAACCTGCTACAAAGAGATAATCATGGAAGCCGTTGTCCGTGTCCGCAAAACGTGACCGTATTGTACCAGTCTTTAAAATAACGGTCACGGAAGAAGAATAACAGGTACGGTTACCGCCCCACAGAATAATACCTGAATCCCAGTGCCTGCATCTTCTGCGGGTCGTATATATTTCTCAGGTCGAAGAAATACGGCTGTTTCAAAAGTTTCATTAGCCTTTCTGTTTCAAGATTCCTGAACTGGTTCCATTCTGTGACGATTACAACTGCATCTGCGCCATTACAAGCATCATAGGCATCACTGCAGTAAGTTATGTCCGGCAGAATCGCTCTTGCGTTATCCATTGCAACGGGGTCATATGCACGGATGTTTACTCCGTTTGCCATGAGGTTTTGAATAACTGCTATTGCTGGTGCTTCCCTTATGTCATCTGTATTGGGCTTAAAGGAAAGTCCAAGGATTGCAATGGTCTTGTCTTTAATATCATTGAATACGTTTTTAATCTTTTCAGTTGTCCATGCTATCTGATTTTCATTTGCCTTGATTGCAGCATTAACAATTCCGAGTTCAACATTATGCTCAGAAGCTAATTTTAATAATGCCTTTGTGTCCTTTGGAAAACATGAGCCTCCAAATCCAGGGCCGGCATGAAGAAATTTCGGGCCTATCCTTCCGTCAAGCCCCATGCCTTTTGCAACCACATTGACATCTGCACCAACCTTTTCACAGAGATTTGCTATTTCATTGATAAAAGATATTTTTGTTGCAAGGAATGAGTTGGATGCATATTTGATTAGCTCTGCAGTCTCTATGTTTGTTATCACAAACGGCGTTTCGATCAGATAGAGAGGCCTGTACAGGTCTTTCATTATTGCTACTGCCTGCTGGCTCCTTGCGCCTATTACAATCCTGTTGGGCCTCATAAAATCCTCTATCGCAGCGCCTTCGCGGAGAAATTCAGGATTCGATACTATGTCAAAATCGATCTCTTCTTTGAGATGTCTCGATATTATCTTTCTTATTCTCTCTCCTGTACCGACAGGCACAGTGCTTTTTGTAACGATGACTTTATAGCTTTTAATGTGGTTTGCAATTTCCATTGCAACATCATCCACATAACTGAGGTCTGCAGAACCATCGCCCCGCGGAGGAGTACCTACAGCAATAAAAATAACGAGAGATTCTTCGACTGCCTTCCCAATATCTGTGGAAAATTTTAGCCTGCCTTGCTTAAAATTTCTTTTTACAATATCTTCAAGCCCTGGCTCATAGAAAGGAATGACGCCATTCTTTAAGGACTCTATTTTATTTTTATCCTTATCGATACACGTTACAAACACCCCGAATTCTGAAAAGCAGGCGCCTGTAACAAGACCTACATAACCGGCTCCAATTATTGTAATATGCATTTATTCTCCCAAAAATTAAGATTCAGGCTAAGATTACTTGTCCTGAAACTTTACCTTAACCTAATTCTTTAAATATGGTAGGCGATGTAGGGATTGAACCTACGACCTCTTCCGTGTGAAGGAAGCGCTCTCCCACTGAGCTAATCGCCCACTAAAACATATTGTGTATTTATAACAGATAATCAGGTTTTAAGTAAAGTTTTCCATTGCCCTTGACAAAGAATTCATGATTAGGGTAATGTAATTATCTCGTTCTTTGAAAACTGCTAAATAAGTGCGTGCGTGAACTCCAAAACAAGTTTTAACCGGAATCAAATTTCAGGAAAACTATTGAGAGTTTGATCCTGGCTCAGAACGAACGCTGGCGGCGTGCTTAACACATGCAAGTCGAACGGGGTTACACAGTGTAGCAATA
>JAGUWD010000009.1 GCA_020062545.1 Thermodesulfovibrionales bacterium
GCCTCTTTCCTGCTTATCCTTTCTTTAATATTCTTACCTTCTTTTCCTTCTGTCTCAAATGCATCTATAAACTGGTTAATATGTCTATACCTATGTGGTTGAAACTTGCAAATGCACTTGCAATGGCTTTCAGAGAGTGATATATTTTTATTGTTTAGCTAAACAGGCAGAGAGTGGGGAACTTTAAGGCAAGGATACTTAATATGGTAGCCAGAATGGGCTGCCATGCATGTAGTATCAAAAAAATGGTGTGGTAAGGAAGGTTATCAACACCGTTCTAAATGGTGGGGGGATACAATGTTAATTACATGTCCAGAATGCACAAAACAAATCAGTGATAGTGTAAGTAATTGCCCCAATTGTGGCTACCAGCTTACGGCAGAGAGGGTGGCAACCATAAAAAAAGTAGAAAAAGGCTTTGCCATCGTTTGTCTTGCTGTGCTTGTGGTCTTTTTAATTATTTTTCTTATAGATATTTTCTCATCAAAGTCTCCTAATAATAATTCAAGTGTCTCCGCAACCAGTTCTGAAAAATCGGTTTGGGAACAAAACCAAGACTTTGCCCGTGAGCTTGATAGGATGGAAAAAGCACGACAACTTGACCGTATAGAAGAAGAACGCCGTGCCATAGATAAATACCGACAGTAATTGCAGGATCAAGGAGGAGGTATGGTGAAAAGGAGGATATGGAAAGTATGTTTATTGTTTATATATATATCTTTACTATATGGTTGCTTAAACGCATATGGTAGAGCGGTTCAAGGTAGTCGATGGACAGAGTATCGTCAACAAAATTACAACAATCTCGTCAATAGTAGGGAGTTGGTGAATGAGCAGGCAAACTTGATTGAAAACAACACAACCGATTTTGATAAACTATTGCTTAATATAACCAAAGCCACTGCTATCAGGGCCGACCAAGAAAGTCAGTGCAGTTGGGCATATCCTTCCACTTCAACTTATATTGACTGTTTAACCAATTATCGTTTAATAGGAGAACAATCGGCACAATTGGAGGTAATGACAGCAAAGTATTTTGCACAGAAGGGCAGGATAGACAAGGCAAAAGAATTATATCGCAATATTATCACTACCTATGTAGGCGATTCTTATAGGTCATATGTTAGGCAGGCGGAATTTGGTTTGAATGATTTAAAGGAAATAGAAGCCAAAGCCGAGAAAGAAAAGCTGGAAAAAGAAAAGGCAGAATTACAGCGTCAATTAGAGCAAGAAAAACTTGCCAAAGAAAAAGCCGAGCAGGAACGGATAGAAAAAGAGAAGGCCGAGCAGGCAGAGCAGGAACGCCTTGCGAAACAGAAAACCAAGAAGTCAGTAAAGAAGAAATAAAATAATCTTATAGATACATAAATTTCATTTTTTTCTTGACATCAAACTGTTAATTACACTTTAATCGGGGTATGGACATATCCCCTGTACTTGAATTGAATATAAATATCCCATCTGTCGGGCTTCAATCTAAGGCTATCCTATTGGGTAGCCTTTTTTATTTGCCTCCAACGCAAGGGCATAATATCATTGGAGATTCCAAAGTAAAAAACTTGACATTAAACTGTTAATAACACTTTAATGAAGATAGAGCCTCTTACCTCTTCAGGCCAGAAGCGGGGACAGGCGGCAACTCTCTACCGCCGAGGCTCTTTTCAAGATTAGAGAGAATATGCCGTTGAGGAGAGAGCGGTTGAAACGAATCTTAGAGAGTAAACTTGACAGCCTTAAGACTTCTTGGCTTGAAGATTTTCGTCTGCCTTCCACATCTATCATAAATGATATTGGTGAAGATACATTCTTTAAAGCTCAACAATTCTGTAAAGATAACTTTGATGATTACTATGTGAAAATAAGAAGCCTATTACATCCTCTGCCCACCGGTCAAAGATTCATGGATGAAGAATGGTATCGTGATAGGTATATCAATGGACTAACTGGATGGATTGTAGCTTACAAAGCAATAGAATCGGTATCAGACGAGTTATTGCTAAGTGTTAAAGAGAATGAATTAAGGATAATGCTTTTACACTCTGAATATGCTCTTGAAAGGTCTGGTATATCTGTAGCGACAGAAGATAAAGACAAACCCTTTGCTTGCGATAGCTTTATAGATTCAGAGTTAAACATTGAAACATTCAAAAAGGCATTCATGCAGAGATATTCTATTACCTATTCAGGGCTGAATAGCCAATCCCTTGAGAATTTCTTAAAAAAGCGGTATGCACAGCATGAAAAACTTGAACACAGAGCAACAACCAGCGGAGACAAAGGACATACTGGCAATGCTGACAATGGATTTAGGAAACGCTTGATAATTGGACTTGTCAGCGTTGCAAAAACACAATTCAGGTCAGATGCGTGGAAGGATAATTTTGAATGCACGCAATATTGTAAATTTAAAGGAACAAGGGATTGTCTTCTTGTAGGGTGGAAGATAAACTCAAAGCTGGAGTGCAAATACAACAATGAGGCTCTTAAATTTCTGACTGGTTGCTATAAAAATAATGACTGCAAAAACAAGGTCAATAACAGTTGCGATAGATGTGATTACAACTATTCACATATAGACAATCTGAAGGCATGGCAGCAAGAAATATGCACAGACGGGTTTATCCCTGAAATTGCATATTTACTGGCAAAGATTGGTATATTGCAAGTCAGCAAGTGCAATATTATCAAAAAGACTTGCATCAAGACAGACTGTATAACTACACACGGTCAACAATGTAGGGATGAATTTAATGGAATCATACAACAAATTAAAATAGACAAATCAAGAGTTCATGGGCTTAATCCGCTCTATACGAGTATACGTAACAATAAAATTGAGCCACTATGCAGCCATGAGGAAAAGGCTGATTGTCACACATGCATTAAGCAATTATCCAGCCTCAAATCTATTCCTACAAACAATGAGATTATGGGCTACATAAAAGCATTGGATGATATAATCCCGTCCTATGATAGGATAAAAAATCCTTGCCCTTCTGCAACAAAAAGCGTCTATGAAATATCATCCGAATTTCAAAGACGCTGGATCAAGGACTGGGACAAAGGAATGAAACTTAAATATGCAAAGCTATATAGCAAGAGCAAAACAAAGAAAGAAAAAAGTGCACTGATTGATGAGGTCATCAAACAAACAGGCGGTAAAAGAAATACAATCATTCAAGACATTAAGCGAACCATATCAAAACTTAAAGCCATTTAAAATCAAGTATTATCAATAAGTTAATGCAATTTAGTGCTTTTTAGTTTTCCCTTCAATGACAACTTTTTAATTTTTTCTTTTCTCTAAATCCAGCAAATCAAATATTAGCAAGGCTTTACAACATATTAAATCCGCAAAAATAATCAAAAAAAACGAATAGAAAATTGAGTTTTCAAGGATTCATGCGGGTTTGCGGGGGTGTGTTTTGAAGTTTTGGTATTCTAAAAATATAAACAGACACTTTCTAACAGGAGGAAAAATGAGGGTAGGCAACATATGGCTGACAACAGGTCAGGCGGCGAAGATGCTGGGCTGCTGCTATAACACAGTCAAGCAGATGTGCAAAAATGGCGAACTTACAGGCTGGAAGCACCCGGTCACGGGGACATGGGCAGTTAGTCTTGACAGTATTTCAAGATTACAAAAAAGGAGAAAGAAAAGTTAATGGCGACTCCGCAGCTGAAAAATGGCTATACACGAATATCAAATGAACTGCTTGAAGCATTTGTAAGGGCTGAACTGTCAGGGCAGGAATTCAGGTGTGTGCTGTGCGTCATGAGATTGACTTACGGCTGGGGCAGAAAATCAGAGAAAATTTCCTTGATACAGATCGGAAAAGCGACCGGTATCTCAAAAAGCAGGGTATCAGAACTGTTGAGTTCGCTAATTCAAAAAAAGATACTAACCGTTCGAGAAAAGTCGAACGGTAAAACACGGGAATTGGCTATTAATAAGGATTACAGCCAATGGAAAACCGTTCGGAAAAACCTGAACCGTTCAGGAAAAGTCGAACCTACCGTTCAGGAAAAGTCGAACCCTTATTGCCCTGAAAGCCTTGACTGTCAAGGATTTGCAGAGAGCGAAAGAAATATATTAAAGAAATATATTAAAGAAAATAATAATAATACTAAGGCCGATAAGGCAAATTTCGACTTAGTAGTAGCTGATAACGAATTCATATCAAAACTTCAATCAATCTTTCCTTCAGTAGATATTCAAACGGAAATTCAGAACATGCGGTCATGGCTGTTAGTTAATCCACCCAGAAAAGATTATTACAGATTCATACAACGTTGGATTGTAAACGCTAAAACAAAGAACTCACAGCCTTATCAGAATAATGATCATTTTGAGAAAATTTTAAAAGAAGTAAGAGGTAACAAATTCGTGGGTCTTAATGATAAAGACTACACGCAGGGGCTGGAGGGATTTAGGTAGAAATGCTGTTAAACAATATAAAACAACATATTCACGAAATAACCTCCGAAGTTCTGGACATCCTTACAGCCCTGAAAAATGGCAGGGAATTGCAACCTTCCGCTATAGAAGAGGGCATCACTACTATCCTTAAAAAGCAGTCTATGATTGACAGGCAAATTAATGCTGATGCGCAAAATAGACTTCAAAAATTCAGCATCAGGCGTTCTTTGCAAAGATTGAAACCAATTTGTGATGCCTTTGTTCAGCATAAAATACAAACCAGTAAGCGGCCAGATAAGATTGTCATTCTCCGCCAAGCCTTGATTGGATTAGGGTTGCAGGCAGGCATGAAGGCTACAGACTTGGCCGAGGTATTCGAGATAGACGGTGGCTATCTATCAAGACAAAAGACTGAATTTGAGCAGTTTGTTGAGAGTGCTGACGCTACAATGCCTGCATTATTTGTAGAAATCAATGAAGACATTGCGGAACGCAAAAAAGACATAACATCTGTGATGGAGATAATACAGAACGAAGAAAACAAAGTTACGGATGCTGTTAAATTCATCAATGAACAGGTAAGCATAGAAGACGATAAAGGCAACGAAAAAAACAAAGACGAACTCAAAGCTGAAATTTCTCAGCTTCTACAGCCTACAATTTCAATTTCTGAAAGTCCAGCGGATCAATTATCCGGCATCAACAATGACAACAGCAAAGCATTAACAAGAAAATTAATGCGTGATGCAAAACAAGCGGCGCCCGATTTTCTTAAAAAGTTGCCAGATGCAAGTGTTGCTGAACTAAAGCACATGGGATTTTTCCATGAAAATAGCATCAAACAAAATTCTAAAACAGGAGGAAAAATATGAAAAAACTTTATGGAGTAAAAACAGTTGTAGATAAATTCCCACGGGGGAATGGATATTACAACAATGTTTCTATCGCTTGGTTTGCAATCGAAAGGGAAAAGCCAGCTGTTCCCTATAAAAGGGGGATTGAAAACTATAAGCCGGGCAATTTATATGCTAAAGATGCTTTAAAAGAGCTATTCACCTTTAAAGAAGTTCTTCAACTGATACAGTATATCTCTAACTTCCCTTTTAAAAAAATTGAGATAAAAGAAATAGCATTACCACTTCCGCACAATTGTGCTGGTTATGGCAGTTTTGCTGTTGGTGGGGAGGATGATTTTTATTGCTTATCAGAGACAGAGGGTTACCCCTTGCCGTTTAAAGTGTGGGGCTATGTCAATTTTCAAGATGCGGAATACACGCCAAATAAGAAATTAGAAAGAAACCAACTGGAGATATAAGCACTGGAAAAACTTCTGGGCATAAATGAGCTTTCTGAAATGCTTGGCGTTGAGCAATCCACCATCTACGCATGGACTCACAGGAAGACGATTCCGTTTATTAAACTCGGCAAGCTCGTAAGATTCCGCCTGTCCGATGTGGAAAGCTGGTTGCAGTCACAAATGGTTAATCCTGTTGAGAAACAGAAACCACAGCCAGCACCAATGCCGTATCTTAAAAGAAAATCCAAGTCAGTATCGGGTGATTTTATAGATAGACTTGTCAACAACGTAAAAAAGGAAGTCCTTAATGACAACAAAGCTTGAAAATTTGTATAATGCAGCCGGTATTTTCAAGCCTTGTGGAGTCCCAAGAAAGGAGGGAGGATAGAAAAAATGGGACAAAGCAAGAGAGACGGGCTTTTCAAGAGGAAGGATTCACATTACTGGTGGATGAGCTTTACGGCCAATGGTAAGCATTACCAGCAGTCAACGGGAACGGCAGACAGAAAACTTGCCGAGAAAATCAGGGCAAAGGTTATAACTCAGATCACGGAAGGTAAATGGTTTGAGATTAACGAGGCTAAGAACAGAACGTTTGAGGACATGACAGATAAATTCCTAAATGAACATTGCAAGCTGAACAGAACTCCCAGCACCTATAAAAGATACAAGGATGCTGTAAGATTGTTAGAGCCTTATTTATCAGGATTGACACTTGATAAGATTACTTCGAGCCTCATTAACCACATTAAGAATGACCTTCTGCAAAAAGGATATAAACCGGCTACAGTGTTTTTAACTATCAGGATGCTGTCTAAAATGTTCAACCTTGCAATTAAGGAATGGGAATGGTGTAATCTCAATCCTGTTTCTAAAGTTACCCTCGGTAAACCTAATAACGAAGTGGACAGATGGCTAACTTACGATGAAGAACAAAAACTTTTAAGTGTTATGTCCGGTTGGGTAAGGGAAATCTGCCTGTTTGCCTTAAATACAGGCATGAGGCAGAACGAAATCCTATCCCTGAAAATTCAGGATGTAAATCTGTTTAGCAGAACTGTTAAAGTTGCCAAAGAAAACTCAAAGACCAAAGAGGCAAGGATTATCCCCTTCAACAGTGTTGCCCTTGAGATACTTAAGAAACGACTGTCCACGCCTGCTATATCAGGCTATGTATTCTATGAAAAGACAGGACGGAAAATTGACCAGTTCAGCTTTGCCAATCTCTTTAAGCACTATGTCAAAAAATCAGGGATAACACATTGCCGTTTCCATGATCTCCGACATACCTTTGCAACAAGACTTATCCAATCGGGTGTAGACATTTACAAGGTGAGTAAACTACTGGGTCATTCTGACATATCCACAACCCAAAGATATGCTCACCATTACCCTGAAAGTCTAAGAAATTCGGTTGAGATTTTAGACACCTTCTATACCGAAAATCAAACTGGGGAAAAGGGTGAATATTACGATTTTATGACAGTAGCAGGTGGTAAGACACAAAACTAATTGATTTTTAAGGTGAAAATAGGGGTTTTTTAAAGAACTCCTAACTCTTTCTTAAGCCATTCCTCCACTTTTTTGTTAATCGGATACATGCCAAAGTATGCCTTATTTTTGTTTTCTTCAACGGCCTCGATTAAAAGCTCCTGTGGAATTTCGTCTATCTGTGCTAGCGTCTCGGCATAATTTCCTGCAGTATGCCGCATCAGGAAAAGGATTGGGTTTTTATCCATCGTATCTATATAAAAAACATAACCCTTTATTGGCTCCCTTGTTTTTATTCCCTCATCTGTTATAGAAAACCTCGGCTCCATTAAATCCTTTGGTTCAATGTCCCACCTTATATGCTCTATAACAAAGGGCTCTTTTTTTATATCATTTAATGATAAAATCTTACTGAATATCATGATTTAAACACCTCCTAACGATGACTTATGCATTGCCTATGGGGCTGCCCGGGTTGCTCTTCCTGTAAATATCTGCTGCTGTTATGCCAACATCTTCGAGCATTTCCATGTTCGCAATATCTATTGCCTTTAACGGAACTTTCAATGCATCTGCAACTTGCCTCAATGCCATCCCCTTTGCGTAATGCATCTCGGCAATCATCACCTTGAGTGCATCGTCCACAATATACCTCTTTAATTCTTCATCTCCGACATCAACAACGCTGCATGCCTCATTAAAGTTAAGACCATTTTTCAGCCCTTCCCTTATCCTAGCCATAGCCTTCTCGTAAATCTCGCTCTCTTCAGTTGTGTATTCCTTATATTTAATGTCTGACATGTGAACTCCTTTTGCTTTTTAATTTATTAAATTTAACACATCTGAAGAGATTTTATCTATTTTTTGACAGCGATATGACCCTCTTTCTCAGTTCATTCGCAAAAAACTGATACTCATCGATGCCCTCCGGCTTCTGCTGCATATCAATGTCTGCTGCGCTAATGGGCTCCCCGAAAAACACCTCTATTTTTGATGGCCTTATAAACTTTGCCCCTCTCGGCAGCGCCTCAAAGGTTCCCCTGATAAATGCAGGTATGACGGGTATGTCCATTTCCACGGCAAGCACTCCTATGCCCTTTCTGAACTCCATAAGCCTTCCATCAAAAGAGCGTCCACCTTCAGGGAATATGCATAATGCCTTTTTGTTTTTCAAAACATATGCTGACATCTGCAGGGCCTTGTTTAAATATATCTCCGGATCTATTGGAATGACATGGCTTACCTTTGCAAACCATGACCTTAATCTTCCTGCAAAATACTTCTGAAAGCCGAGGAAATAAAGTCCTTTAAAGGTCTTATATGAAACAGACGATGCAATCACAAAACCGTCAAGGAAGCTGACATGATTGGGTGCAATGACAAAAGGCCCATTCTGAGGTATGTTCTCACTCCCCTCTGCTTTGAGGCAAAATAAGAGTTTGAACAAGACCTTCTGTATGGTAAGAAAAACATACGCAATGGCAATCTCCATGTTGTTGTAAGAAAAACCAACCTTTTCCTTGTTTTCAGGCAACGGCTCTTTTTCGAGGATATCCTTCCACGATACAGCGCCGCCTTCCTTTATACCTTCCCCTGATATCTGCTCTTTAAGCCTTGAGACTATATCCCCTACTGTCTGAACCTCTGCCATAAATGTTTCCGGAAGACTGACAGAAAATGCTGATTCCAGGGATGATACAAGCTCTATCCTTTTTAATGAATCAAACCCTAAGTCAAGTTCAAGGTTATCTGTTGACATAATCGGAACAGCCTCAGTCATGAGCGCCATTATACAATCGGCAACCCTTCTTCCAACCGCATCTTCCATAAGGCTTCTGTCTTCACCTATTTTTTTCTCTTTGCCTTCAGCCTTTAATATCTCTTTTATCATAAACCTTCTAAGCTTGCCGAGGGGTGTCCGGGGCAATGGCCCTGCAAGCATGGTATAGCCCTTAATCCTCATATATTCTGGGAGTTTCATGGAGACCGCATTTATTTCCCACTTCAGTGCCTCTGAAATATTGCCTATCAAAGACCTCTTCGCATATTCAAAGTCAGGGACTATTACTGCATGGAGCTGCCCTTGCATCTCTGTAATGCATATCTCTTTGATAAGGGGAATAGATGCATAAAAAACCTCCACATCCTCCGGATAGATGTTTTTCCCGGAACTCAAAACAATTATCTCTTTCTTGCGTCCTGTTATAAAGAGGTAGCCGTCTTTATCCAGATATCCTGTGTCGCCTGTCAAAAGCCACCCATCTCTTATAGCATCATCAGTAGCAGCCTGATTCTTATAATAGCCCTTCATAACCATATGCCCTTTGACCATTATCTCTCCGTCATCGCTTACCTTTATCTCAACATCAGGCAATGGCCTGCCTGCAGAACCAGGCTTTCTTTTTTCGGGGGGATTGAATGTAATAACAGGAGATGTCTCTGTCAGGCCGTAACCCTCAAGAACTGTAAAACCCAGTGCCTCAAGATCTTTCATTATAGACGGCTCCAGCCTTGCACCCCCGCTTGCAAAAAATTTAAGCCTGCCAAAGTTTTTATGAATGGATTTGAATAGAGCCTTTCCTATGTTTATATCAAGTTTTATCCTGACCATTCCGCACAGTTTCATCATCCATAAAACAATCCCTGAAAATAATTTTTTTTCCTTTATCTTTGAGACAATCCCATTTCTTATCATCTCAAGAAGCCTCGGAACAGAAACAACAATGGTCACATCTCTGTCTTTTATTGCTGATATAAGGTCTGCTGCCTTTAAACCTGGCGCAAAGGTGATGGTTGCGCCTATGAAGACAGGAACAATGAATGTACACATGAATGGATATGTATGGTGAAGTGGAAGTATTGACAGGACATTGTCGTCATGTGTGACCACCTTTGCCTGAATGACAGCATCGGCATCTGAGCAAAAATTCTGATGCGTGAGCATCACACCCTTTGGTTTTCCGGTTGTGCCTGATGTATAGATGATAGAGGCGATGTCATCAGGAGAAACAGGTGAATGGGTGAATGGGTGAATGGTCAAATGGGTGAATGAAGTTGTATCAAGATTTATTTTCTTTATATCAGTTCCTTCTACGGCCTTTAAGACATTGGCTTCTGTCTTGGAACTGTAAAAAGTAATCTTCGTTTCCGAATCAATAAGCAGGTTTCTAATCTCATCGCTACCCAATTGCATATCGATCGGAACTGCAATCCCTCCGCACATGAGTATTGCCATATACGCTGCACACCATTCAGGCCTGTTTTCAGAAACTATGGCAATCCTGTCGCCTTTATTAAGACCATTGCTTATGAGAAAAGATGCAATACTATTTGAGAGCAAAAAGAACTCTTCATAGGTCATGGTCTTCCATGAGCCATCAAAATAATTAAACGCAACGCGGTCTTTATTTTTCTCTACGGAGGATTGAAAAATTGAGGGTATGGTATTATCCATGCAGCAGCTTCAATGCCTTTTCGTGCAATTGCTTA
Source organism: Thermodesulfovibrionales bacterium (assembly GCA_020062545.1). GTDB lineage: Bacteria > Nitrospirota > Thermodesulfovibrionia > Thermodesulfovibrionales > Dissulfurispiraceae > Dissulfurispira. The sequence goes on from JAGUWD010000009.1 coordinate 10,698, forward strand.
TTCCCTGAGGCAAGGATGGGCATGCTTCTTTTAAGCCCTATCTCCATATCCTCTATGGGATTTCCATCTGTATCAGAGAATACCCCACCCGCCTCTTTTATTAGAAGATAGCCGCCTGCAAAATCAAAGCTCCGCGATGGAGACGGAGTCAAAAATATACTTACAGAGCCGTATGCAACATATGCAAGATCTAATGCCGTTGCGCCAAAACACCTTGTCCTTCTCGTCTCTGAAAGCAGTCGTATCATCTTTGGGATATCATTTTTCGGACTCGGCGATTCATATGCAATCAGATAGAAGACATCATCTTTTTGTGCATGTATCTTTTCGCCATTGAAAAATGCGCCATTGCCTCTTTCAGCCCAGAACTCATCGCCTGTAAGGAGATTTATAACATATGCAAGAGAAACGCTGCCGATGTTGTCTCCATCAACAACTGCAATTGATGTGCAATAAAATGGTATTCCTGTGATGGCATTTTTGCTTCCATCAATGGGGTCTATCAATACCCTTTTGCCACCGCCTTTGATCTCCTTGAGGCCGGCCTCTTCTGAAATTATGCTTAATGGCTCATTAAGGGCTTCCAATGAACCGATGATAATATCCTCAGCCTGTTTATCGATTGGAAATGTCTTGTCACCTGCAGCACCTTTGCCAATGGATTCCGATGCAAAAGGCTTCAGCCTCGTGCTACCTATGTCAGAAAAAAGTTGTTTGCCAATTTGTCTCAGACTTTCAATTTTCATAACTCATTATACCCGACAATCAGAGCATTGACAATGGTTCACTGTCCATTTATTATAAAAGGCATGAAAAACATAGATTTCACAAAACTCGCAAAGCCTAATATCCGCTCTCTCAAGCCATACGAGGCAAAAGAGATACCTTGCAAAGTGAAGCTGGATGCCAATGAAAGCCCCTATTGTATTAACATTACACCTGACAAAAAAGTCCTTCAAAAAATTAATCGCTACCCCGATCCAGAAGCTAAGGAACTAAAAAAGGCAATCTCAAAGGCACTCAAAATCAATATAGAAAACATTCTGCTGGGAAACGGCTCTGATGAACTAATTTACTATTTGATTATTGCTTTTGGTGGCCCTGTGCTTTACCCTGTTCCAACATTTTCAATGTACGGCATTATCTCACAGGCATTGGGAGAGAAAAATATCGGAATACCATTAAACAAAGATTTTGACCTCGATATTGATAAAATACTTACTGCTATAAAAAAATATAACCCCAAACTTATATTCCTCAGTTCGCCAAACAATCCGACAGGAAACTGTTTTTCTGCCGAAAGCATATTAAAAATCATAGAGGCATCTAAAGGCATTGTGGTTATAGATGAGGCATATCAGCCATTCTCAAGCGAGAAGGGCTTTTTACCTTTATTAAAGGATTACAAAAACCTCGCTATACTCAGGACATTAAGCAAAATAGGTTTTGCATCATTAAGGGTCGGCTTCCTAATAGCTGATGAAGGCTTGATCAATGAGGTCAACAAGGTAAGACTTCCATTTAATCTAAATGCACTGTCCCAGGCAATGGCATTGGAGGCATTCAAAAACAAGAACGTCATAGGATCACAGATAAAAAATATCATTTCAGAAAGGGAAAGGTTGTTTGAGGAATTAAGCAGAATTAATAATGTATCGCCCTATCCCTCTGAAGCAAATTTCATATTGTTCAAGACAAAAAATGCAGATATAGTCTTTGAGAAGCTGATAAAAAATGGTGTTTTGGTGAGAAACCTAAGCAGTGCTGTCAAAGACTCCTTAAGGGTGACAGTAGGAACACCTGAAGAAAATAACTTTTTTATAAAAGCATTGAGAAAATCCATCGGAGGAAGGGATGAGAAAAGCTAAGGTTGAAAGAAGGACCAAAGAAACAGACATATCAGTTGAAATAAATCTCGATGGAAGCGGCAAATACTCTATAAATACATCCATCCCTTTTCTTGACCATATGCTCTCCTTGATGTGCAGGCACGGGCTGTTTGATGCAAAACTGAAGGCAAAAGGGGATATCGAGATCGACTATCATCACACTGTTGAAGATGTCGGAATCGTCCTCGGCAAGGCAATTAAACAGGCGCTTGGAGACATGAAAGGCATATCGCGATATGGGCAGGCATCCGTGCCCATGGACGAGGCGCTTGCGTCAGTAAGCCTCGACATCAGCGGCAGGCCTTATCTTGTATATAAAGTGGAATTTCCCAAAAAGAGCAAACTCAAGGATTTTGACCCTGACCTTATCGAGGACTTTCTTCAGGCATTTGTGAGCAACAGTGGTATTACGCTCCATGTGAATATCCTTTACGGCAGAAACACCCATCACATAATCGAGGCGATATTCAAGGGATTGGGACGGGCATTACGACAGGCAGTAACCATCGACCCAAGAATAAAAGGCCTGCCAACGACAAAGGGAAAATTGTAGGCATCAGTATAGCGATTCTAATCTAAAAATATATATCAGGTGCTGCGAAAAGGCTCTCATATACACATGCTCAAACACTTTTTAAAGTCTTTGAGCAGTGTCTGATATATATAAAATCGCTCAACTTAGATTTTAGTTTTACTTTATCGCCGGCAGGAGGCCGCCAACATTCTTTAACACTTCATGCAACGGCTTCGTTGCCTGCTCAAGGGGTGAAGTAATAGTCTTTTCCAGTTCCTCTGAAACCTTTCTTTTAAACGACTCCTTCAGATCATGCTGTAGGTTATTCCACTTGCCCCATATATTGAAGTTTAGAACAATCTCTCCTTTTTTCTTTACAAGCTCTATCACAAAAGGAGCACCTACCCCCATTAAAAATCCCCTCGTCTCTATATCCATATCCCTTATCCTGAGCGAAGAGGGCGCCTTAACATAGCCTTTATCGAGAATGAAATTCGAATCCAAATTCAGCTTTCCCTTTTTAACCCTCACATCCCCTTTCATGTAAGGTCTCAGCACAGTCATGTTTAAATCCCTGATAGTGAATGTGCCTTTAAACTTGCCGTTAGAAATATTCCCTTCGGATTTCAATGAGGCATTACCTGCATCTAAAAACTTTGCCGTTGCAGTAATGGTTGTTTTCCCTGATTGAAAAAGGGATAAACTGCTTTTCATATCGATAACCACATCGTTCAATTTCATATTGAATCCTTTAAGGTCATCCTCGATAATCACATTTCCACTGTTTACCCTGAAAGTCTTCACAATAAGCTCTACTGATGACTTCCGGTCCTCTTTCTTTTTAAGCTCAGGGAAAAGCCATTTGCCGCCTTTAGTCCTTTTAATGACAAGGCGCGGCGAGTCCATCTCTATTTCTTTGATGTCGAACTTCTTCCTTAAAAGTGCCCACAGGTATGGTTTAAGCCTGAGTTGTTTTATTTCAAGGAAATCGGTGCCGGCAGGAGTTTTTACCAGAATATCATCTGCAACTATAACATTCCATCTTATCTTTAAATTCTTGATGGAGATGTCAGGGCCGAGGGCCTTGTCAATCCTTTCTTTGACAAAAGAGTCGAATGGGAAGAATAGAATAAGCCCAGCTATTGATAGAATGAGAATTACGGCAATGCCAAAAATAACCTTTTTAAACATAGTTATATAAAAACAAAAAATTCCGATATTATCAAGCCCAAACAATGGTATAATCTATCTTATGAATGCACCGTTGCAAACAGGCTCCCTAAAAATAGCGACAGTCATGGGCATACCCATAAGGGTACATTTCTCATGGCTCATTATCTTCGGCCTGATAACATGGTCATTATCAACATTTTATTTCCCGAAGGCTGCACCACAACTACCTGTGGCAGCTTACTGGATTAACGGGGCAGTGGCAGCTTTGCTGCTTTTTGTTTCCGTTGCATTCCATGAGTTGTCGCATTCGTTCGTTGCACTTAAATACAAATTGTCGATAATCAACATAACCCTGTTCATTTTCGGCGGGGTTGCCCAGATGAAGGGGGAGCCGCCCAGTCCAAAGGCTGAATTCAGGATCGCTATTGCAGGGCCTTTGTCAAGTTTCTTCTTGTCAATGATTTTTGGCATTGCCTATAATGTGGCAACAACGCAGGTTACAAAGGCGCTTTTCTCATACCTTGCGCAGCTTAATCTCATACTCGGTGCATTCAATCTGATACCCGGATTCCCCATGGACGGCGGAAGGGTTGTGAGGGCATTTCTATGGAAAAAGACAAACGATTTCTTTTATGCAACGCGAAAGGCATCCACTTACGGACAAAAGATTGCGATGTTCTTCATAATTTTCGGCATATTTTCCATATTTGTAGGATTTCCGGGTGGATTGTGGCTGATGCTCATAGGCTGGTTTCTATATTCCGCATCACAGGCGAGCTATCAGCAGGCAAGTCTTCAGCAGACACTCAACGGAATTAAAGTCAGGAATATAATGGTGAGAGATATTGTAACCATGCCGTCAACTCTAACAGTGGACGCAGCAGTCAATGAATACTTCCTGAGATACGGTTACGGCGGATTCCCGGTGGTTGATGACGGGAAATTCCTCGGATTCATTACTCTAAAAGAGATAAAGGATGTGCCGAGGGGAAGGTGGAAGGATATTAAAATATCCGAAATCTTTGTGCCTCATGACAAGAAATGGGAGGTTGCCGAGGAGGATGATATTATGAAGGCGCTTGAATTGATGATAATGGAAGACAAGGGAAGATTGGTGGTAACAGACAAAGAAAGCGTAATCGGGCTTATAACAAGAAACGGCATAGCAAGGTATGTTCAGATAATGGCCAGATAATAGGAAGATAACAGGAGGAAGGATGTCAGAGGCAAGGCTAAAGGTAATACTGCTTAAACACACGCCAAATCCAGAGGAGATTGTGGCAATGGCTGCAAAGCTCTGCTACAGCCCCTCGGATATAGAGGCATTGAAAGAAAAGATAGAGGCAAAGGATCAGAAGGCATTTGTGGAAAAACTCGTGAAGATGGGACACATGAGCCCGATAGAACATTCTTCATTCACCTTTGCAATCGAAGGCATATCGAGGGCATGCAGCCATCAGCTCGTAAGGCACAGGCTCGCATCTTATTCGCAGCAGTCACAGAGATACGTTAGTGAAGAAACAGGTTTTGATTACGTAATCCCACCCATAATAAAGGAAGACAAAGAGCTTAAGAGATATTTTGAGGATTTCATGTCAGAGGCGCAGAAGGCATACAACCACATCGTAAAAAAGCTCAATGAAAAAGGCATAAAAGGCGAGTCCGCAAATCAGGATGCGCGCTTTATACTCCCCAACGCAGCAGAGACAAAGATAATAGTTACTATGAATGCAAGGGAATTGCTGCATTTCTTCAGGATGCGCTGCTGCAACCGCGCGCAGTGGGAGATAAGACATATGGCTGAAGAAATGCTAAAACTCGTCAAAAAGACGTCGCCAGTAATCTTTGAAAAGGCAGGCCCCGGCTGCCTCTATGCACCGTGCCCTGAGGGTGAATACACATGCGGAAAGATAAAAGAGGTAAGGAAGAAATATGGAGTTGCTAAATAATCTCCATCTTTGCATCCAGTATCATCGCTCCTTTTGGATAAAGGGCAACTGGATTTAAATCTATCTCTTTAATCAAATTAGTCGCCATCATTTCCGAGACAGAAACAATTATATTTATCAGTGCATCAAAATCCACAGGCGGATTTCCTCTATAACCCTCCAAGAGCCTGTAGCCTTTAATTTGTTTAACAAGCCAGATAGCATCATCCTTTTCAAGAGGTGCAAGACCGAATGAAATGTCTTTGAACAATTCAACAAACACCCCTCCGAGGCCGAACATAACAATGGGGCCGAATTGCCCATCTATTACACCACCAATAATAACCTCAAGCCCCTGCGGGGACATCGCTTCGATTAAAACACCTTCTGCATGCTCAATTTGCATAAGTTCCGAAACTGCATTCTTCAACTCATCCTCATTTTTTATCCCAAGCCTTATACCTTTTACATCGCTCTTTGAGATAATTTTTGATGAAGATACCTTTGCAACAAGGGGATATGAAAGGGCTGAAAGCTGAAGGCTGAAGGCTGAAAGCTGGGTGTCTTTAGGTATAAATACCCCATCAGGCACAGAGAAACCCATGGTTTTAAATAGCCCCTTTACTTCATGTTCAAGAAAGGCTTTCCTGTCCCTGTTTTTTTCAATAAACTCTTTTAGCATTGCAAATCGGTATTCTGTGTCAGCATTTCTATTTATTCCCTTGACGAGTTTAGGAATTGCTATAATTATAAAGTATTTTTAGGGAAAATAGTGCAGTTAAGCGTTACCGCTACTGCTTTTCAGTAGTTCAAAATATTATCGATTATCTCCAACTGGGAATCGGCATTCATCCAGATTATTTGAATGGAACTTTCGGGAATGCTCTTCCATGATTGTTTGGTGGGTTTAAAAATATGGGACTCTGTAGGAAGTCTGTATTTTTCCACGATACTCTCCACGTCCTGTCCCACATATATTAGACCTTTTGGAACAAAGCCGTATCGTGTGAATTCTGTTTTGTATTTCCATAATATAAGGCCATCCCGATAAATCGTCAGGAGATTGGAATAGTCCTTTAACAATTCCCTTTCCTTTTCGGATTTCACTCTATCTTTAAGGATAGCTATTTCTGAAGATAGTTTTTGCAGCAAATCCTCGAATTGCTTGATATCCGCACCAGCTTTAACATAGTCTCTTACAGCCTTTGCAGCATGATTAACATTTTCAAACTTCTTTTTGTCGAATTCATACGACGTACAGGCAAAACAAAAAATAAAAAGGGATAATATAGCGACCAAACTACTTCTTTTCATTTAATTCTGTGCATCCAGAAGGTCTTCCTGTTTCAGTATCCTCCAGAGGCTTGTCCTCGATATGCCAAGTACTTCCGCAGCCTTTGACTTATTGCCTCCGAACATCTCAACAACCCTCTCCGCATACTCTTTGTTAATCTCATCCATTGTCTTTATCTTGCCGGGCTCGATGGTTTCTATCTGGAACATGGTAATGCTCTGGGGAAGGCTTTCAGGGGTAATAAGGGTGCTCCTCTCAAGTATTATGGCCCTCTCGATGATATTCTCAAGCTCCCTTACATTGCCCGGGAAACTGTAATGCATGAGGATGTCCATGGCCTCTTTAGAGATGCCTTTTATCTTTTTATTGGACTTGGGAAGGTGCTTATGTAAGAAGTAGTTGCTTAAAGGCTCGATGTCATCCCTGCGCTCCCTCAGGGGAGGGATGAATATTTCCATGACATTCAGCCTGTAATAGAGGTCTTCCCTGAACCTGCCTTCGGATATGATCCTCCTCACATTCTGGTTGGTTGCAGCTATGAATCTCACATCCACCTTAATAGGCCTCGTACCTCCAACTCTGAAAAACTCTCCCTCCTCTATTACCTTGAGCAGTTTTGCCTGAAGGTTTGTGGCCATCTCTGCAATCTCATCTAAAAAAAGAGTGCCTTTATCAGCTATTTCCACAAGCCCCTGTTTTGTCCTGACAGCGCCTGTAAATGCGCCTTTTTCGTGTCCGAACAACTCACTGGCAAGGAGATCTTCTGTAAGTGTTGCACAGTTTATGGAAAGGAAGGGCATGTTCTGCCTCCTGCTGGTGAAGTGTATTATCTTTGCCAGAAGGCTCTTTCCAACGCCGCTTTCACCTGTGAGAAGGATATTGCAGTCAGAGTCCCTTATGCCTTCGATGACATTCAATATGTTCTGCATGCTCTTGCTTTTCGCAATGATAGAGACCCTTTTGTTCATGCCGAAGAATGCCTTCAGCGCAACATTCTCCTTTTTCAATACCTTGCGTTCATGGATATTCTTGACCTTCAGGATCAGTTCGTCAAGATCAAAGGGTTTTGTGATGTATTCGTATGCCCCCTTCTTCATGGCCTCCACTGCCGAGCCTATGCTTCCGAAGCCGGTGATTATCAGAACCTCTATTTCGTGATCCAATTCCTTTGCCCTTTCAAGAAGTTCTATACCGTTCATTTCAGGCATCTTTATGTCTGTTATGAGGACATCAAAATGCTCTTTTGACATGGCATCCAATGCCTCGCGACCGTTTTTCGTGCCTGAAACATCATAGCCTTCCCTCTTGAGGGTATTCACGAGATGCTTAAGTGTTATCTCTTCATCTTCTGCTACGAGAATCTTAAATGTCATAATTATCCCTTTATCTGCCGCCTAAACCGTCATTCCGAGCGGAGCGAGGAATCTCGTTCTTAGATTGCTTCGTCACTATCGCTCCTCGCAATGACGCCTCTTTGGGGCAATGTAATGGTAAACGTCGTGCCTTTGCCTTCTTCGCTTTGAACGCTTATCTCGCCGTTATGCTTCTTTGTTATATTAAAGACAATGGCGAGACCAAGTCCCGTGCCCTTGTCCTTTGTAGTATAAAATGGCTCGAATATCTTTTCCACGGCATCCGCAGACATTCCCCTGCCCGTGTCTGATATTTTTATCTTAATAGATTCTCCTTCCCTGTTTATTCTCACGCTCAGATTGCCCTTTCCATTCATGGCATCAACAGCATTGGTAAATAAGTTAATAAAAACTCTTTCCATCTGCTCATAGTCTGCATTTATTATTACACCGGCAGGATCAGTATCCATCTCGAAATTAATATATTCGGTATCAATGGTGGTGCTCACCAATTTGTATGCACCCATTATGAGATCGTTAAGCTCCACCTTTCTTAACTGTGGCTCCTTGCCCCTCGCAAATTCAAGGAGGTCTCCAACGATCCTCTTTACCCTTAATGTCTGCCCGAGTATATCGTTCACTGTCTCCCTTGCCGTAAGGGAACAGCTGTCCCCTGCTTCCTTCATAAGCACCTGTGCAGATATGTAGATGTTATTAAGGGGGTTGTTGAGCTCATGGGCAACACCCGATGCAAGGGTCCCTATGGCAGCCAGTTTCCTGGACTGGAGCAGTTCCTTGTTCTTTCTGTCAAGCTCTTCTTCCCTCTGGGATAGTTGATTTTCCATATCATTAAATTCTCTGATGAGAATGCCCACCTCGTCTTTCTGGGATGAAACGGGTATGTGGGAGTAATCACCTTTCCCTGTTTTTTCCACAAAGCCTATAAGCAGTCTCAGTCTGTTCACAACATTATTGCTTATAACAAAGAGCATCCCTATCCCTACAACAAGGAACAGAGGGAAAAATATGAGGATCGCAATCTGGGACATGTGAATAACGCCTTCTGCATTTTCCCTCGCAACCTTGTCCAGGTCTTTGGATATAACAAGTATGTCTTCTCCATCTTTTCTAAGTATCTGTATGTCAGAATATAGCTCCCTCAGGCCGATAACGAGCCTGTGATTGGGAGGCAATAAGAAAACCTTCTCTAGAAATTCTGCTGCCTGATGAGGCCTCTCCAGAAAGGTCGATTCTATGAGCGGAAAAAATTTATGGTACCTCGCATAAGTATCCTTTGTATTTTCGAACTCATCTGTCAGGTTTTTTATAGAAGACTCTATTTTATTGAACCTTCCGCCATATTCCCTTATTCGTTTCTTAAGATAGGAAAGTTTGCCTGTCTTATCAATTGCGAGATCTCTCTCAAGAATGGCATCCAGTTCATTTAAATATTTATGGATAGCCTCAGACTCTTCAGCAGCCTTCGGCATTCCGTAGAGAAAGAAGTTCTTCTCGTGTCTTCGCAGTTGAAGAGATTTGCTCCTTATTGTATCTGTAAGCTCAAGGTTCCTTATCTCTTTTTTTATCTCGATGAAGTTGATGTATTCAAATGCTGCAAGGATAGCAATGATGAACGCGCTGATGAGAAAGCTTATGGCTATTTTTTTCTTGAGTGACATTTGTTAAAAATAACAAAATGTGAAGGCAGAGGTAAAGTATTCTTTACCTCTGCCTTCACCCTTGCCTTTACCTGCCTTTTACGATTTGACCACAAGCACGGGGCAGGACGCATAACCGATAACCTTTTCCGTTACGCTTCCCATCAAAAGCCTCTTCAGTCCCGTCCTGCCATGTGATCCCATTACTATAGCATTTACATTCTGTTCCTTTGCGAGATCAAGTATAGCTTTATAGGTTTCTCCTTCCCTTACAAAGGTCTCTGCTTTTATACCTGCTGACTCTGCCTGTCTTTTCACATCCTCCGCATAACCCTTTGCCTTATTAATCAGGTCTTCTACGGCATCAGGGGCTTCGCCATAAAATTCAGCAGGGACATCAACAACAGACACCACCCTGAGTTCTCCACCGTATTCTCCGGCAAAATCTATTGCCCTCTCAGCAGCAGCCTTGCTGTATCTGGAACCGTCGGTTGCAAGAAGTATCTTATTCCACCCTATTTCCGCAGTGAGCGGCACAACAAGGACATCTATGGGGCTGTGTCCTATTACCCTTGCAGTAACGCTTCCCACAAGCACCCTTTCAAGCCGCGATAATCCTCTCCTTCCCATGACAATCAATTCGCAGTTCTCGGCCTCGGCGAGATCAATAATCCTCTCGTACGCCTCGCCTTCTTCGCACACGGTTTTTATCAATGCGCCTTCAGCCCTTGCCAGTTCATCAGCCTTGTGCAGGGCGTTTTCGCAGGGTTTCCTCATAGATGCCATAACATTTCCAACAGCTACCAGATCAAGGTCGCCCTTATACTCGGGCACCACCGAAACAACAGTTATCCAACTCTTCTCATTTCTGGCAAGCTTGAAGGACTCCTTCAATGCATGCATGCTGGATTCAGAGCCGTCAATCGCCACTAACATCTTTTTCACCTTCCTGTTGTTGTGTTTTTTCATAATTATATTGGCCATGGTTATACTTTACTATGACTTATAGCTTCCTGTGCAGACAATTTTTCTGCCCTGCGTCCCTGCCACATCGCCTTCAGGACTATAAATGCACCGAGCGCCAATGCGAATATCATTATGGCAAAGCTTGTGCTCTTCAAAGCCTTTACAGTGGTATCACCAAGCTGCCCAATCAGCCCGAGTTGAGACATATATACAGGAACCATCAATGCACGGCTGAAAAGGACTGTTACCATTATAACACCCATCACCACTTTAATCATAAAGGGTTTTACATATGTTGTTCCTATTGCGCCAAGCTGTATGCCGAAGAGCGAACCGCCAAGGATAATCATGGCAAGCCTTATATCAACAAGACCACTCAGTGCATATTTAAAAGAACCTCCCAATCCCATGACAAAGGCTATGACCAATTCTGTTGCAGATGCCATAAGGCTCGGCGCTCCGAGGACATAGATCATTGCAGGCACACCAATGAACCCACCTACTGCTATAGTTGCTGCAAGCATGCCTGTGGCAAAACCGAGGGGAATGGTGAAGAGCACCGAAACTCTCGCATTAAGGCTCTTGAAATATACCATCGTACCCGGGATGTTAATTGACTGCACCCATTTTGCAATCTTCGTAACCTTTTCTTCCTCATGTGTGCTTCCTGATTTGTAGGTCTTCCATGCATCCCTCAATACAAACGTTCCAACGATTCCAAGGATTGCAACAAAGGCAACGCTGACATAGAGGTTTGAGCCTGCATCGCCGAATGCCTTCTTAATGCTTTCCTGTATATGTGCTCCATAAAGAACACCTGCCTCTGCAGAGATGCCGAGCACTATGCCAAGCTTTACATCAACCTGTCCGTACTTTGCGCGCTTGATTGCGCCGACTAATGCCTTTGGGAACTTGTGGCACATATTGCTTGCAACTGCCACAAGGCCCGGCACACCCAGGCTCATCATACCCGGTGTAAGAACGAATGCACCGCCTGAGCCGATAAATCCGCTTACAAGTCCGCCCACAAATCCTACCAGAAACAGGTAAGTGATATTCACTATATCAAGATTGATAAAATTAGCCGCTGCATTAACAATATCGTGCATTTTATTTGACCTCCTTCTTTTTCCTGGCAGCCTCTACTCCCATAACTGTCCAGAAATCTCCTGTGAATTTTCCATGTACAAAAGAGAAGATAAATGCCGTAACTATCGGAAGAAACGCATAGACGCCTCCCCTTCCGATATAATTGTTAATAATGTCCTGATTCATCAATAGTGCCGTGTAAAGAGCTATGGAGATAATCCCCATGATTACCATCTTTCCAACAGGCTTTTTCTTTCCATAACTACTCCCCATTGTCTTTCCTCCTTTTTATTTAAGATGTCCAACAACATCTATTTTTAATTTCATACTAAACTCCATCCTCAACAACTACGAGGGGGCACTTGAGATTCTGCCATGCCTCGGAAAGCCTTTTGCCTTTGCAGTCAACATCGAGGTTTCCCGATGATTCCGTAACTGCAAAGAGGACTTCCTTCTTTGAATTCGTGTAGTCGATTATTTCCTGTTTTAAGCAGCCATTCTTGCGCATCAATCTGTAGTTAATGCCCTCCTTCTCCATCTCTGACAGGCATTCTTCAAGGACTGGGTCTATGGCTTCCACAGGTGAGATATAGAGGATGTCCAGATGCGCCCCGACCCTTTTACAGGCATTTATTGCATATCTGAATGTCCTCTTATCCATCTGCTCCTTTTTCACAGCCAGTAGCACCCTTCTTTCCTCCTTCAACATCTCCTTTGCAGTATCAAATTCGCCTTCCTCTGCAAAAGAGACTGCCGACATTAACCTTTCTATTTTGCTCATCGTTTTTTTTAACTTGCGCACAGTTACCCCAAAAATCTTACTCGGCCCTTAAAACTTTTCTGTCTGTCTGCCTCTTGTAAGTGGTAGGCCTTTTAGTTTCCCTTTCATCTTCCCTCATCAACTGCCTTGCTGTCTCGAATTCGCCTTCTTCTGCGAATGCGACTGCCATCATTGCAGTCTCAAACTTTTTAAGCAACTTCTTCATTTTAGTCATCTCCTTTCTCTTGGAATTTGATTTTTTAATTTCATTAATATCAATGTTCATGCCAGAAGCAGAATGATTGATAACTGACTGAAATATCAGCATTATTTTTGAATACCAGCAATACGAGAAAAACACAATTCGTTTCAATATGCAACGGGGATAATTCGAATAACCGCTGAATGCCTATTTTTCGAGAAGATGCGGGGGTGATGCAGATAGATCCATGTATGTTGCAAATTACAACTAAATAGCCCGACATTCCGAAATAGATGTCGGGTGTGCTGAAAAAGACTTTGCACCAGGAATGCTGAACAGTTACCTTTTGTGTTAGATTAAAGAATGAAATTCTTTAAGAAATCCGAAGATACAGAGCAGGCAGCGAAGATAGAAGACCTCGGCAGGATGATTGATGCTGCCGGCATGCCGCCTGATGTCAAAAAGATTGCGGAACAAGAACTGGAGACACTATCCCGGATAAGCCCCTCATCTGCAGAATACACCATCGGCATCACCTATATCGACTATCTTGTGGGCATGCCGTGGAACAAAAAAACAGAGGACAACCTGGACATCAGCCGTGCAGAAAAAATACTGAACAAGGAGCATTACGGTCTCCATAAAATTAAAGAGAGGATCCTTGAGCATCTATCTGTAAAGGTTCTGAGGGCAGCAAGGAAACCGCATATACTGGTGGTTGACGATGAAGAGATTGCAAGGAAAAATCTGACGCACATACTTGCAAAAGAGAATTATGAAGTGGCAACTGCTTCAAACGGTGAAGAGGCATTAAAGGAACTGGGGTCCTCGGAATTCGATGTGGTAATTACAGACCTTAAAATGCCTGGCATAGACGGTATGGAAATACTGGAAAAAATAAAGACAAAGAATCCTGACACAAAGGTGATTATGATAACCGGATACGCCACGGTGCCGTCTGCTGTTGAGGCCATGCAAAAGGGCGCCTTCAATTATATTTCAAAACCCTTCAAGCTCGATGAAGTGCGCACCACAATGAAAAATGCGCTGGAGAAAAAGATGCAAATGAGAAGCGCCAGGGGTTCTGTGTTATGTTTTGCAGGGCCTCCGGGTACAGGAAAGACATCCATGGGAAGGGCCATAGCAACAGCACTGGGAAGGAAGTTTGTAAGGATTTCCCTCGGAGGCATGAAAGACGAGGCTGAAATACGCGGACACAGACGCACATATGTAGGCGCAAAACCCGGAAGGATTATAGAAGAAATACGTAGGGTCGAGTCGGCAAATCCTGTAATCATGCTGGACGAAATAGACAAGATAGGCCAGGATTTCAAAGGAGACCCTGCATCCGCACTTTTGGAGGTATTGGACCCCGAACAGAATCACAGTTTTGTTGACCACTATCTGGATGTTCCCTTTGACCTTTCAAGCGTTATGTTCATCGTTACTGCCAATGTAATACACAATATCCCGTCGCCTCTCAGGGACCGCATGGAGGTCATAGAATTTTCAGGATACACGCAGGAAGAAAAGACCCGTATAGCCATGCAGTTTCTTATTCCAAAACAGATAAAAGAAAAGGGGTTATATGAGCACCAGCCCTCATTTACAGAGGAAGCCGTTTATAAAATAATTCAGGAATATACCCATGAGGCAGGCATAAGAAATCTTGAAAGAAAAATCGCCTCTATCTGCCGCAAGATAGCCAGAGAACTGGTACAGCATGGAAAGGGACTTGAACCAGTCGAAATAACTCCCAAAGCGGTAGAGAGATACCTCGGTCGCAGGAAATACCATTTCGAGGTGATAGAAGAAGGCAACAGGGTCGGAGTTACAACCAGTCTTGTATTGACCGAGGCAGGAGGGGACATTATCTTTGTAGAGGCTGTAAAGATGAAAGGCAAAAAGGGGTTGATACTCACAGGCTCCATGGGAGATGTAATGAGGGAGTCTGCACAGACAGCCTTAAGCTATATCAGGAGCAATGCAGGCTCACTTGGCATACCGGAAGATTTTTTCGAGCATTACGATATTCACATCCATATACCAGCAGGGTCTATACAGAAGGACGGGCCTTCAGCCGGCCTTGCTATTGTAACAGCGCTTGTTTCGCTCATGACAGGGCAGCCCGCCATCAGGGGCATTGCCATGACAGGTGAAATAACACTCACGGGGAGGATACTCCCTGTTGGAGGGATTAAAGAGAAGATACTTGCTGCCAGGCGCGCAAGGGTAAAGGCTATTATCATTCCTGCAAAAAACAGTATGGATCTGGAAGAATTAAGCGACGACATCAAAATGGACATAGATGTCCATCCCGTAGACAACATAAATGAAGCCATAGACCTTGTGATTTCGAAATAACAACCACTGTTGCACTCAAACTATATATTGTTGCTTTTTGCAATATGGGACTGTTAAAATAAGATATGTTCAAATACCAGCCGAGCATAAGACAGAAAATTACATTTGGTTATTACACCATACTGGTCATCATAATCGGCCTGTCTGTATTCACATTTATAGAACTCAGATTCATGGAAAAAAAGATAATGTTCGGGGAAGCCATATCGGAATTTTTCGACACAACGCTGGAGATCAGGAGGTTTGAAAAGAATTACTTTCTGTACAATCAGGAGGCGGATTATTACGAAAACACCGAGTATGTAAAAAAAGCACAGGACTTGCTCGAAAAAAACATCAAAGGCTTCGAAACAATTGCCAGCCCACAGCAGATATCATCCCTAAAAAACGATCTTAAACTATATAAAGAACTTGTGGAAGAATATGCTGGCTTAAACAGAAGGCACAGCATTCAAAAAACAATCCTTGAGGGTAAAATAAGAAAAACCGGCAAGGACGTAATAACAGCAGCAGAAGACATATCAAAGACAGAGAGGAGAAATCTTCAGGTGATGCTGTACAATTCCCAGAGCATCCTCATCTTTTCGATTATCTCTCTATCGCTTTTAGGCATAGCCATCGGACAGGTGCTTTCAAGAATGGTGGTCAGGCCGCTCAAACAACTTGAAAACAGCATGGAAGTAATTGCAGAAGGCAGATTCGGGAGCATACAGATAAGATCAAAGGACAGGGAAATCGTTTCCCTCACCAATGCCTTTAACAAGATGCTCAAGGAGCTGGAATTGAGGCAGAGGCACATCATTCAGTCAGAAAAACTTGCATCCCTCGGAACGCTCCTTTCGGGCGTTGCCCACGAGTTGAATAATCCTCTGTCAAACATTTCGACCTCCACCGAAATACTAAAGGAGGAGCTTGAAGAATCGGACAGAGAATACAAGAGGGAGTTACTCTCCCAGATAGAAGATCAGACAGACAGGGCAAGAAATATAGTCCGCTCCCTGTTGGAATTCTCGCGCGATAAGGAGTTCAAAAAAGAAAAGGTTCCCTTAAAACCCCTCTTTGAAGAGACCATCAGGTTTGTAAAGGGACAGATCCCCACAAAGGTGAGTATAGGCATCAACATACCGGACGATATCTTTATTTTCGCGGATAAACAGAGAATACAGCAGGCATTTTTAAACCTGATAAAAAACGCAATAGAATCCATTGTCGATGAGGGAAGCGTGTCTATCAGGTCGCAAAAACACAGGGCAATAGATAAGGTGGAAGATGAAGCAGCAATATATAATTACCTCAAGTATCGCGGCAAGTGCACCCTCGAAGAGGATACCGTGGACATCGAGATAAGGGATTCAGGAGAAGGAATACCTTCTGAATTATTGCCAAAGGTATTCGACCCATTCTTCACCACAAAGGATGTTGGGAAAGGTTCTGGATTGGGATTATTCATTGTCCACGAAATCATAGAAGAGCATGACGGCTGCATTGCTGTAGACAGCGAGGTAGGAAAAGGGACAACGTTTTTAATAAGATTACCGATAAGAGAGAGTAATTAAAATTAAGGAGTAATGACAATGCAAAACCATACAACGATATTAATAGTTGATGATGAAAAAATAGCCCTCAAAAACCTTGAACATGTGATGAAAAAGGAGGGCTATGAGGTAGTCGGAACGCAGAGCGGACAGAATGCCTTGAAATTGCTCGACGAGCAGAAATTCGATGTTGTGCTTACAGATTTAAGGATGGAGAAGGTGGATGGTATGCAGATATTAAGGAGATGCCATGAGCTTTATCCAGACACAGAGGTAATAATGATAACAGGCTATGCAACCCTTGAATCGGCAGTAAACGCAATGAAACAGGGCGCATTCTATTACATCGCAAAACCATTCAAACTTGACGAGGTAAGAAAGGTCGTAAGAGAGGCATGCGAAAAGGTAAGGCTCAAAAAGGAGAATGCCCAGTTAAGAGAACAGATAGAAAAATATCAGGGAAAGGTAAAAATAATTACTCAGGATGCCAATATGCAAAGGCTTCTTGATACGGCAAGGCAGATTGCGCCGACAGACTGCAATGTTCTTATAAGCGGCGAAAGCGGCACAGGCAAAGAGCTTTTTGCACGCTATATACACTTCAACAGCAAACGGTTGGAGGGGCCTTTCTTTGCAATAAACTGCGGTGCATTCACAGAAGAACTCCTCGGCAACGAATTGTTCGGCCATGAAAAAGGTGCATTTACAGGCGCAACCACGATGAAAAAGGGGTTGATAGAAATGGCATCCGGCGGGACGCTGTTTTTGGACGAGATAACAGAGATGCCCCTGTCCATGCAGGTTAAGTTATTGAGGGTTATTCAGGAGAGGGAAGTACTGAGGCTCGGCGCAACAAAACCGGTAAAGGTGGATGTGAGGTTCATAGCAGCAACAAACAGGGATGTTCAGGATGCTATAAAAGGCGGACAATTCAGGCAGGACCTTTATTTCAGACTAAATGTTGTCTCGCTCTATATTCCGCCCCTTTCCGAAAGAAAGGATGACATACCGCTTCTGAGCTACTATTTTTTAAAAAAATATGCTGCCCTCATGAAAAAAAACGTCACGGAAATTTCCCATGATGTGATTGCCATATTGATGAACTACGACTTTCCAGGCAATGTGAGGGAGCTCGAAAATACAATAGAAAGGGGAGTCGCCCTCACTACAGGAAATGTTATAGAGCTTGCCCATCTCCCTGAAGACCTTCGTGAGTTGAACATAAGGACATTCAGAAAAAAGGAAGGAAAAATCCCTTCCCTTGAAGAGCAGGAGATGGCTTACATCCAATGGGTATTAAACGAAGTGGGCGAAAACAGGACACTTGCAGCGCAGATACTCGGTATCGATCGGGTATCGTTGTGGAGAAAGCTGAAAAAATATGGGCTGGAAAACACCAACAGTCAGTAGACAATAGACAGAAAAAAATCTGGCTACCGACCACTGGCTACTGGTTACTGGTAGCTAAAATGCTTATGTCATCTTGCAGGCGCACATGAACGAGGACTTTTTAAAGTCTTGTAGCAGTGCCTGCCTTACAAAATCGCTCAAATTGAGTGTAGTCATGTTAAAATCTGTGTAATCATGTTCAAAAGAGAATATTTCAGAATAGATACCTTTATACCGCTGAAAGTGAATGTCGTGCCTCCGCACCTGAAGGATTCTGTGGCTGCAAGGGCAGAGGATTTCAGTGACTTGAAGCCATGCATCGTCAATATAAGCGGAGGCGGCATGAGCTTTAAATCCGCAAAGGAATACAGCAAGGGCGACATTCTCGAAATAATAATGGCCCTGTACCTGCCGTCAAAGATTACCATCTGGGTTTATGGAGAAGTCCTCAGGGTTGAAAAAACAAAAAACAAGCATTACCAGACATTCATAAAGTTCATTAATATAAGCGACAAGATAAGAGATAAAATCGTGAACTTTGTTTTTCAGATGGAGAGAGAAATTATTAAAAATACACAGATTAACTTCAACACAAAATTCACAGACATACCCCTGAACAAACTCATCGACGGCACCTTGTTCCCTTTTGAGATTTTTACAAGAGATGAAGAAGGGGTAAAGTATCTATTTGCAGAGGGGCTGCCGTGCGACAGCATATCACGGGAGTTTTTCGAAGAGAAAGGCATATCCAGAATCTATATAAGAACAGACGAGCTATCCTCCCTCGACGACTATGTAGAAAAAAACAGGGTAAAACGAAAGGTCTTCGATAGAGATGATATTGTCTCATTTAAAGAGTATTCCTTCAATAAAAAGAGCTATCACCCCGTGGATAAAACCGTTCTTTTACAAATAAAGGATATAGATTTCAGTCTGTTCACGGCAAACGATTTCGTATATGACCCTCTTATCGAGGCCTCTCCTGAAAAAATAGTCACAGTGGATGAAAATAATCTGAATGCAAAACATATCCTCATAAAAAAATCCGATATGCCGGTTTATCAAAAGAAGCTCCATGCCATATTCTCTGCATCCGATAATCTAAAAAAGATACGCATATTGAAAGAAAATGCCAGTATAGTAATAAGCGAACTCCTTGCAAACCCTGAAGATAAAGAAAAGATGCAGGCAGCCATTACAATTGCAAATCGGATTATCGATTGTATCCTGGAAAATAACGACTCTGTTTATATCCTCTTTTCACTGAACAGCGGTGACTATTACACCCATATCCACTCGGTCAATGTGGCTGTAATGAGCATAGGCGCAGGTGTTGCATTAGGTCTTAACCGGGATAATATCGAGAAGCTTGGAATCGGTGCATTGCTACATGATATAGGACACAGCGTTATCAGCGAAGACATAGTGAACAAGCAGGGAAGATTGGGCATGAGAGAATTTGAGATATTTAAAACCCATGTAACCGAGGGCGTAAAAATACTGCGCAAACATGAAGCCATTCCCGTAGAGTCGTATTCGGCCGTTTTGCACCATCACGAAAAACTCACAGGAAAAGGTTATCCTTCAGGGGCAGCCGGCAATGAGATATCGCTCTTTGGGAAAATAACAGCAGTTGCGGATGCATATGACCTGCTGACAACAAACAAGCCTTACAGGGCAAATATGACGCCCTTTCAGGCCATGACTGTCTTCGCAAAAGAGGCAAAGAACTACGACCCGGAAATTCTGAAGGCATTTATCAAGATACTTGCAAAGGTGAAGTAGTGTCAGTAGCCAGATTTTTTCTGGCTACCGGTAACTGGCTACTTGTTTATACAGTTCTTTCACCAAGTAGGTCGCCTTTCACGCCGATGATCGTTTCAGTAAGCGGTATATTTTTACCGGACCTGTTTATCGCCTCCCTTAGGACCGCTGTCATGCCGCCACAGCACGGAACCTCCATCCTCAGGCATGTGACTTTCTGAATAGGAATGTTGGTGAATATCTCTGTGAACTTATCAACATAAAACATAGCGTCGTCCAGCTTTGGGCAGCCTATGAGTACCTTTTTGTCCTTCATGAAACTCCTGTAAACCTCGCTTCCTGCAAAGGCTGTGCAATCGGCAGCAACAAGCAGGTCTGCGTCATTCAGAAACGGAGCAACCGTTCCTATTAGCTTAATCTGTATAGGCCAGTGTGAGAGTTTATAACCTGCCTCTGTGTTGTCCTGCACTACTCCAACTGTTGAACACGATGGACATTCGTTAATCATAGTTTACCTCCAAATTTTTTGTGATTCTATATTTAGAGTACAGCCAATCGGCAGGTTGATGCTATGATGTAAATCATAATATGCAAACAAACACTCGATTCAGAATTTGTCAGACTCTCTCTGGAGCACTGAAACAGGGATGAGGTATTTGCTTCCTTTAAGATGACCTGAAATGCGAATCGGAAAGCAGCTACCAAATCCCTTCTCTACCTCGGATACCGAATATCTTACACTGCATTGCTTGCAAATTATATACCCGTTGTCATATCTGTAGCCGAGTTTTGCAGGATAACAATTTGCACATGCATCGAGGAATGAAAGGATTTTGCCGTTGGTCTTGATAACAAAGAAGTTTATATTCTTATTCCGGTAATGATATGTATAGAATCTTGGGATATCCGGCTCAAGCGTCCCTGCATCTATAACTATATCCGTGCCCTCTATGGCAGGCACCGTATAGACAGGCTGCCTTGAGCATGATATGAGGAGTAGCAGCGATAACGAGATATATAAAGGTTTCATAATGGACATTCAGTTTACATTTTGGGGCAATAATGCCGCAACCAGCACATAATTTGTTCACTTATTATATTTAGCAAAACAGATGCCATAAAAATATTGTCAACTGTTACTCCAGCCTGTACACTATAGGCATTATCAATTCTGCCCTGACAGGAGGTTTTGGAAACGGCATCACCTTCTTAATGGTCCCCATTGCATTTTTATCAAGCAACCCAATCCCTGAAGTTTCGAGTATTTTTAAATTCTCAACATACCCATTTTCGCAGACAACAAAGGATACAGTTACTTTACCTGCCCATCCCATTCTCCTTGCCATGTGCGGGTAAGAGAGGTTCTTCATTATGGTGTCCCTTATATACGCAAAATGCTCCTTGAGATATCTCATCCTCGCCTTCTCTTCCGAATTTCCGGATGCTCCATCAATACCCTTTTTATCACCTGATGACCTGTCTGTTCTTGAAGAGGCAATAGTATGTCCCTCGTTTTTAGCAACTACCTGTTCAGTGCGTGGCTGAACAGAAGGAATCGACACCTGAGCCTCTGTTATCGGTATAGGATGCACGTCAGCAACCGGAGTTGGTTTTTCTATTTCCTTTTTCTGTTCCTTGACCTCCTGCTTCAGACTTCTCGCCACCGGTCTGGTTTTAGGAGCAGGCAGTTCCTTTGGCTTCTCTTTTAGCGCATCGGCTGAATCTTCTATATTAAAGTCGATAACAATGGGTTTGTTTATCGGTACAATGGAGCTGCTGAAAGCGATGATAAATGCAAACACCACTGCATGGAGAATAAGGGAGAACTGTAATCCCTTGGATTGATAGGTCATCTTCTTTCCTCTGTCTGAAGGCTGACCCTCTTGAATCCAAGGTTTTTCACAACATCGAGCACATTTACAAAAACCTGAAGGGCAATATCCCTGTCAGCCCTTATCAGTATAGGCGTGGATTTGTCCATTGACTTCATGTTTTCCCTTATATCATTAATTGACACAATCCTTGAATTCAGGTATATAACGCCCTTTTTGTCTATTTCTATCGTCTGTGTCTTCAATGTCTCCTGATGGCTCTTTGATGCCTTTGGCAGTTCAACAGGGATAACCCCTGTGGCAATGAATGTGGATGTTATAAGCACTATAGTCAGTAGCACGAGCATAACATCCACAAGTGGAATGACATTCATGTAATCAAACTCTTTCTCTTCCATTCCTTAACCCGCAGGAGAATTTCATTCCCCCTCGCTCCCCTTTCTTGAGTTATTAATTTCCCATTGAGCCATAAGCACCTTCACTCTCCTTAAAAGAAAGTTGTAGATAGTGACAGCAGGTATTGCAACAAGGAGACCAACTGCTGTTGCCTTCAATGCAAGGGCAAGTCCGGACATTATCCTGCCTGTGTCCATAAACCCCTCTTTGCCCATAGTATAGAATGTGAGCATGATTCCAAGAACAGTCCCTAACAATCCTATGTATGGAGCGTTACTTCCTATGGTGGCAATTATGTGAAGTTTTTTTGTGAGCTCAAGCTCAAGGGACTTTTTATCGCTGAAGCTATCAATTTTCAGATTCTTATAAAACAGTCTCCTTTCAACAGCAATTGCAACTGCTATAACGCTAAGGACTGTCAGAAACCCAATTATCCCGTAATCAATTGCAGCCTTAAGCCATTCCATTATTCCTTTGACCTCCTTTTAACTTCTTATTAATTAATGCAATAAGCAAAATGCCTATGCCTATGCCCGCACATCCAAAACACGATGTACAGGTATTCCCGGGGCATTTTGATAAAGATATAAGCCCGGTCAATCCACCAGATGCACCGATTGCTGAATAAAGCACCTTTTCCTTAAGCCCTTCCATATTTTATAGCCCCTTTCTGACACACCCTTTCGCACTCCCGGCAAGACATACAGGATGCTTGATTTACCATGGCCTGCTTTCAAAATCTGCTTTTGTCAATCCGCTTGTGCCTCCGGTCTTCTGGTCTATATTCGAGAAGGCAAGTATGGTTTTGGCAGATGCAGTGCCACTGATCACCCTGTCCCACCGGAGTGTTACGCTCTGACGGTCATATCCGCTCCTTTCTCTCCATCCGTCTGAATGCGTATTATTAAGGTCAAGCCTGAAACCATTTTGAGTTTATTAGGGACACATCCCATATTTCTTGACATTAAAATAGCTGTTCTGTAAAATTATTAAATGCCAAGGATAGCAAGAGCGGTTGCGGTAGGATTCCCTCATCATATCATCCAAAGGGGGAATAATAAAGAGAAAGTCTTCTTTGAAGAGGAAGACAGACAAAAGTATTTAGAATTGCTCAAAAAATATTCAGATAAATGGGAATGCCCGATCCTTGCGTATTGCCTTATGAACAACCATGTTCATTTACTTGTGAGACCTAAACGCGAGGAATCTCTTTATAAAATGATGCAAGGTCTAACTCTTTGTTACACCCAGTATATCAACAGGAAATATGAAAAGACAGGAAGATTGTGGGAAAGCAGATACCATTCGTGCATAGTTGACAGAGAGCATTACTTATGGGCTGCCGCAAGATACATTGAGCAGAATCCAAAGCGGGCAAAAATAGTCAAAAAAGAAGAAGAATATCCGTATTCAAGTGCAAGGGCTCATGTTGCAGGCAGGAGAGACGACATCTTGGGCGAAAAGCTTTTTAACGATAATCAGAGGAAAGATTATATAGCATTTATCAGAGAGAGCATTACAGAAGAGGAGATAAAACGCTTAAAATATTCCACGAGAACTGGAAGACCCTTTGGTAGAGAGGAGTTTATAAAGAGGATGGAAAAGAAGCTGAACAAAAGGTTTATACTACAGAGACCTGGCAGACCAAAAGGGCGAAAGAGTTAATAAGGGATGTGTCCCTAATTAATTCTACAACGAATTTATCAACCACGAGCCAAAGCCATTCCGGCAGATAAAAGATAAAATAATGCGGCTTTAAGGATTCCTGTCAACAGCCCTCAGTATCCCTTTTAGCAGTGCCGTAGGTGTAGGCGGACAGCCCGGAATATAGACATCCACAGGTATCACCTTGTCTATCCCGCCAAGGGATGCATAGCTTTCCCCGAATATTCCTCCGTTGCATCCACAGTCTCCAACAGCCACTACAAGTTTTGGCGGGGGGGTCGCATTATATGTCCTGCGCAATGCTATCTCCATGTTTCTTGAAACAGGTCCTGTGACAAGCAGCATGTCTGCAAATCTGGGCGATGCCGTGAAGTGAATGCCGAAGCGCTCACAATTGTATATGGGGTTGTTAATGGCATGTATCTCGAGTTCGCAGCCATTGCACGAGCCTGCATCCACCTCCCTGATTGTGAGGCTTCCGCGAAAGCGGCGCTTTATAGCCTCCTCAAGCTTTGCGCCGATAACAATTATCTCCTCTTCAATCACCGCAGGCAGAGGCTCAGTTACAATACCTGTCCTGAATATCTGATGAAGAATCCTTATCATAGATCATGCCCCGAATACGATTGATTAAAGCTCTTGTTGCAGAGTGGAAAGTCGGGTACTATGTTGTTAGGTATTGCCTGTTCAAGCCCGAGCCAGTTGACGCTGGACGGGTCTCTCACCATACAGCGGTTTATTTCTCCCCTTGGTCCTGCCTGAACCCAGTAGATAATCTCTCCGCGCCAGCCCTCAACTGCCGCAAATCCCGATGTGTCTGGAGATGGCTTTGCAATGTTTACAGAAAGCGAGCCGTCAGGTATATTTTCGAGGATAAATCGGATGATACGGATGGATTCCCTTATCTCTTCCACCCTCGCCCATACCCTTGCATGTACATCGCCGGAAATCAGGACAGGCACATTGACTTCGAACCGGTCATAAGGCGGAAATGGATTCTGAAGCCTGCAATCGAGGTTCAGTCCGCTTGCCCGCGCCACAATGCCTACTGTGCAGAGTTCACGTGCCCTTTCAGGAATAAGAATGCCTGCATCCCTTACCCTGTCTTCAAGTGAAGAATTTTCATCGTAGATATTAACAAGCCTTTCAAACTCTTTGGACAGGAGATTTAGTTCTTTCAGAATCTCCTTCTTTCCATTTTCGTCTATATCAGCGGTTACCCCGCCCGGTATCACCCTGTCCATGATAAACCTGTGTCCAAAGAGTTTGAGGTTGGTGCGAAGAAGCATCTCCTTGAGCCTCATCATCTGATACAACATAAAGGCAAAGGCTGCATCGTTACAGATTGCGCCGATATCTCCAAGATGGTTTGCTATCCTCTCCCTTTCGAGAAAGAGCGCCCTTAGCCAGTGCGCCCGCTCAGGAATATCGCATTGTGCTATGGCCTCGACTGCCATTGAATATGCTATACTGTGCGCCACGGTAGTGTCGCCGGACACCCTTCCTGCCAGCCTTACGCCATCCTGCCACGAAAAAGACTCGAACCGCTTCTCGATGCCCTTATGCACATAACCAAGACGCTCTTCAAGATTTACAATCATCTCTCCTACTGCCTGAAAACGAAAATGCCCGGGCTCTATGATTCCTGCGTGAACAGGCCCGACCGGAATCTCATAAACTCCTTCGCCCTCAGCCCTTGCCCATTGATATTCCCCATTGACCCTCAACATTGGCTTTGAAGCATCAAAGGTCTTTCTTAAAGGATATGCTTCCTGAGGCCAGTCCTCGAACTTTATCCATGGCCTCAAGTCAGGATGTCCTGCCGGAACAAGACCCATGAGACTGTGAATCTGGCGTTCAAAGCGATAGGCAGGGACATATTTCTTTGTAAGGCTCGGGAATGTCGGGTCATCAACCGGAACCTCTGTTCTCACAATCAGGTACTCGCTCCCCCAGCGATAGCAGGCATATACGGCAAACCCGCCTCCAAACGGCGTTTCATCCGAAGCCCACTCTGCGGCAAGAAGGGCGTATGCCTTTTTCATAGCCTTTGCCGCATCCACAAACCGTTCTCTCGGAACAGTGCATGATACCACAGATTGCGGGAACTGCCGTTCAGTATACGCTGCTGCTGTGCCTAAAACATTATCTATAGCCTCTTTTAACATGTCTATTTCAACAACTCCACTGCAGTATGAAACCACCTGCTCAGAAAGTCAGGCAGATATATTCCAATGACAAGCACCAGGGCCATGTGGAGCATCACAGGCACATTGGCGACCTTCATTGGTTTCTGATACTCGGGGATTTCCCCTGACACCATCTGCTGCACCCTCCTGAATATGGCTGCAAAAGCTACTCCAAGCCCGAGGAGAAGGAATGGTGTCATGAGCGGAGCATCTTTCATGGTCGCTGTAAGTATGAGAAACTCGCTCGTAAAGATTCCGAAAGGCGGCATTCCTACAATTGCCATTGCCCCGAACATAAGACCCCATCCTACAAGCGGATTGCCCTTGAAAAGCCCCCTGATTTTATCCATCTCCTGCGTCCAGTGCATCTGCGAGGCATGCCCCACTGTAAAAAATATGGACGATTTTGCAAGGCTGTGCATAAGCATATGCAGTAGCGCGCCAAAGGTCGCTATTGGGCCGCCAAGGCCGAATGCAAAGGTGGCTATTCCCATATGTTCTATGGACGAATAAGAAAACATGCGTTTAATATCTTTCTGCCTGAGCAGCGAAAAGGCTGCAACGAGGATCGAGATAATTCCAAAGCCCATCATTATGTCTCCGGCATGGTGCGAATGGGTAGAGCCGTCAACGAGCACCTTGCACCGCACGAGTGCGTAAAGGGCGATATTAAGCAGCAGACCTGAGAGCACTGCCGAGATGGGCGTGGGGCCTTCGCTGTGCGCATCAGGAAGCCAGTTGTGAAGCGGTACAAGCCCCACCTTTGTGCCGTAGCCCACCATCAAAAAGACAAATGCAAGGGAAAGGACCGTTGGTTCAAGCTTGTCGCTCATCTGGCTCAGGTTTGTCCAGAGCAAGGATTCTCCGCCTTCTCCCAGCACCTTTTCTGCTGCGAAATAGAGCAGTACCGTGCCGAAAAGCGCCTGCGCTATGCCAACGCCGCAGAGGATAAAATACTTCCATGCCGCTTCTATTGCAGTGGGTGTACGGTAGAGCGACACAAGGAGTACGGTTGACAGCGTAGCAAGTTCCATTGCTATCCATAGAACGCCTATATTATTGGTCAGCAGGCAAAGGAGCATGGCGAATATAAAGAGCTGAAACATGGCGTGATAGAAACGCATTCCTATATGTCCGACCCTTCCGTGTTCCCTTTCCCTGCGCATGTAACGCCTGCTGAATACGGCGGTAGTCATCGATACAAATGATGTCAAAACAGAAAGATAGATATTGAATGCATCGACAAAGAAAAACTTGCCTCCTGCAAGCATCGGCCCCTGAGCATAAACTTCAAGGGCAAGCCCGAGCCCTGCCGCAAAAGTGGCTGCCGACCCTACGATATTAACCTCGGGAGCAAACCGCCTGTCTCCTACAAAGGCTAAAACAACTGCTGCAAAGAGTGGCGTCCCCAATAATATAAGCAACATCGTACTGGTTTGCACTATCTTAATCCCCCTCTTTCAGCCGCGCCATCTGCTCCACATCGAGGCTGTCAAATGTAGTGTGTATGTGGAAAAAGAATATGCCGAAGATAAATGCGGCTATCAGTATGTCGAGGGCAACGCCCAGCTCAACCACAAGGGGCATTCCGTATGTCGCGCTTGTGGCTGCAAAGAAAAGGCCGTTTTCCATTGCAAGAAACCCGATGATCTGCGTAACCGCGTGCCTTCTCGTTATCATCATCAGCAGCCCGATCATGACCGTAGCAAGGGCAACCGCAAGGGTTGAACGCGTTATGAGCGTGGAGAGTTCTCTCACAGGCGCGGTGAGATGATAAGAAAATATAACGAGGGCTATGCCTATGAGCATTGTCATCGGGATATTGATAATGGTTTCGACCTCCTTGCGGATCTTCAAACGAACAATAAGGACATGAAGGATGTACGGCAGGAGGATTACCTTCAAAGAAAGCGTCAGGATCGAGGATATGTAAAGATGGTGTCTGCCTGCAACATATCCCACGATTGCCGTGCTTATAGAAAGAAAAAGTCCCTGCCACGCGAAGAGATGTATCAGGCTGTATATCCTCTTCTGCACCAGCATGCCGAAAGCAGTCAGGAGAACAAATGCTGCTAAAAAACTGTTTATATGCGCCACTGTTTGCAAATTCATGCCATTACTCCAGAATAAAAAATGATAACATTCCCAATGTCGCCATCAGAAATGCAGCGCCGAGAAATTCGGTCAGTCTGAACAGCCTCATCTTTGCAAGACCTGTCTCTATCAATACCAGCACGATGCCCGAAGCTCCAATCTTAAGAATCAAATAGCCGAATGCCAGAGGAATGGATCCCGGCGCGCCGGCGTATGCAATCCCCCACGGTGCAAACAGCGCTGCCCCGATGGCCATGAAGAGGAAGAGCTTCATCATGCCCGCCCACTCAATAAGCGCAAGGTGCCTCCCTGAGTACTCAAGGATCATGGCCTCGTGAATCATGGTGAGCTCCAGATGTGTAGCCGGATTATCCACAGGGATCCTTCCTGTCTCTGTAAGAGCAATAAGGACAAAGGCAATAAATGCAAATACCAGAGAGGGTTTGACTATGCTTGCAGGGCTGTATATAACCTCAACAATGCGCGAAAGCGATGTGGAGCCGCATGCAAGTGATACTGTAAAAATAGCCATGAGCATTGCTGGTTCTGCAAGAGACGCTATCATCATCTCACGGCTCGAGCCCATACCACCGAATGCTGTGCCTATATCCATTCCGGCCAGCGCCGTAAAAAAGCGGGCTATGGCAAACAATGCCACCAGCACAATTACATCAGCTGTAAGGGACAACGGCAGGTCTGTGGATAACATCGGGATAATGCCTCCGGCAAGAACAGCTGTACTGAAAACGAGATATGGGGTAAAGCGGAATATCCACGATGCATTTTCAGCCAGTATCACATCTTTGGAAAAGAGTTTTGCCAGATCCCTGTAAGGCTGAAGGATGCTGGCTGACGAACGCCCCTGAGACCAGCATTTCAACATCTTCACCCAGCCCGAGAACATCGGTGCCAGACCGATAAGCATCATCACTTGAAGTATCTCTATAATAAACCCGCTCATAATCACCTTGTAAAAAACAAAAGTATAATAATGGTTACAAATGAATATATAAGATAAGCCTGTATGCGTCCCTGCTGGAGCCTTCCAACCTTCCTCGAACACCAGAAACTCGCATCGGCAACCGGCTTGTAAATCCATTTCCAAAACCGGTCCCGCACCTTGAGTTCATAATGCAATTTTTTTGGAAATGCAGGATGAGCGGATTGGGGAACAAGACTTACCTCTTCCTTTATTTTAAAGAGAAAACCGAATATCCTCCGGATAGGCATTGAAAAGGATGTAGCATTGTACTGCATCCTGCTTGTGAGTTTTTCAAAGCCGCAGTCCCATATCGGCCCGCGATGTATTTTACCTGGATTGACATGCAGTATGAAATATACAATCCCGTACACGGCTATAATTCCCACGAATACTACAATTCCGGAGTATGACGCCCTTTCCGGAGCCACAGGGGTAAGCCACATCCAGCCGCCGACAGCCGCAGATGCAGCTAATTTTGCTCCTACCAACTGCTCTGATAGAATATCCATCCACTCGATATAAAGGGTCGGCAGAATGCCGAGTAATAGGCATGTAAGTGCAGCCATCAGCATTGCAGAGCGCATCGACCAGTCGGTTTCATGGATATGGGGATTGTGATGCCCCCTCCAGTGTCCTAAAAAAGTTACTCCGAATGCCTTTACAAAACATGCTGCTGCCAATGCGCCGGTAAGCGCAAGCAGCGCGGCGCCCATCGGCATAAGCAGTCTCATCATAGGTATGGGCAGGGATGGAGAAAGGAGGAACGCCTGAAATGTGAGCCACTCGGAAACAAAGCCGTTAAATGGAGGCAGCGCGGATATGGAGATGCATCCCACTAAAAAGAGTGCAGCAGTCCACGGCATCCGGTGGATAAGCCCTCCCATTTCCTCCATATTCCTTTCGCGGGTAGCATGAAGCACAGATCCGGCCCCCATAAAAAGGAGGCCCTTAAACATCGCATGGTTCATGGTATGATACAGCCCTGCAATCAGTGCAAGGGCAGCCAGCATCGGCAAATTAAATGATTTAAATATCATTGCCAGTCCAATGCCTATAAGAATAATGCCGATATTTTCCACAGAATGATAGGCAAGGAGCCTCTTTAAATCGTGCTGCATCAGCGCATAAAGAACTCCCATAACCGCCGAGACAATGCCCAGTATCAGCACGAAAGCGCCCCACCACCACGGGAACACCTTGAGCAGGTCGAAGGTGACGCGCACGATTCCATAAATTGCGGTCTTGAGCATAACACCGCTCATAAGCGCAGAGACATTGGAGGGAGCCACAGGATGGGCCTCCGGAAGCCAGACATGCAGAGGGACGACGCCGGCCTTCGCTGCAAAGCCGAAGAATGCGAGCAGAAAGGCAACTGTTGCCCATCCTGTCGGGAATTGAGCCTGCCTCATGGCGTCAAATGTAAAACCGTTGAAATTCTCAAAGCCGGCAGCAAGTCCGGCCATTACGCCGAAAGAAAGAAGAATAGCTACAGCGCCCACGTGTGCAACCACCATATAGAGAAAGGCCGCCCGCCTGTTCTCGGCATTCTCGTCTTCGAACATCACCAGGAAATAAGATGCCGCAGCCATAGCCTCCCATGAAATAAGGAAAAACAGGGCATCGTCAGCAAGCACCACCATAAACATGCCTGCAATGAAAAGACAGTAAAAAACAACGAGTCTGGTTACGGATCTGCGTCCCAGAAATCCCTTCACATAGCCTGTGGAATATATAGAGACAAAGAATGACAGAAGACCTACGACAGTGAGGAAATAACCTGCCAGAGGGTCGAGCCTGAGATGAAACGGCAGGTCAGGCAGGCCGATAATGAGGGTTACCCTTTCCGTAATACCGCTTCCAACAGTCCATATACCTGCCGACAACGCTGCCAGTGAGGCAAATGCCGAAAGAGAAAATGACACCTTTATCAGAAGCGCCTGGTTCCGGCGAAGTAGACCTGCCGTCAAAAAAGTAATCAAAAGCAGCACAATAGACGCAGAGGCTATATCAATAGGCGTAATCATCACAGTTGTTTTGTCCCCCCGAATATCTCGGACTCTTTTCTGGAAATTAAGGAATAAAATTCCTGCGTAGAGGTATGTTTCAGCGCCAGCAAAATCTCCTCTTCTTTTAAAAGGCGCAATAGTTTTGCCTGAATCCTCAAAAAACGCCTCTCGCTTTTAGGGAATATAAAAAAGAGCGTATCCACATCTTCGTTATCAGGCGATCCGAACGGCACAGGCGTTTTAAGATGACATAAGGCGATCGAAGACAAAGGCGCCGCAAATTCCCTGAATGGCCTCGGATGCGGAAAGGCTATACCATTGCCTATCGCCGTTGGACATATCTGCTCTCTATTCATAATAGCGCGAAAAAGCCTCTGCATATTAATCTGGGGAATAGCGGCCTTTATTCTTTCCAGACACACATAAATAGCCTCTTCCTTCGTCTGTCCGACCACCCCGTAATGTATCCCGCCTCTTTTGAGAAACTCCGCAATGGAAATGGATTCCTCATTGGAAACGGCAGGCCCTTTTGCAGCGGTCTCGTATGAAAACTCTCTCGCATCCTCTATCCATGAATTGATCTCCCGTCTGTCAAACCGCCACTGTCCGCCGACCCTGAAGCAGGGAATCGTTTCGTTCCTGATCATACGGTAAATCGTTTTCTCTGAGACCTTCAGAAGTTCCGCCATATCTTTGACGCTTAGGTTCATTTTGTCTATTATTGTCCTATTCTGGGCAAAGTTGGGACTATATTAAAAACAAATGATTGCCTTTGTCAAGGGAAAAGTGGAAATGGCTGGATTATGTTATATCCTCATTAGATAATACCTTAGCCACACATACGCGGTAGAGATAACAACACTCATTATCATTATGGGCATTCCGTAAAGCATGAATTTTATGAATGATATTTTGTTTCCAGCCTTCTCGGACATACCTACTACTATTACGTTTGCAGATGCTCCTATGGCAGAGCCGTTGCCGCCGAGACACGCTCCCAATGCCAATGACCACCAGAGCGGCATTAAATCAGGATGCTGCAAAAGCTGGATGCCGGATAAATTCGGCCAGAGATGTCTTGCCATATCGATCACCAACGGATTCATTGTTGCAACATAAGGGATATTGTCAACTATTGCAGATGCAAATGCAGAAAACCACATAACAACCATCGAAGTTGCAAACATATTGCCCTGCGTTAAGTCGAGCACTTGAATGGACATCCATTTAATCAACCCTACTTTTACAACACCACCCACTATTATGAAGAGTCCCATAAAGAAGAATATTGTCGGCCATTCCACCTCTGCAAGGATGTGGTGAGGTTCGTGGATTTTAGATAACAGGAGCAAAAGCCCTGCCCCGAATAAGGCGATTGTTGCAGGCTGAAAATGAAGAACTCCGTGAAATACAAAACCTGTCAGCACAACTGCAAGGACAAAAAGGGATTTCTTGAGCATAACAAGGTCTTTTATCGCCTCCTTTTCATCCATCGCCATTATCCTTCTTTTAAGCTCCTCCCTTGTCTTAAGCTTTTTACCCCAGATGAGCTTTATCGCAAAAATATAGAAAACCATTATGACAACCACAACCGGTGTTAAATGATAGATAAAATCCATAAAGTTTAACTGCGCCTTTGATGCAATCATTATATTCGGTGGGTCGCCAATAAGAGTTGCAGTACCTCCGATATTTGATGACAGGGCGCATGAAATAAGATATGGTATAGGGTCCACTTCGAGGGCATCCGCTATAAGAAGCGTTACCGGCGTGATAAGCAGAACTGTTGTAACATTATCCATAAATGCACTTAAAACCGCCGTGACAACAGCAAATATTGCCATTATCCTGAAAGGCTCACCCTTCCCCCATTTTGCACTTTTGATTGCGAGATATTCAAACACTCCTGTCGGTCTCATAAGGTTGATTATCACCATCATAGATATAAGGAGGAATATCACATTCCAGTCGACTCCGAACTCCTCTATATAGAATGCTTCATGCTGATGGAGGATTTTAAGAACAAGCATTAATCCGGCACCAAATATGGCGATTATTGTCTTGTGTATCTTCTCGGATATGATTAAGGCATAAGCAAGCAAAAATATTGTTGTTGCAGTCCAGAAGGCTGTATCCATGACAAAGGGCTGTAAAGCCGTCGCCCCATGTGTCATCTCTCATCTCCTGTATTTTCAAGCATCGCCTTTGTAATTGCGAAAAACACATCCCTTTCATAGAGCATTCCTATTACTTTGCCTGACCTGTCCACAACAGGCAGCCTTTTGATATTGTGTTTTATCATATGGTCTACGCACTCCATCAAAGACGCTTCCTCATCAACAGTTATGACATCCTTGCTCATAACTTCGCCGACCTTTCTGTTTGAAGATTTTTTGGCAATGCTTTCTACCATGCCGTCCCAAGTAAAATCGCCTAAGTCCATCATTGTCATATAAAAAGGAAACACAACCTTTAAGATATCCCTCATAGAGAGCATTCCTACAAGTTTACCCTTTTCATCAAGCACCGGAAGTCCTTTTACCCCAACCTTTTCTTCTCCCCTTTTTGCTGTCCTCAGAAGATTGACAGCTTCTTTAAGGGTGTTGTCAGGTCTTAAATATTCCTGAAGATGGATCATTAAATCTTTGGCTTTCATGGCATACCATCCCTCCGTTTTAATAATGTATACTTTACAAGAATTCAAATAAAAAAGGCAGCCCGTGGGCTGCCTTTTTTATGTCTTTATCTTTATAAAGACTATGCTTATGCCTTAACTACCAACACCGCACATGGGGAAAGTGCAATTACTCTCTCCGCCACACTGCCCATAAGGAGT
Organism: Thermodesulfovibrionales bacterium; assembly: GCA_020062545.1. Classification (GTDB taxonomy): domain Bacteria; phylum Nitrospirota; class Thermodesulfovibrionia; order Thermodesulfovibrionales; family Dissulfurispiraceae; genus Dissulfurispira. The sequence goes on from JAGUWD010000009.1 coordinate 44,575, forward strand.
TTTTCTATCCCTGTCCTTCCATACTCACCTATTATAATCATATCCACATCTCTTTCCTTTGCCGTATTTACAGTTACTTCAAAGGGTCTGCCGACCGGGGTAAGCGTTTCTACCTCTATACCCTTTTGTTCTGCATCCTGCCTAACTTTCTCAACGTTCGCCTTTGCCTGCTCAAGTCTTTCGTTTGTCCGCGCAACTGAAAGCACTATGAGCTTCTTTGTTTGAGAACATCTCTTGCTCATATTAATTGCCTCAATCTCTGCAGCTTTACTGTATTTTGAACCATCAGTGGCAAGCAAGAGATTCTCACACCGTATCGCGGCATCCTTTGGCACCACAAGAACCTTACACGGTGCATAGCCTATAACTTTAGCAGTCACGCTCCCCATTAGAACCTTCTTGAGACCTGTTTTCCCGCGCCTTCCCATAATGATCGCGTCTATCCCTCTTTTTTCAGCCTCTTCAACTATCGCCTTATATGGCTGGTCTGTTCTCCTTACAATAACCTCGCACTCAACATTGTCCTGCGCCGCCCTCTTCCTTATTGCATCTATATGCGCCTTTGCTTCGCTCTCCATCTTTTCCACTACTTTCTGTCCATCTGTCTCTAACTCCGGATTGACCTCCAATACATAAATCACGGATAGCTTTGCAATACATGATTTCGCAAGGTATATTGCCTCTTTTACTGCTCCTTCACTGTATTCTGACCCATCCGTAGCAAGAAGAATGTTTTTCAAAGGTCCCATGTAATCCATTCTGGTTTCCATATCAGTGCCCTCCAGACTTAAGTATTCCGGATGCTGCAAGCACTAAGACAAGAACTTCCAATATCGCAAGCACTCCGTATACCGTGTCTTTCTTTTTAAAAAGTATCGGGATAATCCTTATATAGCAAAGAATAGTAATTCCAGCAAGAAAGGCTATGCCTACAAAGTTCAGGAAATCCCCTTTTCCTATCATGCCAAGCCATCCCCAGCCGTGAGGGATATTCGTAACCTCAAGATATTTATGCACTGATAATCTCCAATATTTTGAAACATCGCCGACGGGAATATGAGGGGTTAATATTCCCGTAAGATAAATTATGAATGTTATTACAAGCGCCAGCAGCCCGACTTTCATTCCAATATCCAGCAGCTTTGCGTATGCTATCTGCTCTTGTGTTGCTTTTATTTCATTAGCCATTTTATTCCTCCTTAAATTAGTAGTTTGAACTGTTCAGTTCCATATTCCAAGGCCTTTAAGAAGCGCTCTGGCGCCTGCAAAAAGGAGCAGTCCTATAACCATATACCTGATTGCAGTGGGTTTTGCCTTAGCAAGAATCCTTACCCCTACGATAGAGCCGAGCATTATTCCGATAATTGAAGGAACTACCATCATGGGCAAAACAGCGCCGTTATTGACATAAATCCATGCAGCCGATGTGTCGGTTATGGAAAGCAGAAACTTGCTTGTAGCAACAGAGACTTTCAAAGGTGCTCCCATGAGCAAATTCAGCACCGGCACATTGGCCCATCCCGCACCGAGACCGAACATGCCTGCCATTATTCCTATGATTATAAATAACGCAAGACCCTGAGGGGTGCGATGTATCTTCCAGTTTACATCCTGCCCCGTCGAGACCTCATGATATATGCCGTTTATTCTTAAAGCGGTAGAAAGCGCATCCGCCTGTTTGACCTCGGGATACTCCGATTTCTTCGCCATAATCATTATCGCCACTATACCCAAGATTGTGGCTCCAAGCGCCGTTTGTACAACATTCTGAGGCAGGGCAAGACCTATCATCGCGCCTACGATTGCGCTGGATGAAGCTATAAGAGCAACCGGAATCGCCAGCCTCAAATTAGCCATTCCTTTTTTAAGGAGCCCTGGGCCGGCCGCGAGAGCGCCCGCAAGAGCGACCAGAAGACCGGCTCCTCTAACAAAATCAAGATGGAAAGGGAAAAAACCACCGATAATCGGAACAAAAAGAACGCCACCACCTACGCCTCCCAAAACAGCCACGATACCCAACACAAATGTGACGATAAAAAGAATCAGCGGCCATCCCCACCACGGCATTGACGATTTCACGGCAGCCGACGCGTCAGTTCCCTCTGTGGATGCGAATACTGCTGCCGACATGACAAGAACTGCAAAAACAACTGTTGCTACGAGTAAGACCTTTGAATACTGCCTTAACATGGCTTATTCCTCCTTATAATTATTATCTATTATCTTATCCTCTCAAATTCCGTTTGAAACTTATATCTGTCACCCCTGCCCATAAGCCTTGTATAGGCAACAGGAGTGCCATCCGAACTGAGAAAAAGCCTGTGAACAACAAGTACAGAAACACCTTCGCCTATATCAAGATTTTTTGCAGAATCTTCCCATGCCTGAGAAATCTCTATTGTCTGCAAGACCTTGAATATCTTTTTTGCCCCCTTTTCCTGAAGGACAGAATAAAGTGAGCTTTGCGCAATATCCAGATCCTCTATTTCGGGAAGCATCTGGCAAGGGACAAATGACTCCTCAAGATATGCAGGCTCTCCATTAACCATCCTTCTGTTAAGGATGTAATATGTCTTATCATCCGTTTTCAGATACCCCTTTGCATCAGAAGGTGGCTCTTTTATCCCTTTAAACAATACCTCTTTCTCAACCTTCACCTCCTTTCCAAACATCTCTTCCGTAAGCCTCGTCTTCATTGCAAGGCCAACGACAGGCAAATTGCTGGCAACGAAAGTGCCCTTGCCCTGAATTTTTATGAGACAACCATCGGATACGAGATTATTTATAGCCTGCCTGACCGTTATCTTACTGACATTGTATTTCTTGCACAGTTCATCCTCTGTTGGAATCTGCTGCTCCATCTGCCACCTACCCGAATTTATCTCCTCAAGGAATATCCTCGTGAGCTGGATGTATAATTTCTCCCGATCGAACCTGTCTATTGTTTTATTTGGTGTTTTATTTTGTGTTTTGTTTTGCAATAGTTGTGTTTCATCTTGCATCATATTGATATGATATTATAATGATATGATGTTGTCAAGAAAATTTTAGATCCAAATCCCGATTTAGAACTTATGCTATTGGTAGGGATGATTGCCTGGAGCGACTTCGGCAGCCCAAGCGTAACATGGATGTTTAAGCGGGCTGGCGTAGCTTCGGAGGAAGGCTGGATGCCTTCCGAGAATGAAGCGGAAGGCTGTCATCTCTACCAAAAAAATTTCTATCTCTGTTTTTGGGGAAAGATGGCCAAAATGAACTATTGAATAATCCGAAAACCAGCCTCTCTTATGGCGGATATTATCTCTTCTAAATGCCCATGCCCTTTTGTCTCTACAGTAAATATCACCGGTGTCTTTCCGATGGGCACATCCTGAGAAAGCCTATCATGGACAACATTGAGGATATTTCCACGTTGTACAGCAATAATCCCTGTGATTTTATGCAGACCGCCGGGCACATCATCCACAATGACCTTAAACACGCCTATCCTGCCGCTTGAGACCAGACCCTTATGGATTATCCTGTCTATGAGGGTGAAATCGATATTACCTCCGCTCACAACCAATACTATTCTTTTGCCTTTAAGTCTCTCTTTTTGCTCTATCAAAGCGGCAAGCGGAACAGCCCCTGCACCCTCAACAACAAGCTTTTTCCTCTCAAGGAATAACAGCACGGACATTGCAATGGATTCTTCGCTGGCCTTGATAATATCATCCACATATCTCTGCATGACCTCGAATGTTTTATTCCCGATCCTGCCAACAGCTATTCCATCTGCAAGAGTGGGATGAGGAGTCCTTTCCACAATTCCCTTTGTATGAAAGGAGTCATATGCAGATGTGGCAGATACTGTTTGGATGCCTATAACTTCTGTCTTCGGAGAGAGATTTTTAATTGCTATAGATATCCCTGAAATAAGCCCGCCGCCACCAACAGGAACAAGGACAGCATCTATATCCTGTAATTCGTTTATGATCTCAAGCCCTATGGTTCCCTGACCTTCTATTATATCTTCATCGTCAAATGCATGGATGAATGTGTAATCCTTCTGAGAAATTGCATAATTCAAGGCATCGCTAAAAGTCTCGCCATGCAGGACGACCTCTGCGCCATATCCCTTTGTCGCCTCCTGTTTGACAATGGATGCAGTCAGAGGCATAACAATCTTTGCCTTTATTCCGAGTCCCGCAGCAGCAAAAGCAACGCCCTGTGCATGGTTGCCCATGGATGCGGCAATGACCTTATCGGTCTCGAGTTTCATTAATTTATTGAATGCCCCCCGCACCTTAAACGAGCCTGTCTTCTGAAGATTTTCAGCCTTTATATAAACCTCTGCGCCGAACATTTTGCTGAATGAATTGGAATAGATCAGAGGCGTTCTGTGAATATATGTAGATATGGATTGCAGGGCATCCTGAATCGATGAAAGGTCAATATTCATAATGATTTCATAATTAAATCATAAATTAAGACATAAATCTATAAAAATTGACAATCTATTCAGCCTTAATGTAAAGTTTTTGTAAATGGTGAAAAAGATTTTTATAATCATACCCTTCCTTGTTCTGATATTTTCTGCTATTCCAAATGCATATTCAACTGGAAAGCAGTATATAGGCATCCTTCCCTATTATGCACCTGATAAAATATGGCATTTCTATAAGCCCTTTATAGATTATCTCAACAAGACAACAGGCATTCCATGGGAACTAAAGCTTTACCACAATTATGACGCAATAATTGACGGCATATGCAGCAACGAGATTTCCATAGCCTATCTCGGACCAAACCCTTTCGGTCTTGCTTACGAAAAATGCAAGGTAAAACCTTTGCTGGTAATCCTCGGAGACGATGGAAAGCCTTATTATAAGTCAATAATCTTCACCAATAACCACAAAATCAGTTCCTTAAAAGAACTTAAAGGCAAACCCTTTGCCTTTGGAGACAAAGACTCCACCTCCTCCAATATTATCCCCAGAAAAATGCTTGAAGACGCGGGAATAACAATGGACATGATAAAACCGGTTTTTCTGAAAAGCCATGAAAAGATTATAAATGCAGTTGCAAGAAATGAGGCAACAGCAGGCGCTGTCAAGGTATCGGTATTCGAAAAATTCAAGGGATTGAAATTTAAAGTATTAAAGGTTTCAGAACTGATCCCCCATCACTCGTTCTGCACCGCATCAAATATCAACCCTGACATCGAGAAGAAATTTGTGAATGCACTCCTGAAACTAAAACCGATACACGATAGTTCTGATAGAAATATCGTGAAAAACTGGGACAATGAATTACAGTACGGCTTTACACTGCCTCCTAAAGATTATATTCAGAACATCCTGAAACTCCATAGACTATTAGAAAAATATAATGATTGACAGAAACAGCATAAGATTCAAAATCATAACTCCCTTACTCATCTTCCTTACAATCATAATGCTGTCACTTCTTATTGTCGGCTATCAGGTCTCGAAAAATGTATTCTGGGAATACCACACATTCATCATATCCAGACATTCATCCGAAGTCCAGAAAATAGTAAATACCGCAATTAACGAACTCACAACATCCGGGCTCCTCGACAAAGAGATGGTTGTGGATGCAAAGAAAAAAGCGGTGATCGACGAGATAAAATCATACTGGTTAAGCAACAACCTCGCCGGGTTCATAAAAACCACAGACGGCAATATAGTCTATTCATCCCTCAATAGCACATTGATGAAATCGCTTGAGCCGCATCTCCCTGAAGATGGAGATTTCCACTTTAGCAAGACATTCACACATATCGGCGGCTCTGTAATAAATATTCCACTTTGGAACTGTAAGGCGGTCTTCATAGAAGAACCCCTCATCCCCTTTATATACCTCTTATCCAGAGACACAACGACGGCACTTATGGCTCCTTTGATTGCCATAAGCTGTATACTGATTGCCGTAGTTACCTTTCTTGTCATGCGGAAAAATCTCCAGAAGCCCATAGAAGCTATGATATCCAATATACAGGCCGGTCAAGAGGTGAATGGGACAGGCATAACAGAACTGGATACGGTTGGTTCTGCCATAAACAATGCATTCGAAAGGCTCAACAAAAAGACAGCACAGTACCAGACACTTCACAACATTGCCGTATCCATACATGAATATTTCTCGATAGACGAAATACTCAATTTAATCATTGACAGAGCCAGCCAGTTGATAAATGCAGAGCTTGCTGCCATTACCCTCTATGACGACAAGGGGAAATTCAAAAGACTCATTACAAGAGGCACAACAATAAGAACCGGAGATGCATTGCCAGAAGGCAAAGGACTGCTAAAATTTATGCGTCTTTCCATTACACCGGTTCGCATAGACAATGTATCGGAGCATCATGCATTCAGCGGCTCATTTCCCGAAGGCCATCCTGTAATAAGGAATCTGCTGGCATATCCCATATTTTCGGGTGAAGGGAGGCCTGTCGGCGCTCTATATTTCGGCAATAAACCAGAAGGTTTTACCGATGATGATGAGAGCATCCTCAAGGCCATTTCTGCAGACGCAGCAATAGCACTCAATAAGGCCGAAAACCTGATGCAGCTTCAAAGATTCCAGCAGGTCATAGACTCTGCCTTCGATGTAATTGTAGTTACTGATGCCGACGGATACATCACATACGTCAACCCTGCATTTGAAACCGTTACGGGCTATTCAGTGCAAGAGGCCATCGGCAAAAAGACCAATATATTGAAAAGCGGCTACCACGATGAAGACTTTTATAAAAACCTGTGGAATACCATCAAGGCAGGCGACGCATGGAAAGGAGAATTCATAAACAGGAAAAAGAACGGAGAGATATATTATGCATCGTCGGTCATCTTTCCAATTTATGCAGAAGGAGATGTCCAATATGCCTCTATACAGAGGGATGTGACACAGGAGAAAAAGCTTTACGAACAGCTCTTAAGGGCGCAGAAGATGGAGGCAATCGGGACACTTGCAGGCGGCATAGCCCATGACTTCAACAACCTCCTGACAGCAATACTCGGGTATTCAGAGATTATGCTGGGCATGACAAAAGAGGGAGAGCCGTTCTATAGACCTGCAACCATCATTAACAATGCAGCACAGAAAGGTGCGGATCTGGCAAAGAAGATCCTCATGGTAACCAGAAAAGAGAAGATGGAGGCAAAGCCTGTCAATATAAACGAGATAATCCACAACTCCATGGAGCTCCTTCAGAGGAGCATTCCCAAGAACATAGAGATTGTAATAAATCTTAAAGAAGACGTCCCAAAAATAATGGCTGACCCCTCACAGATGCAGCAGGTGATCATGAACCTTGCCGTGAATGCCCGCGATGCCATGCAGGATGGAGGAAGATTGATCATAGAAACGGCTGTGGTGGGCACAGAGAACGGTGCTGCCAACGGCATACCTTTTGACAAAGGTGGGTTCATAAAATTATCCGTTTCCGATACAGGCACAGGCATGGACACAGAGACACAGAGAAAGATATTCGATCCGTTCTTCACAACAAAGGAGACAGGAAAAGGCACAGGACTCGGGCTCTACATAGTTCATTCAGTGGTAAGCAATCACGGAGGATACGTAAACCTCTATAGCGAACCGTTCAAAGGGACAAGGTTCAATATATACCTGCCCATCACAAAAACCGCTGATATGGAGGAATCAGGCGAAGCTGAAGATATAATGGGTTCGGGGACTATCCTCGTGATAGACGATGAGACTGATGTCAGGGAACTATGCAAGGATATGCTGGAACCCCTTGGATACACTGTCCTGCTTGCAGGAAGCGGCAGCGACGGCATAAACCTCTTCAGAGCGATGAAGGATAAAATATCACTTGTTATTGTTGACATGATAATGCCAAAAATGGGGGGCAGCGAGGTTTTTCAGGCGCTGAAGACAATAAAGCCAGATATAAAGGTAATACTCTGTTCAGGCTATAGCCATGAAGGCTTTGCAGGAATAGACAAACTACTGAAAAGCGGTGCCGCAGGGTTTGTACAAAAGCCATTTACTCGCCATTCAATCGCACAGGCCATCAAAAAGGCGCTGTCAGAATAGAAAAGGAAGGAGATTTATAAAAATGACAGAGACTACTTTAAAAATCGAAGGCATGAGCTGCCAGCACTGCGTGATGAGGGTGAAAAAGGCCGTCGATGCAGTTGCAGGTGTTACAAAATCAGATGTGGCTGTGGGCAGTGCCACTATTCAGTTCGATGAATCAAAAGCGAAAAAAGAAGACATCAAGGCAGCAATCGAGAAAGCAGGATATAAGGTAATAAGTTAAAACAGAGAGCAGGTAAAGCATTTCCGCTTCATTCTCGAATGGCATCCAGCCATTCTCCGAAGCAAAGACAGCCCGCTTAGGCATCCATGCCTCGCTTGGGCTGTCCAAGTCGCTCCAATACTTTGCCTGCTCTCTGTTATGTATTATGTTCTCAGTTGTCCTTTGGTCTTATCGAGAATATAATCCACCAGTGATTTGTGCAGGGCATCGATTTCGTCATCCTTCAGGGTCCTGTCAGATGCCCTGTATCTCACATTAAACGCAATGCTCTTCTTGCCTTCAGGGATATTCTTTCCCTGATAGACATCAAAAATATATGTATCCTCTATCAGGTCAGAAGGATATGATTTTAGCCATTTCATGAGCATCTCTGCTTCGAGTAAAGAATCGACAACAATCGCTGTATCCCTTTCTATGTATGGATACCTTGGCAGCGGTCTGTATTTCACCACCTGCATTGCATACGGGATTATGCTGTCTATGTCTATCTCCATCACAATAACAGAGGGCTTGTGTGCCTTTATATCGAGAGAATCCACAATAGCAGGAGAAAGGGCACCAACATATCCTGTTTTGACGGACTGTCTACTGGCTACCGGTAACTGGCTACCAATAAATATATCGGCAGACTGTCCGGGATGCAAAAAGGGCTCCGATGACCTGACAAAAGAGTAGTCATAAATCCTGAGGTTGTTGAGGATAGCTTCGATAACACCCTTGACGATATAAAAATCCGGCGTGTCATCCCTGTACAGTGCCTTGCCTTTCTCCTTGTAATAAATGGCGGCAAGATGTTCACGCTCAATGGGCAACTGGCTACTGGCTACCGATAACTGGCTACTAATAAATACCCTTGCTATCTCGAATAACCTCAATTCCCTGTTACCGTGAGATAAATTTTGCACCAGATTTTTTATAAATGAAGGAATAAGGGTTGTCCTCATAAAGGAGTCCTCTGTTTTCAATGGATTCTTTATCTGCACGAGATTTCTTCTTTCATCATCTCCGTTGATTCCTAATAAATCAATGTCCTGCAGGCCCATGAAGCTGTAGTTGATTACCTCTGTAAAACCTGATTTCAAAAATGATTCCTTAATATTGTTTTTAATTTTTAACTCTTGACTCTTGACTCCCGACCATTGACTGTCTATTCCTATGGTTGCCTTTGGCAGTTGTGCAGGAATCCTGTCGTAGCCATAAATCCTCGCAACCTCTTCTATAACATCGATCTCCCTCTTTATATCCCTTCTGTATGCCGGAGGCTTTATCTTCAGGCTGTTTACCGACTTTTTCATCTCGAAACCCAGTCCATCGAGACAATCTGCAATCTCTTCTTTGGTCAGCTTCAATCCGAGTGTCTCATTAACCTTATTGTATCTGACATTTATCTCATCAGGTTTGTATCTCTTTGGATAAATATCTATCTTTCCGCAAATAGTGCCACCAGCCACTTCCTTCATTAGATATGCTGCCCTGTCAAGGGCCTTCTTGAGCATCTTTATATCCGTTCCCCTTTCGAACCTGTAAGAGGATTCTGTCTTCAACCCGAGGGCCTTTGACGTCCTTCTCACAGACACCGGATCAAAATAGGCGCTCTCGATAAATATATCCACAGTGGAATCCGAAACCTCTGTTTCCATGCCGCCCATAACGCCGGCAATTGCTATCGGTCTTTCAGCATCCCATATAAGCAAAGATTCCTCGGGTATTTCACGCTCGATATTGTCCAGTGTCCTAAACTTGATCCTTGTCCCTTGACCCTTGACTCTATTAGGCGTGCCGACTATGATACGGCAGCCTTTAATCGTTTTAAGGTCAAAGGCATGGAGGGGATGACCCAATTCCAAAAGCACGTAGTTCGTAACATCCACAATATTGTTGATCGATCTTATACTACACTTTTCGAGCCTTTTCCTCAGCCACTCAGGTGAATGGCCTATCTTGAGATTCCTCACAACCCTTCCTGCATACCTGTGGCAGAGTTCTGCATCTACAATATCAACATTAAAATCAAGCTCCCCGGTTTCTGCAAGGACATCGTGCTCAGGAAATACAACAGGGGTTTTATATGAAGCAGAAAGCTCCCGCGCAATGCCGATAATGCTCAGACAGTCAGGCCTGTTCGGGGTAACATTTACCTCAAAGACAACATCATCACTGCCCACCTGCTCTACAGCTTCAACCTCAAGGCCTATCATGGTAAGCCTGTGGGCCACATCATGAGGCGACTCCTTAATGTCGATAAATTCTTTTAACCATTCAAAAGGGACGCGCATTTAAAATTGCCTCAAAAACCTGATATCATTCTCGAAAAATAATCTTATATCATCTATCGAATACTTGAGCATGGCAATCCTCTCTATTCCCATGCCGAATGCGAAGCCCGAATACTCTTCCGGGTCGTATCCCACATGTTCGAAGACCCTCGGATTAACCATTCCTGCACCGAGGATTTCGAGCCATCCAGAGCCCTTGCAAACCCTGCACCCGGTGCCATTGCACAATATGCATCCAATATCAACCTCTGCCGAAGGCTCTGTGAATGGGAAAAAGCTCGGCCTGAAGCGCACCGGCGTATCCGCACCAAACATCTGATGGAGGAATGCCACAAGAACCCCCTTGAGATTGCTGAATGTTATCCCCCTATCCACCATCAGGCCTTCCACCTGATGGAACATGGGTGTATGGGTTATATCTGCATCGCACCTGTAAACCTTGCCGGGAGCGATAAACCTCACAGGCGGTTTCCTTTTCTCCATAACCCTTACCTGGACAGGAGATGTATGAGTTCTCAGAACAATGTCATCGCTTATGTAAAATGTATCCTGCATGTCCCTCGCAGGATGATCTTTGGGAATATTCAGTGCCTCGAAGTTATAGTAATCTAATTCAACCTCCGGTCCTTCCTCAACACTAAAACCCATCTTAACAAAGATATCCGTTACCTCTGAAAGGACTTTATTTATGGGATGCTCTTTGCCAAAGGGGATGAACTTGCCGTTCAATGTAATGTCGAGAGACTCTGAAAGCAGTTGTTTCTTTAATTCTTCTTGCTTTAACCGGGACTCCTGCAAATCGAGTTCTGTTTCGATGAATTGTTTTATTTCATTTATCTTTTTGCCGTATAATGGCCTTTCCTCTGGAGGGACTTTCGAAAGGGATTTCAGTTCCGAAGTTATAATCCCCTTTTTGCCGAGATATTTGACTTTGATATTGGCTAAGTCGGCAAGATTTTTTACGGACTTCAGTTCTTCAAGGAATGTCTGTTTCGGGTCTTCCATATAGCTCATAGCCGATGGCTCATGGCTGATAGTAAAAAATACTATGAGCTATGAGCCATGAGCTAATTAACCTTTTATTTGATTTGCCAGTTCGCTGAAGGCTTTGGGATCGTTGTATGCCAGATCGGCAAGTGCCCTTCTGTTTAAGGTAATATTTGCCTTTTTCAACCCATTCATAAACTGGCTGTAAGACATACCGAGGGACCTGACAGCGGCATTAATCCTTGCAATCCATAATGCCCTGAATTCACGCTTTTTAAGCCTTCTATCTTTATAGGCTGCGAGGAGACCCTTGTCAACAACCTGGGCAGCGACCTTGTAAACACGGTGCCTTCCACCATACTGGCCTTTTGCCATATCCATGACTTTCTTATGGTATCTCTTTGTCTTAAAACCACCTTTTGCCCTGGGCATTTTCTATTCCTCCTCAAATTCATTACTTTAAAGACGTATAGTTTAATAAATAAAAAACATTTACGTCAAGCTAACCCTAAAACATGTAAGGCAGAAGTTTCTTTACATTATCATGCTGCACTTCCGGCACAAGGCTGCTCTGTCTGAGACCTCTCATCCTCTTGGCAGGCTTGCCTGTCAGGAGATGGCTCTTGTATGCCCTGTATCTCTTTATCTTTCCGCTGCCTGTCACCTTGAACCTCTTGGCAGCGCCTCTGTGCGTCTTAAGCTTCGGCATTTCTATCCTCCTCTCTATAATTAGTGAATAGTATTTAGTATTTTTTAGCTATTCACTATCGACTACTTGCTACTTGGCGCTATCACCATAGTAATGCTCTTGCCTTCCAGCTTAGGCGGCTGTTCTACCTGAAACTTTCCGCTAAGAAGTTCCTGTATCCTGTCAAATAGCTTCATCCCCAATTCCGGCCTCACAATCTCACGCCCTCTGAAAAACATGGTAACCTTGGCCTTGTCGCCGTCATCCAGGAATCTCCTGATATTTTTGACCTTTAGCTGGAGGTCGTGGTCTGTTATCTGGGGCCTTATCTTTACTTCTTTGACATCAATGGTCTTCCGCGCTGCATGCTTTTTACTCATCTGGTACTTATACTTGCCATAATCCATTATCCTGCAAACAGGCGGCGTGGCATTAGGGGCAACCTCGACAAGGTCATAACCTCTATCCCGTGCTATCCGGATAGCTTCCTGAACAGAGACCACTCCGAGCTGCTTGCCTTCATCATCGATGAGTCTTACTTCTCGTGCCCTTATCCCCTCGTTAACTCTTACAGTGTCCTTACTTATGCTATCACCTCCGAAATTAAGTTATTGAGTCATTATTTTTCAATTACTCATTTACTTATTTACTCATTTACGAGAATTTATTTCGTCTTTGATTATATCTATAAATTGCTCAATTGTAAATGGCCCGATGTTTTCGCCGTTTCTCTTCCTGATCGTTATTTTATTTTCGGCAATCTCCCTGTCGCCTATTATAACAAGATACGGAATTTTTCTCACAGTTGCTTCTCGTATCTTGTATCCTATCTTTTCATTTTCAAGAACAATCTCAACTCTTATATCAGATTCTCTAAGTTTTTTATATATTTCTTTTGCATAATCATCATGCCTTTCTGCTATTGTCAATACCGATACCTGGACAGGAGAGAGCCATAACGGGAATGCACCTGCATAATGCTCTATAAGAATACCAAAAAATCTTTCGAGTGAGCCCATTAATGCCCTGTGGATCATTATAGGCCTGTGCTCTTTGCCGTCGCTCCCCCTGTATGTGACATCAAACCTCTCGGGGTTATTGAAGTCGACCTGTATGGTGCTGCACTGCCATGACCTGTTCAGTGAATCCTTTATCTTTATGTCTATCTTTGGTCCATAGAATACACCTTCCCCGGGGTCTATCTGGTAAGACAAACCCTTTTTTTCAAGGGCATGTTTTAAGGCATTGGTTGCACTTTCCCAATTTTCCAGAGTTCCCACATATTTTTCAGGGCGGGTTGAAAGATAAACATCGTATGCGTCAAATCCGAATGTCCTAAGTATAAAAAGCGTAAAATCAAGGATGTTCAGTATTTCATCCTCTATCTGGTCTTCTCTACAGAATATGTGGGCATCATCCTGCGTAAAACCCCTTACTCTGAGAAGTCCGTGCAAAACCCCTGATCGCTCATATCTATAGACTGTGCCGAGTTCAGCATATCTTATTGGCAGTTCCCTGTAGCTCTTCAAAGAACTTTTATAAATCTCTATATGAAATGGACAATTCATCGGCTTTAATTCATAAGCAACCTCGTCTATCTCCATGGGTGAATACATGTTTTCCCTGTAGAAATCCCAGTGGCCGCTCCTCTGCCATAGATTCAACTTGGCGATATGCGGCGTATAGAGAATCTTATAATCAGCCTTTAAATGCTCATTTCTCCAGAAGTCTTCGACGGTCTTTCTTATAATCGCACCATTGGGATGCCACAGGATAAGTCCGGGACCTATCTCATCGCTGAGACTGAAGAGATCCAGTTCTTTGCCGAGCTTTCTATGGTCTCTCTTCTTGACCTCTTCGAGGAAATTCAGATATGCATTCAGGTCATCCTTATTGTCAAATGCAGTTCCGTAAATCCTCTGGAGCATCTTGTTCTTTTCATCCCCGCGCCAGTATGCACCTGCAATGCTTAACAGCTTGAATGCCTTTATCTTTCCTGTATTTGGAATATGAGGCCCCCTGCAAAGGTCAATAAATCCGCCTTCTTCGTATATGGATACTGTTTCGTCCGGTATTTCTTGCAAAAGCTCTACTTTGTAATTCTCGCCCATTTTTTTAAATAATTCTATGGCCTCTGTTTTTGGGATATCTTTTCGGACAAAGGGATTGTTCTTTTTGATAATCTCCTTCATCTTCTTTTCTATCTTCTCCAGATCTTCGAGAGTGAAAGGTGTGTCCCTGTCAATATCGTAATAAAACCCGTCTTCGGTTGCTGGGCCTATGGCAAGCTTTACATCGGGGAATAAGTCCTTTATAGCATGCGCCATTACATGGGACGTGCTGTGTCGTAGGATCTCCAGTTCTTCTTTATTAATGGCAAAACCTCCGAGAAAATTTGGGTTATATAATAACTGATTCTAAGTGAATGAGTAAATGGGTGAATGAGTTAACAATCGAATGAAATATTTTAAACCCATACCTCATATGCTCATCTACCCATATACTCATTTACTGTGCAACTTCCCGTCGACCATTTCCAGCGTTCTGTGGCATCTCTTTGACAGGGATTCATTGTGGGTTACAATAATGAAAGTTATGCCGTGCTTTTGATTTATATCCATCAGTAACCTGAAGAGTTCTTCTCCTGTCTTTGTATCGAGGTTGCCTGTAGGCTCATCTGCAAGAACAACCTTCGGAGCAAGCAATAATGCCCTTGCAACAGCAATCCTCTGCTGCTCTCCACCTGACAATTCTCCGGGCTTGTGGTTTTTCCTCGCATATAAACCAAGTTCGTCCAATAGTTTTTCTGCCTTTTCGTATATCTCCTTATACCTTGAACCCATACTTATCATTCCCGGCATCATCACATTCTCTATGGCAGTAAATTCAGGAAGGAGATAATGAAATTGGAAAATGAATCCTATTACCTTATTTCTAAAAATCGCAAGTTCTCCATTGCTTAAATCAAATGGATTAATTTCAGGTTCGTAAATTACTTCTCCAGATGTAGGTTTATCGAGGGTTCCAAGGACATGCAAAAAAGTGCTCTTTCCAGCTCCAGAGGCGCCAACAATGCTGACTACCTCTCCTCCATTGAAAACTGCATCTATTCCTTTTAAGACCTTCAGCTCTCCAGCAGGCATATAGAATGATTTTTCGAGTCCTTTTACACTTATAAGCTCTTTCATTTCTTCACGCACAAGGGGGATGCAGTCCCCCTTGTGAAAACCCCCTTCTTTGAATTCTTTGTCTTTATTTCTGGCTGGAGTCTTCCGGTTTTTCTTTGCCTGTCCACTTCTTTACCTTCTCTTTTGTGGTCACTGTCTTCTCTTTAATCTCATCCGCCTTCTCACCAAGCTTATCCGCACCCTTCTTGATTATCCCGCCTGTTTTTTCGCCAATCCATCTGAATTTATCGCCGCCCTTACCCCATATTGTGATGCCGACAAACAACACCAGAGCAGTTATCATTATGCAGATAATTTTTTTAATAATCTTACACATGTTGTCTCTCGCCTATTGCCTGCCTTTATTCATACCTCAATGGCTCGACAGGATTCAGTTTTGCTGCATAGTATGAAGGGTATAATGTTGAAAAAAAGCTTATGGCAATTGCTGAAACCGATACAGCAATAAAGTCTATAAGTTTCATCTTGACCGGAAGTTTGCTCAGGTAATACACATCTGCAGGGAGCTTTATAATCTCGTAATTATTGATAATCTTTCCAAGGATATACCCTCCTGTCACGCCAATCATTGTGCCGATTATCCCTATCAGTAATCCCTGAATCATGAAGACCATCATAATGCCCTGATTTTTCGCACCCATTGCCTTTAATATGGCTATCTCCTTCTGCTTTTCCATCACATTCATCATCAGGGTGCTGACGATATTGAAAGAAGCAACCAGCACAATAAGTATCAATATGATAAACATCGCAAACTTCTCCAATTTCAATGCAGAAAACAAATTCCTGTTCATCTGCATCCAGTCCCTCGCATAGTAAGGGAAACCGATCTTTTTATTTACAGAATCACGGACCAAAGACGCCTTGTAAATGTCGTCAAGGCGCAATTGAATTCCGGAGACAGCGCTGCCGTAACCGAAGAACTCCTGTGCTGATTTTATGTCTGTGAAAGCAAGGTTTGTGTCATACTCGAACATTCCTATCTCAAATACAGCAGCAACCTTAAATTGTTTTATCTTTGGCAGCATTCCCAGCGGTCCTATTTCACCAACAGGAGATATCAGATTAACTGTATCTCCTGCAATAACACCTAACATTGAAGCAAGCTCTTTGCCGAGGATTATCCACCCTTGACCCGTTATTTCTTCTATACTGCCTTCTTTGATATGCCTCAAAATATCCGTGGTCTTTAATTCAGAAGAAGGCTCTATCCCCCTTAGAAAAACACCATGCGCCCTTCTTCCTGAAGATACCATCACCTGACCGAGAACAAAAGGGGACATAGAAATAACATGCGGCTCGTTTTTGAGCTTCTCCATCACCGACCTGTAATCTTCAATCCCGCCTTTGTAACTGAGAACTACTGCGTGGGCATTGGCTCCAAGTATCTTTTTCTGCAGGTCTTCATGGAAACCGCTCATAACAGAAAGCACAACAAGGAGCGCCATTACGCCAACAGCAACACCGCTGATGGATATAACTGTGTTAAAGGAGATGCCCTTATGTTTTTTTTTCGACTTCAGATACCTTAAGGCAATGAATAATTGATAAGGTAGATTCATTTATTGTTCTGGTTTTAGCTGCGGGAAAAGTATTACATCCCTTATGGATTGGGAGTTGGTAAGCAGCATGATCAGCCTGTCTATGCCTATTCCCTCACCGGCGGCGGGTGGCATACCATACTCCAGCGCCTTTACAAAATCCTCATCCATCCAGTGGGCCTCTTCGTCCCCTTTCTTCTTTGCCTCCACCTGTTTTAAAAACCTTTCCTTCTGATCAACAGGGTCGTTCAGCTCGGAAAATGCATTTGCTATTTCCCTTGCTGCTATAAATAACTCGAATCTCTCCACAAGCTCAGGATTATCCCTCTTCCTCTTTGCAAGTGGAGATAGCTCAACAGGATAGTCGATTATGAATACAGGCTGTACTAATTCTGGCTCAACAAGCTCCTTGAATATTTCATCCAGCACCCTGGCATGGGAGGCTCCTTTGTCTATATCTATCTTTTTTGATTCCGCCCATTTCCTCGCCTTTTCAGGGTCTGTTATCACGTCATCAGGCACTCCCTTTTGCTTAAGGGCATCGAGCATCGGAATCCTCGGCCACGGCGGAGTAAGGTCTATTACTGTGTCTCCATAAGGCACCTTTAGCGTGCCAAGAACACGATTTGCGATGTATGAAAATATCTCTTCCGTGAATGACATCAGGAAGTTGTAATCCTTGTATGCCATATAGAATTCGAGCATTGTGAATTCAGGATTGTGCTTGGTAGATATACCTTCATTTCTAAAATTTTTATTCAACTCAAAAACCTTCTCATAGCCTCCTACAAGAAGTCTCTTGAGATAAAGCTCCGGGGCAATCCTGAGATATAAATCCATACCAAGGGCTATGTGATGCGTTCTGAATGGCTTCGCAGCAGCTCCTCCTGGAATGGGGTGCATCATGGGTGTCTCGACCTCGATAAAGCCTCGGGACTCGAAGAAATCTCTCATTGCCTTCATAATAGCGCTTCTCTTTGCAAATACATCCTTTACTTCGGGATTGACGATAAGGTCTACATATCTCTGTCTGTATCTGAGTTCTATATCTTTAAGACCATGCCACTTCTCGGGCAATGGTCTCAGGGATTTGCTCAGGAAAACAAAGTCATTGACTTCTATAGTAAGCTCATTGGTCCTTGTCCTGAACAATCTGCCGCTAACACCTATGATGTCTCCGATGTCGAGCTTTTTTATGAGAGAATACTTCTCTCCAAGGACATCTTTCTTGAGGTATATCTGAATCTTGCCTGTTGCATCCTGGATGTGGGCGAATGATGCCTTGCCAAAGTCCCTCATCGCAATAATCCTGCCGGCAACAGAGGTATTTATATTATTGGACTCTAAAGACTCTTTATCGGAATCCCCATGTTTTGCATGAAGTTCTGCAGCGGTTGACTCAGGGTCGAAACGTCCGTCATACGGATCGATTTTGAGGCTGCGCAGTTCATCGAGCTTTTTAAAACGCTGTTCTATAAGTTCATTTATTTCTTCCATAGCTGATGATTATACTTGCCCAAATTCAGCTAAGTCAACATGTTCTGCGGAAATGTAGTATAATTAACTAATATCTGGAGACAATATTGGAAAATTTTTTTAAACTTCTCATTGCTGCAACACTCGGCGGGCTTATAGGGATCGAAAGACAGATCGGCGGACAGACTGCCGGTTTTCGCACACAGCTTCTTGTCTGCCTCGGTTCGTGTCTATTCACTATCGCCTCCGTTCATGTTTATAAGATCTACGGCGCATACACAGACCCCGGAAGAATTGCAGCACAGATTGTAGTTGGCATCGGCTTTCTTGGCGCAGGTGCAATACTGAGGCATGGCATTTCCATAAGGGGACTGACTACTGCTGCAACCCTCTGGATAGTCAGTGCAATCGGTATGGCAGTGGGATTCGGAGAATATATTGTAGCCGGCTTCGCGACTTTTCTCGTACTTGTAAACCTTGCAATCCTTAAAAATATCGAGGATATACTTCCGAAAAACCGTTATTCCATACTGATAATCAAGATAAAGGGCGCAGAGGAATTAAAAATAGCGGAATTTATCAATGGTTATAACATCAAAATCTTAGATGCTAAAATTAAATTTATGAAGGAACAGAACATCGTCGAACAGGAAGTATCGCTCAGGTATAAGGATTACGCACAATTAACAGAGTTTCTAAAGATTTTAAAAGAAATTCCCAACCTCATCGAGCTTCATATTTCTTAATATTCCTATGCCTTTCCCTTCTCCCACGCTACAACCCTTTCGTAATATTTAAACAATTTCTCACGCCTCCTGAATTCCCTTGAATGCACAGAACGCCTGCCGTTTTTAGTCTCAACATCAATGTCGGCATGGAGCATCTCATGGTAAACAATGAATTCTACAAAATAAAGCGGAACCGATTTTTTATCGAGTATGGGATTAATCCTTATAGTATTTGTATAGCCGCTGTAACTTCCCAGAGTCCTCTTTCTTACAGCATATCTCGGGCTTTTGGTTCCCCATGTAATAGATGCTGAAACCCTTCCGTTAAAATATTCACTGTTCACCTTTGAATATATTTCACGAAGGTCGTAATATTTTCCCTGTGTCTTAATAGAAAGTTTCTTGGGCAGTTTTTTATTCAGGCAATTGCTGTTCTTCTTTATGAAATCTCTAATGAGCGGCGTCCTTGCCTTTCTGTTTTTTATGAACTGTGCTATCTCTTCGATTACATCGTTTCCTGCATTAAGAAACATCCTGTGAAGCCTTACATCTACAATCCTGCCTTTCGTCTTCAGTGAAAGCATGCTGGCGGAGTTGTCTGTAATCTTCAAGGAAATGCTTTTGCATGTTATCTTCCTGAGATAATCCCCAAGTGAATCTTCATCGTGAGATAGCGGTAAGGACAACTGCTCTGTAGCCATAAATATAATATACAATAAAAGATTCTGTCTTGACATAAACCAGCTCCATAAACTAAATTACATACTTATGAGAAGGCCATTTATAGCAGCAAACTGGAAGATGAACAAGACAATCAGGGAGACCGAATCCTTTCTGAACGAATTCATTTCCCTTGTTCAGGATGCAAAGGATGTAGATATCGTCATTGCGCCGCCATTCACGGCACTCCATACCGCATCAACACTTTTGAAAAATACCAATATCCAGTTAAGCGCACAGGACATCTTTTATGAAGACAAAGGCGCTTACACAGGCGAAGTATCTCCGGTTATGCTCACAGACATTGGCTGCAAGCATGTGATAATCGGTCATTCCGAAAGGCGCCAGTATTTCCATGAGACAGACGAAATAATAAACAAAAAGATAAAGGCAGCAAAAAAACACACACTTGGTGTAATCTTCTGCATCGGCGAATCCCTGCAAGAAAGGGAATCTGGAAAAACCTTTGATGTCCTGAAAAGGGAAATAGAAGAAGGACTGAAAGATATATCTCCTGACGGCATTGTAGTAGCTTACGAACCAATCTGGGCAATAGGAACAGGAAAGACAGCAACAACAGAACAGGCACAGGATGCCCACAAATATATCCGAGAAAGACTCGCCTCGCTTTACGGCAATAAGGCAAATGAAATCAGGATACTCTATGGCGGAAGCGTAACGCCTGATAATATAGACGCCTTGATGGCCTGTCCCGATGTGGACGGCGCCCTTGTCGGCGGTGCAAGCTTAAAGGCTGACAGTTTTGCAAGGATTGTAAAGTTTAAAAGATAAAATGAGGAGGAAGTAATGGCAACCTTTATAATAATCATTCATATACTGGCATCGCTCTTTTTGATTGCAGTAGTTCTATTGCAGAGCGGAAAGGGCGCTGAAATGGGAGCAGCATTCGGAGGCTCAAGCCAGACCCTTTTCGGAAGCAGGGGAGCAGCAACCTTTTTAAACAAGCTCACAACAGTGGCAGCCGTTGTATTCATGCTCACATCCCTTGCACTGACAATGGTCACAACAAAGACCGCTTCTGTTATTAAACAGACCATGCCTGCAGAGCAACAAAAGGCGATACCGCAGTTGCCGCAGCAACCGATATCACAGCAGCCTCAGCAAATACCGCAAAAGCCTATTAATAAATAGTAAATAAGTGGATGAGTATATGGGTGTATGAGCAAAAAATTTCCATACATTCCCCCATTAACTCATTTCACTCATTCACCCATTTGCTCACTTACTCACTTACCCGGCATGTGCCGAAGAATAAGGCAGAGTGGTATTAGAATTATTACGCTATAATACTCATAGAAACATATGCGGAACATAGTAACCAGTCAATTTTATTCTTAAGCCCTTTTAATCAAATCCAGCGTACTGTAAACCCTTACTCCTAATCCCTCAAAATCCTTATCATTACTCCAGATAGGGCAATTTAACTTAAGGGCTAATGCGAGAAGATGCGCATCATCAGGATCTCTTTTCCCAATCATTCTTTTAGCCTGTGTAATTTTGTCCCTATAAAAATCATCCTCACACACAGAAAGGGGAAGCATGGAAAATGCCATATAAAGGTCTTCAGCTGGTATATCTCTTTTTAATGCAAGAATGGGGATGTATTTCTCCACTTCTTTGTAATTAAATACAGTGGTATAAAAAGTAGTATTTTCTGCAGTTAAAAATACAGTTCTCGCATTTCCGCCTATTATTGCCGACAAAATCGGATTAGCGTCTACGACGAGCTTTTCTATGTTTTTCAAAGTCTTCAAGTATCTCTTCCTCTGTTATCCCCTTTGACCTTAGGTTTTTCTTTATGGATTCGGTAAGAGCAACAAAAATATCCTTTTTGAACTCAAAGGGGATTGATTCTAATGGCGTTGGGAAAAAGATACCTGCAACCTCTCCTCGCCGCATAATGATTAACGGCTCTTTGCTCTTTAATGCCTTTGTAGCGCTGTCCCTGAACTCCTTTACAGATAAAAGCTTCATGATATGACCACCTCCATGACCATATTATAACACTTAATCATTCTCACTCGTCAGGATTTTAAATTCATTAAAATGCTAAAATCAAATGCTTATGACTCCAATGATAACAGTAGAAAATCTGACAAAGAAGTTCGGGAATATCACTGCCGTTGATGGGATATCCTTTGAGGTGGATAAGGGGACGATATTCGGGTTCCTCGGCCCCAACGGCGCCGGAAAGACAACCACTATTAATATTCTCTGCACCCTTTTATCTCCAACCTCTGGAAAAGCTTCCATCGATGGTTATGACTGTATGAAGGAATCATCAGAGGTTAGAAAAGAGATAGGCATTGTGTTTCAGGACAATACTCTCGACAAGGAACTCACAGCTTACGAAAACCTGCTTTTCCATTCATACCTCTACAATGTTCCTAAAAATGAGAGAAAGGGGAGGATAGAGGATGCACTGAATTTCGTTGGGCTCTATGAAAGGAAAGACGATACCGTGAAAAAATTTTCCGGTGGAATGAAAAGGAGACTTGAAGTAGCAAGGTCTATAATTCACCAGCCAAAGGTATTGTTCCTCGATGAGCCAACCCTCGGATTGGATCCGCAGAGCAGGACGAATCTATGGGAATTCATTTCAGAGCTTCCTAAGAAGCATGATGTGACAATATTCATGACAACACATTACATGGAAGAGGCAGAAATTTGTAATAAAATAGCGATAATCGACATGGGCAAAATCATTGCACAGGGCTCACCCGATGAACTGAAGAAAATGGTGGGAGGAGATGTCATATATTTAAAGACAAAAGACAATACATGGGCGATGAATGAGATTAAAAAAAACCTGAATCTCGATGCAGAAGAAAAAAACGGCGAGATATTCATATCCGTATCAAAAGGAGATGCATGCATCCCGAAGCTCATAAATACCCTTGCGGATATGGTGCTGTCTGTAAGACTGCAGAGGCCGACATTGAACGATGTATTTTTAAAACTCACAGGCAAGGCAATAAGGCCGGAAGCAGTATCCGGCGGCGATGAATTAAAAGAGTCCATAAGGTCTTACAGAAGAAAGTTTGAGAGAGGATGAAATCTGATTTGAACTCCGTATATGTAATTGTTGCACGGGAATTCATAAAATTCGTCCGTGAGAGGGGAAGGCTCGTATCCACTCTCGCAAGGCCGCTCCTCTGGCTTTTTCTTGTCGGAGGCGGGATGTCGAGGATGGTGTCGCCTGACATGGGAATACCTTATATGCAGTTTATCTTTCCGGGAATCATAGGTATGACCATCCTGTTCAGTTCCATATTCTCATCAATATCCATAATATGGGACAAGGAATTCGGATTCATGAAGGAGATGCTCGTAGCCCCGGTATCGAGGTTCTCCATTGTGATAGGCAAGGCATTGAGCGGCACTGTTGTATCAACGCTTCAGGCATTAATCATACTCTTACTATTTCCTGTCATCGGACTGCAACTCAGCATAATCCAGATATTTTTAATACTCGGCATTTCCATCATTCTGTCGTTCTGCCTTTCATCCCTCGGCATACTCATAGCAACATTTTACGAAAGCTTCGAGAGCTTCAGCGTCATCATGAATTTCATCGTAATGCCCATGTTCTTTCTATCAGGGGCAATGTATCCTGTAAAGCTCCTGCCGCATGTATTGAGCTTTTTAACAAAGATTAATCCCTTAACCTACGGAATAGATGCATTGAAGTATATGGTATTCCCTGAAAAGAAAATGCTCACGCACGATTTCACCTTGTCGTTCGACATAGCGGCAATCGTCATTTCATCCATTGTATTCGTCATCATCGCAGCAATTGTGTTTGAGAGGAGAAAGTAATTTATGTCTCACCAGTTTTCAAACAAATTCACCCAATATACACTTGGCCCGCTGCCATGGGATAAAGAGTATTTGGAAAAATTATTTTATCGTTCTCCAGTTGATATAACTGAAGCAATTAAAGAACATCCAGGATATATAGCTCATGAAATCCTTGTACAATTACAAGTCTCACTCGATTTATTTTTGGATTGTGTGCAGGATATTCTAAATACTATTTCACAATTCAGATTATCAAGCGAAAATCCAGATTTTTGGTACAGACCATCAGAGCGTCTTTTAGTCGATTACGAAAAAAATATCCGCAAAGGACTTTTTGCCTCAGCAGCAAGTGCTATGGCATTAGTCCATAATTCTGGAAGAATTGCTGGACGTAATGGAAAGATCGTTATTGATGGTTATCAAAATAAAGTTGAACATATGTTTGCAAAAAATGAGCAACATATATTCATTCAAGGTCTAAGAAATTTTGTTTCACATAGTCACATTTTACAGCCCAACTGGACAGTTCATTATTCTGTTGAAGGTCGTTATGCAACTTTCAGATTGAAATCAGATGTACTGTTTCGATACAAAAAATGGGGGCCTCTTGCGATAAAGTTTATTAAGAAAAATAAAGAAGGCATAGATATTGACATTCTTTTTTCTACCTATCGAGAAAAAGTTATTGAGTTTCACAACTGGTTCCATAGCGAAATTATAAAAGTCTCAGAACCTCAACTTTCCGACTATAGGAAGTACGAAAAATGGTTAAAACAATTCAGTTTGCAAGCAGGTTGGAATTTTTTACTCTCAGAGGCAATAAAGCGCAACATAAACCCATATGACTATCTTAATAGATATTTTACAAAGGACGAACTTTCAGAGATAAACTCACTACCACACAGATCTCAGGCACAGGTTGATAGAATAATAGAAATACTCGACGATGCTAATGCTTGCGACGATAAAATTCGAAGGTTAGCATATAAGTTATTTGGTCTCATTAGCGATTAATTTTACTATTTTTCTTCTTCACCGCATACCCCTCCTTATCCTCCCCCACCATCATCGCCTTCTTTTTCTTTTCTCTT
Organism: Thermodesulfovibrionales bacterium; assembly: GCA_020062545.1. GTDB lineage: Bacteria > Nitrospirota > Thermodesulfovibrionia > Thermodesulfovibrionales > Dissulfurispiraceae > Dissulfurispira. Next base: position 69,385 of record JAGUWD010000009.1, read on the forward strand.
TTAACAAACTCAATCCTTGTCTCTCCGGAAAGTCCCTTGTGTTCGCTATACAACCGTTCCAGTGCCATCTTGCAATACTCCTCGTCAACCTCAATCCCAATGCTGTTTCTTTCACATTTCATAGCAGCAAGCATTGTTGTTCCAGTTCCACAGAAAGGATCAAGAACAGTATCGCCCCAGAAGGAAAACATCCGCACTAAGCGATACGCAAGCTCAAAAGGGAAAGGCGCCGGATGTTTTTTAGTGGATGCGCCTGTGATGGTCCAAAACTGGCGGAACCATTGGGTATAGTCGTCTTTGTCAATCATGCTTTTTCTGCGCTGCTCCTCTGAGGGTTGGCGGTAACCGCCGGGTTTGCGCTGCATTAAAATGAATTCAATATCGTTTTTAATGATTGCATTGGGCTCATACGGCTTACCTAAAAATTTGCTGCCGGTATTAGCCTCAAATTCGGCATTTGAGATTTTATGCCAGATGATAGGATTGAGATTATCGAAACCGATTTTGCGGCATATGACGGCTATATCGGCGTGGAGAGGCATTACCAAATGGCGACCATACTCTCTTCGCGACAGACACACATCGCCAACTACACAGACAAGCCTACCGCCGGGGACAAGCACACGATAAGCCTCTTTCCATACTTCGCCAAGATGTTGAAGGAAAAGCTCATAGTCAGCTATATGGCCCAACTGTGCCTCGTTTTCATTGTATTTCTTGAGCGTCCAGTAAGGCGGTGAAGTAACAACGAGATGCACTGATTGATCTGGAATGAACCTCATTGACCGAGCATCAGCGTTAATGAGCCGGTGAGTTGTCGCTGTGGTTTCTTCTGTCAATTGAACATGCATTGTAGCTATCTCCCGAAAGCGCTGACATGCGCCATCAGAGAACGGACAAATAATTCAAAAGTTAAATCGTCGGCTGGTTCTGTAAAGAAACCCTCTATGCCTCTTGCACGATTAGACAGCAAAAAGGCTGATGCATTATAATGTCGCTCCCTTATCAATTTCCGGCAAAACAATTCATATCGTTTTGCATACGAAGCCTTTTTGAACTCTTCAAAAACCTCGAAGTGCGGCTCTTTGACTCTAACCGGAGTTCGCGATTCTTTGCAGTCCTCCAACAAAAACACATATCCGAGCCACGGACTGACAGTTTTATTGAATTTTCCTTCACGGAAGGCAGTCCACAAATCCAGAGCACTTCCCATCGCCTCTTCTGTGCGATTGTTGAAATTGTTTCCAAAAGATGGGCCAACCTGCGACTTTGCTTCAAGGGCTAAAATCAGTTGTTCGTCTCTAACTACCAGCAAATCCCATTCTTTGGTAGGACGGAAAAATCCGGGCAACTCAAGATTTTTATTGTAGAATATATACCTTTCATCAACACCTGCTTCAAGAATTATTTCAGTTATCAGTGAGATAAAGCCGTCCATCTGTGCGCCTCCAGTAACGGCGCTTCTTAATCCCTGATCAACTCGTCCAGAATTCTTTTGCCTATTGGCTTGTTGTTCCCGTGTCAGCCAATAATGGCCTACAGCTTTTGCAATGCGTTCATGTAGATTGACAAGAATTCTATCCATATTTATCCTACAACAGCATAAGATACAATTTATTATAGTATAACAAAAGCATCTCTGATTTGAAGAAAAATGCTATGGTCGGTAATAATAATACAAATTTTTGAAAGACGAAAATAGTGAACACAATCGAACTCTATAAAAAACTCCCTAAGAAAAACTGCGGGAAATGTCCGCAGAAAGCGTGCATGCCGTTCGCGCTCTCCGTGATAAAGGGGGATGCGGAACTTTCCGAATGCCCCTGTCTGACCGAAAAAGAAATAGAGGAGTTGAAAGGCGTTATAAAAAAATCGGACTGGCGTGAGGAGTTGATATTAAGCCTTAAAGAAGAGGCCAAGAATATGAATTTCAAGGACATTGCAGATGGCATCGGTGCTGAATTAAAAAAAGACAACAGCATCGCCATCAAATGCATGGGAAGGGATTTTATTGTATCTCCTGATGGAGAAATAACAACACACGGACACATGACCCCCTGGATCAAGATATTGCTATTGCATTATATCAGGACTGCCGGCAAAGGCGAACTGTCGGGTAAATGGGTATCATACAGTGAACTCAAAAGCGGCATGGTAAAGGCATCGTCATTTCAGAGGGACTGCGAAGAGCCGCTTAAAGAACTCTTCGAAAGGGATTTTGCCCAAACAGAAAAAATATTTATCAGACTCGGAGCACAAAGGCGTGAAGGATTCCCTACAGAAAATGCATGGCATCTTTACCTCCTCCCCAAGCTGCCGGTTATGATCCTCTACTGGCCGCCGGAAGACGAGTTCGAACCAAAGGCAAAGGTTATTTTCGACTCAACAGCGGATAAATTTCTCGATGCAGAATCAATAATATTCCTCGTCGAAGGACTTGTTAAAAACATAGAGGCTAATTTATTTCTTGACAAGAAACAGCATAAATGTTAATAATTGAGTTGGTAAAATTACCCCCAATTTTTGGCACAAATTTTGGAAGGAGGTGACTAAAAGAATGAAGAAGGTATTAGCTTTTATACTTTCCCTTATGCTCCTGGTAGCATTTACCTTTGCAGTAGGCTGTAAGAAGGCTGAAGAGCCAAAGGCTCCTGAGGCACCAGCACCAGCACCAGCACCAGCTCCGGCACCAGCACCAGCTCCTGAGCAGCCAGCTCCGGCTCCTGAGAAGCCAGCAGAAGCTCCAAAGAAGTAGTGCTTATAAAAACACCATGAGGGATATATACAAACCCTCATGGTGTTGCTTTTTTAGGGCAAAAACTGTTATATTTTAATATCTTTTATTATTTACAAATGCAAAGAGTGGGTCTTCCCACTCTTTTGTTTTACCGGAGCATATGGATAAAACAATGGATAAAAACACTATAAAACAAAAAATTTCTGAACTCGCATCTCGGGTTGCAGAGGACGAAGGACTGGAGCTTGTCAGCGTTGAGCTTTTAGGCAGCGGCAAAAGAACAATGTTAAAGGTGGTTGTGGATAAAGAAGGCGGGGTAACCGTTGGGGACTGCGAAAAGATGAGCAGGAGCCTTGAGGCACTGCTGGATGTGGAGGATCCGATAAAAGGGCCCTATGTGCTGGAGGTATCATCTCCGGGGCTTGACAGACCGCTTGCAACACAGGCCGATTTCGAAAGGAACATAGAAAAGCTTGCACGGATTGTCACAACCGAGAAAATAGACAATCAGACATTCTTCATTGGCAGGATTATCGATGTCGGAGAAGGCTGGATAAGGCTTAAGCTCGATAAGAAAGATATTTTTATCCCTATGGATAAAATTTCTAAGGCAAGGCTTGAAATAGAATTTTAAGAGAGGTATTGACCATGTCAAAGGAACTCTGTTATGTAATAGACCAGATCAGCAGGGAAAAAGGCATCTCACGGGATTCCTTATTAAAGGTGCTGGAGGCAGCCCTTCTCTCCGCTGTCCGTAAGAAATTCGGCGGCAGGACCAATATAGATCTGCGCATAGAGCCGAAAACATGCAACATACAGGTCTTCGAGCTTAAGCAGATAGTGGAAAAGGTCGCAAACAAAGATGAAGAGATCCAGTTAGAAAAGGCAAAGGAATTATTTCCCGACAAGAAAATAGGCGATACAATTGAAATCCCGATCCCCTTGCAGGACTTCGGGAGGATAGCAGCGCAAACAGCAAAGCAGGTCATATTCCAGAAGGTAAAAGAAGCCGAAAGGGATATTATCTACGAGGAATATAAAGATAAGACGGGACAGATAATCAGTGGCACCGTACTGAGGAAGGAAAAAGGAAATTATTACATCAGCCTTGCAAAGACAGAGGCGTGTCTTCCCCAAAGGGAAACACTTCCTAATGAAACCCTGAAAAGAGGGGATATTGTTAAGGCATATCTTTCCGAGGTAAAACTAACATCAAAGGGCCCTGTCATAATGCTCTCGAGGACAGACCCGAACTTTGTCGTAGCCCTGTTCAAAATGGAAGTTCCAGAGATTCATGACGGTGTTGTTGTTATAAAAGGGATTGCGAGAGAGCCTGGAGAAAGAACGAAGATAGCAGTATACTCTAAAGATAGTGCTATAGATGCAGTGGGCGCTTGCGTCGGCATGAAGGGAACAAGGGTTCAGTCCATTGTAAGGGAGTTGCGCGGAGAAAGGATTGATATAATACCATGGAGCGATGACCCCCGCATATTTGTTGCAAGGGCGCTCACACCCGCAACTGTAGACAGGGTCGGAATAAATGAAGAGGAAAAGACCGCAATGGTAATTGCAGATGACCAGCAGTTGTCCCTTGCCATAGGGAAACGCGGGCAGAATATAAAACTGGCAACAAAGCTTACAGGCTGGGAGATAGAGATATTAAGCGAATCCGAGTATTCAAAAATCAAGATGGAAGAAGCAGACAAATCACTTGATAAGGCTATAAAGAGAGAATCAGAGAAATCTGATAAAAATGAGCAGTAATGATTTATCATCCCCTGTTCAGTACATAAAGGGCGTCGGGCCCAGGAGGGCAAGGCTGCTTGACCGTCTTGGAATAAAGACAGTAAGAGACGCCCTTTTTTACCTGCCTTACAGATACGAAGACAGAAGCTCCATTAAAAAAATAGCACATCTCAGGCCAGAAGAAATAAATACCGTTACAGGCAAGATACTAAAAGCTGATGTCATTATCCCGAACCCAAGAAGGCCGAAACTAAAGATATTCGAGCTTGCCGTATCAGATGGAAGCGGGCTTCTCAGGGCAAAGTGGTTTAATCAGACATACCTTAAAAAGATATTCAAACCGGGACAGGAAGTAGTATTGTACGGGACAGTAAAATACAATTACTGGGGAACCGGTTTCGAGATAATCAATCCGGAATACGAAATACTCGATGATACCGATGACGAATCCAATCCTTCAGCCTTCAGCCTTCAGCCTTCAGCCTCCTGTATACACACCGGCAGGATAGTACCTATATATCGGTCAACCGAAGGTCTGAGCCAGAAGCAATTGAGAAACATCATGTATTCAGTCCTTAACAGTTCGGTATCAGCCATATCAGACCCGATGCCTTCAGAGATAATAAAGGAATACAACCTGCCAGACCTGCAGGAAAGCATATCTAATGTGCACTTCCCTTCTCCAACATCTTCGCCAACATTTTCGATAACCGATTTAAACAGAGGGACAAGCCCTTATCATCAGAGACTATCATTTGATGAACTCTTCACACTTCAATTGGGACTTGCAGCCATAAAAAAGGGAGAGGTGCTTGAAAAAGGCATTGTTTTCTCTCCAGACGGCAGACTAATAAACGGATTGCTTAACAAACTGCCTTTTAAACTCACCTATGCCCAGGAAAGGGTATTTAAAGACATACTTAAAGACATGCAGTCGTCTGCCCCCATGAACAGGCTCTTACAGGGAGATGTGGGTTCAGGAAAGACAATAGTTGCCCTTATGTCAATGCTTGCTGCTGTGGAATGCGGCTATCAATCCGCATTGATGGCACCCACAGAGATACTTGCAGAGCAGCATTATATCAACATTCACAGGCTTGTTGAAGACTTAGGATTAAATACCCATCTTCTTACAGGAAGCAAGAAGGATAAGGAAGTCGATGTTATCGCATCAGGAGATGCGGATATTGTCATCGGAACACATGCCCTGATTCAGGAAGGCGTATCGTTCAAAAAATTGGGGCTTATTGTGATAGATGAGCAGCACAGGTTCGGCGTAATGCAGAGGGCAATATTAAGAAAAAAGGGGATCAACCCAGACACATTGATAATGACGGCAACCCCGATTCCGAGAACCCTTGCCCTGACCCTTTACGGAGACCTCGATTATTCCATAATCGACGAGCTTCCTCCAAACAGAAGTCCTATCATCACAAAACTCTTTTTTGAAAAAAACAAAAATCGGATCTACTCTTTAATCGAAGAGGAGACAAAAAAGGGAAGACAGGCATATGTGGTCTATCCTGTAATCGAGGAGTCGGAAAAGACAGACCTTAAATCCGCAATTACAGGGGCAGAGGGGCTCCAGAAAATATTCCCTCATCTCAAAGTAAATCTGATTCACGGAAGGATGAAACCCGTCGAAAGGGAAGAAGTGATGAGGGAATTCAAAAATGGCAATGTACACATCCTTGTCTCGACAACCGTAATAGAAGTTGGAGTAGACGTGCCAAATGCAACATTGATGGTTATAATACATGCAGAGAGATTCGGCCTTGCCCAGTTGCACCAACTCAGGGGAAGGGTCGGAAGGGGGAGCAATCAATCTTACTGTATTCTCTTGAGTTACGGCGGAAGTGAGGATGCAAGGAAGAGGCTTGATGTAATGGTTAAAACAACAGACGGCTTCAGGATAGCAGAAGAGGACTTGAATATCAGAGGTCCCGGAGAATTTTTTGGCACAAGGCAGTCGGGCATGCCTGACTTAAAAGTTGCAAATCTTTTAAGGGATGCTAAAATACTTGAAATGGCCCGCAAAGAGGCATTCTCCCTTATAGAAAGGGATTCAGCACTTGCAGGCTATCCGCAGCTCAGAAAATCCATCGAGGATTTCTGGGGGAAAAGGCTTGAGCTATTTAAAACTGCATAGGGAGGTCTTATGTTTAGCAGGATAAAAAAGGATTTTGACGAAGGCATTGAAAAGATCAAGTGGTTCTCATCCCTGCTTTCAGAGAGGATAAGGGTTGAGATTACGGTCTTCAAACTGCTGTATAAATCAGAAGAGTTGAAAAGACGAAGGGATGAGTTGATGAGAAAGATCGGGGAAGAGGTTTATGCGATGAGGGGGAAAGAAAAAAATATTTATGCAAATCAAGAAGTAATGAATGCGATTAAGGAACTCGAAACACTTGAGCCTGAAATAAAAGAGACAATCGAAAGGGCATCGGAGATAAGCAGGATAGTTGCATGAGCGAGGCTGATGAAGATTGGCTGGCAGCAGACATTTTCACTGAAAAATAATCTATAATTATGAAGATGCTTATATACGACAGGGGGCGGCATGGCAAAGGGGAAAAGGCCGAATTTTCAGAAAAATGCATACCATCTGCCAACATCACTTCCCTGCCCTTCAAACCCGGCAAAGAAAAACGCATCGCCATCAAAGTCATTGACCATAGAGGGAATGAGGTAATGGTGGTGAGGGAAATGGAGTAGAATGACAGAGCCAGCACAAAAAATATTAGTTAGAAAATACTTAGATTGGGACAGGGTGAGTAATCGTCTTTCCCGATATGAATATATAGGAAAGTATTACGACTTTAAAGCCCTTCAAGACTGCTCAGAGAAAAGTCCTTATTACTGCCATTATCTTGCATGGAGGCTTGGAACATGGCTCAATGAAAACGTGTTTATTTTTTTAAATGAGCTTTTAAAAAATGGAAGTAAATTGCCCAATTGGAAGGAAAAAATAGAGAACGAACCTCCAAATAAAAGATATGGATATGAAAACTTTTTTCATTTTTTATGGGAGCTGCAAGTTGCCAATTTCTTTTCAGAAATAAAAGGAGTTTCAGTCGAATGGACGACATCTGGCCCAGATATAAAAATAAGTAGCAATGGTAAAACTTTTTATATTGATTGTTATACTTTTACAAAATCCTTTGCTATTGAATTGTTCATTGAAGAACTCTTACTCCAAATCCATCCCAGCATAAGGGTTCTGCATACACCACGTATCAAATTTAGTCTGCCAAAAGATAACGGGGTCAACAATTTTCTTGATGAAATATTTAGACCGTATCTTGACCCACATTTCATAGAAAGCAAAGTTAAAGAAACTGAAAAAGAATATCCTGTTCTATTGCCACCTCAAGGCATAAATAATTTATATATTTATATTGAGGGAAATAATCCAGATAATTATATTCCGGACAGATTGCCAAATGCTTCTGGCATACCAGAAGATTATTTGCGGATATGCTTGAAAGAGGCAATTTGCTCAAAACAAAAGCAGTTAAGCAATTATCATCCCAATATTTTAGCCGTGAATTATCTATTAAGCGGAGATTTTCAAATAGCGGCTAATCGGCAAAAAGATTTAAATAAATTAGGTTTATCAGAACAAATTTCCACCCTCAATTTCTTTAACAAAATAGACGGACTCTTTTTCTCTGCCTGCGGAATTAATGATGTTCCTTCTCTGAAAAACAGTTATTTAAAAATAAAAGATGGCGTAACGCATCCAATCTTATTAATTGATCAGCAGTTTAATTTGTTAGCTGCTAAAGGAGATGAATTCCTATGTAGTATGCCAATGGCAACCCAATCCTGAATCCATGCCCCGCACATTGAGGCAGGCAAAAGGCTTTTGAGAAAAGAGAAAAGAACTATGGTTTTAAAATCGCTTGAATCGCAAAATGTGGAGTTCAAGTCCAACTGGCCGAAGGCTCGTTTAGAGCGGGATAAATATTTCAAATGCTATGGATTGAAATTGTAAAGAGAGGGAGAAAGGTAATTAAATGTCATCGGTAGTGACCACCGAATATAAGACATTTCTTAAAGAGATAAAAGAGCGCATATACAAAGCTCAATATGACGCTCTCAAAGCTGTAAATAAAGAACTTATAAATCTGTATTGGGACATAGGTAGATCAATAGTGGCAAAGCAGGAAAAGCTCGGCTGGGGCAAGGCAATCGTGGAGACACTCGCAAAAGACCTGCAAAAAGAATTTCCGGGGATACAAGGATTTTCCAGTGCAAATCTTTGGAGAATGCGAAACTTCTATCTCACATACCGTTTGAATGAAAAACTCGCACCATTGGTGCGAGAAATTAGCTGGACAAAGAATGTCATTATCATGGAGCGTTGCAAAGAGGACATCCGGCGCGAGTTTTACATCAAGACAACAAAGAAATTCGGATGGACAAAAGATGTTCTGATAAACCAGCTTGAAGCAGGAGCATTTGAACGGTATATGGCGAATCAAACAAACTTTGATAAATCCGTTCCGGGAAAATACCGTCATCAAGCAAAGCTGGCTGTAAAGGATGAATACTCATTTGACTTTTTGGAACTCGGCGAAGAGCACTCAGAAAAAGAGCTTGAGATGGCTCTCCTTGAAAATGTGAGAAAATTCCTGATAGAGATGGGCGGCTACTTTGCATTTGTGGGCAACCAATACCGACTGGAGATAGACGAGCAAGAGTTTTTTATTGATTTGCTGTTGTATCATCGACAACTGCGGTGCCTTGTGGCGATAGAGTTGAAAGTAGGCGCGTTTAAGCCTGAATATGCCGGAAAGATGCAGTTTTATCTCTCTGCCCTGAACGATATAGCAAAGCTTCCTGATGAGAATCCCTCAATCGGAATTATATTGTGCAAGGACAAAAGCCGGACGATTGTTGAGTATGCCTTAAAAGATACAAAAAAGCCGATAGGCGTATCTACTTACAAGTTGACGGAGAAGCTGCCTCGTGAACTGAAAAAATATCTACCGTCTCCCGAAGAGATTATAGAAAGGATGAAGTATCTGAAATAGCGCTTATTTAAAATACATTCGGCTTTTGCGGAATAAAGCGGGAAAAGCATTAAATAGATAGTTGCTGCACTATTGAAAGAAAGAGCAGGGAAGATTTCTATATGATGATGATAATAATTATTTTTTTATTTGGCCTCATAGTCGGCTCATTTCTCAATGTCTGTATATACAGATTGCCGAGAAACATCTCGATAATAAAACCATCTTCATCATGTCCTGCCTGCAGAAAAACGAAAATGGGACAGGTACATTTATTTTGTCTGGCGATAAGAAAAAGGCACATGCACATTATCTGGAAATGCAGATGTAGAGATTGAGATAGTGGAAGGAGAAAGAGTAAAATTTAAGACAAGCTAAATTAAGGGGGCTAAAATGGGTAAGACAATGTCTGCATCGGAGATTCTTCAGGTTCTAAACGGACTAAAAGCAGAGGTCAGGCAGAAATACAAGGCTGAGATAAAGGGCATTTTCGGTTCTTATGTAAAAGGCGAGCAAAAAGAAGGGAGCGATATCGATGTGTTGGTAGAATTTGATGAAGGGGCCAATCTTTTAGATTTTACAGGACTCTCTTTATTCCTTGAGGAAAAATTAAATTGCCGCGTTGATGTTGTCCCTGAAAGTGCTCTCAGAATGGAAATTAAAAGCAGCATATTAAAAGAGGCGGCATACTTATGAGAGATTATTCACTTTATCTGAAGGACATCTTAGAGGCACTGCAGGCCATTGAGAAGTTTGTTGAAAACATGGACTTTGAAGACTTTCAGAAAAACGATATAATATCAAGTGCTGTTATTAGGAAGTTTGAAATTATTGGCGAAGCCACAAAAGGATTACCAGAAACGATAAGAAATAAATATCCTCAAGTTCCATGGAAAGCAATGGCTGGAATGAGGGATAGATTGATTCATTTTTATTTTGGAATTAAATACGATCTTGTCTGGCATACAATCAAGGATGTCATTCCGCAGGTTAAACCCATTATTCAAGAAATACTAAAGGATATCATCAAGTAATGTCATTATCTGTTGATAATCAAATTTTAAATAATCCCTGTTATTCACTTCAGAGCCCCATCCTTATCGCTGGATCACAGAATTTATTTGTTTGAAAGGTGGTTATGACAGCAATTATTTTTATATTCGGCCTTATAGTCGGGTCGTTCCTGAATGTCTGTATATACAGATTGCCGAGAAACATCTCGATAATAAAACCCTCTTCATCATGTCCTGCCTGCAACACGCCTATTAAGCCGTGGGACAATATTCCCATACTCAGCTATCTATTTTTAAAAGGCAAATGCAGGAAATGCGGTGAAAGGATTTCCATTCGCTATCCCATAGTTGAATTACTGAATGGAATCCTTTACTGGTCGGTTTTCAATTTTTTTGGATATGGATGGCATCTGCCTTTTCTCTTTGTCTTTGTGTCTGCGATGATTGTGATAACCTTTATTGATCTGGATTTTCAGATAATACCTGATGTAATAACACTTCCGGGAATTATCATTGGATTGATAGGTGCATTCTTTCTCCTTCCAGATCCATTCACTCCATTACTCCATTACTCCACCACTCCACTACTTCCCGTCGTTGGCTTTAAAAACTCCATTGCAGGCTTGTTTATAGGCGGCGGATTATTTTATCTCATTGCAATCCTCAGCAGGGGAGGAATGGGAGGCGGAGATATCAAACTCATGGCCATGGTAGGCGCATTCATGGGATGGAAGGCTATTTTCCTTACAACATTCATAGGAAGCCTTGTTGGCTCTTTGGTAGGGATATTTCTCATGGTTTTTAAGGGAAAGGGAAGAAAGACAAAGATACCATTCGGTCCGTTTCTATCTTTCGGCTCAATCATTACCCTGTTTTTCGGCGGCGAGATACTGAAGTGGTATTTTCGCATGTAAATAGGTTAAAATAAAATGTCCGCAGTTAAAATCATGCATCTGTAAAGCTTTTTACCGTATGCACACCTGCGTTTACCAAACAACTAAAAGTGAGGTTTTGATGAAGAGAGAAGATTTAAGAAACATAGCTATTATCGCCCATGTCGACCATGGAAAGACAACCCTTGTTGACGGGATGCTGAAACAGGCTGGAATATTCCGCTCCAACCAGCAGGTTCAGGAAAGGGTCATGGATAACATAGACCTTGAGCGTGAGCGCGGGATCACAATAATGGCAAAGAACACAGCAGTTGAATACAACGGCGTAAAGATAAATATTGTCGATACACCCGGTCATGCTGACTTCGGCGGCGAGGTGGAAAGGACTTTGAAAATGGTTGACGGCGTGCTTTTGCTGGTTGATGCTTCAGAAGGCCCTTTGCCGCAAACAAGGTTTGTACTCAAAAAGGCTCTTGAATTAAAATTGCCACCGATCTTAGTAATAAATAAGATCGACAGACCCGATGCAAGGATTCAGGGAGTTTTAAACGAAGTCTATGATTTATTCATAGACCTTGACGCATCCGAAGAGCAGTTAGAATTCCCCATTGTTTATACAAATGCCAAAAGGGGTATCGCAACGCTTAATACGAACGATGAATCAGAAAATTTGAAGCCCCTCTTTGACCTCATACTCAAAACCATTCCTTCACCTGAAGGCAAAGGGGATGGCGTCTTACAGCTCCTTGTCACGAATATAGACTACAACGATTATGTGGGAAGACTTGCAATCGGAAGAATCTTTTCAGGCACAGTAAAGGTAGGAGATGCAGTGGCCATGATAAACGGCAACAGCGATGCAGTAAAAACAAAGATAACCTCCATTTACACATTCCAGGGATTGGAAAGAATAGAGACAAAAGAGGCATCTGTTGGCGACATCGTTGCCCTTGCAGGCATTGAAGGCATTAATATAGGAGATACAATCACAGACGTTGAAAGGCCTATGCCTCTTCCGAGAATAAAGGTGGATGAGCCTACAATATCCATGGTCTTTTCTGTCAATACATCTCCCTTTTCAGGAAAAGAAGGGAAGTTCGTGACATCGAGGAATCTAAGGGAAAGGCTCGAAAAAGAGCTCCTCTACAATGTCTCTATTAAAGTGGGTTTTGATAATACTGATTCATTCAAGGTAATGGGACGTGGGGAATTGCAGCTTGCAATCCTTATCGAAATGATGAGAAGGGAGGGATACGAACTCTCTGTATCCATGCCGGAGACAATAACAAAGGAAATAAACGGCGTCCTTCATGAACCGATGGAATTGCTTGTCATAGATGTGCCTGAAGAATTTGTCGGCGTTGTAACGCAACAGGTCGGAATGAGAAAGGGAAAGATGCAGAAGATGCAGAATAACGGTCATGGTAGAGTCAGGCTCGAATTCAGGATTCCATCTCGTGGATTAATCGGCTTCAGATCCCAGTTTTTAACAGATACAAAGGGAACAGGACTTTTGAATCATCTCTTTGATGGATACGAGACATGGCACGGCCCAATGTCAAAGAGGCAGACAGGAGCCCTCGTTGCAGACAGGGCAGGCAAATCAACCACATATGCGCTCTTCCATTTGCAGCCGAGAGGCACACTCTTTATAAAAGAGAATACTCCTGTTTACGAGGGAATGATTATTGGAGAGAACTCAAGGGACAATGACATGGATGTAAATGTCACAAAGGAAAAGAAGCTCACAAACATGCGTGCTGCAAGCGCTGATGATACAATACAACTGATACCACCGAGGATATTGAATCTGGAGCAGGCGCTGGAGTTCATCAAGGAAGATGAGCTTGTTGAGGTAACACCGCAATCCATAAGGCTCAGGAAAAAGGTATTAGAGGCGAATAAAAGGCCGAAGGCAAAAAACTAAAATCACAGATACAGATGTGCAAACCCAAGACAATTGTAATACTCCTCATTTCTGTAATATTCCTGAGTGTTGCTTATTATTTCATCTTCCCTGATGTCTCGAAGCTCAAAAAAGAAAACCCAAAAAAGACCTCGTTCATGGAGTATCGCGAAAGGGAATGGAAGAAAAAAGGCAAGAAAATAAAAATCAGGCAAATATGGGTTCCCATTTCGCATATATCACCTTATCTTGTAAAGGCAGTCCTAATCGCAGAGGACGACAAGTTCTGGCATCACGAAGGATTTGATTTTGAGGCAATAGAGAAAGCAGTCGAAAAAAATATCAAGGCAGGAAAATTCAAGGCCGGAGGAAGCACCATAAGCCAGCAGCTTGCAAAAAATCTTTATTTGACGCCTTCAAAAAATCCGGTTAGAAAAATAAAAGAGGCAGTCCTCACATGGCGTATAGAAAAAAAGCTCTCTAAAAAGAGAATCCTTGAGTTGTATCTCAATGTGGCTGAATGGGGAGAAGGAATATTCGGCATCGAGGCTGCTGCACGCCATTACTATGGCAAACCTGCCTCTGCCTTAAGTCCTGAAGAGGCTGCAAGGCTCGCATCGGTGCTTCCCAATCCGAGGAAATATAATCCACTTGGAACATCGAGATATGTGGAGAACCGCTCAAGGATTATCTATAACGTTATGGTGAAGAGGGGCATAGTAATACCAGAATACGAAGATGTTATGGAAAGCCAGCAGGAAGAAAGTCAAAAGGAATCGCCACAACTGTCAATAAAAAATAATGAACAATAAAAGGGTGAGTCCGGACCCTAAAACTGCACCTGCGATCACCTCAAGGGGCGTATGAGCCTTTACCGCTATCCTGCTCTGGGCTATGAGAACGGACAACAGAAAACTTAAGAGAGAGGCAATAAAACTCTCTGTGATATATGTAACAGCAACCCATGCTGAAAATGCTATCGCAGAATGGCCGCTTGGCATGCCTCCGCGCAGGGGATGCCCCTTGCCTGAATATGCCTTGAGCACCACCACGATAATCAAAACGAGGATGACAGCGATAAGCGTGATCTCTTCCTTCGAATGCTTGGCAATATAGATACCCTGCTCAAATGCCCTGCTGAAATAGGGGAACAGTATGATGTATCCGAGGACTGCAGCGCCAAATGCAGTGATTAAAACCGCACCGGCTGCCACATCCTTTGCGACCCTTGCTTTTTCGCTGTGTTCCTGTGAAATCATATCCACAACATATTCTATGGCTGTATTAATCATCTCTGAAAGCAGGACAAGGATAACGGCAATGGAGATTATCAGAAAATCCGTCCGTCCCACGCCGAGTATATAGCTTAAAACAAGAATCGCAACGGCTGAATAAAAATGATACCTGAGATGCCTCTGTGTCTTCGCAGCATACAGAATTCCCTCTATGGCATTATTTGCGCTGTCTATCCATTTTCTTAAAGGCATAGTCTATTATAGCTTAAAAATATGCTATCATTAGAATATGAAAGCGCTATGGAAAGGCAATATAAGCTTTGCCCTTGTAAATATCCCTGTAAAGCTCTACGGCGCAACACACAAAAGGGATATAAACTTCCACCTCCTTCACAAAAAATGCTCAACACCCATGACCTATGAGAGATACTGCACTACATGCAAGACCGATGTGGCATGGGAAGATACCACACACGGTTATGAATACGAAAAAGGGAAATTTGTCGTTATATCAGATGAGGAGATCGAACATATCCCTGTCAGAACATCAAAGAGCATAGACATCTTGCGATTTGTAGATGCAAAAGAGATAGATCCTATCTATTACGACAAATCATATTACCTCGAACCTGTCGAGGGAGGAGAAAGGGCATACGCACTCTTGAGGGAGACAATGAGAGAGGCAGGAAAAGTCGCCCTATCAAAGATTACATTCAAGGATAAAGAACACATAGCTGTTCTGAGGGTATTCCACGATACACTCATGTTACACACACTATTTTATGCAGATGAGATTGCAAAAACAGAGGCCTTGAATATCCCCAAAAAGGTTGCTCTTGACAGCAAAGAATTTGCCCTCGCAACGGAACTCGTAAGGCACTTTATCGGTAAATTTAACATCGATGCCTATCACGATGAATTCAGGGATTCTTTAATGGAATTAATCAGGGCCAAGATAGCAGGCAGGGAGATTAAGATTGCTCCGAAAAAAGAAGTAGAGAAAGTCATCAGCCTGATGGATGCCCTGAAGAAGAGCCTCGAAAAGAAGAAAAAAGCGGTTTAAATTATACACTCTTCCGGCCCCTTATCATCCCTTATGCCTTTAAATACAGGAATCCTCAATCTGTTATCCTTAGTCCATTCATGATACCCTATCCTTACAACCATTTCAGGCCTGCACCAGAATGCCCTTCTCCTTAATTCAGGAATCGTATCAAAGGGAGACCTGTCTGTTTTCATACTGCTCAATATATTGAATAAACGTTGCATCATCTTCTCATCGATTCCGGTGCCCACCTGGCCTATGTGTATGAGTTTTCCCTTATCATAAACACCAAGGATTAGCGAGCCGAAATACTCTTTTCTGCCCCCCTCGCCTTCGAGATAACCGCATACAATAGCATCAATATCAAAGGACTTCTTAATTTTTAACCAGTATCCTGACCTTTCACTAGGCAGATAGGGACTCGTCTTCTCCTTTGCCATAATGCCTTCGAACCCCTTTTTTAAAGCCATTTTAAACAGCTTTTTCCCTTCACTGTAGGATTCAGACAATATGACATTATCAGACAAGGAGAATAAGCCTCTTAACAGATCCCTTCTTTCTGCAAGCGGTTTATGCATTATTGACTTTCCGTTCAGATACAGGAGGTCGAAAACCACATATGTGGCAGGGATAAGGCCTGATAATATCTCGATCCTTCTAACATCTTCTATATGCTCCCTCTGCTGGAGTTTTTCAAAGTTTGGAATGCCTTCTTTTAAAACGACAATCTCTCCGTCAAAGACTGCAGATTTTACTCTGAGATATTTTTTAAATTGTTGAAATTCCGGATACCTGAAGGTTATATCCAGCAGTCTCCTGTTCTGGAGCCTTACATTGTTCCTATCTACAAAGGCAATACAGCGTGTACCATCCCATTTCAATTCAAAAATGTGATCCTCTGAGTCAAAGGGACGGGACGATTTTGCGAGCATGGGTTTGATGTTTAGGGTACAGGTCATAGGTGATAGGTTACCTGATACCCATGACCTCAAGCAGTTCCTTTTCCATCTCCCTCATCTTCCTTGCCTGGTGTTTATTCTTCTCATGATCATATCCAAGGAGGTGGAGAAGGCCGTGGATCAAAAGCCATGCGATCTCAGCGTAAAATGTGAAACCATGTTCCTTTGACTGCCTTTTTGCCTGATGTAGGTTGATAACTATATCGCCGAGAGAAGTTAATCGTTCAAACTGTTTGAACCGTTTGAACTGTTCAATTTGCGGGAACGACAGGACATCGGTAGTTTTATCTTTCCCGCGATATTGCAGATTCAGTTCCCTCATCTTCCTGTCATTTACAAAGAGTACGCTTATCTCGGCAGACTCGATAAAACTGTATCTGCGGCGATTAAGGGTTAGATGTTTCAGGACTTTTTTCAGGATGCTCTCTATACGGCGCTGGTTTATCCTTATCAGTCTTTGGCTGTTCCTTATTGTTATTTCCATTGTTCTGTAATAATGACATCACAAAAGAACCCCTTTCTGCAGGATTCTTGCGGATGCCGGCTTCAAAGATTGTTTTTTCGGGATTGCGCAAGCCCTTTATATCAAGCTCGGGATATTCTATCCTTCTGTGGAAGATGCTGGTCAGGATATATGTAAACCGCTTCTTGATTTCCGAGATATCCTTCAAGGTAAGCTCGCACTCATCTATCTGCCCGTCAAGGAAGATACTATTTATTATCCTGTCCACGAGGGCTGAAATCCTTGCAGGTGTGGGGTCTGTAAGTGCGCGGGAAGCTGCCTCAACTGCATCGGCCATCATGACAAGGGCTGCCACCCTTGTCTGCGGCTTTGGTCCGGGATAACGATAATTCTCATGGGATATGTCTGCAGCCTGCTCTATAGCCTTCTGGTAAAAATATGTTATGAGACTTGTGCCGTGATGCTGCTGTATGATGTCTGCAACCAACCTCGGCAATTTATACTGTTTAGCCAGTTCAACACCCTCTTTAACATGGGAGATAAGTATCATGCTGCTCATATGGGGCGTTAGCTTCTCATGCTTGCTTGCTGCACTCGTCTGGTTTTCCACAAAATACTCGGGCATCTTTATCTTGCCAATGTCGTGATAATAGGCCGTTACCCTCGCAAGGAGGGGATTGGCATCCACAGCCTCTGCCGCTGCCTCGGCAAGGTTTCCGACAATAACGCTGTGATGATATGTCCCAGGGGCAGCTATCATAAGATTGCGCATTAATGGCTGATCAAGGTCGAGCAACTCCACAAGGCTTATGTCGGTTGTTATTCCGAAAATATATTCGATAACAGGCAACATTATGGAGACCGTTGCAGAAACCATAATTCCGGACAGGGCAGCAAACAGGAAAGCAGAAGGCAACATCTGGGAGATGAGATTCCCGTTGAGAAGCAGGATTATGGCGGTATTAACAACATTTACAACACTTACATACATGCCGCCCTTTATAAGGGCCGAGCGCCTTTTACATCTCATAACACTAAATGCAGCCGTCAGACTTCCAATGAATACATATACCGTATAGAGCGGGTCGTTGAGCCATATTCCTGCCAAAAGGCTTATGGCAAATGAGAATATTATGGATGTGTGAAAGTCAAATATAAGTTTTACGAGCATGGCTCCTATGGGGATAGGTATGCCGTAGATAAAGGCATTGCCATCAGGAAAGTTGAGACCTCTGTGGAGTCCTGCCAGCAGGTATTCATATACCCTCCCAAACAGGAGCGTGCCTGTCACAAGGAGGCCTAAAAGAAGCAGCATCTTGTAATCCCCCATGTAACCCGGCTTATAACGCCTTATGTCTTTATAGAAGATGAACAGGATTACTGCTGCTATAAGGAAGCTGCCGACAAAGCGATCGATACCTATCTTTTCCTGAATTATCAGGGCAGAGATAAGACCGAGGGTTATCAGGACAATAATCTTGTATATATCGTCCCTATGCCTTCCCATGTATTCCCTGAGCCTGCTCCAGATATCCTTTGCTTCAAAGGCTTTCTGGAGGCCTTTACTGCTGCTCTTCTGTGTCCCGTTTTTCATACCTTTCGTATGCCCTTACAATCTCCTGAACAAGCCTGTGTCTGACAACATCTCTTTCGGAAAAGTATACTATCTTTATATCTTCAACGTCTTTGAGTATCTTTAATGCCTCGACAAGCCCGGACATCCTGCCGGCTGGAAGGTCTATCTGCGTTATATCGCCTGTAATTACCGTCTTTGAACCGAAGCCGAGCCTTGTCAGGTACATCTTCATCTGTTCTGACGTCGTGTTCTGTGCCTCGTCAAGGATCACAAAGGAATCGTTTAACGTCCTCCCCCTCATAAATGCAAGGGGTGCTATCTCGATAATGCCACGCTCTATCAATTTTGATGCCTTGTCTATCTCCATCATGTCAAAGAGGGCATCATACAGTGGCCTGAGATAAGGGCTGACCTTTTCCGCTATATCACCCGGCAGGAAACCCAATTTCTCGCCTGCCTCAACAGCAGGTCTTACAAGGACGATCCTCGATACCTGTTTTGTGAGAAAGGCATTGATGGCCATTGCCATTGCAAGGTACGTCTTGCCGGTGCCAGCAGGTCCGATGCCGAAGACTATATCGTACTCATTTATCGAGTCTATATATTGTCTCTGTGTTTCTGTCTTAGGGATTATAAATCTCTTCTTTGAAGAGACAGGGATACTGCCCTTAAAAAGATCCCTGACAGAAACATCTTTGCCTTCTGACAGGGATTTAATGGCATAGCTTATATCTTCGGGCTTTAGAATGTATCCGTTTTTATTTACTTCCCGTATTTCCTGGATTACCTTCTCCGCCCTTTCAACATTTCCGTCATTTCCCTGGATGAGGAGTTTATTGCCCCTGACACTGATAGCAACCCCGAGGGAATTCTCTATAACCTTAAGGGTCTTGTCTATTCCACCGTGAAGAAAAGGATATTCTCTTTCTTCGTCCAGTTCGATCTCTATAGTTCTCGTAAATGCCTCCATAATATAGCTAATAGTTCATAGCTGATTGCTCATAGCAAAAGAATTAAAAATATGAGCTATGAGCAATCAGCTATCAGCTATTTTGTTGTTACAAAATTCTGCATTCCTGTTCTCTTCTGCAATGATACTGCTGCCAGATCAGCCTCTCTCTTGGTTTTATAAGCACCTACCCTCACCCTGAAATAGGAATCGCTCTTGGTTCTGCTGACAATGTATGCCTTAATACCCTTTGATCTCAGGTTTTGCCGGAGTTGCTCAGCCCCTTCTTTACTGGGAAATGCCCCAAACTGTATAGCATAAAGTTTTACGGACTTTGATGTTTTTGGAAATGTATTCTTTTTTGCTGCACTCTTTGCTGTATTTTTTTCTTTATTGACAGCAGGCGTATTCTCCTTTGTTTTGGCCTTTGTTTTGTCCTTTGTTTCGGCCTTTACTTCAGGCCCTTTCACCTCTGAGGAATCCTTCTCTGCCTGCTCACCCCTGCCCTCTGCGATCTCTACCCCATGGCTTTTATCTGCTTTGCTCTCGGCAGTTTTCTGCTCCCTGGGCACCTCCTTTTCAGGCCCTGCTGACTTTTGAGGCGTGGTCTCCTGAGGAAACTCGGGAGGCTTTATCGAAGGTGCTATAGGAGCCTCCTTTGGAGTGGTTGGAGTAGTCTCCAACACCCTTTTGTCCTCGGGAAGAACTGTCACCTTCTGTCCTGTATCTTTTTTAACATCGTCCTCTGTTTGGGAAACGTCACTTCCCTTATATCCCCAGAAGTATCCAATTCCAAAACTCAGGACAGTTATGACAATGGCGCCGATAATTACGGTGCTTCTGCCAAGTAGCAAAATAGATGATCTTTCCGGTCCTCTAAGCCTCATAAAATGAGCATAGCATCACCATAGGAAAAAAATCTATAACCCATGGCAATTGCCTCCTTGTAAGCATGTAATATTTTCTTGGAATCGCTTAACGCAGATACAAGCATCATCGGGGTGGAACGCGGGAGATGGAAATTGGTTATAAGACTGTCCACTGCATTGAATTTATACCCTGGATATATAAAGATGTCAGTGCAGCCTTTTAAAGAGCCGTTCAAACCGTTTAAACTGTTCAAACCATTCGAAATGTTCTTTTTACTGCCGACCGCTGACCACTGACCACTAACCACTGCTTCTATTGCCCTTGTTGCTGTTGTTCCTACTGTTATAAGCCTGCAGCCGGACTCTTTTGTCTCCTGTATTTTATTCGCCAGAGATGATTCTATCTCAAAATATTCTGAATCCATCCTGTGATCTTCTAAGTACTCTGCCTTTATGGGTCTAAATGTGCCGGTACCTACATGAAGTGTCAATGCCTCAACAGATACCCCTTTATCTTTTATTTTATTGAGGAGTTCTTCGGTAAAATGGAGGCCTGCAGTTGGGGCAGCTATCGACCCCTGATGTTCTGCATAAACGGTCTGGTATCTCTGTTTATCTGCATCGTCGGGCATGCGGTTTATATATGGAGGCAAAGGCATGCTACCATACTGCCAGAGAACATCATTAACCTTCGATGGCTCTATGTTTAAAAACTTGAGAAACTTTTTTGACCTTTGACTCCTGACTCTTGACTCCTGACTCGTGACTTCTTCTGTCCACACCTCTGCCCTGACCCCATCACCAATTGTTACCATGCCATTAAACCTGCCCCTGCACATTATCTCCCATGTACTATCCTCATTTGTATCCTTAACGAGCAGAACATCGATCTTCCCGCCTGAAGGTTTTGTTGCAATAATCCTTGCAGGAAATACCTTTGTATTGTTGAGCACAAGCATGTCCCCTTCGTTCAGGTATTCGGCAATATCAAAAAACCTCCTGTGCTCGATGCTTCCATCCCTGTGCAGGACGAGGAGCCTCGAATTATCCCGTTTCTCCGAAGGTCTTAATGCAATTAAATCCTCTGGCAGGTGAAAATCAAAGTCAGCGGTTCTCATATAACTCTATAACAGTACCAGGATAAAACTTAGACAATATATCCCTGTAACTCATTCCCTTCTTTGCCATGTCGAGGGCACTCCACTGGCACATCCCGACACCATGCCCGTAGCCTTTACCCTCAAATATGAATGCATCTTCATCCTTTGTGATATTTGTTATCATGGTGCTCGGCAGTCTGTCCCAGCCAAGGCTCTTCCTTAATTCCTTGGCAGGAATTTTATGTTCACCGTTCTCTGTAATAATCCTAAAATCCCTCGCACGGTTGGAAACCGTCAGATCATCTATCATAATCTCTTTTATGCCTGTCACATTTGATGCCCGCTCAATTTCGGACACGGGTATGCGTTTCTCCCACATAAAATAAGGAGACAGTTCGCAACTCGTCTCCACCGGCTTCAAGTACGGATAACTCTTTCCAAACACCTCGGCAGGGTCCTCTGTCATGCCACCGCTTGTGGAATGATAGTATGCGATTATCGGCTTGCCTTCGTAAGTCAATATCTCGCCTCTTGTATCATTAACCGCCTTTGCTATATTTTCCGGTATATTGCCGCTTCTGTAAACCTGGTGAATGACCGATGATGTAAGGTCATACGGCATTTTGCCGTTATGCAGTTTTTGATACAGGGCATATGTCCTCGCAACAACAGCCTGCGCCTTCAGCGCCTCTATATCCCAGCTATTTCCCACCTCTCCGGCGACAACGCCCTTTATATAATCCTCAAGCGGCACCTCATTTACAATGTAAAGACCATTTTCTCCTTTCCAGACCTCTATAGAACCTGAATACTTCAGTCCGCTCAAAAGCACTTCTCCCTTTGCATTGCCGAACCTTTCAATCTTTTCGCCCTTTTTGGGAAGCTTTGTATTCTTGCCGTCAACAAGCAATACCCTTATGGTGGTCTCGGCGTAAGCAGTGAATGGTAAACAGTGAATAGTGAATAGTGAAATAATAACAGTGCAGAAGACCAGAAAAGCAGAAGACCAAAAGTTTTTTAATGAAAATAACTTATCCCATAATGTAACTGCTGCACTACTGCGCTTCTGCTCTACTGGTCTGTTCATCATCTCCTCCCTATAATCCAAAAGATAATGGTCAACAAAATACTGATTAATATGCTTGTTGCCAGCGGGAAATAAAATGTGAAGTCCTTCCTCTGTATTACTATATCTCCTGGAAGTCTGCCGAGCCATGGAATCTTCCCCGAAAACATTAGCAGACCGCCTATGGCAGCAATAACAACACCCATGATTATTAAAAATTTACCTATGTGCTGAATTCCGTCCATATCGCTCCATTTCCGAATATATGCACCCGCAATACTTCTGCCTATAGAGTTCCAGTTCCTTCGACATCCTCCTGCCCTCGTTAAACCCATTCCTGAAGTCCTCAATAAAAAACTCCACGGAATACCGTTCCTGCATCATCCTGCCTATATCTATAATCATATCAAATTTCTGGTAAGGGCTCACCAATAATGATGTAGTAAAGGCATCGGCATTAATATCTCTGGCCCTTTTAGCAGTTTCCTCTAATCTGACAGAGTAGCAATATTCGCATCGATTATCTTCATTGCCAACCACATTCCTTAGATATTCCTTTAATCCATAGTAATCAACATATTCAATATTTAGATTCCACAGAGTTTCAAGTTTTTTTAAGGCATCCAGTCTGCTTTTGTATTCTGTCAATGGATGGATATTCGGATTAAACCAGAGGCCTTTCACGTCGATATCCCTCTGCTTGATAACAGTCAAAGGATACAGGGCACAATTGGCACAACATATATGCATCAGCAATTTCACTTCTAAAATAATCCCTGCGGCAGACTCTTCCCCAAATGCTCATAAGCCAGCCTGGTGGCAAGCCTCCCCCTCGATGTCCTTTCGATTAAGCCTTCCTGCAAGAGATAAGGCTCATACACATCCTCTATCGTCTCCCTGTCTTCTCTTAAAGATGCAGCAATGGCATCTATTCCGGCAGGACCTCCGCTGAATTTTTCTATTATTGTGAGAATGAGCTTTCTGTCTATCTCGTCGAGGCCGAGGACATCCACATTTAAGGCATGAAGGGCATCCTTTGTTATATTCATATCGATGATTCCGTCGCCTTTTACCTGTGCAAAATCCCTCACCCTCTTTAAAAGTCTGTTCGCAATCCTTGGCGTGCCGCGGGATCTCTTTGCAATCTCTATAGCAGCATCACCCTTTATCTCTATCTCGAGCAGATGGGCAGAGCGGTTTACTATCTCCTTCAACTCTTCAGGATTATAAAACTCGAGCCTGCATATGACTCCGAACCTGTCCCTCAATGGTGATGTCAGAAGTCCTGTCCTCGTTGTTGCGCCTATAAGGGTAAATCTCGGGAGATTTAATTTCAGCGTCCTTGCATTTGGCCCCTGTCCTATGATTATGTCGAGCTTATAATCCTCCATTGCCGGATACAGCACCTCTTCCACAATCCGGGGCAATCTGTGGATTTCATCTATAAACAGGATATCCCTGTCAGAGAGATTGGTGAGTATGGCAGCAAGGTCACCCGGTCTTTCAAGAACAGGGCCTGATGTAGTCTTTATGTTTACCATAAGTTCATTGGCTATTATTGTGGCAAGGGTAGTCTTTCCAAGCCCGGGAGGGCCGCAGAAAAGCACGTGGTCGAGGGGTTCCTTTCTGAGGCGTGCTGCGGCAATGAATACTTTCAGGTTTTCCTTTATCCGCTCCTGCCCTATAAATTCATCAAGGGAGCGGGGTCTGAGGTTTATCTCATATGTCAGCTCCTCCTGGCTTACCTCAGGAGAAAGCGGACTTAGTTCGTTATCTTCTATTCTCATATTTCGTTAGGTTATAGGTCATAGGTTATAATTTATCTTCGTGTTCTTTTTCACCTTGCCCATTACCTATTCTTTAGTAAGATATTTTAATGACTCCCTGAGTAAACTTTCAATATCCTTATGGCCGCTGTCATACGCCTTTTCAAGGGCTTCCTGCGCTGTATTCTTTTTATAGCCGAGGTTTACGAGTGCGGACAGGGTATCGTCATAAATAGTGTCTTTCTTTTCTTTAATGGATGGAAGCTTTCCCTTCAGCTCAAGGATTAACCTGTGGGCTGTCTTCTTGCCGAGTCCCGGCACCTTGCAGAGGACATCCACATCTTCGGAATTTATTGCATTGTGAAAATTATCCGGCGGAATAGTCGAGAGTATATTTAATGCTACCTTCGGCCCTATTCCTGATATGCCTATGAGCGTGGTAAATATCCTCTTCTCATCCTCTGTCTGAAATCCATATAGATGTATAGCATCTTCTCTCACATGTGTGTGTATATACAGAAAGACATCTCTGTTTTCTTCAGGCAGGGATGAAAGCAGCGTTAAAGGCACCTGAACACTGTAGCCTACGCCACCCACATCTACTGTCAGGCTCTCCGGCCTTTTTGAAATCAGTTTTCCACGCAGCGATGCAATCACAACATTAGTATACAGCAAACAGCAGCCAGTAGTCAGCATTTAATAATACCCAAATCCAGCAATAAGGATAGGTCTCTGGAGTGAATAGCTATGTTTTGGTAACAGTTCTTTGCGACTGGAGCGTCAGGCAATGGTATAATCTTTCCGCTTCATTCTCGAATGGCATCCAGCCATTCTCCGAAGCAAAGACAGCCCGCTTAGGCATCCATTCCACGCTTGGGCTGTCCAAGTCGCTTCAAGACCATACCATTGCCTGACAGACGCAACTGTTTGAGCGAAGCGAGTTTTGCGGCTGTAGCGAAAGAAGCATTAGAACTGTCAAAACAGAGCTCCTGAACGAAAGAGACTTATACTTATTGCTGGACGCGATATCAGGTTATCATCTATCTGCTATTCGCATGACAGATTGCCAATGCAAGCGCATCTGCGCTGTCTGGAGATAATGAATGCTTAATGTTTAATATCTCCACTACCATCTTCTGCACCTGATTCTTATCAGCCCTGCCGTAACCCACTACTGCCTTCTTCACCTCAAGGGCGCTGTACTCATAGATTGGAAGTCCGGTCAAAGAAGCAGCAAGAAGCACCACTCCTCTTGTATGCCCGAGACTGAGGGCTGCCTTTGTCCCTTTTGCAAAGAATATCTTCTCTATCGCTATTTCATCAGGTTTATATTCAGCAATCACATCCACAAGGGACGTGTAAAGCTCCGTGAGTCTTACGTGAAGTGGCTTGTTTGCAGGCAAAACTATCCTGCCTGAGGAGAGGTATTTAACTTCTGACTTCTGACTTCTGACTTCTGACTTCTGAATAAGTCCATATCCGCAGTTTATACTTCCGGGGTCGATTCCGAAAATTTTCATGGTTTCTTGAGTTTCTTGGATTTGTTGAGTTTTTGAGTTAACGCTATAAACACAATAAACTCGATAGACTCAACAGACTATCTTTTTCTCGGTGCTTCAAAGAGTATCTCTTCCACCATCTGGCAGATTATATGTCCGAGCGTTATATGAGTTTCCTGAATGCGGGGAGTGTCTTCCGATGGGACGATAAATGCGTAATCACACCTTGCCGCAAAATCAGCGCCTTTGAGGCCGGTGAATGCTATAGTCTTTATCTTTTTGCGTTTGGCAGCGTCCACAGCCTTCAAAATATTTTTGGAGCTTCCGCTGGTGCTTATGGCAACAGCAATATCGCCTTCGTTGCCAAGGGTTTTTATCTGTCTGGCAAATATGTCGTTATAGCTGTAATCATTGGCAATGGATGTAATTATCGCAATGTCGGTATTTAACGAAAGCGCAGGCAGTCCGGGTCTGTCCATTTTAAACCGGTTTACAAATTCACCTGCGATATGTGAAGCGTCGCAAGCACTGCCGCCGTTGCCAAAAAGGAGAATTTTTTTACCGTCATTGAATGCATCGGCTATCAGTTTTGATACCCCTGCAATAAGAGATACGTTTTCCTTAACGAATTTTCCCTTTATGTTTATGCTGTCTTCAAAAGCCTTGGCAATCTTTCTTTCCATGCGATTAGTCTACTAAAGATAAAACTCCATAGTCAAGGAGAGGATAGGGAATTTAAAATAGGGTAAAGCTTGTCATAGGTCTCAAGTATATGCTCCGGGATAACCCTCACTTCGCCGAGCACTGTCATGAAACTCGTATCCCCTGCCCATCGTGGGACAATATGGATATGCATATGCTCCTCGATTCCTGCACCTGCAACCTCTCCAAAGTTAATGCCTATATTAAACCCTTCAGGATTAAAGGCTTTTCCAAGACACTCTACAGAATACTTTGTAATCTTCATAAGCTCTGAAAGAGCGGTATCGGAAAGACCGTCAAATGAGGATGTATGAAAATAGGGAACAACCATGAGGTGACCGTTATTATAAGGATACTTATTCATGATCACATAGACATGTTCCGACCTGTAAAGGATAAGGTTATCCCTGTCGTTATTCTCCTTAGGCTTTACGCAAAACAGACATTCCCTTTCTTTCGCTGAAAGGATATACTCCATCCTCCAAGGCGCCCATAGTGTTTTCATTCTTCACCTGCCGTTGCTTTCAATCTCTTCAATACTGCCTGTGCATCCTCCCATGTAAGCCACTTATCCTTTGGATTTCTTAAAAGATACGCCGGATGAAATGTGGGCATCACAGGAATTCCCTTGTATTCATAAAATCTTCCACGGACCTTCGTAATGGAGAATTTGCTTATAGGGCCTTTAACTCCCATAAGCATGTATGCTGATATCTTTCCGAGGGACACTATCACCTCTGGAGATATTATATCTATCTGCCTATCGAGAAAAGGGAAACATGTAGACATCTCATCGTCCTGTGGATCCCTGTTCATGGGCGGCCTGCATTTCACGATATTTGCAATATACACATCTTCTCTCTTAAAGCCCATCCTCTCGATGAGTCTTGTCAGAAGCTGTCCTGCATCGCCTACAAAAGGCCGTGCCTGCAGATCTTCTTCCCTTCCCGGGGCCTCGCCGATAAACATGATTTTTGCATTCGCATTGCCCTCGCCAAAAACAATATGAGTCCTTCCCTTTGAGAGCTTACACCTCTGGCAGTCGCCGATTTCATCGCGAAGGGCATTGAGCATAGCCTCTTTGTGACTATTTGAACTTCTTGAACGGCTTGAACCGCCTATATTAGTAATTCGTTCAAAGGGTTCAGCTCGTTTAACGCCCTGATTGCTGACTGCTGACTGCTGACTGCTGTAATTAAGCGGCAGTCTCTCAAAGCCGAGTTCTTTATAAAACTCAAGAACTATTTTTAAACCATCAATTGTATTCATAATTCACATAATTAGCTGATAGCTCATAGTCTTTAATTAGCATCCATGAGCTATCAGCTAAATTGAGCAGTGTCTGACATATAGTTATGATTCAATTGGTCCTCATACTTTTATATTTTTCAACCCTCAGATAATCTTTATTCTTCTCAGAATTGCTAATAAGATCGTCTATGAAATTATTCTTCATCCCGAACTTCTCAGCACGATTGAGATTATCTTCAAGGAGTTTTATTGCCGATGGGTATTCAGACTGCAATGCATAGTTGTCCGCCATCTCCCACAGACCGACAACCTCACCTCCTTCATTCCCCAATTCCCTGAAGATATTAATAGCAATGCCTATACTCTTTTCCGCATTTTTATAATCACCAAGCTTTTTCAAAACACGCCCGATGCTCATGTATGCCTGGGCAATTATATGCCTGACAGTCCCTATCTCAAGGCTGACCTTTAACGAGTCTTCATAATATTTAAGGGCATCCCTGTATTCACCCTTATCCATCAAGACATTTCCCATATTGCTTAATGCCACTGCTTCTCCTTCCCTGTTCCCTGTCCTCTTCACGCTGTCAAAGTATTTATTGTAATAATACATGGCCTTTTCGTATGACTTCTTCTGCTTGAAGATGTTGCCAATGAGGTTATAAACCATACCGAGCCTTGTCTCGTCATTGCCTTTTTCTGATAGCTCCTGGGCAAGAAGTGCATGGTCTATTGCCTTATCATATTCATCCATGCTTATAAGGGACATCGCAATATAATAATTACCTCCGAACATACCTCTTTTATAACCCATCTTCTTTGCCCTTTCCACAGCAATCCTCGAAACCCTTTCCATGCCCTTGTAATCGCCCTTCTCGTAAAATGTCCATGCCTCATCGAGCATATCATTTATGCCTGATAACTCCGTGTGTGCCTTAGACCCTGCTGATTTCAATGTGTTTATAATATTTTCCTCAAGCTTGAAATCATTGTTTACCATCAATGCATATTCCAGCCTTTCTTTTGCCCCCTCCTTGTCTCCCATGTCCAATAAAACACCGGCCATCTGCATGGAGACCAGTGCCCTTACATAATCTTTTACTTCAATATTCAAAAATATTTCCTTATTCGCCCTGTCCGAGACCATCCGAAAAACTTCAGCAGATCCCTTTTTGTCTCCTTTGGCATTAAGCACCCTGCTCCTGTCTATCAGTGCGAGGATTTCCAGTTCAAGGTCTTTTATCCTTGCTCCAATATTTATGGCACTGCCAAGATGCCTTTGTGCATCGTCATATCTGTTTAACCTTGCGTAGCACTCTGCCACATTGTAATGCAGCCGCCCCTGAACAGGCAGATTATTTTGCTTCGAGGCTATTTCAATGGCCTTCTCATTGACATTTATAAAGTCTTCACACTTGCCTTCCCTGTAAAAGGCATTTGCCTCATCAAGCAGATCTGGAAGGGATTTTTTAACCGATTTTCCCCCGACACCATTTTCCTTAACCTTTACAATCTTTTCAATAATCCAGTACTCCTTGCCGTCTTTTCTTACTTTATACCATTTCCTGCCGTTGCCCTCCTTGAATTCTCCTGCAACTTCGAGAACTGCACCTTTATTAACCGAGGCAGCAGGATCGGAATCAAGGGACGGTTTACGTCTCAGATTTGCAGTATGAACATTGACTATAATATTTTTTGCAGCCTTATCTTTCTTTGTACTGTCGTCTGTTTTTTCGATTATCGGCTTATTTTCGGGTTCTTGTTTAATCTTCTCTTCAGTAGCCTTTTCTTTCTTTTCCTCCAGAGGTTTTTCTGGCTTTATATCAGTTTTCGAAACCAGCATATCGGCAGCGGTATCCTGTTGCAAAATATTGACTGCTATCCCTTTAATCCAGCCCTCTCTGCCATCCGATGTCTTCACCCTATACCATTTCTTACCTTTGCTGTCTGCAGTCTCGCCTAATACATCAAATACTGCTCCTTTTACAGCCCATGTGACAGGCCGGGAGTCAAAGGATGGTCTTGACCTCAGAGTTGCGGAGTTGGTTATGATTTTTATGTTTTTTTTGCCCTCTGATTTCGGTTCTTCAATCTTCGCATCTTTTTGCTTTTTTGCAGCAGGCACTATATCTTCTTTCGAGTTTTTATTCTCTTTTGATTCCATCTTCAGTTCTTCTTCAGCCCTTGCTGTCTTTTTCTTATCCATCTGTGCGCCGACAGATACCCTTGCGCCTCCCGGAAGAAGAATCAGATAGTTACGGACATCTTCAGGCACTTCGAATACTACGGCATCTTCTATTCCCTTATCCGCACTTATTTCCATACGTCCGAAGCTCTCGGTGCCGAGCCTCATGGAACCTGTAGCGCCAAGAGACTGATCCCAGCGTCTCTTTTTATTGTCGATGAGCACGAGGTCTGTTAATACATCTGAAGGGATCGGATTATTGCTTTTATTATGGACCTTAAATCTCACGATAATGAACTTTCCATCGGCTCTCTTTGCAAATACCCCTTCTCCTATAGATTTTGTCTCTTTAACCTCCGTTATCGTATACACGGCTTTGATTATCTGTTCCTGTTTACCGTCAATGTACCGTATTTTCTGGAGGATTGTCTGGTTTAGTGCGTATTCTGCTGCAACAGTACTACATAAGGGAAATACTATCAAAAAAAGAGATAATAAACCTGAATTGAGCGATTCTAATCTAAAAATATATGTCAGGTGCTGCGAAAAGGGGGAGCCTTTAAGCAGTGTCTGGCATATAAAATTACTTGACTTAATCCTTATCTTTCGCCCCATTTGAGCTTTGTCCTTAAGACCTGAAAATAATCACGTTCGCACGGCATGAGAAGCTTCGTTGTAAACTCGGACTTTTTAACTTCGACGGTATCATTCTTTCTCAGAGAGAATCCAACCTGTCCGTCAAGGGTAAGAAAGACGTCTTCACTTTCCGATCTCATCATGATCTCGATAGTGAAATCATCGGGAAGGACAATGGGCCTGTTCGTAAGGGTATGCGGGCATATAGGTGTGAGGACAATGCTGTTCAATGTAGGATACAGTATAGGACCGCCGGCTGACAGGGAATACGCCGTTGATCCAGTTGGTGTTGAGATGATCAGACCGTCAGCCTTAAAGGTTGTAACATAAGAATTGTTGACGTACGTCTCGAGGTCTATAATCCGTGCAAGCGCCCCTTTATTGATAACGACATCGTTTAAGACTACAAAATCGGCAATCCTTTCTCCATGACGATGTACAGCAGCAGTCAGCATTATCCTCTCTTCTACGGAGCATCTGTCTGCAAGCGCCTTTTCCACGGCCTCGAATATCTCGTCTCTGTTAACCTCTGTGATAAAACCGAGACCTCCGAGGTTTACGCCGAGTATTGGAACTCCTCTATCTCCAACAAGGCGCGCAACACCCAGCATCGTCCCGTCGCCGCCGAGGACTATAATTACATCTGCCATCGAGGGTATCTGTGACCTCGAATAGCCCTCCATATTAAGAAGCCCGGCTGTCTCGGCGTCCAGAAACACCTCATAGCCCTTATTCCTCAGCCACGGGAGAAACTCCTTCAATATCTCAACCGGCTCGGGTCTTCCAATCTTACATATTATGCCAATCTTTTTCATTTATCCCTTCTATAATTACCTCTCTCGAATTTTCGTCAACATAATTCATCCTTACTTTAATTGCATCTTCAGGAAGTTCGGAAAGCCTTTCGGCCCACTCGACTACG
The DNA here is from genome assembly GCA_020062545.1 of Thermodesulfovibrionales bacterium. Lineage (GTDB taxonomy): Bacteria > Nitrospirota > Thermodesulfovibrionia > Thermodesulfovibrionales > Dissulfurispiraceae > Dissulfurispira. Next base: position 100,921 of record JAGUWD010000009.1, read on the forward strand.
GCAATTCCACCCGATCCTATATATTCCCATATGCCCAGATCATCTATATCATTTTCCCGTTCAACCCTGTAAAGGTCTATATGATAAAAAGGGGGTGTGGTTTCATATTCTGCTACTATGACAAAGCTTGCACTGCCGATATCCCTTTCAGGAATACCGAAAGCCAATGCAATCCCCCTGATTAATGTAGTTTTACCTGCTCCAAGGTCTCCATAAAGGCAGACCGTAGCGCCTCTTTGTGCTTTAAGAATATTACCTATCTTTAACCCAATTTCCTCCGTTTCCCCCGGAGACCTTGTTATTATTTTCAATCCTCAACCTCAACCTTTATCTGTCTTTATTTCACCATCCCCTTAATTAAATCCATCTTGCCGATTATGCCGCGAACATTTCTGCCCTCAACAACAGGGATAAGATGCACCTTTTTCTCCGACATTATCGTGGCTATGTCTTCCACAGGGGTATCTTCCGCAACTGTTATGACATCCCTGACGCATATATCGGCCACTGTAACCGCAGCCATCTTCTTGATTTCCTTTTCTATCCTGCTCGGACTCTCGAGCATTATAAAGGCATCGAACAGCCTCACAACAGTCGGAATATGCAGCCTTTTATTCTGGCTTATGAGGTCGTTCTCTGTGACAATACCAATCAAATCGCCATTATTATCAACAACAGGCGCACCGCTGATATTCTTCTCTATAAATATCCGTGCCAGATCTTCTATGGTGGTGGTTGGTTTGACTGTTATAACATCCTTTGTCATTATATCTTTTGCTTTTAGCATGGTATCTCCTTTTTATTCTTGATTACACAGATTTTATCAGATTACACCGATTAAAATACAAATCATGTTACAATTCCTATAAATCCGCACTGTCTTCCGGTAGTCCCCTTTGCATACCTGTATGAATAATATTTTTCAGGAAGGCAGAATGTGCATTCATCGGACATCCATATATTTTCTAATGGAACACCTAAAGAAAGTGCCTGATATTTATTTGCAGTCGGTAAATCAAGACAGTATTTCTCACCCTTTTTAATTATATACTCTTTTGACTTTGTATCCCCATAACTCGTCACCTTCTTAACTGCCTCTATTACTTCGTAACCAACCCCGTAACAGCACCATCTTATTGCCGGGCCTATAGCAATCACTATATCAGACGGTATCGAGCAAAATCTATCCATCATTGCCTTTACTGCCTTCTTCAGAATTTCTTGTGCAGTTCCCCGCCATCCTGCATGGACGGCTCCAACAACATTCTTTTGCATATCATATAAAAGAACAGGCACGCAGTCTGCAACCTGAATTCCAACCAAGATGCCTTTCCTGTTGGAAATAGCAGCATCTGCTATTTTGGGTTCAAAGTCATAATCCACTATTAAAACCTTGTCCGTATGTTTCTGGATGGGAAGATATATACTATTGGATGCAATGCCGGCTATCCTTGAAACAATATCCTTATCGCTGCCCGATGTCTTTGTGGTGAAAAATGCCTTTACAGGAAATCCACTGAAAATAGTAGGGATAATTATAGGGTCATAGCTCATGGCTCATCTTGCCATTGCCTCCTCAACCTTGCTCAGCAGTTCTGTATGTTGAAAAGGCTTTTGTAGGAAGCCGGCTGCCCCGGCCTCGAACAACTCATAAAAATACTGCTCCTCGCCATATCCGCTGCATATCAGCACCTTTGCATCAGGCTTTAGAGTTCTTATCTCCTTAAATGTCTGCCTGCCGCCTTTCTCAGGCATTACCATATCGAGGATAACGAGGTCGATCCTGTCTTTATATTCGTTGAACATACGCACTCCTTCGTTTCCGTGGATAGCAAGGAGTACTTCATAATCGTACGCCTCAAGGATATCTTTCCCGAGTTCCCTTACCACCTCCTCGTCATCGATAAGAAGGATCGTACCTTTTTTAGGTCTTTCGTTCATAATTTTGTCCCTCCTTTTTTCCTCCACTGTACCGTCTCCCTTTGGCAGATATAAACGGACAGTAGTACCGAGACCAGGCTCGGAATAAACAGTAATATAACCTCCGTGGTTTTTTATTATCCCGTAAACCATTGCAAGACCGAGACCTGTCCCCTTGCCAATACTCTTTGTTGTATAGAAAGGCTCGAATATCTTCTTCTTCACATCAGCAGTCATTCCAACGCCGGTATCCGTAACGCTCACACGGACATACTCGCCCGGAGGAATCTGGAAATAGTCGACAACCTTTTCGTCATGAAGCAGATAGAATTCGGTTTTTATATAAAGCCTGCCGCCTTCAGGCATTGCGTCCCTTGCATTTATGCAGAGATTCATGAGCGCCTGATAGAGTTGGTTGCTGTCCCCTTCCACAGGCGGAAGATTTTCTTCGGTATCCACAACAATTGTTATGCTCCTGTCAAAGGTCTCCTTTAAAAATGAAGTCATTTCCTTCACAAGGTCATTGATCGATAATTTCGTCATAACGTATTTGCCTTTTCTCGCAAAGCCCAGGAGTTGCTGTGCAAGATTGGCTGCTCTCGATGCGGATTTTTCTATGACATCGATATACTTATACATCTTGTCCGTCTCCGGCACCACGGTCTTCAATAACGATGCATATCCCAGAACACCTGTCAGAATATTATTAAAGTCATGGGCGATTCCACCTGCAAGCATTCCGAGGCTGTCCAGCTTCTGGGTCTGAACAAGGGTCTCTTCCAGTCTCTTCTTTTCCGTTATATCGACGAAATAGCCGTCAAACCCTGTTAGCTCGCCCTGTTCGTCAAACTCAGGGTATACGCTCATAATGACAATAAGCTCATTGCCGTCTTTTCCCATAATCCTTTCCTCTGCATTTTTCAAACCTCCGGCAGATATGACCTTTTGCAATCTATGCCCTTCCATGTCAGATGTAAACAATCCACAGAATCTATTTGCGCCACCGCAGAGTTCGTCGAATTTTCTGTTTGTCTCGATTATATTGCCGTCTTTATCGAGCCTGAAAATGGCATGTTCGACCCTTTCGAAGAGGTCTCTTATCTTCTTTTCGGATTCCGCTATTTTTGATTCTCTATCCTTTATTGCAGCGGTCATTGTATTAAATTCCATAGCGAGTTCACCGATCTCGTCGCCTGTGGGCTTTATCTTTATTTCAGGATACTCTCCTTCCCTTATCCTCTTTACCGCACCAGAGAGCACTGCAAGAGGAGATGTGGCTATGGTAATCAGGAAGTAGACGACAACACTGCTGCCTGCCGCAAAAATCAGCGCAAGCATGAGCCCTCTGAAAACAATCCTGTTCTCGGTCTCTTTCATTGCAGATTTTGAAAAGCCTACCCTTACCCATCCGATATTCTCCGTGGTTTGCTTCGCCGTCTCTTCCTGAAATATGCCGATATCTTCAGATGCCCTCACTGTAAATACAGGGGCATAAAAGATGAAGAAGTCGCTGTCTTCGAAAAATGACAGCGGCGAATTGGAAGACAGCAGAGGAAGCCTCCCGGAGAATGGACTGCCTTCGTGCATCAGCAGGTTCTCTTTTTTGTCATAGAAAGAGACAAATGCAACGTCAGGAGAATTCTTGATAAATACTGCTGTCTTCTTCAGGAGATCTGCATTTCCAGAAAGGATCGGCAGTTCTACAGTCTTGCTCGCCAATGTAGTTACAACCTCGGATCTCTTTATAATCTCCTTCCTCGATATATCCTTTTCTGTCCTTATTGCATCATAGGTATATGCCATGGAAACAAAGATAAGAATCGGGATCATTAATATAAGCGCCTTTTTTCTGAATGTCAGTCTCATGGATATATCCTCTTTGCCTTTCTTAAAAGTTCAGCAGGGATATGTATCCCCATCCTCCTCGCTGTATTCGTATTAATGTACAAATCGAATTCATTGGATGGCGACGGAGGGATTGTCCCCATATCCACCCCCTTAAGCGCCCTTGCTGCCTTTTCACCGAGATGTCTTCCGACATTGGCAGGGTTAAAGGTTAGTGCAAGCAGTGCTCCATGCTTTACATGTTTTTCCGATATCCCGAGTATCGGGATATTTTTTCTGAAGGACGCCAGAAAGACCTCTTCTATGGCTGTATCAGTAAGCAACCCCACATCTGGTAGAAGCAAAATAGCCCCGGCTGAATCAACCTGTTTGACGGTATGCACGAACTCAAACGAATTTCTCACGCTGTAGGCCGAGACATGCGGGTTGGCAGTTCCATCAAGTATCCTCATCAAACCATGACTGCCAACAACCGCTATCCGCCTGATTTGCGGCAGGTAGCTCTTAATAAGGTCAACATACTCCTTCACAGGCGTCGCCATATAAATGCCTGTTGTGTTAGGCCTGTCAATCTCGGGTGGCGTTATGACAAGGTCATAAATAACGGCAATGGATGATGGAAGCTTAAGCGATTCTTCAAGTGCATCCCTTCCAAGCGCTATAACAACCCTTGCCTCTTCCCTTGCTGCAATGCCGTTCAGCCTGCCTTTCACATCAGAAGGCAAGTATATCTTTAAAATAGAATCCAGATTTTCTCTTATCCCTGATATGATTTCATTTACCGGCCTGAGTTGCGTATCGCCTATAATAATTACATCGGCAGATTCACAAAAAGAAACAGAAAAGAACATGACGTATGCAGCAATGAAAATGAAGACGAATAGAAACAAAAGATATTTTCCGCTTTTGCAAGCACTGTACTGTCTAATTATAAAGTCTTTCAATCGTCTCCGTCCTTGATTGTATTGGCGGAACCTCCTCCGGATCTATAATTACATCCAATACCGTAGGAACTCCCGATGATATTATATCATTCATAAACTTTTTACTTATCTCTCCAGGCCTGGTAATCCTGATCCCCCTCGCTCCAAGCCCCTCTGCAATTTTAACAAAGTTCACCTGTTTAAATCTCGGCTGGAAACCTTCAGGACTGCAAAGAAGCTTCCATCCATGGTAGACCATACCGAGCATGGAGTTGTTCATTACAACCCATATAACAGGAATATTATAATTAACTGCAGTTGCCACCTCCATGCCGTTCATCAAAAAAGAGCCATCGCCGACTATGGCAATAACAGGCCTCTCAGGCGCAGCCAGTTTTGCACCGATGGGTGCTGCCACAGCATATCCCATTGATGCAAAACCGAGACCGACATAAAAAGAATAAGGTTTTGCACTATTGATATATCGTATCGCCCATGCCATACTGTTACCGTTATCCACAAAGTATATAGTGTCATCAGGGAGACTGTTCACAAGGTCTTTCATCAATCGCTGCGGTTTATAAGGCATTCCGTTTTTCTGCGAAAGTTCCCGCTTATCCATAACATCAAATTTCTCTTTTATTTTTTTTATTTCCCGTTGTCTCTTACTCTTACGCAGACTTTTCGTGCCCCGTTGTCTTTTGATCTCATAAATGAGTTCACGCAGGACAATCCTGGCATCGCCTATAATACCGGCAGTCACATTATAGTTTTTCCCGATCTCACCGGCATCTATATCGATTTGAATGAGTGCTTCCCTTGGAAGCAGTCTTTTATCCCAGCCCGATGTCATCCATTCGTTGAAACTTGTACCTATGGCGAGCATAACATCAACGCCATTTTCGGTTATGTATTTCTTTGTCACAGGCGACCCCGCAAATCCGAAAACTCCAAGGGAAAGTGGATGAAGTTCGTTAAAAATGCCCTTTCCTTTAGGTGATGTAGCAACGGGGATATCCATAATCTCGGCGAGTTCCCTGATTTCTGCATCTGCCCGAGAAAGCACGGTACCCCATCCGGCTATAATCACTGGCATCTGAGCATTAAGGAGAAGTCTTGCGGCTTGCTTTACACCCTCTCTATCAAAGACTGCTGTTTGTCCTATAGGAATAGTTCTATCTTTTTCAGGAACTTCGCGCTTCATTATATCGATGGGAAGATTTAGATGTACAGGCCCCGTCCTGCCTGTTAAAGCCATCCTTAACGCCTTTGAGACAACTTCCTGAACCCGCTGTTCATTTATTATGATATCGCTGTATTTTGTAATTCTCTTGAACATATTAACTATACTCAAACTCTCACCCACAAATTCCTGCACCGCTCCCTTGCCGAATACAGACGTGGCAACCTGTCCTGTAAGGGCAAGCACAGGAATAGAATCGGCGTATGAAGATGCAATGCCTGTAGTAAGATTTGTAGCACCGGGACCTGCAGTACCACAGCACAAACCGATTTTGCCGCTCACCCGCGCATACCCGTCTGCCATAAATGCAGCGCCTTCCTCGTGTTTTGTAACAATGGCTTTTATCTTGCTTTTGTAGAGGGCTTCATTGATAGGTGTCAGAGCCCCTCCAGGAATGCCGAAAAGATATTCTACTCCATGCTTTTCGAGGCATTTGATTATAATCTCGGCTGCAGTCATTTGAGGGAAATATAACAAAAAACTTCAGACAAAGCAATAATTTATATGTTTTCTGATAAAATATCTATTAACTATATAAATATAAAAAGGAGTATCTGATGGAGATGAGAGCCGCAGGGATAATTGGAACAGGTCTTTATCTACCTGAAGAGATAAGGACAAATGAGTGGTTCAAACAGTTTGAGCTGTTGCCCTTTGACGAGCTTTTCGACAATGCCGGGGTTATGGAAAGAAGGGTCTGCGCAAAAAAAGAAAAGTCTTCGGACATGGAAACAAAGGCATTGTTGGCAGCCGTTGAAAATGCCGCCATCAGTATAGAAGATGTAGAGCTTATCCTCGACGGCCCCAATCTCCGTGACCAGCCCCAGCCCGGCAATGCCGCACTCGTACAGTATAAGTCAGGAGCGAAAAATGCTGCTGCGATAAATGTGGAGAGCGCATGTACATCTTTGCTTTCGCAGATTACTATAGCTTGGGGATTAATACGAAGTGGTATTTATAACACCATTGCATGTATAGGAGCGACAAACTGGACAATAGCTGCTGATTATACTGAGAAAAACTGTATGTTCGTGGGCGACGGTGCAGCAGCCCTGATAATGCAACCAGTGAGTGAAGGCAGGGGCATATTGAGTGCCCACCTTGAAACAGACGGAAGTTGCTATAACGCAGTAGGCAGAAATCTGAGGCTTCCGAGGGCGCTCATTGAGAACTATACTGCAGGCAATTATCTTGAGGGACCGAGGGAAAAGATATATCTTTATATAGACCGCGGAGACGCTGGCATCGAAAAAATAAGGCGTTACGGCCCTATAAAAATTCCGGAAGCTGCTAAAAAGGCCCTTGCGAAGGCAGGGTATATAGAGAAGGACATAGATTTTCTCATAACTCACAATCCTGCTCCGGCCCTTGTTGATGCATGGCAGAAGGCATTGAATGTGCCGCCTGAGAAAACCCATATCACATTTGAAAAATACGGAAACATGAGCGCAGCAAGCATAGGTGCAAATCTCCACGAGGCTGTCATGATGGGCAAGATAAAGGACGGTGACCTTGTGGTTATGTGCGGTCCTGGGGCTGGATTCCATTATTCTGCTGTTGTCATGAGATGGGGAGTCTAAAATTTATAGCTGACAGTTACTAAAGCAGAAATTCCTTCCCTCGGAAAGTCGTTAGGTATCAGTTTTGAAGACCCTGATGTATCAGGGTCTTTATATCTCTTGTCAAACAGATTATAGACGGAGGCTTTTATCTCAAGGTCTTTGCGGATATTCTTGCCAATGATTGTTAAATCCACAGTAGTATATGCAGGCGTTTTTCCCCTTGTGTCTCCAGATGCCCTCGGCCTCGATCCTGTCCATAACACATCGATATGTGAATTTATATATTTTGAGAGTTCATAGTTCAGGCTTGCATTTGCCCTCTTGGATGGCACATCTGCAAGTCTCTGCTTCGTGTCCCGGTCCTTTGGCTCCTGATAGGCATAAGACAGCTTCCAATAATTTGAGGATGTGTACTGCCCTATAAAATCAATCTCGATGCCCGTGACCCTTGCTCCTCCTTTGTTTGCATACTGGGCAGGTGAGACCGTTGCATCCCGTGCAATAAGGTCGTCAACCAGGCTGCTAAAGTAGTCCGCTTCGATCCTGAATTCATCCGTAACTCTGTAACCTACACCCGCCTCGTATGTCCGTATTTTTTCCGGCTTCAGATTGATATTGCCCACAACAGTGGGATTATTTGCATTGTACAACTCAACAAAGCTCGGTGCCCTGAATGCCTGCCCGTAAAGCAACTTCACATCCATATTATCTCTAATGCCCCATACAACACCTACCCTCGGATTAACTGTATCTCCAAATTCGCTGTAGTGGTCGTATCTGGCGCCTGCTGTAATATTCAGATTGTCTCTTATTCCCCATTCATCCTGAATAAAAGCTGCCCATACTTCTCTTCTTGCATCCCTATTGAAGTTTGCCCAGTATGTCACCTCCTGGAAAGAGCCGAGCGGAAGAAGGCTTGCTGTCGTAGTTCTTGGATCATAGTTTGCATACATTTTCACATCAAACTGCCTTATATTTTCATAGAGGCCGCCGATAATTAAATGGTTATCCTCAAAAGGCTCGTATTCAAACTGCATCTCTGTGCCGAGGGTTCTGTTTTTGAGAATGGCCTGTGCAAATGCACCGTCAGGGAATGTGCCTGCAGTTGATGTGAATCCTTCAGGGAAAAGTTCGACCTTTGCATCCTGTTCAAATTGGTCAAAGTATATCTTGAGATTTGCGGAGAGATCATTGGTAATTTTCTGACTGTAATTCAATTCATTCCAGAGGTTTTTGTATGCAATAAAGTTTTCATCCGTAAGGGCATAGGCATTGCCGATATATGCACCCCTGTCTTTGCCTACATACTGCCCTTTGAATGTCAAATTGCCATAAGAAGCCTTCAAAAACACATCCGTCTTCTCGAGACTGAGGTCTGTTCGTCCAGGTGCCTTTGTATACGACTGTCCTGCAAATCTGTCCTTATCTATAACCAGTTTTGGGCCGTTTGTATTCAGATAATCGATGCTCCCTGATACCTTCAGTTTTTCATAAGAACTGCCTGCAAGGAGATTGAATTTTTTCGTATCAAAACTTCCGCCTGTGGCTGATACATCCACACCCTTTATATCATCCGCATTTTTTGTAATTATATTTATGACAGCTACAAATGCATTAGCTCCGTAAAGGGCAGATCCAGGACCTCTTACTACTTCTATCTGCTTTATATTCTCCACAGGCAGGTCATTATAAATATTTGCGAGGGCGCTTCCTGTGTAGGATTCGTTCAGCCGATGCCCGTCGATCATAACGAGTATCTTTTCTGATGTTGCCGTCCTTATGCCCCTTACCTCAAACATGTACCTGCCAAACTCGTTTATGGATATTCCTATCCCTGGAACCATTTTCAATACATCCATGATATTCCTTGCACCCATATTTTTTATTTCGTCAGCGGTTATGATTGTTGCGATTGCAGGAGCTTTACTGAGGGGTATTTTTCGCTTTGTAGCCACCACAAGGTCTTTCTCCTCATAAAATAAGAGCAGTTCTTCCTTTGTGCTGTCTTTAGCTTGGGAGTTTTTTGATGCAAATTTTATTCTATCCTGAGATGAATTATCCGAGGCTTCTGATATGATGCTGATACCGGAGAATAATAAGGCAAAAACTATCGATAAAAACCATAATGCTCCTGCCATTAAGCCTCCTTGTAATGTAAATTGTGTTTAACATATCATGAAATGCCTTACCTGTCAAGCAATTGCACAAATACGTCCGGCAAGGAATCTATAATATCTGTAGCAATCAAGGAATGCTCCCCTTTTCCCTTTGCTGCCATATCCCCTGCAAAACCATGAATGTAGACTCCAAGCAAAGATGCATTAACAGGATTTAAACTTTGCCCTAACAGCGAAGCTATTATCCCTGTTAAGACATCACCGGAGCCGGCAGTGGCCATTCCGGGATTGCCTGTTGTATTTATGAATGCCCTGCCTTCAGGTTCTGCAACAACAGTAGGCACTCCTTTCAAAACAAGATATGTCCCTGCCTCTTTTGAAAATGACATTGCTGTATTCATTCTGTCTTTGGCTGCTGACTGCTTGAGAAGCCTTGACATTTCACCTGGATGCGGCGTGAGGATAATGGGCGCTTTTGCTTTTCTGAAGATTTCGCTCAACGCTCGACGTTCTGCGCTAAACGCTATCGAGTTTATTCCATCCGCATCTATCACAAGCGGGATAGATGATCTCCGAATAAGTTCCAGCACAACCTTTTCAGTGTCATGTGAAACTCCAATGCCCGGGCCGATTGCAATAACATCGATTTTCTTAGCAGCAAAATTCAAAATGGCATCTATCGCCTTTGATGAAAGCATTCCGCTGCCGTCATCCGGTAATGGTAATGTCATTTCCTCTGTAACCCTGCCCTGGAAAATATTTATCAATGATTCCGGAACAGCCAGAGTTACAAGGCCGGAGCCGCTTCTGAGACACGCCTTTGCAGCCATCAGTGCAGCGCCTGTCTTGCCTTTTGAACCGGCTATGACCAAAACATGACCGTAATCGCCTTTGTGTGAATATTTCGGTCTTAGAGGAATCAAGCCTGACACCATTTCCCTGTCAATCATATCAACATTTATTCTGTCCGATGTAAGGAGCTTCGCAGGGAATCCTATGTCTTCGACAAAAAGCCTGCCCGCATATTCTGCTCCGGGATAGAGGAGATGCCCTCTCTTCGGCAATCCAAAGGTAACGGTGCAATCAGCCATTATGGCCTCTCCTAAAACCTCTCCTGTATCGGAAGAAATACCTGATGGAATGTCCACTGCAACAACAGGAATATCAGAATCGTTTATAAGGCTAAAAATTCTGGTGAGACTTCCTTTTACAGGGCGGCTGAGACCAGTGCCGAAGATTGAATCAACAACAACAGCGCCATGAACATCCCTCTCATTCAAATCCTTACGGAATTCAACTGGAATACCAATCTTTTTAGCTATCTGATATTGTGTATTGCAATCAGGACTCAGGGCATTCTTTTTTGCAAATATTAATGCATTAACCTTAAATCCCCAGTTATGCAGATTCCTTGCAGCAACAAGCCCGTCTCCGCCGTTATTTCCGCCCCCGCAAAGGACGAGCACCTTCTTATCCGGATAAAACTCTCTGACCTTCGATGCAACCGCAAGCCCTGCCCTCTCCATAAGGACAAGGCCGGAAATGCCATAGTCTTCTATGGTAATCCTGTCGATTTCTCTCATTTCTTGAGCTGTAACGACTTTCACGGCTTCATCCCTGTTTGCATATACCATGGAACCTCTGAAGGCTTCTGAAAACCGCAGAGCTTGTAAATATAATCGCTCACCTGTTCTGCAGTAAAAGGCCTTATAAGGACTCCGCTCACAATCTTTGATTGGATAAGTCCGATTATCTCTTCCTTTGTAGTTCCCGATGAGGCTATTAGAAGAATTTTCAGAGACGGCTTATCATGCTTTATCTCCTTTGCAAAATCAAGGGTCGATTCATCACCAATGTTGGAATCGAGGATTACTGCGCAGCAGTTCTCCACATCTCCAAGAACCATTCCAAGCTGCTTTGTATTGTCGAGATACCTCACACTTATCTGCTTTTCAAATTCCCTCAATGCCCAGCTTATTGGATGGACAATATCCTTTTTCACGCACACCAAAACAGATTTCTTTACCATTATACACCTCTAAAATGAATGTTCTTTACCTGGAAACAAACCCTTCTCGACTTCTTCCTTATACTGCTTTATTGCTTTTAAAGCATCATCCTTGAGATTTGCATACCTCTTAACAAACTTCGGCACAAACCTCTCAAACAGTCCGAGAACATCATGAATAACCAAAACCTGTCCGTCGCAGTGAGGGCCTGCGCCTATGCCGATTGTTGGTATGGACAAATCTTTTGTTATCTGTGCTGCAAGTCCAGCAGGAATCGCTTCAAGGATCAGGGAAAATGCGCCTGCATCCTGAAGTATCTTTGCATCCTCCACAAGCCTTTTTGCTGCTTCCTCTGTCCTGCCCTGCACCTTGTATCCTCCCATCCTGTGAATAGCCTGAGGGGTAAGCCCTATATGCGCCATCACAGGGATTTCCGCCTTTGTCATCGCCTCCACCTTCTCCGCCACTTCTCTGCTGCCCTCGATTTTCACTGCATGGGCGCCTGCTTCCTTTATAAACCTTCCTGCATTTCTTACAGCATCATCAATACTCAAATGATAGGAAAGGTAAGGCATATCTCCTATAACCATCGCATTCTTTACTCCGCGGGATACCATCTTTGTGTGGTAAATCATCTCGTCCATTGTTACAGGAAGGGTATTTTCAAGCCCCTGAACGACCATCGCCAGCGAATCACCCACAAGAATGGCATCTATGTCTGCCTCATCAACAATCTGTGCAAAAGGATAATCATAGGCAGTAAGCATCGTGATCTTCCGCCCTTCCTGCTTCTTTTTCAAAAAATCGTTAATTGTAACTTTCACCTAAAAATACTCCTTCCTAAATTGAGCGATTCTTACACTTAAATTGCATGTCAGGTGCGGCGAAAAGACTTTAAACCCCGCACTTGTATCAACATTTATCTTATATCCGTCATCTACTACATTGGATGCTTATTTGGTGATGCATTTATAATCGTCTATAATACACTTGAAACAGCACTTTTTAAAGTCTTTGAGCCGTGCCTAACATGCAATATCGCTCATATTAGGTATTAGGTCGCCGGCCTTATCGCCTTCAGATTCAACTGCACATATCTACCGCCGTCCCACTCATTTATTATCGGCAAAAACACAGCATCAATCAATGCATTATCTTCAACAACATTCAAAAGCCCTCCAAAATCAAATCCTATGCTGTCTATCCTGCGTCCGTTTTGCCTCAGACGCATCTTGAGATGATTATTTCCCACGATCCTCGGTTGTATTACTTCCAGTCCTCTTGCGCCGAATAATGGTTCCTCATTGCCGTAGCCGAAAGGTTCAAGTCTCGTAATTTCATCTATAAGTCCTGTACTGATATCGGACATATTTACGGCAGCATCGATATTTAAGACAGGAACAAAATCATGGTCAGAAAGGGTGCTCATAACGATTTCAGAGATCGCTGTCCTGAACTTTTCAATATCCCCCGATGAAAGACTCAACCCTGCCGCCTGTTTGTGTCCACCGAATCCTTTAAGGATACCATTGCAAAGCGTAAGGCCGTGATATATATCAAAAGGAGGAATGCTCCGCGCAGAGCCTTTAGCAACGCCGTTTTCTATGGAGAGTATAAATGTTGGCCTGTAGTATTGTTCTGCAATCCTCGATGCCACAATACCAACCACACCGTGATGCCATCCTTCTGATGCAAGGACAATGGCTCCACCATCTTTCAATTTCGAATTTTGAATTCCGAATTTTTGGAGCATCTCCAAGGCTTCTTTATAAACAGACTCCTCTACTTCCTGTCTTTTTGAATTCAAATCATGGAGCCATTTGGAAAGTTCTCCTGACTCTGCCTCTGATTTTGTGGTTAAAAGCCTGACAACGTCGTTCGCATCTGACATCCTGCCTGCAGCGTTAATTCTGGGTATGAGAATATAGTACAAAAATGAAGTTTTAAAAAAGTCCGATCGAATTCCGGATGCATCCTTCAAAGCCCTGATGCCGACCCTCTCACCCGACTGTATTAGTTTAATGCCTTCCTTGATGATGATCCTGTTGTCTCCGATCACAGGTACAACATCGGCAGCAGTCCCGATCGCAGCGAGGTCTAAAAGCTCATATACATCATCGATATTATTCTCAAAAAGGGCTGTTACGAGTTTAAAAGCAACACCTGCACCGGATAAGTTTGAGAGTTCGGAGTTATGTGTTAAGAGTTTAGGGTTTACTATTGCCAGCGCATCCGGCAATTCGTATTCCCCTATTGCCTCTTGCCCATTGCCTATTGCCTTTTTTGCAGGTTCATGATGGTCTGTAATTATCACATCTATTCCGAGGGAATTGGCAGTGGAGACAGCATCAAATGATGTAATTCCGCAGTCCACAGTGATTATGAGCTTCGAATCCACCTCTTTTGCCTTTTCAATTCCTGCACTACCAAATCCATAACCGTGGGCTATTCTGTTTGGGATAAAATATTGGACATCAATGCCTATTTTTTTCAGACCCTCGACCATTATTGCCGTTGCAGTAACACCGTCTGCATCGTAGTCTCCGTGGACAAGAATCCGTTCTCCGTTTTTTTTTGCCTCCCTGATCCTGTCTATGGCGATTTTAATATGAGGCAGTTCAAATGGGTCTGACAGCCTGTCAATAGCAGGATTGAGGAAGGCATAAATATGGTCGGGTGTTTTAATCCCCCTGTTTATTAATACCTGTGCAAATGCAGAAGATACAGAGGCAATCCTCGAAATATAATCAATATATTCGGGGTTGGTTCTGTTTACCAACCACTTCTTCATCCTTACCTCTTTTTACCAAGAAGCACAACAACAGGGCTTGCAACAAAAATAGAGGAATATGTTCCGATTACCACACCTAATAGCATGGCAAGGGCAAAATCATGTATAACCTCCCCGCCAAACAGAAATAGCGCAAGGGCAGAAAGAAAAACAGTCAATGATGTTATGATTGTCCTCGATAGAACCTCATTGATGCTCCTGTTTATAACAACCTCCACAGGCTCCTTTATATATTTCTTTATATTCTCTCTTATCCTGTCGAACACGACAACGGTATCGGTGAGGGAATATCCCGCAATGGTGAGCAGCGCACTCAAAAGGATGAGATTCATTTCCTTATTGAGTATGTAAAAAATTCCGAGCACTGCAAGGACATCATGGAATGTTGCAATGGTTGCGCCCACCCCAAATCTGAACTGAAATCTCCATGCAACATATATTAGTATGCCTGCAACAGCTACAAGGATTGCCCATAGGGCATCCTTCCTCAGTTTCGAGCCAACCTTTGGGCCTATTTCTGTTGTGGAATCAATTACAGGCTTTTTATCAGAAAACTTCTGGGATAATATCTGAGTAATCTTTTCTGAAAAACCGCCCAGTTTCTCTTCCTGTTTTTTTACCCTTATGAGGACCTTATTTTCAGTTGGCAGATCCTGAAGGTCGAAGTCTTTAAGCCCTTCTTCTTCCAGCGCCAGCCTTACATCGTGAAGCTGAACAGATTGTGCAAACTTAATCTGGACTGCTGTACCGCCTGCAAAATCGACTCCAAGGTTTGCCTTGCCAAGCCCTATCTGGACTATAGCTATAATACCGAGCAGAGAGAAAACACCTGAAATTATGAATGCGTATATTCTTTTGCTCATAAAATCTATTTTTGTGCCTTTTACTAACTCAATCATATACTCAACCTCTTGACCTCTTTCTTGGATTGGATAATGTCAAAGACAGTCTTTGTCCCTATGAGCGCTGTGAAGAGATTTATGGCAACTCCGAGGCTCAATGTAACTGCAAAGCCTTTTATAGGGCCGGTTCCAAACTGGAACAACACGGCAGCAGTGATAAGAGTAGTTACATGTGAATCGAATATTGTCCAGAATGCCTTTTTATATCCGCTCTCAACCGCTGCCCTCGGCGTCTTTCCTGCCCTTACTTCTTCCCTCATTCTCTCGAACATCAACACATTGGAATCAACAGCCATACCTATTGCCAGAATTATACCCGCAATGCCGGGCATGGTAAGGGTTGCATTAAGGGATGCCATTGCACCCAGTAAAAGCACTATATTCAAAACGAGTGCAAAATCAGCTATAACCCCTGAAAGCCTGTAATAGAAAATCATGAATACAACAACAAGTATTGTGCCCACAATACCCGCCATACTGCCTGCCTCGATTGAATCCCTTCCGAGGGATGGCCCGACCGTAACATTCTGGAGGGTCCTGAGAGGCGCAGGCAGGGCGCCTGCCCTTAATACAATAGCGAGGTCCTTTGCCTCATCCATGGCGAAGCTCCCTGTTATCTGGGCATTGCCGCCGCCTATCCTTTCCTGTATGACAGGCGCGGAATAAACATTTCCATCAAGGATTATGGCCAGCCTCTTTTTAACATTCTGTGCCGTTATATCCTCGAATATCTTTGCTCCTGCACTGTTAAAGGTAATGGAGACATATGGCTCGTTAAACCTCTGGTCTATATTGACCCTTGCCTCTGTCAAAAGGTCTCCTGTAAGCAGGGTCTCTTTTTTCAGGAGGATCGGTCTTTTGGTGACAACGCCTGTCTCTTTATTTATAACCTTCTGGAAGAGTATCTCATCTCCCTCGGGGATCCTGTTTTTGAACCTTTCGAAAATCTGTGTCTCTTCTCCGGGCATTATGGAAGCAGGCAGTTCTGCAGCAAGGGGTGATTCGTCATCGGCAAGCTTGAATTCAAGCAATGCAGTCTTACCTATAATCTCCACCGCCCTTTTTGGATCCTTTACTCCTGGAAGCTGGACAACGATTTCATTCTCCGCCTGCCTGTGTATAACAGGCTCTGCAACGCCGAACTGGTCTATCCTGTTCCTTATAATCTCCAGCACCTGATCCGTGGCCGTATCCTTGATCCTCTGGACCTCCTTCGCAGAAAGCCTGTATTTAAGCACACCACTGCCTTCCGCAAGTGTTAATACAGGATATGTATCCTCTATCACCTTTCTTATATCCATATTGGCAGGAGTCACAACCACAAAGAGTCCGTCCTTTTTTACGCTTGCCTGAATCTTTTTTCTTTCGAGGATGCCTGTCAAAGAGGATGCAATCCTTTCGGTGGCGATCTCCACGGCTTTATCTCCTTCCACCTCAAAAACCAGATGCAATCCGCCCTGAAGGTCAAGACCGAGGACTATGCCCTTGCCCGGCATGGTCTTCTTCCACCAATCAGGCATGCCCTGAAACAACGGGGTGTTCGGCAAAAAGAAAATTGCAGCGACAACTACAGTTAGAGCTATAAGGATTACCCTCCAGAATACACCCTTCTTCATTTATATCCTGTCCTCCAATTAGTCTTCGTCTGTTGCCGGTCTTACGGCAGAGATATAGCCTTTTCCGAGTTTCACTTTTACATTCTCGGCTATCTTTACGACAATGGTGTTATTGCCAACGCTGTCGACAACACCGTAGACTCCGCCTGCAGTGATAACCTTATCGCCCTTTTTGAGGTTTTCGAGCATCTGCCTGTGCTCTTTTGCCTTTTTCTGCTGCGGCCTTATGAGTAGAAAATAGAAAACCACAAAGATAAGTATCAATGGAAGCAGACTTGCGATCATACCCTGAATACCACCGGGTTGTCCTCCGGCCTGCGGAGCAGGACCCATTGCATAGGCCTCTGTAACAAAATTTAATAGGGAAAGCATTCGACACCTCCAATTATTTTTGAGTTAATGAGTAAAAGAGTTAATGCGTATATGGGTTAAAAAACTCCGCTCATATACCCATTCACTCATACGCCCATTCACATTTTAAATTGACTTATATACTAACAGTCTTATATAAAAATCTCAAGGTTTTTAGATAGATTCCAGATTAGAAATAAGATAGTTCCTTTAAATACCGATAAAACAAATCAAGCCCTCTTTTATGCTCTGGTGTAAACCCATAATCAATCCTTTCCCAGTATGATACAATATCACCCTCTGACATGAACTCTTTCATCGGCGAGTGCTGTGCAATCTCTACAAACTTCTTTAAAGCAATCTCTTTTGCTGTATTCAAATCTCTGACAAGTTTATTCAACAATTCCTGCTTACCAGATATATCCATCCTCGCAATCCATAAAGCAAAGACAAATGGCAAACCTGTTTTTTCATACCAAATCTCTCCGAGGTCGTAAATTAACCGTGAACCGTACGTAAACCGTAAACCGTATTTAAGCGCATCATCACCTATAAGCAGAAATGCCTCAGCACCTGAGTTTTCAGGATTCCGTGACACCTGCATCTTACACTGAATCCCATAAAATTTTTTAAGGATAATATCAAGCAAGGCAACGGATGTTTCTGACTGGGAAGATACGTATATTGTGCCTCCATTTAATTCCACAATCGGTATTTTACTGAAAAGCAAAATACTCTTAACATGACCTTTAGAGCTTATGGAATGGCCGTCAATTATCCGGTAAAGGGATGGATTTCTAAGATACTCTATTGATGAAGAAGGGCTTACATCTATTTCTCCATCTCTGAGCATTTTATTTAGTACAGAAGGAACGCCTTCAACAAATTCGTAAGACGAGCAGTCGCACTCTTTTTCCAGCATATAGAATATGGGGAAAAGATTTGCATAAGGAATCTTGCCTATTCTAAGCTTCACCCTTTTATCACTCCCATCGGCCTCAGCCTCGCAACCTTTAAAGAAATCCCTGCATTATGCACAACCTCAACAACATTGGAAACATCCTTATAAGCCTCTGACATCTCCTCTGCAAGCGTTTCCCTTCCTGCTGCCCTCACAATTATGCCTCTATCCTCCATCTCGCGCCATATAGCCCGTCCCTTTGCCTGTCTGATTGCCTGATGCCTTGACATTACCCTTCCTGCTCCATGGCATGTGGAGCCAAATGTCTCATTCATCGCCCTTTCTGTGCCGATGAGAACAAATGATGCCCTGCCCATATCGCCAGGGATAAGGACAGGCTGTCCTAAGTTTCTATAAACCGCAGGCAGTTCGGGGTGTCCAGGTGGAAAAGCCCGTGTAGCGCCCTTTCTGTGAACCACCAATTTTTTCTTTTTCCCATTAACAATATGCTCTTCTATCTTCGCTATGTTATGGGCAACATCATAAATCAGTGTCATGCCGAGTTCTGAGGGCGAAACATTAAATACAGACATAAAAACATCTCGAGTCCAGTGCATAAGGCATTGCCTGTTGCCCCATGCATAATTTGCAGCAGCCTTCATTGCAGCAAAATAATCCTGCGCCTCGGGGCTGTTAAACGGTGCGCATGCAAGTTCCCTGTCAGGCAGTGAAATATTATATTTCTGGACAGCCCTGCCCATCACCTCAAGGAAATCCGTGCATACCTGATGGCCGAATCCCCTCGAACCTGAATGTATCATAACAGTTATCTGATCTCTAAAAAGACCGAGGGCATTTGCTGTCTTTTCATCGTATATCTCATCCACATACTGAACCTCGAGAAAATGATTACCCGAGCCTAAAGTTCCCTGCTGAGACCTTCCCCTTTCGTATGCCTTCTGGCTGACAATGGATGGGTCTGCTCCTTCAAGGCATCCTCCAGACTCGATCTTTTCAAGGTCTGATATGTCTCCAAGCCCCTTTTCAACAGCCCATCTCGCGCCCTTTAAAAGCAGTTTTTCTTCGTCTTCCGGGCCAAGTCTAATTTTGCCTTTTGAGCCAACACCCGATGGTATTTCATTGTAAAGGGCATCGATCAACTCTTTCAGCCTTGTAATCACTTTGTCCTTTTTGAGATTGCTCCTTAAAAGCCTTACCCCGCAGTTTATATCATAACCGACACCGCCCGGAGAAATTATTCCCTCTTTAATATCAAATGCAGCAACGCCTCCTATTGGAAACCCATAGCCTGTATGTATGTCAGGCATTGCCAATGATACGCCAACAATACCCGGTAATGTCGCCACATTTGCCACCTGCTCGATGGACTCGGATTCCAGTTCCTTTTCAAGAACATTATCCACATAAATAATCCCTTTCGTCCTCATGCCTGGCTTGTAGTCGCCGGGGACTTCCAGCCTGTTTTCATCTATCCTTTTAAGTCTCTCAATGGACATAACGCACCTCCATTAAATATCAAACACAACCTCTATCTCCCATCTGCTGTTTATCTTCTCAACCATGATATTGTGATAGGTCGCTGCCTTCACAAGCAGCCTTCTCTCATGCCTATTGGGATCAAACTCCTCACCGTATACCTTTGCCTTAATAAAAGCCATCGGCTGATTGCTAAAAGTGATTATCTCTATTCTCTTGCCGATGAATCCATAAGTGTCAAACTGGAATATCAATTCATTGAGATATGAAACAAGTAATCCTTCCAAGGAGTCCCCTTTAGTCTCTATATCTATCGTCTGTTTTTCATCAATCCTTTCAATATCCGTAATCAGGCTGTACATGCCGATGCCTGCATTCACAAACGACTCTTCGCAACTTTTTCCGTAAGCCCTTATGCCCACATCACCAGATATGTCCATTACTTCGAATTCCATACTAAATAATACCATAATGCAACTGTTCCATTTTCTGTTTTGACCTGTTCCATAATCCGCAATGAAGCTTTTGAATACATGGATAGCGGGTGTGCCGAAAAGCCTTAAATAGCGATGCATTAGAGCCGAATCCTCCCGCTGTTTAAGGGCAACTTCAGTATCGCCTTTTGCATTCAGCAGAAAAACAGGCAGAAAAATAATCTCATCGCATTATTTAAGGCTTTGAGCGCATACCCGCTATCCATGCTTGCGGATTATCACCTGTTCATAATCCATAATAATAGATTTTGAGATGGCTGGCTAACGGACAGATTATGGGTTTGACAATATTGTAAAAAAGTTATACATTAAAATTATTAGTATAACTTCCATAAGAAAGGAGAAATTTATGGCAACCGTAAGGGCATTAGCAAAAGGGCAGGTGGTCATACCTGTCGAGATAAGGAAGAAATACCATATAGAGCCCGGCACAGAAATGCAGATTATGGAATATGGCGGCATTATATACCTTATTCCTCCTGTTGAAGACCCTATAAAAACAGCATGTGGCATTTTACCTGCTAAACCTTCGCTTTCGGAAAACCTCCTCAAAGAACGGAAGAAAGAGTTCCGGCAATGAAGAAGGGGCCATTTATTTTCGACAGTTATGCATTATTAAAGCTATTTCAAAAAGAAGATGGCTATGAAAAAATTGCCAGCCTTCTTGCAGAGATAAGAAAAACGGGAACGGACAAATACATCAACGCCATCAATCTCGGTGAAATTATCTACTCAACAAAAAGAGAGTTCGGCGATCAAAAGAAAATAGAGGTGCTCGCAAATATTGAACGACTAAACTTTAGCATTTTACCGATTCCAAACAGTTTGATATTCCAGGCTGCAGAATATAAGGCCCAGTATAGCATCTCCTATGCAGACTGCTTTACTCTTGCCTCCGCTGTTGAACATAAGGCTGTTATAGTTACAGGGGATCCCGAGTTCAAAAAAGTGCAGCATTTGGCAAATATTGTGTGGGTATAAAAGGCACACATGACCAGCACATTCACAGCCCATGCCATCGAAAAGATATTCAAAGGCAAATTTTCCTCTGCCACCAATATTAACCTTCTCTGGAAAGGGAATGAGTCATTTCAAACCATCTTTGATGAAATCAGGAATGCAGAGAAACTAATATGCCTTGAGTTCTACATATTCAGAAATGACGAAACAGGCACAGAGTTATCTGAATTATTAAAACAAAAGAGCAGGGAAGGAGTTAATGTATATCTGCTCTACGACCATTTCGGCTCTTTTGGAACTCCGAGGAGTTTCTGGAAGGACATGAAAAACTCTGGCATAAAAATAAAGGCGTCCAGGCCATTTAAATGGACATCTCCGTTCAATTATGTGCATAGAGATCACAGAAAACTCATCGTAATAGATAACCAAAAGGCATTCACAGGTGGATTGAACATCGCCAATGAATACAGCGGATTTCATCTGCGGACCAAAGGGAGGGGATGGCGTGACACTGGAATAATGCTCGAAGGCCCGATAGTGGATGAACTTTTTATGGCATTTAAGAAATGGTGGTATATATGGGGAGGGGAACCAATCGAAATTCCAAATTTCAAATCCCAAATTACAAATTTGAAGGAGGGAATTCCTGCAATTCCTATTTTTGTTGCCTCTGCACGGGGAAGACGGAGAATGCGGAGACTTCTTTACTATAGCATCAACCATGCACAAAAAAGCATCTCTTTAACGACTGCCTATTTCACGCCAAGCAGGAGAATGGTGGAGACTCTTGAAAATGCAGTAAACCGTGGAGTAAAGGTAAAACTCCTCGTTCCCGGTATCAGCGATGTACCTGCAGCATCTTATGCAGGCAAGGCGTTCTTTTCAAGGCTTTTAAAGGCAGGGGTTGAGATATACAACTATATGGGCGAAATACTTCATGCAAAGACATCTATATTCGACGACTGCTGGAGTGTCATAGGCTCAACAAATCTCGATTTCCAGTCATTGAGGTACAATGACGAGGGCAATGTGGGGATCCTCGATACTGATTTTACAGCACGAATGAAAGAGGTATTCGAAGAGGATCTAAAACACTCAATCAGGATAACCCTTGATGAGTGGCATAAAAGGCCATTCAAGGAAAAATTGAAAGAACACTTCTTTTCGCTATTCAGAAGAAGGCTCTGAAACTATCGAGGAATCTTTCTCTCGGCTATCTGAATCCTGATAGATGCCCTTTCAAGGGCTGCCATTGCCCTTGCAAAGTCATATTTTTCAACCTGTGCAAGCCTTTCCTCTGCACGCTTCTTTGCTGAGAGCGCCCGCTCAACATCTATATCCTCTGCGCGCTCTGCGCTGTCAGCAAGTATTACTACCTTGTCAGGAGAAACTTCGGCATAGCCAGAATTTACAAACACATACTCCGTCTTGTTGTCCTTTCTTAATATGAGCATCCCCACCTTCAGCGTTGTAATGAAAGGCACATGCCCCGGCAGTACGCCAAATTCCCCTTCGGTGCCTGCTGCGGTTACTTCATCAACGTCCTCGCTCAGCACAAGGCCATGCGGTGTAACAATATCCAACCTCAATTTATTCTCCATATCCTATCCTTAATTTGAAATTTCAAATTTCAAATTTGAAATTTAATGTTATCTACTCCAGCCGAGTTTCCTTGCCTTCTCTTCAGCCTCTTCAATGGTTCCTACCATATAGAATGCCTGCTCCGGCATATCGTCATACTGTCCATCGGTAATGGCCTTGAATCCCTTTATGGTATCTTCAAGCTTTACGTACTTTCCGGGTGTTCCTGTAAATACCTCTGCGACAGCAAATGGCTGGCTCAGGAATCTCTGTATCTTTCTTGCCCTTGCAACAGTGAGCTTGTCGTCTTCAGAAAGTTCTTCCATTCCTAAGATTGCGATAATGTCCTGAAGCTCTTTGTACCTCTGAAGTATTGACTGCACCTTTCTTGCAACAGCGTAATGATCCTCGCCTATGACCTTTGGATCGAGTGCACGGGATGTTGAGTCCAGCGGGTCGACCGCAGGATAAATACCGAGTTCTGCAATCTGTCTTGATAGAACAACTGTTCCGTCGAGATGTGTAAATGCAGTTGCAACAGCAGGGTCTGTCAGGTCGTCCGCAGGAACGTATATGGCCTGCATCGATGTGATTGACCCTTTCTTTGTTGTTGTAATTCTTTCCTGAAGCTGTCCCATGTCTGTGCCGAGGTTCGGCTGATAACCGACTGCAGAAGGCATTCTTCCGAGGAGCGCCGAAACCTCCGAGCCGGCGAGGGTGTATCTGAATATATTGTCTATGAAGATAAGAACATCCTGTCCCTGATCCCTGAAGTATTCTGCTGCTGTAAGGGCTGTAAGAGCGATTCTCAATCTTGCTCCGGGAGGCTCGTTCATCTGTCCATAAATCAGGGCGACATTCTTGACAACACCCGATTCCTTCATTTCCCTGTAAAGGTCATTACCCTCCCTTGTCCTTTCACCGACACCGGCAAAGACGGAGACGCCGCCGTGCTTCAAAGCGATGTTGTGTATCATCTCCATAATAACGACGGTCTTTCCGACACCTGCACCGCCGAACATACCCATCTTTCCGCCTCTAACGAATGGGACAAGAAGGTCAAAGACCTTAACGCCTGTCTCAAAGACCTGTGATACAGGCTCCTGTTCCACGAATTCAGGCGCAGTCCTGTGGATGGGCAACCTTTCGGTGCTCTCGATAGGACCGAGCTTGTCATAGGGGTCACCGACAACATTCATAATTCTTCCGAGTGTGCCTTTTCCAACAGGGATTGATATGGGCTTCCCTGTATCCACGGCCTTCATACCCCTCACAACACCGTCTGTAGTCTGCATGGCAATGGTTCTAACCTTGTTGTCGCCGAGATGGGTTGCAACCTCGAGGGTAATATCCAGAGCAGGAATACCCTTTGCGGGGTCACCCGGAGACTCTATCTTCAATGCGTTAAGTATTGCCGGAAGTTCTTTATCGAACTCCACATCAACAACTGCACCGATTACCTGGGCTACTCTACCTTCGTTCATTTTTACGACCTCCTGTATCCTAAATAAATTTCAAATTTCAAATCCCAAATTATTGTTTTAACGCCTCGACACCGCCGACAATATCCATAAGTTCTTTTGTAATGGATGCCTGCCTTGCCTTGTTATATTGCAGTGTCAGGCTTGCTATCATGTCATCGGCAGCCTTTGTAGCATTCTCCATTGCGGTCATCCTTGCTGCCTCTTCCGATGCCTGCGATTCGAGCAATGCCCTGAAGACCTGTATTTCAAGGTTCTTCGGCAGCAGGTTGTCGAATATGGCCTGCTGTGAAGGCTCATACAGGAATGCTGCTGTTAGCTCCTGTGACTCAGCTTCCTCGGCCTTTACCGGTGCGAGCGGTAAAAGTCGAACAACAGAAACCCTCTGGACAAGGGCGGATTTAAACTCATTGTAAATGAGTACTACCTCGTCAAATGTCTCATTGATATAGTTTTCTATAATATTGCCGGTGATTTCTTTTGCATTCAGGTAAGACACCCTTCCAGAGATGCCAAGCCATGACTGGCGCGGTGTGAATCCTCTCCTCTTTAAAAGATCTGTTCCTTTTTTCCCGATGGCACTGACGCTCACATCTATGCCTTCTGACTGGATTTCCTTAATAAGTTTGAATGCAGCCTTCATTATGTTGGTGTTGAATGCACCGCAGAGCCCCTTGTCGCCGGTGAGGGCAATAACCTCGATCTTTTTCCTCGGTCTGATTTCGAGCAATGGATGCCCTATCTCCACCGTCTTTGCAAGGGATGTAAGTACCGAATTCATCTTGTCGGCATAAGGACGAAGCTCGAGTATCCTCATCTGTGCCTTTCTGAACTTGGCTGCTGCAACCATCTTCATGGCCTTGGTGATCTGTTTTGTGCTCTTGACAGAGCCTATTCTCTTTCGTATCTCTTTTAAACCAGGCATTTATTCTCCTCTCACCTATGAGTTAAGAGTATATGGGTTGATAAGTTTATGAGTAATGTTTTGCCCATTTATTCGTTTACGGATTCACTCATTTACTAAATAATAAAGCCCTTCTTGAATTCGGCAATCGCAGAATTGAGCTTCTCTTTCATGGTATCGTCAATTGCCTTCTTCTCTTTCAGTTCGTTCTTTACATCAGCCTTCTTGTCTCTCATAAAAGCGAGGAACTCGGCCTCAAATCTCTTAAGCGCTTCAACAGGTATATCATCGAGATGCCCCTGAGAACCAGCAAAGATTAAGGCCACCTGATCCTCTACAGGAAGCGGCACATACTGGTCCTGCTTCAATATCTCGACCATCCTCTTGCCTCTCTCTATCTGGGCCAATGTCGCCTTGTCGAGGTCGGAGCCGAACTGTGCAAATGCTGCGAGTTCCCTGAACTGTGCGAGATCGAGTCTCAGTGTTCCTGCAACCTGCTTCATTGCCTTTGTCTGTGCGGCGCCGCCGACACGACTGACCGAGAGACCGACATTAACTGCTGGCCTGACACCTGCATAGAAGAGGTCAGGCTCGAGATATATCTGTCCGTCCGTGATGGAGATAACGTTTGTTGGAATATATGCTGAAACGTCACCTGCCTGTGTCTCAATTATTGGAAGCGCTGTCAATGAACCGCCGCCCAGCTCATCGCTTAATTTTGCCGCCCTCTCAAGGAGTCTTGAGTGGAGATAAAAGACATCTCCGGGGAATGCCTCGCGTCCGGGAGGACGCCTGAGGAGCAAGGAGAGCTGTCTGTATGCTGTAGCCTGTTTGCTCAAGTCATCATATATAATTAATGCATGTTTCCCACTGTCTCTGAAATATTCGCCGATTGCACATCCAGTATAAGGGGCAATATACTGAAGCGGTGCGGGCTCGCTGGCAGTTGCCGAGACAACAATCGTGTGCGCCATTGCACCGTGCTCCTCGAGGGTCTTGACCACACGGGCAACAGAAGCCCTCTTCTGACCGACTGCAACATATATACAAATAACATCGCCGCCCTTCTGGTTGATGATTGCATCTATGGCAATTGCTGTTTTCCCTGTCTGGCGGTCGCCGATTATAAGCTCTCTCTGTCCCCTTCCAACGGGGATCATGGAGTCGATTGCCTTTATTCCTGTCTGGAGAGGCTCTCTGACAGGCTGCCTGTCAACGATACCTGGTGCAACAACATCGACTATCCTGCTTGACTTCGCATTGATTGGGCCCTTGCCGTCAATGGGCTGGCCGATGGCATTGATAACCCTGCCAACCATTTCCTCTCCCGCAGGAACGGACATTATCTTTCCCGTTCTCTTTACCACATCTCCTTCTTTAATGAGGGTATCCTCACCAAAAAGAACCGCACCGACCACGTCCTCCTCAAGGTTTAGCGCCATTCCGAATACGCCGTTGGGAAATTCGAGGAGTTCTGATGCCATGCAGTTGTCAAGGCCATAAATTCTGGCGATACCGTCACCCACACTGGTGACAACGCCGACTTCGCTGACATCAACGCGCTTCTCAAAATCGGTTATTTGTTTTTTCAGATACTCGCTGATCTCTTCCACTTTGATTTCCATATTCTCACCCCTTTATAAGCTTATCTCTCAAAAGCCCTAACTGGCCTTTTATACTGCTGTCATACATTGTACTGCCGACCTTTATACGGACACCGCCGAGGAGAGCGGGGTCTATAACAAATTCGATATCGATGTCCCTACCCGTAATCTCCTTGAGGGAGCTTTTCAATTTATCCTCATAATCCTTAGTTACCTGGACAGGTGATGTTACAACTGCCTTTGCCCTCTTCTTCATATCGAGATATGCCGCTACTATGGCACTTACTATCTCTGGCATCGCACCGATGGCCTTTGATGTGGAGAGATACCGGATATATTTGACGGTCTTCTCTGACATCTTAAGCTTCTGTCCCATGTAGTTGATTATCTGCTGGCTCTCTGTTTCGCTGAATATGGGGCTCACCATAAGGTTTTTAAATGTCTTGTCTTTTTCCATCAGGCTGGAGATGGCGCTTAACTGCTCGATGGCCTGTGGAACCTCGGCCAAATCTACTGAGCTTAAAAACTGCCTGGCGTATCTCTTTACACCTTTTACCTTTTTCAATTTCTTCCCTCTTATTTAAGTTATTAAGTTAATGAGTTATTCGAGTTCCAATTACTTAATTACTAATTTTTAATTCTTTGTGCTTATCAGCTTTAAAGACTCTGCGAGGAGTTTCTCATGGTCATCTTTTGTCATCCTGGCCTTGATCTTTTCCTCTGCGAGCTGCATAGCTGCATTTACCGCCTCTGCCTTGATTGTCTCTTTTGCCCTCTTGACCTCGTATTCGATGTTTGTCTTTGCCTGCTCCAGAATCTTGACCTTTAATTTCTCCCCCTCTTCTATAAGTCTTTCCTTTTCCTTTTCGCCTGAACTCTTTGCAGAGGATATTATCTCTTCCACCTCTTTATCCTTTACCTTTAGTCTCTCCTCAACCTCTGCAAGTGCCTTCATGGCAAGCTCCTTTGCCTCTCTGGCCTCTTTGATGCTTTTTTCTATCAGTTCTTTTCTCTGCTGAAGATAGTTCTTAAGAGGTTTGTTAAGGAACTTAACAAGAATAAATACGAGTATTGCAAAATTAACTATTCTCCATACCCACTCCATTATCGAACCGCCGTGCTCACCGCCTTCTGCTGCAAAAGCAGTCGCGGAGAATAGTGAAAAGCAAACAGTAAACAATAAATTTGAAATTTGAAATTTGAAATTTGAAATTTTTTTCATACCTTCACCAACTTGCTCACGATTTCTTCCGAGAACTTCTCGATGTCTGCCCTTAATGCTGCCCTTGCCTTTTCAGCCTCTGCCTGCAATTCCTTCCGTGCCTTCTCGATCATCTCCACTGCCTCGGCCTCTGCCTTTGAGAGCATCTCTTTCTGCTTTGTGACTCCCACTTCCCTTAATGAATTAAATGTCTCCTTTGCCTTGTTTTTAGCTGACATAAGCTCGGCATTCATCTTTGCAATGGCGTCTTCTTTTTTTACAGTCAATGACTTTGCTTCATCAAGGGCACCGGCTGTAGCAGTTTCTCTTTCTTTGAATATCTTTGCAAGGGGTTTAAAGAGTATTGCGTTGAGAACAAAAAGCAGGACAAGAAAATTCGCGAGGAGAACAAAAAACCACTGATTGAACTCTAACATATTCACCCCTCTTTTGGCACCTCTCACGGCGCCGTTCTTTTGTTTTATGGTTTTTTTGAAACGTTGGATTGAACATTAACACACGACTTTTTTTTTGTCAAGAATTTAGGCGATTATAATTTTTTATAATTACTTAGATTAAAGTTATAATTACGAGCAGACGGGCAAATGCGCAGATGAGTGTATGAGTTCACCTCATTTACTCACTAACCCATTTACAGTCTGAATTATCATTTCTGAAGCATACTCTATTTCGCCGATGGTATTATCTTTGCCTGTACTCAGTCTTATTGACGAAAGGGCATCTTCATCGGATAATCCCATTGCCTTTAAGACGAACGAAGGCTTTCTGATGCCTGAATGACATGCAGAGCCTGCAGAAAAAGCAACCTCATCTTTTAATTGTTCTACAACATCCTCGGCGATGATTCCTTTTATAGAAATATTCAGCGTATTCGGAAGCCTCAGCATCTTATGCCCGTTGAGCTTAACAGCAAGTTTGCTTTCCAATAGAGAAAATAGTGCATCTCTGAGTTTAAATGTGCGTTCATATCTGAAAGGCATATCACGCAAAGCAATTTCGCATGCCTTTCCAAGACCGGATATCCCTATGACATTCTCTGTTCCCGGCCTTATTCCCCTTTCGTGCCCTGCCCCGAACATTATGGGCATGGGCAAAGGGTGGACTTGAGTCCCCCCTTTGAAATCCCCCCCTGAGAATCCCAAGTCTTTGATATACAGTGCGCCAACGCCCTTGGGTCCGTAAAACTTGTGCGATACAATAGTAAGCATATCGGCCATCAATTCAGAGATCTTCACATCCATTTTCCCGACGCTCTGTGCAGCATCCGAGTGAAATGTTATGTTGTGCTCACGCGCAATCATACCGATTTCTTGAATAGGCTGAAGCACTCCTGTCTCATTGTTGGAATGCATAATAGTTATCAGAATAGTATCTTTTCTTATTGCTCTTTTTACATCATCGGGATTGACCCTTCCCTCAGAATCCACCGGAAGATAGGTAGCCGCAAAACCCCTCATCTCAAGCCATTTCACAGGATTTAAAACAGCAGGATGCTCGATAACGGATGTTATTATATGTCCCTTTTGATATTTATAAGCAGTGCCGATTATGGCAAGATTATTCGATTCCGTACCCCCTGATGTAAAAATTATCTCTGAAGGATCGCATGCAATTAAATCAGCAACCTGCTTTCTCGCACTGTCAACAGCACCCTTTGCTGCCCTGCCAATGCTGTGGCTGCTTGAAGGGTTGCCGAATAATTGGAAGGCGTCAGCCATTGCCTTCTTTACATCTTCATCAATGGGAGTCGTGGCATTGTGATCAAGATAAATCATTCCATATCCCTGTGTATTACATTCGGCTTTATGCCGTGCTTTTCTTTTATATATTTTGAAATATCCTCTACAATTGCAGGAGACCTGTGCCTCCCCCCGGTGCATCCTATACCCATGACGAGATATGTCCTTCCCTCCCTGATATAATGCGGCAACAGAAAATCAATGAGACGTGTTATATGACCCAGGAATTCCTTTGTCTCATTATTCTTCATGACGAAATCATATACAACGGAGTCGGTGCCTTTTAGGGGCTTGAGTTCAGGGATAAAATACGGATTGGGCAGGAACCTGACATCGAACAGAAGGTCTACGTTCTGCGGCACACCGAATTTATATCCGAATGATATGAGCGATATATTAATGGCCTGTGTCTCTACCATATTTCCATACATTGATGTTATCAGGTATCTCAACTGATGGGGGGTATAGCTTGAAGTGTCTATTATCTTATCGGCAGCGTCCCTTATAACCGAAAGCAGCATCCTCTCCTCCTCTATAGCTGCTTCTATGCTCATTTCACCGCGTATGGACAGCATTGGGTGAGGACGCCTCGTCTCTTTGTACCTTCTCAACATAACATCCTTTTCCGCCTCTAAGAACAGTATCTCGATCCTGTACTGCCCTTCAAGAAAGGACAGGATATTGTAGGCGTCGGATAGAAACTCCTTCTCCCGTATATCTACGCCTATGCCTATTTTTTCTATATCCTGTTTGGTTTTGATGGTGGAAAGAAATGGTTCTATGAGAGTAACAGGCAGGTTGTCTATACAAAAATAGCCAAGGTCTTCAAGGGCCCTCAGGGCAACGGTTTTGCCTGCACCCGAGAGCCCGCTGACTATTACAACTCTCACTATCTTACCGGCTCTATCAGTCCGTAATTGCCGTCTCTTCTTCGATAGACGACATTAATAACGCCACTTGCATCATTATTGAAGACAAAGAAGTCCTTATCAAGAAGCTCCATTTGATCAACAGCCTCTTCCGGGCTCATTGGCTTCATATCAAATCTCTTATTTTTAATTATCCTTCCCCTTTCGGATGTCCCTGCTGCAACTATTGCAGGAGCTTTTTTCTCTCCCTTTCTGTAGGAGTGTATCTTCTCCTTGTGCTTGAGAACCTGTTTCTCGAGCTTCTCCACAACCTCGTCTATGGAGGAGTAGACCTCGCCTGTCACGCTTTCTGCCTGGATCATGACTCCATTGACCTTTAGAAGCACCTCTGCCTTATGCCTGTACTTTTCCACACCAAGAGTCACAACAGCTTCGGTAATATTGGAGATGTACTTCTCGAACCTCCCGATTTTCTCTTCGGCATAACTCCTTAATGCAGGCGTTATCTCCAGATGACGGCCATTGACAATGATATTCATATTTTTTCCTCCTATTCGTATATTTTTCTCTGATTCTGGGGTGGAATCTTTAACTCCTCCCGATATTTTGCAACTGTCCTTCGCGCAATTGTGATATTCTGGTTCTTCAACCTGTCGGCTATCATTTGATCACTCAAAGGCCTTTGGGGATCCTCCTCCGAAACAATCTTTTTAATAATGTCCTTGACAGAGGTAGACGAAACCTCGCCTGTCTCTGACTGGATTGCACTGCTGAAAAAGAATCTGAAACTAAAGACCCCGTGGTTACATGCAAGGAATTTATTAGATGTCACCCTGCTTACCGTGCTTTCATGCATATTAATATCGGATGCCACATCCCTGAGATTCAAAGGCCTCAGGGATTGAACTCCCATGTCGAAAAATTCCTTTTGAAATTTCAGGATGCTTTCAGAAACCTTATATATTGTCCTGTTTCTCTGGTCAAGGCTCTTTATCAACTCGGTGGCAAGTCTCAGCTTCTCCTTTAAAAATTCCCTCTCTTCCTTTGTAAGGGATTCCTTCCTCAGGAGGAGCTTACGGTAGCTGCTGTTCAGCCGCAACCTCGGCAAGCCGTCTTCATTCAGGATTATCTGGTATCCTTCTTCGGTCTTTGATATAAAAACATCGGGCACTATGTAATTGGTTTCAACGTTCGAAAAACCTGTAGCAGGCCTCGGATCAAGTCCTTCTATTATCTTGACAGCAGCTATTATATCGTCCATGGGCGAGTTGTATTGTTTTGCTATGCTGCTGTATTTCTTTTTCTGCAAATCTTCCATATTGTTAATGATTATCTTCTCAACCAGAGTGCCGCTCAGGTTTAAGACCTTAAGCTGCAATAAGAGGCACTCCTTCAGATCCCTTGCTCCAACGCCGGGAGGGTCAAAGCCCTGGACAAGCGCAATGGCAGACCTCACCGTATCGATATCCGCACCGGTAACAGATACCAGTTCCTCATCCGTAGCCCTGAGATAGCCGTCTTCGTCGATATTGCCGATTACTGCCTCTGCGACCTTTCTTATTCCATCATCTGCAGTGCTCAATCTCAATTGCCAGAGTAAATGGTCGTACAGATTCGGCTTCTTGGAACAAAAGAGCTCATATGACGGTTGTTCTTCGATGTCAGGCGTAAAATAACCGAGGTCCCTGCCGTCGCTGCTCCTTTCTTCAAAATATTCATCGACGCTGAAGTTCATAAGACCCTCAAGAGGCATTTCGGCGTCATCGGCAGCAATGGATGGAGTGGTATCCTCAACGGTATGCTCCTCCACTTCCGGCTCTTCAAATTCTTCTTCCAGAAAAGGATTCTCTATAAGCTCGTTGTTCAATGTCTGGGCGAGTTCGAGCTGGGGCATCTGCAAAAGCTTGATAGCCTGCTGGAGTTGAGGCGTAAGGATAAGCTTTTGAGCGAGTCTTAAGTCTAATCTGCTTTCCAGTGCCATTATAACCTGAACTCCTCTCCGAGATAGGCCTCTTTTACAGACGGATTTCTTATCAGGTCATCCGGCGTCCCCTCGGCTAAAACCTTACCGTTACTAATGATATATGCCCTATCCGTAATTGAGAGGGTCTCCCTTACATTATGATCCGTTATAAGAATGCCGAGTCCCTTTGATTTCAGATATGTCAGCATCCTTTTCAATTCGATTATCGCAATAGGGTCAATGCCGGCAAAGGGCTCGTCGAACAACATAAACATCGGCTTTAATGCAATAGCCCTCGCAATCTCGGCACGTCTTCTCTCTCCACCGGAAAGCCGGTATCCATCCCTGTCGGCAAAATTTGTTAAATTGAATTCTTCGAGGAGTCTGTCGACCTCTCCCTGTATGCCCCCGCTATTGCCGTTTGATCTTCCCATTCCGCTTATCTCGAGAACAGCCTTCAGGTTTTCCCTCACGGTCAATTTTCTGAATATCGATGGCTCCTGGGGCAGATAGCCAATGCCCTTTCGTGCCCGCTGATACATCGGAAGCCTTCTTATATCCTCCCCATCGAGTGTAATGTCGCCCTGCTCTGGGCGTATCATGCCCACCACCATGTAGAAGGTCGTGGTCTTCCCTGCGCCGTTTGGGCCGAGGAGTCCCACTATCTCGCCTGTCCTGACAGATATGTTTACATCACGCACCACATATCTCTTGCCGTATGCCTTGGACAGACCTTTTATTTCAAGGGTATGATTCATAATCTGATTAGTTCTGAAGCACGGAAGTCGGGAAGTTAGAGCTAAGGAAGTTTTTCCTTTTGAGCTTTATCGCCTCCACTCTTCCGCTCTATTAACAAGACCTTGCTGTTTTCGACTATGGAACGGTCATCCTTCATAAAGTATATCATCTTAGTGCCTGTAACCACATTTTCACCCTCTGTTGCCTTCGGCTCTCCCGTGAATATAATCTTTTCTTCAGGCTCGGCAAAATAAGTGGCGAATTTGGATGTTACAACGCGTTCCCCCTTTATAAGCTTGACATTCCCCTCGGCATCGATCCGTTTAATATTACTGCTCCCCTTCTCTTCAGAATAATACACCAGCATCTTATCGGCAAACAGGGTCATCTCTCCCTTTCTTGCCACAACTGATTTCTCAAAGAGGGCGGTCTTGGCCTTATTATCTGCAGTCAGGATTTCCGAGGTTATGACAGTAGGTTCTTTCGATGCACTCTTTTTTTCCTGAGCAAAGGTTATATGGGCAATAGACAATAGACATAAAAAAATAAATATTCCTATAACCCATCGCCTATAGCCTATAGCCTGCTTTTTATTTCCCATAAAAAACCGCCTTTACATTTTTATTCAGTGTCGCCTTGTCGGTCGTTGCTGTCATAGCATCTCCTTCTGCAAAAAACCTCTTTCCCACAATCTGAACCTTTTTATCGGAAAGTATCTCGTTTTTAGAAGAATCCCAGAATAATGTGCTCGCCACAATTTCATAATCCCTGGTAAAGGCGTTTATATTTCCATCTATCTTCAGATTCCTGCTTTCAATATCATATATGCCGCCGTTGGATACAAGGGTAAGCTCTTTTTCAGGAAATATTATCTTCAGGTTATCGAGCTTTATATCATTGTTCGTTAAAAATACGGCTTTTTCAGAATTCAGTATCCACTTGACGAGTCCCGCCTTCTTCTGCGTAATGCTCACTTCATCCATATACGAATTATCGCCAAGACGCAATTTGATCTTCGCATCCTTTTCCTGGTTTAGATAAACTATCGATACTGTCAAAAGCAAGATGGAAGAACAAACAAATAACAATTTCTTCATATAATGAATTTTACCACAGCATGGCTGTCTTGTAAAGGCAAATTACATGCCAACTAACGACAGGCAATAGACGATAGGCAACAGGCTATAAATGAAAGAATACCTATCGTCTATTGCCTATTGCCTGTCTCATTACTTCCACAGGCGGTATTATTCCTGTCCATATTTCAAAGGCAAATACCCCCTGCCACAAGAGCATCCCGAGGCCGTCCATTGTTTTACAGCCTATTTTATTAGCTTCGCGGAGAAGGGGAGTCTCTTTGTATATGAGGTCGCATACGACATGGCTGCTCTTAATCAAGGTAATATCTACAGGCATCGGGTCATCAGGCTTCAATCCGAGGGGTGTTGCATTTATAATAATGTCTATTCCAGAAAAAAAATCTTTATCCTTGACTGACCTTGCACCCGCAAGGGAAACATTCCATTTGAGTTTGTTAAGGTGCTCTTTTAATGAATTTGCCTTTTTATCGTCTACATCAAAAAGATGAACTTCCGATGCCTCTTTACAGAGATAATAGCCTATGGCGCGGGAAGCGCCTCCAGCACCGACAATAAGGATTTTTTTACCCCTGATATCTATACCTGTCTCGGATAAAGACTGCATAAAGCCCTTGCCGTCTGTGTTGTAGCCTGTCAGTTTGCCATTATCATTTTTTATAGTATTAACAGCGCCGATAAATGACGACTCTTCGCTGATTTCATCCAGAAAAGGTATAACATTTTCTTTATGGGGAACAGTAACATTTACACCGCTTAAACTTAATGCCCTGATGGCCTTCACTGCATCTCCTAATAAATCCGGTCTCACGGAAAAGGTCACATAGCAGTAATCAAGATTCAAATGCTCAAAGGCAGCATTGTGCATCGCGGGTGAAAGGCTGTGCTCCACGGGATAGCCGAAAAGCCCTGTTACCTTTGTTTTTCCGCTTATGTTCATAAAACCTCCAGTTTAGATGATAAATGTAAGTGCTAACTTTAAAAGCCATGAGCTATGAACTATGAGCCATTATAGCGTCAACAAGACCCTTTGGTGTTGACTCGATAACCACTGCCTTTACTCCGAGCACATCTTCGATATCCTGCCTCGATACATCGTCAAGAAACACATCATCCCCTTCCCGCATAACAACATCCGGGATAAGCAGAACATCGTCCTTCTTAACAATGCCCGATAAAGATTTAATCACGTCCCTTCCTGTGAGAAGTCCTGTCACCGTTACGCTTTGACCAAAAAATGCATTCTCCACAGACATTGCCTCTATACCGATTCCTTCCTTAACGAGCTTATCGATAAATCTCGAAAGATACGGATAAAAAGAAATGCCGGTAAAGGTGACAAACATCTTCTTTTTCGATGCACGCGGCGCCTTTATCCTCTTTGCCTGATGAAGGAAAACCGGCACCATGCCTACCCCGTTTTCTATCTGCGGGAGATCCCCATAATGTTCCAGCGGCGGGAATTGTATCTCTGCTTTTATATACAACTCGTCCGCTGCATATACAATATTGTCTCCATGTTTTCTCTTAAATCTGGACTGGAGTTTCTGGATTGTCCCGATTGCCCTGGCCGCATCCTCCTTCTCCACCGGCCTTAGCACTTTCTTTCTGTGTGCCGTCATCCCAACAGGGACTACAGCTATGGATGCCACGTATGGATAATATTTATAGAGGTCGGTTATGGTCTTTTCGAGGTTCTTGCCGTCATTATAACCCGGGCAAAGGACTATCTGGGTATGCATCCTTATTTTATGCGAGGCAAGGGACTTTATTTCCCTCAGAATGTCAGAGGCGTTCGGATTACCGATCAGTTTGTTCCTTATCTCGGTATTGGTTGAATGTACAGAGATATAAAGGGGGCTGAGCTTCTGCTCCACTATCCTCTTTTTATCCGCATCCGAAAGATTAGTCATGGTAATGTAGTTGCCATAGAGGAAAGACATCCTGTAATCTTCATCCTTGATATACAGGGGTCTCCTCAATCCCCGTGGAAGCTGGGCAACAAAACAGAATATGCAGTTGTTTCTGCATGTCTTAATCTTAAATGGCTTAAGCACGATACCAAATCCGGAGTAACCTGCCTCATCCATTTGCATAGTAACCGTCACCTTTTCTTTGTTTCTCTGTATGAGGAAGCTTGCCACTGGTTCATCGCCGTAAAACAGCAGGTCTATTTCGTCCCTGACCTTATGGCCGTTTACAGCAATAAGTCTGTCTCCGGCCCGCAGGCCTGCCTTTTCTGCAATGCTCCCCTTTTCTATCTCCTCAATTTCTATACCGTAGCTATTTTTCACTTGCCTGTTCTATCACATCCCCTTTTACATAGCTGACTGCTTCAACCCTTTATAGATATACTGTATTCCGGAAGCAATCGTTAATACTGCAACCGTCCAGAACATCAAGCCTGCAGGAGGTGGAATATAATTCACATTGATAGACAAAAGCGTATATGCAATTAGTATCAACTGCGATGCAATGGCTGCCTTGCCAATTATTGACGGCTCTATCTTTGTTATGTGTGCAGACAGATACAACAAAATCCATCCCAGCACCACGATCACATCGCGGCTTATAACGGTTATGGTCAGCCACAACGGTATCCAGTCATAAACAGAAAAGAGTATAAATGATGTCACAAGAAGTAATTTATCTGCAAGGGGGTCGAGGAATGCCCCAAGTTTTGTCTTCTGTTTTGTCACCCTCGCCATGAGACCGTCAAATGCATCGGAAACAGCGGCAAATATAAATAGAAACAATGCATAATCGTATCTCTTATAAATCAGCGCAGTTACAAAAACAGGGATTATAACGATCCTGATAAATGTAATGATATTGGGGATATTGACAACATTCATGGCATCAAAATAGTTTTGAGTTAAGAGTTATGAGTTCAGAGTTTAACATATTAAAATCTCATGGCATATTAAATGGAATGCCTGTGAAATCCAGATTAATACCAAGTCTTTTATAACATGAAACCCGGCCATTGTCCCCTGACCCTTGACCTTGCATGTGGTTCAAAAGCATTTGAGAATGACACCTCTCGAGCTTAAAATTATGCCTTTCAGCGTTATGCATGGCAGAGGAGAGCCTCTTTTCTGCAAGACTATTTCTACCCTCCATAAATTCTATCTCTCCGAGAGTCAGATCACAATATATTATTCCTCTTGGGTCCTTTGTCTTCTTGAAGTTCTTCAGCGCACCTTTTACATAGAGTCGAGCATTAACAGAGTCCCTTTTCATCTTGTATACATTGGCAAGGCTCCAGAGCGTATAGGAATAGCTGACAACATCCCCTATCTCTTCATAAAGTGCTGTTGCCTTTTCAAAATGTCTTAAGGCATCCTTGTAATTGCAAAGCATCCTGTAGGCATTGCCGATGCCGCAGTGGGAATAGGCAATACCGAATTTGTCTTTGAGATTCCTGAATGTCTCGTTTGCCTGTTTATAGTAATTCAATGACTCCTTAAATTTGCCTGCAATCCTGTGTGTGCCACCAAGTCCGCACAATGAATAAGCCACTCCCGATGTATCTTTTGCACTTGAAAATATACTCTTTGATTCGTTGAATTTTTTAATAGCCCTTGCAATATCGCCAGCAACCCTTAAGGCTCCTGCCTCTGCCCATAAAGAAAATGCGCCCCCCCTCCTGTCCTTCTCTTTCTCATAAATCTTTCTTGCGGTAGATATAAACTTTATGGCATCCTTCCACATTCCCATTGCCCGAAAAGACAAACCCATTCCCACCATGCAGTCAGCAGCAGTCAACTTATTCCCCAATGCCTCTGATACCTCCAGTGCATCCTCGTAATTCTTCGCAGCCATATCAAAGTTTCCTGTCATCCTGTATATATCGGCCATGGCAATTGTGGAATCGAGCGCGCCATCGAGGATACCGTGCCTCTTGCTGATCAAAAGCGCCTTTTTAAAAAGCATAAGGGAATCTTTATACTCAGCTTTCTCCCTCAATATCTCGGCTTGCCTGATTAATTCATATATCCTGTCTTCCATATCTTATTTCAACATCTCCCTCAGCCGTTTCATTAAGACCCCATAATCCTCTGAATTGAAAAATGCAGAGCCCATAACAAGGATATCAGCACCAGCAGATGCAATTTCCTTTGCATTGTCGGGTTTTACTCCCCCGTCCACTTCTATAGGGATATTTAATCCCCTTTCATTGATCAGGTTTTTTAATGTCTTTATCTTGTCGAGCACGCATGTTATGAATTCCTGCCCGCCAAAACCAGGATTGACCGACATCAAGAGCACCATATCAATATCCGTCAGTATATGATCAAGGCTCCATATTGGTGTGGCCGGATTCAAAGACACTCCTGCCTTTACACCGCTCTCCTTTATCCACTGGATAGTCCTGTGAAGATGAACAGATGTCTCCACATGTACAGTGATATAATCTGCACCTGCCTTAATAAAGTCCCTCAAGAACTTATCTGGCTCCTCTATCATCAGATGCACATCAAGGGGCAGGGTGGTTGTTCTCCTTATTGCCTCAACAAATGCAGGGCCGATAGTGATATTCGGAACAAAATGTCCGTCCATTATATCCAGGTGAAGCATGTCGGCACCGGCAGCCTCAGCAGCCTTTATCTCTTCGCCGAGTCTCATAAAATCAGCCGATAATATTGACGGGGCAATCTTTATCATCCTTCCTCCTCTATTTTTCAAAGTCCCCTAAACTTACAATCACACTGAAATTATCTCCGCCCTTTTCGTTAGTCTCGGGTCTTTGTGCAAGTATTATATTTTTTACTACTTTATCCGAATGAATGTACAGTACCTTGCCGATTCTTATGCCTTTTTCTTTTAGTATGGCCTCTGCAGCCTCAAGGGGCTGTCCCACAACATCAGGGACATACCTGACCTTTGGTCCTTTGCTCAGTACAACCCTTATCTCCCTTCCCTCTTTTACGCTGTTCTTTGGAGGTATATCCTGGCGTATTATATACCCTTGTGGTATATACGAATCATAGTCTTCTCCTTCAAGCCTTATATACAGACCCTTTTTTCTAAGCATATCATTGGCATCAACCATACCCTTGCCCCTGAGGTCAGGCACAGTAACAGTTCTGCTGAAGCTCAGCAGTTTAAAGGTAAGATGGCCTGAAAGCATTCCGATGACGAATATGGCGATTATGTAGAGCGGTATCTTTATTAATTTATTCATCCGATCCTTTTCAGTCTTGCAGCAAAGAAGCCGTCCATATTATGCCTGTGAGGAAATGTCCTGTAAAATACATGCCCTTCTTGATCCAGAACCTCAAAAGGCTTCAGGAAATCATGGTCTCCCTCTATAATACTAAATTCAGGGTTGTTGTGTAAAAATTCCTTGATGACCTCCTCCCCCTCTTCCGGCTCTGTGGAGCATACAGAATATACCATAATGCCGCCTGTCTTAAGAAACCGCGATACTGCCCTGAGCATATCAAGCTGATTTTCCTTATATCCGATAATGTCCTTTTTTGTGTGCCTGTATTTTACATCAGGATTCCTCCTGATTACACCAATAGATGAGCATGGGGCGTCAAGGAGGATTCTGTCAAATCTTCCAGCATCAAGGGATTTTACATCGCCGTGAATAACTCTGATCGATCTTAAGCCGAGCCTCGAAATATTCTCCTTCAATTGCTCTATCCTCTTGTATTCTGACTCTACCGCTATTATTTCTCCGCTATCTTCCATCATCTGTGCAATGTGTGTTGTCTTTCCTCCCGGCGCAGCGCAGGCGTCCAGAACTCTTCCATGAGGCAATGGATTTAAAAGATATGTTACAAGCTGTGCAGCCTCGTCCTGAACAAATAAGTTATGAGTTAAGAGTTCGGAGTTTAAAGCTGCGGGAAATTCTTTTAGAACAATCCCAACCGGCGAAAATTCTGCAGGATAAGCCTCTATGCCCTTTTCGGCAAATTTCTTTAACATTTCTTCTCTCTTTTCTGCGCTCTCTGCCCTCAAAACAACAGGCGGCATCCTGTTATTCGCCTCTGCGAGCTTTAATGCCTCATCGAATCCGAACCTCTTAATCCACTGCTTTACAAGCCATCGGGGATGGGATGTAGTAACGGATATATATTCAACAGGCTTATCTTTAGGAGGGTCTTTTATCTCGTCTTTATGCCTCAGAAAATTTCTTAACACCGCATTTATCAATGCCCTTTTACCCTGGTTGAACCTTTCGAGATTCACAGCCTCATCCACAACAGCCCATTCAGGCACGCGCATGTATTTAAGCTGATAAACAGCAGACCTGAGATTATTTAATGTATTCGGAGAAAGACCCGAAGGCTTTTTCAAAAAATCCTTGAGCATATAGTCGAGATAATCCCTGTATCTCAAAACGCCATAAACAATCTCCATCAGGAATGCCCTGTCTCTTTTATCCAGATCACCGGACAATTCATCAAGAGCTTCTTTGGGTTTTATCCCTTTATTGAAGATTTTATTAAGTGCTGTTACTGCTATCTGGCGGGTAGAGGGCATAGGGTTTTAATAAATGTGCCTGTCGGATTTATTCGCCATGCCGCTGTTCATTCAAAAAATCTTTAATAAAATTGCGCTTGCTGTGCATCAAAAGAAGGATTTCTGCGGGCTTTGACCACTTTACCACAACTGCATTTCTCTTTTTAAATCTTCGATTGAATACGATTCGCCGCGCTCTACGGCCTCTCTGCCTTTCTTGACCTTATCAACAACATAAAGCCCATACATTATGTCGTCAAGCTTAGAGGTTTCCGGCAATCTCGAAATCGCCTTGATTGCTTCTTGTTTTAAGGTTTCCATATCAGCACCTCCTCCTGCTCTGCCTTATCTCTATTTTATCATTTTTACAATTTTCCGGCTTCCCATTCTGCTTAGGCAACTCAATTAAACTCAGCAGCGCGCGGGAGGCATGGGGCAATCGGGGTATTCTCTAACGGGATGAAAAATGTGCATGGCGGATTTATTTCATCATACCTTTTTATTTTTCATCCGTTTAACCATTTTTTCAGGGTGCTCCCATTCTGTTTCACCTGACTTTTTCTCGAAGTAATCCCTGAAAGCATCTAAATCTTGGGCGAGTTTCTGCTCACCAAATGACAAAGCAACATGCCTTACAGATAATAATCCATGATAGAAATAGTTCCATAAATTTTCTGTAAATGTAGCAATTTGAGGAGTGTCTCGCATCCCTGCAAGATAATATTGGGGAGGATTCCCATCATACATATCCATTATGTGAACAGATGCTCCATGCACGTACCCGGAATATGCTTTACTTAGGGTTCTGTATAGTTCTTGTGCATCACTTGGATTTAGTTCATTTTCTGAAATTTTAGCAATTGCAGCCTGTATCTTTTTTCTGGGTATAGTGGGACGATTCTGTTCTGATAGAAACGGATTATCAGGCACATCAAATTCTTCCTGATAAAAGTATTCCAAGTATTCTTGATGCAATTCAGTCAATTCACCCGTTTGGATAGCTTGACAAAGAAAAAGAATATCTTCTTGGAACTCGTCCAAAGTCCTAAAAATAACACCTAATTCCTGTACAAAGCCTTCTTGAAGAAGCAGCAAAGAAGCATGTAATCCACTTATCAACCTCGCCAGCTTTTGAATAACAGCAGCATGAATAGTTTGATTCTCATAACGAAAAACATGATAAGAACCACGCTTTACAAAAGCAGGCTTTTCAATCTTGCTTTCAAGACGATGAAATGCTCGTTGAAGGACAGGCAATGTTTCAAGGTAAAGGTCTATCATAATATTTTATGAATAAATGGACAGTTTAGGATTACCACTGCTCGCCTATTTCAATCAACACATTTTGAGCACCCTTAATCCCCAATCGTGCTGCTATTCTTAAATCAGCAATAGCCTGCTGATACGCTCCAACATGCCCATAAGCAACCCCACGTTCATAATAAGCCACTGCAAGATCAGGCTTTAGCTCTATAGCCTTGTTAAAGTCCTTAATAGCTTGCTGATAATTACCAAGGTCGTTATAAACAGACCCACGCCCAACATAAGCCGCTGCAAGATCAGGCTTTAGCTCTATAGCCTTGTTAAAGTCCTTAATAGCTTGCTGATAGTTACCAAGCACGTTATTAGCACCTCCACGCACTACATAAGCCTCTGTAAGATCAGGCATTAGTTCTATG
This sequence comes from Thermodesulfovibrionales bacterium, assembly GCA_020062545.1. Taxonomy (GTDB): domain Bacteria; phylum Nitrospirota; class Thermodesulfovibrionia; order Thermodesulfovibrionales; family Dissulfurispiraceae; genus Dissulfurispira. Next base: position 143,406 of record JAGUWD010000009.1, read on the forward strand.
GCTTTGCCAAAGTCCTCAATAGCTTGCTGATAGTGCAAGTACGTGCCAAGCCCCATATATGCACGCCCGCGTCCATCATAAGCCAATGCAATATTAGGTTTTAGTTCTATAGCCTTACTGAAGTCTTTAATAGCTTGCTTATAGTTGACAAGGTCGTTATAAACATACCCACGCAATACATAAGCCTCTGCATAATCAGGTTTTAGTTCTATAGCCTTACTGAAGTCCTTAATAGCTTGCTGATAATTGCCAAGTAGGTTATAAGCATACCCATGCACTATATAAGCCGATGCAAGATCGGGTTGAATTTCGAGTGCCTTATTCATTGCATTTATTGCCTCATTATATCTTCCAACAAGAATGGCACTGTTCCCTTTGTTAAACCACTCAATAGCATTCAGCCACCTAATTGTCTTTTCATAGTCCTTTACCTTTTTTGCCTGTGCCTTTGTATCACGCTTTTTGGATTTTGCTATTGCCTTAATCTCTTTCCTCAGTCTCTCATTTTCCTTTATCAGTTCCTCCGCCTTCTTGCGGGAATCCTCAAGCTGCTTTGCCTGAAATCTGTCGTCAATAATTTTCTTCAATGACTTTGATACTTCCTTTGGGTCTGCCGAGACTTTTGCCTTGAGCCAATAGGTCTTTCCATCCCATTTCTCATCTATAACCTCGGCTGAGACTATACCTGCCGAATATGTCGTTACCTGATCTTTTGTCAACTGCATGTTTTTTACCTCTGTCTCGCTTATCAAATATGTGCCGAGTTCTTCAAGGAGCAGTCTCTTTACCATCTCAAGCGAAATTGTCCTGCATGACGCCTTGCTGTCAAGCTCGCTTGCCTGATATGTATATTCTTTTACAAAGGTAACTTTTTCAGCGCGGGATAATCCAGCAAACAGGAATATATTAAGGATGGTAAAAATAAAAACCTTCACAAAATATCGCATCTTATCCCCCCTACTCTCAAAGCGGTAAAAATTCTACTCTGTCAGCTAAATCCTCTATATCCCCTGCCCTGCAAATAATTTCCAGATCATGAACACAGCGGCCGATAGAAATTTTCCATGGATGGGCATAGATTACTCCTGAAAAGTGCGTTCCTGCTGCCTGTCTCTTTTTGGCCTCTGCAAGCAAATCATCGTCAAAAGTAAACAGGCAACGCTTCAAAGCGGTGGCGCGATCCAACAGTAAAGCGTCCGAGAGATCGGCAGAGTTATCTTCCTGCGCAGTCAGAACATCTACTTCTTTAATGCGAAGACCGAGGGTAATTGCTCTTGGAATATGGACATCCATGTAAAGGCCGACAGCCATTTACAGCAGCCCTTTTGATTTCAGCCGTGCTGCAAGGGGTGAAGCTTCGGATGAATATTTTGCGGCTTCGACGGATTTCAACCTTCTTTCAATATCGGCGTCAAGTTCTTCTGCGTGGTCGCTGTAATATGCAAGCGCGGAATAAATCTGTCCCAATGTAAGATACGGGTGCTGGAAATGAATCTCTTCAGGACTCCAGCCGTATGCCATCTTTTCGACAATAAGCTCGACAACCTTCATTGTAGTGCCTGATATGAACGGCACTCCATGCTCGTCTATACTTACATGCTCGTATTGAGTGTCAACCGACGCCATTTATATCCACCTCCCATAGTCAGTCATATTGCAATTATATCATTTCGCAAAAGAAAATGGATGTGAAAATTACCCAAGTCATTAATGTATTTTCAGCAACTTCAATTTGGAATGTTTTGCTATATAAGAAAAGTCTTTGTCATTCGTAAACAGATAACATTCATTTGATATTGCAGCAGCAGCAATAAGCGCATCTACAGTGCTGACTTGAATTCCGTTTTTGCTAAGATGATTCCTCAACTCCGCAGCCTTCACATAAATCTCTCTTGTAATTTCAAGCATTGGAAACGCGTCAAAATGTTCTTTTATACTCTTAAAGACAGCCTGCTCTTTTACTCCTTGCAGTATTTCCTGAAGGATTATTCCAAGCAAAAAAATGTTTTCACCCTGTTCAATGATTCTTCTAAGAGCCTCGGTTTCAGGATTTATGGAAGGAGTATGTCTTCTGAGCGCCAGAGACCAGATTGAAGTATCTACTATGACCTTCATCTTCTTAATCTTTCGCGCTTGTAGTCATAAGATTTGTCCATCTCTATCTTTCCAAAAAGAGAAATAATATCTTTCTGCTTTCTCCTCTGGATAAACTCCCTCAGCGCTTCGTTTACTGTATCCTTCTTTGTCTTTAATCCGCTCATCTTCAAGGCTTCATTTAAAAGTTTTTCATCTATTGCAAGATTTGTAGGCATAATATCCTCCTTTCACACATACTTTTACACAATATACTACACATTGCTAATGCAATACAATATAAAATTGAGGGCAAACCTTATTTCCCGAAGAATTCTATTGCCTCTTTGACCTTTGTAAGATCAACGCGGGTGTTAAAGCACGGGCCAAACGGCCTTTCGTTTGGAATGCCCAGAACAGGGAGGGGATAGGCATCTGCTATGCCGCTGCTTAAGTCTCTCTCGCAGGCAACTGCAACTACTGCCTCTGGCCTTACATCGCTTACAATGCGCCTGGCAAGATTCCCTCCGGTAGCGACAAATAGTTTTAAGTTATTTTCGTCTGCAACACTTATCAGATCTTTTATATTGCACCTGCCGCAACGCTTGCAGTTATAAATGTCATTCGTAATCCTCACATCGCAATCGTTTATCTGAAGGCAGTGCGGCAGAAGCAGCAGTATCCTCTTTGTCTTAAAGCCCTGAACCCTTACAAGCCTGTTATTGAGGTCAATAATGAATAGTTGCAGTTTTTCCTTTTTATCCTTAAAAAATGCACCCACAAGCATAAGCATGGGATAAAGCACCTTTAAGACCAATGCCCTAAGCAAACCTGTCATAACCTTCCTGTAACTTTCTGCCTGCCAGAAATGCCTTTGCAGACATAACTTTTTTTCCTTCGGGTTGAAGCTCTTCTATCGATAAGAAACCTTTTCCTGTTTCAACAATCAACTCCCCATCGGATGCCTTTACAATCCTCCCGGGAACCGCCTTTTTCTGGCTTGCAAATTCTGATTTATGACTTCTGACAATCTTTATCCTTTCATCATTGAAATAACAAAAAGCCGATGGCCATGGATACATACCGCGCACAAAATTAAATAACTCATCTGCGGTCCTGTTCCAGTCTATTTTCCCGTCTTCTTTTTTAAGCGGCGGTGCGTAACTTGCTTTTCCTGTTTGTGGAACAGGCTTTATCTTTCCTTCCCTCATCCCCCTTATGGTGTCAATCAATGTCTTAGCACCGAGTTCGGATAATTTTTTAAAAAGCGTTTCTGAATTGTCATCAGCCTTGATTTCAAGTTCCGACCTCAAGAGTATATCTCCTGTGTCAAGGCCTTTATCCATAAGTATTGTCGTAACGCCTGTAACCTTTTCGCCATTTATCAAAGCCCACTGAATTGGTGCTGCTCCTCTGTACTTTGGCAAAAGGGATGCATGTACATTTATACATCCGAATTCTGGCATATTAAGTATCTCCTCCGGGAGTATCTTTCCATAAGCGACCACGATAATAAATTCCGGAGCTATTGACCTTAATTCATTATAAAAATCTTCATTCCTGATTTTATCTGGCTGTAAAACCTTTAACCCATAGGACAGTGCCAGCTCTTTTACAGGTGGAGGTGAGACTCTGTGTCCTCTTCCTTTCACCCTATCGGGCTGAGTAACAACAAGTGCAATATCTTCTTTTTCATCGATGAGCGCCTTTAATGAAGGGACAGCAAACTGGGGTGTGCCGAAAAAGATTAATGCCATGTTATCTCCTGACTACTGGCTCCTGACTGCTGACTGTTGGCTGCTAACTGATGTCTTTTTAAGGTATCTCTTTTTAAAGAACTCCCGCTTTATCGAACTCATCCTGTCAACAAACAAAACACCATCGAGATGGTCTATCTCATGCTGAAGCGCCCTTGCAAAAAGACCTGTGCCTTCAATCTGAACAGGCTTGCCGTTCCTGTCAAGCCCTTTCACAACAACCCTTCCTGCCCTTTTTATGGTTGAAGTATAGCCGGGTACGCTCAGGCATCCTTCTTCGGAATCAATAAAGCCATCCGCCTCTATTATTTCGGGATTGATCAAAACAATGAGGGGATGTTTTTCCTCTTTTGTGCTCACATCAATGACTATGAGCCTTTTTGAGACACCGACCTGAGGTGCAGCAAGTCCTATCCCCGGAGCAGCATACATGGTCTCTATCATGTTGTCGATAAGGCGCTGCAAATCCTTATCGATATTGTCAACAGGCAGGGCTTTCTTCTTCAGAACTTCATCCGGATACTTTCTAATCTCCAAAACAGCCATAGGAAATTATAACACTAACAAATAGGATATTTCCCTCTGCTCAATTCCATGCAGAACTTGTTTATCTTTGAAAACTCCTGCTCGAATATCCCCTCTGCCCTTTTTGCTATCTCGTTTATTCTTCTGCCCCTTTCAAGCAAAACCTGTGCAGTCGCCATCTGCGGCCGGTCAATGGGTGTACCAATCCTGCTTAAAAGCAGGACATATACCTCTTTTATACCTTCTATCTTTTCGTAGATCTCCTTTGCTATCTTGTGTGCAAAGACATTGTATATCTTTCCCACATGGCTCACAGGATTCTTTCCTGCTGCCGCTTCTGTTCCCAGCGGCCTGTTCATGGATATAAGTCCGTTAACTCTATTGCCACGACCAACCTGGCCTGAGTCGGCATCCTCTGCCGATGTGCCAAGAAGACTCAGATAAATCCCGCCAAGCCCCCTTCCTTCCTCATCGAGGGTGTTAAAATGAACTTCTATACCTTTAAATCCTTTGAATCCATCAACAAACATCATCATGTCTTTCTGCACCACCGATTTTGTTTCAAAATAATTTTTTTCTGATTCTATGTAATTGGCAAGGAAAGGCATGGCAACTGTCAAATCCAGAATATTCCCTCTCCTCAATCCCATAACCTTTATGTCTTCGCCTGTCTCTGGATATTTATCTTTAAACTTTTTTGAGTTCAGATATCTCTCCAGTTCGAGGACAATCTTCTCCGCAGGACTCAAAGGATAATATCCCACAGCAGCAGAAGTGTCATTGGCAGGCCTCACTTTGCCGGGCCTCAAAAAAATATCGGTCAACTCTTCTGATCCCGGAGCAAGGACGACACGATACTTTAAATGTTTTTCAGGGTCAACAAACCTGAGATTTTCCTTAATCCATTTTTTTGAAGCATCTATAGCGATCTCGGCAACCGGTATCTTTTTCCCTGCGGCCATGAATGTTGCCCTGTCCCCTATGATAAGTTCCATTGGTTTTAGAACCCTGCCCCCGCCGAATCTCCTTTCAACTTTTCCTGCTGCAAGAAGACCCTTGTCTATGTTGTGGTGAAGGACAGTGCCAAATTCCTTGATGTACTCTTTTGACAATGCCACTGAAATGGCATCCATCATTGAATCGCACATATAATCCGGATGCCCCGTGCCTTTACGCTCCACAATCTCAATACGATGCTCTGTAATGGACTTCCCTTTAAATGTTTCTATGACTATCATGATTAAAGTTTATCACTTTTTTCTTTCTTCAACTGATATTTATATGGAGACTGATGTGGGTCGTGGCAACTGGTGCAATTGCCCCTGATCTGCTTATGGGCATCCTTTGTTAAATCCATCCTGTCAGGATGGCATTTATAGCAGAGCTTTTCATCACCTTTTATTGGTGCAAATTTATGCTGTCCTGTTTTAGAGTGGCACATCATGCAGTCACCAACTGCCACAGGGCCATGCACATACTTTTCCCTGCCCATATTGCTGTGGCATTTTTCGGTAATACAGGATTCCTTTGCATCGGCAGCACTCAAAGGAAATATTCCTCCGGCAAAAAAGGCTGATAAAATCGCCATTACAAGCGCACTCTTCATTTTGTTATCCTCCCTTAGAAAATACTGAACTTAAAATACCTCTTTGGATTTGCCTTAATATCTTTTGCCAGCTCGCTTAAATCCCTGGTCAATGCTTTAAGCTCTGATACACTCTCTTTGAATTCGCTCTGCAGCTTCTTATCCTTGACCAGGCTTCCCGCCATACCTTCTCCTGCCTCAATTTTATCCAGAACAGCAGCAAGCTGTTTCGATGCCTTATTGAGGTTTTCGTATAATGCAGGGTCTTCTGCGAGTTTCTTCAATGAGCCCTCACCCTCTGTCACCTTTTTGCCGAATTCTTCCACAGAGGATGAAGCCGAGAGCATTTTATTGTAGAGGGAAGGGTCATCTATGAGTTTCTTAACCGTCCCTTCCGACTCTTTAAAATCCTTCAGAACTCCTGACAAAGACTTTGAGGCATCCTGAAGATTATTATAGAGTTGAGGGTCTGTGAGGAACTTTGAATTGGCAATTCCTGTGGCGCTTTTCTCTATCTTTTTAAGAAAGCCTTCGAGTTCTCCTATGAATTCCGTAATCTTCACAAGGGTGGTGGAGCCTGCTTTGATAATATCCTTAATCTCTATCTGCTCAACCCCTTTTATGGTATCTCCATGGGATATAGGTGCTGCATCAGGAGACCCCGGGCCGATTTCGATGTATTTGTCTCCAAGAAGCCCGATGGTCTGGACAGTAACAGTGGAGTCTTTTCGTATATACTTTGCGGATTTTTTAGCTATAGACATGGTAACCAGGGTGCCGTATTCTGCATGGAGGTCTATACTCTTAACAGAGCCTATCTCTATGCCAGATATCCACACAGGCGATCCCTTTCTCAATCCCCTCACATCCTTAATCTGAGCCTTAATATCAATCTTTGGTGAAAGCAGGGTCTCTATACCCCCTGCAAAAAAGACCGTAAATATCAGGAGAACAAAGGCAATGGTTACCACAACGCCTACCTTGAGCTTCGACCACATAAGCTGTCTCTTCATATCAAACATTTTTTACTCCCGCATAATTTAATTCGCTGATAAATACCTGAATATCAGGAATATCTGAATGTAATAGTTTTTCACTGTCTCCGTCAAATACCAGTTCTCCGTCCTTTAAAAATATAAACCTGCTTGCAACCCTTAATGCATCCACAACCTTATGAGTAACGATGATAAAACCTTTTCCGTCTTTCGAGAGCTCCAGAATCAGCTTGCAGATATTGTCTGCATTCACAGGATCAAGGCCTGATGTAGGCTCATCATACAAAAACATCATGGGCTCACATGCAGCCAGCGACCTTGCTATGGAAACCCTCCTGTGCATTCCTCCGCTCAGTTCTTCGGGCATAAACTCCATTGCATGCTCCACTCCCACAGTCCTTAGCAATTCCCTGACCTTCCTGTCTATCTCATCTTCTGTCATCTTAGTGTATTCCCTGAGACAGAATGCCACATTTTCCTTTACATTTAAAGAATCAAAAAGCGCCCCTTCCTGAAATACAAGGCTGAACTTCATCCTCACTTCTCTGAGTTCATCTTCTGTCTTCCCTGTTATATCCTCGCCATCAATAATTATCTTCCCTGAATCAGGTTTTATGAGGCCCATTATCAGCTTGAGGATCGTGGTCTTGCCTTCCCCGCTTCCTCCGAGGATCGCAACCCTTTCGTCAGAGTTTATGGAAAAACTCAGGTCTTTAATAATCTGCCTTACGCCGTATGAAAAACATACCTTATCGAACACAATCATACTGAAAACCCCAGCACATAAAGCAATATCCTTGTGAGTACAAAATCGGAAACTATAATCATTATGATTGACATCACAACAGCCTTTGTGGTGGACTGCCTGAGACCGGTTGCTCCACCTTTTGTGGAAAGCCCTGTGTAGCAGCATATGCAGGCTATGAGATAGCCAAAGACAAAGGGCTTAATAGCGCCGGAGAATACATTCTCGAAGATCAGTTCCTCGCGTATCGAACTCCAGTATAATGCACCGCTCTGATTGCTTACAAACACCGCTATATAATATCCGCCGAAAAGGGAGACGGCGTCTCCTATGATTGTCAGGGCAGGGAGCATTATTATGGAACTCACTATCCTCGGTGTAACAAGCTTTTTTACCGGATCGACACCGAACACCCTGAGTGTGTCCACCTGATGTCCCAACACCATCAATCCCAATTCGGAAGCCATTCCTGCGCCAACCCTACCGGTAAAAACAAGGGCAGCCACCACAGGCCCCAATTCCCTTATCACTGATATGCCGACAACCTTTCCTGTATATACCTTCATGCCGAGCCTTGAGAGTTCTGCAGATAACTGGAGGGATAAAGCCATGCCAACAAACAGGGAGACTATGAAGATAATGAAAAACGAGCCTGCCCCTGCATAATCCATCTGCTCTATTGTATCTTTCAGATAAAACGGTCTTTTGAAGATATTCAAAACTCCCCGAAAAGAAAGCAGGTAGAAATCCTGAAGGTCGCTTATCAATTCTTTCAGCCTAATCATTACTGCAGCACTCCATTGCCCCATTTCTTCATGTCCTCTTCCACCTTTTATGTATCCACAGCCACTCTGCCGGATGTTCTTTTATGTAATCTTCGATAAAGCCGGAAAATCTCTTTGTATCTTCAATTAACTGTTGTTCTACTGCTCTACTGCTCTGCGATTCTGCTTTTGATAGAGCAACCTCTGGATAAATATTTATGACGTGTTTATCCCTTTCTCTATTAATAAATATGGGAACCACTGCTGCACCTGTCTTTCTCGCCATTAAAGCAGGCATCTTTGTTGTCCATGCAGGCCTGCCTAAGAAATCTATTTTATACCCTTCATCCTTTAAAACAGCCTGATCCATTAATATCCCGATACCCCTGTTTTTCTTTAATTCGGAAAGCATTCCTTTCAATGCACCCTTTTTATAGATCACATTGTTTCCATACTTAGCCCTTATATTCTCAATAAGTTTATTGAGATATGGATTATTCTGCGTACGTGCCACAACAGAGACATTGTCCACCTTGATGCCAAATGCCAATGCCATTAATTCCCAGTTGCCGCAGTGGCCTGTTATGAATATCACACCTTTATCTTTTGATTTCGCTTTCAGGTAGTTTTCAATGCCTCTCACCTCAACATTATCGATAATGCTTTTACCCAATCCGTAATAAATCTTGATAATCTCCGCAAAAGACCTGCCGAGATTCTTGAATGTCTCACGTGCAATACTAACTGCCAATGGCTGATTGCTGATGGCTAAAGGCTGAAGGCTATTGCCCATTGCCTTTTCTATGTTCTCGACTGCAATCCTCCTCCTGCTCCCCCATATATAAAAAACCAAAAGGCCGAGGAACTCCCCGACCTTTAATGCGATATTATGCGGAAGCACAGCGACAGGAAAAGAGAACATGATAATGAGAGCAGTCTCAAGCAGCCATCTGATCTTCATTTATTATTTGAGTTATTCTCCCTCTCCTTTTTCTTCTCTTCCTTTTCTTCTTCCTTCTCCTTCTTCTTTTCCAGCGCCTCCGATATCTCTTCAAATCTCTTCATCACAAGATAATTCACTGTGCCCTCCGGATATGTACCGTCTTCCAATAGTTCTCCAGATGGCATGCCCGTGAGTATCTCAAGCCCCTCCTCCATCTTCTCGATAGGATATATGGAAAACTTGCCTTCCTTTACAGCATCCACAACCTCCTGCCTCAGCATGAGATGTTTTACATTCCTCTTCGGGATTATCACTCCGTGTCCGTCAAGCCCTCTAAGCCTGCACAGATCGAAAAATCCCTCTATCTTCTCATTCACGCCACCTATGGGCTGGACATCCCCGTTCTGATCCATAGAGCCTGTGACAGCAATATCCTGCCTCAAAGGCACTCCGGAAATGCTGCTCAGCAGTGAATAGAGTTCAGCGCAGGTAGCACTGTCGCCTTCCACCATATCGTAAAGCTGTTCGAAGGTTATGGATGCAGAAAGGCTTATGGGCTTCTTTGTTGCGTATTTGCTGCCGAGATAGCTGGATATGATCATAATCGCTTTTTCGTGGATCTTGCCGCTCATCTTTGTCTCACGCTCTATGTTTACGACTCCTGCCTTTCCAGTATATGTCCTTGCGGTTATCCTCGAAGGCTTTCCAAAGCTGTAATCTCCAAGATCGAGCACGGCAAGACCATTGACCTGACCGACCTTTTTACCGGCTGTCTCTACTATAAGCGTATCTTCCAGTATCATTTCCCTGATGCGTTCTTCGATCCTGTTTACCCTGAAAATCTTTTCGTCAATGGCCTTTGACACATGCTCTGCCTTTACAAGATCGCTTCCTTCCTTTTTTGCCCAGTAGTGGGCCTCCCTGATGAGGTCTGCTATATAGCTGAATTTTGTAGAGAGCTTATCCTGATGCTCTGCAAGTCTTGATCCATACTCTACGATCTTTGCAACGCCGCCCCTGTCAAAGGGGAGAAGGTTTTCTTCCTTCTGGCAGCTCGCAACAAAGAATGCGTATTTTTCTATATTCTCGGATGTCCTTGACATTCTGCTGTCAAAATCGGCCTTGACCTTGAACAACTCTTTATATTCTTCATCGAGATTATAGAGGAGATAATATATATACGGATTGCCGACAAGAATGACCTTTACATCAAGGGGTATGGGCTGCGGCTTCAGTGCAGTAGTGCTCAAAAGCCTGTACTGCTCCCATACATCCTCTATTTTTATCTCCTTATTCTTTATCGATCTCTTTAATGCATCGTAAGAAAATATATTTCTTAAAAGATCTAATGCATTTATCACAATATAGCCGCCGTTTGCCCTGTGGAGGGAGCCTGCCTTTATCATGGAAAAATCTGTCAATGCCATTCCGTACTGAACTTTGTACTCTATCCTTCCAAAGAGATTCAGATAAGTAGGATTGCTCTCAAATACAACAGGTGCACCCTTGCACTCTGCATTATTGACAATAACATTTACGGTATATCTTACAAATGATGTCTCGGGCTTGGGCATTCTCATAAAAGGCAGTGGCGGAGCCTGCTCTTCAACGGTCTTAAAATCTTCTAAATGAGAAAGAATGTCTTCCTTTGCCGCCTCGAGATATGCGACTACTTTTTCGTATTCTTTATATTTCTCCTTCAATTCCTCTATGGAGTGGCCAACAGCAGCAAGGGCGATCTCCCTTTCAAGCCGTGCAAGCATCTCTTTTACGAGTTTCTCCGCTTCCCGTACTGCCCTCACTACATCATCCAGTTTTTCCTGAAGCATCTTGCCCATATCCTCGACCTTTCTCCTTGTCTTTTCATCGAGGGCAGCAAATTCTTCTTCTGTGAGTGGCTCTCCACTCTTCTTTATAGGAACGATGAGAAGCCCTGTTACAGCCTTTCTTATGGCAAAGCCTTTAGCCATGGCTTCTTCCTCGAGGCTGGTAAAAAGGGTCTTCTGCTTTTGCTGGAACTCATCGACTATCTTGCTTCTCTGTTTTTCGTACTCCTTTGATTCGAATGCCTTTGGGATCTCAACCCTCAATGCCTTGATAAGGGCATCCATGTCCTTCTGGAAAACAACCCCCTTGCCAGGTTCAAGAGATACGGCCATCGGATTATCCGGGTCTTTAAAGTTGTAAATGTAGCACCAGTCATCGGGAATCTTTTCCTTAGACGCCCTTTCATTTAATAATGTCCTGATTGTCCTCATCTTGCCTGTGCCGCTTTCTCCAAGCACATATATGTTAAACCCCTTGCTTATAAGGCCAAGGCCGAAATCCAGTGACCTCAATGCCCTTTCCTGTCCTATGGTCCCTTCGAATTTACCCATGTCGTCTGTTGTATTAAACCGAAAAGCATCCAAATCACAGCACTTATAAAGATCTTCGGGTTTTAGTTTCACTGCCATGTCTTACCTCCTTTTAATTAGTTCATAGCTGATGGCTCATGGTTCATAGTTTTTTACTATGAGCTATCAGCCACCAGCTATTTAGCCCTCGGATGGTGTTCGAGATAAACCTTCCTTATCCTGTCCACTGTCACCTTTGTATAAATCTGCGTGGTCGATATGTCAGCATGCCCCAGCATCTTCTGTACAGACCTCAGATCAGCTCCTCCCTCCAGAAGATGGGTTGCAAATGAATGCCTTATGACATGCGGTGTAAGCTCAAGGCCAACCATATCGCCGAATTTCTTCAGCGCCTGCCAGAACCTTTGCCTTGTCATGGGCATTCCCCTGTTTGTTAAAAAAAGATAAGGTGACTGCCTGTTCTTAAGCAAATCCGGTCTTAATTCCTGCGTATATTTCTTTATTTTTTCCATGGCTCGGTGATTCATTGGAACAACCCTTTCCTTTGATCCCTTGCCTGTAACCCTCAGAAATCCTCCCTCAAAATTCAAATCATTAACCTTGATCGATATTATTTCGCTTACCCTCAACCCGGATGAATACATCAACTCAAGCATTGCAGAGTCTCTGACAAATAAAGGCTGGAGGCTGAAGGCTGAAGGCTCATGGTCTAAATTCAGTAATTTTTTAATGTCATCCATACCGAGGGCCTTTGGCAGTCTTTCCCATTGCATGGGCAATCTAAGGGTTTCTGTCGGGTCTTCCGAGATAATCTTTTCTGTTACCAGAAACTTAGAGAAACTCTTTATCGAAGAGACAAACCTGCATACACTTGAAGTGGAGTGCCCGTCATCCTTAAGCTTGCCCATATAGTTTACGATATCCTCTCTCGTAAATGCAGAAGTTGAAACGTTAAGGGGTTGAGAGGTTGCAAGATAATTAAAAAATCCCTTTAAATCCATATAATAGGACTCCACTGTGTTCTTAGACAACCCTCTTTCAACAGTAATGTATGAGAGGAATCTGTTCAGTAACGAAATAATCTCTGCATTCAAGGGTTGTATATCAGGGTCTCCTTTTTTATTCTTTGCATGCCTCATAACTCTTAACTCTTACCCCATTACCATTTGTTATATACTCCTCAATCCCTGTAGATATCTTCAATTTCTGATACAGGATGTCAGCAAGCTCCAATAAATTCATAGTATCTTCCCTGTTGTACATCAACAGCAATTCCCTTGCCTCTGAACTACCCCTCTTTGCCTGCTCCCATAGCTTTACAGCAGCATAGCCATCCATTCCCTTAACAGAATCGTCCCTTTCTATACCGAAGATCGTTTCCAGTTTCTTCAAACCGCCATTAATCTCAAGCCTTCTGGCTGCAAAACAGAGGTCAAAGTGCGGGATATCGAATCTGGCACCGGGGAAAGACCTCAAAAGAAATGGTACGTCAAACACCGCACCGTAGAATGTTATAAGGCATTTATATCCTGACAGTGCCCGGTTGAGGTTCTCTGTTGTGAGATTCTCTCCCCTCACAAGGCATCTCCAGTCATGGCCGTCATAAAGGCCTACAACCGTAACATATCCTCCCTGACCGGGCTGAAAGCCGTTGGTTTCGATATCGAGGCAGACAGCGCCGTCCTTAAACACATCAAACAGCCTCCAGTGCTCCCTCCTCTTCATTATCCTTGCAAAGTACTCTGCATTGCCAATTCCAAGCTCCATGGAAGACTGCATCAACTGGTTATCATAAATACTCTTCCTCTCAGGGCTTATCCCGTCTATTTCCCTGCAATTGCAGAAATCATCCCATGTAATGATTCCCTTTCTCCAGATGTGGCGCTCGAGTTTTTCGCCTATGCCGTTAAGCAATGAAAATGTATGCCGTATCACAAAATCTCCTCTCCAAGTACTTTTATTTTGTTTTATTATAACCTTTATCAATAATCACTACAACATACAATGGCGTGCCGGAAATAGTCATTAGGAAATAACAATGGAAGTCTGTATCGAAACAAAATAAGGGCATGCAATTGCATGCCCTTATTTTGTTTGAAGGTATATATGCTACTCTATAGACACATTCACACCAGGCAAACCAGGTGTTATATATTCTGCTGGCGGTCCTGCTTCATACTTCAATACACCGTCAACATCAAAAGACACACTCATTGTTTTTGGAACGCTGCCTGGTCCAACTACAAACGATATATTCCCTGTCAGTACAAGTTCGGCACCGCCTGCCGCGTAACATATTGGTGTAGCCGGGCAAGCAGGATATCCAACAGTCGAAAAGTTTATAACAGTAGTAACAGTTGAAGCAGCAGCATAACTCCCTGCGTTGGCAGTTGCCAGAGTATGCCCACCAAGCGACTGCGTGTTGTCTGTACAGTTTGTCCCGCCATTATCACACGCCTTGATTCCGAACTGATTACTTACTGTTATTCTTCCCTGAGTATATGTCCCATCAGGCAAGACCACATTTGACACCATATTCCCTATAGCAGTATTAGCAGAAGTAGCAGAGGCTATGTTAAATGTTGTTGGAGTATTTGTCACTGTTATCCACTGTCCTGTAGTACTATTATATACTTCAACTTCTTCTACTGTAACATTATAGACCATATTAGCATTATAGTTAATTCCAACTTCTGCTGCGATAGATATGTTTGCGAACAAAAATATCGATATTATTAATAGAGCAAATTTTCTCATACTAATTCCCCCTCTTTATCTTTACTGTAAATCCGCCTGCTGCCTTAGCGTATTGTTCAACTACTATATCCTTTACCCTTTCAACAGGCTGCAAGAGTTTCTTTTTTAAGTCTATATCCTTGCCGTCCTTTGTCCTCTTAACCCTTTGCGGGACATCGAGTCCGACTGTAAGCTGTGCATAATATCTTTCTGCCTTATTCTCATCCTTCATTGCCTTCAATTCTATTCCTGTGTATTGAGTTATGGGATATGTAACCCTTACTTGATAGGTCTTTAAATCATCTGTGTATTTTGCATCAAAATTCTGATAGCCCAAAAATATCTTTAAGTCCTCAAGCGACTTCACAGGGATAACAGAGCCGCCCACTTCAAAATCATATCCGTTCATTACCCTCTGGAAAATTCCTGTTGCTACCTGTTTTTCATGAGAGTCTCCGAAATATGTATTAACCCTTGCTTCATATCTCTTGCCCAGTGCCTCGAACCCAAAACCATACCTTCTGTGGTCGTAGTATGTTGTGTAGTCATAAAATGCATTAGCACCGAGCATAAGCCAATCAACCACTATGTTTCTATAACCTATTCCAAGATTATATGTCTGTTTTCCACTCCTCGTCCTTGCATTAAGTTGTGTAAAAATTGCGTCTTTTTCTGTCATATACAGCGGCTGGACTGTTTCTAATTCATATGTTGGTTTGTAGTCATCTTGAATCTCGAATTTAAGGTTAATCCTTTTCAGCCAATCAGGTGCGTCATCCGGTTTTTTAAGGCTATTAATAATTGCATTCACTCCTTTTGCAACACTGCCTGAAGGCTTGTTTTCTGTGCCGCTGCCCGAATCCTTTGCAGTTACATCACCTGCAACCAGACTGCACGGCATTATTAACAACAATGCACATAAAACGAATCCAACAAGCTTTTTCATAATCTTCCCCCTCCTTTGATAAGTTTTTTAAAAAGTTTATACAGAAAATACCATCCAGTCAAGTTTTTTTATCTTCAAATGTCCTTATGTTAAACTATTTTTCATGAGAAACATAAAACTGACGATTCAGTACGACGGCACAAATTACAATGGCTGGCAGATACAGCCCAATGGTATCACCATACAGGAAATACTGCAGAAAAACATTAAAAAGATAACTGGTGAAGACGCAAAACTCATTGGTGCAGGAAGAACAGATGCAGGAGTGCATGCCATAGGGCAGGTGGCATCGTTTAAAACATCGTCAGGGCTTTCGTCGGATGTTATCAAAAGGGCATTGAACGCCAATCTACCCGATGACATAAGGATATTGAATGCGTGCGATGCGGAACTCGATTTTCATCCCAGATACGATGCAAAAAGCAAGATCTATGTTTATGTTATTTCCAATTTCACTGTCATCTCTCCATTTTTATACAGATACGCATGGAAAGTTCCGCACAAATTGCATTTTGAAGATATGTGTAATGCCATAGAGTTTATAAGGGGCAGGCATGATTTCTCTGCATTCAGGGCAAGCGGCTGCAGCGCAAAAAATCCTGTGAGGACTGTCTTCAATATCTCGATAGAGAAATCAGACACCATCCACTTTATGGACATACCTTTTGCAGGCAACTTTTTAAAGGTAAGATTGGAAGCCGATGCCTTTTTAAGGCACATGGTGAGGAATATTGTTGGAACCATCGTCGAGATCGGAAAGGGAAAGACAAAATCCGAAGAGATAAGAGAGATTATTAATTCTAAAGACAGAAGGCTTGCCGGGCCGACAGCTCCAGCAAGGGGATTATTCCTCGAAGAGATAAACTATTAGTCTTTATACTTCTTCTCTTTCTATCTTCTCCATCAATTCTTTTTTTTCCTGACAGTCCCTGCAGTAGATGGCAAAAGGCATAATCTTCAAACGTTCCTCGCTTATCTCATCACCGCATTCCTCACATATTCCGTATGTATTGTCTGCAAGTTTTCTCAGGGCAGTGTCTATCTTAATGAGCGTTTCCCTGTGTGTACTCAACTGCTTGAGGCTTATGTCTTCAGAAAGATCGACAACAGAGAGGTCTCCGTCATCCATGACAGTCTCAACAAGTTGTTTCTTTTCGCCCGACTTGAATTTCTGGATCTCAGACTTGGCTTCTCTAACAATATCCTCTCTTTTCTGTATAAGTAGTTTCCTGAGCCTTTCTTTTCTTGCCTTTTCATCTTCAACAACAGGTATCTCCTTTAGTTTAGCCCCTGTTTCCGGCTTTGGCTGTATTTTCTTCTGTTTTGGCTGTTTGGGCATTCCTTTCTTCTCCGTCTTTGCTTTTAATTTCGGCTTCGCTTTCGGCTGCATCTTTACCTTTGTCTTTGCCTTCGATTCTTCTTTCTTCGACACTTTCTTTGGCATTATTCCTCCTCTACTGCTTCCTTAAAGACCTCAATAATGCTTCTGACCTTAATGCCTGCCTGCTCGAGTGCCTTCTGAATATCCATAAGTTTCGCATCGGTTACTTTCACGATATAATTGCTGTTTGTAGCCATATGTTTACACCTCCATTATCTCTTTTTCCTTGTGCTGAAGGACTTCTTCGACCTTTGCTATATACGAGTCGGTAATCTTCTGGATTTCATCCTGAAGCCTTTTAACATCGTCCTCGCTAAGATGCTGCTCCTTTTCTGATTTTTTAATCTCGTCATTTATGTCCCTTCTTATATTCCTGACGGCAACCCGTGCTTCCTCTGCCCTCTTTTTTGCAACCTTTACCAGTTCCTTCCTCCTTTCCTCTGTAAGGGGAGGTATATTAAGCCTTATGACCTTTCCATCATTGGTAGGAGTCAGCCCAAGGCCGGATTTAAGAATGGCCTTTTCTATCTCCGGAATGAGTTTTTGCTCCCAGGGCTGGATAGTTATCTGCCTGGGATCAGGCACGCCGAGTGTTGCGACCTGATTAAGGGGTGTGGATGTCCCGTAATAATCCACTGCTATTCCATCCAGTAGCGAAAGGGATGCCCTTCCTGTCCTTATGGCGGCAAAGTCCTTTTTCAATGCATCTACGGCTCCGTTCATCCTGTCTGTAGCCTTTTTCTTGAACTCTTGCATTTTCTCACCCCGCCAGAGATAAATTTAAAAAGCAAAATTATGGAATTCCTTAAATTTTCATTTTTTATTTTGCTTTTTAACTGTTGTGCCTACCTTCTTGCCCTTTATAAGGTTTTTAATATTATCTGCTTTTTTTATATTAAATACAACTATGGGGAGGTTGTTGTCCATACAAAGTGTTATCGCGGTAGAATCCATGACCTTAAGGTTGAATTTTAAGACATCAATATACGATATTTCATCGAACTTCTTTGCAGTTGGGTCTTTCACGGGATCGGCAGTATAAACACCGTCAACCTTTGTACCCTTGCATATGACGTCGGCACCTATTTCCATAGCGCGAAGGGCCGCTGCAGTATCCGTCGTAAAATACGGATTGCCCGTTCCTGCAGCAAATATCACTACCCTTCCCTTTTCGAGATGCCTTATCGCCCTTCTCCTGATATACGTTTCTGCAAGTTCCCTCATCTCTATGGCAGACTGAACCCTTGTCTGCAGGCCGATCCTCTCCAGCGCATTCTGAAGGGCAAGGGCATTTATAACCGTTGCAAGCATTCCCATATAATCGGCTGACGCCCTTTCCATGCCCTTTACAGAGGCTTCGACACCTCTGAAGATATTGCCGCCGCCGATGACAATGGCAACCTCCACTCCCATATCAACTACCTTCTTTATCTCAGAAGCCATATACTCCACGGTGGCAGGGTCTATGCCGTATCCCCTGTCTCCCATAAGGGCCTCTCCGCTGAGTTTCAACAGAACCCTTTTATATTTGAGTTTAGAGTTTGGAGTCTGGACTCTTTTGGATTCCTTACTCTTAACTCTTGTCCCTTTTCTTAAATCAGCTTTCACAGGATGCACTCTTTTCCAATCCTTCGCCTAACTGAAATCTCGCAAATCTTCTTAAAACGATATTCTCACCAAGCTTTGCTACCTTTTCTGTTATCAGGTCCTTTATCTTCTGCTTCCCTTCCGGATCCTTTATGAATACCTGCTCAAGAAGACATGTATCGCTGAAGAATTTTTCGAGCTTGCCATCGATAATCTTCTCAACAACCTGTGGCGGCTTATTGGTGACCTGTGCCCTGTATATCTCCCTTTCCCTTTTTATCACATCTTGAGGAACATCCTCCCTGGATATATACGTCGGATTTGCAGCAGCTATGTGCATTGCGATGTCTCTAACAAGCCCTTTAAAGTCATCAGTCTTGGCAACGAAATCCGTCTCGCAATTAATTTCAACGAGAACTCCAAGCTTATCCATGTGTATATACGAACCTATCAAACCCTGTGATGCCGACCTGCCTGCCTTCTTTGCTGCAGTTGCAAGCCCTCTCTGCCTGAGGATGTCAAGGGCCTTTTCCATATCCCCGCCGCTTTCTGAGAGAGCCTTTTTGCAGTCCATCATGCCTGCATTGGTTTTTTCACGCAATTCCTTAACTTTATCTGCCGTTACCGTCATTCTGCCATCTCCTCCTGCATGATTTTTTCTTCTATCGCTCCCTTTTCGGTTTCCTCTTCTGCGGTTTTGGCGAGCACTCCCTTGCCTTCAAGGACTGCATCGGCTATCTTGGATGCAAGAAGCTTAATAGCCCTTATTGCATCATCATTGCCCGGGATAACATAGTCTGCATCGTCCGGGTCGCAATTGGTATCCACAACAGCCACCACAGGTATGGAAAGCCTTTTGGCCTCTGCAACGGCAATCTTTTCTTTCTTGGGGTCTATGATAAAAATTGCCCCGGGCAGATTTGTCATATCCTTTATTCCTGCCAGATTCTTCTCCAGTTTAATCCTTTCCTTCTCAAGTTGTGCCACTTCCTTTTTTGTAAGGACATTGTATGTACCGTCTTCCTTCATTGCTTCGATCTTTTTGAGCCTCTCTATGCTCCGCCTTACTGTTGAGAAGTTTGTGAGCATACCGCCGAGCCACCTGTTATTCACATAAAATGCACCTGCCCTCTGGGCCTCCTCTGCTACGGAGTCCTGTGCCTGCTTCTTTGTACCGACGAAGAGTACGGGTGCGCCTGTGGACGCCATGTTCCTGACAAAGTTGTACGCTTCCTCCACTCCTTTTAATGTCTTTTGGAGATCGACAATGTGAATGCCGTTCCTCTCTCCGAAGATGAACTTTTTCATCTTCGGGTTCCATCTCTTTACCTGATGCCCGAAATGGACACCAGACTCCAGCAACTCCTTCATAGTTACAACAGCCATACTTCCTCCTCATGGTTTTTTCCTCCGCCCGGTTCTTTTAAACCCATAACAACAGCAATGCTGCGGTTATAGGACCATTAGAGAACCTTTTCAGGCGTGTGTTTTTAGCTGATAAAGATAGCACAAATGCCCTTTATTTTTCAAGCTAAAGCCCCTCTGGCAAAAACAAGCCTGTGCTCAAATACCTGTCTCCCCTGTCCGGGAATATAACAACCAGCTTCTTGTTTTTCCCCAGCCTCTCTGCTACCTTCATGGCAGCCCACATTGCAGCGCCGGATGATATGCCTGCGAGTATTCCTTCCTTTAAAGCCAGTTGTTTTGTCGTATTTGCGGCATCCTCGTCCGTTACGGGTATCACTTCGCTGTATATCTTTGTATTTAAAACTCCCGGATAAAAGCCGGCGCCTATGCCTGCAATCTTGTGTTTCCCAGGATTTCCGCCAGACAGGACAGAAGAGTATGCAGGCTCCACTGCAGCTATCCATATATCAGGGTTCTTTTCCTTTAATGCCTCGCCCGTACCGGTTATAGTCCCCCCTGTTCCAACTCCGGCCACAAAGGCATCGGGCACACAGCCGAGGTCATTGATTATCTCGATGGCAGTTGTCCGTTTGTGCATTTCAGGGTTCGCCTTGTTCTCAAACTGTTGGGGCATGAAAAAATCAGGATTGTCTCTGAATATCTCCTCTGCCCTTTCCACTGCCCCCATCATGCCTTTATCACCGGGTGTCAATATAAGCTCCGCGCCGAATGCCTGTAGCAACTGCCTCCTCTCCATGGACATGGTCTCTGGCATTGTGAGAATGAGCCTGTATCCCTTGACAGCAGCCACCATTGCAAGACCAATGCCAGTATTTCCACTTGTGGGTTCAACAATAGTGCCGCCTTTGTGCAGCTTGCCTTCCCTTTCTGCTGCCTCTATCATTGAAAGGGCTATCCTGTCCTTGACAGAGCCTCCGGGGTTAAAACCCTCAAGCTTTGCCCATATCTCCGCACTATTTGCCGAAATCATCCGGTTGATTCTGACCATCGGTGTATTGCCGATAAGACTTAAGATATTTTCATGAAGCTTCATAAAACCTCCCCAGTTTTTCGTCGCGCGCTATGCAATCCACGCTCAAATGCCTGTAGGGCATCTTTACGATTAAGGTCTGGTAAATGATAAATATTTAATGCTAAAATTGCAAATTATGATAAGCTTGGGTTTTTCGCCCTGTCCCAATGACACCTTTATCTTTTATGCCCTTGCCAATAAACGGATAGGTACAAAAGGACTTGACTTCAATCCCCTCATCGAAGACGTGGAGACACTGAACCAACTCGCAATAAAAAGGGCTGTTGATGTCACAAAGATATCTTGCCATGCCTTTTATTATTTGCAGGAAGATTACCACTTCCTGAGATCAGGAGGGGCATTCGGACGGGGATGCGGGCCGCTCTTAGTTCAGGAGTCAGAAGACAGGAGTCAGAAGTCAGAAATAAAGAAAATAGCGATTCCCGGCGAACTTACAACTGCATTTCTTTTGCTAAAACTCTACCTTGCATCAACCCCATCCTCCATCCCCCATCATCCATCACTGTCTTTTGTTGTCATGCCTTTCTATGAAATCATAGAGGCAGTAAGAGATGGTAAGGTTGATGCTGGCTTGATTATTCATGAAAGCCGCTTTACATATCAGGATTACGGCCTTACACAAATCATAGACCTTGGAGACTGGTGGGAAAAGGAGACAGGACTGCCCATACCGCTCGGAGGCATAATTGCAAAGAAATCCCTCGGCCTCCATACCATTAAAACAATTGAATCCCTCATAAGGGCGAGTGTAGAATATTCTATGCTGCATAAAGTGGAAACCGTGCCTTTTATCAAGAAGTATTCACAGGAATTATCAGATGATGTAATATTTAAGCACATATCCCTTTATGTAAATAATTACACTATCGATATTGGCAGCGAAGGGGAAGCAGCACTCGATGAATTGATGAAAAGGGCAAAAATCGTTCATAGTGCTACCTAAGTTGAGCGATTTTATATGTCAGGCACGGCTCAAAGACTCCTCTTTTCGCCGCACTTGACATATATTTCTAAATCAGGATCTTTAATTTAAGTATCGCAAACAAGGGAGAATGACAATGACAGTATCCATAAGCGAATTCATCAAAGAGCCGAAGATAGCGTATTTTTCCATGGAAATAGGTGTCAGGAGCGATATGCCCACATACAGCGGAGGTCTCGGCATACTCGCAGGAGATACAATAAAATCAGCAGCAGACCTGAACCTTCCGGTTGTTGCGGTGACCATCCTCACCAAAAAAGGATATTTCAAGCAGGAACTCGATATTTACGGCAGGCAGACAGAGCTTCCGGATGAATGGGACCCGAACAATTTCATGACCCCGCTTAAAGAAAGAGTGAGCGTTTTTATAGAAGGGAGGGAAGTTTACATAGGCGCATGGCTCTATGTCGTTGAGAGCATGAGGGGGCCGAGAATTCCAATTTTATTCCTCGATACGGACCTGCCTGAGAATGCACCGGAGGACAGGGGAATCACGCATCACCTCTATGGAGGAGATCAGGTATACAGACTCAAACAGGAAATAGTCCTGGGCATAGGTGGTACAAGAATACTCGATGAACTTGGATTTGAAATAAAGAAATATCATATGAACGAGGGGCATTCAGCTCTTTTAACACTTGAGTTACTAAAGAGATACAAAAAAGACATAGAAGAGGTGTGGGATGAGAGGCTTGTATGGGATGTGGAAAAGATAAGAAGCCTCTGCGTATTCACAACACATACTCCGGTTGCAGCAGGGCATGATAAATTTCCGTATGACCTCGTGCAAAAGACAATGTGCGAGATAATCCCTATCGACGTAGTAAAAGACCTGGCAGGCCGTGAACATCTCAACATGACACTATTAGCACTTAATCTCAGCAACTATATAAATGGAGTGGCCAAAAAACATGGCGAGGTATCCAAGGGAATGTTCCCGGGCTACGAGATACATGCCATAACAAATGGAGTACATTCTTTCACATGGACATGCGACAGCATGAAAAGGCTCTATGACAAATACCTTCCAGGCTGGGCAAATGAGCCAGAAATATTCGTAAGAGTAGGCCGCATACCCGATGATGAATTATGGGAAGCACACATGGAGGCGAAGAGGCATCTCATAGATCATGTTAATCGAGAAACACAGACAGGCATGAATTACGATACGCTTACCATTGGTTTTGCACGTCGTGCAACTGCGTACAAAAGGGCTGACCTGCTTTTTACAGATATTGAAAGACTATCGTATATTGGCGAAGGCAGGCTGCAGATAATATATGCAGGAAAGGCACATCCGAGAGATGAATCGGGAAAGCAGCTTATCCAGCATATATTCGAAATTAAAGAAAAACTGAAAGACAAGATAAAAATCGCATTCCTTAAAAATTACAATATGGAACTGGCATTGAAGCTCGTGTCAGGCGTTGATGTGTGGCTCAACACACCGTTGAGGCCGCTTGAGGCATCGGGCACGAGCGGCATGAAGGCAACACATAACGGTGTTCCAAATTTTAGTGTCCTTGACGGCTGGTGGATAGAGGGATGGATAGAAGGATTCACAGGATGGGCAATCGGACCTTCACCTGATGTACCTGCGGATCCTGCAAGGGATGCAGATGATCTTTATTACAAACTGGAGACCGCCATCATCCCCACATTTTACAATGACAAACACACGTGGCTCAGGATAATGCAGAATGCAATAGGAAAAAACGCATACTACTTTAACTCGCACAGGATGATGAGGAGATATGTAACAGAGGCTTATATAAGATAGCCTACCCGCTATCCTTTCGGTGACGCAAAATTTAAACGAAGCACACTATGTTGAAATATAAAAAACAACCATGTTAAAACGGGTATTACAGTTTGTAAGTTATCTTATCATTTCGCTGAGCTTTGGACTGCTGGTTATCATTATATCAGGCAACATAGGAATCATATTACAGGAAAAAAAAGTAAGACAGGCCACAAAGCTGGAAATTAAAAATGCCATCTCGGCTTTTAAAGATTCCGCTCCAGATGCAACGCCGGATCAGACAATAAACTTCTTAAGAAAGTTTACGGCCTCTGTTATGAAAGAAAAGGTAATAGCCCTTGATCCTGCCCAGGGTAAAAAACCAGATAGGGATGAATTTAAACATTTATTTACATTCTCGGAAGGAGGGAAAAACATAGATCTATATATAAAAAACGAATATGTGCGGGATGAAATTTTTGACCTTGACTCTACCGAACTTATTGAAGGTGTTTTCTCAACCATTATAGTGTTCACTGCCATTATCATATATACCGAAAAAAGACGACGGGCTTTAATAATGCAACAGCAATTTGAAACCAAACATGAGGCGTTAAAAAAAGCGCTGGAAGAGAATGAAGCCCTGGCACTGCTTGGACGCATGACAGCAACACTTGCACACGAGCTTAAAACGCCAATCGCCACCATATCTAACCTTGTTCATGTATTGCCTTCCCGCATTTCCGACGAACATTTTACAAAGCGCTTTGATACCTTGTTAAAAGAAGAATTAAATCGTATCCAGCAGCTTATCGATAACCTCCTGATTTACGGGAAAGAGATAGCTATTAAAGATGTCCGGTGGATAAGGCTGAAGCCATTTATTAAAGAGTTATCAGATGCAATCGGCATAGAAATATCTTCCTGTCCGGATGTGGACATATATGCGGACAGATTTTATATGAGGCTATTTTTTGAGAATCTCATAAGAAACAGTCTGCAGGCCGGCGCAGACAGGGCTTCCATAAAAATAAGCATACCGCCGTCAAAAGAAGATCGGATTACAGAGATTCTTTATGAAGATAACGGCATTGGATTTCCGGAAGGGTGCAACCTTGATGAGCTCATAACTCCATTTGTAACTCATCGTTCAAGAGGGGCAGGCCTCGGGTTGTTCCTTGCGCAGAAAATTGCCTTGGCACATGGCGGCACAATATCATTATACCGCCTGACAAAAGGAGCCGGGATCAGGATATCAATGCCTCAAGAGAGCGTGCATTTAAATGAGCAACCATAACTATAAACCATATCTGATAATTGTAGATGACGAGCCCCATTTCAGTGAGTCGCTCCAGATGGCCATTGAAGACACGTTCAAAGTTTCAACGGCACCTTCACTTGGCAGTGCCAGAGAACTGCTTAAAGAAAAAATACCCGATGCAGTATTGCTTGATATGAAACTGCCGGATGGCAATGGAATCGATTTCCTTCGTGAATTAAAGGTAATAAATCCAATGCCTGTAGTGATCATTATGACTGCCTATGCTGCCATAGACAATGCTGTTACAGCACTAAAAGAGGGTGCTGTCGATTATTTTACAAAGCCATTGGATATAGAAAAGCTCAAAAGAGAACTCAATGTGTATCTTGAGAATAAATTCCTCCAAAAAAGGGTAATCATATTAGACAGAGAGATAAAGAAGATTATTCCGCCTTTTGTAACATCAGGGGCTGGAAAAATGAAAGAGATAGTCGACAAGGTTCCATTGATAGCATCCCTCAATATTCCGGTATTGATAAAAGGAGAAACCGGCACTGGAAAAGAAAAACTTGCAGAATGGATACATGCCATATCCGGAACAACAAGAGAGATGGTTGCCATCAACTGCTCTGCATTACCAAGAGACATCTTCGAAAGTGAATTCTTCGGCCATATGAAAGGCGCGTTTTCAGGGGCGGTTGCTTACAAAGAAGGTTTGATAGAGCGGGCTGAAGACAGTACCCTTTTCCTCGATGAAATCGGAGAGATCCCGGAAGCTGTCCAGGCAAAATTTTTAAGGGTGCTTGAAGACGGTGTCTATTACAAAGTTGGAGATTCAAAGGAACGTAAAATCAGGTTCAGGCTTATCTCTGCAACAAACAAAGACCTCGCAGATCCTGCGAATAACTTTCGACCCGACCTTTTTTACAGGATCAACGGAATCACCTTTGAACTTCCCCCGCTGCGAGAGCGCAGAGAGGACATTCCACTGCTTATAACAACATTTATTAAAGAGGCTAATAATACCTACAACAAGAATGTAGAAGGAGTTTCAACAAAAGTTAAGGAATATCTTATGAATTATACATGGCCGGGCAATATAAGAGAGCTTAAATGGCTCATTCACAGGGCAGTTGCGATTACTTCAAAAAACCTGATCAACATAGACGACCTGTCGATCAGTTCCGAGGTTTTCAAAGACATCCCGGCAGTCACAGACATCGATTATTCAATCCCTTTTCAAGAGGCACAGGAGAGGCTCGAAAAAAAATATATCAAGAATGCACTCTCAACTGCTAATAATAATAAAACCGAGGCAGCCAGAATCCTTGGCATATCGGTCAGGGTTTTGCATTATAAGATAAAAAAATATCGCTTGTAAACAAAATATCGGATTCGCATCAAATGCACCCTATCACCAATAATGTATACATTTTTTTCACACACCATTAGGCCCTGCATTATAACCATTTGAAATATATACACTTTGCAGTTGGCATAAAACTTGTTTTTCTAATATAGAACTTTATGTTCTAAAAATGCACTTAAAGGGGGATAGAGCTATGTTTGAAGGTTTATTGCAGCCCATGCATCTGCTTGTGATATTGATTATTGTGTTAATAATCTTCGGCCCGGGAAAACTTCCACAGATTGGCGCAGGTCTCGGCAAAAGCATAAGGGAATTTAAAAAGGCAATGTCGGAAATAGACAAGCCTCAGATAGAAATTGAAGCAAAAGAGAACAAAAAACCAGAACCTGTACAAGAAGAGAAAAAACCTGTATGAAGGAGGTAAAAGGCAGCATAACTATGAACCCAAATCCCTTTATTACAATAGACTTTGACGGCACGGTAACGGATTTGGATATCACCGATGCCATTATAAAGGAGTTTGCAAAACCAGGATGGGAAGAAGCAGAAAGGCTTTGGGAAGAAGGGGGCATCGGGTCAAGAGAATGCCTCGCCATGCAGATGTCCCTCATCGATGCGCCGATTGAAAGGCTTTTAGAGTATATACGCGATTTTGCCATAGATGAAAGCTTTATCGGATTTATTGGTTTTCTAAAAGAATTTCATATCCCCTTCGGCATAATAAGCGATGGATTTCAGGTCGTTATAGAAAGCATCCTCGCAGATGCTGGTCTATATGATATACCTGTATATGCAAATCGATTAGTTGCAGGCGATGGGGGATTAAAAACTCTTTTCCCTTATGCAAATAAAAGTTGTTCATCCGGAATGTGCAAATGCAAAACCGCCGGGGGTTTAAGCAATGGACTCCCTATCATACATATCGGCGATGGACGAAGCGATTTCTGCCTTGCTGAAAAAGCAGCGTACGTCTTCTCAAAAAGAAGACTCACCGATTACTGCAGAACAAAAGGCATATCGCATTCTGCATTCAATAACTTCAAGGTTATAGAAAGAAGTATGAAAATGCTTCTAAAGCATACGCTTATACCCGAAAGGTCACATATATACCAAATCGAGAAGGAACCGAGAATATGGAATCTCGTAAGTTAAAAGAAAAGGAACTTTTAGAGCTGGAATCAAAATATTGCTCGTACGGCGATACCGTTCATTATCTTGAAAACCCTATAATCTTTGAGAGGTGTGAGGGGTCATGGATCTTCGATATGCAAGGAAGGCCGTATCTGGACATGCAGATGTGGTACTCTGCAGTTAACTTCGGATACAGGAATAAAGAGATAGAGGATGCCCATCATCGCCAGATGGCCACACTACCACAGGTTGCATCCCAATACCTTCATAAAGAAAAGATACTCCTCGCCTCTGCCATTGCAAAGGAAACGGAAAAGAGATTTGGCACAAAGGGGAGAGTCCATTTCAATGTAGGCGGATCGCAGGCTATCGAGGACAGCCTGAAATTGGTACGCAACTACAAAAAAGGCAGGTCACTGACGTTCGCCTTTATGGGGGGATATCACGGAAGGACCCTGGCAGCCACGGAGATCACAAGCAGCTTCAGGTACAGAAAGAGATACGGACATTTCGGCAGCAGGGCAACATTTATCCCCTATCCTTACTGCTTCAGATGCTTTTACGGTAAGAACCTTAAAGACTGCGGGTATGAGTGCATAAAACATTTTGAGAAGCTCTTTGAGACAGAATACTATGGGGTGATAGACAAGAAGGATAATGAGGTGGAATACGCTGCCTTTTA
This sequence comes from Thermodesulfovibrionales bacterium, assembly GCA_020062545.1. GTDB lineage: Bacteria > Nitrospirota > Thermodesulfovibrionia > Thermodesulfovibrionales > Dissulfurispiraceae > Dissulfurispira. The sequence continues at coordinate 171,427 of JAGUWD010000009.1, forward strand.
TATAGAGCCTCTCCAGGCAACAGGAGGCTATATTGTTCCTCCGCCTGAATACTTTAAGAAGCTTTCTGCGGTACTTCAGAAATACGGCATTTTGCTTGTGGATGACGAAATACAGATGGGATTTTACAGGACAGGCAAACTCTGGGCAACGGAGCATTTTGGTATTAAGCCAGACATTGTTGCATTTGCCAAATCCCTCACCAATGGCCTGAATCCCTTATCCGGCATATGGGCAAAGGAAGATCTCATCAACCCCTTGATATTCCCTCCCGGTTCCACTCATTCAACATTTTCGAGCAATCCACTGGGGACAGCAGCAGGCCTTGCCACTATGGAATATATCAAGAAAAATAATTTCGAAGAGATTGTGCCGGGAAAAGGGGAATATATTCTTTCACGGCTGAAGGATTTGCAAAAAAAGCACAAAGTGATAGGGGATGTAGATGGGCTGGGGCTTGCAGTCAGAGTGGAAATGACAAAGCCAGACGGTTTTACACCCGACAGGGAACTTACCGACAGGATATTTCAGGAAGGGATGAAGGGCGATATAAAGATTAACAGGAAGAAATTCGGTCTGGTGCTTGATGTAGGAGGATATTATAAGAATGTCTTCACACTGGCACCAGCATTAACCATCGCATATGCCGAGATAGATCTGTTCATTGAACTTTTTGAATCACTGCTGAAAAGATGCGGAGTGTAATTGCGATACATGGAGTAAAACATGCCGCTTATTAAATGGTTTCCCCTGTTTATAGCAGGAGCAATAATGGAAAGCACGACACAGCTATGCCTGAAAAAAGGAGCAACAGTCCACAAAGAGATTAGTGGATTTGCATATTATCTCAAACTCATAAAGAATAAATGGGTCATCGCAGGGATATTGTTCTATTTGATAGAAATGGTCATATGGATAGTGCTGCTTTCATATATTCCACTGTCGATTGCCTTCCCGCTAACCGGGCTTCAGAAAATAATCATTGTATTCTTTTCTGTCCTTGTACTGAAGGAAAAAGTCAGCAGATTGGAATGGCTCGGAGTTGGGATCACTGCAATTGGCATAGTAATAATAGGACAGACATAGGGAAAGGAGGTAGCATCTTTGGCAGGCAAAAATGAAATATATTTAGAAGGCGGACAGAATGCCGTGCTTCTAATTCATGGTTTGACCGGGAGTCCCTTTGAGATGAATTATCTGGCAAAGAGGCTTAATAAGGCAGGTTTTACGGTAAAAGCACCCTGTCTTGCCGGTCATGGCACAACAATAGATGACCTCAAAAAAACCAGGTGGCAAGACTGGTACAGGACAGTGTCAGAAACCTTTGAAGAATTAAAAAAGAATCATTCGTCTGTTGCTGTCTCCGGATTATGTATGGGCGCTGTACTGGCTCTCTATCTTGCCTATAAAGCAGAAGATGATGTATCTGGAATATCTCTTTTTTCTACAACTCTCTTTTATGACGGCTGGAGTTTGCCGTGGTATAAATTTCTCCTTCCGATAGTCTATTACACACCCCTCCGCTCAATTGCCTCTTACAGAGAGAGGGAGCCTTACGGGATTAAAAACGAAAGGCTGAGAAGGCAGATTGTAAAAGGCATGAAGGACAGCGCAATTGCCTATTCCAGATTCCCCTGCACCGGTATGTATGAATTATTAAAACTTGTAAGGAATGTTAAGAAGGTTATTCCCAGAATAACCACGCCTACACTTATACTCCACTCGATAGAAGACGATGTGGCAAGCGTTAAGAATGCGCATTATATTGAAATGCATATAGGCTCTGAAAACGTGCGCAAGGTTTTACTCCACGACTCCTATCACATGATCCCTATAGACAATCAGAGGGAATTGGCAACAGAGGAGACTATCAGGTTCTTCAAGGAAAATGTTAAATAACCTGGTCTGCTTTTCTCTTATGCTCTTGCTTGTCTTCGTTCCGTACACATTGGTTCATGCGGATGAATTTGTATTCAAAGCCGGTGCAGGAATACAGGCGATCAATAAAGCCGACAGCCTCTGGGCATATGGAAAAAAGAACATCGAAGGCATTTACAAAAAGCCGCAATCAAAGACAATGCTTTTTCCTTTCCCGCTCTTTGATGCCAGATATATCAATAAAAGATTAAACACTGAATACTACATCAGCACTTTGACTGAAGAACCTGGGTCTCTGTCATTGGGAATCGAAAAGGATTTTGATGACATAAGTTCCATTGACATTTATGGCTTTTATTCCCTCATGTCAAAGGAATGGAAAAACCCTTATTTATTGCAGAGGGAATCTACAAATGCAAATGAGTATGGCGCAAAAATCACCTATGAAAACATCCTCAGAACACCAATTATCCTTTCATACAGGGTTGCCTTCACAGACATATCAAAAGATGAGATAGGCGACATCTATTCAGACCTCAAGAGAAACGGAAGCTCTCACACAGTGAGCCTGGGCTATCAGCAGATGTTTTCCAAAGAATTCGGCATTACTCCAGGACTCTCTTATGAGAAGGGCTTATTTAAAGGGAAAAGCAACGGCTATGACAGCTATGAATTATTCCTTGGGTGTAATTACAAAGATGAAGTCCTCGACCTGAACGCGAGGCTATCGGCAAAAACCGAACAATTCGACAAAGTCCATCCAATTTTTCAAAAGACAAGGAATGAGAAGACCTATGAGTTTTCGACCACGGCTACCATATCCTTAAAACCAATCGGGTTTAAAAATTATTCCATCACTGCCGGAGTAGCAGCAAACAGAACCACCGCAAATATCATATTTTTTGATAAATACAGTATCGGTGGTTATCTGGGTGCAATGTATCAATTTTAGTTATGCATTCTTTTTTCAATTATGAGCATGTTTAGAGAAATTCCGCCTACTGCCGGTTTCCCTCTTCATGGGAAGGACTTCCTTCCTATTTTCAGGATAAGGAACCATGGCAAATGTATGGAGGATGATTTTAAAGAATACCTTAATGTCTCTTATGCACGGGTGGCCTATTCAGGGACCGCTGCCTTTTACCTGATACTTGAGAGTTTAAAGAAAATATCGTCCAAGCACACGGTTGTTATCCCATCTTATATCTGCCCTCTAATCCCTCTGGCAATAAAAAGGGCAGGCCTCGGGATTGAGGTGTGCGATATCAAAAAGGATGACTTTAATTTCAACCTGCAGAGTCTCGAGGATATATGCAGTAAGAACAGTGATATCCTTGCTGTCGTAGCAGTGCATCTGACAGGCATTCCTGTAGACTTCGATGCCTTAGAAAACATTGCGAAAAAACATGGCATATTCACCATCGAGGATTGTGCCCAGTCATTAGGTGCAATGTATAAAGGCAAACTGGTTGGGACACTGGGAGACTTTTCCTTCTTCAGCCTCTGTCGTGGGAAGGGCATAACTACTTATGAAGGGGGTATAATAGTTGCCGGCAGGCAAGAATATGCCGCCGTCATAGACAGCACTATAGAGCAGATCGTAAAAAATGATTTCCTATCCGAAGGTATACTGACACTGCTGCTTTTCGGATACTGGATTTTTTACCGGCCACTTTTATTCTGGTTCGTTTTCAGGCTTCCACAGATCTTCTGGAATTGGAGAGGCGATAAGATAAAAGCAGCCATGGAAGATTTTGATATCGATTTCCCTACGCACAGAATGTCTGCAATAAGACAGTTGATAGGACATGGACAGTTTCATCGTCTGGAAAAAGAAATAGACAAACAAAGACAAAAAGCAGCCTTTTACATGTCGCGGCTGAAAAAAATTAAAGGCATCAAGATAATTAAAGAACATCTGGACAGCAGGGCAACTTATCCTTTTGTGACCCTGATTTTTGACAATCCCGACAAAAGAGAAAGGGCTTTGAAAATCTTAGGCAATACCGGCTTTGGCGCATCCATTGTGTATGCGATGGCTATTGCCGATTACGGTTATTTAAAACATATAGTTCCGGACAGGAATTGCTCCAATGCCCGTTATATAACAGATCGGGCATTAACCCTATCAACAAGCACTTTTCTAAAAGATAGGGATCTGAATTCGATTGTGAATATAATAGAAAATTTATAATACAATGCACCCTGAATCTATAGATAAAGACCTGTTGAATCTCCTTGAACCTGAAGGCCTTGTGCATGTATTCATGACCGAGCCTCCTGAAGGCTTTGAACCGGTATCGCTTGAAGTAAACGGCAAACATGTTCATGGATTTCTGGCAGAGCTTGACCTTTTCACAACTGTCGATGGAAAAGTGAAGGGATTTTATGAAAGGCATAAAGGCTTATTGCCAGCCTTCATTAGAAGGCTTTTGAAACCGAGGGTCATTTTCATCGGCACCACTGTTTCAGAATACGCCCTGTTTCCCTATGGTATTGAGCCAATGACCCTGAAAGACTCTGTGGTTTCAAAACTGAATGAGTCAGGCCTTCGGTTCCTTATTATAAAAGATATACCTTTAGAGTCCTATCTTCTTTCGGAGGAGGAGAATGAATTTTCGAGACAACTGATTTCCCATCTCAAAAACAACGGCTTCTTCATTTTATACGGCCAGGCGTTGGCATATGTGCCTGTTAATTTCAACTCCACCGAAGAATATTTACAGAGGCTTTCACGCTCAAGGAGAAAAGACATAAAGAGGAAACTGCGCTCCTTCTCCGAGATATCCATAGAGCAGATTAAAACAGGCACTGATTTTTTCACCGATTCTACCATAGACCTTCTCTATGGGCTGTACCTCAATGTATACAAAAAGAGCGGGATACATTTTGACAAACTCGCCCTTTCCTTTTTCAAAAAGGTATTCAGAGACAAAAACAATGGAGGCATTGTCTTCTTATACCGTCATCGAGACAGGATAATCGGATTCAACCTCTGCTTCATTGTTAGGGATTATTTAGTCGATAAATATGTCGGCTTTCTATATCCAGACTCCCACCGGTTTAACCTGTATTTTACAAGCTGGTTTTACAATCTGGATTTTTGCATCCGGAATAACCTTAATGCCTTTATTGCAGGCTGGACAGACCCTGAAATAAAATCTTATCTTGGTGCTGAATTCACATACACCTATCATGCGGTATATATAAAGAATCCCCTTCTGAGGTTTATCCTGAACAGGTTCAAATCTGTTTTTGAATCAGATAAGCATGTTCTTGAAAAATCAAAGAGGTGACCCTCAGGCGCTTATTCCTTTCAGCAAAGACAATATCTTCATATTAAGTTCCCTGTGCTTAAACTGTTCTTTTTCAATATTGGTAGGCATTTGTTCATATCTATCAATCAGCCGCATAATTTTTTTCAGGCGACTTTTATAATTATACGAAGATATGTCTCCAACAATATCTGCGGCAATAACAGAGGGAGCTATTTCCTCGATACATCTGAGCAGTTCGTTTTCCTGCATTCGCCCCTGATCCCAGCCTGTTCTCAAAGTCTCGCCAGAAAGCACGTCTTTATCTATGGAGAGATAAACAGGCCCTCTTTTTTTTTGCGCTTCCTCTTTTAAGATTTCAGCAACGCTTTTTTGAGAAGCCCTGATGTCATCTATTCCATTTTCACTCAACAGCCCCATAAGTTTAGATACAGGAGCCAAACAATAGTATTTCACTTTTCCTGATCTAATAACAGAAAACCTGTTTTGAATTATATTCAATCCTCTTATATCTTTAGAGGCAATGCCAAACACAGAGATATTTGTGACATTGGGCAGCTTGCTCGCATGATAGACCCATGAGCCGCAGTGTATACCGGCGGGGAAGAACATATTATCAGGGTGGTTATCGAACAACACCACATGGAGGCCATCATACGGCATATGCTTTATAAGCAGATAGCTTATATGATGAAAATCGCCGTTTCCAAGGAAAAAGACCCGATGCCTTTCAACCGCTTTTTTAATAATACCTTCGAGACCCGTCATATCGCCAAAGCTTGAATAATAGCGCACCCTCTCCTCACAGCCTCTCATATCAAGCCTCGGTATTTCCTTTGGCAAAGAGACAGAACCGTCAAAGTCGAGTATCAAGGCGTCTTGCATAATTATTACCTAAATTTAGCAATTCTTACACTTAAAATGCTTGTCAGGTGAGGTAAAAAGACTTTAAACCCTGCACTTGTATCAACATTTATCTTGTATCCGTCATCTACTACATTGGATACTTATTGAGTGATGCACCTATAATCCTATATAATACACTTGAAATAGCACTTTTAAAAGTCTTCGAGCCGTGCCTGACATGCATAAAATCGCTCATATTAGGTAATAATATGCCTGAATATAAAAGATTAAAAGCAATTTTCTTCTGGCTTCTCCTGGTTGCGTCTGATACGGCTGCACAACTCCTGGTGAAAAAGGGCGCTGTCAGGATATCTTCATCAGGCTGGATCAATTACCTTATTCCGCTCGGCTACAGTTTTTATATAATCTCCTTCATTGCATGGATGCAGATTTTAAAGAATACACGATTGTCCATAGCCCTTTCAGCAGCATCGGTGCTCTATATAACGGTTGCAATCGGTTCACATATCTTCCTTGGAGAGGCGATAACAATCCAGATTACCATTGGCACCATCCTTATCTCCGCAGGCGTTTTTATACTGGCCTGGAGTGAAAGCAAAAGGGCAAAACACCTCTAATATTATCCCTGCATGAGAAGCTGATAGGTGAGCGTTCGGTTTGACTGAAAGCAGTGCTATTGATATAGTTTATTATATGAGGCTTCTCATAATCCCCATAGGAGCTATCGATTCAGATGTTCTGAAAGACATCTCGGATGCCCTTGAAAAGACATTTCATTGCAAGGTCGAATTTGGCAAAGAAATATCTTTACCGCATGATTTGTATAACAACAAGAGAGGGCAATACCACTCCACGCGAATTCTCAGGAGGCTGCATCCCTTTAAGACAAAAGACTTTCACAGGGTGCTCGGTGTAATGGATGCAGACCTCTATGTCCCTGAACTCAATTTTGTCTTCGGGGAGGCGGATATATTAGCTGGAGTAACGGTTATAGCCCTCGCAAGGCTGCGTCAGGAATTCTACGGACTAAATCCCGACAAAGACCTCTTTCACCTGAGGGCTGTCAAAGAGGCCATACATGAAATCGGCCATACATACGGCCTCGGCCACTGTCCTGACCCTAAATGCATAATGTATTTTTCCAACAGCCTGAAGGATACCGACAAGAAAGGCCCTGGATTCTGTGACATCTGCAAGCATGAACTCAATATATTAGTGTCAGAGGACTGATATGTTCGATCCGGTCATGCTTGCGGAACTGACTAAAAAAGATGTCTGCAAAGATGATTCGAGAAAATACTATCGTTTCAGGCCATCGAGATTTTACGGAGGGATATCCACTGCAGACTGCGTTGGATGCTGCCTGAGATGCATATTTTGCTGGGCATGGGACATTGTCTCAAAACCTGCCGGGCATGGTAAATTTTATTCTCCGGAAGATGTTGCGCGGAGATTGACAAGGATCGCAGAAAAGAAGCACCTTCATCAGATGCGTATCAGCGGCAATGAGCCAACCATCTGCCATGAACACCTTATAAGGGTTCTTGAGTTGATAGATGGAAAATACCTATTCATACTCGAAACAAACGGCATACTTATAGGCAAAAACGAAGGGTATGCAAAGGATTTATCGAGATTCAAAAATCTACATGTGAGGGTAAGCCTGAAAGGCACGTGCAATGAGGAATTCTCAAGACTCACAGGTACTGTTCCAGAGAGGTTTGATTTACAGCTAAAAGCCCTGGAAAATCTTGTGCATCATGGAGTAAAAGTCCATCCCGCCTGCATGATAAGCTTCAGCACGCAAGAAAACATAAAGGCATTGAGGAAAAGGCTGAAGGCAATACATCCGGCATTTGAAGAATTTGAAGCAGAGGAACTCATCCTCTATCCCCATGTGGAAGAACGGCTCAAAAGATTGAACATCACATACTATACTTCCTATAGACCTGATAACATCCCGCCTGAACAGGTATAACGCTTCATTGATGACGCAATTCATATAAAGTGCTATAGTTTAATTAAACATGAACAGGCGGGAATTTATAGCAGCAATGGCAGGAGGTGTAATACTGACAATGGCAGGTGGAAGACCCGTTTTAGCAACGCAATTAAAATCCCCAATGGATAAAAAAACAAAGGTATCCCTCATTAAAACCCCTGACAGGGCTTCAGGAATAAAAAGGGCTATAGAGATTCTAAATATAAATCCTGTAAAAGGAAAGGATGTACTCCTCAAGCCGAACTTCAACACTGCAGACCCCTTCCCCGGCTCAACGCATAACGATACACTCATCCATCTGATATTGCACATGAAGGAGATGGGCGCCAAGAGTATCACCATAGGAGAGAGAAGCGGCCCGCCTGACACATCAGATGTTCTGAGGGGAAAAGGCATATACGAACTCTGTAAAAAACTCGATGTGGGACTCATAAACTTTGAAGAACTCCCTCCGGATGGATGGGTAAGGATAAGGCCTGAAAACAACCATTGGAGAGATGGCTTTGATGTGGCAAGGCCTGTGTTTGATTCAAAGTGTATTGTATCAACATGCTGCCTCAAGACCCACGGTTACGGCGGCGTATTCACCATGTCGTTAAAACTGTCTGTAGGAGTCACTCACAAGAGGAATATGTCAGAACTCCACACATCTCTCCGGAGCATGAGGAAGATGATTGCAGAGATAAATCAGGTATACAACCCTTCATTGATACTGCTGGATGCTATAGAGGCATTTGTGGATGGAGGTCCTGCAAAGGGAACTAAAAAGAGGGCTGATATGATAATTGCCGGCACTGACAGAATCGCCATAGACGCGGTTGGTCTGGCAGTATTGAAAGAACTTGGCAGCAACAAGGCAATAATGGAAAAGAAGATTTTTGAACAGGAACAGATAGCAAGGGCTGTTGAGCTTGGACTCGGAGTAAAACTGCCGGAGGATATAGAGATATTAACCGATGACAGGCATGGCAAAATGTATGCTGAACGGTTGATGGAGATACTCTTGAGAGGCTGACAGTCCGGAGGCTTTTAAAAGAAATGTTGGAAAGCTTTGGCAAATAAAAAGGTGGTGCTTGTATTCCCCTTCACCCGGTGAATCTTTGTGACTTTACGTCCTTGAGACTTACATCCTAAGACCTGCATCTTACGACTTTACATCCTGAGACTTTACATCTTGAGATTCCGGGTAAAGAGGAGCAAGACCACCACCTCTTGAAACTCACTCTTTGATTAAACCATATACCTTTTTAAGGCGTTTGTCAAGAACTTCCTTAAATCTCATTTGACTGGTAAATATGTCCATACCAAGTGCCTTCCTTAAATCTCATTTGACTGGTAAATATGTCCATACCAAGTGCCAATAATCGAAGCACCATTTTAGAAGAAGTGGAAAGTTTTGTCTCTAAAGTCAACTACTTACAAATCACAAATATCTCCCACACAGATGTGAACTTTTATCACTTTCTTGCCACTGCTGTTTATTAAATTTATTAAATTGTCAAATACATCTTTAAGAATGTCATGCATAGAGTGATCTTCAAGAACATGTTTTTTAATCTTATTTTTTATTTCTGCCGCACTGATTAAAGTTATTTGTGCTCCTGATGTTGTGCGAGCCTCAAGCCTCATAAGCGCATCATCTTCTATAGCCTTAATATTTATTGTTTCTACATGCTCAAGGTTGATCAACTCTCCCCTCGTTGTTTCGATCCACATGCTTCCTCCTCCTCGACAAGAGTCTATATTTAACCTTCCATACATAGTTAAAAACTATGAGTAATAAAAATCGTTGTGCTGCAACAGTCTAATAAGAATGCAAAAAAATCTTTTTTAGAGAAGCCTTATATTTTCACAAAACAGCTTGATTTTGCGTGATTTTCACCCTGCACAAAAAATAAGCTGAAGCAGAGGGAAACAAAGGCTATCAAGCCGTCACTGAAAATGCAGGATGCTTTTTATAACAGGTTATTAACATTTGTTGACAACTGAACTTATAGTTTGAGGCCCGCTCATACTTCTCATTAACACAATTATCTTCATAAAGTTGTCTAAGACTTATTCTCTGCCCGCGGCTTTATAATCTGCGGGGTGCAGCCCTTCGGATCCCTGGAAGAGATAACAACCACCATGCCGTCCGAAAGCATTATTAGCATAGCCTCTTTTTCTTTATTATTGATAATCCTGGTTATGCCTATAGGCTTGCTCCCATGAGGATCGTACAGAGGCTTCATATGCAGTATATCTCCTTCAAGCCACGCCATCATGAGGGAGCTTTTCTGCTTAACAAGGTCGCTTACTGTAAAAACAGCTGTGTCGGCAATAAAATACATCTGTGAATTGATAGTAAGCTTCTCATTATCAGTCTTGTATTTCACCCTCAACATCAATTTTTTCTGATCCATTATTTTTTCTCCCTTTAACCTGTAAGTATCTGATATGCCCTACCATACCAATGAAAGGAGGGCCTCAATATCTAACTGTATGCTGTTGAACTTGCACTGTACAACCATACATTGCCTTGAACGGTAGCAATATCCGTCTTTTATCACCACATGGACATTGATGCCCGTTTTTTCCCTGTAAGGACAGTAAATATGGAGTTTCCCGGTGCTCTCGGAAAAACGCTTCTCGTCAAAGAAGAACTTCATGCCAATAAGATATCCTGCTCATCGGATTCCCTGTCATCAAAGAGCGGAACCCATTCACCCTTATGCGTCAGCACAAAGGGCATCTCCTTCTGGCATTTCTTGCATTTTCTGATCTCGGCTGCCTTGATGCCAAGGTCCATCAACTCGGATGAAATTCCGTGATGGGAAATTGTTTCGTATTTATGGACATGTTTCACCACATTGGCCTCCTTTCTCTTAGGATATCCTAACCAAAACAATAAGTCGAGTCAAACATGTTTTAACGCCCTTCATGCCTCAACAACCATTCTTTAATTTCAATTCCACACGAAAAACCGCCGATAGATCCATCAGAGGCAATGACCCTGTGGCAGGGCAGAATAATCGGCATCGGGTTCTTCTTCAATGCCTGCCCAACTGCCCTCGTTGCCTTCGGACTGCCGACCTTTTCAGCAATCCATTTATAAGAACGAGTTTCTCCATATGGAATTTCTTTCAAGGCAAGCCAGACCTTATGCTCAAAATCAGTTCCACTGATAAATTTTATCTTTTGATTAAATTCTTTCAAGTGACCGTTAAAATAAGCATCAAGTTCAGAAAACAGGTGATGGGCTACAGGCGATAGGCTATGGGATTTTTTAGATTGCCTATTGCCTGCTTTTATTGATATTTCTATCAATTCAGCACCTCCAAACGAACAATAAATATCGCCGATCGGGCTTTTGTATACAAAAATCCTGTGCTCCATTTGTAAATTTTATCACGTCATGTTTATAATTTAAAAATGCGTTTTAAATTAATCCTCACTGTTATAGTTCTTATCTTTGGCTTTATAGCAGGCGGGTATCTTGCCGTTGCAAAGGGAGTGCCTTCCATCGCAGAACTGAAGAAATACAGGGCTACAAACGGAACAAAGGTTTATGCAGACGATGATACTCTCATAGGCGAGTTCAAGGTGGAAAAAGGCATCTTCGTTCCTTTAAACAAAATTCCAGTACATCTTAAAAATGCTGTAATCGCAGTAGAAGACTCACGATTCTGGCAACATAAGGGCATAGATTATATCGGCATAGGAAGGGCACTTATTAAAGACATTCTGCACGCAAGCCTTAAGGAGGGTGGAAGCACCATCACCCAGCAGCTTGCAAAGATAATGTTCCTGACCCCTGAAAAGACCATTCAGAGAAAGCTCAGGGAGGCACAACTCGCCATAAGGCTCGAAAAGGAAATGACAAAAAACGAAATACTGGAGCTTTATCTCAACAGGGTCTATTTCGGGCACGGCGCATACGGTGTCGAAATGGCATCGAGGTTATATTTCGGCAAATCTGTAAGCGATATAACCTTGCCAGAGGCAGCACTTTTAGCAGGGCTGGTAAAGGCTCCAAACACTTATTCTCCCTATAACAACCTCGTGAGATCAAAGGAAAGGCAGGAGGTTGTACTTGCGAGGATGGAGGAAGAAGGATACATTAAGCCTTCTGAAAGGGCATCCGCAAAAAACCATATCATCCATCTTTCATCCCTGAGGGCAAACACTGATTCATATAACTATTTCCTCGAATACATCAGGCAACAGTTGGAACAGAAATATGGTGCAGAAACAGTATATAAAGGCGGACTGAGGGTCTATACAACCCTCGATAAAAATGCACAGGCATATGCACAGAAGGCGCTTCAGGAAGGGCTCCGTGAGGTCGATAAAAGAAGGGGATGGAGAGGTCCGATAGGACACAAGGACATTGAAGAATCCTCGGGGGGTCTTAAGTCCTTCCTGGGCATCAACGACAAAGATGAGCCAAAGGTATCTTTTTCTGCATCTGCAGGAGATATATCCACAGGTGTTGTTGTGTCCGTAAGTCCGAAAGAGGCTGTAATTAAAGCACGTGGGATTTCGGGCAGGCTTATGCTTGCTGACGCACAATGGGCAAGCACAGTAATTGACAGGGCATCGGGAAGAATAAGGACAATCAAGAATTTCAAGCTCACCGACATACTGAAGAAAGGCGATATTATATGGGTGAAGATCAAGAACATATCGGGGAAAAATGTAATGTTCAGTCTTGAACAGGAGCCCGAAGTGGAAGGTGCGGTAGTAGCAATCGAACCAGAGACAGGATTCATAAGAGCAATCATAGGAGGTTTTAACTTCACGAAGAGCGAGTATAACAGGGCGGTTTATGCAAAGAGGCAGCCGGGCTCTGCAATAAAACCGATAATATATGCTGCAGCCATCGAGTACGGATATACCCCGGCGAGCATCATAAATGACGAGCCGGTCTCCTATCCCGGAGGCCCCGGAGGCGCATGGAAGCCTGAAAACTATGATCACAAGCATTATGGCCCTACCACATTAAGGGAGGCACTCGCATACTCCAGAAATGTGGTGACAGTGAAACTTGTAGATGCCGTGGGTATTGACAGAGTAATATCCTTTGCTCGGGATATAGGCATAGAGGCAAATATGCCGAGGGAATTGACCATAGCCCTCGGCTCCATAAGCGTAACGCCCCTTGAGATGGCAACAGTTTATTCAACATTTGCAAACGGTGGCGTCAAGATCACTCCCATAGCAATCAAATATGTCACGGACACAAAGGGTACGGTACTGGAGAGCAACGAGCCTGAAGGGCTGGAATCAATAACTCCGCAGACATCCTTTTTAATAACATCCATGATGAAGGATGTCATTAACTACGGTACAGGCATGAGGGCAAATATAGGCAGGCCTGCTGCTGGCAAGACAGGGACAAGCAATGATTATAAGGATGCATGGTTTGTGGGTTATACGCCACAGCTTGTGGGATGCGTATGGGTTGGTTTTGACGATATGAGGAGATCCCTCGGTCCAGGAGAGGTGGGTGGAAGGGCAGCAGCACCAATATGGGCAAACTTCATGAGGAATATGCTCGCCAATGAATCTTCTGCAGATTTTTCTGTGCCGGAAGGAATAATAAAACTCTCCATAGACCCACGCACAGGACTTTTATCTTCTGATGAATCATCCGGTGTTTTTGAATACTTCAGGGAAGGCACACAGCCAAGGGATTACAGCAGCGCTCCTTCAAAGATCGAGAGGGCTGTGCCATCGTCAGCCGACTACGATTAAAGTCTATTAATTCTTCTTCATCTTATTAGCTATATAAACGATACAATCTTCGCAGAGCTTACCATTCTCTCGATTGCATATTGACCTGTTAAGCTCCCAGCAGGGTTTTGTCTTGTCGATATATGCGGTGCATTTGTTCCTTCTATCTTCAGAGCAATCAGTAATCTCCCAGCAAGGTGCATACTCGAGGAGCTTCTTTATTCCCTCTATGCTTATCTTTTTTATATGTATGAGGTCACGTATGCATGTTAGCCACTTTATGTCATTCTCTGAATAGTATCTGTTCTTATTGCGTCTTGCAGGCTTTATAAGCCCATGCTTTTCGTAAAGCCTCAATGTCTGGTCGGTAATGCCTATCAACTCGGCCACGATACCTATCGGGTAAAGGGGCAGTTCCTTTTTGTCCTTATTGTCGAGACTCATGCTCTTTTTCATTTATCCCCCAAAAGCACTTGATAATTGTAACTAATAAAACATGTTTAAACTCAAAAAAGCAAGTGTTTTATGTCAAATTTTTCTGTAAATTTTTGTCAACATCCGTAATTACTACTGCCTCAAAAGCCTCCTGACAAACTCTATTTCTTCCTCCTTTGTATGCAGCCTTTTCATCAATTTCTCATTAAGTATCTTCCGCAGTATGTCTGAATATTCAGGCCCCGGGGGGATGCCGAGGTTCTTCAAATCATTGCCCGTAAGGGCAGGTTTTACATTCCTCAATTCCAGAAGAAAGTGGGATATGGCCTTTTTCTTTTCACTATCCCGTGTCAATGCCATGCTGAAGAGAACAGATTCTATATCACGACTCATTAGCAGATGATATATTTCCACAGGATTGCCTGGCTTAAGCCGCCTCAATATCTCTTGTGCAGCATGCACTCCCTTCAATATCTTATCCTTTAATCTCGATGTAACAGAAAGCCTGTCTAATGCTAACTCCCTTTCATCCTTGTTTAGCTTATACAAGAGGGCCATGATATAAAGCATGCCCCTGTCATATTTTTCCTTCAGGAAAAGCAGCTCAAACCATGTGATGGTGTCGTGAACCGACTGAAGAAGTGATTCGATCTCAGGGGAAAAAGAGATCTTCGGATGTATTACCTTCAGCAGTTCATAATCTCCAAGCCTCTTTAATGCCTTTATGGGATTGGTTTCGTTGAAAGTGAGCATCAGCTCATCATAGAGCCGCGTGCCTGAGAGTTTCTCGAATATGTTCATCCTGATAGCAGACTTTATAAGGTTCTCTGTATGCTTCGTTAATTTAAAGCCAAACCTCTCCGAGAATCTTATAGCCCTGAATGCCCTTGTAGGATCCTCAATGAAACTCAGATTATGAAGCACCCTTATGACCCTGTCCTTTAAATCCCTCTGTCCTCCAAAGAAATCTATCAACTGGCCAAAATCCCTTTTGTTCAATTTCACTGCAATAGTATTTATGGTGAAGTCTCGTCTGTAAAGGTCCTTTTTTATGGATGATGTCTCCACCTTTGGCAATGCAGCAGGGAATTCGTAATACTCTGTCCTTGCTGTTGCAACATCGAGCTTGAAGTCTCCCTTTATTACCCGGGCTGTGCCGAATCTTTCATGGGTCGTCACCTTTGCACCTATCTTTTCTCCAAGTTTCTTTGCGAAGGCAATACCGTCCCCCTCAACCACAATATCGATATCAAGGTTCTCCTCACCCCTCAGCATATCCCTCACACAGCCTCCCACAAGATATGCACCGAATTTCAGATCATCAGCAACTTCTCCGGCCATCTTAAGAAAATCGTATAAATGGGAAGGCAATTTCTCTTTCAATATTCCCGATATATTCCTTCCCAGACCGAGTACAGACTCTCCCACAAGCTCCTTTGCAGAGACCCTGCTCTTTCTCAAAAAATCCTCATAAAGCGACCTCAAGATGTCCGTCCTTGTTATTGCGCCGATTATCCTGTCTCCGTCAAGCACAGGGACAAACCTCTGGTTCTGCTCTATCATAGATGCCTCGACTTCGGATATGGGCACATGAGAAGAGACAGTAATGGCATCGGTAGTTGCAAAATCAAGACATTTGCTTTTTCCAAAGCCATGGAAAAGGGCCTTCTCCACAACCTCTCTTGTCAAAATGCCCATATATCTGTCCTTCTTAACAACAGGAAGGACATTTACTCCGTATCTCGTCATCATATCCTCTGCATCTATTATCATACTGTTGTGTTGAATAACGATAACAGGGGTTGTCATTACATCCCGTGCACATTTTAAAGGCCGTACATTCTTCTTTAGAGATTCTATTAGCCTTTCTTCAATTATCTCGAGAGGGGTATCCTTTATTGTTGCAGAGGCAGCAGTTGGATGGCCTCCGCCTCCGAAATCAGACAAGACCTGCGACACATCCAGCTCAGCCACCTTGCTCCTTGCAACCATCAGAACTTTATCGGCCATTGAAATCAAAAGCACAATAGCATCCGTATCCTCCATATCCATAATCTTATGGGCAAGATGTGCTACGTCTCCAAACCCCTCTATCGCACCCTTTCCTATCTTTATTCTCACGCCATGAATGACAACCTCCCTCAGAGACTGCACAAGTTCATTGAGCAGGGTAAACTCTTCCCTGCTCAACTCTATCTTCAAGAAATCCGAGACTATATTAAGATTGGCGCCTCTCTTCAGCAGATATGAAACTGCCACTAAATCCCTGGGTGTTGTTGATGAATAGGTCAGAGAACCTGTCTCTTCATATATTCCGAGGCACAGTATTGTAGCCTCCATTGGAGTAATAGGTATCTTCTTTTTCTGGATTATCTCTGTAAATATGGTGGATACAGCACCCACATGCTCTATGACCTCCAACTCCCCTCTGATGTCTGACTTTTTAATGGGGTGGTGGTCGTAGATGTGTATCTTCATGTCGGGTCTCAAAAGGAGTTCCTTGAGCTGCCCTATCCTGTCCGGATGTTTTGTGTCAACTAATATAAGCCTCTTTACCTTTTCTAAATCTATGTCTTTGAGCTTTTTTATCTCAACGGGATGGAATGCATCAATAAAGTCCCTCACCTTCTTTTCGAGAGAGCCAGGAAATACAATCACTGCATCGGGGTATATTTTTTTCGCACCGATGGTGGATGCAAGGGCGTCAAAATCGGCGTTTATGTGAGAGGTAATTATTTCCATAAGAGTAGAATACCATAGTTTGACAACTAACCAGCTAAAATTTTAAAATGAGTGGCAGTGCCTTTAAATTTAGAGATTTAAGGCTATTTTATAACTGAAGAGGACATAAATCATGTGCAGACTGGCTGCGATTACTTCGAAGGATTACATATCATCAATAGAGCCCATCCTCGCCCTCGAAACAATGAAGGAAGGACATGACGGCTCGGGTCTCGGTCTCACACTGAAAAACCTGGGCGGCGAATTCGAGAAATTAAAGAAATACCCGATACTTTCTGGCATCTGCTCAAAAACAGGCAAGAAGACGCTGGATGACTTCATGAAAAAGCAGGGCTTTAGGCTCAGACATGAGTGGACGCCCAAGATAAAACCCATAAGGGGCATCGTTGC
Source organism: Thermodesulfovibrionales bacterium (assembly GCA_020062545.1). Classification (GTDB taxonomy): domain Bacteria; phylum Nitrospirota; class Thermodesulfovibrionia; order Thermodesulfovibrionales; family Dissulfurispiraceae; genus Dissulfurispira. The sequence continues at coordinate 188,729 of JAGUWD010000009.1, forward strand.
ACGCGATTACTATTTTGCACGGGCTTACGACTATCCTGCCTCATATGCCGGCAAATCGATGCATGAAAAGGAAGAACTCCTGATGAATACAAGGCTCGCAATCAGGAAGATGGGCGAGCCGGATGAATCCATATTCGCCTTTTCTTTTTATCCTGATGTCATTACATTAAAAGAGGTTGGAGATCCCCTTGAAGTAGCTGAATTCTTCGGTCTTGATAAAAACGGATTAAAAGCAAAGATCGTATTTGCACAGGGAAGGCAGAACACAAACTATGCAATATATCTCTACGCATGCCATCCGTTTTTCATTCAGGGATACTGCTCGATGACAAACGGTGAGAACACGGCATTCGTGCCTATACGGGAATTTTTAATGAGCAGGGGGTTTCCGGGATATATAGGTTATAACAGCGACAGCGAGGTGTTTACACACATTCTCCATTACACAGTAAGACAGTTGAAGTTTCCGCTCACATATTACAAGGATGTCATTACACCGCTAAAGCCATCCGAGATGGAAAACAGGACTGACAGAGAGGCATTAAAACTCATTAAACAATCACTAAGACCGCTATGCATAGACGGTCCCAACATGGTAATAGGCTTTACCCCCGACGGCACATGCTTCATGGTTCAGGATTCAAAAAAGTTGAGGCCCGGCGTTGTGGGAGGAATAAAAGGCAGGTATGCATTGATGTCAGAGGAGTGCGGCGTTGACAGAGCAGTGCCAAAAAGAGATAGAAGTAAGGATATATTCCCGATGAAATACGACATGGTAATTGTCTCGCCGGATGCGCAGGAGGTTAAGGTATGGAACCAGCTTCAGGGATAAGGTTAGACCATAATCATAAGCTCTCTTTGAGAGAGTTTCCATATATAATCAGATGGAGGGACGACAGGTGCAAAAGGTGCGGCAGGTGCACTGCGGTATGCCCGGTAAAAGCCATTGAGGCCACTGTAAAGGTTCAGAGGATTGTGAAGTCCGAAGGACCTGTCCCTACACCAACAGCGGTTCGGAGCATTACCCATGTGGTTGAGCAGGTCACAGACATGGAGCGATACTGCACAGGCTGCGGCACATGCACATTGGTCTGTCCCAATGAGGCAATCGAGCCCGAATTCAATCCACAGCACAAATTCCTCCATTACAAAAACAAGGGAGGAGACGGATACAAGAGGGGTGGAAGAAGAAATGACCCATCCATATCAACCCTCGACAGGCTAAAATTCACGAGGATCTCTATGCTCACAGACCCTGCCCTTGATGCAGGAAGACACGAGTTCCGCATAAGGTCTTATATCGGAAGGATTCTACCTCCGGAAAATCTGCCATTAAAGATATCAAACGGAAAACTTGTTGTGGATAAGGAGAGCATATTTATCCCGCCTGTGCGCGAGATATTCCCTATAATGATAGGGAGCATGTCTATTGGTGCATTGTCACCTCCCATGTGGGAAGGTCTTGCAATGGGCGTTACATACCTCAACGAGGTAGAAGGAATGCCTGTTGTGATGGCTTCGGGCGAGGGTGGAATGCCGCCGAGGCTTTTAAGATCAAAGTATCTGAAGTATTTCATCATTCAGATTGCATCGGGATATTTCGGATGGGATGAAATAATACATGCGCTGCCTCATATGGTGGAAGACCCCGCAGCCATAGAGATCAAGTATGGTCAGGGTGCAAAGCCAGGAGACGGCGGATTGTTGATGGCGCAGAAGGTTTTAAAGCTCATTGCAAAAATCAGAGGAGTGCCTCAGTTCGTAGACCTTGCATCGCCTCCGACACACCAGACAAAGTACTCCATAGAAGAGGCAGTTGCAAAGATGATACAGTCCATGTCAATGGCATGGGGCTTTAGAGTGCCTGTTTATCCGAAAATTTCTGGCACAAAGACAGCAAGGGCAGTATTGAACAACCTTGCAAGAAACCCTTATGCAGCAGCCTTAAGCATAGATGGAGAGGATGGCGGAACAGGGGCTGCATACAATGTGTCCATGGATAAGATGGGGCATCCAATAGCATCAAATCTCAGGGAGTGTTATCTCGACCTTGTAAAACAGGGCAAACAGAACGAGCTTCCATTGATAGCAGCAGGAGGCATCGGAAAGAAGGGAAATCTTGCTGCAAACGCCGCAGCACTCATAATGCTGGGTGCATCTGCAGTTTCTATCGGAAAATACATTATGCAGGCAGCAGCAGACTGTTTTGGAGACGAGTACAACCGCTGCAACCTCTGCAATACAGGCAAATGTCCGAGAGGCATAACAACACAGGATCCAAAACTTTACAGAAGGCTGGATTCTGACAGGGTTGCAGAGAGGGTAGTAGAGGTCTTCAAGGCTGCCGATGTTGAATTGAGAAAGATATTCGCACCTATGGGAAGGAGCACAGAACTGCCCATAGGAATGTCTGACGGATTAAGCATAGACGATCAGGCAATAGCTGAGAGGTTGGGGATAAGTTATGCGTGCTAAAAGACAGAAGTCAGAAGTCAGAAAACAAAAGACAGAAAAAAAGATAAATAAGTCAGAAGAGCAAATTCTTCAGATAAAGGGGAAGACTGCCATCATTAAAGGCAATGTGAACGGCAACAGGGTGCCTTCCAGAATCCTTGAAGAACAGATACAGCATGCTGTTCAAGAAGGTGCAAGGGAGCTTCATATTATTGCTGACGGTCAACACGGCATCGGAGGCCGCATATGGCCCAGAATTAAGGATGATAAATGCGAAACAATAAAGATAACCGTTGAGGGCCCTGTTGGACAGAGGCTCGGAAGTATGGGCATGTTCGGCACCGAGATAATCGTAAAAAACAGCGTCTCTGACGATGTGGGATGGATTAACTGCGGTGCAAAGATAACAGTACTTGGCGATGTAACCAATGGCGCATGGAATGCCGCTGCGCAGGGAATCCTCTATGTACAGGGAAGCGGTGGGGCAAGATGCGACACCATGACAAAACAGAATCCGAGATTTGACCCTCCACAGTCATGGTATTTCAGAGATGTGGGCGATTCCTTTGCTGAATTCAAGGCAGGAGGGATTGCTGTTGTCTGCGGCGTAAATCCGAGGAATCCGAAAAATATCTTAGGCTACCGTCCATGCGTAGGAATGGTTGGAGGAACTATATATTTCAGGGGGCCGATTCAGGGTTATAGCGAAAAGGATGTGAAGCTCCTCGACTTAACAGAACAGGACTGGCAATGGCTCAAGACAAATATGAAACCATATCTCAAAGCCATTGACAGGATGGAATATTATGACGAGCTTACAAAGTCGCCGGATGCATGGAAGAAATTAATCGCATATACACCCCAGGAAAAGAGGGCAAGAAAATGGTTCAAGATGTCCACCTCCGAATTCAGAAAGAACATGTGGGAAAAAGAGGTAGGACAGGGAGGAATATTTGCTGAATATCTTGATCACGAACTCACATTACTTCCATATATAACAACAGGAAAAGACAAAAGGAACAAACCAGTATGGGCAAATGAAAAGTATGCGCCACCGTGTGCATATGCTTGCCCAACACATATACCTTCTCACAAAAGGGCTTCTTTAATCAGACAGGGCAAACTCAATGAGGCGCTGGAATTGGTATTGCAATACAGTCCTCTGCCAGCAACGGTTTGCGGAGAGATATGCCCCAATCTCTGCATGCAGGCATGTACAAGGGCGCATCTTGACAAGCCTCTTGATATAGACAGAATGGGCAGCCTTGCACTTGACCTTCCTGCTCCTAAAAAAGCTGACCCGACAGGACACAGGATAGCAGTCATTGGCGGAGGTCCTGCAGGCATGAGCGCTGCATGGCAGCTTACACTGAAAGGACATACCATTGACCTTTACGAAGCAGGCGATAAATTGGGCGGAAAGATAGAACAGTGCATTCCGAGGGAGAGGCTTCCGCACCAGATACTCGAAAAAGAGGTTTCGAGGTTTAAAGAGCTTGGAATAAACGTCCATCTGAATACAAAAGTTGACAAGAAAAAATTCGATGAAATATACAAAGACCACGAGGTGGTTATCCTTGCCATAGGTGCCCATCAGCCGAGGAAGATAACATTCCCAGGCTCCGAGGATATAGTTTCAGCATACGATTTCTTGAAAGACATAAATCTCGGGAAACATCCTGACCTGAAAGGCAAGAAGGTTGTCGTAATCGGTGCAGGAAATGTGGGAATGGATGTATGCTCTGAGGCATTCAATTGCGGTGCTGAATCTGTCACAGCCATTGACATTCAAAGACCTGCTGCATTCGGTACAGAAATGGAAATCGCAAAGGCAAAGGGAACGCAGATTATATGGCCGAAGATAACCGAGAGGTACGATAGGAGTGAGAAAAGGCTTTACTTCAAAGATGGCTCATCGATGGATGCAGATTTTGTGGTAATGTCCATAGGCGATGTACCGCAAATTGATTTCCTGCCGCCGAGTATACATGCAGAAAGAGGCTGGATTGTAGTTAATGAAAATTACCAGACATCCGATGTAAAGGTATATGCAATAGGTGATGCCACAGGTCTCGGACTCATAACACATGCAATAGGTCACGGAAGGGTTGTAGCAGAAAATATCCATTATCTCATCAGCCATGCACCAAGGCAGCCTGAGATCAAACAGGTTATTCCTTATGAAAAAATAAAGACTGAGTATTATGATGTATGCCGCGGAGACTTACCCATAGAGCAGGAGGCTAACAGGTGCATGTCATGCGCCACATGCCGCGACTGTCATATGTGCGAGGCAACATGCTACTGGGGTGCAATAAGCAGAGTCGAACATAAGGACGGTTCATTCGAATACGTTGTAGATGATAATTTGTGCATCGGCTGCGGCTTCTGCGCAGGCATCTGCCCATGCGGCATATGGGAGATGGTAGAAAACGTATAACAATAAAATCCCTTAAAAGAGCGGTTGGCCAAAATGCTGACCGCTCTTTTTTGTTTATGGTATTATATAGCTTTCGGGGCGTAGCGCAGCCTGGTAGCGCACACGGTTCGGGACCGTGGTGTCGGAGGTTCAAATCCTCTCGCCCCGATAATTTTTTTGAAATCATATGCCGAATTTTATCAAAAGACTTATTGCCAGCAACAGGGAATTTATCCTGAACGAGGTTGTGGAAGTCAGAGGACTCATGCAACTCCTGATGAAACCCCAGAATACAGGACAGGAATGGACTCGTGAGGAAAAAAAAGAGATCAAGACACATCTCAAAAACATATCCAGGGTAGTTCCTGCCATGATTATCTTCTTGCTTCCAGGAGGCTCATTGCTTCTTCCCTTTCTCGCAGGAGTGCTTGACAGGAGAAAAGAGAAAAGGATATGAAATGCAAAAAAAAATAATAGCTGTCATAGGCGCAGGCAATGCAGACGAAAATACCTTGAAAATTGCTAAAGAAGTAGGAAAGCTCATAGCAAAGAGAAATGCCATTCTAATCTGCGGTGGTCTTGGCGGTGTGATGGAGGCTGCTGCAAAAGGCGCAAAATCCGAAGGCGGAATGACAGTTGGAATACTGCCGCAAAGCCATAGAGAAGACGCCAATCCTTATATTGATGCGCCTGTCGCCACTGGATTTGGTGAAGGGAGAAATGTTATCATAGTTCGTTCAGCAGATGCCTTGATTGCTGTTGGCGGAGAATACGGCACGCTCTCGGAAATAGCCCTCGGATTGAAAACAGGAAAGCCTGTAATAGGCATAAACACCTGGGACATAAAAGGCATCATAAAAGCAGACAATGCTGAAGACGCAGTAGATAAGGTTTTTGAGATTTTAACTCTTAACTCATAACTTTGAACTCTTAATTGTTTTATAGCCCCCTTAGCTCAGTAGGATAGAGCACAGGTTTCCTAAACCTGGTGCCGCAGGTTCGACTCCTGCAGGGGGCACTTAAATTCAAGGACTTACAGCAATCTGTTGAGACGCATTCTCTTCAAGTGTAGCAAAATTGTAGCAATTATCCAGAACATTGATACCCATCCTTAAACTCTCGGTGTAATGATGGGCATAATGGTTTGCTGTTGTAGATATTTCCTTATGACCTAAAAGCTTGCTGACTGTGTAAATATCTACACCGTTCTGAATAAGCCTTGTTGCAAAGGTATGCCTAAGATCATGAAAACGGAAATCCTGAATGCCCGCCTCTTTGACAGCCTTAATGAACGCCCCTTTAAGCTTTCCGGCATCAATTCTGTTACCAGCAGTATTGTAGAAAACATAACCGGATATTGCCTTTACCCTTGCCAACTTCTTCAACAATTCAAGAGTAGTATTGTTAATAGGTATGGTTCTACTTTTCAGGGTCTTGCTTCTTGTTGTGGTAAGGGTCTTCCTGGAAAAATCAACATGAGACCATTGAAGGTTCAATATTTCCTCTTGGCTCAATCCGGTATTAAGGGCAAAAATGACAATATCCTTGAGCTGTCCATATAGTTTGCTTTCAGTTGCTCTCAAAAGAAGCGGTTCTTCATCAGAGCTTAACCACCGCTCAACCTTGCGTGATTTAAGCTTGATTCTTTTGGCTTCAGATACAGGATTACCTTTGCACCATTTGACAATGTTAAAGGCATGGCTAAGCAACCTAACCTCATTCAGGATTGTTGAGTGCGCTGCATCTTCAGAAAGTCTTTTTTGTTTGTAGTCATCAACCGCATCAGGAGTTATTTTATCAAGCGTCCAGCCAGTAAAAAACTCTGCAAGATGAGGAAGCGCACTCTTTTTTCTGCTCAAGGTAGAATCTTTGACATTAATCTTTGTGAAATAAACTTCCATCATCTCACCAAAGGTTTTGGATTTTGCCTTAACATTGTCAAACCATCTGCCCTCGATAACTTCGGTCTTTGCCTTTGCATAAATTGCCTCTGCAAGCCTTTTGCTATCAGTCTTTGTTGATACTTGTATCCTTTTACCATTCTGCATTGTTGTAAACCAGTAAATTTTACCTCTCCGGTAAAGCCCCATATTTTATCTGCCTCCTTTCTTGGGGCTACTGGTAACGGATTTGGTAAAAGGATTATAACCTGACCGAGCCTGTCTTTTACAAGAAGAAATCCATTGGTTTATATCCTCAATATCAAACCTTAATGCACCGTTAAGCTTTATACAGGGTATCTGCCCTAATTCAGTCCATTGATAAATCGTAGAAGGCTTTATATTGAGCATTTGGGCTATTGCCTTTATATCAAGCAGCTTCATTGTCTCCCCCTTCACCGTCATCATAAAAGGCATACTTTTTTTTCTTTTCATAGAGAAGATCATTGAAATGCTTCCCCTTGCGTTTTAGATGCTTACTGCCCTTGATGTTTATTTCTCTGACCGATTCTTCAAAGTTGTTTTTGCCGGACAAAGCCCCCACAGATGAGATCAACCCTATTGCCTGAGGTATAAGAACTTCCGCCTTTACCTCTTTTATCCTTTCCCTTTCTACCCCGACAATATTGCCGAATCTGCTTAATGCCTTTTGAACAGTTATCCAGAATGGATCTAAAGGCCATCTCGTTTTATTGCTGTCATTATTGTTTTTTACCCTGAGGGTGAACCATTCCTGCGTGAGATACCGCCACATATCAGGGATGGTATCTCTGAGGTCTTTGAATGACTCGATCTGAAAATCTTTGAGCATCTTTCTTCCCAAATGATACTCAACCCTAAAAACAGGGGCTCCGCCATCCCATCTTTTTTTGAGCCATAAATCATAAAACCAGAACTTATGGCTTGTTTTGATTTCTTTTGCCTTGTTGTAGATGATAAGTTTCAGAGGCGAGGAGCCAAATTCATATCCCGTGATCTCTTTGCCATATGAGAAAACCTCGTATCTTTCACGTTTCTTTCTGCTTTTGGTTACGATGTTTTCAAAGACAATATCAGGCTGCCCCTGAATATCCAGAGTAAGATGCACCACAGATACGATCTCCGCTGAGATAAATGCCCATGTCTTTATCCATTCGGTTATAAGCAGATAAGCATCAATATAGCCTCTCCAGAGGAATTGGCTTCTGAATTCAACAAGAATCTCCGGGAATTTGCCGTTTGAAGGCCTCAGAGCTATCTTGACTGTAATGTCCTCCATGACTAACACGTAAGTATAAGGAGGTTTTCCGGCAGGCCTTAATGTAAATTCTTTGCTTTTAAACTTTACAGGTATGCCTGCGGTTTTGAATATTGTTGACTTGGCTCTTTCCTTGTTCTCTGACAGCATTTTCCAGTCATCTTCGGACAAGTTGAATTCGCTTACATAAAATCCCATAACAAGAGTATCAATTCCATTGATTAACGGTTTGTAAATAGAGCCTCCCTTGTTAAACTGTGAAGGGGAGGCTTCCGGCCTTTCCTGATTGTTTGACGCATGTATTTTCATTGTTTGTTTCTCCTTTTAAGTGGCTTGTTTTAAGTTGTTGCCCCTGCGTTAGCTTGCCCCACCTACGCTCACTTGTGGCAGTGCGAGAATACGCATTACAGGTGTATATGCAGAGCAGAGTATAAATTTTTTCCGCTCCAGTATCCCTTGTGTTTAGCGCCCCGCGACAACAGTCATCGGTGCGCTAAACCACAAGGTGTCCTTACATAACATAAAAAGCCGAGATCAAACTGATGCAAAAATAGTTGCTCAGCTTTTTACAAACTTTTCAAAAATTAATTAATCGCTAAATTTTTTAACGGTATTTTTTATTCGCGTTTAGATATTTTTAAATTTTTCTTTACTTTTCTTGCTTTATTTTCTTAAATGTTGGTTAGCTATAGATTGATATTAAAATTTTTGATTGATTTTTTTGCTTTATATTTGGTTGGTTATTTTTTCACATGTTTTTTCATATTTTTTTCATCGCATAAAATTTAATCATTGCCAGCATTTCATGGATACAACTTCTATCAAGTTCCTATGTCATTTAACTGTACCCGATAATATTTACCTCCTTTTCTTGAATTTCCGCTGAGCCTAATATTCCTGCCAAGCTGTATTTTTACCTCCTTGCATAAAGGATATAAATTTTACATAATATTGTCAAGCATTTTTTTAATATTTTTTAAGGCTGTGAAATCAAAGGTTTGTAGATGAGGCAGAAAATAGTATTTTACATAATATTGGAAACGATAGAAGGAAATCCATCCTATCACAAAATACCTGCTATCATGTATAATTTAAAATGACTCTTAAGAAAACTAAACACATGCGCATTTATATGGATAACTGCTGTCTAAATCGCCCATTCGATGACCAGTCGAAAATGCGCATACGACTTGAAGCAGAAGCCATATTGTATATACAGGAGAAAATAGCGGCCCATGAAATTGAACTGGCTTGGTCTTACATCATTGATTATGAAAATAGCTTTAACCCGTTTGATGAGAAACAGAGCTCAATTGATGATCTGAAAGTTTTTGTAACAGTTGACACCGGAGAAACCGCCAGTATTCTTAAGAATGCCGGCTCAATTCAGAAGTTCGGACTTAAGGCTTTTGATTCTTTGCATGTGGCTTGTGCTATGGAAACCGGATGCGACTATTTTCTTACGACAGATGATTCTATACTCAAAAAACTTTGCGGATTTGCTAAAATTAAAGTAGTCAATCCAATTGAGCTTATAAAAATATTGGAGGAGAAATGAAAACAGATACAGAAATCAAAGTTGAAGGGACAAAAGCCCTTATTAAAGCTATGGGAACTGTCGAGGCAGAAAGGTATATCGCTTTAATGGCAAGGGAAAAATTCGATTATACGAAATGGCGCAAGACCATGCTGCCGGAAGGAAGCGTTCAGGAAATCAGCAAGGCGGCTATACAGCATAGGGGAAAGGCTACAAAAAGCAAGCGGTAGTTTTGTGTCCTGTCATTGTTTGTGCTTGTCCCGTAATGTCCCACAAACGCTATCCTGACTATACACAGGCAGATAGGTATAGAAGATAGGCTGTTGTGTCAATTTATAAAGCCGCTTCGATATTTGCATCGAGGGACACAGCGGCATTGTTAATTGACGTGCTGAATCTCCATATCCGCTATCATTATTATATCGCAGCGGTATAATTTACAGTTTCTATTATGCCGTCCGTTCCTTCCCTCTTGAATTATCGCCTATCCAGATATTGTTTCAGAGAGGCGATTTGGTTATGCTATAAATTCACATAAGGAAAGGAGGATAGACCTATGAAGGCGGTTAAAAAACTTATAGAAGTTGAAAGCAATAAGAGCATAACCATTAAATCCTTGCCTTTTAAGCCGGAAAGCAAGATTGAGGTTATTGTTCTTCCATCAACAGAAAAAGAGGATATTTTTGACTTTATGGATAAGGCGGTTAAAAAGAGAAGCATAAAGCCTATGAGCTTAAAGGAAATTGAAAAGGTGGTGCACGAGGTCAGAGGCGTTAAGTGAGATTAAGCGCCATATAATTAAAATTTTCTCTCCGGATCGACTGTAGTAAAAATGTAGCAAAATTGTAGCAGAAAATATCTAAAAGGGCAGAAAATACGATAACGGATATAAAATGCAGAATCCTTGCAAATCTTACAGCCTCAATGCTTTAAGCTCAAACCGTTACCAGCAGCCGATTTGTAAAAATACTGCCCAGCCGCCTTCCTAAACCTGGTGCCGCAGGTTCGACTCCTGCAGGGGGCACTTTAATTCTCAATACCTTTTATAAGCACAGGTTTAGGAAACCTGTGCCAGTAAGGTTAAAATTCATCCATGTCATAAAAGCCCCTGCCATCATGATATAATCAAGAAAACTAAACACATGCGCATTTATGCTGTCTAAATCGCCCGTTCGATGACCAGTCAAAAATGCTTATACGACTTGAAGCCAAGGCCGTGTTGTATATATAGGAGAAAATAGCAGCCCATGAAATTGAGCTGGCATGGTCTTATATCATGCAAATAATGGCAGGGACAATATTTTTCTCTTCGTCGGCACATGTATTTATTGAAGATGTGCCTGCAAACTGTTAGTATTAAAGTAATGCGGATATAAAAGGGGTTCTTATGTTTTTTGGAATAGAAAAATTGCTTGTCGGGGGATTGCTGGGTGCAATTATAGGGGCATTTGTAGCTATTGTTGCAATTGCCCTGATATTTTTCATATCGGAATACAGAAGGCAAAAGGCATACAAGGATAAGGTTCTGAGCCGTCTCGATACAGCGGATATGCTACTTCAGGAAAACATGCCCATCGATGCACTGGCAATATATACAGATATACTTAAAGATGTATCACAAGAAAAGGATCCGGAAACTTACTCTCTTATCAAAAACAGCGAGGGCAGGTGTCACTATAATCTATCCTTCAGGAAAAACAAGTCAGAGAATATCCTGAAAGCAATAGAATGTTACGAGGAATCCATCAGATTTATTAATCCACAAAAATTCCCTGAAAATTATGCCCTTACGAATTACAACCTCGGCAATACCTATATGAAGCTATCGGAGTTTTATGAAACAGAGAAGTCCCTTAATAAAGCGGTGAATGCATTTAGAGAGTCCCTCAAAATCTACATGCTGGATAAGCACCCTGCGAATTATGCGGTTATGCAAAATAATCTATGCAACGCATACATTACTCTTGCCGGATTTAAAGACACAGGGGAAAATCTCATTAAGGCAGTAAGTGCATGCGAGGATGCATTGAAGGTATATACGGTTGACAGATACCCTGTGAATTATGCAGCGGTGCAAACCAATCTTGGTTCTGCATACATGGGTCTCGCCGAGTTTCATAATAAGGAAGATTGTCTTTCAAATGCTATAAGCGCATATAAATCATCTCTCGGTGTATATACTGTTGATAAATATCCTGCAGAATTTGCAAAGGCACATAAAAATATCGGTAATGCATGCAAATCCCTTTCAGAACTCCAGCGTAAAGAGGACAACTTGATCAATGCGGTCGCAGCATATAACGAGGCGCTCAGGGTTTATTCCATGGGCAATCTTCCTTATGATTACGCAGAAACAATGAAGTATCTCGGCGATGCTTATAAGGCCTTTGCACAGGTCGGTAACGAATACGAAAACCTCCTTAAATCAGTACAATCATATTCAGATGCCCTCAGAGTATATACTATTAATGAACACCCCCTTGAATTTTCCTCGATACAGCAAAGCGTCGGAGATGCTTATGCAATGCTGTTTAATGCCAAAGGGGAAGAGGAAAATCTCGTCAACGAAATCAATGCCTATCTGGAAGCGCTGAAGATTAAAACAATCAAGGATTATCCCAATGATTATGCCTCAATACAGCATAATCTCGGAAGCGCATACAGGAGCCTCGCAAAATTCAGGGATGAGGCGGACAATCTGAAAAAGGCAGAGCAGGCATATACCGAGGCGCTAAAGGTTTACACCTTTGAGGACTTTCCCCTGGACCACAGGGCAGTGGCGCTGGAATTGGAGAAGATGAGGCAGACAGTCTCATAGCTAATAAAGGAGATACCGCTCCCTCAGCCTCATGAACTGTTCAAGGGAGCCATGATAGTTCATGACAACAGATTGAGGGTCGCTGCCGTTTTTTATGTCCTGCAGAACACTGTGCGAGCCGATGAGGCCAATGGTCTTGTCGATCTGGAAATCACCCGGATAGAGTTTGTAAAGTGCGCTGACTATCTCGATCCCCAATGCCGTAGAATCCAGCGCCTGGCGGTCAAAGAGAATAATTTTCACGCCCCGACACAGACGGTTCTTATAAGCGCTGCTGCCCGGAGTAAAACGCACGGGCATGAATTTTACCCCCTTAATTTCACGGTTATTCAAATAATTCGCGAGTTTCTCCGCGTCAATCCATGGAGCTCCGAAAATCTCAAAGGGCGTATCTGTTCCACGGCCTACACTCACATTTGCACCTTCAATGAATGCCACTCCAGGATAAAGGATGGCCTGATTTAAGCTTCTCAGGTTGGGAGAAGGATTCACCCACTTCAATCCTGTATCGTCATACCATGTGCTGCGAATGTAGCCACGCATTTTGATAATGTGCAGGTCGGCGCCGATATTGTTTTCAGCATTGAACATCTCTGCCAGTTCTCCCACTGTCATGCCATGTCTCACGGGCATGGGGAAATATCCTGTAAATGACCTCAGATCTTTATCCATAACAGGCCCCTGGACAAGGGATGCATTAATGGGATTGGGACGGTCAAGGACATAAAAGGCAATACCCCTTTTTGCAGCAGCCTCCATGGCGTATCCCATTGTAGTTATATATGTGTAAAACCTGACCCCTGCATCCTGCACATCAAAGACCAGGGCATCGATGTCTTTCAGCATCTTTTCTGTAGGCCTCATCGCATCGCCATAAAGACTGTAAACAGGCAGCCCTGTGGCAGGGTCTTTTGTGGAGGAGACCTTTTCATCCGCCTTGCCGGACAATCCATGCTCCGGGCTGAATATGGCTTTCAGTTTTACGCCAGGCGCATTATAAAGGAGGTCGAGGGTGCGCCGGCCTGCAGAGTCCAGTGCTGAGTGGTTTGTGATGAGCCCGACCCTCATTCCCGAAAGTGGCGAGAAATTCTCCGAATTCAGGACATCGATCCCTGTCATCACCTTTTTTGCACTGTTCATGCCCTGCACGATGCGGCTTTTAATCCTTTTATAATAGCCTGAAAGGGAAGGACGGCTGGCAATAATCTGCTCTGCCGAAACAGGCCCCAACGCTTCTGAAACAACTGTTTTTATCTTTGTTCGCAGCGCCTTTACATCCCCTTTCCCATCGGGATGAACACGGTTGGTAAGGATAATTACATATACCCTCGATACAGGATCGATCCATAAGGAGGTTCCTGTGTAACCCAGATGTCCGTAGGCGCCCACAGGAAACAGATTGATGCGGTTGGAGGCAAGGGGGGCCTCGATATCCCATCCGAAGCCCCTCAATCTCTTGTTTGGAGGCGACTGGGGAATAGTCATCGTTTCCACAGTTGAAGGCTTAAGGATTCTGATATTATCCATGCTTCCGCCGTTTAAAAGCATCCTGGCAAAGATGGAGAGGTCATCTGCTGTTGAGAATAATCCTGCATGGCCTGCCACGCCCCCCATTTTATAGCATGTGGGGTCATGGGCTTCTCCCCTGAGTATTTCCCCTTCATGATGCTCTGTGGGTGCAATGCGCTCACGCAGTGCGGATGAAGGCTTGAAACCCGTGTCCTTCATACCGAGGGGGGTAAAGATATTTTTTTCGCAATACGTATTTAGTGTCTTTCCGGAGACCCTTTTGACGAGTTCTCCGAGTATCTCGAAATTAATGTCGCTGTAAATGAAATGCGCGCCCGGAGGGAAAAGGGGTTTCTCCCTGAGGATCATCTTCATGGCTGTCCTGTATCCCGACCATCCGGAATTCAGCTTGAGGTCCGCCCTCAGTCCCGAATAGTGGGTAAGGAGATGCCTTACTGTGATATGCTTCTTGCCCCTTGCCTTGAATGCAGGCCAGTATTTGTATACAGGCGCATTTATATTCAGTTTTCCCTTTTCCACAAGCTGCATTACCGCAGTGGTTGTGGCAACCACCTTGGTGAGTGAGGCAATGTCAAAGATGGTATCTTCTGTCATGGGTGTTTTTTCAGGGTCAATGGAACGAAGGCCGAAGGCGCGGCGATATATAACCTTCTCAGGGGTCCCTATGAGCACAACAGCTCCGGGGATATTGCCGGCCTGTATTTCCCCTTCGACAATACCCTGAATAGAAGCCAGATGCTCTTCACGTAGTCCGGCAAATGATGCGGTTGCAATTAATGAGACAAGGAAAAAGACGGCAGCCTTAACCCGATCCATTTGCCTTTGCCCTGTCCTTCGAGAATGTGGACTTTCTTTTCAGTCCGTCAGGAGAATAGACATTTCTCGGATTCCAGATCATCCAGCCATTGGAGCCGAATTCCTCGGCAGCCTTTATCTGTTCCCTTATCTCGTGACCGGTGAAGTGCCTTCTGTCGAAGGCATAATCCCTGAATGCCTGAAGCCATGGCCTGAACCTTATAGACGGGATCTGCGTCCGCTCCTGAGATTTCTTCAGGGAAAGGGAGACTATCTTATAGGGGTTGGCAACAGGATTCCTGTAGCCGGGTATTCCGAATTGAAATCCGGAAGGATAAAGCATCAGCGAGATGTAATCGACGCACGAAACGAGGTTTTCGATCCTTTGTCCTATCTGTGTGTCATTGAGATTCCATGCAACGTAGCCGAAAATATCAGCGGCAAGGAAGACATTGTAAGGCGCAAGCCTCCTTCTTGCCTCTGTGAGAAACCCTGTAATAGCCTCCACCCTGTTTCCCTCTGTATTTGGCATGGAAAACTTAAGCCCGGTTTTATCGGGGAAGCGCACATAATCGAACTGTATCTCGTCAAAACCGTTCTGTGCAGCCTCTACAGCTATGTTGATATTGTAGTCCCAGACCTCTTTCCTGAATGGGTCAACCCATATGAGGTTCTCCCTGTCCCTCCAGACGGATCCATCCTGCATCCTTATAGTTAAATCTGGCCGTGCAGCACCGAGGGTATTGTCCTTGAATACCACAATCCTGGCAATGGTGTATATGCCCCTTTCCTTCAGGGATTTTATAAGGCCTCTGATATCCTTTACGATGATGAGCTTCTGGGCTCCGATTTCTGATGCGAGAGGAATGGAGGTCTTATATGTTATCACCCCCTTGTCTCCCTTCACATCTATGACAAGGGCATTAAGTTCGGTCTCGTCAATAAGCCTGAGTGCCGATTCCCTCAGTGTTCTATCCCCTATGCCATAGAAGGTGAGATAAAGGGCCTTGGGCTTAAAGGGCTTCAGCCTTATCTCCACGGAATTGGCAAATACAGAAGGCGTAAAAGTCCGCTCTGCCCTCATGTATCCGTATGCCTTAACCGTAATCTTATTCCCTGCGCCCTTGAGGGTGAACCTGCCGTTTTCATCTGTCTGGACCATCTCGCTGCTCATGGTAACAAATGCGCCGCTTACGGGCCTCTGTGTGACTGAATCAATTGCCCTGCCAGTAACATATCCCATTGCATATACGGGTAATGATAAGAAAACCAATACCATCAAACATAGTGAGAACCTTCTGAACCCCTTGTTCATTGCCATTTTCACCTCAATTGGAAATATGTCCGTTTATTATATTCTCAAATGCCTTGCCCTTATCTGCATTTGTCATAAGATAACGAGGGAGTGCCATAATTGCGTCGGAAGTGCTTGCACTATGCCTCTCTATGGTAAATGCCGCAATATACCCTGCCCTGGCGGCCTTTGCAGTAAGATATTCGTCGTAGATGCCGAAGGGCCAGGCGAGCATGTCAATCTTTGTTCCAAGCTCCCTTTCCAATTTTTCCCTAGATTTTTTCAACTGCATATCCACAAATTTCTCATATTCAGCCGGGCTGAGCCTCCTCTTGTCTTTCTTGAAATTGGGATGCCAGTAGGTGTGGGACTGGAGATCAAAGAGGCCTGTCTTTTTAAGTTCCTTTATCTGCTCCCATGTCATGGCATATGATGCATTTGATATGGCGGAAGGGTATAAGAAAAGGGTTACGGGAATACGGTATCTTTTAATAATAGGAAGCATATCCGTATAGACCGATTTATGCCCGTCATCGACAACAATCACCACAGAACGATGGGGAGGCATTGGCCCCTTTCCGAGGATATAATCCACAAGCTGCCTGAGGGGTATCACTGCATAGCCGTTATCCTTCAGGTATTTGAGATGGGACTCGAAAACGGGTGTGGTTACGGTCATGTTATCGCTTACTGTCGGACCGAACCTGTGGTAAAGGAGAATAGGAATTCTTGCAGCACCCTCTGCTGAAGGCAGCCACATTATGAGAAAAATGAGCACAAGCAAAACCGCTAAGCCGTTCTTCATGGATATTAGCCGGAATAAAATTTACCTTATTTAAAGATATTTTCCAAAGCCTATTTTTTTATCGGCGAAAAACCTCCTGTCTGAAGACCTAAACCGCCTCCACAGCCTTTAATTCAGGAATGACCTTTTTCATTTCCGCCTCGATGCCGCCCTTTAGTGTCATTATGGACATTGGGCATGTACCGCATGCGCCAACGAGTTTTACCTTGACGATGTTCTCGCCGGTTATATCCACAAGCTCCACATCTCCGCCGTCCCTCCTGAGATACGGCCTTATCCTGTTTATCACCTCTTCGACCTTAGTTCTGTCAAGCATAACAACCTCCTTTTGATAGTTTCTATCCATATTTTAAAACAAAAACAAAAAATATAAATGATTTAAATCATACCAGACTCCATAAGGAAAACAAAAAGGTTTATAATAGATATATGAAACGATTAGGCATTCTGTCTTTAATCTTTCTGATACTATTAATCTCCGGCTGTGCCCATGTGGTATCCAAGGAGTTAAGGGACAGGGCTGAAAAGGAGATAGCACCAATCGATGTCATGAAAGACCCTGATGCATACAAAGGAAGGATTGTCATCCTCGGCGGTATTATTGCCAGTTCAATAAATATGAAGGAAGGCACTTATATCGAAGTAATTCAGAAACCTCTGGACTATCGCGGGAGGCCTGAGGATACGGATATATCCCACGGCAGGTTTATCATTTTGTACGAAGACTATCTCGATACCGCCATTTATTCCCATGGGAGGGAGGTAACTGTTGCAGGGGAAGTGATGGGCAAGATGGTGCGTCCCCTCGGCCAGATACAATACCAGTACTTATTAATAAAGAGCAAAGAACTCCATCTATTCGAGCCCAGATACGGCGTGCCTATAAGGTTTGGAATAGGGATATGGCACACGTTTTAATGATATAATTCTATATGACTGACGAGACTAAAACCTCTGTACTGGATTATCCTTCAACATTTGTAATAGAGCCGTGGAATGTCATCCTCTTGAATGACGACTGGCATACATTTGACGAGGTGATCCTGCAGCTCGTCAAGGCTATACGGTGCAGTCCTCAGAAGGCATCAGAGATCGCACTCGAGGCGCATGCAACCGGAGAGGCTATTTGTTACTCAGGACCAAAAGAGCGATGCGAGCACGTGGCATCCATTCTCGAAGAAATAGAACTCGGGGTGAGAATAGAAAGAGCAGTTTAAAAATCAACTAAATGGAGATGGATATGAGAAAATCAAAAATCATTCTTTTGTTATCAAGCATGTTTATTGCTTTTACGGCTTTAATAGCCGAAGGGGCAGATATCACGGTTTATTTCAACAGGGGCAACAGTTATTTCAACGATGGCAAATACGACAGGGCTATCAGGGAATACGATATGGTCATTTCCGAAGACCCGAATTTTACCGATGCCTATTACAACCGCGGCCTCGCATATTACAGAAAGGGGAATTATGACGAGGCAATTTCGGATTTCAACAAGGTAATAGCTACAGAGCCAAAGGATGCCGAGATTTATCATCTCCGCGGCCTTGCATACTATAAGAACGGCAACTACAACAAGACTATCGAGGACGAGAGCAAGGCCATTACAATAAATCCCAACTTCGCCGATGCGTATCACAACCGCGGCATTGCCTATGCTAAAAAGGGACAGCATGATGAGGCAATTGAGGATTATAACAAGGCTATCTCCATAAGGCCGAATTATATGGAGGCTTATTTTTCCAGAGGTGTTGCCTATACAAGAAAGGCATCCTCGGACTTCAAGAAGGCATGCGAGATGGGGATGCAGTACGCATGCGACAACCTGAAGCAGCTTTCCGAATGATTGACTTTTATTTTATAGTAAACTACTGCATTAAAAATCATATCTTGGAGGCTTTATGAGATTCTTCAAAACAGGCTTTTTATTGAGTTTAATGTTGATTATTGCTACATCTGCATATGCTGAGATGAAATACAAAAAATTCAAAAAAGAGGAGATTAAGAAAATGGCTGAAACAAGGGCTGTTATCGAGACAAAATTCGGGAATATGGAAATCAGATTCTTTCCTGACGCTGCGCCTAATCATGTGAACAATTTCATCGAGCTCGCCAAAAAGGGATTTTATGACGGCACAACATTCCATCGTGTAATACCCGGTTTCATGATTCAGGGAGGAGACCCAAATTCAAAAGACCCTGACAAATCAAAGCATGGCATGGGAGGCCCTGGATATACGGTTAAGGCCGAGTTTAACGAAAAGCCTCATAAAAGGGGAATACTCTCGATGGCAAGGGCTGCACATCCTGACAGTGCAGGCTCTCAGTTTTTCATCTGCGTGGCAGACTCATTTTTCCTCGACAGGCAATATACTGTATTCGGAGAGGTGGTTTCAGGAATGGAGGTGGCTGACAAGATAGTGAGCCAGCAGAGGGACAGGATGGACAATCCGGTTGAAAGGATCGAGATGAAAGTAAAAATCATGGAGAAATAAAATGGAGGTTTTAAAACAGGCAAAGGAACTGAGGAAACTCTGGGGAGGATTCTGGCCAGCAAGGGTATTGCTGACCGCTAATAATTTCGGAATATTCGATTACCTTAAATCTCCAAAGACAGCAATAGAAATTGCTAAGTCATTAAAGACAGATAGCAGGGCTACAGAGATATTGCTCGATGCACTAACAGGCCTTGGCCTCCTGAAGAAGTCAGGCAATAAATATAAAAATACATTAACCGCAAACCGCTTCCTTATAAAAGAAAGTCCATATTATCACGGCGACATAATAAAACATGCAGATACACTCTGGAAGAACTGGTCAGGACTCGATGAAATAATAAAAACAGGCAGGCCGAACCGCTCAGCGCATGACCATGAGGCATTTATCAAGGGCATGCATAACATCGCTTCTTTAAAGGCAAAAGATGTAATAAAGGCGATTGACTTAAAAGGAGTGAAAAAGGCACTCGATTTGGGCGGAGGGCCCGGAACGTATTCAATAGAGATGGCTAAAAAAGGCGTGTTAGCTACACTCTTTGATGTGCCCGAGACCATAAAGATCGCAAAAGAAATAATTAAAAAATCAAAAGCAAAAGAAATAGATTTTATCGAAGGTGATTTTATTTCTGATAATATTGGAGACGGCTACGACCTGATATTCATAAGTCAGGTTCTGCATGCATATTCTGAAGATGATTGTATCCGCCTCATCAAAAAATCAAAGGCAGCATTAAATCAAAACGGCAGAATTGTCATTCAGGAATTTTACATCGACAAAAACAGGACAACACCCCCGCAAAGCGCCTTATTCTCTGTCAACATGCTCGTCAATACATACGGCAGATGCTATCCGCCATCTGAAATTAAGCAATGGCTCACAAAGACAGGATTCAAAAATATCAGGCATAAAATATTCAATGACAGCGTGATGGTGTCAGGAATGCAGAAGTAGCGAAACTATACCAATCTCCTGCTTATTACAGGTCCGAGTGTCGATATGATATGCCCTTTTTCAAAGATTGCATAGAATATTCGGGACACATCCCATATTTCTTAAAGTTCACGAAATATATGCGGCCCGCGTTGACCATATCTTTGCTCATCCTCCTGCCACGATGAAAGTCTGTCTGTAGTCCAGCGATAAGGATAAGTCTCTTTCGTTCAGAAGCTCTGTTTTGACAGTTCTAATGCTCCTTACGCTACAGCCGCAAAACTCACCCTTCGGGTTCAAACAC
>JAGUWD010000036.1 GCA_020062545.1 Thermodesulfovibrionales bacterium
CTTTCCCTTGCTGGCGAAGGCAATGAAGTAGTTATTACCGGTGCCGCCCCCGTGTGGCTCTATCTCAAGATTGCCCATGCTCTGCATGGCAAGGCGAGGAAATTAATATACAGAAGTCCGGTAACAGGCGATGTGGTTATATTTGACCATAGCCCTGATTAGTGTAGTGTATAAACTTAAGTTTTTGGCGTTGTCTGGCTTGACTATACAACCCAGAACCTTTGAAAATACTGGATTCTCCGAATAAAGATGCCCTCTGACTTGTTCGGATGGTCGGGGAATGACAGACTTTTAGAAATGTAACTTTATACACAGACTCTAATTAACCGTTCTTTGACAACTATGGAAAACCTATGTCATCCGTATATCTTGACGAACAGGGTTCGGAAATAAAGAAAAAGGGTGAACTTCTCATTATAGAGAAGAATGACCAGATCATTGCAGAAATCCCCCTTGTCCAATTGGATAGAATGGTGATTATCGGCAATGTGCAGATTACTACACCTGCATTAGCGCTTCTTTTGGACAAGGGGGTGCCTGTTTCTTTTATAACCACTTACGGCAATTATAGGGGAAAACTCAAGCCGCCGACACACAAGAATATTGCGTTAAGGCTAAAGCAGTATGAGCGCTATAATAATAAGGCATTTAGACTTATATCGGCAAAGGGATTTATTAATGGAAAGTTAAAAAACTGGAAAACCTTTTTGCAGAAACACTTAAGAAACAATCCTGAAGCTGATATGGCATACGCGATAAGCGGCATTGAAGCAATCCTCAAAAAAATTGAGAATGCAAGATCTATTGAATCTTTGATGGGATTTGAGGGTTCTGCTGCAAATATGTATTTCAACGCATTTGGCAAACTAATCAAAAAGGAGTTTCAATTTGAAAAAAGGACGAGGAGGCCACCAAAAGACCCTGTAAATGCGCTTTTAAGTCTAGGCTATACGCTTCTATTTAACGAGATTCACTCTGCTGTTGAGGCAATAGGTTTTGACCCGTATCTTGGATTTCTCCATGAGGTTGAATACGGTAGGCCGTCCCTTGCAGTGGATATGATGGAAGAATTCAGATTTCTGATAGAAGGGCTTGCATTAACCCTTATAAACAAAGAAATCCTTACAAGAGAAGACTTCATTGAACAGGATAATGGTGGTTTTTATCTGAACGAAAAGGGAAGGGAAGAATTCTACCGTCAGTATGAAAAGAGGATTACGACAAAGGTTCGGTATGGGGAAATGAATATAAACTACAGAAGGGTTTTCTGTTATCAGGCGGAAAAACTATCAAGGGTTGTAAAAGGGGAAGAGGAGAAATATACAGCGTATGAGACAAAATAAAAATTGACCTTTGTTGGTTATTACGAGGCTTTAGGAAGCAATCTCAATATTATGTTCTATGTAGTGGCTTACGACATTCCTGATGACAGACGGCGGAACAAACTCTTTAAGGTAATGAAAGGGTTTGGAATCCATACGCAGTTTAGCGTTTTCGAATGCACACTCGATGACAAGGAATTTATAAGGATGGTAAGAAAGATTGAAAGCGTCATAGACAAGAAGGAAGATGACATAAAAATCTATCCTCTCTGCAATAATTGTCTAAACAAGGTGGAATCTCATGGCAAGGCTGTATTGAACAAGGAAGAAGATGTAATTGTTATATGACTGCTGTTGAATAATTCCCTTTTGTTGATGTTGTCTTCCGCAAACCTAAAAAAACGCTTCAAAACACTGGGGGCTTGCGGCATAATACAACTCATTGAAATTAAAGGCTAAACTAAAAGAAGGTGATAATAAGGTGAAAAGATTTTGATGTGTTTAAAAGAGATTTGCGGAAAAGGAGATACAAATGCTTGTCATTATTGGATTTGCAGCGGTGGTATGCAAATTAAGACTTGATGAATAAAGGATTGCAACGGAATTAGCTGCATTTATTTCTATAACCTCTGCATTATGCAAATTAAGACTTGATGAATAAAGGATTGCAACTTTACATAATTCTACTAATAAATCTATCACTTTCATTCTATGCAAATTAAGACTTGATGAATAAAGGATTGCAACTCCCACCGCAGGATGAATATAAATGTCCTGCTTGTGGAAATGCAAATTAAGACTTGATGAATAAAGGATTGCAACCCGGGGAGAGAACATCGTTCCCAGCTAAGAGCTGATAAAATGCAAATTAAGACTTGATGAATAAAGGATTGCAACTACCGAAGTGTGGGAATGTAAAGAGATTTATATCAGTCCATGCAAATTAAGACTTGATGAATAAAGGATTGCAACTTCGTGGTATTTTGATTTTACCGGCGCTTGAATAAAAAGCTCTAATGCAAATTAAGACTTGATGAATAAAGGATTGCAACCGTGTCCCTTGCATCACATCTTCTTAACTCAAAAAAGAGATGCAAATTAAGACTTGATGAATAAAGGATTGCAACAATACTTATTGCACCACTACCGTATTCGGATTCACTTATAATGCAAATTAAGACTTGATGAATAAAGGATTGCAACTTACAAAATTTAAAACTTATAGGAGGTTACTATGGCAAGGGCATGCAAATTAAGACTTGATGAATAAAGGATTGCAACCGTTCAGAGAAGAATGTACATAGGTCTACTTCTATATATGCAAATTAAGACTTGATGAATAAAGGATTGCAACCGTACAAACCGCTGATATTAAAAAAACTGATTCTCGACTATGCAAATTAAGACTTGATGAATAAAGGATTGCAACTCTACTTTCTGTCTGTCTGAAGTGAACCGGCAGTAAGTCATGCAAATTAAGACTTGATGAATAAAGGATTGCAACAGAACTTTTTTGTCCTCCGGGCTAAGAACATCATTTCCATGCAAATTAAGACTTGATGAATAAAGGATTGCAACTATGCTGAAAGCGCAACAACTTCATCAAAAAGTTTTATGCAAATTAAGACTTGATGAATAAAGGATTGCAACCTGTAGAGTTGGAGAAGGACATAACAGTCCTTCCATTCCAGTTGCCATGCAAATTAAGACTTGATGAATAAAGGATTGCAACTGTAGAAATGTGACTTATTGAATCCCGTTTCTTTCTATGCAAATTAAGACTTGATGAATAAAGGATTGCAACATACCGTTACAGGTAAATAAGTAGAGACATCTGTTATATGCAAATTAAGACTTGATGAATAAAGGATTGCAATGTAATCTTAATTGGGTTTCCACATTTGGTTTCACCAAATGCAAATTAAGACTTGATGAATAAAGGATTGCAATTATGGATGCTTCCATGCCCCCCTTTCCTTTATTCTTACATGCAAATTAAGACTTGATGAATAAAGGATTGCAATATTTCTTAATCCTCTTGGGTTAAATGCCTGACCAACAAATGCAAATTAAGACTTGATGAATAAAGGATTGCAATAAGAAAAATCCCAATAAGCGAATGTTCTTCTGTAATTTTATATGCAAATTAAGACTTGATGAATAAAGGATTGCAATCTGATTCCTTCTACATGCTCGGCAAATGCCAAGATTCCAGATGCAAATTAAGACTTGATGAATAAAGGATTGCAATTTGATGGAGGTCTTTTAGAATGTATAATACCTATACCATGCAAATTAAGACTTGATGAATAAAGGATTGCAATGAAAAGATGCACGATTTCTTCAGCCGGTATCCTTATGCGCTATGCAAATTAAGACTTGATGAATAAAGGATTGCAATAAAGGGCTTTCGTCGCCCTCTCCCTTTTCTCCCTCTCTAATATGCAAATTAAGACTTGATGAATAAAGGATTGCAATGTTTTTCCTTGCAGCGTACGCCGAAAAAGCCCTTTCTCGATGCAAATTAAGACTTGATGAATAAAGGATTGCGACAGCCCGCCCTTGTCGGAGTCATAAGTCAGGAGTGTTTATCTGATTTTATGCCTTTCAGAAGCTCAAAAAGCACACCTTTTTCCAGCCATAGTCGATTTTAATCTTGCCTTTAAGAGAAATTAATTCCTTAATCTTTTTTTGTCTGGGATATTCCTGCATTGCCGTTATAATAGCTTTTGTTTTAGACTTTTGTCCGGACATTTTCTGCACTTTGGCAACGAGGTCGTCAGGTATGTTTAAAATTGCACGCATATACAATACCTTCTATATATGCTGCTATTTCATGCAAAATAAAGATGCCTGTCAAAAAAGGGTGATTTTATAAGCTTATGAGCTATCCATGTATTCAGAAGCTTTATTACGGATTATGGATGTTTCGATGAGGGGCATTTTTTAATGGGTAAGATGCTATAATTAAGTCTATGAATCTATCTGTCAACATAAAGGCATGCCGTTTTATATTCACTATAGTTCCACGTGAGCCTTTGATATTGCCCTCTTATAAAGGCTCTACTTTTCGCGGAGCATTTGGCAATGTTTTTAAACGCATTGTTTGTGCAACACGGAAAAATGACTGCTCAGAATGTCTTTTGAAAGATAAGTGTATTTATTCATATGTGTTTGAGACTCTGCCGCCGTCAGATACTCGTATAATGCGTAAGTATAAGGCTGCTCCGCATCCATTTGTAATAGAGCCGCCCCTTGAAAAAAGAACTGGCTATACGCCGGAACATGAGATCAATTTCAATCTTGTTTTGATTGGAAGGGCTATGGAGTATCTTCCCTATTTTATATATGCCTTTGAAGAGATAGGAGAGATTGGGATAGGAAAAGGCCGCGGTAAATATAGTTTAAAGACAGTAAAGGCTTTGACCAATGATAAACTGCCTTATTCTATTATCTACGATTCGAATTCAAAGACGATTAAATCTTTTGAATGCTCGCCTCAGATAATATCTTTCCCGGATTGTCAAGTTTCGGACAATAAACATCTTTCTTTGACATTTTTGACTCCGATGAGGATTTCCTATAATAATGCCCTGACTGCGAATCCAGAATTTCATATTCTTGTAAGAAATCTTTTGCGAAGGTTATCGCTCATTGCGTATTTCCATTGCGATGTTGATATGACACAGTGGGATTTTAGAGGAATAATAGAGATGGCAAAGGAAGTAAGGGTCAAACAAAACAGTTTAAGATGGTTTGATTGGGAGAGATATTCTGCCCGTCAGGATACGCGGATGAAGCTCGGAGGCTTTATAGGAGATATAATATTTGAAGGCAATATAAATCCGTTTATGTCGTTAATAAGAGTTGGAGAATTAATACATGTCGGCAAAGGTACGACCTTTGGCCTCGGAAAGTATGAGGTAAGAGGTTAGATTTTAGAGTTATGGAACAGTCGCCCAATATGAAAGACTATTGGAAGGAATACAGGGAATTCTCTCTTCCCGTGCCTGAAAGATTTTCCTTTCCCCTCGATGTCTTTGATAAATGGGCTGCCATAACTAAAGTCGGAACTGAAAATAATACGGCCCTTTTCTGGACTGATGGCGAACACGAAAAGAAATTTACATTTAATGAATTAAAAAATCTTTCGTCAAAAGGCGCAGGCGCATTCAGGAAAATGGGCATTAAAAAAGGCGACAAGGTCATTGTCATGCTTCCCAATATCCCGGAGTGGTGGGAGATAATGCTTGCCCTTATGCGGATCAATGCAATTGCAATCCCTGCAACAACCCTTTTAACATCAAAGGATCTTGAATACAGGTTGTCAGCAACGGATATAAAGGCAATTATTACAACGGATGAAGACGCACCAAAGGTTGAAGATGCAATAAGAAACTTATCAACGATTCCGATTCTTATAATCATCGGTAAAAGACCTGAATGGATCGATTACATAGAAGAAAGAAATTCGGCAGATGTCTTTGAAGGAGAAAGGGCATTTTCTGATGAGCCTGCATTAATTTATTTCACATCAGGCACAACAGGGCCTCCAAAGATGGTGCTCCACACCCATGCCTCTTATCCACTCGCACATATGTTAACAGGCAAATACTGGCTCGACCTCAGACCCGATGATATTCATTGGAACCTTTCTGACACAGGATGGGCAAAGGCAGCCTGGTCGAGTTTATTTGGCCCATGGCATATGGGGGCGACGGTATTTTCTTTCTATAAAAAAGGAAAGTTTGTGCCACAAATGATAATAGAGACGCTGCAAAAATATCCTGTCACCACATTATGCGGACCTCCAACTGCTTACAGGATGATGGCCAAGGAAATACCCGCAGAACAGTTCAAGTTTAAATCGGTACGTCATTTTGTTGCAGCAGGAGAGCCTCTTAATACAGAGATAATCGAAATCTGGAAGGAGAGGACAGGAAGATACATCTATGACGGATATGGACAGACAGAGACAGTGAATGTACTGGCGAACTTCAGATGCATCCCTGTAAAGCCCGGCTCTATGGGATTGCCTGTCCCCGGATTTGTTGTGGATATTATCGATGAAAATGGAAATCCAGCGCTTCCTGATATCGAAGGTGATATAGCAATAAAGATAAAGCCTGAAAGGCCTGTCGGGTTATTCAAGGAATATTTCGGAAATCATGATGAAACAGAAAAGACCGTAAGGGGACAGTGGTATATAACAGGCGACAGGGCATATAAGGACGAAGATGGTTATTTCTGGTTTGTTGGAAGGGCTGATGATGTAATACTTACATCAGGCTACAGGATAGGGCCTTTTGAGATAGAGAGCATTCTGATTAAACATCCTGCTGTAAAGGAGTCAGCAGTTGTGGCAAGTCCTGACGAGGTGAGGGGAGAGATCGTCAAGGCTTTTGTTGTCCTGACAAAGGATTACAGTCCTTCGGATACACTTATTAAAGAGCTTCAGGAGTTTGTAAAGAAAAACACAGCGCCGTATAAGTATCCGCGAAAGATCGAATTTGTTGATGACCTGCCAAAGACCATAAGTGGAAAGATAAAGAGAAAAGAATTAAAGATGAAGGAATTCTCGAAATAAAAATAATCCTGTTTTTCTTGAATTTTTCTATTAAATTGAGATAAATTATAAAGCCTTTTTAAAAACTATTATTCTTGGAGGGAATTAATGGGAAAAGTTGTAAAAAAAGCCAAAAAACAGGCGAAAGTTGCAAAGCCTGCGAAGTCTGTAAAATCACCTTCAAAAGCACCTAAGTATGTTTATTTCTTCGGCGGAGGCAAGGCTGACGGCAAGGCTGAAATGAAAAATCTTCTGGGCGGCAAGGGGGCTAACCTTGCAGAGATGGTCAATCTCGGCATTACTGTCCCTCCTGGTTTTACCATAACTACAGAGGTTTGTACGTTGTATTACAAGAATAACAAAAAGTATCCCAAAGAATTAAAGGCACAGGTTGATGCTGCAATGGCGAAGGTCGAAAAGATAATGGGCAAGAAGTTTGGAGACCCGAATGACCCCCTTCTTGTTTCTGTGCGCTCGGGTGCCCGTAGTTCCATGCCCGGTATGATGGAGACGGTATTGAATATCGGTCTTACAACAAAGACAATTCCGGGACTTATAAAGAGAACAAATAATGAGCGTTTTGTATATGATGCATACCGCCGTCTCCTTATGATGTATTCGGATGTTGTTATGGAAAAGGCTGCTGGTATTGAGCCAAAAGAAGGAGAGGCTATCCGCCAGAAACTCGAACATGCCATGGACGCAATGAAAAAGCAGAAGGGATATAAAAGCGATACGGATCTAACAGTTGACGATTTAAAGATACTATGCGACGAATTTAAGGCAATTATCAAACATACCCTCGGCAAGGAATTTCCTGATGATCCATGGGAACAACTCTGGGGCGGCATCGGCGCTGTATTTCAGTCATGGATGGGCAAACGTGCAGTATCATACCGCAAGATAGAGAAGATTCCTGATGATTGGGGAACCGCAGTTAATGTGCAGTCAATGGTATTTGGCAATACAGGAGAAAATTCAGGTACAGGCGTTGCTTTCACACGTAATCCGGCAACAGGAGAGGATGTGTTTTATGGCGAGTGGCTTCCCAATGCACAGGGAGAGGATGTTGTTGCAGGCATAAGGACTCCATATCCGGTCAACAGGGCAGGCAAGACAGCAGACACCCAGCATCTGCCGTCTCTGGAAGAATCGATGCCGCAGCTATACAAGCAGTTGTTTGCCATACAGAAGAAGCTCGAAAGGCATTACAGGGATATGCAGGATATTGAATTCACTATAGAGGATGGAAGATTGTGGATGCTCCAGACCAGAGTAGGCAAGCGCAATCCACAGGCCGCAATCCGCATGGCTGTTGAGATGGTAAAACAGAGGCTGATAAGCAAAGAGGAAGCAATACTCCGTATCAAGCCGGAACAATTGGACATCCTTTTACATCCGAGCGTTGCTCCTGTTGCTGAAAAGAAGGCGACCTTTCTCGCAAAGGGACTGCCTGCCGGTCCCGGCGGTGCTGCCGGAAGGATTGTATTTACTGCTGATGATGCAGAGGCATGGGCAAAGAAAGGTGAAAAGGTAATACTCGTCAGGCACGAGACCTCACCGGAGGATGTCCATGGAATGCATGCAGCAGAGGCCATTCTTACGGCGAGGGGTGGAATGACAAGTCACGCAGCACTCGTTGCGAGGGGTTGGGGCAAATGCTGCATAGTGGGATGTACTGATCTTAACATAGATGTTCATAAAAAAGAGGTTCATGTAAATGGAAGGACATTAAAAGAAGGCGATTGGATAACACTTAACGGAACAGCAGGGAAGGTATACGAAGGCCAGCTCGATTTATTGCCTGCTGATCCTGATAAAAATCCATGGTACAAGGAACTGATGAAGTGGGCGGATATGACCAGGACATTAAAGATCAGGACAAATGCCGATACACCAGGGGATGCCATCATAGCAAGGAACTTCGGCGCTGAGGGAATAGGCCTCTGCAGGACAGAGCACATGTTCTTTGGCCCTGACAGGATAAAGGCTATGAGGGAGATGATACTTTCTGATACTGTTGATGAGAGGAAGAGGGCGCTTGCAAAACTCCTTCCGTTCCAGAAACAGGATTTTATCGGTATATTCAAGGCAATGGCAGGGTTCCCTGTTACAATAAGACTCTTAGACCCACCGCTCCATGAGTTTTTGCCTCATACCGACAAAGAACTTCAAGAACTCGCCAATGAAATGGGCGTGCCGTTTGAAAGACTGGATGCCAAGAACAAATCGCTCCATGAGTTCAACCCAATGCTTGGACACAGGGGATGCCGTCTCGGAATCACCTATCCTGAAATATACGAAATGCAGGCACAGGCAATAATGGAGGCAGCATGCGAGCTTGCGAGGGAGAAGGTGAAGGTTATGCCGGAGATAATGATCCCACTTGTCGGCCATGTGAATGAATTGCAGAAGATGAGGGAGATTGTTGTTTCTACTGCAGACAGGGTTCAGCAGGAATATAAGGTAAAGGTTCCTTACACCGTTGGTACGATGATAGAGCTGCCGAGGGCTTGCGTAACTGCCGATGAGATTGCACATGTTGCAGACTTTTATTCATTCGGAACGAACGACCTCACACAGACAGTCTACGGCCTTTCGAGGGACGATGCAGGAAGGTTCCTGCCGGTCTATATAGAGAAAGGCATACTTAAGGAAGACCCGTTTATTTCAATAGACCAGAACGGTGTCGGCGCCCTTATGCAGATGGCTGTTGAGAAAGGCAGAAAGGTCAAGAAGGATTTAAAGATGGGCATATGCGGCGAGCATGGTGGAGAGCCTAAATCTGTTGAATTCTGCCATAAAGTCGGACTCAATTATGTGAGTTGCTCGCCGTTCAGGGTTCCTATTGCAAGGTTTGCAGCAGCACAGGCAGCATTGAAGAACAAGTAGGTTGACTTTTTGTAAAAGGATGTGTCATTCTAAACATGAAGTTTTGGAAGTTTTTGTAACTATTGAGGCCACAAAGACTTTAAGCTTTGTGGCCTTTTTGTTTGACAATGTTTTCCTAAAACTTTAGTACAAGAACAAGGAGGTATGTCTAAGATGGCTAACGGTACAGTAAAGTGGTTCAACGAGTCCAAGGGTTTCGGCTTTATCACGAGTGAAGATGGCGGCGATGTATTTGTCCACTACTCTTCCATTCAGGGCAACGGCTTTAAGTCGCTTGCCGAAGGCGAGGCAGTCAGCTTCGATGTTGAAAAGGGACCAAAGGGACCCAAGGCAGTCAATGTAGTAAAACTTTAATTGCCTGTAAAAGCCCTCCTGCTATGCAGGAGGGCTTTTTTATTTACGGCTTTACATACGCATATCCTTCATTCTGCCTCTTTATAATCTCTGTTATCCCGGCAGGAACTACCCCTACAAATGGTGGGAGGTTTTCTTCGTTTATGCAGATGACATTATCCGCACACATTTTTTTTAATGAATTTCTGCATGCAAGGAATCTGGCGCCTTTTTCAGAAAGGTCTTTCATTATCTCAATCTTTTCGGCATCAGCATAGGCAGCCACTGAAGGACCATTGGCAAGAACTACAATATCCGCATTTCCTTCGCCTACGTCCTTGATAAGATTAGTGATGTTGCCCAGTGCCACATTCCATTTTTCGTTTTCATTCACATGAAATAAAACCTTAAGTTTTTCCATAATAGCCTCCTCAGTTAAAACTCGATTATTCGTTTTTGTTCATTTGTTTCAATAACCATTTCATCAAAATACGTAACAGAATCAGCCTTTGTCCAGAGGCCGACAAATCCCTTCAATGGATTCTCTGTATTATACTCTATAAGCATCTCATCGTTGAAATAGCCCTTGATAAGGTTATCCTTAATCTCTACCTTTAGCATATGCCATTTGCTCGATTCCACTCTTTTTCTTATGCTGACCCTCTGAATCCTTCTGCCGTTGATATATTCAAAGAGTATTACATTGCCTTCAAGGGCATTTGTCCTCAGAACAAAATAGTTGTCGATATTTTTTATGCCAAAGGCTATGCCTCCTGCCCTGTCGATGTTTCCGCTTACAGGTTTTATCTTTACGCTTATCATGCCGTCAGACATTTCGCTGTCTTTAAGTATGGCAACTGGAAAATAATAATATGCCTCAATGTTGTCAAGGAATTCCTGATATGCCCTGCCAATTACCTTTCCCACCATTCCTGCCATGCCTGAAGAAATACCCCGTCCCCATTTAGAGCCGTCCTGAATGCAGTAAACATGACCATTCTCAATAGCACGTCTCCAGTATCCGCCATGGGTATAAAAACCCTTCAGATCATCATCCCTCTTTTTCAAAATAAAGTCATAGTTGCCGTTAAAGAATTCATTCGTATAAGGTTCTATCTCTTCCTGATTTGAGATGGTCATATCTAAAAGACGGCACGATGCCAGCAATCTTCCTATTTGATCGAGTTTATCCTCAAGGGATATCCTGTCATAACGGGAAATAAATGCGTCAATCAGGTCTCCTTTCATGGATACCTGAAATCCAAGCCTCTCAAGGACATTACTCATGAATTGTATTCTTAATGAACGACCGTAATAATTGCCTGCTCCACCCGAAAATTGCAGCGAAATATAGTTCTGGTTGCTGTTTTCTCCGCATAATGTATCAAGGGTTGCGAAATGGTATGCAAATCTGGCGCTGAGGTTCAGATAATCCTTTGAAAGTATTGCATAGCTTTCTCCTCCGGGTGTCTCTCCAAACTCAGAAGTGGCACTAACAGCAAGGAGGCTTGTGAGTTTGCCTGTATCGATACTCATGGTTCCTGCCCAGTTTATCCCGGGATGGGTAAAGCCTTTCCAGATTGCTTTCATGGGTCCGGACTCTATGCAGTCAGGAGTGATGGTATCACATGTAGTTAGTCCCTCTCTCAGCCCTCCGCCGAGGTCTATGAACCTGAGGTTTAGGGGAAGGGTTGATGTAAGTTTTCCTGATGCAGGTATTTTTTCCGATGCATAGGTAATCCCGAACATCTCCTTCATTGCAAATTCATGGGTAAATCTTATGATGTCATGGAAAGTCTTACACCCTTCCGGAGAAAAGGATGGATGTCCGGTATCGGTGAGATTAAGGGGCGAAATCCTGTCGAGTATGAGCCTCATTTTGCGGTGTACAGGACTCTCGAATATCAGTTTTCTGGAAGGTCTTATATCCTTAAGCAGCGCCTCCACAACCCCTTTATAAACCGTTGCTGTATTTGCCGACATGGTGACGATCTCGCTGTCAGATAACAATGAAGTGGCATTCTGTGCATCCACTATCGCCGGAATCCCGAATTCGCGGGCCACGGAAGATAGATGACTTGTGACGCTACCGATATCAGAGATTATCCCTTTTATTCTTCCCATTACCTTTGCATAATTTGGAGACATTGTTTTTACGACGAGTATGCTGTTTTCAGGGATTTTGTCCAACTCGCTTTCGTGCTTTAATATGAAGACCTTTCCTGTGGCTATTCCTGCAGATGCTGTCTTGCCGTTAGAAAGCAGGATAGGGTTATCGGGATATTCCCTTATGATATCATCCGTATAAATATTTATCTCGGGGAGATTCAGGGGTCTTGACTGAAGTATAAAGGGTCTGCCTTCCGCATTAACCGCCCATTCTATGTCCTGAGGGCTTTCGTAAAACTCCTCCAGCATAAGGCCGTATTCGCTCAGTTGAACAATGGTACTGTCATTTATAGATTGCCTTTCTTTCTCATTATCCGGGACATCCGTCAGTTTTGTGCCGCCATCGGGCAGGCTTATTAACTTGGATTCCTTCCTGCTTATATGTCTTTCCAGTATCTCCCTTTCCTTTCTTTCCACAAGAAATACATCAGGAGATGCGCTGCCGTTTACGAGATATTCGCCGAGCCCCCATATGGAGTTTATCTGGATTGCGCATGAGCGTGCAAGTGAAGGGTCTACAGTATACATAACACCACTTGCTTTTGAATCCACCATCACAACCCCTGCAACGCACATGGGTGTTTCCCTGTCCTCAAGGCCGTGATGCAGTCTGTAGGATATTGCCCTTGCAGAATATTTGCTGGCAAGGACTGCCTTATATGCATCAATAATATTGTTTTTTGTCACATTGAGGACTGTAGAATACTGGCCTGCAAATGTTGCCTCTGTGTCTTCTCCGATTGCACTGCTTCTCATGGCAATCCTTACTTCTTTAAGGGTTTTTTCCTCAAGTGCCATATACGCCTTCATTATCGCATCAGCTATATAGGACGGCACTTCTGAGCGGAGGATCATATCTCTTATTTTATTTCCTGCCTTTTCGATATCTCCGTAGGATTCAGGGGATAATCTCGATAACTCCTCCTCTATCGGCTTTGTGAGCCTGTTTTCTTCCATGAACCTTTCAAAGGCATAGGATGTAACTGCAAAACCATGAGGGACAGGTAATCCAAGCTCGTTTTTAATTGAGGCAAGATTTGCCGCCTTTGCTCCTACTATTTTTTTCATTTCTGGTGTAATGTCTTCAAAAGGCAAAGCAATATCTTTGCTTATCAATGAACATTTTGGGCTGAATTTTTCAAACAGTTCATCATCTATAGCATTGCAGACATCAAGGAGAGAGAAATATCTGCCTCCAGACATGGCATCAAGATTATGTATTACACCCATTACAGCCTCAAGTAATTGTTCATATTGTATCCTTGCTGAAGTAAGGCTGAAAGGCTTGCCGCTGTAATATATCTGCTCCATGTCGGCGATTATATTGAGGGCAGTGTGGTTATGATGGAGGAGACTTTTGAAAAAGCGGTATTTTGAGGCATGTGCCCCGTGTAAACTGCTCAGGGGAAGACATCTACCTTTCTTAAAAAATATGCCAAAGAGTTTTTTCATGTTAAATATTTTCAAGGTGCTTTATTAAGCTCTTTTTTATCTCGTCCCTTAATTTCCTTAAGAGGGATAATTGTCCGAAACCGAAACCTGCGGATATTGGGTCATGGAAAACAATGCGGTCTTTTTCATCATATACGGGATATGTGAGACATAATCTGTCGGCATCGGAGCATAATGTTATAATTCTGTCAAAAGAACAATTCTTAAAAATGTCGATATGCTTTGATCTGTTTTTGGAAATATCAATTCCTATCTCCTGCATAACCTTAATCACATCCTTATTGACTTCCATGGGCATTATACCTGCTGAAAAGGCTACCCATCTATCCTTCAGGAAATGATTGACCACAGCCTCTGCAATCTGTGATCGGACTGCGTTCCCTGTGCAAATGAAGAGAATGGTTTTGATCCCTGCTGCCTTTGCGATTTTGCATTTTAATATTTCCCTGTCTGGAAGTCCTGTGCCGTTGTTATAAATCCGGCAGGTCAAAGCTGTTGCACTTGCTGTTTCAGGTTCAACATCCTCGCCGTTTATTCGTATTGTAGGAGAGCCAGGAAAGGAGTATTTCTTCGAATCATCCTCGCTTTCTATTTCAATCTTTCTAAGCGAGATTTTGATTCCGAGGGACCCGACAGTATCGTGGATAAGTCTTCTTGCCTTTCTGAAGTTCGGACAGTCTTTGATGTACAGAAGCTCTATATTCATTTTTAATTATAACCTAAAAAGTGGCTCTTAGATGTTAAAGAGTTGCTAATATCCGCCGATAAAAACAAGAGGCGTTGTTTTCAAAAGTCTATTCTTGGATACCGCATTTTCTGAAAGGAGATGTATGGGAGGGGACGGGTTTTCTTTTTTTAATAATGGTTTGCCCGACAGGGATATTATGGAGATTGAGAGGCTTGCATCTTTGGGTGAACTGATCGCAGGTATATCCCACGAATTGAACGATCCCCTTTCTGCCATTCTCGGATATTCCGAAATCCTCCAGACCATAGATATGGATCCACTGATAAAGCGATACATAAACAATATCCATATCTCTGCCATGCGGTCTGCAAAAGTCGTGGAGGGACTCCTGACATTCCTAAGAAAAAAGGAGATAAAGTTCAACCAAATCAATATAAATGATGTGATCAAACAAACCGTGTCATTATTCGAATACCAGATGAGGACTAACGGCATATCCCTTGTGCTGAGGCTCTCATCCGACATACCACATGCCATGGGTGATTTCTACAGGCTCCAGCAGGTCTTTTTTAATATAATTATGAATGCTCTGCAGGCCCTCGAGAAGTGGCGTAATGAGAGGCGCATTTCAATATCTTCAGATTCTTGTGAAAGCGGAGTTAGAGTGATTATTTCCGACAGCGGCCCGGGGATTGGCAGGGAGAAAATCGATAAGATATTTTCTCCCTTTTTTACGACAAAGCCGCATGGCACAGGGCTGGGGTTAAGCATTGTTCAGGGCGTCATAAAAGAACACGGTGGGAGAATTTCTGTTTTCTCCGAAGGGCAGGGATGCTCTTTTGTGATTGAACTACCGTCTGCCCCATGAGCATCGATACCGAAAGGATAATAAGAGAGAGGATCAAGCAGCTTACAGAACTGCCTACCGTTCCCATAGTCATATCCAGACTCATTAAAGTCTTGCAGGATGAAAATGCTTCTGTTAACGACCTTTCGGAAGTGATAAGGCATGACCAGTCCATCTCGGCACGTATGGTAGCAGTTGCAAACTCGCCGTTCTTTGGCTATCCGGGCAG
The DNA here is from genome assembly GCA_020062545.1 of Thermodesulfovibrionales bacterium. Taxonomy (GTDB): domain Bacteria; phylum Nitrospirota; class Thermodesulfovibrionia; order Thermodesulfovibrionales; family Dissulfurispiraceae; genus Dissulfurispira. The sequence goes on from JAGUWD010000036.1 coordinate 15,499, forward strand.
GATAAACAGCATAGAGCAGGCAATACTGATGCTTGGCTTTGATATAGTGAAGAGCATAGCCCTTGGCGTCTCTGTTATGGGATTATTCCCTTTCCAGTACCCTGCCGTTAAGAAGATGTGGGCGCATTCTTATAGTGTTGCAGCCATATCAGGCTTTCTGTGCTGCAAAATACCTGTGGCTGATAAAGGCATATGCTTTCTTGCAGGCCTTCTCCACGATATCGGAAAGATTGTGCTCATGGGTCTTTACAGAAATGAATACCAGACTTTTGTAAAATCGGATGATCCTGTCGATGTTGAGAAGAACATCTTCCAGTGCACCCATGCACAGGCCGGGGCATGGTTTTTGGAAAGCCTTTCTTTTCCGGAGGAGATAGTGCTGCCGGTATGCCACCACCACGATATGGTAGAGGTTGATAACCATAAAGGGATTGTCTCCACCGTATATCTTGCCGAAGGACTTGTCAGGACTCTCAAGCCGGACCTCGCATACGACGGACAATGGACCGAAGGGCATTCGAAGACATGGCATGACAGCGGTCTTGGAGAAGATGATATTAATGAATTGCGGTCGTTTCTGACAGAGAAGGAAGAGCACATCAACAGTTTCTTTGAACTTTGATTCAGCGATAAGGATAAGTCTATTTCGTCCAGAAGCTCTTTCTTGACAGTTCTAATGCTGTAAGTCCTTATAATGCCCTGACTTTGTGGTTATCTCAGGGACAACCTCGAGTATGTGTTGAAGGGTCAAAGCAGCAGTCAGTGACCAGTCCGGTTTTCAAAGTCTGAATAATCTTTTTAACAAGTTTAAAGTCACTGTTATCCAATCCATACTGTTCTGTAATCCTTCATACCTTCAACGATATGATTGGTAGTTCCCCTGTAGCCCACCTTAATTTCAGATTCAAGATTGTAATATTTAAGACATGTTCCGCATGAGAAAATCTCAACACCCATTGCCTCTATATCTTTCAGGATGGGAATAATCTCTTCATTTGTGGTGGTAAGTTTTACTCCTGCATTTAGAAAGAATATGTTCTTTGGAAGTTCCTTTGTTACCTTTATGGTCTCAAAGAATGCCTTCATAAGGATCTTCCCAAGTTCTTCATCTTTGCCCATCGTATCAGTGGCAACGATTAAAAAATAGGCTGAAGGTTCAGTAATCGTTTCTACCTTTGCTGCTTTATCTATCTCGCATGGATAGCCCTTTACGATCTTCACACGCCAGTAATTATTCTCTTTAGTAGTTTCTGTATAAAAGCCATTTTTATTGGCAAACCTCGTGAGATTCTTTACAGACGCCTCATTATCAACGAGTATCTCAAGGACACCCTCGCTGATTTTTGAAAGGGCCTCCTCAGCCATTAAAACAGGCTTCGGACAGGCTTGTCCTCTCGCATCAATGAGCATAACCGTCTCCTATTGTTCTTTAAAGTTTATCTTATAGCCGATATTAAACCCGAATAAATCTTCATTCAACGGTTTTCCATCAGCCTCTGCATAGGGATACATGAAATAATTCAATGGCCTTCCACTCTGTACAGGATTTAGCCGAATGTCTCTTCCTGTTCCGAATGCTATCCTGCTTTCATCAACGGCGCCAAAGTAATACTCCCTAAATGGCTTTGCCTGTTCAAGAGTGAGCTTTTGTTCAAGAATTGCCTTTCTTACATCTGCAGGGTCCACAACAACCCATCCATATCCGGGAAGATAGAATTCTGCCCAGCAGTGCTGTGCCTTTGTCATATCTCCCTCTTTACCTTTCGGGATGCGAATTCCGAATACTTCCCTTGCCGGAACGCCGGATGCCCTTGCAAGTGCAACAAAAACAGAATGTATGTCAGCACATTTGCCACCTTTTGTTTCAAGTAGTGTCTCCACTATACCAAAGCCGCATCCCTTAATATTTGGGTCACGATGCATATTATCTACAATCCAATCATAAATTGCCCTTGCCTTTGCTCGAATGGTCTTTTTGCCTTTTGTTATTTTATCCGCATACTTTTTTACCTTCCCGCCTGTCGGGCAACTACTTGTTGGTTCAAGGTATTTGCTGAATTCATTCTCTGAAATAGACATCTCTTTTTTAGGGAAGTCCTTTGTAATTTGCTCTTTTCTCTTTATATTGAATGAATAAGTCAACACCCTTTCCTTTCCGGTCTCCTTCCATTCCGCATAAAGCATGTTATTGCCGAATCTTGCATCCCTGTAGATACCTGTTGATGCGAAATTGCCATTGATATTGATATCTGTAATATCCTGGTTCTCATCAGACATGGGATAAGGAATCCACAGTCTGACATTTTTTGCATCGGCAGGCGCATTCAGATTGACCTGAATAGTGACAGTCACTTTTCTCTCTTTAGCTAAGGCAATATTTGAAAGAGAGACTGTAAAAAGAATCATGAGCAGATAAAGACAAACCTTTGATAAGCGCATAGGTACCCCCGGTTGTTTCTTTGTTGATATGCTATTCATTCCGAGATAGAAAATTCCAATAGTTTTTATAGATAGAAATTTAAAAAATGATAGATAAAGTCTATAAATTTTGAATTAGAAGAGGGCGGACATAACGCCCGCCCGTCGATTTTGTTTTAAGGACTATTTTGCTTTCGGAGCGGTTGGGATGTTAGAGCCGTGACAGTCTTGACAGTTCTGCTGTCCGGTTATGCCGAAATTCTTCGCGGCGTTCCACTGCACGCCTTCGTGATATTTACCGTCCTTCCACGAGTTAAGGTCTTCAACAAGTTTATATGCAACGCTTGCTGCAACCCTTGCACATCTGTCTTTCCTTTCTGCGCTGGCTAATGCATGTCCAGACGCCTTCATCCATCTGCCTACCGATATATGGCAAAGAGGCGAATTGCTTGTGGTCTGAACTATCTTGTCTTTGTTGGCCTTTGGATTCTTTGGGACATATACCGGCAGATTTGTATCACCGTACCACTTCATTATATTTGAGCCGATAATATGTCCATGTTCACAATCAGGACCTGCAATCCTCGGGCCTATGATAAGATTGGATGCTATATTAGCGCCTGCAACCGAACCGCATATAGTTCCCCATCCTGCCATTCCTCCTTCAAGCACTATGAACGGATCCACAGGGAATGATTTATACGGTTCTCCTACTTTCTCCGCAAGCTGGCTGAATATGCTGCTGATAACGGCTGCTCCGCAGAATACTCTGTACCATTCGTTGTAAGCCAACTCTGCTGTTTTTGCCGGGTCGAGCTTCTCGTAAGGCCACGGCCATTTCATAGGCGCGGCATTTGCTTTTGAAACCATACCGCCAAACTGGGCAAAGGCTGCTCCTAATGCAAATGCTCCGCCGCCAAGCAAAAGATTCCTTCTTGAAACTCCCTCTTTTAAATCTTTCTCTTCCATACTCTCAAACCCTCCTAAGTGTTGTATTAATGCCCAAAGGGCAATTTTTATTGATAAACAAACACGCTTTGAATATTAGTGAACATGAGCTTGCTTATATGTACCTGGAATCTCAAACAAATTGGTATAAGTATTTATAACCTGCGCTGCTTTTTCACCAGTTGGAATCCCTTTTGTAACCTCTCTTGTCTGCATATCTATTACATACAGCGCTCCATCAGCGGCATTAGTGGCATAAGCCTTTTTAGAGTCAGCGCTAAAGACTATGTGCCCTATATGATTCCCATTGCCAATTGCAAGATCTTTAAGTTTCAGCCCTGTCTTGGCATCTACAATAGTAATGATATTTGAGCCGTAAGGAGTAAGCACAACATATTTGCTGTCAGGCGTAAGATAAGGATGTCCGACACCGTTAGCAGCCTTTATTGTCCTGATGACTTTTTGTTGAGCGACATCAATTATGGCAACTGTAGTGCCGCCAAATTTTGGTCCAGGGCCGCGGTTGCAGAAATAGAAATATTTTCCATCAAGCGTAAATATGCCATGATGCCCCTCTATTGGTTCTCCTTCAGCAGTAGGTATCTCAATCTTTTTCACTTCCTTAAATGTTGCCATATCAACTATCGAAACGGATGGTTTAATCTTATTAGCATTATTACCCTCATACACTATCCATATCTGTTTGTTATCAGGCGTAGGAATAAAGTAATGAGCAGGGCTGTCGCCTTCTATTGTTGCTACAACCTCAAAGGATGGAATACTTAAAACATAAGATTTTTTATCAGCATAATTCTGGATAAATGCATGCCTGCTGTCCCATGAAAATGCTGAATGCATCATTAATGGGCCTTTATACTCTTTGTTTTGGTAATCAACCTTAAAGGTTTTCAGTTCTTTATCCGTTTTCGCATCAAGAAGAACTGCCTTTACCTCTCCCGTATGATTGACGAGCACATATTTCCCATCAGGCGTTACAAGCGGATGTTTTGGATTTTTGCCTGTCTCTATCTGTCTAATGGTTTTATGTTTTCCGGCGTCTACAACTGCAACAGTGGTTCCTCCGTTATTACCAACATAAATTTTTTTTAAGTCTGGAGTAAGGCTTGCAAGCCATCCTGTTGGTCCTGTTTCACAATGACCTATAACCATCTCTTTTTGAGGATCAATAAACGACATGGTTTTTGACGCAGCGTTAGGAACGAATATCCATTTTGCAACCGCAGCATAAACGACAGTGCTCAGGCTGATAATAATAGCTGCTGCAATGATAATCTTATTGAATTTTTTTATCATATACCTCTATACCTCCTAAAATTATGCTATTAAAAAAAGTGGCTCCGCTTTAAAACCGGCCTATTAAATTTAGATAGATTTCCGAAGCGGAGCCGAGTCAAACGGGGAGGATGTCCTAATGGACAATCCTGAAAATAAGGCAGGCATTGCCCGCCTTAAATTAAAAGGCTCACGAATTCTTCGGATACTGATGGATTAAAGTCTTGGAGGCTGCTCTTTTGGAAAGGTTATAAGGAGATACTCTGAGTTGGAATTTGATAACTTTATAAAACCGGCAAAATCAACTCCACATAACGTGCATTGATTTTCGTGGATTACAGATATATCCGGAGCGGCGGCTGACATTGGACTCTTTGCGTGGCAGACATCGTGGGTTGCTATTACTGAAACCTTGCCGTTGTCCGTAATAGTTACTTCAAATGAAACGGGAGCCAATATGGACAGCAGTATGGATAGGATTACAATAATCGCCTTCAAGCGCATAATATTTTCTAACATTATTTGCTCATCCTGTCAACCTGAATTTTTAAGTTTAGGAGATGTTATGCGAGCCTCAATAGAGGCAGGCATGTATTTTAGTGTCTGCCTCTATTCCTCTCTTTAATCTTTCATCGGTTTGATGAACATGAAATAGACCATTGTCCAGTTGCCGAGGATCATAAATATAGTGGCTACAATGCTCGATAGTGCCAAAGAAGAAACGCCTGTTAGTGCATGACCTACGGTACAACCTCCTGCTGTTGCAGCACCAAATCCCATTATGAGGCTACCTCCGAAAACCTTCATGATCTCGCTCGCAGGAGGTGCCTGCAATTTGAATTCTCCAAGACCTCTTGCGCTTAGATAAGCGCCGAGCGGGATTCCGAATATATAAAGAGCGCTCCACGTGCCTTTAAACAATCCCCAGAAATCAAACATGGGGTCAAATTTTGACATGCTGTCCCCCATTGTTAATCCAAGATATGCCTCTGCAGTCGGGCCTGCGGCGGATAGGCCTCTTGTCTGGCCGCCCCAATAATTCGAAGCCCATAAAGCGAATATTAAAATTAGGCCTAAGAGCACTCCGGTAAGCGACCATGAATAGCCTTTCTTATGCCCTTTTGCAAACGGCTTGCCTTTAAGCACAAAGGGAATGATTACGACTGCAAGAACTCCTATAACAATCCATTTCATGTCCTGGCCGCCGACGATATCCCATAGCGCCGGATTGCCTATGGCGTTGTCTCCCTTCCCAATGGACACCTTAAAGCTCTTCAGGTATTGCATTATAGGTTTAAGAGGGCCGTGAATGGTCGCAACAAGAGATGAGGCAAAGCCGAGGGTTGCCACAAAAGCCGATGTATAACCTTCTCCAATTCGATAAATTATACCGCTGCCGCACCCTCCGGCTATTACGATTCCCAGCCCGAAAATATAGCCTCCTATGATATTGGCGACTATATTGAAAGACTGTCTCCTTAACCCGAACTCTCCCATGAATCCCGTGTCTTCGAGAAGGTTTGCGCCTACGATGGCGATTAAGAGCGCTAAAAGATATGAGCGTAAAAGTGTAAAGTCGTTAATGAAAATAAGATCCCTGAAAGCCGAGTTCATGCAGTAACGGCCTCTTTGTAGTACAAAACCGAATAAGACACCAACCAATAAACCGCTCAGTAAAACCATGATGCCTGCCTGTCGTATCTCTTCCATAAATCCTCCTACTAATATTTTGGAGAGGGGCAGTGGGAATCGAACCCACCACGGCTTCTTCCAAGGAAACGGGTTTATGAGACCCGTCTTTGACCGTGACTCCGGTTTTGCAGACCGGGCGGGGCAGCTTACAGCCCCATACCCCTCGACATGGAAAATAAGATAGAGATAATCCATAAGTCAAATAGAAAATATCTATGAAAAAGGCAAGAATCATAGGTCTATATTTAATCCAAATCCAGCGATAAGGATGGGTCTCTCTATCCTTATCGCTGGATTACGAATAGTATGGATTTGGATATGCTTATGCTTTGAGATGTTCCAGAAACAGGTTATAGGCAGCTGGCAGGGTTCTTTTTTTGTGGGTCACAATATAGAATTTCCGCTTCATCTGGATGTCGGATAGTTTTATCTCTCTGAATATTCCATATTTAAGCTCGTCCTTTACAGAGAGCCTCGATAATATGGAAACCCCTAAACCTGTCTTTACAGCCTGTTTTATTGCATCAGTAGAGCCGAAGATGCCCGCAACTTTAATGTCTTCGAGAGAGACGCCCTTGTCTTCCAGTATTTTTTCCGTCTCCCTTCTCGTGCCCGAGCCATCTTCGCGCAGGACAATGGGTAGCTTCATCATCTCTTTTAATGTCAATTGCCTGTTTTTAGTCAATACCGGAGATGATACTACAATCAGTTCATCTTCGAGGAAAGGCATGTAAGTTATCTGTGAGTTGGCAAGCCTTGCCCCTACGATTCCAAGGAGCAATTCGTGCCTTGAAATCTTTTCGACAATGCCTCTGGAATCAGATATGAGTATCTGGAATGAAATGGATGGATACATTTTCCGAAATTTTGCAATAATGGAAGGCATTAAATATGTGCCCGGAATTGTGCTTGCACCGATAACCAGTTCGCCTGTAATTTCCTTTTTGAACTGGCCAATGATATCTTTAATATTATTGACCTTTTCTATAATTTCCATAGCATGACTATATAAAACTTCTGCTTCTTTTGTCGGAATAATTGACCTGCCCAGCCTGTCGAACAGTTTACAGTTCAGTTCTTCTTCGAGGGATTTGACATGGTCGCTTACCGTGGGCTGAGTGAGGTAAAGCTCCTCCGATGCCTTTGAAAAGCTCTTGTTCTTGAATACCGATGCGAAAACCCTTAGCTGGTGTATGTCCATTGCTATAATTGTAACACTTTGACCGGGTTTATTAAAACATGATAGATTAACAAATATGGATCCGCTCACACATGCACTTTCGGGTGCAGTAATACATCAACTGGGTTTTAAAAGAAAGGCAGCTTTATTCGTTCTTATCTTTTCAGCTATTGCTCCTGACCTCGATTATATAACCCGATTCTGGGGAACAGATGTCTTCTTAAGATACCATCGCGGCATTACTCATGGAATCCTTGCCCTTGTACTGTTCCCTGCCATTATGGCCTTTGTTTTCAGGAAAAAGGGTGGATTTTTCTATTATTACTCCATCTCTTTTCTTGCCTACGGTGCACATTTACTAATGGATTTGACAAACCAGTACGGCACAAGGATATTATCGCCTCTGGACTGGAATCAATATTCCCTTGACCTTACATTTATTATCGACCCTTATATAACTATTGGATTGCTGCTGTCTGTTATACTGGGGAAGGTGAACAAACACAGGGCGGCAGTGATTGCCCTCTGTGCTGTACTATTGTTTGCAGGATACATAGGGGGCAGGGCATATCTGCAAAAAGAGACGAAGCAATTTTTGAAAACAAAGGTGGATGCCAATATCTACAAGGTTTATCCCCTGCCGAATGACTTTCTGAGATGGTGGTTTATTATAAAGTCCGGAAACGAGATCAATACTGGCTTTGTGGATTTATTCACTAAAAGAGTCTGCATGCAGGATAAATACCGGATGGACAATAACGACCAGGCAATACTGCAATCCAGGGAAAACAGAGTTGTTCAAAACTTTCTCTATTTCGCCAGATATCCGTATGCTGAGGTTAAGAGAGAAAATAGTAAAACCATTGTTACATGGAAGGAGTTGTCATATTCATTTATGGCAGGGGAGAGGTTTTTTGCAAGGGTTGTGATGGATAAGAATGGAAAGGTTATTGAATCGTATTTCAAGTTTTAATTATGAAGGTTTGTGAAATATTTGCAAGCATACAGGGCGAGTCAACATATGCAGGTCTGCCTTGCGTTTTTGTAAGGATGACGGGCTGCAATCTCAGGTGCTTTTACTGCGATACAACCTATGCCTATGAAGAAGGCATAGAAATGTCAGAAGATGAGATTATAGAAAGAGTTAAGAGCTACGGAATAAATCTCGTTGAGATCACAGGCGGCGAGCCTTTATTGCAAAGGGATGTCCTGTCGCTAATGGAAAGACTTCTTGATAATGGCTTTACTGTTCTGCTGGAAACAAACGGTAGTGAGAGCATACAGGATGTGGACAAGCGGGTAGTTATTATAATGGACATCAAGACGCCTAAGAGCGGAATGTTCGATAAAATGGATTTGACCAATTTGAAACATCTGAAGCCACGCGATGAGGTCAAGTTTGTTGTCATAGACAGGGAGGATTACGAATGGGTGAGGAAATTTATAAAAGATTATGGTCTAATAAATGAATTAGCCAATAAATGCAAAATCCTTCTTTCGCCAGCCTATGGCACGCTTTTGCCGGAAGATCTCTCTAAATGGATAATTGAAGACAGGCTGCCTGTCAGGCTGAATCTACAACTACACAAATATATCTATGATGCTGATAAGCGGGGAGTTTGATCGCTGAAGGACAGGTATTTCATTATCTCTGACTCGAAGTTATCACTTAAAATACCTTGTCCCATTATGCGCTTAATTTCTTCTATGCTCCAGAATTTTACTTCATCTATCTCTTCCTTATTAAAAGAGAACGGGCCGTTGTGCATGAATGAATGTGTGAATACAAGCTCGCTTTCATAATGGTTTGAATGGATGTAGGAATAAAGGGGCTTTAAGCTAACAGGCGTAATTCCAAGCTCCTCCTCCGTCTCCCTTATTGCAGCGGTAGCGAGGTCTTCTCCATTTGGGACATGTCCTCCCACGGATGTATCCCATTTCCCTGGCGCCACATCCTTTCTCATTGAACGCTTCTGTAAAAGCAGTTCACCATTTTCGTTAAACACAAGCACATGGACGACCTTGTGAAGCATGGATGGATTGCCGTGAATTTCAGACCTCGGGGCTGTCCCTATGGTATTGCCTTCTCTGTCGACTATTTCCAGTATTTCTTCCTGCATATTTTAAAATAACAGAAGACATGCCGTTTCGTAAAGATTTTATAAAAGAGTATAAGAAAATGACTGTAAAATTAAAGTTTTTCTTGCGATTACCGAAAAAAAAATATAAATAAATCTCGTTTCTTTGAGAGACATTATGGCATTGCTATTGCATAGCCAGCCAGACAGACAGATTTAAGGGCCTATATAAGAAAAGGATTTTAGTTTTAAAGGGGATGCGCACGCCCCTTTTTTATTTTTATAGGCAATGGGGGGGGTATGAAAGGGTTAAAAGCGTTATTTGTTTTATCTTTATTTGCATCTGTCTTTATTTTTCCGACTTCTGCGTTTGCAGCCCATCCATTAGTAACCGACGACACAGGTACACAGGGGAAAGGCAAGTATCAGATAGAGGTGAACAGCGAATTCACTTACGAAAAAGAGCGGCAATACAACCCGGATGAAGAAAAATGGGAGACAAAAAAGGAAACCGGAGGAGAACTGGCAACCGTTTTGTCTTATGGAATTACTGACAACACGGATATTGTTTTAGGTCTTCCGTATCAATGGAAAAAGACAAGGATAGACGGGATTGTAACAACCGATAAAGCCGAGCAGGGAGACGGCATAGCGGACATGTCCTTAGAAGTCAAATGGAGATTCTACGAGAAAGACGGGTTTAGCCTTGCCTTTAAGCCGGGCATTACGTTGCCAACAGGTGATGAAAAGAAAGGTCTCGGAAATGGAAGGGCATCGTATGGCATTGTCTTTATCACAACAAAAGAAATAGAGCCATGGGCATTTCACCTGAATTTAGGCTATACATACAGTAGCTATAAACTTCAGGCAGACAGAGACGCAAACAGAAAAGGCATATGGCATATTTCTATTGCATCGGAAGTAGAGATTATCAAAGACCTCAAGGCAGTTGCCAATATCGGAATAGAGAGAAATCCCGATAAAACATCCAATACGCATCCTGCATTCATACTCGGCGGCTTGATATTTTCGATATCTGAAAACATTGCGATTGATTTCGGTGTTAAGGGCGGGCTTAACAAGCCTGAAACGGATTTAACTTTCCTTGCGGGAATCGCGTTTAAATTTTAGAATTCATAGTTAAAAGGAGGAGGGAAAAATGTTCCGGATTAAGGACATGAAAATTGGAATGCGTTTAGGGCTTGGGTTTGGTTTAGTTATATTGCTTTTTATAATAGCTGTTGTAGTAACCAGTCTTCTATTGAACAATGTATATAAGAGTTCACTACAGGTAAAGGACGAAAGTCTGCCGTATGCATTGCTTGCCAAAGACCTGTCCTTTCATGTTGTGCAGGTTCAGCAATTTTTGACAGATGTCTCGGCAACTCATAATACGGATGGGTATAAAGATGCAGAGGAGAGTGCAAAGAAACTTAAGGAAGGTATAGAAAAAATTAAGACAATGTATAGAAGGGAAGACGACAAACAATCTTTAAAAAAAATGGAGGAAATAGAAAACATTTTTAACCAATTTTATGAGAAAGGCAAGAAGATGGCTCATGCTTATGTAACACAGGGTGTTCAGGCAGGTAATGTGGTGATGGATGACTTTGATAAAACCGCTGAATTGCTAACGAGTAAGGTTGGAGAATTCGAAAAACAGCAGGTTAGCGAGGCAAATGTGATGACGGAGAGAATTTTAAGAGCTACTGGTAAGAGCAAATTCGTTTTGTTTGCCATCTCATGCCTTGCACTATTGGTAAGCGTGGCTATTGCGGTTTTTATTTCAAAAAGTATTACACGCCCGGTAGCCGAGGCTGTGAATATATTAAGACAACTGGCAGGAGGTAATCTGACAGTTGGCATAGCGGTAGATAGCAAATGTGAAATGGGTCAGATGCTTACTGCTATGAAGGATATGACAGAGAAGCTTAAAAAGCTTATAACGGATATAAAGTCCACTGCCGACAATGTAGCCTCTGCCAGCAATCAATTGAGCGCCAGTTCAGAGCAGATGTCGAGGGGTGTGACAGAACAATCAGGCAGGGCATCTCAGATAGCAACTTCATCCTCGGAGATGTCGCAGACGGTTGTGGATATAGCAAAGAACGCATCAAGCATAGAAGCCTCTGCCACAAAAACCACAAAGGTAGCGCAAGATGGAGAGAAGATAGTTGGCAGGTCTGTAGAGGAGGTTAAGGCGATTGCTGATACCGTAAGGGAATCCGGCCAGCTTATGGGTTCTCTCGGCGAGCGGTCAAAGCAGATAGGCGAGATAGTCAGCGTAATTAATGACATAGCAGACCAGACAAATCTTCTTGCATTGAACGCCGCTATCGAGGCGGCAAGGGCAGGAGAGCAGGGGAGAGGATTTGCTGTTGTAGCAGACGAGGTTAGAAATCTTGCAGAGAGGACGGCAAAGGCTACATCCGAAATAGGCGAAATGATAAAGGCGATACAGGATGAAGTTAGCAGGGCAGTCCATTCTATGGAAGAAGGAACCAAAAGAGTTGAAGTAGGGGTTGATTTTTCGGTTCAGGCGGGCAATGCCCTCTGTGACATCGTAAAAAGCGTTAATGAACTGCACTCCATGGTTCAGCAGATAGCCTCTGCAACAGAGGAGATGTCAACGGTGTCGGAAACGATAAGCAGCGATATAGAAACTATTGCAAGCGTTTCAAAGGAGA
>JAGUWD010000037.1 GCA_020062545.1 Thermodesulfovibrionales bacterium
CTGGCAATGAAGGCAGGACTAACCACAAAAGAAGTTGCTGACATGATACATGCCCACCCAACACTTGCTGAAGGATTAATGGAGGCTGCTGAGGATGTGCATGGAGAGGCAATACATGCACCAAAGAAATAGGAGGAAAACATGAGTGAGATTATAGACATATATGCAAGAGAGGTAATAGATTCAAGGGGCAATCCGACAGTTGAGGTCGATGTGCTACTTGACAGCGGTGCAACAGGAAGAGCCATTGTGCCTTCAGGTGCATCAACAGGTGAAAGGGAGGCGCTGGAGCTCAGGGATGGGAATAAAAAGAGATTTCACGGCAAAGGGGTATTAACTGCAATTAAAAATGTAATGGAAGAGATAGCCCCAAAACTGAGAGGGCTCGAATCACAAGAGCAAGCACTTATAGACAGCACCATGATAGAGCTTGACGGTACAGAAAGCAAGAGCAGGCTCGGTGCAAATGCCATATTGGGCGTATCCATGGCAGTCTGCCGTGCATCAGCAAACGAATTAGGGCTTCCACTTTACAGATATATAGGCGGATGTAATGCAAAGGAACTCCCTGTGCCAATGATGAACATCATGAATGGCGGCGCACACGCTGACAATAACCTTGACATTCAGGAATTTATGATAATGCCTGCGGGCTTCAAGGACTTTGCATCGGCACTGCGTGCCGGAGCAGAGATATTCCACACCCTTAAATCTATCCTTAAAAAGAAAAAATTGAATACCGCTGTTGGTGATGAAGGAGGCTTTGCTCCGAACCTCAATACCAATGAAGAGGCAATATCCATAATCATGCAGGCAATTACAGAGAGCGGATACAAACCCGGAAAGGATGTATTGCTTGCCCTTGATGTGGCATCATCCGAGTTTTATGAAAAAGGCAAGTATAACTTTGAAGGCAAAAAGATAACATCCGCAGAGATTGTTGATTATTACGAAAGGCTTGTAAAAAAATATCCAATACTCTCCATAGAAGATGGTATGGCTGAAGGTGATTGGGACGGCTGGAAAATTCTCACTGATAGACTCGGCAAAAAAATTCAGCTTGTAGGAGACGATATCTTTGTAACAAACACCAAAATATTCAGGAAGGGCATAGAAAAGGGGATTGCCAATTCTATACTCATAAAACTAAACCAGATAGGTACTGTCACAGAAACCATTGATGCCATCGAAATGGCAAAAAGGGCGGGTTACACGGCAGTGATATCCCACAGGTCAGGTGAAACAGAGGATACGACCATTGCGGATCTCGCGGTAGCCTGCAACACAGGCTTTATAAAGACAGGATCATTATCGAGGACCGAAAGGATCGCGAAATACAACCAGCTTTTAAGAATAGAGGAAGAGTTGGGAGAGTCTGCAGTTTTCAGAGGCAAAGAATCATTTTATAATTTAAAATAATTCCCGATAATTAAACCATGAGAGGCAGAATACAACCCAGAAACCTCGGGCAGCAGGTTGCGGTCGAAAGAAAAAAACGTAATGTAGTATTTTTTACCGTAATTATCCTTGCCTTCCTCTATATAGGCACCACCCTCCTTTTTGGGAACATGGGCTTCATAAAATATCTCAAGCTCAAAAAGACAAAAAATAGCCTGGAGACAGAAATAATAACATTGGAAAAAGAGAACAAGATACTGAAAACGCAGATAAACGCATTAAAAGAAGACCCCTATTACATAGAAAAACACGCGAGGGAAGAATTCGGATTGGCAAAACCCGACGAATACATCTTTCAATTCCAGAATGATTCAAAATAGCTCATAGCTCATGGCTGATAGCTCATAGTAAAAACAACTCTTTGGACTATGAGCTATGAACTATGAACTATCCGCTATATATCGCCTTTCTCTGGCACATGCACCAGCCCTATTACAAAGACCCTTTCACAGGGATTTACAGGCTGCCGTGGGTAAGGCTGCACGGAACCAAGGATTATCTGGATATGGTGAAAATCCTCGAGGAATTCCCGAACATCCGCCAGACATTCAATGTAGTTCCTTCCTTGATCGAACAGTTGAGGGATTATATAGAAAACAATGCAACCGACAGATACCTCGAATTAACGCTGAAAAATCCCTCTGACATGACAGAATCCGAAAGGCTGTTCGTCATAGAAAACTTCTTCCTCGCAAACTGGGACAATATGATAAAAACCTTCCCCAGATACTATGAACTGCTCGTAAAGAGGGGATTCCGCTTCACAAAGGGAGATATTGTAAGGGTATCCAGATATTTCACAGATTATGATATAAGGGACCTTCAGGTGCTCTTCAATCTGAGCTGGATCGACCCGATGTTCAGAGACAACGACCCTGCCATGAAAGGGCTTATACAAAAAGAAAGGGGCTTTACAGAAGAAGACAAGCAGCTCGTAATAAAAAAACAGTTCGAGATATTAAAAGAGATAATCCCCGAATATAAAAGAATGAGCCAGATCGGGCAGATAGAACTATCTGTAACGCCTTTCTACCATCCGATACTCCCTTTATTATGGGATACAGACTCTGCAAAGATAGCAATGCCAGGTGTAAGATTGCCGAAAAAGAGATACAGTTATCCTGAGGACGCTGTAAAACAGATCAGAATGGCACTTGATTACTTCGAAAAAATATTTGGATACAGGCCGTCAGGCATGTGGCCTTCAGAGGGATCTGTGAGCGAAGATGTGGTTAAGGCCATGCATGCCGAAGGTATTAAATGGATCGCAACCGATGAAGAGGTACTGGCGAAATCGCTTCAAAAACCTCTGAGAAGCCCCGATGGTTATCTTAGCGATGCAACATGTCTCTACAGGCCATATCAATTTAACAATGTCTCCATGATATTCAGAGACCACAAACTATCGGATCTCATAGGCTTTGTGTACTCCGGATGGAAGCCTGAAAAGGCTGTGGATGACTTCATGGGCAAGCTCATACAGATAAAAAACACCCTTCCAAAAGACAGGCCATACCTCGTCTCTGTAATCCTCGATGGTGAAAATGCATGGGAATACTATAAAAACGATGGACACGATTTCTTGAGAGGGCTGTATCATGCATTGAGCAATGACAATAGGTTTAAGACCGTAACCGTCTCGGAATTTATAAAAGAGCACGACCCTGGCGAGCCGCTCCACAGACTTCATTCAGGCTCGTGGATTAATGCCAATTTCGGGATATGGATAGGCCATGAAGAGGATAACCTTGCATGGGACTATCTTGCGCAGACAAGGGAAGACCTCGATGCATTTGCAAAGGCCAATCCCGACAAGGACATCACCGAGGCATGGAATGCCATTTATGCAGCAGAAGGAAGCGACTGGAACTGGTGGTATGGGGATGAGCACACAACAGAAACACAGGAGGATTTTGACGAGCTTTTCAGGAACTATCTCATGCAAGTCTATAAAGTCATGGGCAAAGACATACCACCCCATCTTTATGTACCCATACTGCTGGAAGACAGGAGTATCCAACCTGTTACACAGGCGAGGGGTTTTATATATCCAAAGATTGACGGCTTTGTCACAAGCTATTTTGAATGGTACCAGGGTGCCTATGTTGATGTAAAACGGTCCGGCGGAAGCATGCACAAATCCGAGAGTTTTGTCTCAGCACTTTATTACGGCTTCAATAAAGACAACATGTACTTAAGAATCGACCCGGCAACGCCATTTTCAAAATCACATGAGCCCCTTATCCTGCAGATAAATATAGTACAGCCGTTTACATTCAGAATAACCTGCGATTTACAGGGAAATACTCTTAATGCAACAGTCCACGAAAGGGTATTCGAGGAGTGGATATTGGTGAAAGCCATCGAGAATGTGGCAGCAGAGGAGATATTTGAAATAGAGATACCGTTTGCCGACATAAAGGCGCATGAGAATGAAGAAATCCATTTTTCTATAGATATAATGAAAAATGGCGAGGAAATTGAGCGGTGTCCGTGGAGGGGGTATATAACCGTAACCGTTCCAACGCCGTATTATGAGACGCTGATGTGGTATTAACCTTTAACCCTGATAAATATGCACATCCCTCTGCGGGAATGGGATTCTTATTCCGAGTTCATCGAATCTCTTATAGATTCCCCTGTTTATCTCATCAGCAGTGCGAAGCCGTAATGCAGGCTCTTTTATCCAGCATAATAGCTCAAGGTTCAGCGATGATTCTCCGAATGCATTGAAAAATACCTTTGGTGCAGGATCATCAAGGATATTTCCATTCCGTGCGGCAATATCGATCAATGTCTTCTCAACAAGGTCAATATCGCTTCCATAGGCGACATTTACAGGAATCCTTACCCTGAGATTGGGTGTCGGAGCACTCTCATTTACTATCTTTGATCCTGCGATTATAGCGTTTGGAATGGTTATCATTATGTCATCGAGGGTCTTAATCCTCGTGCTCCTTATACCGATTGACACAACCTCTCCCCTGTCGACCTTATCGATGACGATAAAGTCACCTATCTTAAACGGTTTGTCCGCAAATACACTCAGCCCTCCAAAGAAATTTGCTATGGTGTCCTTTGCTGCCAGTGCAATAGCAGCGCCCGCAATTCCTGCAGATGCTATGAGAGGCGTGATGTTTATCTTCCATATGGATAAGATAACCATGAGCGAGGCAAGAATTATTGCTATCTTTGAGACATTCTCGATTAAGGGGATTATGTCTTTGCTCAAGCCTGTCACATCGGATACCTTATGAACAGCGTCTTCGATAACAATGTTGCTTACCTTTACGGCCGCAACTGTCCAGATTACTGCCATTATTGAATAGAGGATTCCGTCAGCATAAAAGATAACCTTCTGCGAAGGCTTAAGGTACGCAATAGCAAGAACAATCCCGATTAGTATTATCGTGAAATAAATGGGTCTGTGAATAGCATCCAGTATCTTGTCATCGATATCGCTCTTTGTAAATCTTGTAAATTTGCGTAAAACCCTGTCCACGAAAAGGTCGACAATCTTTGCTATCACTATGAAGGCAATTATAGAAAGGATTGCATTGATATAAGGCGATGCTGAAATATTAAGGGATTCTATAAGCTTTGTCATAAATTCCCTCCTATTGCTCGATATAATTCAGGTCCTTGTGGAAAGTCTCCTCAAGACGGTAAAGTGCATAAAATGCAATAAGCATACATAAAGCGCCAACAATGGCTCCTGCATTAAGAATGCCAAAATACTTTTTAGTTATCTGAAACAGGAAGGTAATGGGTATAACCGTACCGCGAATGAAATTAGGCACTGTGGAGGCCACTGTTGCCCTTATGTTGGTGCCAAACTGTTCTGCTGCAATGGTAATGAATATTGCCCAGTAGCCAACTGCAAAACCGATTATTCCGCAGGCTGAATAAAACAGTGATGAACTCGCTCCGCGGAGCATGAAATATAAGGCTATGGAGATGGAGGATAGTACCAGAAACATCAATACAATCTTTTTCCTGCTCTGAAAATACTGGCTGAGGAACCCGCTGATAAAATCGCCAAAGACCAATCCTATATAGCAGAACATCACTGCCTCTCCTGCATTAATCGTCCCTGAAATATTCATTGTCTTTGCGAATTCAGGCGAAAAGGTAATGAGTATGCCTACACAGAACCATATTGGAAGCCCGATGAGGATGGAGTTCATATATTTGAAGAAACGTCTGCGGTTGGTAAAAAGCATAAATAAATTTCCTTTGCTTATGTCCTTTTCTTCTATCTGTTTATACATCCCTGACTCATAAACGCTTATCCTCATTATGAGCAGGAGCATGCCAAGACCTCCGCCTATGAAATAAGCCATCCTCCAGTCAAAATGTTTTGCAATGTAATTGGCAAGAATAGCACCAGAAACGCCAACGGTGGCAACAATCATGGTGCCATAGCCCCGTGAGTGTTTCGGAAGGTTTTCCAATACAAGTGTCACTCCAGCACCTAATTCTCCTGCCAGCCCGATTCCTGCAATGAATCTCCAGACTGCATAGCCCTGGATTGAATCAACAAAGCCATTGGCAATATTTGCTATGGAATACAAAAATATCGAGCCGAACAGTATCTTTACCCTTCCCTTTTTGTCTCCTAAAATTCCCCATAAGATGCCGCCAAGGAGCATGCCAGCCATCTGCATATTCAGAAGAAAGACCCCTTTATCGAGGATATCCTGATCGGCAAGCCCTATTGCCTTTAGGCTCGGAACCCTCACGATGCTGAATAGTATGAGGTCATAGATATCTACAAAATATCCAAGGGCAGCAACTATTACAGGGACAGAGAGCAGATCCCTGCTGAAGCTCACCCTTTCTTCAGGCAATGCAGAAATGTCAAAATCCTTCATCCGAGACTCCTGTTATAAAGCTCTTTTTTGCTGAGGCCGTAAGCCTCGGCAACAATTTTAACCGCCTCTTTCCTCCCCTTCCCCTTTTTCATGAGCGCTTTTATCTCATCGAGAGCGATGTCTATCGAGACATCCTCTTTCTTCATCCCCTCGACCATTATCACATATTCTCCTGCAATAGTCCGTGTCTTAAGCATATCGAGGATTTCGGATATGGTTCCACGCAATATTTCCTCGTGCATCTTTGTGATTTCCTTTGCAAGAACAGCCTGCCTCTGTCCAAATATCTCTTCCATATCTTTAAGTGTTTCAAATATTCTGTGAGGCGCCTCATAAAATATTAGAGTCCTCGGCTCAAGTGCAAGCTCATTTAACCTTTTCTGTCTCTGTGCAGCCTTTGGAGGCAGAAAACCTATAAATGTAAACTCCTCTGTGGAAAGCCCCGATACAGAAAGTGCTGCGATGGCTGCAGATGGCCCGGGGATCGGCACAACATCTATTCCTTCATCTATCGCCCTTTTTATCAGCACAGCACCCGGGTCTGATATGCCAGGAGTGCCTGCATCCGAGATAATGGCCACGGAGAGATCTGATTGGAGTTTTTCTATAATCTCTTCTGACCTGACCTTTTCTTTTTCAGACCAGTAACTGATCATAGGCTTTGTTATACCATAATGGTTGAGGAGCTTGCGGGAATGCCTCGTGTCCTCAGCAGCAATAACATCAACCTCTTTTAAGACCCTTATCGCCCTTATAGTTATGTCCTCAAGGTTTCCGATTGGGGTCGAGACAATGTACAAGTTTCCGGACATCAGCCCTAATCACATCTGGGTGCTTTTGATTTAGTAAAGGTGCCTTTAAAACAGATAAGCCATTTGATGTGAGCCTTTTCCTCATTAATAATATCTTCTACAATCTCTTTTTCCTTCACTGCATCCTTTATTCCGTAAAAATAAAGCAGTGTCTCTTTTTCAAATCCGAGTGCAAAATCCACTGCATCGTTCACGGTCTTTATCTTTTCCATGGATGGAAGGGATTTGTTCTTTCCAAGAAAGAATTCCGACTCCACAATCGCCCTCATATACTGGGATATATCTTCCCATCCCTCGGGCTCGCTGTCTCCGAGCAGTCCCATGAGTTCGGAGAATGTCTTTTCGTGATTCAACTCTTTTTCCGCAAGGGTCGTGAAGAGCTTATACAGGTCTTCATTTTCTTTCCTGAATTTCTCCGCCATCGTGGTATAAAACTGATAGCCCAGCCTCTCTGTCTGAACTGCCTGCCCGACAACCTCTCTGATCGAAAATTTCTCCATAATAGTCCTCCATTTTAAAAGTAGTTAGGGGTCAAGTCCTTGAATATTACTCCACTTTCAGCAGTTTTCTCAAGCGTCTGTCTGCCTGAAACACCTCATCCACATTGTCTCCTGTCAATTCCCACGAATACTCGCCCTTTGCATTTCTGTGAAGTTTTATCCTGACAGGCTTCTTCGGCTTTACCTGCTGGATCTGCTGATCCTTGCTGAATCTAAATTGCTGGCTTTTCTCAGCACCTCCAGCATGGTAAGGCAATGTAAAAATCAGAAGACAGACGATCGAAGTCAGAACACAGACATATTTAAAACCCAAATTAAGCGCTCCTAAACTATGAATATATGTCATGCATGGCGAAAAGGCTTTAAACTCCGCACTTTCATCAACATTTATCTTGTATCCGTCATCTACTAATTGGATACTTGTTGGATTATGCATTTATTATCTCTCATATACATCTGAATCAACACTTTTTAAAGTCTTTGAGCCGTGCCTGACATATATAAAATCGCTCATTTTATGTTTAATTTTGCATTACCAGCTCCTGTATCTATTCGTTATCGGGAATCTTCTGTCCCTGCCGAATGCCCTCGGAGTTATCTTTATCCCGGGTGGAGACTGTCTTCTCTTGTATTCGCTGGTATCCACCATCTTGATAACCTTTCTCGCACACTCCTCTTCGCAGCCGAGATTGACTATCTCATCAAAGCTCCTGTCTTCTTCTATATATGCCTTTAGTATAGGGTCGAGAATTTCATAAGGAGGCAGGGTATCGGTATCCTTCTGACCCGGTTTTAATTCAGCAGATGGCTCTTTCAATAAAACCCTTTCGGGTATTATAGACCTTCCTTCCTTCTGGTTTTTCCAGTTGCATATTTTATAGACCAGGGTCTTTGGGACATCCTTAATTACAGCAAATCCACCTGCCATGTCTCCATAAAGGGTTGCGTATCCAACGCTCATCTCAGACTTGTTCCCTGTTGTCAGTACGAGCCATCCGAATTTATTGGAAAATGCCATGAGGATATTCCCTCTTATACGCGCCTGAATGTTTTCTTCTGTTGTGTTAACCGGCATATCTTTGAATTCAGGCCTTAATGTATTCAGATATGACTCAAAAATATTATTGATAGGCACCTCTATGACATTTATTCCGAGATTCCTTGCAAGCCCATATGTATCCTCCCTGCTCTCATTTGAGGTATAAGGTGAAGGCATGAATACTCCTGTAACATTATCCTTACCTATGGCATCAACAGCAATGGCAGCAACCAGAGAAGAATCTATTCCCCCGCTTAAACCAATACACACCTTTTTAAATCCGTTCTTGTAAACATAATCCCTTGTACCGAGGATAAGGGCATTATAGACCTCTTCTTCCAGATGGTAAGGAAGTGCAGTAGTGCAGAGACGCGGAAACGACTTCCGTGCCCCTGTACTTCCGATCTTCCGATCTATGGTTATTCTTTCCACCATCCCCTTTCCCAGTGCAATAACCTGCTGTCTTCTGCGGGGATCATGCAGCCTCTTCATGAATACCGCATCCAGATTTAAATCTATAACAATCATATCTTCTTTGAACTGTTCGCCTGCTGCAATAATCTCTCCATCATGGTCAACCACAAAACTCCGCCCGTCAAAGACGAGTTCGTCCTGGCCTCCAATGGTATTCAAATAAGCCACAATGACGCTGCTGTCGGATGCACGCGTGGATAGCATCTTCTCTCTGAAGCAGGTCTTTCCGATATGATAAGGGGAGGCATTGATATTGATTATAAATTCTGCGCCTGATAATGCCTGAATAGTAGAAGGCCCCTCAGGATACCAGATATCCTCACAGATATTGACGCCGAAAATTACGCCATCCATCTGATATACCGGATACCTCGTTCCTGCCTGAAAATATCTGTATTCATCGAACACGCCGTAATTGGGCAGGTGAACCTTATGGTAAATGTCGACAATCTCTTTTTTGTGGATAATTGCAGCGGCATTGTATATGTCGTCCTTTTTATCAACGAACCCCACGATTACGACAAAATCATCTACCTTCTCCTGAATCTCCATCAGGGCATTCAGATTGTCATCGATAAACTGTGGTTTTAAAAGAAGGTCTTCAGGCGGATAGCCTGTAATGGCAAGTTCCGGAAACGCTATTATATCGGGATTGTATTTGCCGGCATCCTCGATAAACTTGATTATTTTTTTAACATTCCCACTAAAATCGCCGACAGTAGGGTTAATCTGGCAAAGGGCAATCCTCGCTGTTTTCATGTAATGATTTTACAGGTATGAAAGTGTTTTGTAAAGATTTTGCAGTAATTATAAAAAACTTGCTTTTAACGCAAAAATTTAATATCCTAAATACAGGATGCTTCTTGAACGAATAACCATAGACCCTGCTGTGTGCCATGGCAAACCCTGTATTAAGGGAACGCGGATACCCGTTTTTGTAATCCTTGATTCTCTTGCTGCTGGTATGACCTATGAAGAAATCAAGACCGAATATCCCCCTGTGACAGACGAAGACATCAGAGCGTGCATTTACTATGCATCTATCATTGCTCAGGAAGAAGAAGTAATTCTTGAAAGGAGATAAAAGCTCCTTGAATTTCCTGATTGATGCCAGCCTCCCTCGTTCAACAAAAACAGCAATAGAAGCCCTTGGACATAATGCAGTTGATGTCAGAGATATTTTATCGCCGGCCTCCCCTGATGCTGATATTGCCTCAATGGCATTAGATGAAAACAGGGTCATTATCACACGGGACTTTGACTTTGCCAATATACTTCTGTATCCACCTGAAAAATATCCGGGCATAATTGTCTTAAAGGTCCGGGCGCTAAAGCCCGTTGAGATAAACAATATCATTGAGTTATTTCTCACAACCACTTCCCCAGAAACCATTTCACATTCCCTTATAATTCTTGAGCCAAATCGTTATAGAGTAAAGAAATAACATTGTCATCATAATTCTGAAAGTTTATAAATACCGCTTTCTCCTTTAAATAATAGGAGCCTCTATCTGGTCATTATCGGCTTTCCACCCTTTTTCAGTTTTTATAAATGTTATATACTTTCCCTTTAGTTTTGTAATCCTGCCTTTTTCCACTCTCACCCCACCAAACACAGCATCACCAATAATATAGTCTTTTAAGAATTCAACTTCAGCATCGTATTCAATTTTATAAAACTTAACACCAAATAACTCCCCTTCTATTGCATTAACTTTTTTAAAACTGTTTATTCTAATAACTCCTTCTTTAAATAGCTTCGCATTCTTATCTTCATAAGCCTTCCTTGCATCAGCTTCTGATGGTTTGCTTGCACACCCAATCAACATCAAGATTATTAAAAAGAACCCCAAATACAACCACATTTTAGAAATTAAACTCAATGTCTTACTTATTCCTCTAATTGTTTTCATCTTTCACCCCTTACAAAATTATTCATAAATAAATGCCCTACAGCATGTGGTTCATACTTTTACTTCTCATCTCACATTCTTCAAATATTCCTTTGCCCTTTTCCCCATATTGCCATTTGGGTCAACAGCATTAGTCTTCTTAAAGTAATTGTTTGACATTACCTATCCTTTTTCTTCTTAACCAAAGAACATGGGATTCTAAATCACCTTTCATCATCACTTGCTCAATGGGATGTTGCATTATTTCATTTTTGATTGCCTTTTCATAATTGTGAAAAAATTATTTTCAAATTCTCTTTTCACAAACAGGTCAAATCGCATTGGATATTATCCGTGATTGCAAGGCATTCCTTAACGATTTCTTCTCTGGACTTCATTAGCATATATCTTCCTCCTGACTACATTTCTTAGAACAATTCCCCCTTTTCTCCTCTCTCAAACCGTAACCATCTCATTGCCCCTCCTTTATCTCTACCTTCTTTTCTCAAGTCAGAAATGTCCTAATTTATTTTTATTTGTTATGTTTTTTATTTTTCTATTAGACCAATTTCCCCGGCTATATTTATTATTTTCCTCAACCCCATAGGCATAGTTGTCCATACTGATATAAAGCACGATACAAATACTACAAATAAAAAAATGGGGTGTTTTTGAATCGAATATTTCAAATGCGCAGTAAAATCACTATCATTGGTTTTTTTGGATATATATTCCTCAACTACTCGGTTAGCTTGCTCATATTTAGCCACTTTACCATTCTCAACCAAGCCCTTCTTTGCAAAATGCAATTCTATCTCAGTTGTAGAATAAATACTTGAAATCGAAGCTAATAAGCTAATGATGAAAGCGCCTAAGATGGTAATTTTATGCGCCAGCTTGTTTTTGAAAATACTTTTATTCGTAAACTTAAAACTCTCAAAAAGTCCCACTATGACTAAAGTATGAAATAAACCTATCAATTCTGAAATATTGTCTGATGCCCTTGTAATATTAGGTATCTGCAAAATTAGATGTATTAAGTACGCTATTATAATAGAGCACAAACTACCTGCAATAATTCCTACTAAAGAAAAGATTATTACCGCCATCTTACCTCTACCCTCGCTACTTCAAATAAGAATGTCAGACAAAATGTGTCTGCCTCTTTCTTAAATATTTACCTTTCATTCTCACCTGCTCAATGGGATGTTGCGGAGAACCACATCAAAATGCTCCCATTCATCTCTACATTTTAAAATTAAAGTTACCACCTTTGCCGTAGGATTAATATCACTGTAAGTAATCGTAAAATTCAGTGGTAAATGAGGTGGTAATCGTTGTTCTGCAAACCATGAATAGTCTTTTTCTAAACCAAATCTGACACCATTTGCCGGAAATTGATTACCCCATTCATCTACCAGTAAAGAGATTCTGTTTCCTCCCGTCCAATGCGCATTAATCTCAAACTTTCGAGTTTTTTCAGTATTGTTCGTTACAGCAATTGTACAAACTGCCCGTTGCCCTGATACCTTACATTCTTTAGCCTCAAATATAATGTCTCTTGCCTCTGCCTTTGCCAAGGTTTTAGGTTTGGCTGGCGACAGCGAAGCTATGCCTGAAGTTGTCTCTATCCCCCTTCCAAACAATTCCTCAATTGCCTTTGTTTTTACAATATCTCCTTTGCCAGCGCCGATTACCCTCGCTGTATCTGTTGCTATGACCTTACAGACTACTCTTATGCTTCTTTCAAGAGGAGTTATAGAGCCTGTAATAAGCGCGTCAACACCTGCAATCTGCCCAAGTTTTTGGACGGTCTTCTGGTCAACTATTCCCGATACAGAAAGCTTATGCTCTGCTAAAATGCGATTCAGGTGGTTTCTGTCTATCACCTCAAACCCCTTTGCTGTCATAGTGAGGTCAACAGAAAGCTCCTCTGCTATAAACCGTCCAAGCTCTGTTATGTTGCCCTGAAGGTCTGTGAAATCAACAACCGCAATCCTCTTTTTGCCTGCCTTCGCTATATTGTCTGCCATAGCAGTAGAAAGGCTTCTTATCTCATTTTCGTAGGCAAAAGAAGGACTGAAGTTTGCGTTTAGAAATGTCAACATGACGGCTATCATTAAAAAATACCTTATCAATGATAGCCATCTCCTGTTTCTTATTTTTGTCATTTCATGACCCCTCAAATAGATTTCTCAATTTGTTCGTAAAGCCACAACTCCAACTGTTTAGCCGTTTCTTTCATTTTATAAGTCACGTCTTCATACGGTCTAAGTTGTTCTACTGCCTCTCTTGCACTGTTAGATTTAAAAGACTAATGCCCTCAATCCTTCTTCTCCTTTTTCCAGTTTCCGCTCTCACTTCACTTTTTTTACTGTTATCCTGCTTGGTGGAGTATTGCCGTCTCTCGAATAGTATCCATCAAGCTTGAGAGGATTCCTTTTTGGTTCATAAGTGACTTCTATCATGCTGCCCTCGCTAGTCTTCCATTTTAAAAATAAGGAACCATCTTTACGAAATACGCCGGTTAGCCGTTTATTTGCTGTTATGTCGTCTGTTCTATCTACTCTGCCCCATGCATAATAAACATCAGCCTCATATTTCCCATCCGAAGCAGATTTAATACTCATAACAATCAAACGGTTTGGCAAATCCTTCCAATCCCAGTTTCCTTCCCATACGCCTAAAAATCTAGCGTATTCTGCGGGGATTTCCGGAGAAGCCGGCTGAATTACGGCATCCTCTGGAAGCGGTGCCTTAAACAATGGCGCATACAATTCCTCGGCTCCTGCTATCCCGACAGCAAACATCACCACTAAAACCATGCCGAATATTTTACCTCTCATCTCAAACCTCCCTGAAATTTAGATTTAAAGGCTAAAAGCCTATTTGCATGCATCTGAAAAAACCTCCTGTTTTGCCTTCTTTCTTGTTTATTCATCAACAAAAAAGGCATGACTGCCAAATGGCAGCCATGCCTTTCAAAAACTTATCTCTTAAAGACCTTAAATCTGTCTGTCTGTCTGTCTGTCTGTCTGTCTGTGCAGGATTGATGCCAGAGGCTTACTTACCCCATTTCTCCTCCTACTCTAAACACATTTTACGAAAACTATAAAAGATATCATTATGCCTGTCAAGGTAATTTTCACATCTTTGACCACATAGGTATAGACATATTAACCAGTTTATAGATGCATTTGAAACAGAAGGACAAAAAGGTAAGGATATTAAAGAAAGGATAAGCAGGAAAGAGGC
>JAGUWD010000044.1 GCA_020062545.1 Thermodesulfovibrionales bacterium
ATGCATAACCAGCTAACTTTTCCATTTCTTCAGCAGGAATTGTCTTTGCCTCCCTGCCGAGCCTTGCTGAAATCACCTTCACAAGATACCCTACAATATCCGGTATATGTTTTTTCCTATCTCTCAAAGAAGGGATGTGTATGGGGAATACATTAAGGCGGTAATAGAGGTCTTCCCTGAATTTCTTTTCCTCCACAAGTACCTTTAAATCCCTGTTAGTTGCAGCTACAACCCTTGCATTTGTCTTTATTGTGTTCAGCGAGCCGAGCCTCTCAAATGTCCTGTCCTGAAGCACCTTTAAAAACTTTGCCTGCAATGCAGGACTCATTTCTGAAACCTCATCTAAAAATATGGTGCCGTCTCCTGCCATCTCAAACCTTCCCTTTTTCTGTGATAATGCGCCTGTAAATGCACCTTTTTCATAACCGAAAAGCTCGGATTCCAGCAGGTTCTCCGGTATCGCTGCACAATTTATATCAACAAAAGGGCCACTTCTTCCGCTCATGCGATGGATTATCTTTGCTATCAAACTCTTTCCCGTTCCTGTCTCTCCGTAGAGGATAATTGTTGCATCGGTTGGTGCAACGTCCCTGATATCTTTCAGAATCTTATCCATTCCTGCAAAGACTATATCCATGGGAGGCATGTCATAAAAGGCTTCGGATTTAAGGAGCTTGTTCTCCTCTATAAGCCTCTGCCTTTCGTATATCTTTGAGACAGTAATCCTCAAATGCTCCGGGTCTTTGAGCGGCTTGGTGATATAATCAGATGCGCCTTTTTTCATTGCCGAGACAGCCGTATCCACAGTCGCAAAGGCAGTAATCATGATGAAGTCTATATCTGAATTTATGTTTTTTATGTCTTCCATAAGCTTGATTCCATCCATTTTAGGCATCTTCAGATCGGTTATAACAAGATTAGGCGCATACGAATCCACAGCCGTTAAAGCCTCCTCAGGATCTGTAAAGCCTTTCACCGTGTATCCTGCGTCCTCAAGTATTTTCGTCAAAAGAAGCAAAAATGACTTCTCATCATCCACTATCAGTATTCTAAAGTTTTCTTTCTGCATAGGGTATTATATAAAATTTTTAGGTATCACTATTTTTAAAACAGTTCCCTTTTGAGGCTCGCTTTTTAGCTCAATCTCGCCTCCAATGGCCTTTGTGAGCTTATCCACTATAGCAAGCCCAAGCCCCGTACCCTTTGTCTTTGTTGTGAAAAACGGCTTAAAGGCATTTTCTTTTATCTCATGACTCATTCCACAGCCATCATCACTTATCGATATTGCTACCTTGTCATTCATAACCTCTGCCTTAATATCTATAGCTTTGCTTTCAGCATCTACTGCATTCTGCAGGATGTTCATAAATATCTGTTTTAATTTGTCACTGTCAGACTTAATCGTTATGCCGGCAGGCACAGAAACATTTATACCGACATCTTTTCTATTCTGTATGGTCTTGATAACTTCATTCATGAGATCAAGCACATCGAAATCCTCTGATTTCACCTCCATCGGTTTAGCATACATGAGCAGATCCTCTGTCAAATCCTCCAGTCTTTTTGATTCCGAAACTATTATATCCAGAGAGTCTGTGCCCTGTGTTCTGTTATCCGTGTTCTGTTCTTTCAGATACTGGGCGAAACCTTTTATGCTGCCCAGCGGATTCCTTATCTCGTGAGCAAGAACAGATGCCATCTCTCCTATTACAGCAAACCTTTCCCTCTCTGCCATTTTCATTCTCAATTCATCCGAATGCCTTGATGCCCTTATAAAAAAGTAGCCGACAACCCAGAGGACAGCTATTATAAAAAGCATCCCGAACACATGAAGCCTTGCCTGCCTTATAATTCCTTCAACAGGATATGTGTGGAGGGCGAGTCTGAGTATTCTTTCGGAATCCCGGATATGCACGGGAAAGTCAAGGACAAAGACCCTCTCGTCTGTGCCAAGTGTAACATAGGTGCGGGAAGGAATTCCTTTATCGCTTACTTTTTTAATATTTCTGTCCTGAACCTGTCTGCCTATTAAATTTTCATTTGAATGAAGAATTGTCGTACCGTTTTTATCATAAAGGGCAATAAATGCAATGCCCTCCCACCTGCCCTCGGTAATTATTTCTTTGAAAATATTTTTTTGTTTCCTCAACTCATCGCTGTTATTCAGGGATGTCTCAAGACTCACTGCTATGCCGAGAGCCTGAAGATTAAGAGAGTCTTCAGCCGCCTTCTTGGAATTTTTGTAGGTCAAAAAAGTGCTTATTAATGTGATGACAGTCGCAAATACAAGGATTGCAATAAGATAGATGTGATTGCCTCTAAGATATGTATCATGCATATTACCTATTTTACATGCATATCAGGATTGATTGTCGAGGATACTTCTGATCTTATTCATCAGCCCCTGTATCTCCAGAGGTTTTGCAATAAATTCCAGACCTTCCTCATATATTCCCTTCGAGGTAAGTATATCCTGAGTATAGCCACTAATGAAAAGGGTTTTAATATCCGGATCCATCCCTTTAATGAAATGGTAAACCTCCTTGCCGTTCTTCTTCGGCATAACAACATCGAGCATAACCATATCGACTGCATCTTTATACTCTTTATACTTTGCGATGGCATCCTCTCCGTCCACTGCAATAATTGTTTTGTAGCCATAGGCATCAAGTATATCTTTTAAAAATTCCCTCACCGATTCCTCGTCTTCTGCTATAAGTATTGTCTCGTTGCCCCTGAAGTCCTGCTCTGGTTTATGTTCGACAATCTCCTTCCTTATATCCTCCATATCAGCAGTAACCGGGATATATATCTTAAAGGTTGTGCCTATGCTCTTTTCGCTGTAGACATTTATAAACCCGTCGTGCTGTTTTATTATCCCGTAGACCATGGAAAGACCGAGCCCTGTTCCTTTGCCCTTTTCCTTTGTTGTATAGAAAGGGTCGAAGATGTGAGCCATGTCCTTTTTATCTATGCCCATCCCTGTATCGCTTATGGAGATCATCATGTATTTCCCGGGCCTGGCACCATACGCCTCAACATATTCAGGGTCAAGCATTACAGGGGTTGTTTCTATGGACAGCACGCCTCCGGCAGGCATGGCATCCCTCGCATTGGTTGCGAGATTCATAACAACCTGCTCTATCTGGTTCGCATCGCCAAACACAGGGAGCTCCACATCGGAAAATTTTAGCCTGAGTTCTATATCCTCGCCTATGAGACGATTTAAGATGCCAGAGACGTTTTTTATCACCTCGTTAAGATGGATAATGCTGGGTTTGATGATCTGCTTGCGGCTGAAGGTCAGAAGGCTCGATGTGAGGTTCTGTGCCTTCTCCGCTGCATTCAACACATGCTGGACATATCGCTTATTCTTTTCGCTGCCGTCGTCGAGGGATTCCTGAAGCATGGATGAATACCCTGTTATTGCTGTCAACAGATTATTGAAGTCATGGGCAATGCCGCCTGCCAGAAGGCCAAGGGACTCCATTTTCTGGGATTGGATCAACTGCTCCTCGAGCTTCTTCCTGTCGGATATATCCCTGTTGCTTACCCTGCGGCCTAAAAATTTATTATCAACATAAATAGGGCCGCACACATGGGACAGCCATTTTACATTCCCATCCTTTGTAATAATGCGGAACTCCATCTCCTCATGCTGGGGCGCCATGAAATCTTTCATATGTACATGGCATACAGCCTTATCTTCGGGATGGACTATATCACATAACAGATGAGGATTTTTCAAGAATTCTTCCTTTGCATATCCTGTAATATGCTCGCATGATGGAGACATGAAGACTATCTCCATATTTTCTTTCACCCAGTATTCCCAGTCATGGGCAAACTCCGAGAGTGTTCTGAATTTACTCTCGCTTTCCGCAATCCTTTGCTGCTGCCTCTTGATGTTTTGTGTGAGCATAACAATGCCGCCTATGCCGACAAACCATATCAGCAGATGCGTTACAACTATGATATTCCTTGTCCGTGCCTCGCTTTCATAATACGGCTTCATCGGGATAGCTATGCTCATTCCTCCCCTTATGTCACCCACTTTATACCCCTGAAAACCGTGGCACTTCAGGCATCCATCCACTGTTATATAAGGCTTCAACACCCTCATGTAGGGCTCGTTGTTTATTGTTGTAATCTCGCTTGTCTCACCGTGGCCTTTTTCGAACTCAATAAGCGCCTTCCTCTCCCATTCATCAGGCTCATTATCCGGATTCAAGGAATGCAGGCTTACAGTGCGGTTTATGGCCGACATTGGCGAAATTTCTTTTAAAAGCTCGTATGCCTGTTTGGTCATACGGAACGGGTTTATCAATGTGAGTTTCATGCCGTTTGTTGTTGTTACGTCTCTGTTTGGGTCTACAATATAAGGGTTGGGCTGATTCTTTTCAGTAACAGGAGCATATATGCCACCGTGCATGGTATTCCATCTCCTGTAGGCCATATTATGCTCAAAGATAGTCCTTGCCTCGATGCGTGCCTTCTCTTCAGTCTCTTTATGGGTTTGATAAATATTCCATGCAATAGAAATCAAGATGAGAACTGTCCATATTATTGCAAGAATAAAGGTGTATTTTTTAGAAATACCTGATGAATTGCTTTTAAGACTTTCGAGCATCTAAATTTCCAGACTTAAAGTTTAGATTATAATATAACTTTTGATGAGGAATTTACAACTTCTTAACACAAAATTCGTATAATACTATGATGAGTATATTCGAAATCGGCATGCTCCTCTGTTTCGGCGCTGCATGGCCATTTTCCATTTATAAGTCCCTGCGATATAAAAATGTAAGAGGTAAAAGCCTGCCCTTTCTAATAATTGTGCTCATCGGTTATATAGCTGGCATACTGCACAAGATTCTATACAACTATGATGCGGTGGTATACCTCTATATGCTCAATGGATTAATGGTGACTGTGGATATAGTCCTGTATATGAGATATAGGTAATAGGTTATGGCATTCCTATGCCGTCAATCTGCACGCCGCACTTTGAACACTTTGAGTCTTTCATTTTAATGGTGGTCAGGGAAAATCCGAACCTCTCTATAAGCAATTCCCCGCATGAAGGGCAGTATGTGTTCTCACCGCCCTCGCCGGGAACATTGCCTTCATAAACATATTTCAGGCCTGCCTTCAATCCTATATCCCTCGCCATTCTCAATGTTTTTATCGGCGTCCTCGGCTGGTCAGTCAATTTATAAGTGGGATAAAATTGTGTTACATGCCACGGCATCGCAGGGTCAATGGATTTTATAAATTCGGCCGTCCACTTTAAGAAATCTTCAGAATCGTTGTATGTTGGTATAATAAGTGTCGTTATCTCAACCCATACACCGAACTCTTTCATTAGCTTAATGGTATCCAGAACAGGTTGTAGTTTTGCACCTGCAACCTTCTTGTAGAAATTTTCATCCCCTTTTAAATCGATGTTGTTGGCATCGAGATACGGTGCAATAAGCCTTGTTGCCTCAGGGCTTGTGTATCCGTTACTGACAAATACATTTTTTATCCCCTTTTCATGTGCAAGCCTTGCGCAATCGTATGCAAATTCAAAAAATATCGTAGGTTCTGTGTATGTGTAGGATATGCTCTTGCAGCCTGCGAGTTCCGCCTCTCTCACAACCTGTTCCGGAGACATTTCCTCTCCTGGTATATCCGGATATTCCTTTGGATACTGTGATATTTCATAGTTCTGGCAATGCAGGCATCTGAAATTGCAGCCCACTGTGGCAATAGAATAAGACCGTGATCCAGGATAAAAATGGAATAACGGCTTTTTCTCTATGGGGTCTATATGCCTTGCTATGACCTTCCCGTAGACAAGGGGATAAAGCGTGCCATCCCTGTTTTCCCTTACTGCACAAATCCCCCGCTTGCCCGGCGAAATGGTGCAGTAATGGTTACAGAGATGGCATTTTACCTTGCCGTCTGCAATCTTTTCATAGAGCATTGCCTCTTTCATTATTTTGTCTTCTTTGCTCTCCCCGCAGTTTTTTTTGCGCCTGATGATGTCTTCTTCTCACTTTTATGCCTCGCCATTACAATCTTTTCTGCCTCAAGCCAGTTTTCGAGATCCCGTCCTGGCATCCTCCCGCTCTTTTCATAGAGTTCGTGTGCTACCTTTGCAATTTCATCATGCACGTTCATTTCTGTCCCCTCCTGTAATAGTATTTTTTAAAAATCATATCTCTATTTGCGGATTAATGCAAGGCGTGTCTTACTGTTGCTTAACTTCTATACAAAAATCTACTTTTTTGGCAGGGTAAAGCTGAAGGTGCTGCCCTTTCCGGGTATGCTTTCAACCCATATCCTGCCGCCATGAGCCTCTACTATCGTTTTTGCAATGGACAGGCCGAGTCCCGAACCTTTCAGGTCCCTTTTACCCCGATAAAAGGCATCGAATATATATGGGAGGTGCTCTTCAGGAATGCCAATACCCGTGTCCGTTACCTGCACAAGGATATCTTCGCTCCTCTCATCAAGTCTGACTGTCACAGCCCCTCCTGGATTTGTGTATTTTATCGCATTGTCCAGCAGATTGGTAATAACCCTGCTGATTAACATTGCATCCGCATTGGTCACCGCCTCTGCTTCGCAAGTCTCAAAATTAATTGCAATATTTTTTTTCTCGGCCTCTACCTTTGCTATCTCTATATGCTTGCGCATAGAGGCTTCCATGTTGAATGGTCCCAATACAGGCTTGCACTCCGTTGCTTCGAACCTCGAAAATTCAAGGAAGTCGGTGATCAATCCCTGCAGTCCATCCAGTTCCTCCTTTACCAACTCAAGATAATTTTTTTGAGTTTCAGACAGAGGTCCCGCCTTTCCGGAAAGAAGTCTTGATATGAAACCTTCTGCAGCGATAACCGGATTTTTCATATCGTGGACAAACATCGAGAGGATATTCTTTCGTTCCCTCTCCAATCGTTTTAATTCGGTCATATCTCTGAAGAGTTCAATGCCCCCGATAAAATTACCATTGCTGTCAAAGAGCGGAGATGTCGTGACAGATACTGCAATAAAGTCGCCGTTCTTCTTCATTATAGTGGCCTCTGTTGCAATCAATTGCTCATGCTTCTGGAGCGCATGTTTAAATAAAGGACAGGCATCTTTATCATCCGTGCCGTGGAGCATTTTAAGATGGGATTTGCCGATTACCCCCTTTTTTGTATAGCCAGTTATTTTTTCTGCGGTATTGTTGAAGTCGATAATGATTCCATCCTTGTCCACTATGGAAAAGCCAACCGGAAGATTATCTATAATGATATCGTAAATCTGCTGTTTTTCCATAAATGTAATTATACCGAAAAACAGACCGAAGAACAAAATAGGCAAAGGCACTTGGTATGGACATATTTACCAGTCAAATGAGATTTAAGGAACAGAGTAATTAACCCTGCTAATTTAAGCAAGTCCTCCATAAGCACAACAG
>JAGUWD010000008.1 GCA_020062545.1 Thermodesulfovibrionales bacterium
CTCTTTCCTGCTTATCCTTTCTTTAATATCCTTACCTTTTTGTCCTTCTGTTTCAAATGCATCTATAAACTGGTTAATATGTCTATACCTATGTGGTTTAATTTAAAAAAAACACTTGACAAGAACAATTCTAATCTGATAAGATTTCTTTATCAAGAATAATTCTAAAGAGGTGGCCAATGGAAAAATATAAAGACACAGGGCTCAAGCTTACCCCGCAGAGGCTTGCGATCCTCAATTATCTTGATGGGAATAAGGAACATCCGTCGGCAGAAGACATTTACAGGGCAGTTTTAAAGAGATTCCCTACAATGTCATTTGCAACGGTCTACAACACACTCGAAACATTGAGGCAGAGGGGCGGCCTGCTTGAGCTTACAATCGATCCTGATAAGAAGAGATTTGACCCAAATACCGAACACCATCACCACTTGATATGCGTTAAATGCAAAAGGATTGTGGACATACACGGCGACTATAAGCTGCCTATACCCAATGGCGAGAGGGCAGGCTTTGAGATAATAGGCAACCATATAGAGTTTTACGGCATATGTCCCAAATGTAAGAAAGCTAATAGTTTATAGCTGATGGCTCACATAACCATGAAGCTATCCGCTATGAACTAACAAGGAGGTGAGTAGAATGGCAGTTTTTAAATGCAGCAAATGCGGCACGACAAAAGAGGGCAGATGCAAGCCCCAGAAGTGCCCGAAGTGCGGTGAAAAAGGAACAATGCAGAAAGCTTAAGAGTTGAAGAGTAAAGGGGTCTTTGACCCGAATAAATATCCAGGGAGGTTTAAGATGAGTGAAAATTGCTGTTATTTACAGGTTGGGCAGGATGTGCCTGATTTCAAGCTCGATACATTCGAGCCGACAAAGGGAGATTTCGGAGAGATAAGCCTTGAAGCACTCAAGGCAAAAAAGAAATGGACAATATTGTTCTTCTACCCTGCTGCCTTCACCTTTGTCTGAGCTACCGAGTTTGCTGCTCTGGCAGAGCAGTATGAGAGGTTCAAAAAGATGGGTGCCGAGGTAATCACGGTCAGCACCGATACAAAATTTGTCCAGCTTGCATGGCAGAGGGAAGAAAAGATGCTCGAAAACGTCAAATATCCGATGGGTGCAGACCCGACAGGGAAGTTGGCAAGAATGTTTGGCGTATATGACGAGGAAACAGGCCTCGCTCTCAGGGGGACATTCATAATCAGCCCCGAGGGAAAGCTTTTAAACTCCGAGGTTAATTTCTACAACATGGGAAGAAATATCGATGAGCTAATGAGGAAGTTCAAGGCGAACATCCACCTTGCAAAGCATACCGCAGAAGGCTGCCCTTCAAAGTGGAAGGAAGAAGGAGACAAAACCCTTGCACCTTCTGCTAAAATGGTTGGCAAGGTTTACGAGGCATACGAGGGAAAATAAAATTGCATATGGCAGGGCTTTAGCCCTGCCAATAATCAAAGGAGGCGAAGATGACAAAGAGACTGCAAATCTACAAATGCGAAATCTGCGGTAACATGGTGGAGATGATACACGAAGGCATAGGGCAATTGGTGTGCTGCGGCCAGCCAATGAAGTTCTATGAGGAGAATACAGTGGACGCGTCTCAGGAAAAACATGTTCCTGTAGTGGAAAAGATAGAAGGCGGCTTTAAAGTAAAGGTTGGGAGTATTCCACATCCAATGGAAGAAAAACATTACATTGAGTGGATAGAGGTTATAGCAGATGGAAAAGCATATCGTCAATTCTTAAAACCGGGTGATGTGCCAGAAGCTGTTTTCATGATTGATGCATCAGCAATTATTGCAAGAGAGTATTGCAATTTGCATGGAGTTTGGAAGGGCTAACTAACAAAACACGTAAGGAGGTGTAACATGGCATTATTTGTGTGGAGCGATAAGTATAGTGTAAACATCAATGAGATTGACAGCCAGCATAAGAAGCTTGTGGATATGCTCAATTCACTGCATGATTCAATGAAGGCAGGCAAGGGCAATGAAGTATTGGGCAAGACCCTTACGGAGCTAATCCAATACGTGGGAACCCACTTCGCCACAGAAGAAAGACTTTTGAGTACACACGGCTATCCTGAATTAAATGTGCATAAGTCAGAGCATGCAAAACTCACTCAAAAGGCAATAGAACTCCAGAAGGACTTTCAGCAAGGCGCACCGGTTCTCACAGTGGAGGTGTTAGGCTTCTTGAAAGATTGGCTCCAGAATCATATACTCGGAACCGATAAAAAGTACAGCCAGTTTTTAAACAGTAAGGGCGTAGTATAACCTATTATCAGGGGCAGGTACTGTGCAGGCCTGACCCAATGTTGCAGGAGGAGATACCATGTGTGTGGCATATGAAATGAAATGCCGATGCGGCAGCAAAACAGCGAGCTTCCATTTTAAGAACAATATCATGACAGAACAGGCAATAAAGACGCTTTACTGCCCGAATTGTTCGTCTGACATAAATGTGAATCCAGAAAAAATGGTTGTTGACAATGGGTGGATTATTGAATACGATATGGATATAGCAAAGGATATAGCAAAATTTATGGGCCAAAGGATTGCCGGCGCTCACATTACACCCGACATGCTGTTCGATGAAGGCTACTGCACATGGAATGGCATTTATCCCGGGGATCATATAGACAGCGTAAAGGAGCGGGAAAAGATCACGTCTCTTGCAAAGAGCAATCCGGTATTGTATCTCAAGGAAATGAAATCATGGGCAAAAGAAAGAACAGAGAGGCTGCAAAATGAAGGATGGAGAAAGGCAAAAAATGGAGATAAAGAATAGAAGCAACTGTTCGGTAAAGAGCATCCCTTTCCCGACAGAGATAACATGTCCCATTTGCGGTTACGAGGTGGAACTCTGGACCGATGAGGATGAGACAAGATGCTATGTCTGCGGTTATAAAATCTTTCAAAAAGAAAAAACTATACATTAAGGAGGCACTACATTATGGCAAGCAAGGAATTATTAGAAAAACTCAATGATGCAATAGCAAGGGAGATGCAGGTAAGTATCCAGTATATGTGGCAGCATATAATGATCAAAGGTATTAATGCACAATCAATTGGTCCTATTTTCAGGCAGATAGCTATTGCTGAAATGATGCATGCAGAACTCATTGCAGAGAGGCTTGATTATTTAGGCGGCTCGCCGACAACCAAGCCTGCGCCCATCGATGTCGGAAAAAATGCAAAGGATATGCTCAAAATAGACAAAAAGGCCGAAGAAGAAGCAATTGCAATGTATAAAGACATCATAAAGCTTGCAGAGAAGGAAAACGACTATACGACCAAAAAACTGTTTGAGCAGATACTTGCAGACGAAGAGAATCACCATAATACCTTCAGCAGCCTTTTGGAAGATTAGTTGAGGATGCTATATGAAGGCTATTGAACTCAAAAACGGTATATACTGGGTAGGCGCAATCGACTGGGCTGTCAGGGACTTTCACGGCTATGAAACTCCTCGGGGTACAACTTATAACAACTATCTTATAATGGATGATGAAATAACCCTCATGGATACAGTTAAATACGACTTTTCTGATATTACCATTAAAAATATAAGGTCTGTTGTCGATCCTTCAAAGATAAGGCATGTTGTCATAAACCATATAGAGAACGACCATGTGACAAGCATTGACAAGATAATGGATTTAACGCCCAATGCCACCATATATATAACAGAGAAGGGCAAAAGGGGTCTTGACAGGTTTTTTGATACTTCGAAATGGAATATAAAAATCGTAAAAACAGGGGATACCCTTGCTATAGGCAAGAGGACTTTGCTCTTTATAGAAACCCCCATGCTTCACTGGCCTGATTCAATGATGACCTATATAAAGGAAGAAAAGATACTCATCAGTCAGGATGCATTTGGCCAGCATATCGCATCTGCTGTTAGATTCGATGACGAGTTTATAACTTGTCAGTCAATGTCTGAGCTTGAAGACGCAGTAATAGATTATTATGCAAATATCCTTATGCCATTCGGTCAATTGATAAAGGCAAAGATCGCAGACATCCAGAAGCTTGGCATCGAAATAGAGATGATCGCCCCTGACCACGGCATCATATGGAAGGCAAATCCGCAGAAGGTATTGCAGATGTATCTGGATATGGCAAACGGCAAAACAAACCTGAGTGTCTCGATTATTTATGACACAATGTGGCACAGCACAGAGCAGATGACATTACCAATAATGCAGGGAATAAAAGATGAAGGAGTTGAATGTAAGGTTATTAAACTAAGGGCTACGCCGATGAGCATTGCCATTAAAGAGTTCTGGAAATCCAGGGGCTGTCTCATCGGTACGCCAACTCTTAACAATATCATGTATCCCAGTATTGCCCACTTCCTGACACATCTTCGCGGTTTAAGGCCAAAAAACCGCATTGTCGGCGCATTTGGAAGCTATGGATGGGGAGGCGGTGCAGTAAAAGAGGCATATGAAGACTTCAAGCGAATGGGACTTGAGATATTTGAACCAGGGTTACAGATACTTTTTAAGCCTTCATTCGAGGATGAAACAAAGTGTTATGAATTTGGAAAAGAGTTTGCAAAAAAGGTAAAGGAATATCATAAAAAATTCTAAGGAGGCATATCATGAGTAAAGTTGAAAAAGATTTATTAGAGGCATTTGCAGGCGAATCGCAGGCAAACAGGAAATACCTTGCCTTTGCAAAAAAGGCAGAGGAAGAAGGATACAAACAGGTCGCAAAATTATTCAGGGCTGCTGCAGAAGCAGAAACAGTGCATGCGCATAATCATCTGAAAGAAGTAGGCGGAATAAAGTCCACTAAGGAAAATCTCAACGAGGCAATAAACGGCGAAACATACGAATTCCAGAAGATGTATCCACAGATGATAGAAGACGCAAAGGCTGAGGGAAATGACGGTGCATTGAGGAGCTTTAATTTTGCCAACGAGGTAGAAAAGATCCACGCAGATCTTTACAAGAAAGCACTCGGAAATCTCGGTAAAAATCCAGATGTTGATTATTATGTATGCCAGGTCTGCGGCAATACTGTTGAAAACGAAGCCCCTGATGAATGCCCCATCTGCGGAGCAAAAAAACAGGCGTTTAAGAAAATAGACTGATGCCAGAAAATGTAATGAAGGTGCTGGCATTTCAGGGCAGTCCGAGGATAGAGGGCAATACAGACATACTTCTGAAGGAAACATTAAAGCCCGTACATGAATCAGGCCATGATATCAGATTATTCAAACTCAATTCCATGAACATAAAACCCTGCCAGGACTGCGGGGGGTGCGATAAAACAGGCAGGTGTATAATAAATGACGATATGGATGAGGTATATGATGCCATAAGGGAGGCTGACAGGATAATCCTCGCCTCCCCCATCTTCTTTTTCGGAGTTAGTGCACAGGCAAAGATAATGATAGACAGGTGCCAATCATTCTGGTGTGAGAAATACCTCCTGAACAAGCCAATCTCTGAAGGACAATACGGAAGAAAGGGGCTTTTATTATTGGTCGGCGGAATGAAAAAGGAGGTCGGCATCCAGTGTGCAGAGGCAACAGCAAAGGCATTCTTCAGGACAATAAACGTTCCTGAACACGATACATTGAGTTTTCTTGGCGTTGATGCAAAGGCCGCAATACTTGAGCATCCTACGGCATTGAAGGATGCTTATATTGCAGGCAAAAGGTTAATTAATATTTAAGGAGGAAGTTATGTCAAAGTTACCGGAGCAGTATCTTGGCATTAAGAAGAAGTTTAAGGGGTATTTTAAGGCAGTTGATAATCTTGGAAAAGCTGCAAAGGCAGCAGGCCCAATTAATGAAAAGACCGCTCATCTCATACAATTGGCAGCCGCTGCTGCCATAAGATCAGAGGGTTCGGTCCATTCCCACACAAGAAGGGCATTGGAGGCGGGCGCAAAGCCTGAAGAGATCTATCATGCAATAATACTGCTTTCAAGCACAATCGGATTTCCTACAGTCTCTGCTGCATTGAGCTGGGCGGACGATATCATAAAGGGGAAATAAGTTCTCTGTGCAAGGCTGATGCGAAGCATCAGCCTTCTGTCCACTGCGTAATCTTGAGGAGCAGGGACAGATCTTCATCTGTAAACTCCCTGAAGAAAGGAATCTTTTTCAGCGCCTCTATTATTTTTTCGTGACTAACATTTTCCATCTTTGTTGTTATCTGCCGTTGCGGGCAGACCTTCTACCATAGTTCAATTTTTAAGTTTTCAACCAACTTAAAATGAGCGTCTTTTGTAACCACTGTAAGAGCGTATTGTTGAGCAATTGCAGCAATCCAGATGTCATTTTCAGGAATAGGTTGTCCCTTTTAAGCGGTTCTTTATATCTCCATATTTTTTGGCTGTTTCTATATCACACGGAAGCACAGTATTACTGAGAGCAAATTCATCTATACGATTGAGATTTTCTTGAGCTTTTAGCGATTTATAAGAACCAAAATATAACTCTCCGATAACAATACATGGAATGAATACCTCAGAGGCATTTGAAAGACGTTCATGAATCATTGGGTCTCTGGCAAAAAGGGCGATGATTATATTTGTATCCAGAAGAAATCTACCATTCACCGATGTCTACCTTTTCACAGCCGTCTTCTATAGCTTTAGACATTAGTTGCAAATCATCAGCAAGAATTGCCCCTTCAAATCGTAAAAGGCTTTTGCCATCAACTCCTTTGGGAATCAAAGTCTTTGCAAAGTCAAGAACACGGAGTTGAAGGTCGTAGGGGAGCTTATCAAGTTGAGCAATCAGATTGTCTTTTATTAATGCAGTTGTCATAAATCAACCTCCTCTAAACTCAATTTTACCATATTTGCCAACTATATGGCTCAAAAATCTGAGGCGTAGCCTTTGGGTGTTAACCTCAAGCATCATGTCGGCAATCTTAAAATAGAGCCTCCCTATTTTTCCCCGGCTATTTCCTTTCCCTATGCCAGCAGTGAACAGATAACGTTTCGAGTGCTTGAGAAGGCGAAGTCTTTGGTTGTTAACCTCTCTACGAGTCGTAGACAAGCACTCTGCTATCTGCCGTTCTGGCATTTCCTTTTAATTGGTCGTTGTCCCTATTTTGTCCATAATAAAATCATCCTATTCTCTCACTTAATTACCAAGATGCTCTTGAAAACGATCCACATATTGCAATTTGTTTTAATGTCTGGGAAGTTATACCTTTTAGTCGATTATCAATCGATTCCGAAAGCTCTTGAAAAAATTCTTTCTTTATTATTTTTCTGTGAGTTCTCCTGTATGCTGCCATATCGAAAATAATATTTTCATGTGATAACCAGACAACTTTACCATCTGGCCTAATTATTGGAGAATCCTCCCTTATTGCAATATTTGTATACGCTTTAGTGAGTCTGACTGTTATAGTAAGCATGTCCATATAATATTTATGTTTACTATCTCGTTTTATGATTTCGACCTTGTAAGAATTCCGATTAAGTTCTTCAAGAAGATACGAGGGATCCTTATAGTGTGCTTCATAAAACGGATCTCCTGGAACAAGATTAACTAAATCGTTTAATTGAAGTTCTACGCCTAAATCGCTACAAAAGTACATAATTGAGGGCATTTCAATATCATTAATCCCCTCAAGCAACACGGTGGTTACCTTAGTGCGATGGAAGATTTTAGATGCCTCCTTTATTCCTTCAATAACGTCACGTAGAAGATCTTTTCCGCAAAGCCATGTGTAAATACGTTCATCAAGAGTATCTAAACTTATATTGCATCCAGTAACGCCCAATGAAAATAATTTTTCGCATTGCTTTTTAAGTAAAACACCATTTGTAACAAGTGTTATCTTCTCATATCCTATATCCTTTACTCCTTTTATAACTCCATGGATGTCCTTAGCCAGTAATGGTTCTCCATAACCACCGCCACCCAAATAAGCGTGCCTATATCCTTTATTAAACAATGCTTCACAAAGTAATAATAAGTCTTGTGTGCTAATAGTTCTCTTGCAGCCTATGCCAATAGTTCCTTCTTTGCTACAATATCTACAGTTCAAATTACAGTCTGGCGAAATTGATATTTTAACCTTCCCCTGGCTTACTTCATACCCCTTTGCTATTCCTGCCATCTAAAGCCTCCTTTTGCTTGCATTTTCTCCAGATTCGGAATGATAAACGACATCTTCGCCAAGAGCTACTCTCCCCATGCTTCAAATGGTATCAAACTGTATTTCCCGAGTCAATACATAAAAAAACGCAGGACCACATAGGTATAGACATATTAACCAGTTTATAGATGCATTTGAGACAGAAGGAAAAGAAGGTAAGAATATTAAAGAAAGGATAAGCAGGAAAGAGGC
>JAGUWD010000017.1 GCA_020062545.1 Thermodesulfovibrionales bacterium
CTCTTTCCTGCTTATCCTTTCTTTAATATCCTTACCTTTTTGTCCTTCTGTTTCAAATGCATCTATAAACTGGTTAATATGTCTATACCTATGTGGTATAAATTCAAATGTATTTGTTGACAAACCCGTATGGAAATTCTAAACTGTAAAACAAAGAGGAGAACAGGAGACACATTGATCCTTTTGATCCTTATTTCCCACGCAAAAAGGCATCGGTCGGGGCATGAAACTTAAAAATCTCTCACTCAGCACGAAGTTTACCCTTACCGTAGGACTCATCCTGCTTGTCTTCTGCATAATATTCTCTTTCCTTCTCTATCTTCACCTGAAAAACAAGGTAGTAGAGGACGCCAATGAGAAGACCCTGATTATCATGACGCAGATAGGTGCTGTGGGTGATTATATTAAGAATACCTTGCGGCCAAAGATGTTCCAGATATTCCCGAATACAAAGGACGAATTTATTATTGAGGCCATGTCCACAACCCACGTGACACAAGAGGTCATGAAGCGATTCAATAATGACTTGAAGGATTATGTTTACAAAAGGGTCTCGAACAATCCACTTAACCCGAAGGATAAGGCCGATACACTTCATAAAGGGATGATTTCATTTTTCCAGAAGAACAAGGAGCAGAAATCATGGAACGGCATAATCAAGATAGAAGGGCAGGAGTTTCTCATCAGGGTAAAGGCAATAACTGCTGAGAAAGGGTGTCTTACATGTCATGGAGATCCATCGAAAGCGCCGAGGGGTCTTGTTAAAAAGTACGGGACTAAGAGCGGCTTCGGCTGGAAGAATGGAGATGTAATCGGCGTTGAATCTGTAACTATCCCCCTCGATATTACTCTCGGACAGATTAAGGGGATAGCCATATCCACTTTTATATTCGGCTTTATTACACTGCTATTTCTCTTCATATCACTGCAGGGCGCTTTCTGGAGCCTTGTGAGCAGGCCATTGAGCAGGCTAACCACCATATTCAAAGGCATTGCTGACGGTACAGAACCCTTGAATCAGGACATTACAATTACCGCTCGTGATGAGATTGGAGAGCTAACAGAATCCTTTAACCAGATGGCAAAACATCTTTATAATGCACAGGAGGATTTGAGAAAAAATGCCGAGACCCTCCGCTCTATTTTTGAAGGCATCAGCGACCCCCTTGCCCTTGTGAATCCGGACTGCACTCTCGAGATAACAAATCAGGCATACAGAGAATGGATGACAAAAGGTAGAAGTGCGGTCTTCACAAAAAAATGCCAGCCTGAAAACTGTGATGCAGACACATCCTGTCCTGTCTGTTTTCTGGCAAAGGCAAAGAGGGAAAAGAGGGCTGTTTCTGAATACTGGGAGGGCGATGACGGGCAATACTATTATGTACACCTCTACCCGATATTCGATGACAATGGAAATGTCTTGAAGGCAGTCCATTATGTCAGGGACATAACAGATAAAAGGCAGATTGAGGAGCAGATGAGGATGGCCGAAAAATTGGCTGCTGTCGGTCAGCTTTCAGCAGGCGTAGCACATGAAATAAACAATCCCCTTGGCGGGATAAGGCTCTGTTTTAATAATCTCATGACCATGGGGATGGATGAAGAAACAAGAAAGATGCATATAGATGTTATAAACTCCGGGCTTGAGAGGATTCAGGGCATAGTAAAGCAGCTCCTTGACTTTTCAAAAAAGTCCTCACTGAGTGTTTCGCCTGTATCAATAAACAGGCTGATAGAGGATGTACTTCAGCTAACAGACTATCTTATATCCAAGAAAGGGATAAAGATCATAAAAAACCTCTCCCCGGGAATCCATGAAATAATGGTTGACCCCAACAAGATGGAGCAGGTATTTTTAAATATCATACTCAATGCAATCCATGCAATGGATGGAAATCAGGGATCGCTAACAATAGAGACCTCATCCAGCAACGGTGTTTGCAAGGCGTCTTTTTTAGATTCGGGCCCCGGCATACCCGATAATGTATTGCCCTATATATTCGATCCCTTTTTCACCACAAAAGCAGTTGGAGAGGGTACAGGCCTCGGCCTTTCAGTAAGCAAATCGATAGTAGAGCAGCACAGAGGCGAGATAGTGGTGGAGAGTAGCCCGAGGGGAACCAAATTTACGGTAATATTACCTGTATCAAAATGAAGGGCAGAATACTCATAATTGAAGACGAACCGGGCATGAGGCTGGGGATGAGCCATTTCCTCTCGTCATCAGGCTATGCAGTCAGTCCCTGCGAAGATGGAGCAGATGGC
The DNA here is from genome assembly GCA_020062545.1 of Thermodesulfovibrionales bacterium. Taxonomy (GTDB): domain Bacteria; phylum Nitrospirota; class Thermodesulfovibrionia; order Thermodesulfovibrionales; family Dissulfurispiraceae; genus Dissulfurispira. The sequence continues at coordinate 2,266 of JAGUWD010000017.1, forward strand.
CTGGCGGCAATAGAGAAAGGCTCTTTTGACATCATAATCACAGACCTTAAGCTGCCCAAATATGACGGTCTCTCAATACTTAATCATGCAAAAAAAATCTCTCCTGAAACAGGCGTGATAATCATCACTGCATACGCAGAGGTCAAGACAGCAGTGCAGGCCATCAAGGACGGCGCCTTTGATTACATTGCAAAGCCATTCTCCAATGAAGAATTGCTCATAACCATCGAGAGGTTCATGAAGTTCCGCAGCCTCGAGGCCGAGTTGAGTCGCCTGAGGGAATCCGTGACCGAAAAGACCGGCTTTGAGAATATCATAGGCGTAAGCCCTGCCATGAAGGATGTATTTGATCGCATATCATCAATAGCAAAAACAGACGTGCCTGTCTTAATTCAGGGAGAAAGCGGCACCGGAAAGGAGCTCGTGGCAAATGCAATCCACAATCTCAGCCTGAGAAAAGACAAGCCATGCATAAAGATAAACTGCGCCGCAATACCCGAAAATCTATTTGAGTCAGAGCTTTTCGGACATGAAAAGGGCGCCTTCACAGGTGCAGCAGAGGTGAGAAAGGGAAGGTTTGAGAGAGCCAATGGAGGATGCATATTCTTTGATGAAATAGGTGACATGCCCATGGGACTTCAGGCAAAGCTCTTGAGGGTTATCGAAGAGCATACTGTTACCCGTCTCGGAGGCAATGAGCCGGTAAAGGTTGATGTAAGGGGAATCTATGCAACGAGCAAGAACCTGAAGGACTGCGCCGCCGCAGGGAAATTCAGGGAAGACCTGTTTTACAGGATAAATGTGGTCCCTATAATAATTCCGCCATTAAGGGAAAGGAAGGAAGACATTCCTTATCTCATAGAGCACTTCTTGAAATATTTCGGCGATAAATATGCAAAACCGGAATTAAAGGTAGCGCCCTCTGCATACAATGCCCTTCTTTCATACCATTATCCAGGAAATGTCCGCGAGCTCAAACATGCCCTGGAGCGGGCTGTTCTGCTTTCAAAAAATGGCTTGATAGACTTTAAAACCCTTCCCGATGAATTTTCTGCCCAGGGAATCGGATGTCCCCAATTTAACAACCTTCCGGTTAATACGCCTCTCCAGAAAGGCATAGTTTTCCTTGAAAAACAGATGATAATGAATGCATTAAAAGAGAGCGGCGGCAAAAAAATAGAGGCTGCCAGGAAACTCGGAATAAGCAGAAAGGTCCTCTGGAAGAAATTGAAGGAATACAGCATTGAGTAAGCCCGTCAGGGAACACTTGCTCCTCTAAATGTTCCCAAGTGGAAACGCAATTTCATTATATCCCTAAATTTTTCTTGTAAAAAACAACCTCTCATCCAAATATTTTAAATGGCATCGCAATTGCATTACAGTTGCATTTTGTAGCATAAATGTTTCATTTTGCTACAAAGTGGGTTGCTTGAATTTTTATCGCAAAGAAAGAAAGGAGGGAAAAAATGAAGATATTGGTTGCACATGATGGGTCGGAGTACTCGAACAAGGCATTGAAAAAAGGGGCTGATATTGCAAAAAGGGAAAACGCTTCCCTATTGGTAGTAAATGTCGTGCCGGACCTCGGCTTTACCGACGAATTGGGCGACGACTATACCAAAACCCTTTATAGCACCTTAACGGATGAGTCAGAAAAACTGATGAAAGGAATTAAGGATGACCTTTCGAAGTCTCTGCAGGATGTAAGAACAGAGGTCAGGTTTGGGAGTCCTGCTGAAATTATTGTCGATATTGCAAATAGTGAGAAGGTCGACCTGCTCGTTGTCGGCTCCCATGGTAAACATGGCGCGAAAAAGTTCTATCTTGGAAGCGTATCTTCCAAGGTGATTAGTCATGCACCATGCGATGTCCTTGTCGTGAAATAAGCAATAGATGTTTTGCTATATAACTGATGAACAGGAGGAGGTAAAGGATGAATGGAGAAAAAAGGTCGCCTGCAGCATTGATTGTAGGCATTATTCTGCTTGTTTACGCTCTGCTACTGAAACGCCACGAGGCAGCGGCGATTCCCGGAGCTCTTATGGAGTTAATGAATTATCTCAAGGCCGGTAAAACCGTGGATACGCAGGTCGGCGTGGGAATATGGGCCGGCACAATAATTTCATTGTTCGGAATATGGAATCTCGTCCAGCCAGCAATGAAATCCAAGTTCGATATGGTAGTAAGGGCGCCGATGGCCGGCGCCGGCATGATGATCATACTTGCATATCTCTGCCGTTTTTATTTCGAACCGCTTTTTAAGTTATGGGGTAAAGCTGCAGAGCCTGCGCTGGGGTTCAACTTTGCAACCATATTCGGGCTCAACTATATACTTTTAGGGGTTCTTCTTGGACTCATATGGGTTAATACCATCGGCGTGCCAAAATGGATGCAGTCAGGCGTCAAGACTGCGCGATTGGCCATGAAGATGGGCGTTATCAGCCTGGGAGCTATGTACAGTATTACGGAACTGCGCTATCTCGGCGCTATGAGTTTTACAATGATCACGATATTTGTTATGGGTACAGCTATACTTGTGCTCTGGTTAAGTCAAATGATGAAGATAGCAAGACCTTTGGCCGGAGTGCTTTCTGCCGGAATGGCCGTGTGCGGCGTATCCGCAGCGGTAGCGGCAGCGCCTGTTGTAAAGGCTCGCGGCATTGATATGGCCTACTCGATAGGAATGCTGCTGCTCGTTGGCGTAGTGGGGCTCTTTACATTTCCCCCCATAGCCAGAATAGTAGGCATGAACGAGCTTCAATTCGGCGCATGGGCAGGGACCGGCATACTCAACTCTGCTCAGGTCGCAGCAGCAGCCCTTATTTTTGACCCAAACACTATAGAAACATTAAAGGTTGCTGAAATATTCAACATCACAAGGATACTTTTCCTGCCGTTTATCGTCATTATCCTCGCAATCTGGTTTGCCAAAGGCGAAGAAGAAGCAGAGGCAGGCACCAAAGTAAATCTGGGCAGGATTATCGTGGACAAATTCCCGATATTCGTTTTAGGTTTTCTGATAATGTTCGCCTTAAGTTCTACGGGTGTATTCACGCCCAAGGACCACGTCCTGCACGGAAAGCATTTCTACAGTTTCAAGATTGATGAGAAAAAGGAATTAAGGACAAGAGACCTCAAGAAAGTACAGGCGTTTATCGAGTCGGGTGCCGTTACGGACCCCAAGATCAAGGCAGCCCTCGAAAAGCTTGTGGCCGACAGGCAGATTACCAGCGTCGAACAGACCGATCTTGTGCTGAAGGCTCAGGACTTCACTAAAGATAAAGACCTGAAGAAGGTCTTTAAAGACGCCGACAAAAAAGTTCAGGCAAAACCCAAGACCTTAGAGGTCATGAGAGAGTATATGATGTGGTTCTTTGCTTTCGGTCTCATAGGCCTCGGTATGCAGATTACATGGCAGACCATCCGGCAGGCAGGAGGCAAGGCCGCTACAATAGGAGTTATTGCCGGTATCACAAAGGCGGTTCTTTCCTTCTTTGTGGTCTGGCTGTTTATTAAGGGAACCATCTAATAATCATAAAGCTGGAGGTGCTTAAATGGCTGAAGAGAAAGCGACGAAGGAAGAACAAAAAAAGATGGAGGAGCGGGCACTCAGCGTCTTCGCCTCTGAGAAAAAGGAAGACCTGACGGCGCTGGTAATCGCCTTTGCCCTGGCAATATTCGTGATTATTGCATTTAAGTAAAGCCATGTTTAAAAGAATACTTATAGCTACGCATGGTACGGAAGGGGCTAAAAAGGCCGAGTCATACGCTATTGGCCTGGCAAGGGAATTTGGCGCGGAGATCCACGGTCTTTATGTGATACATAAAGACCTGGGTTCGCTTGTTGGTATTGAGTGGCTGCACAATTCTCATGTGAGGATGGAGTTTTACAGGCATGCGGAATCCGAATTTAACCGCAGGGCCGAAGAAGTATTAGAAGCCTTCAGGGAGCTTGCGACAGGAATTGAAGTCACCCCAGCCATCAGGGTGGGAGATCCTGTCGAGGTTATAGCAGATGAGGCGAGGAATAAGGGAGCTGACCTTATTATTATTGGGGGCAGCAGCAATGGGAGATCAGAGGAATATAAGGCAAAAGTTTCTCTGAAAAAGCTCTCAAAGATTGCGCCATGCCCTGTCTTGATAGCAAATAACACTTCAATGATTTCGGCAAGGGAGGTGGTGTGGAGTTTAGCGAGGCAAATAAAAAATTAGCCTTAAGTCTTTGGGCTTCTCAATGACTTAATGGCTCATACTAAAGATTAGGGGGTAAAGATGTTAAGGAAAACGGCGATAGCTTTAGTGTGTTTAGCATTTGCAGTTGTGGGTTTTTATAACCTCGCATCTGCTGCGGATTGGCCTGATGCCTTAATAAAAGAAGTGGAGGCGCTTAAGGCTGCTGGAAAAGATAAAAAGGACATGCCTGCTTCTATTTCGGGGGTAAAAAATATAACAGGCGCTGAAATCAAAAAAATGATGGATGAAAAGAAGAAGTTTGTGCTTATGGACAACAGGCTGAAGGCTGACTATGATAAGGAGCATATTGCAGGCGCTGTGCTTCTTACTGTGGATGAACTGCTTAAAGATCCAAAACTGGCTGACAAGTATAAAAAGGATGATATGCTCGTTAATTACTGCAATGGCGTAAAATGCTGGAGATCACCGGCAGCAGTATTGCTCCTCAAGCACCTCGGATTCAAGAATATCTACTGGTATAGAGATGGCATTCCTGATTGGATAAAAAAAGACTACCCGACGGTAGAGGGCAAAAAGTAGGGAGCCGGCGTATTCTTGCAGGGGCATGGAATTATTCATGCCCCTGCAATCAAGCCATCCAGAATTAAAATTCCAAAGCCTTTTTGATATAAAATATAACCAATGCAATACATCTTAGAAAGTATTAATCTTCCTGTTTCAGAAGCTACAGCATTTAAAGTCCTTTCAGACCTGAATGTAATCCTAAGGCTTTCACCTTATTTTAGCCTTAAAAAACTAAGACATCTAATGGAAGGGGAAACACGCAAGGGCAGTAGATACGAGGCGACCATCGAATATTACGGAAAAGAGTTGACCGAAACACGTGGCATGGAGGTTCTTGAGCTTTCAAGAGATAGAAGAATTTCCTTCAAAGTAAAGGATGGGATACTGAAGGAGATAAGCTTTAATATTGAAAAAGACAGTGACGGGATTCGGCTGACACATCAGTTTTTAATTGATTCAGATGATGAAACTATACTAAAAGGAACCTATAGCGAACTTGTCTTCTGGCTAAGAAGCATAGGAGAGTATTTAAAGTTAGCCGAGGAAAGAACTTTATGGAGAAGGTTTTTTAAGTGGTTTATGGACAGGGTGTGGTTAAGGCTTACCCTCTCTGAAAGGAAGATCGCCATTATTATTACAAAAATATCCGTGTTCGAGCTTGTTTTACTATTGATGCTTGTGATCATATGGAACATGTTCGTAAAATCAAGATAAGCTCAAAATCCAGCGATAAGAATCATTGTATTTCTTGATTCTTGAGTCTGCCTGAATGTGATATGAGCATTAACGGGAACAATCATCCCATCCATGTTGCCAGATGGGAACATAACATTTTTGCTCTCGCCAAAAAATCATAATAAAATCATAATGAATTAATGACTTTATTATTGGCATTGTAATTGCATAATCCATATGCTGGTTCTTTTTGACCTTCTTTATATTTGTAGCTATTATTCAAACATAAGGAAGGAGGTGGTGTTAACGGCATAAATAATGTAGATGGCAAGACTAGGGCAAGACTTTGTAGTTATTATTAAAGTCTAAACGGAGGGAGGTAGTACATGGCAGAAAAACGTTTTGATGAGGACAAACTGGCCGAAGGCCAGTGCAATAGTCCTGCAACATGTGCTGTTGAAAAGAAGGGCATAAGCGAAGACTGGCTGTCGTTGTGGCTTGGCCTCTTCATATTTGTTCTTTCTCTATTTGCATTCGCAAAAACGGATATACTTGGATGGGGGATATCAACAAAGGTATGGACAGATGCTTCAAAGGCAATGTCTCCTGTAGGAAAAGATTATCAGACGGTGAAGGGTGAAATTACAAAAATTGATGGTCAGAAGGTGACCATTAAAAAAGCGGATGGCAAGGAAGAGACCATAACGGTAAAGGAGGATACATCCGGTCTTAAGGTTGGAGACAAGTATGAGAAAAAGGGAATATCAGGGTTTGCATCTATAGTGCTAACCTATCTCTTCATGCTTATTGTAATGACTATTGGCGCTGCGGCATTGCGTGCGAATGTCAGCAAATTCGTTATAGGATTCACCATTGCCTTCTGGATAAGTTATGCATGCTGGTTTATAGGCCATTATGCATACATAGCCGCAACCAATGCAAAGAAGGCAGGCGTTCCATGGTCACTGAGGCTGACAGGTGAGTCAGGGTTTATCGTAGCACTCTTGGCAGGCCTGTTTGTCGGCAACTTCATGCCCGGACTTTCAAAAACCCTGAAAGAAGCGGTAAGGCCAGAACTCTATATAAAAACTGCCATTGTCCTTATGGGCGCACTATTAGGCCTTAAGGCAGCCGAGTCCTTCAGTCTTGCATCAGCGGTTATGTTCAGGGGACTCTGTGCCATTGTAGAGGCATACCTCATCTACTGGGCATTGGTCTATTTTGTTGCGAGGAAATACTTCAAGTTCAGCAAGGAATGGGCAGCGCCCCTCGCATCAGGCATATCCATATGCGGTGTGTCAGCAGCAATAGCAACAGGCGGCGCAATAAGGGCAAGGCCTGTGGTGCCTATTATGGTATCCTCGCTGGTTGTTATATTCGCTGTCCTTGAGCTCATAATACTGCCCTTTTTAGCACAGAACTTCTTATGGAAAGAGCCGTTGGTGGCAGGCGCATGGATGGGTCTTGCGGTCAAGACCGACGGCGCAGCAGTTGCAAGCGGTGCAGTTACCGATGCGCTTATAAGGGCAAAGGCAATGACAATGGAGGGGGTAAACTATAAGGAAGGCTGGATAACAATGACCTCTACAACAGTAAAGCTTTTCATCGACATCTTTATCGGTGTGTGGGCATTCATCCTGGCTATAATCTGGAGCGCAGTCATAGAGCGCAAAGAGGGTGGAAAGGTTCAGGCCATTGAGATATGGCATAGATTCCCGAAGTTTGTGCTGGGATATGCCATCACATTCTTTATACTCCTGTTAATCTGTTTACCTGCTACCAGAGCTATAGGGCCTGTTGACAAAGAGATCGGCACCATAAAAGAAGAAATCTCCAAGGCAGAAAAGCAGCTTCCGACAGTAACAGATCCGGCAGCACAGGCAGCCTTAACCGAAAAAATCAAGGCAGGGAAGGATAAGATAAAAAGCCTTGAGGCGCAGATCAAAGAACCAAAGGCAACTATCGCATCAGCTAAAACAGCAACAAGCGGAAGCAACTCTTTCAGGGTGATGTTCTTTGTGCTTACCTTCTTTACAATCGGAGTTGTATCCAATTTCAAGAAGCTATGGGAAGAGGGTATTGGCAAACTGGCTGCAGTTTATGTCCTCTGTCTGTTCGGGTTCATTATATGGATTGGTTTGATTATCTCATGGATATTCTTCCATGGTGTAAAACCACCGGTAATAACAGGATAAAATAAAGAGGAGGTATTTTATGCCGGAAGAACCAAGATTGGTAGACGAATTAAAGAAGATGGAATATGAGCCGCTACTTCCTATCGAGAAAAAGCTCATTGGATGGAGCATAGGACTCGGAATCGGGCTGCTGGCGATCCTCGTGTGGATAAGCTACACATTCTTCCCGGGACAGCACTGAGACTTCAAACCTCAAAAAAGCCCTGATGGAGAATCCAATCAGGGCTTTTTTACTTTAAATTAACCTTGACAGTTACATGCTATATGTCTGATACTAAAGAAAATAAGTTAAGCAACCGATTATATATTGATTTGTTAATTTTACTGGTTTGTAGATTACTTGCAGTACCATTAAGGGAAAAGGAGACATGAACCAGACAGTATGCACGGTTTTATGGGAAGCATCGCTGTAATAGGGGCAGGAAAGGGCGGAAGCGCCCTTTTGTCAGTTCTTCTAAAAGAACCGAATATCAATGTAGTAGGCATTGCTGACATCAATCCCGATGCTCCGGGCATCAATATCGCAAAGCAGTTTAATATTCCCATCACCAATAATTTCAAAGAACTTGCAGCCAAAAAACCGGACATAATAATCAATGTAACAGGCGACAGCAGTATAACTGCCGAGGTTCTTAAGATACTGAAACGAAAATCTCCTGGCACAGAAGTAATCGATGGACAAAGCGCAAAACTCATCTGGGATTTACTCGAAAAACGCCGCCAATCAAAAGAGGAGATAAAGGCCCTTCTTAACGAGACAAAAGACCTGTACCGCATCGGCGTTGCCCTGACATCAGCGGATAAACTGGAGGAGGTATTGGACACCCTCATGTTGGAGGCCATTCGCACCGTAAATGCTCCTGCGGGAAGCATTGCCCTGTATGATGAAAAGAGCGATACGCTTACATTAAAGGCGGCTCACGGTTTTTCAAAGGATTTCTCCCATGTTGTTCAATGGAAAAGGCGGGATGGCGGAATGACAGACCACATTCTGAGCAAAAGAATTCCCACGATAATTCCGGATATAGAGACTTATCCATTTGTTGATAACAGAAACATCATTAAAGAAGGGATAAAGAGCATTGTGGCAGTGCCTCTTTTTGCCAACGACCATACAATCGGCATCATGTACATAGATGATTTTAAGCCAAGAAACTGGACGCAGAGGGAGATTGAATTTATCACCCTCCTGGGAATCCAGGCCGCATATGCCATCGAAAAATTCAGGCTTATCGAGGCAATATCAGAAACACAGAACTATCTGAAGAATGTCCTTGACAATTCTGCCGATATAATAATAACCACCGACACAGAAGGCAGGATCGTTGAATTCAACAAAGGGGCATCAAGAATTCTGGGATATTCAAAAGAGGAAATAATAGGAACCAAAGCTGAGAAACTATGGGTGCAGCCCGAGCAAAGGCGGGACATACTCAAGATACTCGGAAAAGAGGGATATGTATCTAATTATGAAACACAGTTGGTGACAAAGGATAGAAGGAATATAGATGTCAGTCTAACCCTTTCGTATATTCTGAGCAGCAAGAAGGGGATTTTAGGAACAGTAGGCATCAGCAAGGATATAACCGAAAAGAAAAAGCTCGAAAGGGCGATTGAGGAGAGAAATTTAGAGCTTCAGGAACTGAACGAAAAACTCGAGGAAAAGGTCATTGAAAGGACAAAAGAACTCGAAAAAGCAAATAGGGAGCTCGAAAGATCAAACAGGCTGAAGAGCCAGTTCATTGCAACAATGAGCCATGAACTCAGAACCCCTCTCAACTCTATCCTTGGGTTTTCGGAATTGCTCATGGATGAAGTGTTTGGAACACTCACGGAAAAACAGAAGAAATATGCAAGCAACATTTACAGTTCAGGAAGCCATCTGCTGCAACTCATCAACAACATCCTGGATATAGCAAAGATTGAATCAGGAAAGATGGAACTCCATTATGAAGCCTTCTCTGTACGCCAGGCCATATCAGAGGTGGAAGCAGTAATAAAACCACTATCAGACAAGAAGAACCAGAATCTGTCCATAACGATAGGCAATAAGGTCTCTATAATCAAAGCGGACAAGGTTAAATTCAAACAGATACTCTATAACCTCCTTTCCAATGCCGTAAAGTTCACACAGGAAGGCGGAGACATTCTCATGGAGGCAGAATTGATAAGCAGCGAAAACATCTCCTACCTTACAAAGAATCCTAATATATGTCCCGGAAATGAAAGCTGCCTGAGAATCTCTGTACTTGATACAGGAATCGGCATAAAAAAACAGGATCATGAAAAGATATTCTCTGAATTCGAGCAGGTTGACAGCAGTTTTTCAAGGAGATATGAAGGGACAGGACTTGGACTTGCCCTGACAAAAAAACTCGTGGAACTCCATGGAGGAGAGATTTCTGTTCAGAGCGAGGAGGGCAAAGGCAGCAAGTTTACGGTAATCTTTCCACTCTTTGATATCGCTGTCACGGAAAAGGCAGCAAAAGTTAAAGAACCTGAACTAATAGAAGAGCCTGTCTACGATATGGATATATCAAGGAACAGAAGAGGAGATGCACCTCTAATCCTCGTTGTTGAGGATGACCCCTCCACTTCTGAATTGCTGACCCTCTATCTTGCACAGGGTGGGTACAGGATTGCACATGCCTATAACGGAGATACCGCTGTAGATCGTATAAAGGAATTAAAGCCATTTGCAGTACTCCTTGATGTGATGCTTCCCGGAAAAGACGGATGGGAAATACTACAGGAAATGAAATCAGACCCCGAGATGAAGGACATTCCTGTGATTATATCTTCTGTTATAGATAACAGGGAGTTGGGCTTTACCCTCGGGGCCTCTGATTACCTCATAAAACCTGTGGACAGGATCACCCTCCTGAAAAAGCTCGAGGAGTTAAGTTTTGCCACAAAGAAGGGGAGAAGGCCCGTGAATATCCTCTGTATCGATGACCATGCCGAGGTGCTGGAACTGCTGACATCCATTCTCGAACCATCAGGCTACAATGTAATCACGGCCAATTCAGGTAGACAGGGCATAGAAAAGGCGGTAGCATACAGGCCGGACCTCGTTATCCTTGACCTTATGATGCCCGAGGTGGATGGCTTTGAAGTGGCGCAGATACTAAAAAACAATCCTTCCACCATGGATATCCCCATACTCATTCTTACTGCAAAGGACCTGACAGTAGATGACAGGCTCCGGCTTGCAGGGAAAATAGAAAACTGCATACAGAAGAGCCATTTCACAAAGGAAGACCTGTTAATGCACATAAGAGACCTCGAGGTCACTTATCCTGCAAGGGCAGGACTTCTGGACGAGGTGAGCGGTCTTTTCGACCACTGCTACTTCCAGATACGCCTTGCACAGGAGGTAAGCAGAGCGGGCAGATACAAAAATACATTTACATTATTGATGCTCGACCTCGATAATTTCACGGATTACATAAAGGCACATGGAATCCACAGGTCAAACATCGTTATCAGAAAGATAGCCGAATTTTTGAGAAAATCCCTGCGGGGTTCGGATACGGTAGTAAGATACGGAATCGATGAGTTCGGGATCATACTCTCAAGCACATTAAAGGCGTCTGCCGAGGCTGTAGCAAAGAGGTTCCTTGCGTACATTGACAGCTATCCATTTTACGGCGAGGAGGTAATGCCCCATGGGAAGATAACTGCAAGTGTCTCTGTAATAAACTATCCTCAAGATGCGTCTTCTCCTGAGGAACTCATATTCAAGGCTCATCAGTCCCTTAGAAAGGCAAAGGAGAGCGGAGGGCAGAAGGTAGTGGTATATGAGCACTAAACAGAAGATACTCGTTGTCGAGGACAATCAGGTTAATCTGGAGTTGTTCATGGACATCCTCAATGTAGGAGGCTATGAATGCCTTCACACAACGAAGGGGGAAGAAGCCTTAGATATAGCAAAGAGGGAAAGACCCGACCTTGTGCTTCTGGATATTCAGTTGCCGGGTGTGGACGGCCTGGAGGTTGTAAAAACATTGAAATCATCGGATGATACAAGGAATCTTAAGATAATCGCCCTCACCGCCTATGCAATGAAGGGAGACAGGGAGATGTTTCTGGAACAGGGGTTTGACGGATATATACCGAAACCCATTAAAATGAAGGAATTTCTATCAGCCATAGAAGGCTATCTCAAGGGCAGGTTATAGGTGATAGGTATTTGGTTATGGGTTTGAGAACTAAAACCTATTACCTATTATCTTTAAAAACCCTTTCATATCGAACTCTGTTTCAATGAGCTCTTTTGCACGGGCTATTTTGCCCTTTTCCCTTATCCGTGCCTTTCCCATTGTTGCCTCTATTCTGTCAATAGCTGTAAATGTGTCCTCTGCTACTGATATGATTGGGATGCCCTTTGACTGCGCCCTGCCGATAACAACATCGTTTGTATAAAGTCCGCCTGTAAGGATTATGCACTTTGTTGAAGTCTCCATAGCGGCAAGCTGTATGTCGGAGCGGTGGGCACCTGTGATTACTGCCTTGTTGGGTATCCTGCTGAAATAACTGAGGGCGCTGTCCACATCCATAGCACCTATGGAAAAGTTCTCCACAAAGTCATCGAGTCTGTCCTCACAACAGAGCACTCTGCCGTTAAGGATTTCAACAAGCTGTCTTATGGCTATGGATTCCAAAAAACTGTCCTTTGGGAAAACGCCGAATATTGTAACTCCATTCTTCTCCAGAAACGGTCTTATCTTCTCCCTGGCATGGGCTGCTGCATTCTGCGGCACTTTATTAATAACACTTCCTATAAACCTCTCGCCAAAAAGTTTGTACGCCCCGATGATGGTATCCATAGTGCTGTCTCCTCTCCACAACTCCACCATCATGATATAAGCATCCATCTCCTTTATAAGCTCGAAGGCATCGATATTTAGAGAAGCCCCTTCAAAGAGGTCTGCTGCACCGCCGATAATGACAATATCTTTATTTTTCTGTGATTCAACTGCCTCCATTATCCTATTTTTTACATCTCCTATCTTTCCCTCAAACAACAAATTTTGTTCCTCGTAGCTAAAGACAAAGGGGGAAACCACATTAAGGCTGTCAGACAGGGAAAGGGCATCTTTTATAAAAACGGCATCCGCATCGAATATATGCCGACCAATTTTTGCAGGGATTTTGCCGAAAGGCTTGATATAGCCAACCCTGTATCCCTGCTCGATTAATTTCAGTCCGAGACCGAGGGCAAGAAATGTCTTGCCGCTATGGCTTCTGTTTGATGCTATAAATATCGGTATCATGTTTCCCTCCTCTTTATCTATCCACGTTTTGGCCTTTCAAAAATAATCCGTGCGTCTATGGCAAAGGCGCCACTATTCATAACAACAAGGGGGTTTATGTCAAGCTCCCTTATCATTGGGAAGTCCATAACAAGGGACGATATATTCAAAATCCCGTTAACTATTGCCTCTATGTCCACAGGTCTCTCTCCCCTCGTACCCTTCAGAAGTGCAGCGGTTTTTATTTCATCTATCATAGATACCGCCTCCTTTCTGGACACCGGCGCTATCCTGAACGACACGTCCTTTAAGACCTCAACATATATGCCGCCCAGACCGAACATGATCATATGTCCGAATGTCCTGTCATCAGTCACTCCAAGGATCACCTCTTTGCCGCCCTTGATCATTTCATAAATCATCACGCCGTTTATAAGTGCATGGGGCATCAGTCTCTTTGCATTGGATGTTATCTCCATAAATGCATCCTCTGCTGCAACATCTGAATTTATGTTGAGCTTCACTCCTCCAACATCCGTCTTATGAAGGATATCAGGAGATGAGACCTTCATTACAACAGGAAATCCTATCTTTTCTGAAATAGCAGCTGCCTCCTTTGCAGTGCGTGCCAGAGCCCTCAGGGGAAATACGAATCCATAATTGGAAAGTATTGCCATTGCAATGTCTTCCCCTGCCTCGTACCTTCCTGCCTTCAACAAACTGTCGATTATCCCCTTTGCTGCATCTTTATTGTACATATGCCCCTGTATTTCTTCTTCGATGCCCTGTCTCCACATATTGTAATCATAGAGTTTCTTGAATGCCCTGACCGCTGTTTCAGGATAAGAGAAGTTCGGGATTGCACTTGTCTTAAGCATTTCAATTGATTCCCTTACCCTCATTTCACCCATGAAAGACGTTATGACAGGTTTATCCGCGGTTTTTGATTTGTTAATGATTATCTCCGCTGTATTCTCCACATCTGTCATTGCCTGCGGAGTGAGTATCACGATAATACCATCCACATTGGGATCTGTAATTGCTTTGTTCAGCACAACTTCATACCGCTCTGATGTGGCATCTCCGATTATGTCCACAGGGTTATAGAGGGATGCGTTCTTTGGTAAAAGCGGCGCTATTGACTCTATGGCATTCCTTGACATCTGCGGTAATTTAAGGCCAAGCTTTTCTGATGCATCTGCTGCAATTATTCCCGGTCCTCCAGCATTTGTAACAATTAACAGCCTGTTCCCTGAAGGCAGCTTGCCGCCCGAAAATGCAAGGGCCGTATCGAAAAGCTCTTGAATCCCATTTGCCCTGATAACGCCTGTCTGTTTAAATGCTGCATCAAAGGCAGTCTCAGAGCCTGCAAGGGCGCCTGTATGGGATGATGCTGCCCTTGCACCGGCCTCGGTGCCTCCTGACTTTAGGAGAATAACAGGTTTTACCTTTGTTGCCTTTCTGGCAACATTTAAAAACCTCCTGCCGTCAACAACATCCTCTATGTATCCTAAAATAACATCGGTATCAGGGTCATTAATAAAATATTCTATAAAATCTATCTCATTGAGGTCTGTCTTATTGCCGAGGCTTATGAACTTTGAAAACCCCATCCTGTTTCCGATTGCCCAGTCCAATATGGCAATGCCAAGGGCCCCTGACTGCGAAAAAAATGCATTTCTACCACTCGGAAGCATACCTGCTGCAAAGGTGGCATTCATGCTGTTGGCTGTATTGATTATCCCGAGACAGTTCGGGCCCAGGATGCGGATATTGTTATCCTTACTTATTATCCTGATTTCCTGTTCCAGCCTGACACCCTCTGGCCCTGCCTCCTTGAAGCCTGCGCTCACGATTACCGCTGCCCTGACTCCTGCAGCAGCACAATCAACAAGGGTCTCGGGTACAAATCGGGCAGGGACTGCTATAACCGCAAGGTCAATGCTTTTGCCAACTTCAGACGCCTTCTGATAAGCCTTAAGCCCCAAGATATCCGTGGCAGATGGGTTTACAGGGTACAGCCTGCCTTTATAGCTGAATCTAACAAGATTATTTAGGACAGCTCCTCCGACCTTCTGCGGGTCTCTTGATGCACCAATGACCGCGATGGAATCAGGATTAAACAGGGGTTCAAGCATAAAATAAGTCTATCCGTTAATAACCGTGTGGTCAAGGGGAATTAGGGTGTTTAGAGCTTTAGCAAAAGAGGGTCTTTGATTCCTGCCTCTTTGAATCCCTTTGCCCTGAAAAGACAGCTATCGCATCTTTCGCATGGCCTTCCATCCGGCAGAGGGTCATAACAGCTCCATGTGAAGGAATAGTCGAATCCCATTTCTGCACCTTTTCTTATTATCTCTCCCTTTGTCATATAAAGGAGTGGTGCCTTTATTTTAAATTTGATTTTGCCTTCCACAGAAACCCTTGTTGCGAGGTTTGCCATTTCTTCGAATGCCTTCAGGTATTCAGGCCGGCAGTCAGGATAGCCGCTGTAATCCACTGCATTTGCACCGATGAAAATATCCGGTGCCTCAAGCACCTCTGCCCATCCGAGGGCAAATGAAAGAAAAATCGTGTTGCGGGCAGGGACATAAGTAACAGGAATCATGGCTGCTGGTGACTGGCGACTGGTGACTGGCGACTGGCAACTGCCTTTAGGTACTTCAATATCAGCCGTTAACGCAGAGCCTCCGATCTCTCTAAGGTCAAATTTTATTATCAAATGTTTTTTAGCACCGAGACTTTCAGCCACTTTTTTTGCAGACTCAAGCTCAAGCCTGTGCCTCTGACCATAATCGAAGCTCAATGCATAAATATCGTATCCTTCTGCCTTTGCAATGGCTGCTGTTGTAGATGAATCAATCCCGCCGCTGAGAAGTACAACAGCTTTTTTATTCATAATTTTGTTTTTGCCCATAGCCTTTGGCCTATTGCCTATTGCCTGTCTTCTCCCCTATCTTACTCTCTGTCCCCTGCATAAGTCTCTTAACATTGGCTGTATGCCTTACGAATATCAAGCAGGTAATAACAACTGCAATTATCATCTTTTCCTTTGAATAATCCAGCATGTAAATACTCAACGGCAGCAGGCCGAATGCAATTAGTGCGCTTAAAGAAGAGTATCTTGTCCATCTTGCTGTCAAGAGCCAGATGGTAATGGTAAGAAGTGCGACATGGGGAGAGAAAGCAAGCAAAACTCCTATGCTTGTAGCAACGCCTTTGCCTCCCTTAAATTTCAGGAATAACGAAAAATTGTGGCCTAATATGGAAGAGATGCCGAGAATGCCTGCATCAAAAATACCCAATCCAAAAAACTTTCCGATTGCAACCGGAAGCGCTCCTTTTGCAATATCTCCTATCAGAGTAAATAAAGCCGCTTCCTTACCCACTGCCCTGAGGACATTTGTCGCGCCTATGTTTCCGCTTCCAACCTTTCTTAAATCAATTCCCTTGGTCCTTGCAATCAATAGACCCGTAGGGATAGAGCCTATGAGAAACGACAGGATCATTAATGCAGGCATCATTGCATCTGCCTCCAGAATGATATTGTGTATTTAACTCCTGATACTAAAGCAAGGATAAGGGCAATATACATAAGAACAAGGCCGACATCGTAAAAATCCAGATCCCCTATGCCTCCTGGCAGGAGGAGGAGTATTATGGCTGTCATCTGGGATGCTGTTTTCAACTTGCCTCCTGTCTCTGCAGGAATGACGATATTCTTTGAAAGGGCAACAACCCTCAATGCTGTTACAACAAACTCCCTCACTATAATTACTATTGCCACCCATGCAGAAAGCCTCACCATATCAACGAGCAGTATAAGCGCAGAGATTACGAGGAATTTGTCTGCAATGGGGTCAAGGATTATCCCGAATTTCGTTATCTGTCCTGATTTACGTGCAAGATAGCCGTCTAAGAAATCCGTTGCCGATGCAATAAGGAAAATTGTTATGCCCAACAGCGGGCTTTTCGGTGTTATTAATACAAAAAAGGGAATTAAGATTATCCTGCTGAATGTAAGGATTGTTGGGAGATTAAACCGTATAGTACTCATCAACCAGTTCTTTCCACTTTCCGTTTGACTTAAGTATGAGGTCGCATATTTCCCTGACAGCACCTCTTCCTCCCCGATTCTCTGTAACGATCATCGCCTCTGTCTTTGTCTCTTCTGAGGCGTCTGCAACAGCAACAGAGAGTGCAACCCTTTTAAAGATTGGAATATCCACAATATCATCCCCTATATATGCCACTTCATTATCAGATATCCCCATCTTCTCTATAAGATGTTCATAGGCAACAGACTTTATGTAGCACCTCTGATAAACCTCTGTGATACCAAGCTCATGAGCCCTTCTCTCAACGACCTTTGAATGCCTTCCCGTGATTATAGCAACCTTAATCCCTGCTTTTTCGAGCATCTTTATTCCGTGCCCGTCCCTCACATGAAATGACTTAAACTCATTTCCTTCATTGTCAAGAATAATGCTTCCATCCGTTAAAACTCCATCCACATCAAGGATGAGGAGTTTGATTTTTTTTGCGATTTCTCTTATTCTGTCCTCTGTCTTCCATTTTCTGCTTTCTGCCTTTTTCATACTATCCCCTGCTTCAATATATCATGCATATGTATTATGCCCACTGCCTTACCATTATCATCAGGAACTACAATGGATGTGATTGAGTGCTTCTCCATTATAGATAAGGCCTTTACTGCGAGCTCATCCTCTGATATGGTCTTTGGATTTTTTGTCATTACCTCTCCTGCATTCATATCAAAAAACGCCTTGCCCCACTTCTCTATGCCCCTTCTTAAGTCTCCATCCGTAATAATCCCTAAAATTCTTTTATCGCTGTCTGCAACTATCGTAACTCCCAATCTCTTTGACGATATTTCCACAGTAGCCTTTAGCATCGGCATATCCGGAGATACAAAGGGCAGTGCATCTCCTGTATGCATAAGGTCTTTGACCTTAATGAATAGTTTCTTGCCGAGGTTTCCTCCCGGATGGAAAAAAGCGAAGTCTTCCTCTTTAAATCCCCTCTTTATCAGAAGGGCAACTGCCAGTGCATCGCCCATTGCGAGTGTTGCAGTAGTTGATGCTGTGGGAACGATCCCCATAGGACATGCCTCCTCTTTTACAGAAACATCGAGGGTAACTTCAGCAGCCTTTGAAAGGGTTGAATCAGGATTTCCTGTCATGGAAATCAGGCTTACATTGAATCTCTTTAAGAAAGGAATCAGTCCCACAAGTTCTTCTGTTTCTCCGCTGTTGGAGATTGCAACTATTACATCATCGGCAGTGACCATACCGAGGTCTCCGTGGCTTGCCTCTGCCGGATGTAGAAAAAATGCAGGAGTGCCTGTCGAAGCAAGAGTTGCGGCAATCTTTTTGCCCACAAGTCCTGACTTGCCCATGCCTGTGACAACAACCCTGCCCCTGCTACTGAAAATTATCCCGACTGCCTTTTCAAAATCGCTGTTGAGCTTTTCTATCAGGGCAGATACGGCATCAGCCTCAATTTTTAGAACCCTTTTAGCTATATCAAGAATATCATCCATTAGTCATCACTCCAAATTTGACCCTCACCAGTCAAATTGGCATCTCAGCCATCCTGGCGGAATGCCCTTTCTGTGGGCCCCGTCCTCGAAATCGCTGAGTTCCTTCTCTGCATTTCTGAGCTGCTTCTTCAATTTTCTGAGTTTATTGTGCAACTGTTTTATTGTCTTCTTGCTTTTTGCATCCGGCAAGGTGTTCCCTTGAAGTTCAGCTATCTTCTTCTCTGTTCCCTCAACATCTTCCTGCGCCTTCTCTATTTTCTTTTTATACTCTGTTGCCCTTTTGCACCAGTATTCCTTTTCCTTCTGCTCCTTCGTTTTTTCTGTCCTCTTCTTTGTTTCTACTGCCTCTGCTCTTGTTTTAGACGTTTTATTACCGGAAGGACTTTTGTATTTTTCGACATCCTCGTTTGAAAAATACTGCGATTCTTTTTGTTGGCTGCTATCTCCGCTAACAGCAGGAGAGTACAATCCGATGATGCAAATAATGGATAATATAAAGAAATAAAGTAAGTGCCTCTTCTTCATTTCAGCAACTCGTATATTGCTTTTATGGTATTTAACATCCTTTCCAGATCAGACAATTTTATCATATTCGGGCCATCGCACAATGCCCTGTCAGGCTCTGGATGGACTTCCATGAATAATCCATCAATGCCAACTGCAACTGCTGCCCTTGCAAGGGGCTCCGCAAATTCCCTTTGTCCTCCGGAACAGCTTCCCTGCCCTCCCGGAAGCTGAAGGCTGTGTGTAACATCAAAGATAACGGGGTAGCCAAATGAGCGCATAATGGGAAATGCCCTGTAGTCAACAACTAAGTTGTTGTAACCAAAGGATGCACCTCTTTCTGTTATAAATAGGTTTTTGTTGCCCACAGATACGAATTTATCGATGATATTCTTGACATCCCACGGTGCAAGGAACTGTCCCTTCTTGATATTGACCGGCCTTCCTGTCTTTGATGCCTCGATTATTAAATCGGTCTGCCTGCATAAAAAGGCAGGTATCTGCAATGCATCGAGGACTTCTGCTGCATGCTTCGCTTCATCAACTGAATGCACATCAGATATTACAGGGATATCGAATTTGCCTTTGATATCCGAAAGTATTTTCAGCCCTCTATCGATTCCAGGGCCTCTGTAGGATGACAGTGATGTCCTGTTCGCCTTGTCATAGGAGCTTTTGAATATAAATGGAAGTCCGACTCTGCTGCATACCTCTTTTAGTTTCTCTGCTGTATAAAAGGTTATGTCCTCGTTTTCGATCACGCAAGGGCCAGCAATGATTACAGGCAGATTACCATTGCCGATTCTTATATTTTCTATTGCTACTTCCATCAGATTGCATCCTGTTCTGTTTTGATGGTTATTATACCACATGGCCGTTAATCGTCGATTCCTTCAGTCTTTCTTCAAATTCCCTTATCTTGATGTCCAGTTCCTCAGTAAGCGATGACAATTCGTCAAAGAGGGTGTCGATTCTTGCCTTTGATTCATGAATGGATTTTGTGAGTGTCTTGATAGATTGTCCTTCGCCCTTCACGGAAACTTCTAAAAGTGCCTGTGTATCCTGCTCAATCTGGTTTTCGAGGTGCATTATAGTTTCTTCCACTTCTGTAATCCTTTTCTGCAAAACCCCAAGTATTCTTGAGCGGCTGTTGATTAGTTCTGCCCTGATACGGCGCATATCTTTTTTGCTCGCACCTTTTGTCTGCTCATTGTTTTGTCCCTTAATATCCTGGCTTTCGGTTATCTCGCTTTTCCATCCGACCCTGTCGAGGAAGTCCTGATATGTTCCTTCGAATACGCTCACCTTTCCATCATCAAATACAATCAGCCTTGTGGCTATGGCATGGAGGATCATCTCGCTGTGGGTCACAATCACAACAGCGCCTTCAAATGCATCTATGGCCTCAAGGAGGGAATCTATGGATTCCATATCGAGGTGGTTTGTGGGTTCGTCCAGCAAAAGCAGGTTTGCCGGACTGACAAGCAATTTTCCAAGAAGCACTCTGCTTTTTTCACCTCCTGAAAGAACAGAGATTTTCTTCAGGGCATTGTCTCCCTCAAACATCATTATACCGCATATATTTCGCGCTGCCCTGCGGTTGTATTCAGGAAGCACATCAAGGATTTCTTCTTCAACAGTCCTTTGAGGGTCAAGACGCTGTATATTCGTCTGTCCAAAGTATGCAAGCCTTAATTTCGGATTATGATTAACCGTACCGCTTATTAATGGCAGTTCGCCTGCAAGTAGGTTAAGAAGAGTGGTCTTGCCTTTTCCGTTTTTCCCTATTATTGCGATGCGGTCGTTTTTCCCTATGGTTATGCTTAGTTTATCGATCAGGGAAGGGCCTTCAGTGTTAAATGAAAATGATATATCATTCACCTCAATAAGCCATTTTCCTAAAAAAGGCTCTGACTTAAATTCAAAATCGAGGTTTTTTATTTCTGAGATTTTTTCCAAATTTTCTCTTTTCTGGAGAGCCTTTATCTTTGACTGGACTGCGCTGGCGCGTGTGGCCTGCGCCCTGAACCTGTTTATAAACTGCTCTGTTTCCTTGCGATTCTTTTCTTCGTTTATCCTTGTCTTTTCGTAAACCTCTTCTTCCAAGAGTATCTGTTCATACAGCTTTTGTGTTGGACCTTCTATTTTCCGTATCTTACTTCGATGGATGCCCATGGTATGCGTGGTTACACTGTCCATAAAATCCCTGTCATGGGTAATTAATATAAGCTCGTTTTTCCAGTTTCGCAAGAATTGGGTGAGCCATCTGATGGACAGGATG
Source organism: Thermodesulfovibrionales bacterium (assembly GCA_020062545.1). Taxonomy (GTDB): domain Bacteria; phylum Nitrospirota; class Thermodesulfovibrionia; order Thermodesulfovibrionales; family Dissulfurispiraceae; genus Dissulfurispira. The sequence goes on from JAGUWD010000017.1 coordinate 23,494, forward strand.
TCCAGATAATTAGTAGGCTCATCGAGGAGGAGGAGATTGGGCTCTGAGACCAGCAGCTTTGCGAGGTTTAGCCGTATCTGGTATCCACCTGAAAGCTCAAAAGGGTTCCGGGTAAAATCTTCTTCAGAGAATCCAATGCCCATTAAAACGGTTTTCACCCTGTAGGTTTCATCCCTACCATCTTCAGTGTGTGTGAGGCTCAGGCATCCCTCTTTTAATACAGAATCCTCTGTGAAATTGATGTGCTGCGAAAGATGGCCGATCTTATAATGTCTTGGAATGCTGATAACACCTGAATCAGGCTTCTCCTCACCGAGTATCATCTTAAACAGGGTGGTCTTCCCATGGCCGTTTCTGCCGACAAGACCTATGCGCTCGCCTGCATTGACAGTAAAACCGACATTGTCAAAAATAATCTGCTGGCCGTAGGCCTTATATAAATTACTGACCTGTATCACTGGAATTTTGTTCGGCGCTCTTTGAATAAAAGTCCATGTTGATTTCGACCATCTGCTGCTGGACTTCCCTGTAATCAATTCCAAAGTCTTTCTGAAGTGTTGCTGCTATATCTGCATAACGTCCGAAGACTTCCCCGATATTCGAAATACTGTATTGATGAATAAAGTCCTTGCAAAGCTTATGGGCTTCGTCTGTATCTATGTATGGTGTATCCCGAAGGGCATTTTCGACCTGAAGCTTGATATCCTTTTTAATCTCGTCTGTTTCCTCTCCGTTTACCCGCCTTTTGAAAAGCTCCCCTATGGATAAATTTTCTATATCGAGACACTTATTGAAATTCCGGCAATTCGGACAGCAGAATCTCAGCTCGTCATTTAATGTTTCGATGAGATATTTTTCAAGGATTCCCTTGAATGCACCATCTGTTTCAGGGCATTTCAATTCCAGTAGTTTTGAGACAAATCCCTCAGCGTCTTCAACAATGCCTTCTGGGGTCTCTTTTATCCTCTTTGAATTTTCAGAACCGATAATGCTGCCTGCGAGGATGGCGTAATAACGCAAATCTTCGGGGAACATGTGGAGTTTCTTCTGGAATTCCCTTTCATTGAGTTCATAAAGGATAGCGTATAAAGAGAAGGTCTTATTGTCAGGCATTGAAAATAAATTAGCCGTTCAGAATCTTTGCTGCGTCTTTTGCAAAATAGGTGAGGATTAAATCAGCGCCTGCCCTTTTTATCGATGTGAGTATCTCCATCATCACCCTGTCTTCGTCAATCCATCCAAGTTTTCCTGCAGCCTTGACAAGGGAGTATTCTCCGCTCACATTATAAGCTGCAACCGGAACAGCAAATGATGATTTTACATCGGATATAACATCGAGGTAAGAGAGTGCGGGTTTGACCATAACAATATCAGCACCCTCTTCTATATCGAGGGCGACCTCTTTTAATGCCTCACGCCTGTTTGCAGGGTCCATCTGGTATGAACGCCTGTCTCCAAACTGTGGTGTTGATTCTGCAGCCTCCCTGAATGGGCCGTAGAATGCGGATGCATACTTTGCTGCATATGACATTATGGGGATCTCGCTGAATCCCTCTTTGTCCAGCGCAGTCCTTATTGCAGCAACCCTTCCGTCCATCATGTCCGAAGGTGCGACCATATCGGCTCCTGCCCTTGCATGGGACACAGCCTCCATTGCGAGGAGTCCAAGTGTTTTATCGTTGTTTACATCACCCTTTTCTATAAAGCCGCAATGTCCGTGACTTGTATATTCGCACATGCAGACATCGGTAATTACATAAAGTTCTGGAGCAGCGTCCTTTATGGCCTTAATGGCATTCTGGACAATTCCGTTGTCATCATAGGCGCTACTTCCCATTTCGTCTTTGTGTTCTGGGATGCCGAAGAGTATTACTGCTGGTATGCCGAGGGAATAGATCTCTTTTGCATTTTTTACAAGCTCATCTATTGATTCCTGGTAGCATCCGGGCATTGCGGATATTTCTTTTCTAATACCCTTGCCAGAGATTACAAAAAGGGGATAAATAAAGTCATCAGGAGAGATGGCTGTCTGTCTCACCATCCTCCTGATGGTCTTGTTCTTTCTAAGCCTTCTGCATCTGTGTATTGGGAACATTATCCGCAACTGCTGCAGCCTGAACTGCATGATGGAGCGGCGCCGCCGCTAAGCACGAAACCTTCCCTTTCTCCATCTTCATAATAGTCGAGCTGCATACCGGTTAAAGCAGAAAGCGTATTTTTATCAACAAATACCCTGAGGCCGTTCTTTTCGATTACCTCGTCATCGGTCGTCGGCTTTTCGTCTATATCGAGACCGTAAGAGGGTCCGCAGCATCCTCCTTCGGAACTATAGATCCTTAGCCCCCAGCTATCTTTTCCTTCTGCTGCAAGAATGGCTGTAGCCTTTTCAGCAGCCTTGTCTGTGATTGTTACCACTTCATACCTCCAAAAGTTTGATACTATTAGCATAAAAAATTATCCACTTAAAAAGCAAACTTGTTTTTGACCTTTTTGTTCCCGATAGGATATTTTATATACTTGGGTATGTTATTGATACACAGATCAATTCTGAAGGAGCTGACATCATCCCTTCTCCTTTCCATCCTTTTTTTGAATTTTACCCTTATGATGGAAAAATTGCTGAGACTGAGCAGGGTTCTCTCTGGTGTCGGCACTTCTGTTGCAGATATCGCAAAAATAATCCTTTATCTACAGCCTCAGATACTCATCCTTACCATACCCATGGCAATGCTCCTTTCGGTGCTCCTTACATACGGGAGAATGAACACGGATAACGAGATGATAGTCCTGAGAGGCAGCGGCATGTCATTCAGGGGCATATCGACACCTGTTGTATATCTGGGCATTGCATGCTTTGTTTTGAGCCTTGCCATGAGCTTTTATTTCAGCCCGAAAGGAAGTGTATTGCTGAGGGGAAAGGTATCCGAGATACTGACCACAAGGGCACCCATGACCATAGAAGAAGGAATATTCAACACAGCTTTTAAGGATATTATCATTCTGGTTAAGGAAAAACCGGCTCCGGACAGACTTTCAGGGATATTTATCGTAGACGAAAGGAAAAAGGAAGAGCATAAGGTTATAGTTGCAAAAGAAGGAAGGATAGTTCCGGAACAGGAGTCTCTTGCCTTCTCTCTATCCAGCGGGCATATCTATATAACAAAGAAAGACATCTTTACCGATATATCCTTTGGCAAATATCACTTCAAACTGAATCCGTCTGTAGAATCTGCAGAAAAGAAGAACAGCGAATTGACGCCCATGGAATTGCTTGTAGCATCAAAAAAGTTTCCTGAAAAGCGGGTACAGTTCTTCCTCGAGTTCTACCGTAGACTCTCCATGCCTGCAATATGTCTTATAATCATACTCTTAGGGCCTTCCCTTTCCCTCATGGCAGGAAAGTCAGGGAGGCTCGGAGGGCTTACAGTTGGATTGTCGGTATTCGCTGTTTACTACACGCTTCTGCTCTATGGTGAGAATTTGGCAAGGTCGGGGCAGATCCCGCACCTCGCGGGAGCATGGATGGCCTTTGCTGTTCTGGGCTTATTTTCGTTGTTAATATTTGAAAGGGTGAATAAAAAGTAAATTAATCGATTTTATATATGCCAAGCACTGCTCAAAGACTTTAAAAAGTGTTGATTCAAATGCATATGAGAGATAATAAAAGCATCATCAATCAAGTATCCAATGTTGTAGAATACGGATACAAGATAAATGTTTTTACAAGTGCGTGGTTTAAAGTCTTTTCGCAGCGCCTGACATATACTCTTAGGATAGAATCGCTCAACTTAGATAAAAGGCAATGATTATAATACAGAGGTTATACATCAAAGAATTTTTAAAGGTTCTCATAGTCCTGGGGCTTGGAATATCCGGTGTCTTCAGCATCATAGGGCTTATCGACAAGATCGATGACTTCATGCCCTACAATCCTTCATTCAGCCTGCTCATGCAGTATACGGTATTAAGCATTCCAAGATACACCCATTATCTCCTGCCAATGGCAATCCTTCTCAGCAGCCTCTTTATATTCTCACAGGCGATCAAGAGAAGAGAGATTGTTGCCATAAAGGCAGCATCAGGCAAGATGAAAAGCCTGCTTATGCCATTTGTGGTGCTCGGGGTAATCCTTACACTTTCTGCCTTTGCGCTCGGAGAGATCATTGTCCCAGCCACATCAAAAAGGCTCCATTCCATAAAGAATAAAATAACAAAAAAGGAAAAGGGTCTTACCTTTAAGGAAGGTACCCTTTACATGCGGGGGAAGGACGGCTCGGTAGTGAGGATTTCTCTTTATCTCCCTGATAAAAACATTTCAAAGGGCATCAGCATCTTTAAATTTGACGGAGAAGGGCTGAGGGAGAGGATTGACGCAGAAACCGGGGAATGGAAAAACAATGCTTGGAAACTGAAGGATGTAACCCTCTATGATATTGCAAAAGGGCAAATAACAACAATAAAAGAGACAACCTATCCTGCAATAGAATCTCCGAAGATATTTCAGGAGGACATGTGGAAGGTAGAAGAAATGACAATGATGGAGCTGATGAAATATCTTAGAAGGCTGAACGAGGCCGGGTTTAAAAACATAAAATTGACCGTTGACATTGGCTCAAGGCTTTCATATCCGCTGATCAATCTCTTTATGCTTCTCCTCGGCATATCCCTTTCCCTGGGTGGAAACTTCGCAGAACAGCGGCTTTTAAAAGTTATTTCCTCACAAAAAATGAAGGAAGGGGCATTTGGAAGCGGCATCATTGCAGCAGGATTGGGGCTTTTGATAAGCCTTATCTACTGGTTCGGATATTCCCTGTTTCTGTCCCTCGGATATGCTGGTACTATCCCGCCGCTTGTTGCACCATGGGTCGTGCCGATAATATTCGCTGGGGTTTCTGTCTATTTATACAATCAGATACCTGAGTGAGTCTCCTTCATTATCTCAATGCCTGCGCTTGTTCCTATCCTTGCAGCCCCTGCCTTTATGAATTGCAGGACCTGAGATAATGTCTTTATCCCTCCTGCTGCCTTTACCTCTGCCCTGTCTCCGACAATCTTTTTAATCAGCTTTACATCCTTTATGGTTGCGCCTTTTGTGCCAAAGCCTGTTGATGTCTTAATGAACTTAGCGCCGAATAAAGATGCGACCTTTGTGGCTACAATCTTTTCCTCCTCGGTGAGATAGCATGTTTCGATTATAACCTTGTGAACTGCCGATTTTGTGGAAGAGATAATCTCTAAAATCTCCTCACCAACATAATCCCAGTTCCCTGATTTTGCAGCGCCTATGTTCATCACAATATCGAGTTCATCAGCTCCATGAAGGACTGCCTGTTTTGCTTCATAGACTTTTACATCTTTTGTAGCCATGCCAAGAGGGAATCCTATGACTGTCGTAACCTTTGTGTCATACCCTTTTAGTAAGGCATTACAGAGAGGAACGTAATAAGGATTAACGCATACCGAATAAAAATTATATTTTATTGCTGTTTTGCAGAGCTTGATAATATCAGCCTCGGTGGCCCGGGGTATTAAAAGGCTCTGGTCTATAAATCTTGCAATCTCACTCCCAGAGAGAGGGGCCTTCTGCCTTTTTCTCTTTGACATAGCCATTCACCTCTTGTCGATATTTCTTTAAAAGCAGCTTTGAAATCTCTCCCGCCTTGAATTCTGTTTTATCAATACTTCTAACAGGCATTACCTCCATGGTTGTATTTGTTATAAATACTTCGGATGCCATGTATAGTTCTTCAGGAGTGAATCTTCCTTCCTTTACCTCAAGCCCGTTCTTTAAGGCGAGGTCTATAACCAATGCCCTTGTTATGCCGTCGAGGATTCCGCATTCAACAGAGGGCGTGCATAAAATCCCATCCTTCATAAAAAATATATTGCTTATCGTGCCTTCTGTAAGATAGCCTGAAACATTAAGCATTATGGCCTCATATGCATCAACCTGCTTTGCCTCAATCTTTGCAAGGATGTTGTTCAAAAAATTAAGGGACTTGATCTGCGGGTTCAGTGCTTCTTTTGAATTTCTTCTGACAGATGCGATTGTTAATTTTATTCCCTCTTCGTAATAAGACTTCGGATAACTCTTGAATTCATTCGTTATCACAACAAATGTTGGCTCCTTGCAGAGGTCCGGATCAAGCCCAATTGGGCCATATCCTCTTGAGATGGTCAGGCGGATATAGGCATTTGTCAGGGAGTTTGCTTTTAATGTTTCGTAGATTGATATTTTTATATCCGCTATCCTTTTGGGAATATTGAGACCTATAAGGGATGCAGAGCGATATAATCTCTCGATATGCTCATCGAGCATAAATACAACGCCGTCATAAACACGCATTGTCTCGTATATGCCGTCTCCGTACAGAAAGCCGTGGTCAAATACAGAGATCTTTGCCTCTGATGAAGGAACGATTTTATTGTTTAAATATACATACATAAATATACATACATTTTTTACCCAAAATGAGCAATCCTAATTTAGAAATATATGTCTTAACTCAGGTTTTAAAATGCCTCCGGTATATGATTTACTTCTGCCTTTCCGTCTCTGGATATGATGCTCACAATATCAAACCTTACAGGCAATTCAATTTTATTATGCTTTAGATAATATAAGGCAATCTTTTTGAGCTTTTCCTGCTTCCTGTGATTAACAGCCTCAAATGGCTGGCCAAAGGCATTGCTGCTCCTTGCCTTAACCTCAACGAATACAATGATGTTCTTGTCTTTAGCTACTATATCCGCTTCTCCCAGAGGCGTCATATAATTACGCAAGAGAATTTTATACCCCTTTTGCTTTAAAAAATCGGCTGCGATGTCTTCGCCTTTATGGCCAAGGGATTTCATCTAAGATTATATGATTTTTAGGTGCATACTTCAAAAAGGAAGCTCAAGGGACATCATTTTTCTTTGATGCAGCATGTTTGATAACATATCTGTCGTGTTTTTCGGACAAATCACCCTTGCCGGAACTTCCCAGTCCAACAATACCCATAGCAGGTCTTCTTCTACAGGCAGTTCACTTAAGATTTTTTCGACTCCATCCCTAATAATAGCAGCCTTTGATACACCTCTTTTTTAGACAGGATTTCGAGCAGATTGTCCTGTCCAGGCTCTAAGTATATCTGGATCGGTCTCTTTTTTAATGTTTTCATGAATAATAATATACATCAAAAATTTAGAAAATTGTCAAAGTGCATGTTAAAAATTATACATTATAAATTTATACATCGCCCAAATCTTCCCTCAGCCTCACTTCGTCTCCTTTTTTCTAAACATGGGATAGGACATTTTTCCATCCAGCCGCTCTGCACCATTCTATTCCTTTATATCTTATGCATAGTCCACAGGAACCTTTGCCATCACCTCATCAACGGTTGTTATCCCGTCTTTTACCTTATTCCATGCGTCTTCGGAAAGAAAAGTGACCCCTTCGTTTTTGGCTGCCATTAACAGCGAACTTTCACTGGTGTCATTTGCAAGCAATTTTCTTAATGCAGGAGACATTGAAAGATATTCATAAACAGCTATTCTTCCCGAATATCCAGTATTAGAGCATTTTTGACATCCTGTGCCACGATAATGTTTCTTTATTGCAGGAAGATTGTGGCTTTCTATAAAGGATAGTATCTCTTCGGTAATTTCTGATTCAACACGGCAGTTGACACATATTCTTCTGACAAGTCTTTGAGCTAATATAGCACTAACGGCAGAACTTATAAGATAGGGTTGGATTCCGAGATTGATAAGCCGTGTAATTGTTGCGATTGTGCTGTTTGTATGCAAGGTGGTCAAGACGAGATGTCCTGTAAGGGAAGCCTTTATTGCTATTTCTGCTGTTTCGGCATCTCTTATCTCTCCTATTTTAATAACATCGGGGTCTTGTCTTAGGACTGAGCGAAGAACAGATGCAAATGTGCGGCCGATTGATTCATTAACGGGTATTTGTGTTATTCCCTCTAATTTGTATTCAACAGGGTCTTCTATTGTGACAGTATTTCTTGAGTCTGAACGAAGTTGATTAAGGCAGGCGTAGAGAGTGGTGGTCTTCCCGCTTCCGGTTGGTCCTGTAACAATAAGCATTCCTTGTGGCCTGCTGAAGATCTCAATTATGGAACTCTTAATATGTTCGGGCATTGCCAGGTCTTCAAGGGGTATCAATCCAACACTTTGATCAAGCAATCTTATAACTATCTTTTCTCCGTAGAGAGATGGAAGGGTTGATATTCTCAGGTCTATCTCTTTGCCATGAAATGATACATGGGCGCTTCCGTCCTGTGGAAGCCGTCTGTTTGTAATATCGAGATTGGAGATTATTTTTACCCTCGATACAACGGAGTCATGTATATTTTTGTCATATTTGAAAATATTGCGTAATTCTCCATCTATTCTGAATCTTACTTTTACATACCTTTCCTGAGGTTCAATGTGAATATCGCTTGTTTTGGCTTTTACTGCTTCTGCAATAATCATTGCTACAAGTTTTACAATCGGCGGCGCCTTGCTTTTTGTATATAATGCCTCAAGATTTACATCGGATGCCGATTCCTTTTCTTCTATGAACTGCACTTCTTTGTCCGCAGTGGTATTTGCGCTAAAGACATCGAACACATTTTCATCTTCTGCATAATTATCTTCTATTGCCTTGAGAATTGCCCAGTCATACGAAATTACCGGCAAGACCCTGATGCGTTCTTTAAATGAAATGGCATCTATTGTCTTGTAATCCAACGGGTCAGCCATAGCAAGTATAAGGGTGTTATCTTTTTTACCTACTGGAAAAACAAGGTTATCTTTTGCAAAGTCCTTTGGAATAATTTTTTTAAGCTCATCCGGTATTTTATGATCCGCACAATGAATAATTTGAAGATTCAATTTTTCGGCAAGGGCTTCGGCGATTTGGTCATTTGTTACAAACCCCAATTCGACAAGTATTTTGCCTAACTTCTGTTTTTTTGTTTTCTGGGCGGTTAGGGCTTGATTAAGCTGATCTTCTGTAATCAGCCCTGTTTCTATAAGTATTTCACCGAGTTTTCTGCGCATATCCCTCCTGTAAAAGTTTTTTGCAACTTGCATTCATAGGACATATATAATATTTATACACTTTTCACATTGCAATATCAATAAATTTTTTACTACCTATCGCATTGTAGTAAGCACAGAATAAAGGTTGTTATAGTGGTTTATGCAGAAAAAAAAGATAAAAACAAGCAAAGAAATCGGGGAGAAGATTAAAAGGCTGAGGAGGGAACTGGGAATTTCGCAGGAGGAACTGGCGGAGATATTAGGTGTTACATATCAGCAGGTGCAGAGGTATGAAAACGGCACAAATAAGCTCAATGTGGAAAATATTCAGGCTGTAGCTGATATATTGTCTGTGCCTGTGTCTTATTTCTTTGAAGCGGAAAAGACTCTAATGATTGCAGAAAAACGTGCTGCATATTCAACTGCCGAGAGCAAACTCCTCAAGTATTTCAGAAAAATCAAAAATAACAGTTCAAAAAATGCGGTCATTCAGGTTGCCAGAATTGCAGCAAAGGCAGACTAAACTCATATATCTCCTAAAAATCCTTCCCTCTCCTCGCCAACCCTCACCTCTTCTCCCGCAAGCCTTTCAAGGAGCACCGGAATTCCTTCGATGTCCTTTATGTCCTTCTGGCAGAGGATTTTAATTATCTCCCTGAAAGGAGAGAACTCCTCCCACATGCCTTTCAGGTGCCCTGATACATTTTTATGAAGGCTTTCGCCCTTCTCATCCCAGTCCATGAGGAGAATTATCTTATGGAATCTTTCTGCAATATCGTCGCAGAACTCATAAAGCCCTTTTCCTCCATGAAGGGCAATGATATCTCCAACAAGCCCTATCTTTCTCAATGCGCTTATATCCCTTTTGCCCTCAACGATAATGGGTATGCGCTTGTTTACCTCATAGAGGGACTCAAAGACCTCTTTCAGCCGCTCCGCTCTTTCAAAATCATTCATGCTTATTCCACAGCGACAAATGTCTCTGTGCGGTTTATGCCCTTAATTAATCTAATCTTTTTTAGGATTTTGTCAAATATCTCCGAACTGTTTTTAGCCTCTATCACAGCAGCTATGTCATAATGCCCTGTAACCACATCCGCATTCACAACCCCTTTCATCCCTCTCAGCGTATCCCTTATTGATACATCCTTTCCAGGCAATACATTCGCAAGCAAATATACCCTTGCCATAAGAACCTCCTGACAGTAATTTTATTAAAATTATACGATTTTTTGAGATAATTTAGCTAAAAGAAAAAATCAGCGGCAGGCAGCAGGCTCCACAAGATAGCCGAATCTGTTTTTAAAATCCTCCGGTCTTAATTTCACTGTTTTTGCAAGGCGCTGTAAGCTTTCTCCCTCAAGATCTTCCTTTTCGAGGCGGATCATATATTTCCTTCCCACTTCATAGGTCTCGGATGCAACATCCACCTTTCTTACCTTCACCCTTCCGGTGGAATAATCCATTACCTCCACAAATGGGACTGGCCTCAGATGCCCTTCAAAAAATGTTATCATCGAGCCTGTGCCGCCCCTCAGCAGATAACGCACAGCGCCGTAGCCCAAGTTTCTCGTGTATTCGATATCGAATGGGATGGGGTCTGCGGCCCTCAATTCGTATCCTATATTTTTATCGACTATGGTAACCTTTATCCCTAAAGAATCGAGGGTCTTTTTCACAAGATGTTTTAGCACCCTTCCCAGTTGAATCTCCGAGAGCCTTATCCTGCCTGTCTCATCTTTTTCGAGTTGTTCATACTGACTCAATTCTTCAATGTCGAACTTCTCTGCTATTCCCTCTGCAAGTACTGCCACACCGTGATCTTTGCCCATAGAAAGCCTTTTTATTATTGAGCCTGCAAGTATATCGGCAATTTTTTTTAGTGAGAGCCTTTCTTCAAATTCCTCTGAAATAAGGGTTATTGTTGCACCTGCTGCCTTTCCCATGCCGAGCGCAAGATGCCCTGCGTGTCTGCCCATTGTGGTTACGAAGTACCATCTGCCCATGGTCTTTGCATCTTCCATTATGTTTTTAACAATTTCGACACCCCAGTGTCTTGCTGTCTGGTATCCGAATGTGGATGCACCTCCCGGAAGTGGAATATCGTTATCTATGGTCTTTGGAACATGAACAACATTTATAGCACCCCTTGCCTCTTTTTCTATCCAGTTGGCCATAAAGAGGGTTCCTTCGCCGCCAACCGTTATGAGGTGTCTAATTCTGAGTTGCTTAAGGGTCGTCATGAGAATTTTAAATCTCTCTTTTACCCTGTCTGGATAGTCACGGGAGGTTCGAAGGATAGAGCCTCCCTGCGTGTGTATTCTCGATACATCGTCTATGGTGAGAGGAACTGCAGCGCCCCTGTCGCCCTTAAAAAGGCTTTTAAATCCGCCCATGATTCCAACAACACCCTTGCCTTCGTTAATAGCCTCGATAGTGGCTGCACTTATAACTCCGTTTATGCCAGGCGCAGGTCCTCCACCGACTATTATGCCGACGACGTCTTTAGCTTTTTTTGGCATTATAATCCCAGCAGGCCTGCATTAATCTCCTTCTTTACTATCACAGGTTTCACTGTCCTTTTCACAATATCCGTTGTATTTGTGACTTTCAATTTTTCAAACAGCAATGCAAACTTTGCCTCAAGCTCTTTCATTATAGGCTCTTTTACGCTTGCTGGCAAATCCCACCATTTTTTCTTCATCGGACCGAAGCCCTTCTTCCTCACGCTGTAGAAAAACTGCTCGTCTGTCTGTCCTTCCTTCCTCTCCTTTGCGCACTCCTGCTTCAGATACTCATAAACCTCTGCCTTGAAATCTGATGGGAGGTGTTTACTGTCATAGATGATGTTCTGAAATCCTGTCGCAAGATGAACCTCTGAAGTCCCTGTCTCAGGAAACATATTGAATGCATCCTCCGGAAGTGTTGATGCTCCGTGCTGCACACAACCCGAAAGCCCGTACTCCTTTCTTGCAAGGTCTGACAATAATCTCAATGTGTCGAAGTCTATCTTTACTTTTGCAAGGCTTCCGTCAGGAAGGACGACTCCTCCGTGGCTTGTTCCTGTCTGTACACTGAGCTTGCTCAAACCCTTTGTTCCCTTGAATATCTCTTTAAATCCGTCAAGATATGCCCTTAATTCATCAGGGTTGCTGTTCTTTCCGCCTATCTCTCCAATCTCACCTCCTATTGAAATATCAACGCCTGATGGCTGCAATTGCCTGACATGCTCTGATAGCTCCGCTGTCTTTTCGAAATTAGGCCTCTGCTGCTCCTTTATTGTCGGCTTGTCGAGGTCAACAATCGTGGATGTGTCAATGTCTATGTTGTAGAATTCAGCTTCGATGGCCTCTTTGATCAGTCCTTTGACATAATCGGTCTCGGGCTCCGGGCCGCTCAGGTAGTTCTTCCTTACAAGCTGAAAATGGTCTCCCTGTATAAACACAGGGCCTTCAAAGCCTTCCCTTACCGCTGCAGCAAGGACAACTGCTGCATATTCTAATGGCCTCTGCTTTGTGTATCCTATCTCTGATCTTGCGATCTCAAAAATAAATGCACCGGCCTTCATCTCCAACGCCTTTCTGAATACAGCCCTTGCAGCATCATATGTGAGACCCCTGATGTTCATAGCAGGAACAGTAAACCCCGGATAATGCCTTCCCATTTCTTCATAGAGCCCTTGAATAGATGCAGGCACTGCACCGCACGCCTTTGCTATTTCCTTGACAAGTACGAATTTTGCCTTTCTTTTTTCATCGTCCGCCTCAAAAACTGCATCATAAATAAGGCTGTCCATGAGGTTTCTGACAGTGTTTTTGTCCTTTACATAAACAGAACCGTCTCTGACTTCGATGATATTTTTTAGCGCTTGTATAGACATAAGACCCCTCCTCGGAAATTTTTGAATAAATTATACCAAATCTTTGAGGGATTTTATCCCTCAAGCTCCTAAAAAATCAAACTTGTTTTTTTATCAGGGTTTTAAAGGGACAAAGCCCCTTTAAGTTTATTTGACATTACGGTTGGCAAAAATCAATAATTAAAATATGCCCCGAAGATATAACGCATTCGGCCCGTATCTGAAAAAGAGATTCGGCACAGTAGTCTACAAGGTGAATGTAGATGCAGGATTCACCTGTCCAAACAGGGACGGTACACTCGGAGTAACGGGCTGCATATACTGCAACAACGACAGTTTCAGGCCTTCCGGATGCAAGCCCGAGCTTTCCATCAAAGAGCAGATAAGAAACGGGATAGGGTATCTTTCAGGAAGATATAAGGCCAGAAAATTCCTCGTGTATTTTCAGCCTTACACAAACACATATGCATCGGTATCGGAGTTGGAGCAGCTTTACAGTGAGGCATTATCTGAGCCCTCGGTAATAGGACTTGCCATAGGAACGAGGCCTGACTGCGTGGACGAAGAAAAAATAGAACTTCTCCAGAACCTCGCAAGGGACTATTTCATTCTTGTTGAATATGGATTGCAATCCATATACGACAAATCCCTCAGCTATATCCTCAGAGGGCATGATTATCAAACATTCCTCGATGCCGTGAATAAGACTAAAGACCGCGGCATCCATATCGGCGCTCATATCATCTCTGGACTTCCAACAGAGACAGCCGATGAGATGCTCGCAGTGGCTGATGAGATTTCGGGCCTTCCCGTGGAATTCTTGAAGATACACCAGTTACAGATTGTCAAAGATACAGTTCTTGCAGAACAATACAAGAAAGAGCCTTTTCATACATTTCAATACGGGGAGTATCTCGATTTCCTCGTGGATTTTATCGAGCGTCTTTCACCCGATATAGTTCTCCAGAGACTCTTCGCAACAGCCCCTGATAAGATCCTCATAGCGCCCCAATGGGGAAGGACAAGGCAACAAATCATCCATGACATAGAGGAGAGGTTTATAAAAAGAGATGCTGTCCAGGGTTCTAAGTGCGTGTGTTTACGGCATTGATGCACATTTAGTCGAGGTCGAAGTAGACATTACATCCAAAGGTCTTCCCCACTTCTCGATGGTCGGCCTTCCCGATGCTGCTGTCAAGGAGAGCAGAGACAGGATAAAGGCTGCCCTGAAAAACATAGGCTTCAATTTCCCCCTAAAACAGATTACTGTCAATCTTGCGCCTGCTGATTTAAAAAAGGAGGGGTCGTCCTTTGACCTTCCAATTGCAGTAGGAATAATAGCAGCAGAGGAAGTGATACCAACAAATCCCCTCAATGATTATATCCTTGCAGGAGAGCTTTCCCTCGACGGAAAGATAAAACCCATACGGGGGGCATTGCCAGTAGCAATCGAGGCAAAACGGCTCGGACTGAAGGGCGTTATTCTTCCGAAGGAGAATGCAGCAGAGGCAGCAGTGGTGAACGGAATAGAAATATTCGGCATGGATGGACTTCCAGAGGTAATAGAGTTTTTAAGCGGAATATCAAAGAGAGAGCCTTTCGTAATTGACATAAACACGATAATGACAGAGAGTTCCTTATACGAGGATGATTTCTCTGATGTCAAGGGACAGGAGCATGCAAAAAGGGCATTGGAGGTTGCAGCAGCAGGCTCGCACAACATGCTGATGATAGGCCCTCCAGGAAGCGGTAAGACAATGCTTGCAAAACGCATACCCTCTATCCTTCCTCCAATGACATTCGATGAGGCCCTCGAAACAACAAAGATCCACAGCGTTGCAGGGCTTTTGAAAAACGGCCAGTCCCTTCTTGCAACGAGGCCTTTCAGAACGCCACATCATACGGTCTCTGATATTGCACTTATAGGCGGCGGACAAACACCCCGTCCGGGCGAGGTATCCCTGTCGCATCACGGAATTTTATTTCTGGATGAACTTCCGGAGTTCAAAAGAAATGTGCTTGAGGTATTGAGACAGCCTCTCGAAAACGGTTTTGTTACAGTATCGAGGGCTCTGGCCAGCGTAACATATCCTGCGCAATTCGTTCTCGTTGCAGCAATGAACCCATGTCCCTGCGGATATTTCGGAGACTCAAAACATCAATGCACATGCACCCCGAGGATGATAAGCAGGTACAGATCAAGGGTTTCAGGGCCATTGCTTGACCGCATCGACATTCACACAGACGTCCCTGCTGTGCCTTATAAAGAACTGTCTAACGACTTTGCAGGGGAAAGATCAGAGGTTATAAGACAGAGGGTTACAGAGGCAAGGCAAAGGCAGTTGAAGAGATTTAAAGACGATAAGATATTTGCCAATGGCCAGATGAAGACAAGGCATATAAAGAAATACTGCAAACTCACAGAGGATGCACACAGTCTTCTCGATGCAGCCATGCAAAGGCTTGCCTTAAGTGCCCGTGCTTATTCGAGGATATTGAAGGTATCAAGGACAATCGCTGATTTAGATGGCTCGGATGACATCCACAACCACCACGTCTCTGAGGCCATACAGTACAGGACACTGGACAGAGGGCAGGTTTAAGATGGGAGGACGCCAGTCGTTTGTCATTGATGATATAATATGGTTAGATGCTATTGTAGAAAAACTTGCTTGGAAGCATAATGTTCTTCCACT
The DNA here is from genome assembly GCA_020062545.1 of Thermodesulfovibrionales bacterium. GTDB lineage: Bacteria > Nitrospirota > Thermodesulfovibrionia > Thermodesulfovibrionales > Dissulfurispiraceae > Dissulfurispira. The sequence continues at coordinate 39,082 of JAGUWD010000017.1, forward strand.
TGAGGTCGAAGAAGTATTAACAGGTAGATGCAGGATATTTAAAAGAGAAAGTGGCAAAATTGAAGGAGAGGATTTATATAATGCCCTCGGCAGAACAAAAGCTGGACGTTACCTTTCGGTGTTTTTCATTAAGAAACTTAACAGAAAAGCTTTGATTATAACAGCAAGAGATATGAACAAACGGGAGCGTAAACGATATGAAAAAAAGTAAACATAAAGAAATGACCATTTCAGAAGCAAGCGACTATTTTGATGAACACGATATATTTGACTTTGAAGATGTAATAGAAGTAACAGACGTCAAGTTCAAATTACAAAAAAAGAAATATGTCGGGCTTGACATGGAACTATTCAAAAAAATCAGAAGTAAAGCAAAGAAACTTCATAAAAGCGAAGACATTCTTATCAAAGAATGGCTGATGGAAAAGGTCGGCTAAAAATAGGTTTTTTGCTTCAATTTTTTCATGCCGGAATCATTATACCCCCTCGCTATCCCAGAAATGCCAAAGGCAAGCTCGTGCCTTCGCTCCGCCAAGCTTGTCCTTCGCCTTGCAATTCATCCGCTATGCTTTAGGCAGGTTTCGGCCAAGCCCTGGATTTCTGACTGGCATCTAAATCGGCTTGACAAAGAACTTTAAATGAAATAGATTTCCAATATGGGGAAAATTATTCTTAGGAAATATTCTTATCAACAGAAGAAATGTTTATACCCTACACCATTGGAAGGAATATTAGATTTCAAAGTAAATGGACGCATAATTTTAACGCAAGGTAATTTCTTAACTGCTAATTCCTATGAATCGTTTAAAAAGTCTCCTAAAGTTGCTCAAGATTATTTAGCAATAACTTACTGCCCGATGTATATCTATGAGTGGGATTGGAATGCAAGTAGCTTGGGGAAAATAGAGGATTATGAATTTATGAACATCTACGGTACCAGAAATTCTTCATCAAGAATTTGGCCAGCGTTTGGACACCATGGAGGCGGGTGTGAGATTATTATGACCAAAGGGGAGTTGATGTGCAATAAAAAAATTGTTTTGGAAGGATGTAGAAGTGATGATATATTTCGCTTCGATAGTGCTCGGTCAGATGTGCTTTATATTTCACATTTAGTTATAACAGTGATCTTCGAGTGGTTTAAGAAGTTCGAGTTATTTGCCGAGGCAGGACAAAAGGAGAAAAGATGGGTGTGTAAGATTGTTTATAGTTCTGGGATCGTTTTTTCTTGGTATGAAAAGGTCAGCGAAAAACGTTATTCAATCTCATGTGGTTGCATGGAAGATGGAGAAATTGTTAAACAACTTAAATTTTGGGGCTATGTATGGGATGATACAAATGATACGAGACTTTTGGCTGGCCCAGAAACTAAGATTTTGCCTGTTACCGGTTTAGGCACTCGTGACAGAAAAGAAATTCGATATGCCCTTGAAAAGGATATTGAAAATGTCTTATCTGAGATATATAACAAAATAACTGTTTTAGCAAAATATTTTGATAAAATTAGTGTGCCAATCCAATTGCCACAACCTGAAAATATAGAATGTGAGCACAAACCAAGTTGGGATTAAGCAATAGGCTATCGGCCAATAAAGGGGATGTCGGATAACGGTTTTGCTACGTTCGCTCCGTTACGGGTTTCTTGTGAGAGATTGCTAAAAATTTGTCAATCCTTTGAATATTTCTCTTGCACGGCTTAACCCTCCCGCTTAGCCAATCCCTCAACTACTCAGGGTCCCTCCCATCGATTTACCTAATCGCTCATAAGACAGCATCTTACTCAGACAAAATTTCTATAAATTTGCTGCCTGTCTTATCAGGGACAGGCTGTTTCGTTAATTCCAGCCTCTCCTCATAAAACTTTATCTCCTCTTCGATATTCCTTTTTGTCTCCACGAGAAGGAGCCTCAGGTATCCATCATCTTGTGGAGAGATTTGGCGGAGACGTTCTTTCAGTGTAAGGAAATAACAGTAGTGAAACAGGTCTTCGCCGGGCTGGTAACACCTGATATCAATGGCCTCTTTGGCCTTTCTCAGAAAGAACAGCTTCTCCGAAGGTGTAAATTCCCTGATGAATTTTTCCTTGAGTTCTTTTCTTAATGACAAATTATCAGACATTGCTATCCTAAACATATCTTAAATTGATCATTCTTTCAAGCACGAGGCGTCTCTCGATAGCCTTTTAGTGGTATAATTTGTAATCATGATACTTTCATCATCAGGAGGCATTTATGACATCAAAGGCACCGCTTCATTTTGAAATCAAGCCGGAATGGGAAGAAGCTATAAGAGAGGGGCGTAAGACTATAGATGTAAGGGTTAATGCAAAGCCATTTGCAGATGTGGAAAAGGGAGATATAATCCGCTACAGCTCTACAAAAGTAAAAGTCAAAAAGATCCGTGCATATCCCGGGCTATCAGATTTGCTCGCACATGAAGACCGCAGGAAAATAGTCCCTGAGGCAAAGGACAATCAAGAGGCTTTACAAAAGCTGCTCGAGGCAATTCCTCACAACGAGCCTCCCCATGGCGTACTGGTATTCGAGATAGAGAGGATGGGGTAAAAAGAAAACCGGCATTTTAAAAAAATGCCGGTTTTCTTTATTTAATTTTAACTACATTGACTGCCTTGGGCCCTTTAGGTCCCTGTTCGACATCAAAACTGACCCTGTCGCCCTCGGCAAGGGATTTGAACCCACTGCCTTGAATTGAAGAATGGTGGACAAATATATCACCGCCTTCATCACTCGTAATAAAGCCAAAACCCTTGGAATCGTTGAACCACTTCACTGTACCGGTAGCCATTCAGAAATACCTCCTTGTGTAAAAAATAAAGTCTCATGGACTTCCTGCTGCATCACGGATGCGCAAACTGACCTAAAATTTTTAAATATCTATATTCCTCGCCTCAAGTGCATGCTTGACTATGAACTCCTTTCTCGGCTCTACCTGGTCGCCCATGAGGACGGTGAATATCTCATCTGCCTTAACAGAATCCTCTATGCTGACCTGTAAGAGTGCCCTCTTTTCTGGATCCATAGTCGTCTCCCATAACTGTTGCGGGTTCATCTCGCCAAGTCCCTTATATCTCTGAATACTCACACCTTTTTTCGATGCCTCGGTTGCTGCGCTCAGCAGATCTTTCAGCGAAGTGACCTCTTTTGTCTCTTCCTTTATCTGAATTTTATATGGCGGTCTGCCGAATACCTCTGTTATTTCTTTATACACCTGTGTAATCTCTTTAAACTCCGGCGATGTAATGAGGGGAACCGAAAGGTTCATCTTGTAATTATGCCTTCTGATTTCTACTGCATATGCTTCCTGCTCTTCATCAAAGCTTATTTCTCCGTGCTTTATATTAGGAATCTTTCCTTTTATTTTTTCCAGAAGCGATGTCAATGCCTCCGCGCTTTTGAAATTTGATTTTTCAATGCCTGATTCCAGAAGCAGGCTTATAATCTCGGGGTCTTTCCTTTTTTTATCAAACCACTCCATTATTCTCTCATATAATGAAATCTTTTTGAGATGGGGAATAAGCTTCTTGCCTCCTATCAAACCCGAATGCGTCGATACCTGAATGTCCTCTGCAGCAAACTCAAAGAGCATTGACATGAGCTCTGTCTCATTCTGGACATATCTCTCGGTCTTGCCTCTCTTAACCCTGAAAAGAGGCGGCTGTGCAATATACAGATAGCCCCTCTCTATGAGATCGGGCATCTGTCTGTAAAAGAATGTTAGAAGGAGTGTTCTGATATGAGCTCCGTCCACATCTGCGTCTGTCATGACTATTATCTTGTGATACCTTGATTTCAGTGCATCAAAATCGCCTGCGCCTATGCCTGTGCCGAGGGCTGCTATCAATGTCTTTATTTCTTCGGATGTGAGCATTTTGTCAAAACGTGCCTTTTCAACATTGAGTATCTTTCCCCTAAGTGGCAGGATTGCCTGAAAACGCCTGTCTCTTCCCTGTTTTGCAGAGCCTCCTGCAGAGTCTCCCTCCACTATGAACAGCTCCGAACGCGCAGGGTCTTTCTCGGAGCAGTCTGCAAGCTTGCCGGGAAGTCCTGTATCCTCGAGGACCCCCTTTCTCCGTGTCAGCTCCCTTGCCTTTCTTGCAGCCTCCCTTGCCCTTGCTGCCTGGATCGCCTTTTCTATAATCTTTCTTGCAACAGAAGGGTTTTCTTCAAAGTATGTGGAAAGTGCCTCGTTTGTTATGGATTCAACAAGTCCTTTGACCTCGCTGTTTCCAAGCTTCATTTTTGTCTGGCCTTCGAACTGAGGGTTCGGAAGCTTTACGCTTATAACTGCCGTAAGTCCTTCCCTTATGTCTTCGCCGGAAATGCTCTCTTTTCCTTCTTTCAGTATTCCGGAGGATGTTCCATAGCTGTTTGCCGTCCTTGTAAGGGCCGATTTAAAGCCTACAAGGTGGGTACCGCCCTCCCTCGTGTTTATGTTGTTTGCAAATGTATATATGTTCTCTGCATAGCCGTCATTGTACTGGAGGGCTACTTCAACAGTGATCCCCTCTTTTTCTCCTGATACGTATATGGGTTTTGGATGAATAGGGGTCTTGTTCTTATTGAGATGCTCTACAAAGGATACGATCCCACCCTTATACAGGAAGACCTGGCTCTTTGCTGTCCTTTCATCTGTTATATTTATCTGAAGTCCTTTGTTCAAAAATGCGAGCTCCCTGAGCCTCTGCGCAAGGACATCGTAATGGAACTCCGTTGTTTCGAATATTTCTGCATCGGGCTTAAAGGTAATTTTTGTGCCCCTGCCTTTTGTCTTTCCCACAACGGTTAGAGGACTTACAGGTGTCCCCCTTTCAAATCTCTGCTGATGTACAAGGCCGTTCTGCTTTATCTCAACCTCAAGCCATTCAGAAAGTGCATTCACAACAGAAACGCCTACGCCGTGAAGTCCTCCCGAAATTTTGTATGCCTTTGACTCGAATTTGCCTCCTGCGTGGAGTTCTGTCAAGGCTATCTCAGCAGCGGTCCTGCCTTCGGGGTCTCCCGGGTGCGGCTCTGTGGGAATACCCCTTCCGTTGTCTATGACTGTGCAGCTTCCATCGTGATGCAGGATGACCTCTATGTTTGTACAGAACCCTGCAAGGGCCTCATCCACGCTGTTGTCCACGACTTCATAAACAAGGTGGTGCAGGCCGTCTATACCTGTGGAGCCAATATACATGGCAGGCCTTACCCGCACTGCTGAAAGGCCTTTCAGTATCTTTATCGATTCAGCTCCATATTCTTCTGTTTCAACAATAGATGTTTGCTCTGCAGTTTCTTCTATCTTTTTTTCGTCCATTTTCTCCTCTTAAAGAACGGTTAAGGCTAAGGTCAAGGTTAAGATTTCCTTCTCTTTTTTCTTAACCTTATCTTCAATCTCGACCTGTTTTATAATCTCATCGGCATTACTACGCATTTATAGTCTTCCCCTCTGTCCTCTGTAATCATGACAGGGCTAAGGGGTTCATTCAGTTTAAGTATGACCTTTTCAGAAGACATGACATTCAATGCATCCAGCACATACCGCGCATTGAAGGCCATGGTCATTGCATCCCCTGAATAGCTTGCGATGATCTCGTCGCTTGCCTCTCCAAGGTCCGGGTTTGAGGCAGATATAACCATGTTGTTTGAATCTATATCCACTTTTACTGCATTGCTCCTCTCCCTGCTCATTATCGAGACCCTTCTCAGGGACTTTGTTAGCAGGTTCCTGTCCACCGTGAGTATCTTCTCGTTTGCAGTAGGAATGACCTGTTCGTAATTTGGATATGTCCCCTCTATCAGCCTTGTCAGAAACTGTATGTCGTCTATCTTAAAAAGGACATGGTTTTTCCCGACAACAACCTTTACGGGTTTTGCTTCATCGCTCAAAAATCGCCTCAACTCGGCTACTGACTTTCTCGAAACGATCATCTTTTTCTCTTCTTTTGATCTGAATGCAATAGCCCTTTCAGAAAGCGCCAGCCTGTGACCGTCTGTACCGACAACAATAAGCGCCCCGCTGGGTTTTACATGAAAGAGAAGGCCGTTCAGTACATATCTTGTATCCGACTCTCCGGCAGCGTATATGGATTTGTCTATCATCTCAAGGAGCAACGAAGAGTCTATCTCCATTTCTTCTGTTGATTCGAGGGAGGGCCAGACAGGAAAATCGTCTGCAGAGAGGCTTGCAAGGCGGAAATTGCTCTTTCCTGATTTAACCTTTACCCATTGGGTGTCTGCGGATTCGAGGGATACTTCTCCGTCCATCTCTTTTACAATCTCGAACAGCTTCCTTGCAGGAATGCACATCTTGCCTTCTTCTGCTATACCGAGTTTAATTGGCTCTTTAAAAGCTGTTTCAAGGTCTGTGGCAGTAATATATGCCCCCTCCTTTTCTGCTGTGAGAAGGAAGTGGTTCAATATGGGCATGGTATTTTTCTTTTCCACGATATTCTGAATATCGGAAAGTTTCTTTTGCAATTCGTCCTTTTCTACTGATACCTTCATTGTTCCCTCCGTTTTATAGAGATTATCCTCTCAGCTTTTTAATAATATTCTCTATGCTTTTATTCAGGTTTTCATCCCTGCTGCGCCTGTCCTCTATCTGCTTGCATGCATAGATCACAGTGGCGTGATCCTTTCCGCCAAAGCACCTGCCAATTTCGCTTAAGGATAGCTGCGTAAGCTGCTTTGCAATATACATTGCTATCTGCCGTGCATTTGCCACTTCCTTCGTGCGTTTTTTTGTCTTTAGCTCCTGTGCCTTTATTCCGAAATATTCACAGACTGCCTTTTGTATGGTCTCTACAGTTATGGGTTTGTCGTCTTCGGATATCAGGTCTTTCAGCACATTCTTTGCCATATTTATGTCTATTGGCATGCCTGTGAGTGACGCATGGGCGCCTAACTTTATAAGGCATCCCTCCAGCTCTCTTATGTTGGACTTTATCTTCGTGGCTATGAAATATGCTACTTCGTCGTTTATTGAGAGCTTCTCTGCATCTGCCTTTTTATATATAATTGCAACCTTTGTCTCGACCTCCGGAGGCTGTATGTCCGCAATAAGCCCCATACTGAATCTCGACCTGAGCCTGTCTGTAATATCCGCTATTTCCATGGGCGATCTGTCGCTGGAGATCACTATCTGCCTCTGCTTTTCATAAAGTGAATTGAATGTGTGAAAGAACTCCTCCTGCGTTGTGGTCTTTCCCGATATAAACTGTATATCGTCGATAAGCAATACATCAACATTTCTGTATTTTTCTTTTAGTTCCGCCATCTTTTCATGCCTTATTGATGAGATGACCTCGTTGGTGAACTGTTCTGCAGAGACATAATAGACTATCATCCCCGGATTTTTATCCACTATGGCATTTCCGATTGCATTTATTATGTGTGTCTTACCGAGACCGACTCCTCCGTATATGAATAACGGATTGTAGGCATAGCCCGGGTTCTCTCCAACCCTCATGGCAGCAGCATGGGCAAACTGGTTTGAAGGACCCACAACAAAGGTATCAAAGGTATATCTCGGATTTAAATAAATGCCCCTGCTTGCCAGTTTGTTTCTTCTGTTTTCGAGCCTTGAATCCATCCTCCTCAGGGCAGCATCCTCTTTCTCTGCGGTCTTGTATTTTACGGTCAGGGGATATCCAAGAATGCTTTCCACTGCGTCTGCAATAATTGTAGGATAATTGTCCTCTATCCAGTCTCTGAAAAACCTATTCGGAATCTCCAATGCTATAGTTTTGTCTTTCAGTTGAAGGAGTTTTATTGGCTTAAACCAAAGGTCAAAGGTACTGTTTCCAACCTTTTCAGCAATCTTGGAGAGGCTTTTATCCCATATTTTTTCTATGTTGGTAACTGCTGCCATCCCTTATCCTCTTATGAAAAAACCAAAATGTCCATTATTTATTAACACGTTATTAACATTTGTTAATAATTCCTTCCACTTTCACCTGCTCATTATAGCCTATATGTTAAAACAAGGGCAATAATATGTTAGTTAGTAAGAACCGAAAATTTTTTCAACACCAAATGCAATTTCATATAAAAACAATACTGATTTCTTATATCTATAACTTATTGATAAATAAATATCTATGTAGATTACTAACAAATAAACAGTGCCTACTACAGCTACTATTTATTATTTAAATAAAAGAATAGTAGTATTACTTATTGGCACTTGTTAAGATCTTTAAATATCCCTTAATAAAAATATCAATATCTCCATTAAGAACTGCATCCACATTGCCGACCTCTATATTAGTCCTGTGATCTTTAACAAGCCTGTAAGGCTGAAGCACATAAGACCTTATCTGATTTCCCCATGATATCTCCTTTTTATCGCCTACTATACCCTCAAGTTTCTGTTCCCTCTCTTTGAGAGACATATCATAGAGCCTCGATTTTAATATCTTCATTGCAACTTCCTTGTTTCTGTGCTGTGACCTCTCACTCTGGCACGAAACGATTATTCCTGTAGGAATATGGGTAATCCTTACAGCAGATGATACCTTGTTCACGTGCTGTCCGCCTGCACCTGAGGCCCTGAATGTGTCTATTTTCAGATCCTCATCCCTTATCTCTATCTTAATATCATCCTCTATTTCGGGATACACAAGCACGGCAGAAAAAGATGTATGCCTTCTCTTATTTGCATCAAAGGGCGATATTCTTACGAGTCTGTGTATACCGGCTTCTGCCTTCAGGTAGCCATAGGCATAAGGTCCTTCAACTGTAAAGGTCGCTCCCTTTATTCCAGCCTCATCCCCTATTTGTAAATCAACTATTTCTGTCCTGTAACCGTGCGTCTCAGCCCATCGCAGGTACATCCTCATTAGCATCTGCGCCCAATCCTGGCTCTCTGTACCTCCTGCACCAGGATGGATTGTCACTATCGCACTATTTTTATCAACATCTCCTGAAAGGAGGAGTTTTAATTCTATGTCCTCTAAATTTTTTCTGAGCTCATCAGCCTCTCTTTTAATATCCTCAAAGAATATCTCCCCCTCATCCTCGCTCAGGATTGCAAGAGACTCTTCAAGGTATAGGATCTTGTTTATTGCATTTTCTACAGGCCATATGGTCTCTTCGATATTGGTCTTTGCCTTCTGCAGACCCCTCAGTTTTTCTGGAGAAGACCATATGTCTTCAGATGAGAGTTCCTTCTCTATATTCGACAGTTCGGTCTTGAGTCTGTCGACATCAAAGATAACCTCTTAAAGAGGCTGCCTTCTCTTTTAATTCAGAAATGTAATCTTTAAGCTCGTTCTGTAACAGCATATCTATTCCTCCATCACTTATTTACTTTTTCTTTTAATCAGCAGCAACACCGAACAAACAATGCATAGATACGAAAATATATCTCCATATTTCGTATATGTGGTCAGTGTCCTGTCTGTTTTTATATCCTTAACTAAAGATGTTCTATCAAACAATTTTGTTGTACCCATAATCCTTCCACTACTGTCGATAAATCCGGAGATCCCTGTATTTGCAGCCCTTATAACAGGTTTTCTGTTCTCTATAGCCCTGAACACGGCCATGCTGAAATGCTGATAAGGGCCGTGAGTCTTTCCAAACCATGCATCGTTGGTGATGGTCACAATAAAGTCTCCCCCTCGAACATAAAATTTCCTGACAAGGCCAGGAAATATGATTTCGTAACAGATTAGCGTACCGAAACTTCCGAAGGGGGTCACTGCCTTTATATAACTATCCCCGGGGATGTAATCCCCTATGCCGACAACCAATTTATCAATAAAGAACAAGAGGTTTTTCAGGGGGACATACTCTCCGAAGGGAACTAAATGTATTTTATCATAGATATATGAGATATTTCCATTTTTATCAAGGAGCACAGCGCTGTTGGTATATAACATTTGGCGTTGAGCGTCATACGTCGTGCGCTTAACTCCTGACCCTTGACTCTCAACGCTGTTTGTTCTCTGTTCCTTGGCCAGTACACTCCCGAAGAGGAGGTAAGAATTCAACTGCTTCTGAAAGGAGACGAGATTTTCTGTGAATTCCCTGTCTCTTCCAAAATAAAACGGGACGGAGGTCTCTGGCCACACAATAATATGGGGGTTGTCCCTGGACACAGCAAGGGAAAGCTCCTGATATGTGTTTATAACAGCATTCTGGTATGCGGGATCCCATTTCTTGTCCTGCTCTATATTGCCCTGAATTACAGCAGCCCTTATATTAAAGCCATCCCTTTTCTGGTTGAGTTTATAAAGGCCATAGGAAAAGGTCGATAAAAGGGCTATAAAGAGTATTACAAAGCCGCTAATGGTTGGAATAAGAGAATAAAGGGGCCGCTCCAGCCGTCTCTTTTTTAATAAAAGGGCATCGGCGAAGGCGCCATTGATTGCTACTAAAAGAAAGGAGATGCCGTAAACGCCTGTGATATCCGCAACCTGTATGAATGCTAAAAACTTATACTGACTGTAACCGAGACTTGACCATGGAAATCCGGTTATGGCATATGAACGGCCAAACTCAAGTACAGTCCAGAATACAGGAGCCACAAGCATCACGGGCAGGTCGGTTTTTCTTATATAAGAAGAGTACAGAAAGGAGAACAATGCCGGATAAAGACTGAGATAAAGGCTTAAGAGCAGGACTATAAAAAGGCTCGGCACAAAAGGTATTGAGCCGTATTTGTTAATGGAGTGGTAAATCCAGTAGGTTGTGCCAAAGAAATATACTATGCCAAAGAAAAACCCTGCCTTGAATGCCTCTTTCTTATCTTTATCGTAAAGAAACACAAACAAAGGGATAAGGGCAACCCATGCAAGGAGATAAAGGTCTATCTTTGGAAAAGACAGAATGAGTAAAAGCCCTGATAATAGGGCAGGTCCGTAAAATTGATTGAATTTTGCCTTGAGATTGTCCATAATGTTTTAAATCCTGTTATTTATTACTGCTGTCTTTTATGTTATCATAAAAAAAGTTATGCCTGCTATTGTTATTATACCGTCCCGCTACGCCTCCTCCCGTTTCCCGGGGAAACCCCTTTGCCTCCTCGCAGGAAAACCCATGATCCGGCATGTGTACGAAAGGGCGCGGGAAGCACGCCTTGTACAGGATGTCTTTGTGGCAACAGACAACAAACTCATTTATGAGACTGTAGAGGGCTTTGGAGGAAAGGCAATAATGACTTCGGAGGCTCACCCATCAGGAACAGACAGGATTGCAGAGGCGGTCGAAAAATTACAGGCTACAGGCTACATGCTACGGGCTGCCGACATAATTGTCAATGTTCAGGGAGATGAGCCCATGATTTATCCGCAGATGATCGACGATGTCATAAGCCTGATGGACGATGAAAGGGCATCCATGGGCACTCTGGCAAAGAGGATAGAGGAAGAGGAAGAAATATTTGATCCGAATATTGTGAAGGTTGTTTTTAATGCAGAGGGCTTTGCCCTTTATTTCTCGAGGTCTCCCATACCGTTTCACAGGGATGAATGGAAAGACCTGAAACATCTCACGATTCACGGTTCACGGCTCGTAGTTTTCAAGCACATTGGCATATACGCATATCGAAAAGATGTATTGCTAAGCCTTTCAAAACTGCCTTCAACAAGGCTTGAGGAGATTGAAAAGCTCGAACAATTGAGGGCATTGGAAAATGGCTTCAGGATAAAGGTAAAAGAAACAGAGTTTGAGACCATAGGAATAGATACACCAATGGATCTGGAGAGGGTGGAAAGATGCCTAAGTATATCTTTGTAACAGGCGGAGTCGTATCGGCATTAGGTAAAGGTATTGCAGCATCAGCAACAGGAGCGCTCCTTGAAGCAAAGGGGCTTCGGGTAACAATGCAGAAGCTCGATCCATATATCAATGTTGACCCGGGGACATTAAGCCCTTTTGAGCATGGAGAGGTCTATGTTACTGACGACGGCTGCGAGACAGACCTCGATTTAGGGCATTACGAGAGATTCACACATGTAAGGACATCTGTTTTTAACAACTATACAACAGGAAAGATATATCACAATGTGATAACAAAAGAAAGGAGGGGTGATTATTTAGGAGATACGGTACAGGTCGTTCCCCATATCACCGATGAGATAAAAAGCGCCATAAAGTCTGCAGCAACAGAAGATTACGATGTAATAATAGTCGAGATCGGAGGCACTGTCGGTGATATAGAGAGCCTGCCATTTCTCGAGGCAATAAGGCAGTTCAGATACGATGTAGGAAGGGAAAATGTCTTATACATGCACCTCACACTTGTCCCTTACATAAAGGCTGCTGGAGAGCTTAAAAGCAAGCCCACGCAGCACAGCGTTAAAGAGCTGAGGGCAATAGGTATTCAGCCTGACATCCTCATTTGCAGGGCGGAGATGCCATTGTCAGTAGATGTAAAGAGAAAGATAGCCCTCCATTGTAACCTTGAGCCTGATGCAGTTATTGCGGCAACGGATGTAGAGACAGTGTATGAAGTGCCCCTCTGCTTTAAATCAGAAGGCCTCGACAAGCTTATAGAAAAAAAGCTATCCCTTGACCTTCCTGAGCCTGACACATCGCTCTGGGTAGAAGTTGTGAAAAGGATAAAGGAGCCGAAATTCGAGACAACAATAGCAATTGTCGGAAAATATGTAGGGCTGAAAGATGCGTATAAAAGCCTTACAGAAGCACTGCTGCACGGTGGGATTGCAAACAATGCAATGGTAAATCTCCATTGGGTTGATGCGGAGGAGATAGAGAAAAAGGGGGCAGAGAACTTTTTGTCAGAAGCTGATGGAATCCTTGTCCCGGGCGGATTCGGAAGCAGGGGCATTGAGGGAAAGGTAGAGGCAATAAGATATGCAAGGGAGAAAAGGATTCCTTATTTCGGCATCTGCCTTGGGATGCAGACTGCTGTAATAGAATTCAGTCGCAATGTTTGCAAGCTTCAAGCCAACAGCACAGAATTTGATGCGGATGTAAAAGACCCTGTTATTTATCTCATGGAGAAGTGGTATAACCACAGGACTGGCAGGATCGAGGAGAGGACAAAGGAATCACAGATGGGCGGCACAATGAGACTTGGCGCTTACCCATGTATTATAAGAGAAGGAACCCGTGCCTTTGATGCATACGCTGCAAAGGAAATATCAGAAAGGCACAGGCACAGATACGAGTTTAACAATAAATATAGAGATATCCTCACTAAAAACGGCCTGATAATCAGCGGCACATCCCCTGACGGCGAACTGGTTGAGATGGTTGAATTAAAAGATCACCCGTGGTTTCTGGGGTGCCAGTTCCATCCAGAATTCAAATCAAAGCCCATAGAGCCACATCCGTTGTTCAAGGCATTCATAGGTGCATCCCTCAAAGAGAAACGAGAACTTTTCTATTTGAATGAAGGGCAGTAAGCGCATAGTATTCATAGGCGATTCCCTAACAGAATATTTTGATTGGCAGAGCCGTTTCCCTGAATATGAGGTAATGAATCTCGGGATAGCAGGGGAGACAGTTGAAGGGCTTCTTGGCCGGATTGATAGGATCATTTCATCAATTAGGAATCCCGATTGCATCTTCATAATGACAGGCATAAATAATATCGCAATGGAGGACTTCGATATTTTCGAATCCTACAAAAAGATTGTTAGCGAACTATCATCCGTGTTTAAAGATGCAGTAATCATTGTGCAGAGCATATTGCCCGTGAATTTACACTGGATAGATAGCGGCGTAATAAAGGCAATAAACAGGAAGCTAAAAGAGATCGCACATGAATTCAATGCAGAATACCTCGATGTATTTTCGTTTTTTGTCAATGCGCACGGAAGGCCAAAAGATAGTTATCTGCTCGACGACGGCGTGCATCTAAGCGATGCTGGCTATGATGCGTGGGTAAAGGTGGTGGAGGGGTTTTTGAATTATTGCTGTAAGAGGATTTCAAGCAATCTGTCCAATTCATCGAGGGAATAATACTCTATCTCTATCTTCCCCCGCTTGTCTTTATGATTGATCTTTACCTTTGTTCCGAGTGATCTTGTGAGTTTATGTTCGAGGTCTGCAACTTCGGGCAGTCTTTCGGCTCTTTTTTTCTGCTTCACGGGTTGTGACAGCCTCTTGCATAAAGCCTCTGCCTCTCTTACACTCAAGCCCTTTTTTATAATTTCCTTTGCAGCCTCTATCTGTTTCTGCCTGTTTTCTAATGTCAGCAATGCCTTTGCATGCCCGATGGATATGTTGTCATTGTTTATAAATGTCTTAATTTCATCAGGGAGTTTCAGGATGCGGAGATAATTTGCTATTGTTGCCCTGTCCTTGCCGACACGATGGGAAAGGTCTTCCTGTGTCAGGTGAAATTCCTTAAGAAGCCTGTTGAATGCCTCTGCGGTCTCAACTGCATTCAGTTCTTCTCTCTGGATATTTTCTATAAGAGCTATCTCTATTGCATCCTGTGAGGATACATCTTTTATGAGTGCGGGGATTTTTTTCAGGCCTGCTAATGTTGCAGCCCTCCATCTGCGCTCGCCTGCAATGAGCCTGAACGTGCCGTCTCCGACGCGTGATACAATCACTGGCTGCAGTACGCCTTTTTCTTTTATTGAGGCGGAAAGCTCTTTTAAAGCCTCATCCTTAAATATCTTTCTCGGCTGATGCTGGTTGGGTATTATTTTTTCTATGTCGAGCCTGATGACCTCTTCACCTTTTTCAGGGAGGAGTGCCTCAAGCCCTTTGCCTAATGCAGCCTTCATTTTGTGAGCATCTCCTTTGCAAGGGATAGATAGCTCTGGGCGCCCTTTGATCTGGCATCATAGAGGATTGCGGGTTTCCCGTGGCTCGGCGCTTCTCCAAGAGAGACATTCCTTGGTATAAGGGTATGATAGACCTTTTCCCTGAAGAATTTCCTGACTTCTTCTGCCACCTGATGCGAAAGGGTATTCCTTGCATCAAACATTGTCAGCAGTATTCCTTCTATATCCAGTGTTGGATTAAAAGAGCCGCGCACAAGCTTAAGGGTTCTTGATAAAAGGCCGAGGCCTTCGAGGGAATAATACTCACACTGCACAGGCACAATAACAGAATCAGCGGCAACAAGTCCGTTGAGCGTTAGCAGACCAAGAGATGGAGGACAATCAATAAATATATAGCGGTAACTATTCTTTATCCTTGCAATCGCATTTAACAGTATTTTCTCCCTTCCTTCTCTCTGGACAAGCTCCACTTCTACTCCGAGGAGGTCTATATTTGACGGGACAATGTGGAGGTGGGGAACCGATGTCTCGATAATCACGTCCTCTATAGGAAACTTCCCTGTATAAATATCATAGAGGCTTTTCTGTAAATCGTCCCTGTTTATACCGAGGCCGCTTGTAAGATTTCCCTGTGGGTCAGTGTCTATGACGAGAATATCTTTTTCTGCAAGGGCAAGAGATGCAGCAAGATTAATGGTTGTTGTTGTCTTTCCTACTCCGCCTTTTTGATTGGCTATAACGATTGTCTTTCCCATTGGTAATTTTATTGTATCATTTTCATTGGATATTTTTCATAAACTCAATCCATATGGGCAGCGCTGCCTTTGCACCGGCCTCTTTTGGGCCTATGGGCTTGTGGTTGTCTCTTCCAACCCATACACCGACAACAAGTCTATCATCAAAACCTATGAACCATGCATCCGAAAAGTCGTTTGTTGTTCCTGTTTTGCCATAAACAGTTCTCTTAATCTCCCTTGCCTTTGTTGCTGTTCCCATTTCAACAACTGCTCTCAGAAGCACCTTCATCTTATCCACGGTCTCCGGCTCCAGAACACTCTCCGATGATGGAAACGACTCTTCTAAAAGGGCGCCGTCCCTGTTGATTATTTTTTCATAGGTAATGGGTTCGACCCTGTTTCCTGTGGCAAAAACGCCATAGGCAGACGTTAATTCCAGAAGGGTGACATCTGATGCGCCAAGGGCCAAAGGCAGATATGGCTGGAGCGTGCTTTTAATTCCGCATTGTTTTGCAATATCAATTATGCTGCTGATACCCACATCATTTGCGAGGCGAACTGTTGCAACATTCAGCGATAGAGCGAGGGCTGTTTTTAGCGGTACATACCCGTGGTATTGTCCGTCGTAATTTTTTGGAGACCAGAGTGTGTTCGGTCTTCCACCCGGAAAGGATACCGGCTCGTCCAGTACTTCGTCGGATTCTGACATGCCATTTTCGAGGGCAGCTACATAAACAAAGGGCTTAAATGCAGAACCTGGCTGTCTCAAGGCCATGGTTGCCCTGTTGAACTGCGTCTCCCAGAAGTCTGTGCCGCCTACCAATGCCTTTATATGACCGTTCCTCTGATCAATGGCTATCAACGCAGCCTGAATGCCCTTTTTTACGCGCTTTTCAATAGCATTTATTCCATTTGCCACAGCCTCTTCTGCAATTTTCTGCATATTATAGTCAATGGTTGAATATACCTTGAGACCGGATGTATATATGGCATTTCCGTACTTTGCCTCAAGGTGCTGCCTCACAAGTTCTACAAAGTAGGGGGCCTCATATTTTCTGTAAAATGGCTTGACAGGTAATGGCTCTGCATTTGCCCTTTCGTATTCTTCCCGGGATATAAACCCATTCTGGAACATTTTTTTTAGAACGAGATGTCTTCGCATGGATGCCTTTTCAGGGTTTTTGAAAGGCGAATACAGCGTGGGCGCCTTCTGCAGACCTGCAAGCAGGGCAGCCTCTGACAGCGATAATTCGTTTGCGGATTTTCCGAAGTATGTCTGGGCAGCAGCCTCGATTCCATATGCCCTCGTGCCAAAGTATGCCTGATTCAGGTACATGCCCATTATCTCATCTTTTGTATATCGCTTCTCTATCTGAACGGATATGATTGCTTCTTTAATCTTCCTCAACAGGCTCTTTTCTGGTTTTAGAAAGAGCATCTTTGCAAGTTGCTGTGTGATGGTGCTTCCACCTTCGACAATGCTTTGTGCCATAAGGTCTTTGTAAAGGGCGCGCAGGATTCCTATAAGATCCACACCGGGATGAGAATAGAATCGCTGGTCTTCGATGGCGATGAAAGCCTTTTTTATGCGGTCAGGGACATTGTAATATGGAATAAAGTTTCTTCTTTCGAGATAGAACTCGGCCAGAACCTTTCCATCAGAGGAATATACAAAGGAGGACTCGGAAGGGATGTAGCCTTCGAGGGATCTTACTTCAGGAAGGTCAGAAAGGCTCCAGTAAATAAATCCTCCGAATGCGCCAATGGCTACCGATAGAAGAACAACGATCAGAAGCTTTGACCAATGCATACGGATATTATAACTGATATACTATTTTTATGACCTTAGAACTGTCAAAAGTCCCTCGCAAGCCGGGTGTCTATATTTTTAAAGGCGCCAGGGAAAAGGTGCTCTATGTGGGCAAGGCAAAAAATCTGAGAAACCGCCTGAGGAGCTATTTTCAGGATTCTGCAAGCCTCGATCCGCGCAAAGCAGCAATGGTCAGGATGGTCAAGGACTTTTCCTTTATTGCCACGGGTAATGAATTAGAGGCGCTGATATTAGAAGCAAATCTAATAAAGCAATACAAACCGAAATTCAACATTATTCTGAGGGATGATAAGAATTATCCCTACATCAAGCTGACTGTTACAGAACAATGGCCGAGGATAGAGGTTGTAAGAAGAATAAAAAAGGACGGCAATCTATATTTTGGGCCTTATGTGCCTTCACAGGCAATGTGGGAAGCACTCGCTTTTATCAGGAGAAATTTTTTAATCAGGACATGCGGGTATTCCCTTGATAAGCCTATGAGGCCATGCGTCCAGTACCAGATGAAGAGGTGTTCTGCTCCATGTGCAGGACTTATCAGCATGGAAGAATACAAGAAAATAATAGATGATGTAATTCTTTTTCTAAAAGGAGAAAAGAAGGAGTTGCTGCAGAAGCTTGAAGATCGGATGCATACTCTTTCCGAAGAAATGAGATTTGAAGATGCTGCAAAGATAAGGGACAGGATATTCAAGCTCCGGAGGGCTTTTGAATCTCAGAAGGTCGTCTCGCCTGAACTCGGGGATATAGATGTTATCGGTTATTGCAGAGAAGGCGATGACATAGCTGTAAATGTCTTATTCGTGAGAAACGGCACGCTCATAGGCGCAAAGGATTTCTTTTTGGAAAAGGTTCTGACATCAGACAATTCAGAGATGATGCACAGTGTTATAGAGTTCTTCTATGCAAAGGAGATAATTCCGCCGGAAGTTATTCTGGTAAATGTAATGCCTGAAAGTGCAAGGTCGCTAAAGGCATGGCTTAAGAAAAAGAAAGGAGAGGCCGTTAATATAGAGGTTCCGGCAGATGGAAAGAAAATGGGACTCCTCCATATGGCAAATGAAAATGCAAGGCTTCATTTCGGAACAAAAAAGAAGTCCATTTTTGATGAGACCTTAAAAATATTGAAGGACAGATTACATTTAACAAAAGTCCCTTCATCCATTGGAGCCTTTGATGTCTCCACGATTCAGGGCAGCGAATCAGTAGGAGCGTTTATTTATTGGGAAAATGGTGAGTTCAAAAAGGATAATTACAGGCATCTGAAAATAAAGGGCGTTCTCGGAGTTGATGACTATGCAATGATGCATGAGATTGTAGAACGTGTGCTGAGAAAAGAACATCTTATACCTGACCTTGTTGTCATAGATGGTGGCAAGGGGCAACTTGAGGTTGCAAGGAAGGTTATGGGGGATTTAGATATAAAGACCGATCTTATCGCTGTTGCCAAAAAACCTGACAGGGCATTTCTGATAAATGATGAAATTATAGACCTTGAAGACAGAAGCAGTTCATCGCTTCTTTTGAAAAAGATAAGGGATGAAGTTCACAGGTTTGCTATTTCTTTTCACAGGAAATTAAGGGATAAGAGATTGATGGAATCTCCTCTCGAAAAAATCCCCGGCATCGGCAAAAAGAGGAGGCTCGAACTCTTGAGGCATTTCGGCAGTATTGATAACATCCGCAAGGCAACGGTTGATGAGATTGCGAAGATTAAAGGGTTTAATAAGAAGGTGGCGGAAAAGGTGGTGGAGAGGATTAAGAGCGGCTAACGGTGTGGATTGGTGTAAGCCATTTTGACATCCGCTTTTCAACTTCTTCGTGTGGAATTCCCTTGCCCTCATCTAATTCCTTTAGCCCTGCATTAACTTGCAGCCTGAAATACAATTCAGCCACGATATCATTGATCGAGACATCTTCGGGTAGCTTGAATCACCTGAATAACCTGTTGTTTTACGCCTGACATCTGATGATTACCTCCTCTGCATCCGGGTAACTCATTATAAAACTTTTCTCAATAAATCTGGATATTGGCGTGACGCAAAACCTGTTGTTAAACGGCGGTGTGGGCAGCATCAAATAAAAATATGACATGCTGTCAACTCATTGCCTTTTCTTTAGGTTTTCTTTCTTGCATAACTGGGAAGGATGATTAATTTCTCTAAGATGTTTTTTTAATTTCCTTCCGTCATATAATTTGTAACCACGCTTATCATACCAATCTGTTATTTCAATTGGGCCTAGTAGCGGGTTTGTTTTTAACTTAAAAATACTTTCCTGCCCACATTTCTTACATTTCGCCCTTAATCGGACGCCTACGCTATCTATTCCATAAAAATCCAACTTTTCAATTATCTCATCGCAATTTTGACAAAAAATATCAAAATAATCTGTGGTCATACCTCCAATGAGGCTGTGGACATGATGTTTTTTATTCAATCTTTTTAGCTCCTCTTTTCTGCGTGCACTGAACGTATAACTCCGCAATTATTGCTCTGCCCCCCCAATTTAAAAAAAATCTTACCACTTACTATTTTTGCTGTCAAATCAGCGCCCTCCCGCAGCCATAGAAAAATCGGAAGTTTTGAGATAGAATAAGACAAACAAATATTAAGGAGAAACAATGAACATTTACATTTCAGGCTCGATGGCGTATGACAGGATCATGGACTTTCCGGGGAAGTTCTCCGACCATATATTACCTGACAAGATACACATCCTGAATGTATGTTTTACTGTAAACGGCATGATCGAGAAATTCGGTGGCACTGCGGGAAACATTGCCTATTCCCTGAGTCTTCTTGGAGAAAAGCCTATAATCATCGCAACTATAGGAAAGGACTATGACAGGTATTTTGAATGGTTAAAGAAAAATAACATTTCCACCGAAGGCATCAAAATAATTAATAAAGAATTCACTGCAGGGGCTTACATAACAACAGACAGGGCAGACAACCAGATAACAGGATTCAATCCAGGAGCAATGAAATATCAATCGGAATACGAATTTAAAAATCCTGAATCAAGGGACTCGGTGGTTATCATCGGTCCAGGCAATCTTCAGGACATGAAGGAATATGCAAAGAAAGCCAAAAGCAAAGGCATCAGGTGCATCTGCGATCCGGGTCAATCACTTACGCAATGGGATGGTGATTCTCTCAGGGAATGGGTTAATGGCTCATATATGTTGATTACCAACGACTACGAACGCGAGCTTGTTATGAATATGACAGGAATGGACAAGAAAGGTCTTTTAGGAATGACGAAAACAATTGTTACAACACTCGGTGAAAAGGGCTCTCTTATTAGCACTTCTGACGGCGATATGCAAATACCTGCGGCCAAGATCTCAGAGATTCTTGACCCCACAGGCGCTGGAGACGCTTACAGGGCAGGCCTGATTAAAGGGCTTGCAATGGGCAAGGACATGGAGACTTCCGCAAAGATGGGAGCGGTTGCCGCGGCCTATGCAATTGAGAAATACGGTACTCAAGAGCATTGCTTTACGTATAATGAATTCGCGGAAAGGTACAGGAGTAATTTTGGGGAGTTGTGATTAACGAAGATGCAATAAAATCCTATCTTAAGGATAAGTTCAAAGATGCTGTTTGTGTTGATATCCACAAAATCGGTGCCGGTGTTCATGGAGCAGGTTTTCTTATAGAGATAAAGACAAAAGAAGAAGTTAAATCATATGTCATAAAAGGCCTTTTTCCGGAAGGGTTAGGCCATGACTATCCATCAGACAGGGCTCAGGTATTTCTTTTAGACCTCGAAACATATAATGACCTTCCAAGGCATGCAAAGGCTATAGATGTGCTCGCCGAGATGCCTGGCGGCTCTGTAAAGTCCATCGGCGGAGGCAAGGAATATTACCTTCTGATGGAAAAAGTTGAAGGAAGGGATTATTTCAATGATTTGAGAGAATTCTCCAAAAAAGAAAAACTTGATTCCGAGGACATAAGCAAGATAAAGGCAATGACATCGTATCTTGCAGAGATACACTCGGTAAAGAAAGAATCAAGGGCATTATACTGGAGAAAAATAAGGGACATCATCGGGCACGGCGAATGTCTGATGGGTGTATTCGATATATACCCTGATGGGACATTGAGCTATGAGGAAATGGCTGAGATAGAAAAGCTGTGCGTGGATTGGAGGGCAAAATTAAAGCCTAAGACTCATCGACTGTGTCAGATTCACGGAGACTTTCATCCTGGGAACATCTGGTTTAAAGACAGCACAGACTTTGTCCTTCTTGACAGAAGCAGGGGGCCTTATGGTGATGCAGCAGACGATGTTACCGCCCTTTGCATTAACTATATATTTTTCTCTTTGATGTATCATGGAGAGGTAAAAGGCGCATACCTTGAAGGTCTTAATCTGTTTTTCGAAGAGTACATCAAACAGACGAAGGATAATGAATTGTTCGAGGTGGTTGCCCCGTTCTTTGCTTTCAGAGGCATTGTTGTTGCAAATCCTGTGTTTTACCCGGAATTAAGCAGGGATGCACGAAATAGGATATTCAGGTTTGTTAAGAGTGTTCTTTCATCAGAAAGATTTGATATGAGTAAAGTTAATTACTATATGGCTGGTTCGATTTAGAATTACCTGTGCTTACTTTGATATAATTTTCCCAGATTAAGAATAATTCCTTTGTTGCCCTGAGATCTCCTGCACAATATCGCGCAATATCCACATAGCGGCCTGATTTAAAGAGGTCTTTTACCTCATAACCCGTTATTACTTCGCCTGATTCATTGGCTGATTTCGGGCTCTTTATATTAAATGTTTTGCACCACATGTCGAGGCTGAATCTTCTCTTTGAAGCACCATAGAATGTTAACTGGTCGAGGAGATCTATGTGTGCGCTATTATATCTGTTCGGCATTAAATCCCTCGATGGTTTTATTTTGTTTACTGCCGAGCGGATCATAATAAAGGGGCAGTCAAAGCCCCTACCATTGAATGTAATAAACTGGTCGCATGTCTTTATGGCATTCCAGAATTTCTGGAGGAGTTCTGCCTCTGTCCCGCATTCATATCTAATGCCGTCTTCTTCAAAGGGCAGGAGCATGTCTCCTGGTGTCTGGAAATATACAGCGCCTTTGTTTGAATCAGGGTTGAGCATACCGATGGTAACTATCTCGCCTGTGAGGGGATAGAAAGAGAGGCTCTCTCTGACCCTCTCTTCTTCCTCTTCTGTCTCAGCCCATTTCAGGAGATATTGCTGTGTTGATGGCTCAAGGGAATCGAAATCAGCACCAACGGTCTCTATATCAAATATTATTCTGCTCATGCTGCCTTTTTCATCTTTTCAAAAACTTTCCATGTCTTAAGGGTATCGATAGCCCTCTGTAATTGATTGTCGTCTTTTTCATCCACTTCTAATGGAGCCATCTCTTTTTCTTCGGGGCCCTCTTTTTGCTGGTCGTTTTTAAGGTGTCCTTCCAGATCTTTTTCCCTTATAACCCTGTGCTGCTCTTTTCCATTCTTAACCTCGAGTTTTACGACTATATCAGGGGTAATACCAACACCCTGAATGCTTGTGCCCTTTGGTGTATAGTACTTTGCAGTTGTAAGGCGCAGCCCGGAACCGTCGCTGAGGGGAATAAGGCTCTGCACAGAGCCCTTTCCAAAGGTCTGGACACCAATAATTACTGCCCTGTCCCAGTCTTTCAATGCGCCTGCAACGATTTCTGATGCACTTGCACTGCCCTGGTTAACGAGGACTACCATAGGTATATCCGTATATGGTTTTTCCCCTTCCGTGAAGTATTCTGTTTTTTCACCGCTTTTGCTCTTTATATAAACCACGAGCTTTTTGGGCGGAAGGAACTGTTCTGTAACCTCCACAGCGCTGTTCAGGAGACCGCCGGGATCATTTCTCAGGTCAATGATCAGCGAGGTCATGCCTTCCTTTGACAGCTTCTCCAGTGAAGCGGAGAGGTCAGGACCTGTAGACTCTTGAAACTGGGTTATTTTTATGTATCCTATTCCGTCCTGAAGCATTTTTGACTTTACGCTCTTGATCTTTATGATATCCCTGACTATTGTAAAATCCTTTGTCTCTTTCCAGCCTTCCCTGAATATGGTCAATATAATGGATGTGCCTTTCGGCCCACGCATTTTAGAAACAGCATCCGTCAGCCCCATATTCTTTGTGGACTCTCCGGAGATCTTGAGGATCTTATCGCCTGCCTTAATGCCTGCTTTAAATGCCGGCGTATCTTCGATTGGAGCTATAACCGTGAGCATTCCGTCCTTAATCCCTATGTGAATACCGAGCCCCCCGAATTCGCCCTTTGTTTCTACCTGCAGTTCCTTTAATGCCTCGGGCGTCATATAGCTTGAATGCGGGTCAAGAGAGTTCATCATCCCTTTAATGGCGCCAATCACGAGGTCTTTTGTTTTGACCTCATCAACATAATTTTTCTTTACAAGGGTAAGAACCTCGGTAAAGGTGCGCAACTCTTCATACCCGTTTTGTGCATTTACGGTTTCCACCGCCCATTTGCCTGCTACTATTCCGATTAAGGCGATGGAGAATATTACTGTTACAAAAAGCCATCTTTTCTTTCGAAACATCCTTTATCCTCCGTAACAACTCTTATTTTTTCAGCCATTGTTGAGGGTCAAGAGGTTTCCCTTTATATCTGAGCTCGAAATACAGACCGCTTGCTCCGATGGCGCTGGATTCCCCAACCTCTCCGATGGTTGTATGTTCTTTTATTATAGCTCCATTTTTCAAAAAAATCCTGGACAGGTTTCCGTACAGCGTATGATAACCGCCTCCATGACTGATTATGACGAGCTGACCATATCCCTTGAAATCGTCGGCAAAGACAACCTTGCCTTCATGAACTGCCTTCACAGATGAACCATTGGATGTTTTTATATGAATACCGCTTCTGAAGACAGGCAGGTTAAACAATGGGTCGACCTGGGTTCCATAATGGATTGCCACGGTACCGTTTACAGGCCAGGGAAGCTTACCCTTTAATCGTGCAAACCCGCTGTCCTCAACCGGCTCCTCTTCTTTTGTTCCAGGCTTCGCTCTCCTCTTTTTTCTCAGCTCGCTTTCCCGCCTTTCGGATTCCTGTATTATTCTCATGAGCCTGTTTGATGCCTCCTGCAATTCCTTTATCATTTTTTCATAAGTCTTTTTTTCCTTTCTGACACTGACCAGGAGAGTCTCTCTTTCTCTTTTCTTTTCCTTCAAAGAGCCTTCCAATCTGGTGAGTTTTTCCTCTTCTGTTTTGAGTTCTGAAGATAATTTTCTAAGGTTGTTCTGCTTTTCGCTTAAGACCCTGACAGCCTCTTTGTATTTGTTTATAAGCCTGTAGTCGTATGTGGATACATCGCTTATGTACCGCAGTGTTCTCAATGTTCGCGATATATCCTCTCCGCCTATAAGTATGAGGAGGGCGTCGTTTCCCTTGCTTATCCTCTGTAATACCCGCAGTCTTTTTTTGAGGAGATTGCCTTGTAAACTAAGGCTCTCTTTGTTGTTGTTAATATCCACCTGCAAGGCTGAGATATTGCTTTGTATTTTTTTTATTTTTCCGCGCTGGACTGTAAGCTGTTCTTCTATTTCATTGAGTTCTGCATTTGTTTTTCTCAGTTCAACAAGGACTGACTTCTCGACCCTTTTGACAGATTCGAGCTTTTTTTTATGTGTCTTGATATCCTTTTGTATTTGTTTGTACTCTTCGTGAGGGCTCTCGGCATAAGAGGCAGTAAATAGTGAAAGCACAACAAGCAGGCTGCACAGCGCTATGTTGAGAACTTTCTGCTTTTTGAGTGTTATTTTCCTTTCGCTGTTCACTGATTACAGTTTCAGCCTCCCGATGGCAATAACAGAGCCCACGATTCCCAGTGCAATTCCTGTTATCGGCAGCAGGATTAAAATTTCGAGCGGAAAGACTAATGTCTTGAGCATGGGAATAACCATGCTCAATCTGTATGTAATAGCTAAATAAAAGAGCAATGCGCCAATTATACCGAGAATCCCTCCGAAGAATCCGATGGTGCCGCCCTCTATGAGAAAGGGCATTCGTATAAAGCCCTTTGTTGCTCCAAGGAGTTTGATTATCTCTATCTCTTCTTTTCTTCTGTAAAATAAGATCTTTACCGTGCTGTAAGCAACAAAGACAACGCCTGTGGAGATTGTTATAAAGATTATGATGCTCATGTTCTGCAAGGATTTTTTCAGGAGGTAAATTGCCTCTGCTACTTTTTCTCCGTAATACACATCATCAATGCCGGATACCTTTTTTATCTCCTCGGAAATCCGTTTTGCAGAGGCGGATGTTACAAAATCTCTTTTCAGTCTTATTTCGATAGACGACGAGAGCGGATTTTCATTCAGCCCTTCAAGAATATATCGGGTATCCTTCAAGGTCTGTTTTAATTCTTTTATGGCGTCATCCTTTGATATATATTTCAAGGCCGCAATGTCATCTCTCCTTTTGAGGGTATCCACGATGCCCTGTATTTCTTCCTGCGAAATGTTGTCATTAAGATATGCCACCAGAGAAAAACGATCGGGAAGATGGCTCGCTACAAGCTCTACATTGTAAAGGAAAAAGGCCGTGAGGGTTATTATCAGCAGACTGGATGCCACGGTGAGCATGGAAAGGATGTTAATCCATTTTTCCCTGCAGAGGCTCTGGAAAGCAGATTTAAATGAATAGGCCAGCGTCATCAGCCTACCTCCTCGCCAACGAGATTTCCGCCGTCCAGTTTCAGCACACGCCTTCCGGTATTCCTGAACAACTCCCTGTTGTGGGTTGCGATGAGGATTGTCGTTCCCTGGAGATTTATCTCTTCAAATAGTTTTATTATATCAATCGATGTATTGGGATCGAGGTTCCCTGTCGGTTCATCGGCAAGCAAAACGAGGGGCTCTGTTACAATTGCCCTCGCAATAACAACCCTCTGCTGCTCCCCTCCTGAAAGGCTGCGCGGATAACTGTCCGAGAGGTGGCGGAGGTGAACCTTTTTTAATGCAACGGAAACGAGGTTTTTAATCTCTTTTTCGCCAACACCCTTGATCCTCAATGCCATGGCTACATTGTCGAATACTGTGAGATTATTTATGAGCTTGAAATCCTGAAATACAACGCCGATGCTTCTTCGCAGGAGGGGTATTTCAGGCGGCTTTAATGATTGAAGGTGAAAGTCTTCGATAACTATGTCTCCTTCGTCAGGCCATTCAGCAAGATACATGAGCTTTAAGAGAGTGGATTTGCCAGCACCGCTGGGACCTGTTAAAAAAGCCATTTCGCCTTTCTGTACAGAGAAGGTTATATTTTTAAGGACACCCTGATGTTCGTAATATTTCGAGACATTTTGGAAAGCAATCATAACTATAGTTCTTAATTAGCTCATAGCTGATAGCTCGTAGCAAAAGATTTTTTAGCATCCATGAGCTATGAGCCAAGAGCTAATTTTATCGTCTTTACTATATCCTCTGCTGTAAGTCCGTAGAGCTTCAGCAGCTCATCAGGCTTGCCAGAGCCGCCAAAGGTATCCCTCGTACCGATTCTCTTCACAGGGATCGGATGGTATTCTGATAAGAACTCGGCAACAGCGCCACCAAGACCTCCTATTATGGAGTGCTCCTCTGCAGTTACTATGAGTTCTGTGTTTTTTGCAGCATCAAGCAATATCTCTGTATCGAGGGGCTTTACTGTTGACATATTGATTACACCTGCATCTATCCCCTCTTTTGATAATAGTTCTCTTGCCTGCAACGCCGCAGAGACCATTATTCCATTGGCAATTATATTTACATCACGACCGATATGGAATTTATACGCCTTTCCTATCCTGAACTTATAATCAGCAGGCATTACAGCAGGAACCTTTGCCCTTCCGAGCCGCACATAAACAGGGCCTTTGTAATCTGCTATAGTATCGATTACCTGTTTTGTTTCAAAACCATCAGAAGGGACTATTACAACCATTTCAGGCAGTACTCGCATCAGGGCTACATCTTCCAATGCCTGATGGGATGCGCCGTCCTCTCCAACAGTTATGCCGGCGTGAGTTGCAACAAGCTTTACATTGAGGCGGGAGTAACAGATGGTCTGTCGTATCTGCTCCCATGCCCTTCCTGTTTCGAATATGGCGAATGTTGATGCAAATGGTATTTTACCTGCGAGGGATAATCCTCCTGCTGTTCCCACCATATCCTGCTCAGATATGCCCATATTGAAGAACCTGTCAGGAAATGCCTTTGCAAATTTGGCTGTCTTTGTTGAGCCTGAAAGGTCTGCATCGAGCACTACGATTTTTTCGTTTCTTTTTCCCAGTTCTGTAAGGGCTGCACCGTAGGCATCTCTTGTTGCAACAGCCTGCCCGGCGAAACTTTGAGATTCGACTGCTGACTTTTCTTCCCTACTTCCCATTTTCGCCTAACTCCTTTAATGCGATTTCGAGCTCTTCTTTTGTAGGTGCAAGTCCGTGATATTGCACCTTACCTTCGAATATAGATACTCCTTTGCCTTTTATTGTCTTTGCAAGTATCACGGAAGGCTTGCCCTTTATCTTTTCTGCCTCATCGAGGGTATTTACAATTTCTTCCATGTTGTGGCCGTCTATCTCAAATATATGCCAGTTAAATGCCTTCCATTTTTCAGCCACGGGATCTATTTTCATTACATCTTCACATCTTCCGTCTATCTGTAAACTGTTTAGATCCACAAAGGCGCATAAGTTATCGAGGGCATAATGCCCTGCTGTCATTGCAGCCTCCCATACCTGGCCTTCCTGGATCTCGCCGTCTCCTAACAGGCAGTAAACTCTCGAATGGCTATCATCGAGCCTCAATCCTAATGCCATGCCGTTTGCTATGGACAATCCCTGCCCCAAAGAGCCCGTGGAGACCTCTATGCCCTGAAGCATTTTGGATGAAGGATGCCCCTGTAAAGGGCTACCGGTCTTTCTGAGGGTGCCAAGAAGGGATTTATCGAAATAACCAGTTAAAGCAAGAACCGTGTAGAGAAGAGGAGCTGCATGGCCTTTTGATAGAATGAACCTGTCCCTTTCTGGCCATTTTGGATTATCGGGTCTGTGCTGCATTTTATAGAAATATAATGCGGTAACAATATCTGCAGCGGATAAAGAGCCGCCTGTGTGGCCCGAGCCTGCCTGTGCGAGCATTTTCAATATCTCTATTCTGACTGTCCGTGCCTGCTCTTTAAGAAATTCAATGTCGCGGGATTGTGTTACAGTGGCCATTAACAATTTCCTTTCTTAGTCAAAAAATTAAAATATTATATACCATATGGATAAAAAATTGTAATGAAGAACTCGATAAGGTGATCTGTCAGCTTATTGTATCCGACCGGATACAGGCATTTTCTGATCTCAACACGCCATAAGGTTTATATCATACCCATGAAGCTGAAAGGCAAGCCTTAATTCTCTTCGCTGTTCAGATGTCATGGAAGAATAAATCTCTTTTACTTTATCCCGTGACTGTGACGGCGTGCAGTTGTATTTGTAAAGGTTATCCTTAATACTTTGAGAAAGCTTTGTATCAGCGAGTATCTTGTTCAAGTCTCCAGACTCGCAGAGCATTTTGTAGAGACCCTCTCTATTGCTTCCGAAGAAATAACTCTTGCCGTCCTTTGTTACTAAAAATGTGTCAGAGCATCCCGATACGATAGCCATACTTAATAGCATAGCTGCCGAGATCAATAACTTATTTACATCTCCTATTCTCTTCATTTTTTACCTCCCAGGAGTTTTAAAATCTTCTCCTTCATCCGAGGAGAATCCCACTCCATTTCTCCCATAATCTTTTCTTTTACGATCCCGTTTTTGTCTATTAAAAAGGTTGTCGGCAGTCCTAAAACGCCATAGTCATCAAAAGAGACCTCTTTGTTTTTATCCATGAGCACAGGGAACGAGAGCTTATGTTCTTTTATAAAGGACTTCACAGGTTTCTCTGATGTATCCACCGATACAGCGAGGACAACAAGACCTTTATCCTTGTATTCATTGTAGAGATTGTTCAGAGACGGCATTTCTGCCCTGCACGGGCCGCACCATGTTGCCCAGAAGTTGAGAACAACGACCTTGCCTTTGAATTCAGAGAAACTCACTTTTTTGCCAGCGATATCATTGAGCGTAAAATCAGCGGCCTTTTCACCCGAAAATGCAGGTGATGAAAAGCAGACAGTAAGAAAAAGAATTATTGTAAGAATAAAAGAACAGCGTTTCATTATGCACACCTCCCCAAGCGATGCATAGTTTATTGATTTATAAACAGTATAGCACTAAATTTGTGAATAGACAATGAATATTTGTGACTGCTTTAGAAGGGGAGATAAGTTATGCAATAAAAAAGGAGGGGCTTAAGCCCCTCCTTCAAATTTAATGACAAGTTAGCGGTTAGAATAAGACATCGAAGGTTAAGTAGATGTCATTTGCTTTGTCCACTACTTCTTTGAACTCACCTCTGCCAGAGCCTGTTCTTAAATCGGAAATTTTCTGTGGTGCGCCTACCCAGTTATTGCTTCCACTGTATTTGAAGTCATAGTACTGATAGCCGAGTCTGAAGAATGCCTTGCCCCTCTTGGCAATAGGCTTTTTGTTGAGTTCCTGGATGAGATAAACCTCGTAAACATCGCCCCTTGTACCGAGCTTACCTGTCCACATATCATCATTGGCAGGAACGAATGTTATCCAGTTTTTGCTTCCATGATTATACTCCAGGCCGATCTTTGTTCCTGTAGATTTAATATCATACCTTCCGCCGAGATATATGGCATTGCCTGTGCGTGATTTTTTACCTTCGACAGAGTCCCACATTAATCCGAAAGAGTTACCATCTGCGAATGGTCCCATAGAGTTAGGATTGGGATGTGTTTTGCTGATGGCAGCGGATACAAAGAGATTAAGACTATCGCTGATCTTGCCAGTAACCGTCGTACCATACCAGTCTATTTCACCAAGATTTGTGTTGTTAGCGATCGTGTCAGGGCTGAAGAATATATTAGAGCCTCTATTCCAGTTGAGTTCGACATGGAAGTTGTCGGTATCGTAAGGGACCACATCTAAGCCGAACATAGAAGTGTCTTTGAGATTATTATTCTGAGGTCTGAATCCACTGTCAAGTCCCTTTCCATAACAGAACTTTGCATAGGCGCCGGGAAGGGCATCTATATCAGGGGCATAGCCTAATGTCAAACCATCAAATGCATAATCAACCAATAAAGAGGGAACTCCTGCTGTTCCTGTTTTTTCGGTGTTCATCCTCAGGTTTTGCGGGATGCCGCCTGTTGATGGCCTTCTACCAATGGAGAACCATACAGGTGCGCCGCCAATATTGCTCCATGTAGCATATGCCTGGTCAACCCTGAGGGTATTATCCTGTGGAATATGGCCGGTTGTTCCATCAAATACTGTCCTGTCACCAAAGAAGGCATTGGTTGTTACAGGGTTGGTATTACCCATTCCCCATACCTTATACATGAGGAGCCTTGCCTTGACATTAATGTCTTCTGTTGCCTTTGCATTCAAATTAAGTCCAAAACGGTTGGTGAACAGAGAGTCATTCTTTACATCTCTTCCCGCGGTTCCAGTAACTGTTGAACCAAACGGGGTGCCACCAAAGATCTGTGCATCATGGGTTTTGCCACTCAAGCTGTCAACCCTTGCCCTGAAGTCTCCACCGATTTCCAGCCATGAAGGCCCTGCGGCTTGTTCAGCCTTTTTCTCAACTACCGTGATTCTTTCTTCCTTTGCTGTCTCCTTCTGCTGAATCTCCTGCATCTGCTGTTTCAGGCGATCGAGTTCTTTTGAAAGCGCCTCGATTTTCTGAAGAAGGTCGCCCTGATCGGCAGCAAATGCGGGGAGAGGAAGAAGAAAGGAGAGGGAAAGGAGAACTGCCAAAAACTTCTTCATAAAACACCCCCTGTTAAAATTTTGTAAACATTTATACCATCAATCGATAAATAAGTCAAGAGTTTTTTTATTAAAGGATTACGAAACTATCTTCTTTTGTCTTTTTATTTGTTAATGGTATAATGACCAGATGGAACTTCACAGAGAGATAAGGTCGTTTTATATAAAGCTGCCTTATTCGTATAAGGACATTACTCCGAATATTGTGGATAGTCTATGGGAGCTTTCAAAAGACCTTGCCATAAATGCCATAGACATAAGTAAAAATAATGAGGTGCTGATACATTCCGATATTGAATTCAGTTTGGCAAACTGGAATGAGGCTGTAGGGTACCTGAGGTCTGTGACAGCGCTTTTAAATGCAAAGAGCGGATATTTACTTGTGAGAAAAATAATAGGATTAAAGAATTCTGTGAGGACAGAACTGGAAGGATACAAGGTTACAAAGAGGGGTGTTTATAATGCAGAGATGCCGGAGTCTCCGGATTTTATAGAGGATGTAATAAGGTTTTCAGGCAGGAACAAAAAACTCCAGCAGATAGATGCAATGGAAAAGCTGTTCAGGTTTATCGAGGAACAGGAGAAGGACAAGGATAATGAGGACGCTGGTTAGTTTGACAATGGTTTAAATTTTTTGATATAAATAAGTTTTGTTAAAATTTCCTGGGTAGCTCAGCCGGCAGAGCGGGTGGCTGTTAACCACTTGGTCGGGGGTTCGAGTCCCTCCCCAGGAGTTTAAAGGCATAAAGAGGGCGGGATAAAATCCCGCCCTCTTTATATTTTTACGATACTTCTATTTTAATTTCCTTAGGTTTTGCCTCTTCCCTCTTTGGGAGCACTATCTCGAGCACCCCGTTTTTAAAGGATGCCTTTGCCTTTTCGCTGTCAACCTCAACAGGTAGAGCGATGGTTCTTGTGAAGCTTCCGTAGCTCCTTTCACAGGCATAGTAATCTTCTTCTTTTATTTCTTCTTCTTTTTTTACCTCGCCTTTCATGGTAAGTGAATCCTTTGTTATGGTGAGGTCGATGTCTTCTTTCTTAACGCCCGGAAGTTCTGCTTTTACCACAATCTCATTTTTCCTGTCATACATCTCGATGTTTGGAACAACCACTCCAACCTCGGGTCTTATCCAGCCTCTCCTTCTTCTGACAGGCGCAAAAAAGTCTTCGAAGAGTCTGTCCATGTCCTTTCTCATTTCTTCGAGTTCTTTTAATGGACTCCATTTTACGATTGACATAGCCAACCTCCTGTTTAATGCGTCGAGAGTCGTCATGCGCTTGACGCTCTATGCCTGACGCATTGTGATATTTAAAGGGTCAAAGACCCTTATGATACAACCTCGGCAACTGCCAACTTGCTGAATACCATTCTGCCATCTGCAAAATCCGCTTCTACTACATCTCCTTCGCTGAATGTGCCGTCAAGCAGCTTTAATGCAAGGGGATTGAGTATCTCTTTTTGAATTGCCCGTTTTAACGGCCTTGCTCCGTAAACAGGGTCATATCCTGCCTTTGCAATGAACTCCTTGGCGCTGTCGGTAAGGACAATATCAAGCTTTTTTTCGTGGAGATATTTTTTCATCCTGTTCACCTGAATCTCCACAATCTGCTTCAAAAGTTCCTCGCTCAGTGGATTGAATATGATTGTTTCGTCAATCCTGTTCAGGAACTCAGGTCTGAAGAATGTCTTAAGGTCCTCCATTACCTTTTCTTTTAATTCCTTCTCATTTTCGCTCCAATGCGCAGGTCTTCTTATTCTTTCCTCTAATATCTCCTGAATATGAGCACTGCCGATGTTTGATGTCATTATGACCACGGTGTTTCTGAAATCCACAGTGCGTCCATGCCCGTCTGTAAGCCTGCCGTCGTCAAGCAACTGAAGCAGGATGTTGAAGACCTCCGGATGCGCCTTTTCCACTTCATCGAATAGGATTACGGAATAAGGCCTTCTCCGTACCGCTTCTGTAAGCTGTCCTCCCTCTTCATATCCCACATAGCCAGGAGGCGCTCCCACGAGTCTTGACACCGTATGCCGCTCCTGATATTCGGACATGTCAATCCTTATCATTGCAGCCTCATCGTCAAACATAAACTCTGCAAGTGCTTTTGCCAGTTCTGTCTTTCCCACGCCTGTTGGGCCGAGGAACAGAAAAGAGCCTATGGGCCTGTTCGGGTCCTGAAGGCCTGCCCTTGCCCTCCTTATGGCATCAGATACAGCTACAATCGCCTCATCCTGTCCAACAACCCTGAGCCTCAGCCTGTCCTCCATATGTATCAGCTTCTGCACTTCTGTCTCCAGCATCCTTGAAACAGGAACACCTGTCCATTTGGACACGACCTCTGCGATGTCTTCTTCATCCACCTCTTCCTTAAGCATCTTTCTTTTTGTCTGGGTTTCTTTTAGTTTTATATTTTCAGCTTCAAGCAACTTCTGTAATTCGAGCAGACGACCATATCGTAATTCGGCAGCCTTTGTGAGGTCTCCTTCCCTTTCCGCCCTTTCCGACTCTGTCTTTGTCTTTTCTATCTGCTCCTTTATATCCCTTATCTTCTGTATCACCTCTTTTTCGCTCAGCCACTGAGCCCTCAATGAATCCCTCTTTGCCTGGAGTTCTGCCATTTCCCTGCCGAGTTTTTCGAGTTTCTCCCTTGCATCGAGGGAGCCGTCATCCCTCATCAATGCCTGTTTTTCTATCTCGAACTGCCTTAACTTTCTTTCTATCTCGTCCAGTTCCACAGGCATGCTGTCTATCTCCATCCTTAGCCTTGCTGCTGACTCATCAATGAGGTCTATTGCCTTATCAGGCAGGAATCTGTCTGTTATGTACCTGTGGGATAGGACAGCAGCGGCTATAAGGGCGGAGTCTTTTATCTTCACTCCGTGATGGACCTCATATTTTTCTTTGAGCCCCCTCAAAATGGAGATTGTATCCTCAACAGAGGGTTCTTTTATATAAACAGGCTGAAACCTTCTTTCAAGGGCAGGGTCCTTTTCTACATGCTTCCTGTATTCATCAACAGTTGTGGCACCAATGCATCTCAACTCTCCCCTTGCAAGGGCAGGCTTCAACATATTTGCTGCGTCAACAGCACCTTCTGCTGCGCCTGCACCAACGAGTGTGTGGAGCTCGTCTATGAAGGTTATAATCTTTCCTTCTGACTGCTCTATCTCTTTTAAGACTGCTTTCAGTCTCTCTTCAAACTCGCCCCTGTATTTTGAGCCTGCAACGAGACTGCCTATATCGAGGGCAATCAATCTCTTATCCCTTAAGGTTTCGGGGACATCCCCTGCAACTATCCTCTGCGCAAGTCCTTCTGCTATTGCTGTTTTGCCAACACCCGGGTCACCTATAGGCACCGGATTATTTTTTGTCCTTCTCGACAGTACATGAATCACCCTTCTTATCTCCTCATCCCTTCCAATCACAGGGTCGAGCTTCCCTTTTTTTGCGAGATCTGTAAGGTCTTTGGCATAGCGTGCAATAGCCTGGTACTTTTCTTCGGGATTAGGGTCTGTTACACGGTGAACCCCTCGTATCTCCCTCATTGCGGACAGGATATTATCAGGTTCTGCGCCGTATCTTTTTAGGATATCCGATGCCGGGCCATATGCCTTTGAAATGGCAATGAGCAGATGCTCGACGCTTATGAATTCATCTGTTAAATGCGTTGCCTCTTCAAATGCCTTTTCCAGCACTGCTTTTAGTCTTGGAGCTATATAGATCTGTCCGAGAGGTGTTGCTCCTGAGACCTTCGGGAACTTTTCTATTTCCTTATCAACATCTGCTTTTAATGAATTTATGTCTACATTAAGGCGCTTGAGTATCTGGTATGCTATTCCATCTTCATCTTCAAGCAGCGCATAAAGGAGATGCTCCACATCGAGCTGTTGATTGCCTTTTACCTCTGCAATCCTCTGGGCCTCCTGCAGCGCCTCCTGGCTCTTTAGTGTCAATTTATCCAATCTCATGTTTCCTCCTCTAATTTAGCTGTCATTGCGAGCGTAGCGAAGCAATCTCGTTTTAGATCGCTTCGTCGCTGTTGTTCCTCGCAATGACCTGACACAAAATTGCTTTATGTTTTATTCTTCTGAGAATATCCTTCTTAATCGTTCTTCAAATTGCCGTCTTATGTCATTTTCCATGAAGCGCATCATTTCCCTCATCTCTTCCTGCATTGCCTGTATCCTGTTTCTCATGCGGAGGATTATATCCACACCAGCCTTATTAACTCCGAGCTCCTTTGTGAGCTTTATGACAAGATTCAGCCTCTCTATATCCTCGTCAGAATAGAGTCTTTGCTTGTTTACCCTATGTGGACGCACAAACCCTTCCCTCTCGTACATCCTCAGTGTCTGTGGATGCACTTCAAGGATTCTTGAAACCACGCTTATCATATATACAGGGCTGCTTCTGTCCTGTCTCTTTCTGACCATTCCTATTGCCTCCTTATCCCCTTTCTCGGATCTTCTTTATAAAGGGCCTCTATTTTATTTATTGCCTCTTTTGCACTCTCAGGAATGTCTTTTGGAACTACTATCTTTATATCTACATATTCATCGCCTCTGTGTTTTGTTTTTGGAGAAATAAAACCTTTTCCTGAAAGTTTGAATCGCTGGCCTCCTTGAGTTCCCTGCGGCAGTTTCATTACAGCAGTGCCGTCTATTGTCGGCACCTCTATCTTTGCGCCAAATGCGGCCTCGCCAAAGGTTACAGGCAACTGCAAATAAATATCATCGCCTTTTCTCTTAAACACAGGATGTGGCCTTATAGTTATTTCAATAAGCAGATCGCCTGCCGGCCCTCCTCCTGTGCCTGCATTGCCCATGCCTCTGAGTTTTACAATAGAACCATTATCAACACCCGCCGGTATTTTTACCTTTACTGACTCTGTGTATACAGTTTTGCCTCTTCCTCCGCATTTCTTGCATATGGATGTAATCTTTCTGCCTGTGCCGTGGCATTCCGGGCAGGTCTGGGCGATCTTGAAAAAGCCTTTTGAAGTCTGTATTTTCCCTGTGCCTCTGCACATGGGGCATGTTTGAGAAGACTCTGCTCCTGTACTGTTGCAGGCATCGCAATTAATAGTCCTTGTAATGCTTATCGGTTTGGTTACTCCAGTGAATGCATCCTCGAGAGTGAGTTCCACTTCCATAAGTATGTCTTCGCCCCTGGCATAATGCTCTGCTGCCCCGAATCTCGTGCCAAATATATCTCCGAATATATCGCCGAAGTCAAAGGCCTCTTCAAATCCAGACCACTTGAATCCCTCAAATCCTGGAAACTCATAAGCGGTTCCTGCCCTATCGTATTCTGCACGCTTTTGTGGGTCGCCGAGCACAGCGTATGCCTCGTTTATCTCCTTGAATTTCTCCTCGGCAGTCTTGTCTCCCGGATTTAGGTCAGGATGATACTTCCGCGCAAGCCTTCTGAAAGCCTTTTTAATCTCATCCTGAGATGCATCCTTGCTGACACCGAGTATCTGGTAATAGTCTTTTACTGATGTGGACATCTTCTCTCCTTTGTCTGTTCATATAATAATACTTTAGTCATAGTTTGTCAAGTATTTTTATCCGATTGCAGTCCGTAAAGAAACTTTCTAATACAGGATAGCAGGTGTGACGAAAAGCCTTAAAAAGCGATACCTTAGAGTCGAACTCTCCCGCTGTTATTACTATTGCATTTAGCAGAAAAACAGGCAATACGGTTTCTTATCGCATTATTTAAGACTTTGAGTGCATACCTGCTATCCATGTTTACGCATTTAGACGTAAACAGTGGGTATGCTTCTAATACTTCCCGCCGACAAGGACTGCCTTGACAGAGCCAAGCTGCACTTTGGTTTTCAGCAGCACCGGCGTTCTCTTTTCATCATCGGTAAGCCAGATCAGGATGTCTCCTTTTCTGTAAAAGATGCCTTCTGATTTCATTATGGGCTTTATGAGAATGGTTTTGAATGTACCGAGGGGTGTTTCAACAGTCTCTTTATTTAAGACCTGTACCTCAGCCTTATATAATTTTTTGCTGTCGAACACTTCAATAAAAACCGATTTGCCAACTTTCAAAGGAAGTTGTCTGACATAATAAAGGCAGGAGAGTGGATCGAGGGCTGAATCGTTTATGGCATGACTTGTTGTTTCATTGTTGAGATGGTTTATGTATTTGGCCGTTTTTGCAGCATGGTCAAAGATGATCTCCTTATCCCTCCTGTATTTCCCTTCTCTGAGCTTTATCCTGTAGTTTTGAGGAATTCCCACAAAATTTTGAATCCGCTCTTTCTTTAATGTGCTGACTACGGTATCCTCTACAGTATAAAAGATGGATACCCATTTTGCAGATTTCGCTTTTGATATAAATTGTATATGAGAGCCATTGTCTTTTGCCTCAAGGACGGACTCTCCTGTTTTAATGCCAGCCCATGTAAGGTCGTACTGTAGCCTTTCAGGAATATCAAAGGCAAAGGCATTAGCAGGAAAATGTATGACGAATACAAAAAGCAAGAATTTAAATTTCATATTTCATTTCCTAATCTGCTTTTTGTTATATTACTCTATGCTTATAATTCCTGCAATAGATTTAAAGGACGGCCTCTGCGTAAGGCTTCTTCAGGGAAAGAAGGAGGATGCCACGGTTTATTCTGATGCCCCTGCATCAACTGCTCAAAGATGGGAGTCATGTGGCGCAAGGCTCCTCCATGTTGTTGACCTCGACGGCGCATTTACGGGCAATCAAAAAAATATAGAGAGCATCCGTAGAATCAGGGAAGCGGTAAACATGGATATAGAAGTGGGCGGAGGAATAAGGGATATGGAGAGGATTGACCTGCTCATATCCATTGGAATCAACAGGGTGATTCTTGGTACTGTTGCCATAGAAAAACCAGAGCTTGTAAAAGAGGCATGTAAAAGGTATCCCGGTAAAGTGATTGTTGGTATCGATGCGAAGAGCGGTTTTGTTGCTGTAAAGGGATGGGTGGAGGTCACCAAGGTTAAGGCAGTAGAACTTGCCCTGAGAATGCAAGATTATGGTGTATGGGGGATAATTTATACTGATATATCAAAAGACGGGATGATGACCGGGCCGAATATCGAGGCAACACGTGAAATGGTGGAGAATCTAAATATCCCGGTTATAGCGTCAGGAGGAGTATCGTCAATCAATGATATTAAAAATTTAATGACAATAAAAAATCTCTGGGGAGCAATCACAGGGAAGGCAATATATTCCGGAGCGATTGATCTAAAGGAAGCAATAAAATTAACAGAAGGATATTTTTGATATGCTTGCAAAGAGAATAATACCATGCCTTGATGTGAAGGACGGAAGGGTTGTAAAAGGTGTAAAGTTTGTTGAAATAAGGGATGCAGGAGACCCTGTTGACAACGCGATTTATTATGACGAACAGGGTGCTGATGAGCTTGTGTTTTTAGACATTACAGCGTCACATGAAAAAAGAAAGATAATCCTTGATGTTGTAGAAAAGACCGCTACAGATGTGTTCATGCCGCTTACCGTAGGCGGAGGAATAAAGGCGCTTGATGATATTAGAGATTTATTGAATGCCGGATGTGACAAGGTTTCGATAAACACGACAGCGGTAAATAATCCTGAATTTATAAAAGCCGCGGCAGAGCGTTTCGGGAGCCAGTGCATAGTCGTAGCCATAGACGCAAAGCGTGTGCATGACTCAAGGTTTGAGATAGACCAAAAAAGAGAAGTCCCGGAATGGCTGAACTATTCTTCCGAGTTAAAACAGAGACTTTTTATCGAAAATCCATCTGAAAAGGCATGGGAGGTCTATACACACGGAGGCAGAAGGCCAAAAGGCATAAATGCAGTTGAATGGGCAAAATATATGGAAGAACTTGGCGCGGGAGAGATACTGCTTACGAGCATGGATAGGGACGGGACAAAGGACGGATACGATTTAGAGCTTACGAGGGCTGTTTCAGAGGCAGTATCGATACCTGTAATCGCATCCGGAGGCGTTGGAAATCTTGAGCATCTGTATGAGGGCATTGTCAAGGGTAAAGCAGATGCAGTGCTTGCAGCATCAATATTTCATTACAGGGAATACTCTATCAGAGAGGCGAAGGAGTACTTGAAGAATAAAGGAGTGCCTGTAAGGCTGTAACTTCTTTAAGAGGCTGTATTCTGAAATAATCAAGAATGCTGTTTGTTGCAGGAGTTGCCTGAATCTTAAATTTCGAGTCTTTTCCAACAACCGTGACTTCTACAACGGGTAGTTGTTTCGCATCAGAATACCTTGCACATATCGATGCAGCAAGTTTTAAATCCTCATCAGTTGGGTCACCATCTGCATTGGCGCAAACAATTGTCAAAGGGCTCCCAAATCCATCCACCCATAATAGATAATCGGCATTTTCTGCCAATGTCTGGATTGTGTTATTCTCGTTCTCATCCCTTCCGACAATTATCCTGCGCTTATCAGAAATTCTGAAATGGCGACCAATTCTTAAGAGGTTTATATCCTTTACAGAAGGTGATGGATTATGAATCAGCAATTCCTTTAAACGATAAGAATATAAGGGGTCTGTAAGCAGACAGCCGCCTGCAGGCGCTGGATATTCTGTTAATCCCATTTCCTTTGCCAGGGACATCTGCGGCTTTCTCGACCTTCCGTGAAAGTTCCAGAGAAGTTCTCTGTTCACAATCCCCATCTGCTCTGGGATAGTTGGTTTTAAAAGCTTTGCGCTTAGAGGTCGTAATACATAACCCTCCAAGCCTGCCTCTCTGTCTATTTTCGGGAATGTATCTCTCCTCTGGCTCATAGGTCGTTGATAGAGCACTTCTCCTGTTATGATAAAATCAGCTCCGACCATTTTCATAAATTCCTTTGCCTCTCTAAGCATCAATATTCTGCAGTCAATGCAAGGGTTCATATTCTTGCCGTGTCCGAATTTAGGGTTCTTTACTATCTCTATGAATTTGTCCGATAGATGGCAGAGCTTTACCTCGAAGCCGAACTTTTCAGAGGCTGCAAACGGATTCTTTGAACAAGATGATTTATCAGAGATGTCACAGCCGAAATGTGTAAGGAATGTTATTGCGGTGACCTTTATCCCCTGCCTCATTGCAACGAGTATGGCAAGGGTGCTGTCAAGACCTCCTGAATATAGTGCAATTGCTTTAGGCATACTCGTGTGTTTTTATTCCTGGAGAGAGATTACAAGTCTTTCCGGAGTTACCACTGCAGTTCCGACCTCACCAACTACTATTCCAGCAGCGTGGTTTGCTATTACTGCTGCCTCTTCAAGGGATGCTCCGGCAGCACGGGCAAGGGTGATGGTTGCGATTACCGTATCTCCTGCACCCGTAACATCAAAGACTTTTTTTGCTACAGTTGGAATGTGTGTCACTTTAAATTTTTTTAATGGATCCCTTTCGAACAGGCTCATGCCATCTTCGCTGCGTGTTATAAGTACAGACTTGCAGGATAATTTGGTCATCAATGTCTTTCCTGCCTTTAAAAGGCTCTGTTCGTCCTTTATCTCGACACCCGAGCCCTGCGATGCTTCCATAAGATTTGGGGTTATCAGGGATACATTTTTGTAAAAATGGAAATGGCCCACCTTTGGGTCTACTGCAACAAATGTATTATTAGGTCTTGCGTATTTTACTACTGTTTCTATGAGCGATGAGGATATAACGCCCTTTTTATAGTCCGAAATAATTACAGCATCGTGATCATTTAAGGCCTTCTTAATATAGTTTACAAGATTTAAGAGATTTTTGCCTTCGAGTCTTTTCCTGTCTTCCCTGTCAAATCTCACTACTTGCTGGTGATGGGCAATAACCCTTGCCTTTACTGTGGTTGGCCTCTTGTCCTCGATTATTCCCTCTGTGTTTATGTTCCTCTCTTCAAACAATTCCTTCAATATCCTTCCTGCAGTGTCTTTTCCGACTATCCCTGCAATAGATACCTTTCCGCCAAGCGCTATAACATTGTTTGCGACGTTTGCAGCACCGCCAAGGAGGAACGATTCGCTCACCACATCAACCACGGGTACAGGCGCTTCAGGGGAAATCCTGTTAACCTTCCCGTAGATGAAACGGTCGAGGATAAGGTCTCCGATGATTAATATTTTTTTGTTTCTGAAGGAATTGATGATTTTGGTAAAACCCAT
Source organism: Thermodesulfovibrionales bacterium (assembly GCA_020062545.1). GTDB lineage: Bacteria > Nitrospirota > Thermodesulfovibrionia > Thermodesulfovibrionales > Dissulfurispiraceae > Dissulfurispira. The sequence goes on from JAGUWD010000017.1 coordinate 80,430, forward strand.
TATTGAAAAATAACCTACAGAAGGCAAAAAAATCAAATGTAATTTGACATTTTCTATGGATATTATATAAAGTTAAAAAATTTGGGAGGCTTATGGAACACTCGGCAATTCAATTAATCCTTCAGGCAGGGGTTATAGTAAAAATAGTCCTTGCAATTCTTTTCTTCTTCTCTATCGTATCATGGACGATAATTTTCCAGAAGTGGCGACACTTCACCAATGCTGACAAGGAAACATACAATTTCCTGAGAATATACGAGGCAACGCAGAACCCGAAGGATCTCTTTTCATCTTCAAAGAAATTCTCTGCGAGTCCGCTGTCCAATCTATTCAGGTCTGTTTATTCGGAGAAGACCTATACAGACAGGGATGAGCTTAAAAGGATGCTAAAGAGATACAGCGCCCTTGAGTCTGCAAAGCTTGAGAGGTATCTGAACTTCCTTGCTACAACAGGCTCAACTACACCATTCATCGGTCTTTTCGGAACAGTGTGGGGAATAATGAACGCATTCAGGGGAATCGGCAGTGCTGGTTCAGCATCCCTTGCAATTGTTGCACCCCATATTGCAGAGGCATTGATAGCAACCGCTATCGGTCTTGCCGCTGCCATACCAGCGGTCATTGCATATAACTATTACCTCAGCAGGGCGAACCGGATGATAATAGAGATGGAAGACTTTTCAGCAGAGCTTGTTGATTATATCCTGAAGAGCTGATAATGGCATTCAGACCCGCAAGACATAGGACAGTTCTTTCCGAGATAAATGTTACACCCCTTGTTGATGTAATGCTGGTGCTTTTGATCATTTTCATGGTTACTGCCCCATTGCTCCAGCAGGGAGTTGATGTGAACCTTCCGAAGGCAAAGGGAAAGGATCTGCCTCCAGAGGAAAGGATTACCATTGTTATAAAAAGGGGCGGGAGCATTTTTATGAATGACAATCCCGTATCTATGAACGATATGGCAAAAAAACTCTCTGCAATAAGCAAGCTCAATCCGAACGTCTTTCTTAAGGCAGACAAGGACGTGCCTTATGGGTTGGTGGTAGAGGTCATGGGAGAGATAAAGGAGGCGGGGATAGAGAAGTTAGGCATGATAACCGAGCCTAAAATAGCTCTACCATGAAAAGTAATAATGATAGATCCCGTGGTCAATTCTCGCTTTTAAACTCGTTATTTATTACTCGCTATTCGTTACTGTCTTTATTTTTACATGTCTTGATAGTTGCTGCTGCATTCGTTATTGCAAGACATTCGAGTTTATACAAAATACCGGCGCCGTATATAGTAACTATTGTGGATAGCCCTGCTGCTACAACAGCCAGCAGCCAGCAATCAGCAGTCAGCAGTCAGCCCCCTGAAACAGAAGTTCGGGATTCGAAAGCTCAGAGCATAAAACCTAAAACTCAAAGTATGGATACACCAGGTAAATTAAAAGACATTTCAAAAAAGGATGAAATGACGGTCAGGGAGCGGATAGAGGCGCTTCAGGCCAAGAAAAAGATAGAAAAATTGGCAGCGCTCAGGAAAATGGTGGATATTGGAGGACAGAAAAGCCTTCCTCAAGGTAAAACAGGAGGGGCACTACAGGGCAGCAGCAAACAAGGAGTAACTGCAAGCAGCAGCGACTATTATTCGGTGGTTATGAATAAAATAAGGCAGCAGTGGATATTTCCTGAAAGCATTGACAGGGATTTGCTTGCAATAATCACAATCAAAATAGCAAGAGATGGAAGCGTGACAATTGGCAGAATGGAACAAAGCTCAGGCAATGCGCTGTTTGACCGTTCTGCATTAAGGGCAATAAGCAAGGCAAGTCCATTACCGTCTCCGCCGCAAGAGATGGAGATCGGGGTGAGGTTCAGGCCATGAATATTAGGGTCAAGGGTCGGGAGTACTTAAACATGATTAGGTCATGGGTCATAGGTCATAGGTCATGGATAAAAACATATTGCCTATTGCCTGTCCTTTTGCTATTCATTATTCACTATTCACTATTCACTGCTCATGCCGAGAGGGTCTATATTGACATAACTTCTCCTGCTGTTAGAAAACTGCCCATTGCTGTTCAGGGTTTTATCGGTGGAAGTGAAATGTCCGATATTGTAAAAAATGACCTGACATTCACAGGACTCTTTGACTGTATCGATGAAGCTGCCCATATAGAAAAGCCGGAACAGCCTTTTAATCCAAACAACTGGAAGGGGCTCGGCGTTGAGATCGTTGTCAAAGGCAAGGCAATAAAAGATAAGGGGCTCAGTGTTATCGTTTCTATTTACGATGTATCTGATGCCAGAGAGGTATTAAGAAAGGAATATTCCGGACCTTCTGATTTGTTGAGACCCATTTCCCACTCCATAGCCAATGACATATATAAAACTCTTACAGGGCAGCGGGGGATATTCAGGACGAGGGTAGCATTTGTCGGCGAAAGGAACGGCAATAAGGAGCTTTATTTAATGGATTGGGACGGCCACCGCATGCAAGGGCTTGGTGTAACCGGTGGTATATTGCTATCTCCGCGCTGGTCTTCAGATGGAACAAAGATGCTTTATTCTGCTGAAAGAAATAGAAGCTGGGATATTTATCTTCTCGATATGAATACAATGAGGGAGAAAAATATTGTAAGACTGAACGGCTTGAATATGGCAGGGAATTTTTTCCCTAATAATAAGGAGTTTGTGTTTTCATCATCAAAAGACGGAAAATCAAATATTCATATAGGAGATATTTTAAGCATGAGGGGATGGAAACTTATATCATCCCCATGGATTGATGTGTCGCCTGCTGTTTCTCCTGACGGGAACAATGTCCTGTTTGTATCCAACAGGTCGGGAAGCCCGCAGGTATATATTGCAGACAAAAACGGCACAGGGATAAGAAGGCTTACCTTTGAGGGGTCATACAATACATCGCCGGTATGGTCGCCAAGAGGGGACAGGATTGCATTTGTAAGAATGATAAATGGAAAAAATCAGATAGTTATCATGAAGCTTGACGGTACAGGAGTGGTGCAATTAACTGACAGAGGAAGCAATGAAGAGCCTTCATTTTCACCTGACGGAAGATACATAGCCTTTACATCCGATAGAGACGGCTCAAAGGGAATATATCTAATGAGGTCTAACGGAGAAGATCAAAAGAGAATCACACCAAAGGGGCTTAAGGCGACCGGCCCGGGCTGGTCGCCTTAAATCAAACTGTTTTTTGATGCTTAGCAGCCTTCTGCCTTTCTAAAGTCCGTGGCTACATTTTTTCCGCTTTTGCTTTCGTATTTGCCTTTAATCTTATCGCCAATGCTGTATTTACCAAGCTTCCCTTTGTCTTCCAGTATTAGTGTCACATCTTTGCCATTGCTGTCTGTGACAACAACCGTACCTGCGCCGGAGTCTATATTCTTGATTGTGCCTTTGATTTTTTCTGCTGCAATTGCAAGCCCTATAAGCATTGCAATGCACAGGATTGTCCCTAATAGGACTGTTACGGTTTTTGATCTCATTTACTACCCCCTGTAAACTATGATTTAAACTTCAGGGGCAAAGCCCCAACTCTGTTTTAGAATTTAAACCATTCAATGGATTTCTGTATTTTAGAGCTTATTTTTGCAAGCCCCGATGCCGCATCTTTTACCTGGTCGATAGCCTCGGTTGTATGACCTATGGCAGAAGAAATATTGGTTATGTTCTGTGTAATCTCCTCGGATGCTGCTGACTGCTCTTCTGATGCGGCAGCAATCCTTTGAACCATATCCATTGCATTGGAGGATGCCGATACGATAGAGTCCAGAGACTGGCTTGCAGCCTTCGAGAGATCGAGTCCTTTATCAACTTCTGCACTTCCATTCTTCATTGCATCTACAGACCGTTTTGCCTCTGCCTGAATTACGGATATCCTCTGTGTAATATCCTGTGTTGCCTTTCCTGTCCTCTCCGCGAGTTTTCTGACCTCATCAGCCACAACCGCAAAGCCCCTTCCCTGTTCTCCTGCCCTTGCAGCCTCAATGGCAGCATTCAAGGCCAGAAGATTGGTCTGATCAGCTATGTCGCTGATAATTGCGGCTATCTCGCCTATCTGTACAGAACTTGCATCCAGTTCTTCGATAATCTTTGTGGTATCTTTTACATTCTCTACAATGTTGTACATGCCCTGTGTGGTCTTCTCTACAACTAATTTCCCCTTCGTGGCCTCTTCTGATGAATTCCTCGATGCATCAGCAGCCTGGGCAGCATTTTTTGCCACATCCATTATTGTCTGTGACATTTCCGTTGCTGCTGTTGCCACCTGCTGCGCCTGCAGGGATTGTTCGTTTGCTGACCTGCTCAGGTCTTCTGCAGTGGTCGAAAGCGCGCCGGATGAAGAGAGGAGATTCTGCATGTCTGCCTTTATATCGCTTATTATAGAGGTTATTCTGCGGGACATGGTTGTAAAGTCCTTCAGCATCATCCCTATCTCATCCTTCCGGTTTATTTCTATATCAGCAGCACTAAAGTCTCCATCTGCCATTGCCCGCGACTTTTGCGATACCAATACTACCGGAGAGATAACAGATGAAGACAGAAATTTTGCAATGAGTACGAGGAGTACAACAAACACAACGCCTCCTGTTATAAAGCTCAATCCCACGATTTTCCCTTCTTTCTTCAAGTCACCAACCATTTTAGGGACATTTGCTCTTGCCTTTTCAACTGTATGTCCTGTTTCTTCTAAAATAATGTTGTATCTTTCAGCCTGGATTCCACCTGCTATTTCTTTTGCCTTTTCGATATTACCGGCAAGGATTAAGGGAATTAGTTCTTTATCCCGGGTATCCTTGAAGGCATTCCATGTTTCCCGAGCCTTTGCTATTGACGAGGATTCTGTTGAAAGATTGGCAGCGCCCAAGGACTTCGCTATTTTGTCAAAAAGCTCATCTATTCGCTTTGTCATATCCTCTATATCATCTTTAATATCCTCTAATTTTTCCCTGTCCTTTTCTATCATCATGCTTAAGAGTTTTGAGCGAACAAGGGTGAGATTGTATCGCTGTCTCGCGATGTCATCAGCTACAACCATGTTTTTTTCTATTTGTGCATAGGCATCTCCACCAACCTGAACCCTGTTAAAGAATACCTGGCCTATGGATATGCCAATTACTGCAAAGGCAATAAGAGCGCCGAAAACAATGTACAGCTTTTTCTTCAGGCTCATGTCTTTGAATTGTTGAATCATTTCTCCCCCACAATAGAGTTTAAAGGTTTATATTTTTTTTAATAAAGAAACTAATAAGTTATTTACAGTAGTTATAGCACAGCAATTTTTATATAGTCAAATACAATTGCGAAATGCAATTTACAGGCATAAAAACAGGGCTAAGGGGTCTCAGCCCTGTGGGGTTAATTAAGAACATGTTGTTTATGAGAGATAGATTTGGTTAGAATGGAGTATAGTTAGTTTATGGAGGACTTATGAAACTTACACATTTTGACGATGAGGGCAAGGCGAGGATGGTGGATGTTTCAGAAAAGCCTTTGACCAAACGTGAGGCTATAGCTGTAGGCTCTGTTTATATGAAGCCTGAAACAATAAAACTGATTAAGGACAGGCGGATTTCAAAGGGTGATGTTCTCGGAGTTGCAAGAGTTGCAGGGATTATGGCTGCAAAGAAGACATCGGAGATAATACCCATGTGCCATCCTTTGAATATAACGTCTGTAGGCATTGATTTCGATATCGATGAAGATAAAAACAAGGTTGATATAAAAACAACGGTCAGGATTGTCGGGCAGACAGGTGTGGAAATGGAGGCTCTCACAGCAACATCCGCAGCAGCCCTGACCATTTATGACATGTGCAAGGCAGTGGATAAAGAAATGGTTATTTCGGGTATAATGCTTATGGAAAAGCGGGGAGGGAAAAGCGGAGAATTCAGACGCTCAACACACAGCGATTGACGCACAACACGTCTTATTTCTGCGATACAGAACTCAAGAGGTCCTTGAGTTCCTTTGTCTTTTTATCTTCGAGTTCTAAGAATTTGACAGCTACTTTAATATATTCGGAATCAATGAATGCCTCTGCAGCCTGAATCCTGACAACAAATCCCTCCAGACCTGATACCTTGTAATTGTTGTCCAGCTTTATATCGCATACCAATTTTTCGAATATCATTGGAATCGGGCTTTTTCTGTAAATATTACAGAGGAAGCCGCCTATGCTTAAATCGAGGAGATTTCCTCTGGAAACAGTGTCCCCGAACTGTAGAATAACCTCTCCGCTTAAATCAAAACGTTCGTACTGTCTCCTGTCAAATTTTCTGTGAACCTCTGCCATTTTTTGTATCAGACCCTCGATGGTAAAGGGCTTTATTACATAACTATTTACGCCTGCCTGCATGGCCTTTATAACATTCTCCTTTTCGTTCTTGGCTGTTACCATAATAAACGGCAGGTCTTTGAGCGAAGGGTGGTTTCTTATCCAGTGGAGCAATTCCGGTCCGTTCATGGATGGCATTTCCCAGTCGCATAGAATAAGGTCGTATTTGTCCATCTCCAGCAGAGTCTGTGCCTCCTTGCCGTTGCTTGCTTCAAAAATCTCCACATTGGGGTGGTTTTTTTCGAGGCCGAATTTTATGAACTTCCGAACAGAGGCCATATCGTCAACAACCAGCACTTTATTCTTTGCCATAAGCCTTTACTTAAACCTCTCCACAGTGAATTTAAATATTTCCACGTCTTTATCCGACGGGTCTATGCCTGCTTTCATCTTTGTAATTGCCAGTTGTTCTTCAACAGTATTTACTCCATCGAGGTCAGGCAATAAAAGCCCTTTCCTGTGACCTTTAGCAACGATTATACCATACCGCTTTGGGTCGAGCTCTGAAATATCGCTTACTTTTTCAGGCTCTGACAATACATCAACGGAATAAGTTATATCGTTGAGTTCGTCCTCTTGTACAGGGTAGAATCGAGGATCTTCTGTGGCAGCGGCAATTGCGTTTCTTACGATCTCTTTATAGATATTTTCCTCGCATGGCAGAAATGTGCCAATGCACCCCCTCAATTCCCCATGCTTCTTTAATGACACGAAGACCCCTGCCTTTTTCTGCATCTCAGACGGTAGTTCTTTTGGACAAGTGAGGACATCCCCATTTTTCACATACTCCTCAATAGCCCTTTTTGCAAGCTCTACATAAGAATGCATTTTTACTTTTCCCTCTGCATTGCGTATTCGGCCATTATCAGGAGGGCATCTTTTTGTCTGGAAGCAGGGAAGATGTCCAATTCTGATTTTGCCTCATCTACGAGAGAGCGGGCTACTTTTAAGGATTCTTCTATTGCATTGTATTTTGAGAATAACTCCAGTATCCTGTTCAATCCGTTGTTGCTGCCTTGCCCCTTGCCCTTTGCCCCTTGCCCCTTTATTAATTCTCTTATCTCAATCCTTTCCTGTTCCGATGCGGTTTTCAGGAGATATATCAGCGGCATGGTAATCTTACCTTCTTCGAGGTCTTTGCCCAGTCTTTTGCCGAGATCCTTCTGTTCAGCCACATAATCGAGCACATCGTCTGCAAGCTGGAATGCAATACCTGTCTTCATCCCGAATCTCGAAAGTGCCATTTCCTTTTCTTCTGGCTGGTTTGCGAGTATTCCGGCTATCCTGCATGCTGCCGATATTAAAACACCGGTCTTTGCAGATATTATTTCAAAATATTCATCCCTTGTTATATCGGGGTCCCCTGTTTTATGTAACTGGAGTATTTCCCCTTCGGTCATACGTGTTGTGGCTTCTGACAGTGCCTCCATTATCTTCTGGTTTTTTTGGGCAACTGCAAGCTTCAGTGCATTTGAATAAAGAAAATCTCCTGTAAGTATTACGATCTGATTCCCCCAGATGGAGTGCGCTGTCGGCCTGCCCCTTCTCGTTTCAGCACCGTCTATTACATCATCATGCAGCAAAGAGGCAGTGTGGATCGCTTCTATGATTGCTGCAAGCAGCGTGCGATTTTGTCCTTTATAGCCGCAAAGGTCGGCACTGAGCAGCAGGAAGATCGGTCTTATTCTCTTCCCTCCGCTGCCGAGGATATGCTGCCCCACCATGGGTATTAGAAATACATTGCTTTTGAATATCCCAAGCAGTTCCTGGTCTACTATCTTCAATTCTTCCGAATAATCAGCAAAGATGTCTTTTACATCCATCACCGTATCCTTATGGACCCGATATCCACATCCTCCCTCATTATTTTTTTAATGTCCTGCGGTCTGAATGCTCCTTTTTCGGTAAAAAAGGCGGTAACATATTTCGCCGGCGTAACATCAAAGGCTAAGTTTATTACACTTACTCCTTCAGGTGCAACCTTGTGCCCCCAGATTGTCGTTACCTCTTCAGGATGGCGCTCTTCGATGGGAATGAGTTCTCCGGAGTTCATGTTGAAGTCTATGCTGCTTATAGGTGCTGCAACATAAAACGGTATATTGTGCTCTTTGCAAAGCACGGCAACGGTATACGTCCCAATCTTATTCGCCACATCACCGTTCCTCGTTGTCCTGTCTGTTCCCACAATGGCGAGGTCGATCATCCCCTTTTTCATCAAAGCGCCTGCAGTGTTGTCTGTTATCAATGTTACGGGAATGCCTGCCTGCATCAACTCCCATGAGGTCAGCCTCGCTCCCTGTAATACTGGCCTCGTTTCATCCGCAATTACCTGTATATTCTTGCCCTGCTCTTTTGCTATGAGCATGGGTGCTGTGGCTGTACCGTACCCTCCTGTGGCAAGGCTGCCTGCATTGCAGTGTGTAAGAATGGTATCTCCGTCTTTTATGAATTCCGCACCCCATCTGCCTATTGCCTTATTTATCTCAATATCTTCTTCGAGGATCTTTTTTGCCTCATCGATAAGAATCTTTTTTAAGCTGCTGACGGATTCATCCCTTTTTGTGGAAAGTAGTTTCTTTATCCTTTCGACTGCCCATTTTATGTTTACTGCCGTGGGTCTTGTAGAAAGCATTGTCTGCATGATGGGCTCAAGCCTCTCCATAAAATCGTCATAACTGCCGGCCTTTATGTCCCGGGCCCCAAGTGCAATGCCCATGGCTGCAGCGATACCGATTGCAGGAGCACCCCTTATCCAGAGCTTCTTTATCCCTTCTGCAACCATCTGGTAATCGGTGCATTCAACATATTTGACCTCAAGGGGAAGCCTACTCTGGTCGAGCAGGCTGACCTTTCCATTCTTCCATTCTATCGTACTGACCATCTCTGTTTCTCCTGCTTATTTGATATTCAGACAAACATTGTAACTATAAACATACCGGTGAGGGCAATCATTATTCCCGTTGTTCCCCATGCGATTCTGTTGAACAGTTTTGAGTTTACATAGTCTTCCATCAGTTCCCTTTTATTTATCAACAGCAGCATGAAAATTAGCACAAAAGGCAGCATCATACCGTTTATGACCTGCGAAATCCACATGATGGCGATAAGGGGCGCATTCGGGATTAGGACTACCAGGGAGCCGATTCCAATCAGGATGGTATAAAGCCACATGAATTGGGGGGCGTCTTTAAATGTCTTGTTGACCCCGGCCTCCCAACCCATACCCTCACAGATGTAATAAGCCGTAGCCAAGGGGAGGATGGAGGCGGAAAAAAGCGATGCATTAGCAAGCCCGACTGCAAACAGCACCGAAGCGTATTTGCCGGCGATCGGCGCAAGCGCTACAGCGGCATCTTTAGCGTCCGTTATTCCGATCCCTGCCTTGAAGAGGGTAGCTCCACAGGCAACGATGATAAAGAATGCCACAATATCGGTTAAGAAGCAGCCGACGATCACATCTATTCTTGAGGCCCAGTACTGTTCCTTTCCAACGCCCTTTTCGACAACCGAGGACTGCAAATAGAACTGCATCCACGGGGCTATGGTGGTGCCGACCACCCCGATGAGGGTAACGATATATGCGGCATTAAAACGGAAGGTGGGCATGACAGTTTCCAGTGCTACAAGAGACCAGTCGGGTTTTGCCAGAATGGCTGCCGGTATGTAGACAAAATAGACGAGACAGATGGTAAGAAAAATCTTTTCCACAACGCGGTACGACCCTTTTACCACCAGGAGCCATACCATTACCGCGCCGATGGGAACCGATATATATTTGTTGATGCCAAACAGCTCATTACTCGCTGCCCATCCTGCGAACTCAGCCGCAGTGTTCCCAAGGTCAGTGATGAACAGAAAGAGCATGAGCCAGAAGGTTATCTTCACCCCGTAATTTTCCCTGATAAGCTCGGCGAGGCCTTTTCCGGTAACTGCTCCCATCCTTGCAGCCATTTCCTGAACCACGATGAGCGCAACAGTGATCGGAATGAGAGGCCATAACATTGAATAGCCGAAATGCGCACCGGCTATGGAGTATGTGGTAATGCCGCCGGCATCATTATCGACATTGGCTGTTATGATACCAGGGCCTATGACCGAGAGGAGTATCACGAACTTTTTCCAGCGGCTCATCGTGCCCTCCCCTTCCTCTTCGCAGCAGGAGGAAGTATCCTGTCTATAATGTCGTCTATGGTGACAATGCCGAGGAGAATTCCTTCGTTGTCAACAACCGGAAGGGCAACTAAATTATATTTCGAGATAATTTCAGCTACCACCATCTCGTTTGTCTCTGGCGTAACGGTCTTGAGCTTGGTCTCCATGATTTCGGAAAGCTGTACATCCGGCTCTGCTAACAATAACTCTCTCAGAGAAGTGGCGCCGATGAGTTTTTCGTTCTCATCTACAACATAAATGTAGTAAACGGTCTCTATTTCTTCAGCATCCTTTTTAAAGCCTTCGATGGCATCTTTTATGGTTATGTTCGGGGGATACGCAATAAATTCATTGGTCATCAAGCCACCTGCAGTGTCCTCTTCATGACCAAGCAGTTCCTGTATGTCTTCGGCCTCTTCTTTCTCTATATGCTCGAGGATCTCCTTTGCCTTTTCAGCTGGAAGATCGCTCAGGACATCGGCAGCTTCGTCAGGCGGCATCTCCTCTATGATATCCGCAGCCTTTTCGGCATCCATTGCATTTATTATATCTGCCTGCATTTCTGGCTTTAATTCCGACAGTGCCTCAGCAGCGGTTTCTAAATCGAGGTCTTTAAAAAGATGGGCGCCTTCATCCCTCGATACCTGACTGATTATTTCGGCAATATCCGCAGGATGGAGTTCCGATACCATCTGTCTCGGCACGGTAAGTGCTATAGTTTTCAGCTTAGGTTTTAGAGGTTGAAGGTAGTTCCAGCTTATCAGGTTATACGGCATTTGCGTCTGGAATATTTTAAGAAATCCCTCGCTTCCCCTCTCTATGCCGAGCCTCCGCAATATCCCTCTCATTCCCACATCAACGGCTATCAGTATTGCCTCTCCATCGTAACCTTCGAGCTTGATGTCATTCACCCGAACAACCTTTGCCCCATTGGCGTCAACGATCTGCTTGTCAAGGATATCCCTGACAGCGAGGAGGTCTTCTTCGTTGAGAGTGTAAGGTTCTATAAGAGAAGCGGTCAAATATGTGGAGATTATTCTTTTATTGAACAAATTGATCTGTTCCCAACTGATCCTGAATAACTGATTTTTTTTCTCCACAATAATTGCAGACACCTTTGGAAGTGGATCCCCTTTGACAACAGCAATATCCTTAACCCTTCCTGGAATCTCTCCCTTTGGGTCAAATACGGGTTTTTTGATAATTTCGCTAAGGAATAATTCGCCAAATAAAGGCATAATAAATTAGTATACATTAATTCAAAAAAAATCTTGATTACTTTTTTAGACATGAGTATAATTGTAGAAATTGTAAACTAAAATTTACATGAGAGACATACTTAAAAAAATTATAAACATTCTTACCTTTACCGACCTTCCTGTTCGAAAGAAGTTTCTTTTATTTTCCCTCGGCTCTCTTTTCTGGCTTGCGGTGATATCTGCAATAGGTTTGATTACCATGTTCGATATGAGTGCAAAATCGAAGCAAATGGTGGATGTCATTGGCCCTCAGGAAAAGACCGTGAACATCATTGTAAGGAAGCTGAGGGGGGCAAGCATATCAGCCCACAAAATAGTCCTGTACAAAAACACAGAGAGAGTCAATAATAATTATCTCAGCGGCAAGGCGCGTTTGGAGGATTGTCGTTCCTATCTCAAGATATTGCTGACCGGCGGACGCATAAAGGACTATTCGAGGGGTACAGGCCAGTTTTACAATGAATTTATTGTTGTCCCGGTAAAAAGTGCTGAAAAAAGGAAGTTCATCGAAGATGTTATTGTTAAAGTCGACCGGCTCGAAGGAATTCTTGCAGAGATGGCAGAGAAAAAGTTCGGTAGCACAAACGGGGATGCCATGCTGGAAAAGCTTTCAGAGTATGATCTCCTTACAAGGGATACTGTAACTGTCCTGAATGAATTTGCCATAACCACGGGCAAGGAATGGGGTACATTTACATCTATTATAAAAACGAGATTCAATATAGCTATAATCCTTATCAGCCTTGCTTTTGGAATTGCAGCAATGCTTTCCGGCGTTTTTGGAGTGCTCATATCCCGTTCGCTGGCAAAACCGATTAAAGCGATTATCGGGCAGATTAAGGCATTGTCCTCTGGCGAGATGGACCTCACTAAAAAGCTTGATGTGGCTTCAAAGGACGAACTCGGCATGCTATCCAGCGAATTTAACAGATTGATGGATACAATAGAGCATGTGACATCCTTCAAGAAGATAATAGAAGAGGATGAATCTATAGAAGACATTTATATGCGCCTCGGAAAGATATTCATAGAGGATCTTGGATTCGATAATTGTGTCATGTATGAAGTCTCAAACAGTAAAAATAATATGAAGATAGTGTATCCGCCAGAGGCAGAGGGCATCGAATTGCATTGTAAAAGGGATATTCAACTGGATTGCGAGTTATGCAGGGTAAAGAGGACAGGACACATGGTTTCATCGGCAGATTATTCTAATATATGCAAATATTACACAGAGGGTGTAAATGATATTCACTACTGTGTTCCCATAATGATCGGGGGCAATGTTGGCGGGGTTGTTCAGTTTGTGTGCGGTAAACGAGGAGTATGCGATATAGACGATATAAAGAAAAAGATAAGCAGGGCAAAGCAGTACATAACAGATGCCCAGCCTGTCCTTGAGGCAAAGCGCCTTATGAAGACATTGAAGGAATCGGCATTCAAGGACGCATTGACAGGTCTCTACAACAGGAGGTTCCTCGAAGAGAGCTTTGAGAATTTGGTTGCAGGTGCCCTGAGGAGAGGAACAACCCTCGGTCTTTTGATGTGCGATCTTGATTTCTTCAAGCAGACTAACGATGTCTATGGCCACGATGTGGGAGATATGGTGCTGAAGGAGGCTGCAAACAATATAAGAAAGAACGTAAGGACATCTGACCTTGTTATTCGCTTTGGAGGGGAGGAGTTTCTGGTATTGCTTATCGATACAAAGCCTGGAGATTCTTTTGATGTAGCCGAGAAGATAAGGGAGAGGATAGAGGAGTCAAAGGTCAAGATAGCAGGTGGATTTATACAGAAGACCATCAGCATAGGCGTCAGCGAATTCCCTACAGATACGCAGAACTTCTGGGAGGCAATCAAATTCGCTGATGTAGCCCTCTATAAGGCAAAGGAAAGGGGCAGAAACAAGGTCTTGAGATTTGCCATGGATATGTGGGCAGAAGAGAAGTATTAAGGCTTCAGAATTAAACTTTTATCAAGCTCAAGTTCGTAAGAGAGAATTGTTTTAATATTCATCTTGCAGTTAGATACAGTGTTCTAAGTCTGACTATTTCTGTTTCTAATTTCTTGTAGGGAGGCGATGTCAATTTTTCCATTTCCTATTTCGCTTTCATAATGCTTTTACAGATAACGCCGGAAATAACTGGCGCAGCGAATTGGAGTCCGGTTGATTGAATTGTTGGGCAGGAATTATTTGTTGCGTTCCATGTAGCTTTTGATACCAAAGCCACTACCTAAACCACCTAAGAAGACAGCAAAAAGCTTTATAATTTCTTTGTATAATTCCTTGTCAGATCCTACGAGAAAAATGGTTGTAAAAATGAATAAACACGCAAATATAATGAGATATACAAGCGTGAATTTTCTGGATTGGCCTATATCTTTAAAGGTTCTTTCATCATCTTTTTCAGCGAGTTCTAATATTTTATCAATATGCTTTTCATTGATTTTTTCTGCAAAAGGATGTGGCATGGGGCCAAATCTATGCATAGACATCATACCAACCTCAACCACTTTTTTTGCCTCAGGCGGGAGTTTCTTTAGAAACTCCGGTTCGATAAAATCTTTGAGTGCCTCTTCTTGCGTTTTATCATCTTTGGGCTGTGGCTGATTTTCGGTTGTTGTTAGTTGGTTCTCAGGTTCTGACATTATAGTAATTCCAATAAGCGATTAATTGAAATTTTTCCTTCTAAAGCCTGTTCTACACGTTCTGAAATTTCGGATTGAACAAATGTAGCGGCAGCTTGTCTCACAAGTTCTGAAAAAGTTTCGTTGTCTATTTCTCCATCTCTGCGTAACCGCACAAGGTACTTCATAAGATTGTTAAAACTATCAACATGATTGTGAGTAACCCATATGCTCTTCGGGATGGATTTATTCCGAGCTAAAACACCATATGGCATATTTCTTCGTTGTATAAACATTTTTTCCTCCGTGAATAGTTTATATTTTAAGTCTATAAAATATCAACTGTCGAGTCAACTCGTCAAGACGCTCGCTTGCCTTGATTTATTCTGTTTATGTTTCTTGCCTAACATTTATTATACCAACTTGGATTTTCTGTCTTTATGGAAAAAATATTATCATATTTAGCAATATTTGAGAAGAAAAAAGCAGTAACTTTTGGCATTTTTCGGGAATATGGACTAAAAGGCAGGTTGGTATAATATGGCAAAATTGTCCAATTCAACTTTTTTCCGATTTCAGCAGTTATACGATGCGGTATAATTTATAGTTAAAAAAGATAGGAAAGGCATTTTCCTGAAGTTATTTGCAATTTGTAACACAAAGTGTTTATTGCTTATGAGGAGATGAAGATATGAGCGCTACATTAACTATAAGGATTAATGACGAGACAAAAAAACGGCTCGACAATCTTGCAAAGGCTACTGCGCGAACAAAGTCCTATATTGTCGCAAATGCAATTGAAGATTTTCTCCGTACGAATGAATGGCAGGTTCAGGCCATCAAAAAATCGGTTAAAGCAGCTGATCGGCCTGATGCAAAATTTGTGGATCATGAAAAAGTTGCCGAGTGGCTCGATAGTTGGGGGACAGAAAATGAGCTGGAGCCCCCGAAATAGAAGACAGGATTGATTTGGTTATTCGGAGAAATATTAATGGTGCCGAAGGCGGGACTCGAACCCGCATGGATTGCTCCACACGCCCCTCAAACGTGCGTGTCTACCAGTTCCACCACTTCGGCGTCCTATCAATATACCAATTAAGAGCCAATCTTTTCAAGTATTCTGTTTAGGCATTGACCGTGCTAAAGCAACAACAGTAACACTCTTTGCGCCTGCTTTTATCAATGCCTTTGCACATTCTCTTACAGTAGCACCGGTGGTTATGACATCATCAACGAGCAATAAATTTAATCCTTCCACTATAGAAGATACTTTAAAGGCATTTTTTACATTTTTCAGTCTTTCTTTTCCTGTGACATCTGTCTGTGGAAGAGTTTCTTTAGTTTTTCTAAGGACATTTAGCATCAATGGGATTTTCAAATTTTTTGACAGATGTCGGCTCATGGAGGCGGTCTGGTTGAATTCCCTTTGATGAAGCCTCTTGTGGTGCAATGGAACTGGAATAATTCCATCTGCCTCTGGGATTGGCAGCTCAGAGAGCAGTAAACTTAGAGGTTTTGAGAGCCTTTTTACTCCGTTGAATTTCAGGAGGTGGATGGCTTCTTTCAATGCACCATCGTAAATGCCGTAGTAGAGTACTTTTGAAAAAGGAGGTTTTGTTTTCAAGCATGACTCACAGGTTATTGTAAGAGACGATACTGTTGGTATCCCGCATATGTTGCAAGCGGGCACTGAATATTTTTCAATTCCTCTCCAACACTTTGTACAGAATGGATTATAGAGATGATCATCTGACTTGCTTCCGCAGACAGGGCATTTTGAGGGGAAAAGCAGGTTTAGTAAATTGCCGAGATATTTCATTCTGCATTACACAGTATTGCTCACCTGCTGCTATATCTTGCATAATTTGGTTTAAAACTGCTCTTTCAATACTATTATCTCGTCTCTTTTCTGTCCAGTAGAGATTATCTGGACCTCTGTCTTGAGCATCTCCTCGATTTTCTTGATGTACTTTTTTGCATTTTCAGGCAGCTTATCAAGCTCCTTTATCCCGAGGGTGCTCTCCTTCCATCCTTCAACCTCTTCATAAACAGGCTCGCAATTTTCAAGGACTTCTGTCTCTTTTGGAAATTCTTCGTACAATCTTCCGTTGTGTTTGTAGCCAACGCATATTTTAAGTTTATCCATCCCATCGAGGATGTCCATTTTTGTTAGCGCAATGCCGGTGAGACCGTTAATTCGGATTGCATACTTTAATATCACCATATCGAGCCAGCCGCATCTCCTCGGCCTTCCAGTCGTTGCGCCGAACTCTCCGCCCTTCTGTCTTATGGACTCTCCAATCTCATCCTTTAATTCTGTCGGGAATGGCCCTTCTCCAACCCTTGTAGTATAAGCCTTTGCTATGCCCAATACCCTGTTTATCTTCGTAGGGCCTACACCCAAACCTGTGCATGCGCCACCTGCTATGGTATTTGAAGAGGTTACAAAAGGATATGTCCCATGGTCTATGTCCAGAAGCGTTCCCTGTGCGCCCTCGAAGAGGACATTTTCCCCTGAATCTATTTTGTTGTTTATTATTACATCTGTATCTGCAATGTATTTGAAAAGTCTTTCAGCGTATTTCATATACTCATCATATATTGCATCTGCTTTCAGCGGAGCGGTCTTGTAGAAATTTTCGAGCAGGAAATTGATTGTTGTTAAATTCGCAGAAAGCTTTTCCTTAAATACATTAGGAGTTAATAAATCCATTATCCTGATGCCGTGCCTTGCGACCTTATCGGTATAGGATGGGCCTATTCCCCTGCCTGTTGTCCCGATTTTTTTATTGCCTTTTTTATTTTCATTTTCCTTTTCGATGGCTGTGTGATATGGCATTATTACATGGGCATTTTTGGAGATTAAGAGGTTGCCATCTGTATCGATTCCCCTTTCCTTGAGCCCGTCTATCTCTGAAATTAAGGCATCAGGGGCTATAACAACACCGTTTCCAATAATGCATTTCTTCCCTTTATGGAGTATTCCCGATGGAATCAGGTGGAGTATATATTTTTCATCATTTATGACAACTGTATGGCCTGCATTGTTGCCGCCCTGATAACGCGCAACCACCGCAGCCTTTTCCGTGAGGAAATCGACTATCTTTCCCTTTCCTTCATCACCCCACTGGGTACCGACAATAACCACTGTAGACATTAGTCTTACCTCGCAAAATATCAGGTTAAGGCTAAGGTCAAGGTTAAGGAAGACTTTTTTACCTTAACCTCAGCCTCAACCTTAACCTTTTTATAGATTTATCACCTTGACATCAAGGATATTGGGGAGATTCTTTATCTCCTCCAAGATTTTTTCTGATACAGGGGAATCAATATTCACGACTGAAATAGCTCTTCCTCCTGCCTTCTCCCTACCAAAATGCATCCTGGCGATATTTATATTGTTTTTTCCTAAAAGCATTCCGATATTGCCTATAACTCCCGGCTTGTCATTGTTATACATAAAGAGCATACTGCCTTCAGGAACTATCTCAACCGTAAAGTCATCTATCTTAACAATTCTCGGATCCCGCCTGCTGAAGAGTGTCCCAGTGACTGATAAGACCTTCTTAGGGGATTTGATCCTCATTGTTATTGCGCTCTGATAATCCCCTGCATCTGTGCTCTTTGTCTCTTTCACCTCTATTCCCCGCTCTTTTGCTATAAACGGTGCGTTTACAAAATTCACCGTTTCTTCCAGTATCGGCGTCAGTAATCCCTTGAGGGCAGCAATGGTTACTGGAGATATATTTAATTCAGAGGCGTCTCCCCTGTATTCAAGAGTGACCTCTGTGATGCCGCCGTCGAATATCTGGGACGCAAAACTTCCTATCTTTTCAGAAAGCGTTATGTAAGGCTGTAAGACAGCCACCTGATCAGCAGGTATGGACGGGAAGTTTACAGCATTTCGGATAGTCCCATGAACAAGATAATCCGCAATCTGCTCGGCAATCGCTATTGCCACATTTTCCTGCGCCTCCTGAGTTGATGCCCCGAGGTGCGGTGTGCATACAACCTTTTCGTGCCCGACCAATGGATTATTTTCCGGCGGCTCCTTTTCAAAGACATCCAGTGCAACGCCTGCAACCTTTCCGCTTTCGAGAGCATCGAAGATGTCTTTCTCATTTATGATGCCGCCTCTTGCACAGTTTATGATATAGACACCATCCTTCATGGTTTTTATTGTCTTTGCATTAATAAGATTCTTGGTCTCTGTTGTTAGGGGCGTGTGTATGGTTATGAAGTCAGCCTGCTTTATGAGCTCTGCGATCTCCATTTTCCTGATGCCCATTTTTTTTGCCTTTTCTTCGCTCAAAAACGGATCATAGGCAATCACGTTCATTCCGAGTCCCTGAGCCCTTTTTGCAACCTCTCCACCTATATTTCCGAGGCCGATGACGCCAAGGGTTTTATTGAAAAGCTCTATACCCATGAACTTCTTTTTCTCCCACTGCCCCTTAGCCATGGAGGCATTTGCCTGAGGTATTTTTCTCGCAACAGCAAACATCATGGCAATAGTATGCTCTGCAGTTGTTATTGTGTTTCCGCCCGGTGTATTCATGACCACAATGCCCCTCTTTGAGGCAGCGGCCTTGTCCACATTATCGAGACCCGAACCTGCACGGCCTATTACTTTAAGATTTTTTGCAGCATCGATGACATCTGCTGTCACCTTTGTTGCGCTTCTTATAACAAGCGCATGATACTCTCCGATGATTGACTTCAACTCCTCCGGTTTAAGACCTGTTTTTACATCTACATTGAGTCCTGCCTTTTTGAGGATCTCGACTCCTTTTGAAGAGATGTTGTCGCTAACAAGAACCTTCATAACAAATACCTCCTTTTTATTTAGCTCCTCATAACAGAGTGAGCGGTATAGCAAAATTAATTATAGCAGGTAATATAGGGTATTAGAGCGACTTCGGCAGCCCAAGCGTAACATGGATGTTTAAGCGGGCTGCGTAGCTTCGGAGGAAGGCCGGATGCCTTCCGAGAATGAAGCGGAAATACCCTATATTACCTGTTGTTTATCTTTATGCCATCAACAATTCCTGCGCCTTTGCAACTCCTGTCCCTAACTTAACAGGATGGCCGAGCTGCTTCAGCACCATTTCCAGCGCTGCGATACCTGTAATTATATCGAATGTATCAGCATAGCCGAGGTGTGCGAGTCTGAATATCTTGCCCTTTGCTCTGTCCTGTCCGCCTGCACCTGTGATGCCGTATTTTTCACGCAATGTTTTATAAACCAATTGTCCATCGATTCCATCAGGCATTTCGATGGCAGTGACAGAGTTGCTCGGCGATTCTTTGGAATATATACCGAGACCAAGAGCCTTCACTGCTTCTCTTGTTGCATTGGCGAGCCTTGCATGTCTCTTGAATACATTTTCAAGTCCTTCCTTCTGCAATATCTTCATTGCCTCATTTAGTCCTATAATCAATGTAACCGCTGATGTGAAGTTTGTCTGGTTCTTTGCCAGATTTTCCCTCTCCTTCTTGAAATTGAAATAAAACCTCGGCATCTTTGATGTCTCATTCTTCTTCCATGCCTTTTCGCTCACGCTCACAAAGGCAAGGCCCGGAGGAAGCATCAATCCCTTCTGTGAGCCTCCAACCATTATGTCAATGCCCCATTCATCTGTTCTTATATCCTGCGCAACGAGTGCGCTTATTGCATCAACAACGAAGAGGGTATCAGGATAATTCTTTATTACCTTTCCGAGTCCCTCGATATCGTGATAGACACCAGTTGATGTCTCTGTTGCCTGAACAAAGACTGCCTTAATCTCGGGATCTTTTTTTAACGCAGCTTCAACCATATCGGGTTTTATGGAATATCCCCATTCAACAACTATTTCTTCAACCTTTAATCCATAAGCCTGACATATCTTTGTCCATCTCTCGCCGAACTTTCCGCCGTTTATTACGAGTGCCTTTTCTCCGGGATTGAAGAAGTTATTTACAGCACCTACCATTCCTCCTGTGCCTGTTGAAGCAAGTATAAGCACATCATTCTTCGTCTGAAAGAGCCACTGAAGTCCTTTTTTTGCAGAATCGAGCACAGGCAGAAAATCAGGAGACCTGTGATGTATTATGGGCATTGCCATCGAAAGCAGCACTTCAGGCGGCACAGGCGTTGGCCCGGGGGCTAAAAGGTATCTCTTTAACATAAATCCTCCAGATTATTTTGGTTTAAAGCCGAGTATGTATAATAATACAAACCCATTGTCTTTGAAAAGAGTTTCATAAAGGGGTAAAATAGAGACAACAAAAATATTAGAGACAGGAGTAAAGGGAATGAATAAACAAAAGCTCTTGGCATCATTGCCGTCTGTTGATGAAATTCTTAAGTCCGACAAAGGATTAGAATGGCAGGAGGCATTCCCGAGACGGTATGTCCTTAAGGCGATCCGCGAGATTATCGAAGAAAAAAGGCAGGCAATTCTCAGAGATGAATTAAAAGAGATTTTTCCTGAATCCCTGCTCCCTGATATTCAGAACAGGATAGAAAGGCTTTCCTCCTTTAGCCTCAAGCCCGTGATTAATGCAACAGGTGTTGTAATTCATACTAATTTAGGCAGGTCTGTATTGTCGGAAGAAATATTGGAAAATGTAAAAAAAGTAGCCTGCGGATATTCCAATCTTGAATATGACATTGAAAAGGGCGAAAGAGGCAAAAGATATTCGCATATCCAGAGATTATTGAATGAGATTACAGGCGCTGAGAGCAGCCTGATAGTTAATAATAATGCTGCTGCGGTTTTTGTATGCCTGACTGCCCTTGCAAAAGGAAAGGAAGTCATCGTTTCAAGGGGTGAGCTTGTGGAGATAGGCGGCTCTTTCAGGGTCCCTGATGTGATGAGCAGTAGCGGAGCAATCCTTAAAGAAGTTGGCACTACAAACAAAACCCACCTTCATGACTATGAAAGGGCTATAAATGAAAATACAGCATTATTGCTAAAAGTGCATCAGTCCAATTTCAGGACAATTGGTTTTACAAAACAGGTCGAGATTGATGAACTTGTAACACTCGGAAGAAAGCATAATATCCCCGTCATGTTTGACCTCGGAAGCGGGTGCCTCATTGACCTTAAGCCTTACGGTGTTCATATCGAGCCGACTGTTCAGGACATTGTAAAATCTGGATGCGATATCGTCACCTTCAGCGGTGACAAATTACTTGGAGGCCCTCAAGGTGGAGTAATTGCCGGAAAGGCAGAACTTATTGAAAAGATTAGTAAAAATCCGCTCATGAGGGCAGTGCGAATTGATAAGCTTACCCTCTCAGCATTCGAGGCAGTGCTCATGAATTATCTCGATGAAGAAAAGGCCAGAAAAGGGATCCCTACAATAAAGATGCTCTTGCAGGATGTTGGTGAAATAAAGGATAGGGCAAAGAGGATTGCATTGAGATTAAGAAGGGAAATAAAAGAAGATGTTGCAGATATAGAAGTGATGGCTGACTCATCTCAATCCGGCGGTGGTGCATTGCCTGAGATAGAATTCAAGACCTATGTTATCGCAATCAAGCCGAAAAAATTATCTGTCAATAAACTCGAAGAACGGCTTAGACGTGGCAACCCTCCGATAATAGCGAGAATAAAAGAAGACGCATTAATTATAGATGCGAGGACAGTGAGGGATAGGGAGACTGATGTGCTGGTGAAGGGGATTTCAGGGGCATTGCTGTAATAACTAAAAAGCAACTATATGCAAAAAGAACAGAAGCCTTATGTAGAAATCTTTGCTGATGGAGCGTGCAGCGGAAACCCCGGTGTTGGCGGCTTTGGAGCGATTTTGCGCTCTGGCGAAAAAGAAAAGGAGATATCGGGTTGCGACGAGATGACGACAAACAACAGGATGGAGCTTCTTGCAGTTATCTCTGCATTAGAGGCTCTGAAAAAACCATGCAGGATAACTGTAACGACAGATTCAAATTATGTTGTAAAAGGCATGACCGAGTGGATTCAAAGCTGGATAAAGAATAAGTGGAAAACATCACAGAAAAAAGATGTGTTGAACAGGGATTTATGGGAAAGGCTTTTAAAGGCTTCGTCTCAGCACGAGGTCAAATGGAAATGGATAAAGGGCCACAACGGTCATCCTGAAAACGAGCGGTGCGATGAACTCGCCAGGAAAGCGATTAAAAAATGCAGGAGGAGGATGGAAGATCAATAAAGAACAATGACTATCCGCGAGCAAACAGAAGATATAGAAAAACAAATCCTTCATCCCAACGCGTGCCCGAGTTCCAAAAGCAGGGGAAGGGCAAGACCTGAGAAGGAAGATGATTTAAGGACATGTTTTCAGAGGGACAGGGACAGGATTATCCATTCAAAGGCATTTCGCAGATTAAAGCATAAAACACAGGTTTTTCTTGCACCGAAGGGAGACCATTATAGAACAAGGCTTACCCATGTGCTTGAAGTATCACAGATAGCAAGGACAATTGCGAGGGCATTAAGGCTTAATGAAGACCTTGTTGAGGCTATTGCCCTTGGTCACGATTTAGGACACACACCTTTTGGACATGCAGGAGAGGCGATTTTAAGAGAACTACATCCAGGCGGTTTTGATCATTATAAACAGAGCCTGAGAGTCGTTGATTTTCTTGAGAAAAATGGGCAGGGGCTTAATCTAACATATGAAGTCCGCGATGGGATTGTCAGGCACTCAAAGGGAAAGGGATTAATTGTATCCGACAATCCCAAAGACAGACCTGCAACCCTTGAAGGGCAGGTTGTCCGCATATCAGATATTGTCGCCTATGTGAACCACGACCTTGACGATGCCATAAGGGCAGGGGTTGTTAGAAGGGCGGAAGTGCCAAGGGAGATAATTAAGGTTATAGGAGAGACATATTCAAAGCGCATAGATACCATGGTGCGGGATGTCATTGAGGCAAGCAGTGCCGCAAGTCTTACAAATATAGTTATGAGCGAGGATATATCGTTTGTTGTTTATAAACTCAGAGACTTTCTCTTCGAGAGGGTTTATGAGAGCGAGGGCATAATAAGGGAGTTCAACAAGGCAAAGGATATTCTAAAAGCCCTCTATGAGTATCACCTTGAGCATATAGACGAGGTTTTTAAGGATATTCCCCCAGAGAAAAAGCTGGACAGGCATAGAATGGTCTGCGATTTTATTGCAGGCATGACCGACAGCTTTGCCTTTATGACATATGAAAGGCTTTTCCTGCCGGAGCAGTGGAAGGTGCTTTAATGTTCCACGTGGAACACTCCATCGAAACTCTTGAGTTTAACAAGCTGCTCGAAGTAATCGCTGATTTTGCAAAGAGCGATGCTTCCCGAAGGGCTGTTCTATCCATTTGTCCTCTCAACAGCATTGAGGAAATCAATAAAAGGCTGGGGCTTATAGAGGAGATAAGGCTCATGTCTCAGAGGGGTGAGCCTTTAAGCATCTCGCCATTCCCCGACATTGGACTGCTTTTGCATAAGGTGAGGCCTGAAGGTGCTGTCTTAGATCCGGTGGAGCTTTCGGGTATGATGGCCTTTTTAATCACTGCTAATTCTATTTTGAGTCAGATCAGAGATAACACGGATCTATCTTTCCTGAATGGTCTTACCGAAGGAATGACAGGCCATCCAGAAATCATTAGGGTGCTTAAACGCTCAATAGACAGCGAAGGTAATATCCTCGACAGTGCCTCGTCTTTATTAAAGGAACTTCGGATAAGGATAAAAAGCCTCGAAAACAGGATAAGGAAGAAACTCGAAGAGATCACGAGGGATGAAAAGGTTGCTGCATTCCTTCAGGATGATTTTATAACACAGAGGTCGGGAAGATGGGTCATACCTGTAAGGATGGATTCAAAAGGTCAGGTTCAGGGTGTTGTCCATGATATATCGAGGTCCGGAGAGACTGCCTTTATAGAGCCTCTTTCTATAATAAGCCTTTCCAATGAGCTCGAAAACCTCATTGCAGAGCAAAAGGCAGAAGAAATAAGGATTTTAAGGAGTATAAGTTCGCAGATAAGGGCTGTGGTTTCTGAAATCGATGCTGAATACAGGACGGTGGTTTACATAGATGTGCTTAACTCTATCGCACTTTTTGCAGACAGGCTTGGAATGGAGACGCCCCGGATAAATGAGCAGAATGCCGTTAATATAGTGAATGCACGGCATCCACTTTTAATGCTTGCATTTCAGAAAAGAGACATGCCTCAGCAGGTTATCCCCCTCGATGTGAAACTCGGCGGCGATAATACAGTGATGGTGATAACAGGGCCAAATGCAGGAGGAAAGACCATTACCATAAAAACCATAGGGCTTTTGATCCTAATGGCTCTCTCGGGCATGCCCATCCCTGCTGATTCTTTATCAAGCATTCCCTTTGTTCACAATCTGCTTGTCGATATAGGCGATCAGCAGTCCATCGAGAGTAATCTATCCACCTTTTCCGCCCATGTATCAAATATCTCTGAAATCTTGAAAAATGCAGATTCAGGAACGGTTACACTCATAGATGAACTCGGCACAGGTACAGATCCGGATGAAGGTGCTGCCCTTGCATGCGCTGTACTTAAGAAGCTTAAAAACAAAGGCGCATTGGTATTTGCAACAACACACTATACAGAGATAAAGGGTTTTGTACATAAGACAGAAGGAATGCTCAATGCCTCCATGGAATTCGATCAGAATACCCTCACGCCCTTATATAAATTGAGGGTTGGCGAGCCGGGACAGTCCTATGCCTTTGAGACAGCAAAGAGATATGGATTGCCTGATGAAATCATTGAATCCGCAAAGGATATTTTAGGAATAAGGAAAATAGAGTTGGATACCCTGATTCATGATCTCAATGAGAAGAGGAGGCAATATGAAAGGTCGTCCGACGAGCTTCGTCAAAAAGAGGCAGCTATAAAGGAAAAGGAAAGACATCTCAAGGAGATGATGCAGGAGGCAGAGACCCGACAAAAGGATATTCTTTCCAATGCTTACAAAGAGGCATCCGAGATTGTTTCCAATATAAAAAGGCAGATGCATGCCTTTTTAGAAGAGATAAAGAAAAGGGATAGAGAAGGGGCAAAGGAAGTCATAAAAGAGGTTGAGGCGGTTCAGGTGTCTGTGGCAGAAAAAGTAAAGGAATATGTGAGGAGCGAGGAATTCAAATTCACTATAGACGAACTCAATGAAGGTGATATCGTTTTCATAAAATCAATAGGGCATGACGCATCAATAATTAAGATCAACCACAAGGATAATCGTTTAAGGGTCAGGGCAGGAAGCATGGAGATGGAAGTGCCTCTGTCGGATGTCGGCTTTAAAAAAGATTTATCTGCAGAAGCAGGAAAAGGAGGCATTCTGTTGGAAAGGCTTGATGAGGCTGCGTCTTCAGAGATTAGTATTGTTGGATTAAGGGTTGACGAAGCATTGTCAAGGCTTGAGCCGTTTCTCAATCACGCCTCGCTTGCTGGATTTTCTGAAGTTATCATTATTCACGGAGTTGGAACAGGTATTCTTTCCAGGGCTGTGCGTGAATACCTGACAGGACACCCACTTGTAAAGGGATTCAGGAGCGGCACGCAACAGGAAGGTGGGGCAGGGGTTTCAATAGTGAGTATGAAGTGATTGCCATATCCGTAACGATGGATGTCGAGCATGCTTCAAAAGCCTTTACAAAGTGTTTGTCTTTTATTTATGCCGGAGATAATCTGCGCATCATCAATAAGTAATCAATGTAGTAGATGACGGATACAAGATAGAAGTTTTAAAGTGCGGAGTTTAAAGTCTTATCGCAGCACCTGTGCTTACAAATCTGAATACAGAATCGCTCAATTTAGGTAGATATGGATGGTAAAGCAGGCATGGGTGAAAAAGGGGAGGCTTTGAAGCTGTGCCTGCTTTGCTTAATTGTGGGATTGCGTTTGGGCCTGCGGATGGGGTATAAATATATAACTGTTTAGCAATGTTTGCAAAAAGGAGGTGAGGGCAGTGGCAGAAAATACTAATGGAGTTTGCTGGACATCGATAATAATTCTGGCTGTCTTTTGCATACTGGCTGGATTCGGAGGTGGCATCACTGTTCAAAATGTGTTGAGCAGCAGTCACGCGGGCTGGGTATCTGTGGGATACGGGGTTGTTGCCGGAATATTCACAGCAATGTCTGCTGTCATATTCAAGCAGGTTCTTTCATCCTTAAAGCAGAAATAGATTTTTAGTAACGGACTTATAAGGGATAAGGCAGAAATTAGCCTTATCCCTTATTTTTACTGAGTTGAGCGATTTTATATGTCAGGCACTGCTCAAAGCCTTAAATTAGGCAAGAGGCGATAGGCGATGGGCAATAGGGAAGAAGTGATTGTAGATAAGTGTTGGAAAATATTTCTATAGCCTAATGCCTATAGCCTGTTCGTTGCGGGGTTTAAAGTCTTTTCGCCGCACCTGACATGCATTTTAAGCATAAAATCGCTCAAATTAAGTATAATGAATTAGTTAATTGTAATTTATGATAAATTTTGCGGTAAGCGAAGAAAAGAATAAATGGCTCAAGGAAAAAATGGAGTCTCTCGGCATTCATGAGTCTGACATCGAGGAGAAGTTTATTCGCTCATCTGGCAAAGGAGGCCAGAATGTTAACAAGACCGCCACATGCGTTTATCTCAAGCACATCCCTACAGGCATAGAAGTGAAATGCATGAAGGATAGGAGCCAGTCCATCAACCGTTTCCTCGCCAGGCGGGAGCTGGTAGAGAGGGTTGAGGGGCTTTTGGGCAAAAAGACTGATGAAGACATGAGAAAGGAAAAGATAAAGAAGCAGAAGGCGAAGAGGAAAAAGAGGGCAAAACTGAAACAAGAACACCCCGACAGTTCACCAGATTAATGAGCTATGTTCCACGTGGAACATAACCCTGTTCTGAAATGCACAAAGGGCAACGACTTTGTAAAGGCTTCGATGCACACCTGCTGCCTGCCATAGTGTGTAATACCATAATCCGTAAAGAAGGTAATCAGGCGCGGCTACAAAGCCTTTATCAATGCGATAAGATTATTTTGCTGCCTGTTTATACTGCTGAATGCAAAAGGTGATGCTGAAGTTGTCCTTTAACAGCGGGAAGGATCGGCTCTGAGGTATCGCTGATAAAGGCTTCTCACCCATGCCTGATTACCTTCTTTAAATGTTTTTTTACGGATTAGGGTAATACTTATGCAATTTTTATCACTATAATTATGGTAAACTAACTATCTTTGGTAGAAACTAAAAACATGAGGAGAAAAAATGACAGCAGTAAAACAAGGAGATACAATCAGAATTCGTTATATTGGAAGGCTTGAGGATGGCACAATATTTGATTCCTCGGAAGGTCGTCCTCCCCTTGAATTTACGGTAGGCGAAGGAGAGGTCATCCCGGGTCTTGAGCAGGGAGTTACAGGAATGAACATCGGGGAAACTAAAACTATTACAATTACACCTGAACTCGGATACGGACCATACATGAAAGAGCGTGTCTTTGAGATGGATAGGAAGAAGATGCCCGGCAATTTCAATATAGAGGTGGGATTGAGACTGCAGATGTACAGGGCTGACGGCATGCCCATGATGGTCACAGTGGTGGGCATATCTGAAAACACACTGACCATGGACTGCAATCACCCCCTTGCAGGCAAGACCTTGATATTCGATGCCACGCTGGTTGAGATAGTATAAATACTTATTTTTCAATTGGTTATGATTAAGCGACAGCATGAAGTATTATAATCAACCACTCTTGAGCATATAAGAACCTGTGAATATTTTTGATATTGATAAAGGTTTGTTTTTTCTCATAAATCACGGCACCTCCAATGCCCTGTTTGATGTGGCAATGCCTTTTATGACGGCAAAGAGCTACCTGCTGCTCATTCCCTACATGCTCTATGTTCTTTACAAGGCGTATAAAATACAGAATACAGAATACAGAAGTCAGAAGTCAGAATTTGATATAAAAATAGTCTTGTGGGCATTTGTTCTGGCGGCATTTGCTTTTCTATTGAGCGATTGGCTGGGGAATGAAATAAAACACACCATCAGAAGGATACGGCCTTGTAACACCCTTGAAGGAGTAAAGCTCCTTGTCGGCTGCACAAAGTCATACTCTATGCCTTCAAACCATGCCACCAACTCCTTTGCTTTTGCTATGGTACTGTATTATTTTACACGCCGGAATATTCCTGTGTTGTTCAGTATTTATCCTCTAATCCTTGCTGCCCTCGTTGCCTTTTCGAGGGTATATGTGGGGGTTCATTATGTAGGAGATGTTGTAGTAGGAGCACTTTTTGGCACTGCTATTGCGTTTGTAATCGTCGGATTATTCAGATATGCCGCGTCACATTATAAGATGAGACCTCACTCAACACTGCTTTTTTCCTTTCTGTTTGTGATAAGCGTTTTCAGGATCTATTACATTCTCCATGGACCGCTGGATCTCGGTCCTGACGAAGCACATTACTGGGAATGGTCGAGAATGCTTGATTTGAGCTACTACTCAAAAGGCCCGATGATTGCCTATCTCGTCTACATAGGTACTTCAATATTCGGAGACACGGTATTTGGTATAAGGGTAATGGCTGTAATCTTTTCTGCATTGAGCAGTATTTATATGTTCATGCTTGTTAATCACATGTACGGCAAGCAAGAACCAGAAATCGGCCAGCCTGTGGCCTTATCATCAGCCCTTCTGCTCCAGATTATCCCTATGTTTGCACCATTCGGCGTGATTTTTACCATAGATTCTCCGTTCATATTCTTCTGGATTTTATCTCTGTATATTTTCTGGAAGGCAATAAACAGCGAAGGGGCAAAGGGCAATGGTCAAGGGTTAAATCATACTCAATGGATTCTCTTAGGCATTTCCATCGGGCTTGGTCTATTAACAAAATATACAATGGCATTCTTTTATCTCTGCGCTTTTTTATTTCTGCTCTTTTCAGGGAAAAGATACTTGCTTAAAAGCCTGAAGCCTTACACAGCATTGCTGATTAGCCTCCTCGTCTTTAGCCCTGTAATCATCTGGAACTTCCAGCACGACTGGGTGACTATCAGACAT
Source organism: Thermodesulfovibrionales bacterium (assembly GCA_020062545.1). Classification (GTDB taxonomy): domain Bacteria; phylum Nitrospirota; class Thermodesulfovibrionia; order Thermodesulfovibrionales; family Dissulfurispiraceae; genus Dissulfurispira. The sequence goes on from JAGUWD010000017.1 coordinate 109,866, forward strand.
ACAGCAGGACAGGCGCATGTTTCAGAAGGATTGAAAATATCTTTAAAAAACTTTATTGAATTCCTCGGCTCACAGATAGGAATAATTACCCCGATTATCTTCGTAATGATGTTTTATGCATTATTCAAATTAGGAACAAAAAGCCTGCAATCCGGATTTTTATTGTATTTTTCTATACCTGTTATAGGATTTTTCTTGTTAAAGAGCATACAGGGAAAGGTTCAGCCAAACTGGGCGATGACAGGCTATATAACAGGAATAATCGCATTTGCAAAATATTTTATGGGGCGAGGGACAAAAGGCAAGGGTCAAGGAAGATTGTTAGTAATTGCGGGTATTACAGTTGCGATTCTCGTTACAGTGATAGCCCATTATCCGTCAATCATAAAATTACCTCCTAAATTAGACCCGTCTTCGCGATTAAGAGGCTGGAAGGAATTGGGCGTGGAGGTCAGTAGGATTCATGACTCTATGAAGAATAAAGGAGAAGTCTTTATTTTCTCCGACAGATATCAAGTATCGAGCGAACTTGCCTTTTATGTAAAGGGCCATCCAAGGACATACTGCATAAACCTCGGAAGAAGGATGAATCAGTATGACCTCTGGCCTGATATGAACAGTAATGCCTTTAAAATACGTAGCAGTGGAAGCACTATTAATGCCGTTTTTGTTAGAATAGACAATGTTGATATGCCTACGGAGGTGGCTGAGGCCTTTGAGAAATATGACAAGAGGCTGTTGCAGGTTTATGATAGAGGGTATCTGTTGAGGGAATATTCCATATTCATTTGTTATAATTTCAAAGGCATTAAGACAGCAATGCCAGAAAATTATTAGGAGAGAAGATGTCGGTATCTGTTGTTGTTCCGTTATACAATGAGGAAGAAAATGTTAAGGTATTGAATGAGAGGTTGAAAGAGGTTCTCGATGTCCTCGGCACAGAATACGAAATTATCTATGTCGATGATGGAAGCAGCGACAGGACATTGAACCTCCTTGAGGAGATACAGAAGGCAGACAGGAATGTTTTGGTGCTCAGCCTCAGGAGGAACTTCGGACAGACTGCTGCTTTTGCTGCAGGATTTGACTTTGCAAGGGGTGACATCGTTATCACCATGGATGGCGATCTCCAGAACGATCCGAAGGATATTCCGAGACTCCTCGATGCCATAAGGGATTATGACCTTGTAAGCGGATGGAGGAAAAAAAGGAAGGATACATTTCTCACAAGAAGGCTCCCTTCAATGATAGCCAACTGGCTCATAAGCAGGGTTACAGGGGTCAAGCTTCACGACTACGGCTGCTCATTAAAGGCATACAGGAGAGATGTAGTAAAGAACCTCAGGCTCTATGGCGAGATGCACAGATTTATTCCTGCTGTTGCAAGCTGGTACGGTGTCAGGGTGGCAGAGATAGAAACCACACATCATCCAAGGCTCAGGGGAAAATCAAAATACGGCATCTCGAGGACAATCAAGGTATTGCTCGACCTGATAACCGTAAAGTTCCTGCAGAGCTTTTCTACAAAGCCTATGCAGTTCTTCGGCCCAATGGGCATGATATTCGGAGCAGCAGGTGTGGGTATATCCCTGTATCTTTCCATAGAAAAACTCTTTAAAGGGGTTAATATCGGGGGAAGGCCCCTTCTCCTTTTGGGCGCTCTTTTGATAATAGTAGGCGTCCAGTTTGTCGGCATGGGCCTACTTGGGGAGATGCTTGTGAGGGTGTATCATGAGAGCCAGAAAAAACCCATATATGCAATAAAGAAGATCCTTGGCCCGGGCAAGTAAAATAAATAAAAATAGGATAAATAAAACAATCAAAAAAATAGCGATACTTATTGCAAAGCTTTCTGTAAGCACTGTTCTCTTTTATTTTCTCCTTTCAAAGGTTGGCACGCAGACAATTATTAACAATATGAAGGTGCTAAGTCCAGCGACCTTTATTGCAGCCGTAGGGATGTATATAGCGGCAACCTATCTTTCTTCTATGAGATGGAATTTGCTTATATCGCAGGATATTAAAACAAAAAGGCTCTTTTCTCTGTATATGATAGGGTCATTTTTCAATGCCTATATGCCCGGAATAATAGGAGGAGATGCGGTAAAGGCATATTATCTAAGCAAAGCGTTAAAAGAAGATAACCCTACGCCTTATACTCCTCAATCCCCACTCTCGATTGCCATTGCCTCTGTGTTTATGGACAGATACATAGGCTTTTCTGCCCTTCTTACTATCAGTGTTATTGCGTTTCCTTTTGGATTTAATTATCTCGAAGGAACCCACGTAAAATGGCTTATGCCCATTATTTTAGTTGCCTTTATATCGGGCAGCATCATTGTTTTTAAGTTCAGACTTGGGGAGCGGGTGAAGTTTCTTTTCAGGATCTACGAATACTTCCAGATTTACAGCAGAAAAAAGGGAGTTTTGTTTAAGGCGTTTTTATATTCTCTGGTTATCCAGATTTCCGGTATTATCGCCATTTATATTTTATCAAAGGGTATTTCTCTGAATATCTCGTTTCTGTCTCTTCTGATCTTTGTTCCGATTATTATTCTGATTTCCTTTATTCCTATATCCATATCAGGGATTGGCTTGAGAGAAGGGGCATTTGTCATCTTTTTAGGGACAATAGGAGTGCCTTCGGATCTGGCAATGACCCTGTCCATTCTCTGGTTTTTATCGGTGGTAGTTGCGAGTTTGTGGGGACTTTTTGAGTATTTAAGATTCAAGGCGGTGCTTGGCGGAGAGGTAAAATAGTAGTCTCTTCAGATCCTTTAAGTTGTTCTGAAATGTATGTGTTTCGTAATATTCCTTTAGTCCAAGGAGCAATGCCTTATCAGTGAGATTGAGATTGTATTTTTCTATGATGCTGCTTCCAATAAACTCAATATCTTCTCTCCTCTCCCTCAATGGCGGAATATAAATGCTTACGGGCTTTAAGACACGTAAAAGCCTTTCTGAAAACCTTCCCTCCTTTGCCTCTTCAAAGATATTCTTTTTTGATGTAATAAAAAACCTGACATCGAAGAATGCAGGATGTGTTTCCCCTATTTTGTAGAATTCATCTCTGCAGAATATTTCTGCGAGCTTGTCCTGCAGGGCCAGAGGAATTTTGTCTATATCTTTAAGCAGTATGGTTCCTCCATTTGCAAGCTCTAAAGCGCCTTTGTGCTTTTCTTTTCCTAAAAAACCTCCCTTTGCTCCAAAGAGTTCTAATTCGAGGGTTTCGCTGTCCAGTGTCCCGCAGTGAATGGATAAAAATGGCTTTGTTTTCCTGGGATTGTCAGGACGACGGTGAAGGGCAACAGCCAGCAATCGTTTTCCAACACTGGTTTCTCCATATATGAAGATATTTTTTTCTTCCCGATTCGCGGCATATATTTTCTCAAGGGAATTTTTCAGAGGCTCTGATTTTGTCAGGAAGCTTATTCCAGGAAAGTGATAATCTTCTGCACTGATTATGAATTTTTCTGACAGATCCTCGACCTTGAATTCTTTACACACATCCTCGAATCTTTCTACGATGTCCGCAAGCAATTCCTCGACCTCGTTTTCGGGTATTTTGAAATACCTTTTGCTCATTTCTCTGAATTTTTCCTGCGCTTCAACGACAGCAGGGAAAAGGATTGCCCTCGCTGCAGATTCGCTAACGTCCATTAGCTGAAAAAGCTGATAGGCTTTATAGTTTACAGAAAATCTTGCTGGATGGCTAAAAAGTTCTATGCGCTGACCATCCTCTGAAAATATAAAATTCATGATGTTTATTAGTTCCTTATAGATTCTGGGCGACACGGTATTTTTGTCAAGCTGCTTTAAGAGATTTGTCTTGAACAATCTTTCTTCTATAAAGATTTTATGTTCGATTGGGACTCTGAGCAATAAGTCGCAAATTTTTTTATGTTTGGAATTTTGTGTGTACATTAATAAAAGTCCCACAGACGACATAATGCCTGCGAAAAATGCCTCTTCATCCTCTGCTATATCTGCCTTTTCGTTTATAATGGATGCTGCCTCTCCGGCCAATACTGAATAACACCATAGCAGCATATATTCTTCATCAAGAAAGTAGTCCTGCTGGAGTATATGGTTCTGGAGTCCTTCTGCTCCGATGAGCGATATGGCCTGGGATATTGATGTTATTTCTGCTCTCGTGGTAAGGGCATTAACATTTTGAAGAAGAGAAAAATACAAGCCCGGGTCATATTTGATCAGCCTCGAAACTTTTTGCAAAGGCTCATTTTCATTCTCAATAATAGAGCGGAGGGAGATTACTGTATGTTCGAAAACAGGGATACTCATTAATGTTATAATAATCGATTAATGTATAAAGAGCAAGACTTTGATGTGATTGTCATAGGTGCAGGTCATGCAGGATGCGAGGCAGCCCTTGCATCTGCCCGTCTTGGTATGGAGACCTGCATCTTCACTATCAATATCGATACCATTGCGCAGCTTTCGTGTAATCCAGCCATTGGAGGCCTTGCAAAGGGGCATCTCGTGCGTGAAATCGATGCCCTTGGCGGCGAGATGGCAAAAATCACGGATATGTCAGGAATCCAGTTCAGGATGCTGAATCTTTCAAAAGGTCCTGCTGTCTGGTCTCTGAGGGCTCAGGCAGACAGAGTTCTCTACAGGAATAACATGAAATATTCTCTCGAAAGACAGGAAAACCTTGTCATAAAACAGGGCATGGTGGAAAAGATAGTGGTTGAGGACAACAGGGTTAAAGGTGTTATCACATCACTCGGTATTTTTTATGGTGCACGGGCTGTTATTGTCACTACAGGCACATTTTTAAAGGGACTTATGCACATAGGCCTCGAGAGCTTTCAGGCTGGAAGGGCTGGAGAATTCCCATCCATGGGGTTGGCGGATTCTTTAAGGAACTTAGGTCTTAAGATGGGAAGGCTGAAAACAGGCACTCCGCCGAGACTTGATGCGAGAAGTATCGATTTTTCAAAAACCACACCTCAGTATGGCGATGACCCGCCGCCGCCCTTTTCTTACTCCACAGGAAAAATAACAAATCCGCAATTACCGTGTTATATAACATACACTAATAAAAAGACCCACGATATAATCCTCGAAAACCTCGACAGATCACCACTTTACAGCGGGAAGATAAAGGGTATCGGCCCGAGGTATTGTCCATCCATAGAGGACAAAGTCGTGAGGTTTTCTGAAAAAGGAAGGCATCAGATATTCTTAGAGCCTGAGGGCTTTAAGACAACAGAATATTATGCAAATGGAATATCCACAAGCCTTCCATATGATGTTCAGGTAAAGCTTGTGAGGAGCATAGAGGGCCTGGAGGATGCAGAAATCATGAGGCCGGCATATGCCATCGAGTATGACTTTGTCTATCCAACACAACTAAGGCATACCCTTGAAGTTAAGGGTATAGACGGGTTATTTCTTGCAGGACAAATAAACGGGACATCAGGCTATGAAGAGGCTGCTGCACAGGGGATAATGGCTGGTATCAATGCTTCCCTGAAATTAAAGGGTAAAGATTTCATTGTTCTTGGAAGGGACGAGGCTTACATAGGCGTACTGATAGATGACCTTGTAACAAAAGGAACCATCGAGCCCTACCGGATGTTCACTTCGAGGGCAGAGTATAGACTTCTCCTCAGGCATGATAATGCAGATTTCAGATTGATGGATAAGGGATACAGCATTGGTCTTGTGTCTGAAAATGTCTATGGAAGATTCAAAGAAAAAAAGAGGTTACTGTTTAGCGAAATTGAAAGGCTTAAAAAAGTGCGTATTAAACCTTCTGATGAAATCAGCGATACGCTCTCATCTCTCGGAACAACTGCAATAAGTGAAGATATTGCTCTGGATAAGATACTTAAACGGCCTGAGATAAGATATGATTTCATAAAAAAATTCTCTCCTGCTCCTGAAGCTTTAACGCCAGAAATTGAAAGCCTTGTGGAAATAAGTGTCAAGTACGAAGGTTATATTCAGAGGCAGATGGAGATGGCAGAAAGATTGAAAAGACTTGAATCAAAAAAAATACCGGCAAATTTTAATTACAAAGCAATTCCGGGACTATCAAAGGAAATTGTGGAAAAGCTATCGAAAATCCAGCCTGAGACAATCGGCCAGACAAGTAGAATCCCTGGAATCACGCCTGCTGCGATATCAATAATATTGGTTTCGGTGGAGAGGCATTGGAAAGAGAAAAACTCCTGATAAACGGTCTAAAAGAGTTAGGTGTTGAGCCTTCTGATACCATTATTAGTCGATTCGACAAATATCTCTTTGAGCTTAAGAAATGGAACCGCGCTTATAACCTGACTGCCTTAAAAAGCGATGAAGATATAATAGTCAAACACTTCTTCGACTCTCTCTTGTATCTCAAGGTCATGCCGGAAGGACAATGGAATATTTGTGACATAGGCAGCGGTGCAGGTTTTCCCGGAATGCCGATGGCCATCGTGAGACCAGAGCTTAATATTGTCCTTATTGAGCCATCAAGAAAGAAGTCGGCATTTTTGAGGCATATAAAGAGAACCTTTATGCTTAATAATGTCGAGGTACTGGAAAAAAGGGTAGAGGATGTTAAGGACAGGTTTTTTGATATCGCTGTAACCAGAGCTCTTTTCAGTATCAGCGACTTAATAGAAAAGGCAGTGCATGTTTTAAAAAAAAATGGTTTTTTTGTATTGAACAAAGGGCCAAAGTTTGAGGATGAAATTAAGTGTCTTCCTGACAATGTTAAATTTGAAGTTATTTCAGTCGCTTTGCCATACGCCTCTTTACAAAGGAATTTAATAAAGGTTAAAATTCAAATAAGGGAAGATGGAGATATATAGCCAGTTCTGCTAACTTTTTGAAAAGCAAAGCTTATTGTCCATATAGATTGAACCCCTTGACATTAATAGCACAAGTTGTTATTCTATTATTAGAAGATGTTCTTTGATCATGCCTTTCTCTGCGGTACCTCAAGGCTTAGGTGAGCTGAGGGAACAATAAGAGTATGGGAGCCAGTGAGTAAGTGTAGTGATGCACGCCCCAAACGCCAAAGATTTGGAAGTGCGGGGAAGCCTAAACACTTACCAAGGTACCCACTTAGAAAAAAGCCTCTGTGAGCTCAGGCCAAAGGTACTGTGGGGATTTTTGTTCTTTGAAAACTACTGGTAGATTCTGTCAATGAATTTTGAGTTTTCAGGAAAACTATTGAGAGTTTGATCCTGGCTCAGAACGAACGCTGGCGGCGTGCTTAACACATGCAAGTCGAACGGGGTTACACAGTGTAGCAATA
>JAGUWD010000026.1 GCA_020062545.1 Thermodesulfovibrionales bacterium
CTCGGCGTGGAAAACAGGGTTGCTGCTGCAAGGATTATTATGGAGAATAATAAGTCGGATGGGTAGATACTATTTCAAAAAGATACTTGCCGCATAGATGAGATAAAACAAACCGCCAAAAAGGACTGTAACCGGAGACAGCCTGCCCCTTATCTGGATGTCCGCTATTGCAACAACTGCCGATATCAATGCCAGAATTGCAGAAAATAGGGCAAATCCCGAAATGTTCCAGTCTGTAAACAACAGCCCTATAGACACAGGGAATGTGGATTGAAATACCATTGCGCCAGTAATATTGCCCATGGCGAGCGTGTCTCTTCCCTTCAGCGTCCATGTAACGCTGTTGAACTTTTCAGGAAGTTCTGTTGCAACAGGAGCTATCAAAAGAGCAAAGAGCATGGGATTAATGCCCCACGCAGTAGAAAGCTTTTCGAGACTCCCAACAAAGATATGGGCGCCGCTCACCATTATTGCGAGGGCCGATAGTACTTGAAATATTATAAGCGACAAACCCGAAGGCTGATGACTTCTGACAAAAAACCTCTTGAAATACAACTCCTCTGCATGCATTATATCAGCGCTCTCCCCTTTAAAGGTGACATACGCATATATCAGATAGCCTATGACAAGGGAGATTGCAATAAAGATGTGGGATATTGGCACAAGAAGCGGGAAAAAGATTGCCGAGGCATACATCACCACAAAAAATATAAGGTCACGCTTCATTGAATGAGCTTCGACCATCAGTTCGAATCTCCTCTTCTTCGCAAGAAAGCTGCCCACCACAGAAACTCCAACAAGAAAAAATGCGAGAGTGGATAGCATAAAAGGCGCTCCTAAAATAGCACCCACGCCGATATTCTTTGCAGCATCGCCGCCGTGCACCAGGATTGCAACAAAGGGAAGTATTGTCTCGGGCAGTGCAGTTCCAACAGCAGCGAGTATACTTCCCACAACTGCCTGCGACAGCGAAAGCCTTCTGCCAAGTGATTCGACCCCATTTGTAAAGAATTCAGCACTGAGAAGTATCATCATCAGGCTGAATACGAGAAATACTATTTCCATGTTTTATCGAACAATCATGACAGGGCAGGGAGATGATTTTATTACCGATTCCGAGACGCTTCCAAGTATTACCCCTTTAGTGTAAGACAGTCCCCTTGCTCCCATGACAATCAGATCAGCATCCCTTTCCATTGATATATCATTTATAGTCGCATAGGTAATCCCTATTCTCACAACACTCTCTACCTCTCCGCAGACCTGAAGAAAGGAACACATTTCTTCCTCAGCATCCTTTATGAGTTCGTTACTGTAATCGCTTTTGTCCTTTTCTGTCATCTCCTTCCATCTCTCAAAACCCTTCTCCATCTTGAGGCTCGAAACAACATGGGTCACAATAAGTTCCGAGGAACTCTTCTCAGATAATGATTTTGCAACTTTCAATGCCCTTTTCGAAGGCTCTGAAAAGTCCACGGCGCACAAAATTCTATTTATGCCTACACCGCCTATATGTGCGTCTCCTGCCTTTTTGCCTCTAACGACCAGCATCGGGATATCGAGGGATTTTATCATCCGCTCTGAACTGCTCGGCCTTATCATGTGGGATTTATGTCCGAGCACAAGCATATCTATTCCCATATCCTGTATTGCGGTATTAAATGTTTCAATAAGTCTTCCAGCCGCAATGGCATGTCCGGTTTTTATACCAAGGCTATTGAGTTTCTCTGCCCATTTCTTCAATTCCTTTTCGTTCTGTATCTTTTCTTTCTCTATATAGGGAACCAGATACGCTGGAGGGGTAAGGGCATAGTCAATGACATACAGCATCTCTATTTGAGTAGCAATCCCTCCTGTTTTAGAGAGCCATTCTGCGTAGGCGAGTATCTTTTCTGTGTCTGGACCAAGGTCTATTGCAGCAAGTATCTTATTTATTGTTAAAACGTCACCCATTCGCTTATTTCTTCAAGGCCTTTCCCAATCTCTTCTCAACAGAGGAAACCTTTTCTTCTATCCTGTTCGGTTTTCCTTTCCTGTCATCAACGGTTATGGATATAAGCACCCTGTCCTCTTTTTTCATTATCTCATCACGACACCGCTTTATAAGATTCATGATTTCGTCCCATTCGCCCTCAACAACCGTACCCATTGGATTGACCTTATAAGGCATACCACTTTCATCAACAATCCTCAGGGCAACAGCCAACTGGTCTCCGATGCTGCTGCCAACGCCTATCGGCACGATGCTGAACTCTGCAAGCATATTTCCTCCTCATCTAAACAAAAAATGAAGGGTGGTTTTTAAACCACCCTTCATTTTAAAAAAAATAATTAACTTATTTTACTGCATCTTTCAATGTCTTGCCTGCTGTGAATTTTGGAACCTTTGTTGCAGGGATCTTGATCTCTGCGCCTGTCCTTGGATTACGGCCCTTTCTTGCCTTCCTCTTGGACACTGAAAATGTCCCGAAGCCGACGAGTGTAACCTTCTGACCTTTTTTAAGAGCTGCTTTTACTGAATCGAGAGTTGCATCGAGTGCCTTGCCTGCATCTGTCTTTGTAAGACCCGCGCCGGACGCAATCTTATCGATAAGATCTGCCTTTGTCATAAATTTAATTCCCCCCTTTCTTTCATGGATTATTGAATATCAACGATTTGGTATAAACATTACCAAGAAAAACGGCATTTGTCAAGAGAAAAGTTAAGGCGGTACCACATAGGTATAGACATATTAACCAGTTTATAGATGCATTTGAAACAGAAGGACAAAAAGGTAAGGATATTAAAGAAAGGATAAGCAGGAAAGAG
>JAGUWD010000038.1 GCA_020062545.1 Thermodesulfovibrionales bacterium
CCTCTTTCCTGCTTATCCTTTCTTTAATATCCTTACCTTTTTGTCCTTCTGTTTCAAATGCATCTATAAACTGGTTAATATGTCTATACCTATGTGGTTATGGATGTAAGAACTGTCTTGAAATCCTTGTCGCCCTGCGTTATGCTTCCATAATAAACAACATCAGCAGCACTGCCGAGATTTTTCTTGAACTCATCTGCCAGACCCTGACCATAGGTGGTCTTGTCATGGATTATTGCAACCCTCTTAATCTTGAGTTTATTTATTATAAATTCGGCAGCCACCTTGCCCTGCTGGTCATCCCTTCCGCAAACCCTGAATACCCCTCTATACCCCCTCTCGGTAAGCTGGGGGTTTGTGGATGCAGGTGTTATCATGGGAATTCCTGCACGGTTATATACATCTGATGCAGGGATTGAGCAGCTCGAATTAAAATGGCCTATTATACCCGCCACTCCTTCATTTACCAGCTTATTTGCCACTGCAACAGCCTGCTTTGGGTCGGCCTGATCATCGCCGATTACTATTTCGATTTTTTTCCCAAGGATACCTCCCCTGCTGTTCCACTCATCTGCTGCGATGGTGACCCCATTTCTGAAGTCCGTTCCCATCTTCGCCTGAGCGCCTGTCATGGGCCCTGCAATGCCTATCTTTATAACATCCTCCTTCTTCTTACAGCCTGAAAATAGAACTGCCAATAATAAAATTGCTGTTAGAAAAATGATAAATCGCCTCATCCCTTAACCTCCTCTATGATGGATAGAAATCTCCTTGCATTCTCCTTAATATCCCCTCTCAAAAGCCCCGACGATACAGCCACTCCATAGCACCCTGCATCAAAGACAGATCTCACATTATCCGTATTTATTCCGCCTATGGCAATTACAGGGATATTAACAGAACCCTTCACCTTTCTTAAGGCATCAAGACCTTGTACAACTGCATCATCCTTTGTTGCTGTGGGGAAGATGGAACCGAAGCCGATATAATCAGCCCCGCCCTTTTCTGCGTCTATTGCCTCCTGGAGATTGTGCGTGGATATGCCGATAATCTTATTGCCCAAGATCTTTCTCGCCTCTTTTAGAGGGAGGTCTTCCTGTCCCAAATGCACACCGTCTGCATCAACAGCAAGGGCAATATCTGCATAATCATTTATGATAAAACACGCATTAAAATCTTTTGTGATTTCCCTGAGCCTCGATGCCTTATCGAACATCTCTTTTTTAGTCTTGCCTTTTCCCCTGTATTGAATCCACCGTATGCCTGATTTCAGAATTGTTAAGACCGCTTCTTCATCACTGCCGTCCGTTATGAAACAGATACGGTCTTTAAGATTCATCCTTATTGGCGACGGCCTCTGCGGATTTATGTCCGTTACTGCCATTACTGCCATTGTTCATCCTGTCTATAAAGTCAGTGCTGAAATTGCCTTTTATGAAATCAGGATGATTTAATACCTTTCTATGAAATGGGATTGTGGTCTTTATCCCTTCAATGAGAAATTCATCCAGTGCCCGCTTCATCTTTGCAATAGCCTCTTCCCTGTTTTTGCCGTGGACTATCAGCTTTGCTATCATCGAGTCATACTGCGGAGGCACTACCCAGCCTGTGTATGCAGCGGTATCAACTCTCACACCAGGACCACCCGGCGGGGAAAATAATGTCAGCCTGCCAGGACACGGAATAAACTTCTCGGGGTCCTCTGCATTTATCCTGCACTCTATAGAACAGCCAGATGGTTTGATCTGGTTCTGTCTGTAAGACAACGGGAATCCTGCTGCTATGCGTATCTGCTCCTTTATTATATCCACTCCTGTAATCTCTTCTGTAACAGGATGCTCTACCTGTACCCTCGTGTTCACCTCCATGAAGTACACATTCTGTTCCTGGTCAACAATAAACTCTATTGTTCCAACGTTGTGATATTTCATCGCCTTTGCAGCCCTTACAGCAAGCTCGCCTATTTTCTTACGGAATTTTGCTGTTGCGATGGTTGAAGGAGCCTCTTCTATAAGCTTCTGATGTCTCCTCTGTATAGAGCAGTCACGCTCTCCGAGGTGTATGACATTCTTACCGTCAGAGATTATCTGAACCTCTATATGCCGTATGGAAGGAAGGTATTTTTCCACATATATCTCGCTGCTTCCGAAGGCAGCAAGCGACTCTCTTTGAGCCATATGGAATGCATGGGAAAGCTCCTGCTCTTCCTTGACTATTCTCATTCCCCGGCCCCCACCACCAGCAGATGCCTTTATTATCACGGGGAATCCTATCTTCTGGGCTATCCTTACGGCTGCTTCCTCTGATGGGATAGGGCCATCGCTGCCCGGGACAACAGGGATGCCTCGCCTCTTCAATACCTGTCTGGCCTTTGCCTTGTCTCCGCCGATCCTGATATTTTCAGGAGTCGGGCCTATGAATGTTATCCCAGATGTAGCACATGCCTCGGCAAATTGAGGATTTTCCGACAGAAACCCGTATCCGGGGTGAATCGCCTCGGAATCGGTCACCTCGGCTGCACTGAGTATTGCGGGTATATTGAGATAACTGTGCCTGGAGTTCGCAGGTCCGATGCATATGGATTCATCAGCGAGCCTGACATGGAGAGATTCCTTTTCTATATCGGAAAATATTGCAACAGTCCTGATGCCGAGTTCCTTGCATGCCCTGATAATCCTTACAGCTATCTCGCCTCTGTTTGCGATGAGTATCTTCTTAAAGAGTTTCATGATTCTCCTATCTTATTTGCTAACCTATGGGCTCTACCAGAAAGAGAGGTTCTCCGTATTCCACAGGATGTCCGTTGTCCACGAGCATCCTCACAATCACGCCGTCAACCTCGCTCTCTATCTCGTTCATGAGCTTCATTGCCTCTATTATGCATAGAACCTGCCCTTTCTTTATCCGTGTACCCACATCAACAAATGGCTCTGCGTCAGGAGACGGCGACCTGTAGAATGTGCCTACGATAGGAGAGGTAACCGTCAGGAGTCTGCCTTCTGCTTCTGTTTCTACAACCACCTCTTCTTTTTTAATCTCCCGCTTCTCATGCATATTCGGCGGAAGCTCTAAATGACCGAAAAACTTCTCGCGCTTAATCTTGACCTTAACCCCATCCTTCTCTATCTGCAGTTCGGTCACATCCGTATCTTTTAAAAGCCCCATCAACTCTTTTAGATCTTCGAGTTCCATTATGGCCTCCCTACTTCACTTTCTCTATATACTCCGACGTCCTCGTATCGATCTTAAGCACATCACCTATCTGTATATGGAAAGGCACTTTAACGACCGCGCCTGTTTCAAGCGTTGCAGGCTTGCTTCCCCCCGATGCCGTGTCCCCCTTAAAAGCAGGCTCCGTATCTGCAACTGCAAGTTCAACGAACATCGGAGGCTCTACGCTTATAGGGTCTCCCTTGTAATAAAGGATCTTTACCGTCATGTTCTCCTTGATGAACTTCTTTGCATCACCGAGTTGTGCGGAAGTAAGGGGAATCTGCTCATATGATTCCATGTCCATGAAATAGTGCAGGTCATTCTGCTCGTAAAGATACTGCATTTCTTTTTCTTCAAGGCTCGGCGTCTCGAATTTCTCGCCCGACCTGAATGTGTCTTCAAGAACATTGCCCGTTCTGAGACTTTTCAGCTTTGTCCGCACCACAGCCCCGCCACGTCCCATCTTTACATGCTGAAAGTCGATAATCTCGCAAGGCTCTCCTTTATATTCTATTTTTTTGCCTTTTCTGAAATCACTTGTTGCAATCAATATTGCACCTCCTGTCTTAGTTCATAGCTCATAGATGCTAAAAAGAAATCTTTTGCTATGAGCTATTTTATTATCTCCAGATCCCTGCTGAGGCCGGTTAAGAGTTCTGCCTTTCCGTTTCTCACTAAAACCATGTCCTCTATTCTAACGCCTCCCAGTTCAGGGATGTATATTCCAGGCTCGATGGTAAAAACCATATTATTGCTGATTTTTTCGCCTTTATTCCATGATACATGGGGATATTCGTGGACATCAAGTCCTACGCCATGTCCTGTACCGTGACCAAAGAACTCCCCGTATCCAGCCTTTTTGATGGCATTTCTAACGGTGCTGTCTATCTCCTGTGTCTTCAGACCTTCTCTTATGGATTTAATCCCCTTTTGCCGGGCGTAGTTAACTGTATTGTAGACCCTTATTTTTTTATCAAGGTCTTTGCAGTCCATAAGAAGCGTTCTGGTCATATCCGAATAATAACCATTAGCCTCCCCGCCCCAGTCAATTATAACAAAATCTCCCCTTTCTATCTTCTTTTCCGTTGGTCGTGCGTGGGGCATGGATGAGTTTTTCCCGGAAGCTACTATTATATCAAATGGAATGTTGCTGCATCCTGTCTTTTTCAGTTGCTCCTCAAGCCTCAGTGCAATCTCCCTTTCTTTAACACCGGTCTTTATCCTCGGCTTAATTTTCAGGAATGCCCCCTCTGCCCTTCTCACCGCCTCCTTTATACTATCAATCTCTTCCTCGCTCTTTATTTTCCTCATATCCTCAACGAGGTTCTTCTGTGGAAGCAATGCTGCTGGCACTCCTTTTAATAATTCATAAAATTCATAAGATATGGATTTTTCAAAACCGAGTTTTTTAATACCAAGCTTCTTAACAAAACTCTTTATAAGTTTTATCCTTTTGCCTTTTTCTATAGCTATCTCGAAGCCCTTGACCTCTCTTTTAGACTGCTCTTCATATCTGAAATCTGTAAAGAACAGGCATCTGTCACGGGTAATAATAGCAAACCCCGAGGATCCTGTAAATCCAGTCAGATAACGGATATTTTTAATATTGGTGATTAAGAGACCATCAAGCCTCTTTAATCCAATAATCCGCTGAATATCTTTTTTTCTCGACTGCATCATAGTTCAATGTTAATTTATCCTGAATTGAACAATTCTATATTCAGATTTGTAAGGCAGGCACTGCGGAAAGACTTTAAACTCCGCACTTGCAAATACATTTATCTTGTATCCGTCATCTACTACATTGGATACTTGATGGATAATGCATCTATAATCTTTAAATATGCACATGAACGAGGACTTTTTAAAGTCTTGTAGCAGTGCCTGCCTTACAAAATTGTTCAATTCAGGTTTGAAGAAGCAAAATGTATTTTTATGGCATTCAAAAAACCGTTCAGACGATTCACAACAGCACCTTTATCCTTATTTGCTGAAGCAGAATATGTAAATCGGATTTTTATTTTTTCTAACAACCTGTTCAAACGATCTATTGTCTGTTGGGCGCTTATATTTCTTGTCAACTGACTACTGACAATTGACTCCTGTTGCCTGTCTTCTGCCTTCTGTCCTTTGTCCTCTATTGTAATTCCGAGCCTTTTATTTATCTCATCGAGCCCTTTGCGGGCAAAAATATTATTAGGAGACTGTTTAATAACCTCTGAGTACTCCTTTTGCGCCTCTGAAAGCATATCGTTAAAAAGATACCATCTACCAAGGGCAAGCCTTGCAGCGATGAAATCAGGATGTCTCTTTATTCCATCAATAAGTACAGCTATTGCCTCATCCATCCTGTCTTTCTTCCTCAGTTCCTCGGCAAGGGATAAAAAGACCTTCGAATCCGGATTCTGCCTTAATCTCTCCTTAAGCCTTTTTATATATATACTGTCTTCCATTACTCCGCTGTTCCATTATCTTTTAATTCCTTTATCCTGTCAAACAGGGCCATGGCAACATCATCCTTGGACATCAGGGGAAGCCTTTTCTCGACCTTCCTGTCGATAATAACAACCTCGTTTGTATCCACATCGAATCCAGATCCAGCCTTTGACACATCGTTAAAGACAATCATGTCTATATCCTTATCAACAAGCTTTCTTCTTGCCCTGTCAAGCCTCTGTCCTGTCTCTGCTGCAAACCCGACAATAAAGGGCTTGTTCTTAAACCGGCCTGCTTCTTCGAGTATATCTGCAGTCTTCACAAGATTTAATGAAAGCCTTTCCTTTTTATCGATCTTGCTTCCCTTTGTCTCTGAAGGCATAAAATCGGCAACAGCAGCAGCCATGATGAATATGGAAGACATGGACACATTGTCCATTACAGCAGCATGCATCTCGCCGGCTGTCTCGACATTTATAACCTCAATACCTTCCGGAGGCTTTATCGATACAGGACCGCTTATAAGCGTGACATCCGCCCCCCTCCGTTTGGCAATTTTTGCAATGGCATATCCCATTTTGCCCGATGATCTGTTGGATATATATCTTATAGGATCGATGTACTCCCTTGTTGGACCTGCTGTGACAAGGATATTTTCTCCTGCCAGATCCTGTTTTGAAAAGGATGTTCGCACTGCCTCCATTATCTTCTCTATATCAGCCATTCTGCCGATTCCTTCCTCTCCACAGGCAAGGCTTCCCCTTTCAGGCCCCACGGTTTTGATACCCAGCGAAACAAGATACTGGAGGTTTTTCTGGAAGACAGGATTTTCGTACATCCTCCAATTCATGGCAGGCGCCATTATTATCATACCTTTAAAAGCCAGTAGTGCAGTACTGAGAAGGTCATCTGCAATGCCATTTGCATATTTGCCGATTATATTTGCTGTTGCAGGTGCAACAACAAACAGATCGGCATCAGCAGAAAGGCTCACATGGGACAGCGGCGAATCGAACATGTCGTTATAGACGCTGTTGCCGGATGCCAATTCTATAGTCAACGGGGTGGTAAAACGTTTCGAGGCCTCTGTCATGATAACCTTAACAGAGGCCCCTTCCTGTCTCAAACCCTTGATTAGCTCAATCGCCTTGTATGCAGCTACACTTCCTGTAATGCCTAAAAGTATAGACCTGTCCTTTAACACATTGCTCTAATTCGTAAGGGGGACAAAATCCCTCTTACGAAATCCCCTTTTTAAACACGGTATCTTCACTGCTCCTGTTCTACTCTCCAGATTCTTCTGTTTCCTCGCCCTCTTCAGTCTCTGCAAAAAGCTCTTCCAGCGCCTTCTCGGTTGCTCCCTTTTCATGGAGATAAACCTTGAGGTCCTTTTCAAGCTCCGAGAGATCTTCTATGGGCTTTCTCTTCTCTTCGATGAGCTTCTTGTAATCGATCTTCTCTGCCTTTTCACGTGCGATAACCGCCTCTTCGCCTGTAATAAACTCTATGTTGCCTGAAATGGCTTCAAGAAGGGCAGTTGTGGTCACCTTTTTTGCCTTTGTCTGAACCTTCGGTGCTGCTCCGAGCGAAAGCTCCCTTGCCCTCTGTGCTGCGATTACAACAAGCCTGTATCTGCTTTCTATCTTTTTTTTGTCATACTCAACTGGAAGGGATATTATATCCATGTACTACTCCTCCTCTTTTATAAAGTTTTCTTTTACCCAATTTTTATCTATCTTTGATGTCCTGACCCTCTCGGCAATAATTATTGCAACAATCTCCTCAAGGGCATCATCGAAGACATCATTTATGATAACATAATCGTAATTTTTATACTCCTTGATCTCGTCTATTGCATTCTTAAGCCTCTTCTTAATCACATCTTCAGCATCGCTCATCCTGCCTGTAAGCCTCTTTCTAAGCTCATCCATTGACGGAGGCAGCACAAAAATCAGGACACTGTCGGGGAAATGCTCCCTTATCTGCCGTCCACCCTGAACATCTATGTCCAGCACCACATCAAAACCCTCATTTATCATATCTTCAATCCTCTTTTTAGAGGTTCCATAAAAATTGCCGTGTACCTGAGCCCACTCAACAAATTCTCCGTCTGCTATCATTGCACGGAATTCATCCTCGTCCACAAAGGTATAATGGATGCCGTCTATCTCTCCGGGGCGGGGTTTGCGGGTGGTGTAGGATACGGAGAACTTTATATCAGGAATAACTTCCCTCAGCTTCTGGCATAATGTTGTCTTCCCCGCACCTGATGGGGCGGATATTACAAAAAGGCTACCTTTTTTTTGTCTCATATGCCCTCCGCAGAGGTTTTCTGGCCCGAAATACGCTGAACTATTGTCTCCACCTGAATTGCAGAAAGTATTATATGGTCGCTGTCGGTAATTATTATGGAGCGTATTTTCTTGCCCTCGGTAGCATCTATCAGCTTGCCCCTCTCCCTGGCCTCTTCCCTCAGTTTCTTGATAGGAGACGAGCCCGGGTTTACGACAGCTACCACCCTGCCTGCTGACACCACATTGCCGAAACCTATATTTACAAGAAAATTCTTCATTGCCCTACTGAATATTCTGAACCTGCTCCCTGAGCTTTTCTATTTCTGTCTTTATCTCTATGGACAGATTTATAATCCTCACATCGTCCATTTTTGATGCAATAGTGTTCGTCTCCCTATTCATCTCCTGCAAAAGAAAGTCGAGCTTCCTGCCAATAACATCTCCATTGGACAGGGCAGACAGAAACTGCTGTATATGGCTTCTGAATCTCGCCATCTCTTCTGTAATATCGCTTTTCTGGGCTATTATGGCGACCTCCTGTGCAAGCCTCGTCTCGTCTATTGATAAGTTTGAAACGAGTTCTGCTATCCTTTTCGAAAGAGTCTCTCTGTAGTGTGCTGCCAGTCCGTGCGAAAGCCCTTCTATCTCATTGCGCATGTCTGCAAGCCTTTTCAGGCTGGATTCCATCTCTTTCTTTAAAGTCTCTCCCTCTGTCCTCCTCATCTCTTCTACCCTTGATACTGCATCGTTTAGGGCATTATACAGGGCATCTGCATCGTATTCCGGCTCTTCTGCCACCAGAAGTTCTCTAAAGCTCGAAAAGAAGTCTATATTCAGAGAGCCTGGCAGAGTCAGCTCCTTCTGCAAATCAGAAAAGGCATCGTAAATACCTTTTGCAAGCTCTTTATTAATGCCCATCTTTAGTTGCCGCTTATCTGCCAATGATATATTAACATCAAATTTTCCCCTTGCAAACCTTCCTTTAATAATATTCCTGACAGGTATCTCATGCTCCATCAAAACAGAAGGCATCCTGACAGAAATCTCGATATACCTGTGATTTAAGGAGCGCACCTCCACCTTGAATCCGTTTCTTTCTGCTGCACCAAAGCCTGTCATGCTCTGCATTACAGATTGACTCCTTTTATTTTCACGGTCTTATACCTGGAAGAATCACCCTTCACTATCTCGATATTGCCCTTTTTAATGCTCAATGTCTCTGACAAAAGCTCTATAAGCTGCTCATTGGCAGCGCCTTCCACAGGCGGAGCCGTGAGTTTAATCTTTATAGTATTGCCATCGACTCCGGCAATCTCTTTCTTTGATGAACGCGGGATAACCTTCACCTGAATAATTATGCCGTCTTTGACCTTAGTGTGTGGTAAATCCATCTCTTTTTGTAGAATTTGTAGTATACTTCACCAATGGCTATTGTGACAATAGTCAACAGTATGCCTCCAATCACATCCACCGCATAGTGGTACCTTAAATACACTGTCGCAAAAATCAGAAGAGCAACAGGGATCAGCATTATCCAGAAGAGTCCTCTCGCGTATCTATATGCCAAAAGCAGGACTGTAAGTGCAATACCGGTATGTCCGCTTGGGAATGCATCCCTCTTAACCCCTTCAAGGAGATTTAATATATCCTGAATGGGTTTGGATAGAAGGAAGCCGCTTATCTGTCTTTCTTGAAGATGCTCCATCGCATACCTCGGGCCGAGGGCTGGAAAGAGTATATAGCCCACATATGATAGATAGAAGCAGAGGAGTATTAAAAATAATGATTTTTCAAACTCCTCATTTTTCTTTTTTATTTTCAGCACAACGCCAAGTATTACAGGCAGAAAGTAATATGTTGAATAGGCAATCTGCAGAATGTCGGTCAGAAATGAGTTCATAATCCTTTCAATAAAAATGGTGGGGTAGCCTCCAAAGATAATATAATCAAGCCTTATGAGGAGATAGTCAATATCATGAGGATTGATGTTGTGGACTATTAATCCAAGGCTGTCAAAGATAATAAGCACGCTGATGACAGGGAATATAATATCCCTCGTCAATGCAAGAAATGAGTTAAGCCTGCTCAGATAAACAAGTATCAACTGAAAAAATATTAATGATGAATATATGAGAATTAGATAAGATGCAGAAGGGATTTTGTTATAAAAAAATACGATCAGAACTAAAAGTAGAAAGCTGAATAAAGCGGTGATGGTATCGGCAGGCCTGAGTTTCGAAAACCACTTTACCATATTACAGTTTGCTTAACGCCCTTCTTATTGCCTTTTCTTTTTTCGATAGCTGGTAGGGATTCCCTTTGGAAGCATGTGAATATTCGTCCTCTTCAAAATCTTTGCAGAAAAGTTCATCCGCAGTTTCTTCGTTTGTTTGCTCAACACCCTGTCCTGCATGCCTTGAAACAATATCAAAGAATTTTTCTGAAGGGACGGGGATGGAATCGGCAGCCCATGCGTGATTAACAATATCCCTGTCGTTGCTTACTACAATCCATTCCTTTCTATCTTTAGATATAATCCTCTTAATAACATCATCAGCCCTTTCTCCAAGCCGTGAATAAATTATTTTCACACCGCCGCGAACTGCTACATGCTCAACACCGGCTCCGCTTTTATATCCGTCGAAAACTACCATTATGTCATGCGCCTTTGTTTTTCTGTAGCGTATCAAAAGATCGACAAACGAATTCCTTGCCTTTTCCATATTCTTGTGAAAAATGCCTATTACATTGTATCCGTCGATTATGATGTGAGAAATGGCATGTTTCATATCTCTTCTTTTATGCCCTATTACATGGTCTCAGTGCTATCCTGTCCCATGTATCGCTGTCGATTTCATCTATATATTCAGCGACCTTGAATTCTTTGCCGCACTCCATGCAGCGGAAATACACGGTCTTTCAGCCGATTATAAGTCTGAGTTCTCCATTACACTCTTTGCACTTCATTGTATTTTTAATATACCATACATTTATGACACTATTGAATTTGCTTAACTACGAACTCTCGTGGCATAAAAGAAATGATTGGGATAAGGCAACAACGCTTCTGAAAAGTTTTTCACAGGAGCGCAACTCAGAGCTTGCCCATGTGAAAGACCTTGCACGAATCGTAAGATTCAGGATAGATGAAATAGATGCCTTTATCCAGCAAAACACATCTATTGTCTGCCCGAACTGCGAAAAGGTCTGCTGCGTAAACAGGCATGGATATTATGATTACGAAGACCTCATATACATCTATGCCCTCGGACTGAATCCGCCAATTTACAAAGAAGGCGTAAGTGACACCGACCCCTGCCAGTTCTTATCTCAGCACGGATGCACCATGGAAAGGGCGATAAGGCCATTCAGGTGCAACTGGTATTTCTGCAATGCACTGCTTAAGCACATAGAACATGGCCCTGCAAAGCCTTATCGCATGTTCATTAAGCAACTCGATGAAATTGTCGACCTCAGAAAAGAGATGCTGGACGACTTTTTCAGGATACTCAAGGCAAATTCTTTATATACCTTATCCTCTCCAGAATAGGCGGATGGGAATAGTATAAAACAACATAAAGCGGGTGCGGATAAAGATTTGAGAGATTTTCCTTCGAAAGTTTTACAAGCGCACTCACCATGCTCTCTGCATCATTCGTCAGTTCATACGAAGCCCTGTCAGCCTGCCTTTCATGCCTCCTGCTGAAGAAATTCATAACCGGTTGCAATACAACCGAAAGAATGCCTGCGATAAAACCAAGAATTATAAACTTCGCAAAGATTGTGTCTGTGCTGATATTGAAAAGCGTTAAAAGAAAATCGCCCTGAATCAGCCTGTACGAAACATAAAGGGATATGAGCGAAAACAGCTCAAATGCAGCAAGGGTCTTCAACAGATGCTTCTTCTTCCAGTGGCCTATTTCATGCGCCAGTACAGCAATGATTTCATCGTGGCTCATGCCTTCAAGCAATGTATCGTAAAGCACAATCCTCTTAACCCTTCCAATACCTGTGAAATATGCATTCGTATGCTTACTCCTTTTTGATGCATCTATCCTTAAAATCCTGCTTGCATGAATGCCTGCCTTCTCCGTCAATACAATGATTTTGTCCTTGAGCGATTCATCCTCGATAGGCGTGAATTTATTGAAAAGAGGCTCTATAACATAAGGCGATATGTACATGATAAAAACACTGAAAACAAAAAGGAAGCCCCAAACCCAGAACCACCAGTAATCAGGACTCCATTGAATGAGCCAGAATCCTGCAAATATTACAAGGGACATCATGATGGTAGAGATGATAAGCGATTTTATGAAATCTGAAATCCAGAGCCTGAAGGTCATGGTGTTAAAGCCATATTTATTCTCTATTTTAAATGTGCTGTAAAGGCTGAAAGGCACTGATAGAAATTCGCCGGCATAGGTTAGAAGCAGGAAGAATAGCCAGCCTGAAATAATAAAGGAAAGATTCAACGATGCTATCCAAGAATTATAGATATTCAACAGGCCACCGAAGATGAATGCGATAGTAACAATATTGCCAAATACCGAAGAGATAAAACTGAATTTTGTCTTATCCGCTTCGTATGCTTGAGCCTTTTTCAGTAAGGCTTCATCAATCATCCCCTCGAATTCAGGTGGTATTTTCGTACCCGCCTTCAGTATGTGTTTTAGATTGAGGTATTGGACAAGATATTCAAATGCCTCTTTGATGATATAAAGGCAAAGGATAATAAAAAGATATGTGTTCAAATATACCTTATCCTCCTAAAGTTTATTATAATGAGCTACAATATGAAATATAACATACATAACATACATAGGGGGTCTTTATGGAAAAGGCATTGCGGATAGCCATAAATACAGGCGGAGGTGATGCACCAGGGCTTAATGCGGTTATAGAGGCCGTTGTCCTTTCTGCATACAACAGAAACTGGGAAGTATACGGTATCAAAAATGGCTATGCAGGCTTGCTCAACACAGATGAGATTATCCGCCTGACACCTGAACATGTACGCCACATTTCGAGCATCGGCGGCACAATCCTCGGCACAACAAACAAAGGCAATCCATTCCAGATGCCCATAAAAAATATGGCCGGAGAGATAGAGACAAGGGATGTATCCGATAAGGTCGTGGAGAATTTCAAGCGTCTGCGTCTCGATTGCCTGATAGCAGTAGGCGGCGACGGAAGCCTTAAGATAGCCCATGATTTTTACAAAAAGGGCATTCCTGTTATCGGTGTCCCAAAGACCATCGACAATGACCTCGGAGGGACTGTTATTACATTCGGCTTTGACACTGCCGTAAGCATTGCAACAGAAGCCATAGACCGCCTTCATTCAACTGCAAAGTCCCATGATAGGGTAATGGTCGTAGAAGTCATGGGAAGGCATGCAGGCTGGATTGCCCTCAACAGCGGCATATCGGGATCTGCAGATGTCATTTTAATTCCCGAGATCCCTTTTGACATTGATAAGGTATGCGATCACATCATGGGACTTGATTTGCACGGACAGCATTACGCCATTGTAGTCGCGGCTGAAGGAGCTGCTCCTATCGGAGGCAGGCAGCTCGACAAAGGCAAAGGGGAGGTCGGCAGACAGGATGTTGTTTTGGGCGGGATAGGAGAGTTCGTAGCCAAAGAGATAGCCAAAAAGACAGGGAAAGATACACGGTCGCTTGTTTTGGGTCATTTGCAAAGAGGAGGCTCTCCAACCACCTTCGACAGGTTATTAGCCCTCCGTTTCGGCGCAGCAGCAGTTCGCATGATCGAGAAAAAAAACTTCGGTGTAATGATAGCCCTCGACCCGCCTGATGTAAAGGCCGTTCCTCTGGAAAAAGTCGTCGACAGCATGAAAAGGGTTCCTACAGACGGCGATACAGTAAAAACTGCAAGGGAAATCGGAATTTCATTCGGAGATTAGTATTTATTAATATCCTTATATACAAACAGCGTGAAGTCACATACTATCCTGTCATGCCTGAGCGACACAAAGGGGGATAGTTTTGTCGCCGCAAAATTAAAAATATCTTCAGGAGATGTGTAGTGCAACTCAAAATCCTTTCTTGGGTTATGCGAAGAGAGGGCATTAAAGCCCAGGGCAATGCGGCAGTGTCGAAAGAGGCGTATCAGGGCGGTTTTAATTAATTCATCGATGCCCTGCACCTGTAGATTGAAGACCCCGCAGATGAGTATATAATCAAAATCTTCTTTCATAGGGTCTTTTTCTATGTCGAAAATTCTGAAATCAACGCCGGGGAATTTCTGTTTTGCAAGGGCAATTAACTTTTCATTAATATCAAAGCCCGAATATTCGACAGAAATGCCCCTGTCTTTCAAGAATTGGTAAAAATCGCCCTTTCCGCATCCAAAATCAAGGATTTTTGCGCCATTGATATTACCGATATCGAGCATTGCCTCATAATGAAGTATCTGCCCCTTTGGCGACCACCTCACAGCCTCAGGCCTGTCGCCGTGCAGCATCAGGTTTTTGTCAAAAAATGAGATTACATATTTTTTTGAAAGTTCGTCCATAGATTACAAGAAGTATTTCCCGCTCTCGGATATCTCTTCGAGAGTCCGACGGTTAAGAATCCTAATCTTTCTGCCCTGCACCCTTATGATATCCTGACTGCTCATCTTTCCGAGTATCCGGGAGATTGTCTCAGGTATTGTCCCGAGGAGGCTTGCGAGATGGCCTTTTGTAATTGATAGTGTTATTTCTTCCGCTCCTCCCTTGCTGCCACTGAGGTAAAGGATATATGCCGCAAGCCTTCCGGGCACTTCCTTGAGGGACAATTCTTCCACAAGGCGATTAAAATGCCTGAGACGCTTTGAGAGTTCCGAGAGCATCCTCATGGCAAAAAAAGGGTCTTGTTTAATCAACTCCAAAAAGAGAGTCCGGGGGATGAATAATACTCGGCTTTTTTCTATAGCCTCTGCATTTGCAGGAAAGCGTTCTCCAGAGAACATCGGCACCTCTCCAAATGTCTGACCCGGCCCTACAAAATGGAGTATTTGCTCCTTCCCTTCCGAAGAGAGTTTAAATATCTTCACCATGCCTGAAGTTACTACATAAAAACCTGATGCCTCATCTCCTTGTGAAAATATAGCCTCTCCCTTATCCAATGCCTGCTCTGTAACAATGCCTGCAATCTTTGCAAGCTGTTCCTTGGGAAGCCCAATGAAAAGGGGTATCTTTGCAATGACCTCTATGACCTCAATTACCTTCAATATTCCTCCATGCTTTTATCTAAACCTTGGAATTTAATTAAAATATTATTTTTTGATTTAAGTCAAGGAAGGTTTCATAAAATCCCGCTACAATGAAATTAAAGAAAAGGCTTTTAGCCGGTAAACTTTTTAAACCATAAGGAGAAAAAAACTATGTTTTGTTATCAATGCGAACAGGTTGCAAAAGGTGGAGCATGTACCATCGGTGGCACATGCGGAAAGTCTGCTGATGTGGCAGGGCTTCAGGATTTATTAATCTATGCGCTCAAAGGGCTTTCACATTACGCTGTGGAGGGCAGAAAAAATGGGATAAACGACCGCGAGGTCAATATCTTTACAGTCAAGGCGCTTTTTTCCACGCTCACCAATGTGAACTTTGACCCTGAATATTTTAAGTCCATGATACACAAGTGCGTGGAGCTCAGGAACAGGCTCGAAGGAAAGGTAAAAATCGATGCAAAAGGACCGGCAGTATTCAAGCCTGAGAACACCTTGAAAGGACTTATAGCGCAGGGCGCCGACATAGCAAACCTGAGGAAAAATATTGCTGATGCCGATATACAGTCATTACAGGACATCCTCCTCTTCGGTTTAAAAGGCATTGCAGCATATGCAGACCACGCATATATTCTTGGAAAAGAAGACGATGCTGTATATGCATTCATCCACGAAAGCCTTGACGCAATGACACGGGATCTCACCCTTAATGATTGGCTTGAGAGGGTCTTAAGATGCGGAGAGGTAAACCTCAGGACTATGGAACTTCTTGATTCTGCGAACACCGGCGCATATGGCCATCCTGTGCCCACAAAGGTTCCCCTCGGCGCGAAGAAGGGCAAGGCAATCCTCGTTTCTGGCCACGACCTCAAGGACTTGGAGAATATCCTCGAACAAACAGTAGGGAAGGGCATCTATGTGTACACGCATGGCGAGATGCTGCCATGTCACGGATATCCGGAGCTGAAGAAGTATCCCCATTTTTACGGACATTACGGCACTGCATGGCAGAACCAGCACAAGGAATTCGCACAATTCCCCGGCGCCGTTGTCATGACAACAAACTGCCTGCAGAAGCCACTTGAATCTTATAAGGACAATATATTTACATGCGGACTTGTTGGCTGGCCCGGCATCCGGCATATATCCAACAGCGACTTCACTCCAGTAATCGAGAGGGCGCTTGCCCTCCCGGGATTCGCCAAGGATATCGAGGGCAAGACTGTTATGACAGGCTTTGCGAGAAATGCCGTAATGGGAGTTGCTGACAAGGTTATTGAGGCGGTAAAGAGCAGAAACATAAGGCATTTCTTCCTCGTTGCAGGCTGCGACGGCGCTAAGCCCGGAAGAAACTACTACACCGAATTTGTTGAAAGGGTTCCGAAAGATTGTGTAGTGCTCACACTCGCCTGCGGCAAGTTCCGCTTTTTTGACAAAGACCTCGGAGATATCGGAGGCATACCAAGGCTTTTAGATGTGGGGCAGTGCAATGATGCCTATTCGGCAATACAGATTGCAATAGCTTTGTCAAAGGCATTCAATGTGAGCGTTAACGATCTGCCGCTCTCCCTCGTCCTTTCCTGGTATGAGCAGAAGGCGGTGGCTATCCTGTTAACATTACTTTATCTCGGAATAAAGGACATAAGGCTCGGGCCTTCCCTGCCGGCATTCGTTACGCCGAATGTGCTTGATATCCTCGTAAAGAACTTCGGCATCAAGCCGATCACAACTCCTTGCGAGGACATTGAGGCAATACTCAAGACAGGCGAAGGAAGCTGCGGGCAGTTAAAGTTAGCTGCATAAACCATTACCCACCAACCCCCAAAGCTCCAATACGGAGGCTTGGGGGTTGGTGATGTAGCCGGGTATTGAGGAACTGGTGTGCTGTAAGTGCATGCCCTTTTATGCGCCCGTAATCTTCTCAACAATTGCCTTTGATGTCTTCACAAAACAAACCCCCTCGGGCATCTTGCAGTTCCCTGCCTTTTTCTGACCTACTGCATCTTCTATGGTCTTCAGTCCTGAGAGAACCTTCTTTGCATAAGAAAGCATACCCGCCATCTCATTTGATAAAGATTTCATCTCAACGGCGTGATTTAGCTCGAAATCCTCGATGCCTTCCCTGACAATCCTAACACTGTTTACAAAGGCCTTGCATATGCCGCACAATGGGTCTGCCTGCTGGTTTGCAAGCACACCTGAAATATAATAATAAAATCTTATTCTATTTGAAATTTCCATTATGAATCTCCTTTTTAGTATATTAAGACATAAAAGAAATTATACATGCATTACAGATAAATCATAAAGCCAGGGTTAAATATGTTTTTAAAAGTCGGACATCGAGGGGCAAGGGCATACGAAATAGAGAATACGATTGAAAGCTTTAAAAGGGCTATAGAGCTTGGCGTAAATGCAATCGAGTTTGATGTTCGAAAGACAAAAGATAAGAAATTGATTGTCATACATGACGATAACCTAAAAAGGGTCTTCGGCAAGGAGATTGCAATAAATCAGGCGACATTAAAGGAATTAAAACAGATAACCGAAGATAAAATCCCGACTCTTGCAGAGGCCTTACAATTTATCGACAAAAAGGTCGAAAAAATACTTATTGAGTTAAAAGAAATCGGCTGCGAGAAGAATGTTCTGAAAGTCATAAAAAAAGAAAAACTGCATAATCATGTGATTATCATTTCTTTCTATGAGGAAGCCCTTTCAGAAGTAAGAAGACTGGATACCAAAATCGAAACAGGTTTGATTTATGCAAAACACAAAAATCCGATTGCTTCTGCGCTTAAGCTCGACACGCAGTATCTCGTTCCGCTCTATAAGCTTACGCATACCAAAAACATCCAGGACGCCCACAAGAATAATCTCAAGGTCATTGTCTGGACTATAAATACAAAACAAGAGGCAAAAGTATACATAGACAAAGGAGTCGACGGTATTGCCAGTGACAAGCCAGACATACTCTAAACCAATTAGACATCCCTCTGCAATTGACCACAATCAACATGAAATTTTCTGACATATGGATAGCAGGTATGCCGAAAAACCTTAAATAGCGATACCTTAGAGCCGAACCCTCCCGCCGTTTAAGGGCAACTTCGGTATCACCTTTTACATTCAGTAGAGAATCAGGCAATACGGTTTCTCATCGCATTATTTAAGGCTTTGAGTGCATACCTGCTATCCATACTCACAGATTAAGTTGACAAACCTTTATCTTTTCAGTTATCTTGTTAAGTTTTTGTGCAATTTCCTCGGGTTGTGCCAATAATTTATCCTGGCAGTACCAATCAGAAAAATATTGAGGAAATAGTATGCATGCAAATATGCGGGAGGACTTCTGCGAGTTCTCTCATAAAAATGTAAAAGAAAGGAGGATGAATCATGGCTGAAAAAGCAAAGTCAAAGACTGATGTTGCAGCAAGGGCTGAGAACAAGAGCAAGGCTATAGTCTGCCGCAACTGCGGAAACAAGGTGGATGTTGTTATGGCAGTTTCCCCGTCAGGAAAGAAAAGGATGAGACGCATCTGCTGCGGCGAGTAATCTTAAACTCGCATTAAAAACAAAAAAAGGCTCGGTTAAATACCGAGCCTTTCTATTTGTAAAATTTTAATCCGGCGGCGTCCTACTTTCCCATGACCTCGCGGTCATAGTATCATCGGCCCTGGAGGGCTTAACTTCCGTGTTCGGAATGGGAACGGGTGTTGCCCCTCCGGCATAACCACCGGAAATTTTAAAATACCACAAATAAGACTAAAATTGCAATAGAAAAATTTGACAAGATATGGGAGATAGGGAATAAAGGTCAAGGCACACGGTCTATTAGTACTGGTAAGCTGAACACATTACTGTGCTTACA
>JAGUWD010000040.1 GCA_020062545.1 Thermodesulfovibrionales bacterium
CCTGTTGTGCTTATGGAGGACTTGCTTAAATTAGCAGGGTTAATTACTCTGTTCCTTAAATCTCATTTGACTGGTAAATATGTCCATACCAAGTGCCACCGATGAGCTACATCTGCGTCCTTGCCTTAGCCTTCTGTACCTTAACCCTTCTACCCTTCATCATTATATCATCCACAGAGCGTATTACCCTGTCTGCAAGGTCTTCAGGGACTTCAACAAAAGTAAACTTGTCAAGGACATCGATATTCCCGATCTTGCTGTAAGGAATATTCGCCTCCGAGGCAATAGACTTTACAATATCGGGTACCTTTATCCTGTCCTTCCTTCCTATTGTCATGAACAGACGAACCATCCCGTCCTTTGGTCCATCTTTAGCTCTGGCCTTTTCGTACCGTTCTTCCACAGGCGTTTCTTTCACTTCCCCATAAGCAGCATAAAGTGCTGCTGCTGCAATGTCGCCGAAGCTATATTGTTCTGACAGCTCTTTAACAGCGGAAACATAGCTCGCGTGTTTATCCCCTTTTATTATCTCTTCTATATCCTTAGCAATGTTCTTCTCTCTTGCCTTAATAACATCTGCTGCCGTAGGCAGTCTCTTCCTGTCTATTACTGTCTTTGCAGTCTTCTCTATAAGCCTCAAATGCCTGTATTCCCTCGGCGTGACAAGGGTAATCGCCATACCGGACTTCCCTGCCCTTCCTGTCCTTCCAATCCTGTGTATATAGCTTTCAGGGTTCTGGGGAATGTTGTAATTGATCACGTGGGTCACATTCTGTATATCGAGTCCCCTTGCAGCCACATCGGTTGCAACGAGAATATCAAGCATGTTGTTTTTAAACTTGCTCATTACCTCTTCCCTTCTTGCCTGCGTATAGTCTCCATGAAGGGCGCCTGCATTGTATCCCATCTGTGCAAGCTTCATGGAAACTTCATCAACCTCACGCTTTGTATGACAGAATACAATGGCTAACTGCGGGTCTTCCACATCGATTAATCTTGAAAGGGCGTTTATTTTGTCCTCTTCTCTGACCTCGTAGAATATCTGCTTTATCTTGGGGACAACAACGTCTTTTGTATTCACCTTTACCTTTTCGGGGCTTTTCATATACTTTTTCGCAATGCTCATTATGGGCTGGGGCATTGTGGCTGAAAACAAAAGGGTCTGTCTCTCTGCTGGCGTGGTCTTAAGTATTGTCTCTATATCCTCAATAAAGCCCATATTAAGCATCTCATCGGCTTCGTCGAGAACCACGATTTTTATATCTGAAAGGGAAATGGTCTTCCTGTTTATGTGGTCTATAACGCGACCGGGAGTTCCCACAATGACATCCACGCCGCGTTGCAATGCCTTTAT
The DNA here is from genome assembly GCA_020062545.1 of Thermodesulfovibrionales bacterium. Lineage (GTDB taxonomy): Bacteria > Nitrospirota > Thermodesulfovibrionia > Thermodesulfovibrionales > Dissulfurispiraceae > Dissulfurispira. Next base: position 1,355 of record JAGUWD010000040.1, read on the forward strand.
CTGACGTTCAATGGAAGTGCCTCCATAGACAGGCAGTACATTGATTTTTCTGTATTTCCCTATCTTGTTGATCTCTTGGGAGACCTGTACTGCGAGTTCTCTTGTGGGTTCAAGTATAATAGCAAAAGGATTTTTGCCCTTCCGGCATTTCTCGACTATAGGAATACCAAAGGCAGCGGTTTTGCCTGTACCTGTCTGTGCCTGCCCGACAATATCCAATCCTTCTAATAACAACGGGATTGCGGAGACCTGAATCGGTGTCGGCTCCTCAAACCCTATCTCTGATATGGACTTCAATGTCTCTTTACTTAAAGAAAAATCTTCAAACTTCATTCTTTCTAACCTCTCTTAATTTTGTTCCAAATAAAAACCCTCAGGGTTTCTAAAATCTTCTGAGGGATTAAATGAAACTTATTTATATTTAGTATATGCTTACACATGTTGTTGTGTCAACAAAAATGACCTTTTATTTGACAAAGGATTCGGTTTTTATATAACATTTTTATTCATTTTAAAAGGGGCTTTGCCCTTTTAAAAATTCAATGATGAAAAAAATTTCATTATTTATGGAGTTTGAGGGACAGAGTTCCTCAAAGATATATGTACTTTCAAGATTTGATTTTAAAATTGCATGAATTCTGGTCTAAGAAAGGCTGCATCCTTCTTCAGCCTTACGATATAGAGGTTGGAGCAGGGACATTCCATCCTGCCACTTTCTTCAGGGTGCTCGGTCCTGAGCCATGGAAGACAGCCTATGTAGAACCATCGAGAAGACCTACAGACGGGAGATACGGCGAAAATCCGAACAGGCTTCAACACTATTACCAGTATCAGGTCATACTAAAACCGTCTCCTCTCGAGAGTCAGGAACTCTATCTCGAAAGCCTTTCGCATATCGGCATAGACCCTTTAAAACATGACATCCGCTTCGTCGAAGATGACTGGGAGTCTCCAACATTGGGTGCATGGGGGCTCGGATGGGAGGTCTGGCTCGACGGCATGGAAATAACGCAATTCACATACTTCCAGCAGGTCGGAGGAATAGACCTGAAGCCCGTATCCGTAGAAATAACCTACGGCCTTGAAAGAATAACCATGTATTTGCAGGAAATCGATAATGTCTTTGATATTGAGTGGTGCAAAGGGATAAAATATGGCGAAATACACAAACAGGAAGAAATAGAGTTTTCAAAATTCAATTTTGACTACGCAAATACAGAATTACTCATAAGGCAGTTCGACTCCTACGAAAAAGAGTCGAAAAGCATGAACGAGTTGGGATTGGTGCTTCCGTCATATGAATATTGTCTGAAATGCTCGCATACGTTCAATCTCCTCGATGCGCGTGGCGTTCTCTCTGTAACAGAAAGAACCGGTTACATCGCCCGGGTGAGGGCACTTGCAAAGCTCTGTGCAGAGGCATTTCTAAAACAAAGGGAAGACAAGGGGTTTCCTCTTTTAAAAACAGTAAAGAGTGACCTGTGATGAGTTATGAGTAAAAAAATAGAAAAAACAATTAACAATAATCCATCACCTATTACCCATTGCCCGTTACTATTATTAGAGATAGGAACAGAAGAGATACCTGCACGGTTTCTTCATGATGCGATCATAAAACTCAGAGAAAACGCTGAAAAAATATTCTCTGAACACAGGCTGCTTTATAAATCCATAAAGACATATGCCACTCCAAGAAGATTATCTATGATCGCAGAAGTAGATCCGGTGCAGAAGGCAGCAGAAATAGAAATATGGGGCCCTCCTGTGAATGCTGCATTCGACAGGAACGGTAAGCCAACAAAGGCAGCGGAGTCATTTGCAAAAACGCACGGTTTGTGTGTTAAAGATTTAGTAAAAAAGGAAAAGGGCAAAGGCAATTACGTAGTGGCAGTAATCAAAGAAGCTGCACAGCAGACAATAGATTTGCTGCCCGAGATATTGCCAAAACTTATCTTATCGCTAAATTTTCCAAAATCGATGAGGTGGGGCAGCGGTAGTTTGAGATTTGCCAGGCCGATTCACTGGATATTTTCAATATATGACAACAAAAAGATTTCCTTTGAGATAGACGGCCTGAAAAGCAGCAATATGACAAGAGGACACAGGTTCCTCTCTCCCGCAGCCTTTGAAATAAAGGATTGCAAGGCATATATCAATCTGCTCAGGAACAATTTCGTTATCCTCGATCCTGATGAACGAAAGAAAATAATCGTGGATGGGGCACAAAAACTTGCATCATCTGTGGATGCCTTTTTAATAGAAGACGAAGACCTTCTTCAACATGTAACGTATCTTGTGGAATACCCAGTGCCGGTGCTTGGAACTTTTCCAGTAGAATATCTATATCTGCCGAAGGAGTTGCTTATAACAGTGATGAAGGGGCACCAGAAATATTTTGCCCTTCAGGATGCTCAGGGCAAACTCACAAACCATTTCATCATTGTGAGCAATACAAAAAATGACAATGCAGAGATAATTAAAAAAGGCGCCGAGAAGGTCATAAAGGCACGCTTTGAGGATGCACGTTTTTATTATGAAGAGGATAAAAAAATCCCTCTTAATAAAAGAGTTAAGGAATTGAAAAAGGTCATTTACCACGAAAAGCTCGGAAATCTCTATGATAAAAGCTGTCGAATAGCCTTAATTGCTGATTTTATAGCAGATAAATGCTGTCCCGAAAAAAAGGAAGACATACACACTGCCGCCTTATTGTCAAAAACAGACCTTATTTCCGGCGTTGTAGGAGAATTCCCAGAATTGCAGGGAATAATGGGTGGGTATTATGCATTAAATGACGGCTATAATAAAGATATTGCAAAGGCACTGTCAGAACAATATCTCCCGGCCTTTTCAGGCGATAGGCTGCCTGAAACTCCAATAGGGGCAGTCTTGAGCCTGTCTGATAAGCTGGATAATATAGCGTCATTCTTTATGTTAGGACTCACACCAACAGGCACAGAAGACCCATTTGCACTAAGGAGGCAGGCACTTGGAATAATTTCCATACTCATAAAGAACCGTTACAATCTTAATATTTATGAACTCATGGATAAGTCATTACAGGCATTTGAGCTTGATAATAAAGAAGTCCTCATGAATGATCTGATTAAATTCTTTGAGCAGAGAATTGAGCCCCTGTTTCAGTCACACGGCTATCCCCTTGACTCCATATCTGCCGTCATGAGCTTTGTTAAAGACAAGCCTATTTACACAATAAAAGAAAGGCTTGACGCCATACAAAAATTAAAAGGAGAAACAGGTTACGAGTCGTTCCTCCTCGCGATCAAAAGGATAAATAATATAGCGCCGAAAGCCGGTTATGAGTCAAAAGTTGCTAATTATGAGTTATTTGAACAGGATGAGGAAAAAAATCTTTATAAAGCAGTTGAAGCCTTGACTCCTCAGATAAATTCTTTACTTGATGACCATAAATATTATGACGCGATCAATGCCTTAATGACGCTAAAAGAGCCGATAAATATTTTCTTCGACAAAGTCCTCGTTATGGACAAACGGGAAGAGATAAAACAGAACCGCCTCTCATTGATTAAGACAATCCGCGACATCGCGCTGCAGATAGCGGATTTTTCAAAGTTAAGTTAGCATTAAGGCTGTAAAGGTCTTTCTAAAATCTATTTTGGACAGATAAGAGTTGAATAGGTTTCAAACTTTAATGGTAGGCACGAGGGGTATCGAACTCTTTTGGTGATGAGGTATGCCGTTTTTTTTAAGAGAGGGGATGCGATATCCCCTCTCTCTTTTTATTAAAATTAATGTCTTGCAGACGCTTTTTCAGCCCTTAGTTTCGCAGCCTCGTCTTTGATCTTCTGCAATGTCTCTTTCATTGGCGCCCAGCCGTACCAGTGCATATAATCTGGGTTCATGTGGAATGCTCCCTGAAATGTTCTCATCCTGTATTCAAGGAACATGAGATAGAGGTCTTGCTCTATGGAACTCTTTGCCTCGTAGAACTGAAGCAGGTCAGGGGCAAATGTCCAGTCTGCAGGCTTCTGAAGCACACCGTCTTTGTAAAGACCCTGCACTACCCTTATAGCGGTTGCAAATACCTTGTCCACATCTTTTATGACCATGTCTCCTGCCTCAAGCTGCTTTTTGGCATAGGAGGCTCCATGACACTTTGAGCAGACATTAATCATCTTGTCCCTTTCCTTCTGGAAATCTTCTTTTGTGAGACGTGCAACCTTGCCGGCCTTTACAACATCCAGCCTTGCTGTAGGATTTCCTTTTTCGTCAAGAACTCCGAGCGCCTGAAGAATTGTAACCCTGTCATTCAACCAGTCCTTGTCATCTTCAGGAAGCCTCAATGCAAGGAAGCCCCATGCTGTCATAACTCCATGATTTCCTTCCTGCATATGGCATGTCTGGCATGTTGGTGCCCTTTTGCTTTTAGCGCCTTCTATCTGCCAGATAGTTCCGTGCTTTGATGTTGACCACATCTCCCACTGGGGATGGTCAAATCCCATGTGGCATGTCTGGCAAGCCCTCGGGTCCTGTGCCTCTGACTTCTTAAATGAATGCCTTGTATGGCATGAGTCGCACTGGGCATTTCCATAGCGGTACATGGCTTTCTCGGCATCTGATTTTACTCCTATCTTATGACAGCTTGAACATCCTTTGTATCCCTCACCTACAACTGCCTTTGGTTGATGTGACCACATGGGCATTGCACTCGATGCAATCCAACCCAGGTGATGTTTCCCTGATTTAAACTGATCCACCTGTTTCTGGTGACATCCGGCACATGTCTCGGGGGTCGGCATTTTTGCCAGCTTTGCGTCATCCATCTTTTTATGGTCCGAGCCGTGACATGATGAGCAGTCAACGCCTTTCTTTGACATTTTCCCCTCGAGATGCTGCTTGACCACACCTGGGGTTACCTTCTTATGGCAATCGATGCACACACTTTTAGGGGCTGCCGCAAATGACAGGCTGCTCATGGACAGAACAAATACAAATGCAAGCACTATTCTGAGATGCTTCATGGTCTCCTCCTCTTTTTAATTTTAGTTATAAAAAATGGTGCGAAACCTTTCTCTGCCTGTAATCCCTCCTTTCTGCCCCTGATTTACTCTCCCCAAAAGTATGCCAGAACTACGATAGAAAAGCGGATTTTATTTTTTGAACACTATAATAATAACGAGAAAATTTCAGCAGGAATATGATTTATATCATATAGACATCATGGAATACAGGGTATATATCTTTCCGGATTATGGTATAGATGCTAATAAAACAAGATTATCCCGATGCACCACCTCGTCGGAATATTTGTAGCCGAGTATCGATTCTATTTCGGTGGTCTTTTTGCCTTTTATTTTTTCTGTGTCATGTGATGAATAATTCACTATGCCCTTTGCAATGCGGTTACCCCGGAGGTCGACACAATAAACAGCATCTCCTGTATCGAACATACCTTCAACTCTTATGATACCGGACGGTAGAAGGCTTTTGCCTGCCTTCAGGATGGCACTGACAGCGCCATCATCGATAACAAGGCTTCCCTTTGGTTTTATGGCATAAGCGATCCAGCCCTTTCTGGATGAAATCTTCTTTATCTGCGGCTTGAATTCAGTGCCAATGTGGACGCCTTTCAGAAGCGACACTAAAAGCCTTTTTTTTCTACCGCTTACGATATTAACCTTTATTCCATAAGACACAGCCTTTTTTGCTGCAAGTATCTTTGAATACATGCCGCCTGTTCCAACAACACTTCCGGCGCCTCCTGCCATTGCCTCAAATTCAGGCGTAATTTCGTCCACAAAGGGGATTATCTTTGCTTCCGGATTTTTAGTCGGGTCTGACGAATAAAGCCCTTCCACATCAGAGAGGATAATAAGCCTTTCTGCATCTATTAATCCAGACACAAGTGCAGCAAGCTGGTCATTGTCTCCGAATTTGATCTCATCTGTAGCAACAGTGTCGTTCTCATTAATTATAGGTATTATCCCATAAGAAAGGAGTGTGATAAGGGTGTTCTTGGAATTAAGATACCTGCCCCTTTCAGAAAAGTCTTCCCTTGTGAGAAGCACCTGTGCAACCTTTTTGCCGAAATCGCCGAAGCTCTTCTCATATGCCCACATGAGGGAAGATTGTCCAACTGCTGCTGCAGCCTGCTTGAGTTGTATATCCTTTGGCTTTTCCTTCAGTCCGAGTTTTTTCATGCCGGCAGCAACAGCGCCGGATGAAACAACCACAACTTCATAGCCGGCCTTGCACATATCGGATATATCCTTTGCAATGGAATGAATCCTTTTTTGGTTCAATCCGCCTTTTTTGTCAGTGAGTATGTTACTGCCTATTTTTATGACTATCCTGCTCACTTCTTCAAGCCCTCTTCCACTTTTTTCGACAGATATTTTACAAGCTTCTGTATGCCTTCGCCTGTTGCAGAAGATATGGGGAAAAAGTCCAACCCTTTATCTCTGCAATACTCCTTAAGCCTATTTAATCTGATTCTATCATGGGCAATGTCGAGCTTCGTGCCTGCCACTGCCATAGGCTTATTCAAAAGATCAGGACTGTATAATACTAATTCCCTGTTTATCTTTTCAAAGTCTTCCACAGGATCAGTTGTCAGCATATCGGAAATATCCACGAGATGAAGGAGAATGGATGTTCTTTCAACATGACGGAGGAATTGGAATCCAAGACCTGCGCCCCTGTGTGCACCTTCTATAAGACCCGGTATATCGGCAACTACAAAGCTCCTGAAATCTTCTAATTTTACAACGCCCAGATTTGGTACGAGCGTGGTAAAAGGATAATCGGCTATCTTTGGTTTTGCAGAGGATATAACAGAGATTAATGTTGATTTTCCCGCATTTGGGAGTCCAATTAAGCCAACATCAGCAAGGAGTTTGAGTTCAAGGACAAGCCATTTTTCCTCACCCTTTTCACCTGGCTGTGCAAATTTCGGGGCCTGCCGTGTAGGTGTTGCAAAGTGAGCGTTCCCAAGCCCCCCCCTGCCGCCTTTTGCTGCAACTACCTCTGCATCATGGTGATCGAGGTCTGCGATAACCTCTTCTGTTTCTGCATTTTTGATAAGCGTGCCAACAGGAACCAGTATTATTCTGCCTTCTCCATCCCTACCATGTTTGTTGCTTCCCTTTCCATGCTCTCCTCTTTGAGCCTTGTATTCCCTCTGGTATCTTAAGTCAAGAAGGGTATTTAATTCTTTTGTCGCCTTTATGATTATATTTCCGCCTTTCCCACCATCACCACCATCAGGTCCTCCCTTTGGGACGTACTTCTCCCTACGGAAGCTTACGCATCCCCTTCCGCCATCTCCTGCCTTCACATGAATCTTTACGTAATCAATGAATTTCATAAACAAAAAAGGCAGGTCAATTTGACCCGCCTTTAAAACCCTTTCTCTATTTATTTTCAGTTACACATTAACTGCTGCTGCCGGTACTTCCACAGGATATACGCTGATCTTCGTCCTCGTCTTATCCTTCCTTTCATACCTGACAACACCGTCTATCAATGCAAAGAGGGTATCGTCAGAGCCTTTTCCCACATTATTGCCTGGATGAAACCTTGTTCCGCGTTGCCTTACAAGTATATTCCCTGCACGAACAATCTGTCCGCCAAATCTTTTTACACCAAGTCTTTTTGCCTCGCTATCGCGGCCGTTTCTTGAACTTCCGACTCCTTTTTTATGTGCCATCTTTAACCTCCAATGATCTCTTTAATCTTTAGGGTTGTATACTGCTGCCTGTGCCCTCTTAATTTCCTGTGAGCCTTTTTTGGTCGCGGGCCAAACACAAGCACCTTGGGCATCCTGCCTGCTTCTACGATCTCGGCCTTTACGCTTGCGCCTTCGATATACGGCTTTCCGCAAACTATTTTATCATCCTTTGAAACCATTAAAACCTTATCTAATATTATCTCGGAATTAACTTCTCCTCTGATCTTTTCAACACAAACCTTATCGCCAGCAGAAACCCTTATCTGTTCACCGCCTGTCTGTATTATTGCATACATAATATCACCTCCGAATTAATTAGAAAACTATATTACCAGTTCTTGACCTGTTTAATCAAGCTCAGTTATATTTATATAGTAGCATTAAGTTTCAGGAGGTGTCAGCTATGCCCATATACGAATACGAATGCCTACAGTGCGGGAAAAACCACGAGATAATGCAAAAATTCAGCGATGAGCCTTTAAGCACATGCCCTGAATGCGGTGGTCGGATAAAGAAACTCATATCAAATACTTCGTTTGTGTTGAAAGGAAGTGGTTGGTATGTGACAGACTATGCGTCACCCGAAAGGAAAAAGGCTATTGATTCCGAAAAAGGCACTTCATCTGAAGCAAAGACAGAGACAAAAAAAGAAGCGGTTACAACAAAATAATCATGATCTCTCCCCATATCCATGTCCCCTATGAAAAGATAGGGGACTATATAAATTTTATCAGGGAAAACAGATTTAATCTCGAAATCTATTTCAATTCAACTTCTCTCGATTACATTAATGCCGACTCCGTTGTCAAACTCAAAGACATGTTCGATTACAATCCATCGCTTTCATTTCATGCACCGTTCATGGATCTTTCGCCGGGGGCTATAGATTCAAAGGTGAGAAACGCCACTATTGAAAGATTTAATCATATCCTCGATATTGCAGAGGCATTAAAACCCAAAGCCGTAGTTTTTCATTCCGGCTACGAAAAATGGAAATATGCCCTGAAGGTAGAGGTCTGGCTTGAAAAAAGCCTCCAGACATGGAGGCCTTTAAACGAAAGAGCAAAAAATATCGGCGTAAAAATAGCCATTGAAAATATATTTGAAGACGAACCATCAAATCTAAGGTTATTAATGGAGCAGATAAATTCTGATAATTTCGGGGTATGCTTTGACACAGGGCACTGCAATCTATTTTCGAACGTTTCACTGGTGACTTGGCTTAAAGAAATAAAGAAATATATTATTGAGCTGCATCTTCACGACAACGACAAAAGTGCTGATCTACATCATCCAATCGGGGATGGGAGTTTTGATTTCAACACCTTGTTCTCCGAATTGAAACCCAATAATTGTATTTATACAATCGAGGCACATACGCCGGAACGGGTGTTGAGAAGCATAGAAAAGTTAAAGGAATATTCACAGGTATTTCAGTTGATTCCTGAATGAAAATCCTCTTAATCCCGGCTCGGTTTTCCCCTTATACTGAATCATCACTTTATGCGATTCGCCCATACCCTGAGGCATGATCAATCCCTTAATTTTAGCTACATCAAAAACATCAGGGGAATCTCCATAAAGCTCCTTTATTATCTCGCCAATTCCGAGTGATACAAGATAAGTGCCTTGAGAACAAAAACCTAAACTTTTTAAACCCAACTCATCGCCCCATTTTTTAAGAGACGAAAAATTCACATGAGCAGTTAAATCCTGCTCTCCTATATTCTGATATGGATTTTCATTTATCTGGTGCTGATAATAACAGAGCAGAGTTCCTCTGTTCCTGTCTTCACTGTAATAATCCTGTGCAGGATAACCATAGTCTATCGTCAAAATAAAACCTTCCAAGAGTTTATTGGTGACCTCAATCAGCCAGTCCTTAATTTTCAGATTAACCTCGGTTTTGTAACCTTCTGGCAATTTAATATCGAATTCATTGAGATATGTTTTAACTTCAGCACTGCACGGCATTTTTATTTCGACTAAATCATCTCCGTCTATAGATACATAAATTTCCTTCAGCCCGTTATCGGGGTTATTTGACACCTCAATGAGCCTGACAGGAAAGGCATCCAATAGTTCATTGGACAAAAAACAGCCGGTGACAGGCTCTATTTCATCTATACTGAAAATCCATTTGATATTATCTTTGAATTCTGAGAGCAGTTCCTGTTGTTTTGCTCTTACTGTTGGATTTACCTCGACTATCGTATATTTAAGATGCTTAAATATCTTTTTCCCTTCTAAATATTCAAGCATATCCTTTGCCAGATACCCCATTCCAGCACCCATTTCAACAACGTGGAAGATATCCGGATTTCCGATAATTGTCCACATCTCCTCCATCTGCCTGCCTATCATTGCGCCGAATATGGAATGCAGATGAGGGCTTGTATAAAAATCTCCTGCCCTGCCTATCTTTGTGGAATCCTTTGTGTAATAGCCAAGCCCCGGATAGTAAAGGGCCATTTCCATGAAGGTCTCGAAGTTGATGGGACCTTCAGATTCTATTCTTTCGATAATTTTTTCTTTAAGAGGAGACACTACTTTATTTCCAGCATCCTGTCCAATGCCCTTTTGGCGCGAATCCTTATCTCTTCAGGAACCTTTATGACATTCTTCATCTCTCTCAATGCAATCAGAATGCTGTTGAGCGTAGTCTTTTTCATATTCGGACAAACCATATCTTTCCTGAGTGGATAAAATATTTTGTCGGGATTCTCCTTCTTTAATCTGTGCATAAGCCCAGTCTCTGTGCCAACAATGAATTCCTTTGCATCAGATGATTTTGCAAATCTGAGCATTCCCGATGTGCTCGTGACATGGTCTGCAAGTTCAAGAACCTCAAGCCTGCATTCGGGATGTGCCATAAAAACAGCGTTTGGATATTCCTCTCTTACCTTTAAGACATCTTTTTTCGTAATCCTGTCATGGACATGGCAAAAGCCGTCCCATGCGATTATTTGTTTTTTCGTATTTTTTTGGGCCCACATAGAAAGATTTCTGTCAGGTATACATATTACCCTTTCATCAGGCAGGGATTCTACCACCTTCACAACATTGGCAGATGTGCAGCATATATCGCTCTCTGCCTTTACATCGGCAGTTGTATTAACATATGCAACAACAGGTACTCCCGGATATTTTGCCTTTATATCCCTCAGGGTAAATTCATGGGGGAATGCAAATGTCGGCTGGGTCTCATATCCAGGAAATGTCTTCCAGACCTTTCTTGGAGAACTTACCTGAATCATGTCTGCCATAGGACATCCTGCTTCCAGTTCAGGTAAAAGTACAGTCTTGTTAGGAGAAAGTATCGAGGCGCTTTCTGCCATAAAATGCACTCCACAGAAAACTATAACATCGCAGTCTATCTCTGCTGCAGTCCTTGACAGTTCGAGAGAGTCACCTATAAAATCGGCAATATCCTGAACCTCATCCCTCTGATAATTATGGGAGAGGATTATGGCATTTTTTTCTTCTTTTAACTTTAAAATCTCTTCTCTTATTACTTCGGTCTCTTTTGACACCTAAAATCCCTGTTCTCCATATGAATTGGCAAGATATGAATTGGTAAAAAGTATTGTGCCGTCTTTTAATATCATTTTCTGAATTCTGGGGTCTCTTTTTATTTCTTGGCTTTGAAAGCCTATATTCACTGCTGTTCCATTGCCTCTGGAGTAGTAATTTATAACCCGCTTAACATATGTAATAGTTTCAGGAATAGGCGGTACGCTTTTTATTCTCTCCACCAGCTTTGGCCCTGCATTGTACGCAGCAAGAGCAAGGGTGAGATTTCCATTGAACTTTTGAAGCAAATATTTAAGATAACGTATTCCACCATCTATGTTAGCCTCTGGATTAAAGGGATTACTGACACCCATAATAGAAGCAGTTGAAGGCATCAATTGCATAAGACCTTGTGCCCCTTTTGGAGAGACAGCATTAGGATTCCAGTTAGATTCAGCCTTTATTACAGCCTTTACAAGCTGCGGGTCAATATTATGCCGCCTCGCTTTTTCTTCTGCTACGTCATGAAACCTTTCCCTGTTGACATAGACTCTATCATATTCTTTATTTGGCTTCTGATAAGATTTTTTCTCTTTCATTACAACACTGCCATTTCTGTCCATCGGCGCATTGGTGAAATATACTGTCCCATCATCTGATATATATTTATAAATATCAGCATGGGATTCTAAGCCCGAAAATAACACAAGCATTATGATTAATATAGCAACCATTTGCTCAAATCATACCATGCAAATGCATCTACGTTCAAGCATTTTAAGCCTTTATCTTGACAAAAATATGCCGTTTTGGTTTTAATGAATATCTCAATTATGTAGGCGCGTAGCTCAGTGGGAGAGCGCTACCTTGACACGGTAGAGGTCAGGGGTTCGATACCCCTCGTGCCTACTGTTAAAGTTTGAAACCTATTCAACTTTAAACTCAAAAGTTTTTGTTGTCTTAACTCCATCTGTATCCATAGCTGATGCCCTGAACTTGTATGTTCCCTTTTCTTTCTTCACCGGCTTCCAGGTTATTTTTCCTGTTTCTTTATTAATTGTAATTCCTTCAGGGTACGGTTCTTCAAGTGAGAAAGTCACTTTATCATTGTCTGGATCTGTGCTTACGAGTTGTAGTTCGATTGTATTATTCAGTTTCTGCTTTGTCTCCCTCAATTCCAGAGATGGCGGAGCACTATGAACAACAATAAACATGCTCTCATACGGATAGCCTTTAATCTCACCTACAAAAGGTGTAACTATAACTCTAATAGCATCACCTTTTTTAAATAATCCTGCAGGCAGTGTATCGCCTTTAATATCTGTAACAGGTTTATTATTTATCTCCCACAGATATTCACAGGTAACTTTCCCTTTATTGTAATCAGTTGATGTCTCTGCTTTTATACTGTCAAGAATAGTAGGCTCTACAGGGATAAATCTTATGGATTTTATTACTGGGCGTTTTACCTCTTCTGGCATGCGTGGAGGCTCTTTACCCGCGTCTCTTCCTGCGATTATCTCTAAAATAGACGAAGAAGGTTCAGTAGGCTTTGTTACACTGACTTTTTTATCAGCAGGTCGCTGTAAGAGATAAAACACAATAACTATGGCAATCATGCCGAGCAATATGTAGACATAACTTTGCCTTTGTTTCTTTTTTCTTTTTCTTGTTACTGTTCTCAATCCTTCGTCCTACTGTAATCTCCTGTCCTTCCAGTATTTTATATTCCTCGTGTTTGAAAGTCCTTGTGGATTGATACCCGGTGGTTTAGTGGTCCTTGCATCCTGTCCAGCACCTCCGCTCACTGTAACATAAAGATCCGGCGTCCCTGTATCAGGCCTCAATGAAATAATTGGAGCAGAAGGTATTCCTACCCCAGACAGTGTAGTGGTCCTTGCACCGCCGGTTAATACTCCTCCGCCGGTTGTGTAGCCTACTGCATAGAGTTTGGGGGTTCCAGCTTGCTCGCATGGATTTGATCCAGTAGCAGGGGTATATGTTGTGAAATAAACAACACCGCCAAAAACAGCGGGCTCTGCTAATATCTTTTCGCCGCTTCCCGAAAGATTTATATACCATCCTTGTTTAACACCGCTATATGTGCTGCCAGATGCAGTTAGATTTTCCATGTCATTAATTCCATAGCTTCCGCCGCCATCTTTTAATGCATAAAACTTTTCCTGTGCTGCGGACGATGTAGGGTCAGTTTTGTCGCCTGTTCCCCAGTAAACCCACATGTTGCCACTTGCATCTTTTGCCACAACAGCTTTTGTATAAATCGGTCTTATCACACCTGAAGATGCCTGAAACAAAAATCCTGCCCTTGTTGTCCATGTTGAAGTATTGCATGAGCTATCATCACTTGCCGTACATAGTTTAAATCTCCACATGCTTCCGCCTAAATCTCCAATATAAACTGTATCGACAAACCCATCATTGTCTGTATCTAATGCAGCAGGTGGGGCAGGGAAACTGTAATTCATGCTTGAATTATCAGCCCTTGTATAGCTCCATAAAACATTTCCATTGCTCATATCTACCACATAAAATCCTTTGCCCCTCGTATCGCAGCTTCCTCCACCGGAACAGTCTGAGGCATTATAACCTCCTCCTATAAAACCAACCCATTTCTCATTACCGCCAATCTTTACCCTTCCTATAGACATTTTGCTCCACGGCTCGCCTAAATATGGAGCATTTGTTGAAGATGGAACAATGTTCCATTTGTATAATGGGCTCAATGTATTTGTAACATCCAGTGCATGATAGCCGCAATAATATCTGTATGTTGCTGAATATGTTGAGTTAAATCCAGAGTCGCACGAACTGGATGAACTCCATAAATATGCACCGGCACCCCTGCCTTCTCCAAATACAACAAGTGTCTTCCAGTCGTCAGCGCTTTTACTTGTTCCATCGCCTGTGCCGAGCCACACATCAGAGTGTGTTACAGGGCCATCAACAAAATATTGATGGGCAAGTCCTGTTGGATGAGTAGTGTGTGCGATAAGTTTCAGTTTTGGCAAGAGATTTGGAGGGATAAAACTCCATGCCTCCGAGCCGTCTGATGTCTTAAATGCATGGAACTGCCCGTCATTGGCGCCTGCAGCCACGATCATCAGTCCATTGGCGGATGTCCTTTGATTATTTGTTCTGAATGTGGAAAAGGCATTATTTACATCTCTAAAATCATTGAAATATGTGAGCGGAGTTCCTACTAAAACAGGATTTGAACGAAATATATCGCCTAATTTCCAGTTGTCAGGATTATATGTGGCTTCTCCCCTGATGTATCCAACAACCGCATCCCTTTCTGCCGAAGTTGAAACCCCCAAATCTGCTGCTGTGATATTGGTTGTATTAAAAACAAGCGGGTTGGAACCTGATTTATATGTGTAGATATTTCTGTTTGCAGCGGACTTTGCCTGCAATTGAGTTCCTGCATCCCATACCGCGCTGCCTACGCTGCCATCAGCATTTATAGTGTATTTTTTAAGATGTCCAAGCCAGAATGGGTCGTCATTTACAGGCTGAAACGATGCCTCATAAATATAATTTTCATCCTGTGTCCTTGTTGATGCAACAGCCGCTGCAGAGAATGCATAATTCGCCTCTCTGATAATATTGATTGCCTGCCTTAAGGCTGCTGTCAGTTCATCGGCATTTGTTGCTAAAAATGCATACCCTGAAAGTGGAGCAGTGGCAGGGTCATTAGAGTTTGCAACTCTATCGCCAGTTCCTCCACCTTTACTGCATATGTCATTAATAACGCTCGTAGAAGTATCAGAACAGCTTGACACACCTGATGGATAAAAACTTCCAGCAGGTATGTTGTATCCGCTGGTATCTCCTGAATTTGCTTGAAGTGGATTGTCTGTTTGTCCATAATAAGCAGCCCAGTTAAGCGTCCTCTGAAGGCAGGTAGGCATACTTGCGCCAAATCCAATCACAAAAACTTTGTATCCTGCGTCTGCCAATGCCTTTGCCTTTGCAACTGTCTCCCTTCTTCTTTTGTACATATCGGATTGACTCTCCGTACCATCCCCGCTGCATGCATAGGTGTCAGCGCCGTCTGTGATGAGTATTGCAAATTTCTGGCGGCACCTCCCGGCAGTATCACCTGCCTTATGGGCATCAAGATAGAGTTTTGCCTCATTCAATGCAGATGCAAGTGGTGTTCCTCCATTTGCCCTTTCACCGCTTATCCATGTAGCACTACTGCTTTCACCTGCATTGGTTGTAATAGTGCAGCTTGTTGCATTATTGCAATATATACGGCTGTATCTTGAACCAATATCCCATATCAATTTAATATTGCCACTTGTATAATTTCCGCTTGTATCATTTCCTTCCCGAAATCTCATGTATCCGATTCTTATATTAAGACTACTTTCATCGCTGCTATTTATTGTGTTGTCGTTGTTGTCATCAAGGATGTTAAAAATTGCTGTCTTTGCAATGGCAAGACGGCTACATGATGAAGTCGTGCATGGTAGGCTTGTAGATGTCGCAGTGTCTCCGGCAGGGTTCCAGTCCATGCTGCCGGATAAATCAAGGACTATCAGGGCATCAGGTGCAACAGTTGTAAAAAGTGCTGTTTCATCAGAATAAACATTCCCTGAAAAAACAAAACAGAGCATTATAAAGATTAAGAAAATTCTATTTATTATCTTAACCATAAACATTTCTCCTTTCTAATCAGTAGTTTTTGCGCATGTCCCGCTTTTAAAAAGACCTATCCCCACATCTACCTGAACTGTGCTTCCATATCGGGTATTAGTTCCTGTGACATTTGCCGCATACATATCTTCGCTCCATTTCTCAATATCAAACCCTGCCGGAGGAGGTGTGCAACCGCTTGAAGAAGCTCCGATAGTATATGAATATCTCGTATCAGGGTCCGTGGCAGGGTCAACCTGCACATTACTGGCAGTTCCTCCAACAGCAAAATTCTGTATTGCCTGATGCACACCTGTCTCGGCAGCAGAAAACGCCTTTTTCTCCCCTGCGATCCTCGCACTTACCCTTATGTCCCTTGTTGTTACAGTAAAAACAAGGACGCCAACTGCAGTGAGTATCAAAATTGCAAGCAATGCAGCAATCATGGCAAAGCCCTTTTTATTTTTTATTTTCAACTTCATAAATTAACTCCCTGCTATGGATTGATTGCGTGGTTCCTCGGTATTACACTCGTTGAATAAATCATTCTTCTCCTCTGCCCTGTATTCGGGTCTATTGCATCTGTCTCAACTGCGAGGGTAATGTCTATCCTTCTTATATCCGGTATATTTGCTGTTTCTGCACCTGTACCATCAAAGTATCTGAACACAGGAATCCCGATATCATTATTAATAACCCTGACAACCCTTGGACGTCTACTTGCAGGATCATCTCCCAAAAAGGGCTGTGCTACACCAGTGCCATTTCGTCTTGTTATACGCTGCTCAGCAATAACATATTCATACCTGATATCTTCATTACTGTCAGCAACATCGCCGTCATCGTTTATATCAGCCTGTATCTGTATAATATTGTTTGCTGCGAGTATTATTCCTTTGTTTGCAGATGCACCCCATGGATTACTAATTCCGGTTCTGCGCCAGTACGATGCCATGCCTATCTCCATTGCCATTAAATCAAGTGCAGCCCTTACATCCTGCTGAGCTGCAGTCTTTGCCTCAATAGCAACAGATGATCTCTGTCCTGACTGAACAGCAACATAAATGGCACTAAGCAAAAGCAAACCTATAGTAATCGCAAATAATACTTCGACAAGAGTAAAGCCCTTTTTATTAAGTAATGAGTTTTTTGAATTCATAATATACCCCAGTTCAGTGCTTGCGAATTATCAACACAGCCAACAGGAGACCTGAAATATTCCTGTCTTGTTACTACAACACTCTCTCTGACACCTACTACATTATTGCCAGGCCATGTAACTCTTATTGACAATCGCCAAGTATTAGTTCCTACCAATGCAATAGTTGTTTGAACTGTATATGGCGCATCCCCTGTGCCTGCTCCACCTGTGCCACTTGCAAAAATATTCTTATTAAATGTTCCCTCTGTAACTGTATTGCATGGATTCATTATTAATGCCTCTTTTGTTTCCAATTCCTTATGTAGCACCTCTGCTGCCCTGCCAAGATAATCAGACCTGCCTGATAATAACCATCCCTGAGGCTGCATGGAGATAAGCGCCATAACGCCAATCATTGTCAAAAAAAGTGCTATAAGCACCTCTACCATGCTCAGGCCCTTTTTATTGCAAATTAAATTGAACACTTGTTCTCCCTGTAATGTTTGTTGTTATAGTTGCTGTAGAGCCCCTATCGTTAATTAAAACAACCGTTCCCGCGTTGACGGTGCCTCTCGTCTGAAAGGTATAAACGGTTTCTGTAGTTCCCACATTGGAAATCCTTATATCGTTTCCAAATGTTGTGGGTGTCTTAGTTTGAATAATGGTACCTGGAGGCTGTTCAATAGTATAGGTGTTCCCCCCTATATTAAATGTAATTCTGTATTGTCTATTCTCAGCTATAGCTCTTTCTTTATAAAGAAAAATATCGCCCATGACATCCCTCGCTGCACTTTTCAGCCTTGAGTTGGTAGCATAGCTCTGTAGTTGCGGTATGGCAATTGCTGCCACAACAGCAATTATTCCAATTGTTACCAAAAGCTCAACAAGTGAAAAACCTTCTTGTCCTCTGTATTTCATGTATAAATTATAGCAATTAAAATGCCATAAGGCTACAAATCAGGATTTTCTTTTATTTTCAATATGCTTATTAAAGATGGAGAGATTGGTATGGCGCACTTTTATGTAACCGAATTCATAATGATGGGTAATTTGCTACATATTACGATATCCCGTATTCTTTTATCTTATTGAGAAGGGTTTTATAGCTGACCTTTAGAATTTCTGATGCCCTGCTTTTGTTTCCATGAGTTTGTCTAAGGGCATTTTCGATTCTTGACTTTTCGGCAAACCTTGCTGCTGATTCCGCGACCTCATGCAAAGGAGCATCTAAATTAATCCTTTCCTTCACATCCGTGCCAAAACTCAGATGTTCGGGCAAAAGTGTTGGCCCATCGCACAGGATAACCGCCCTTTCTATCACATTTTTCAGTTCCCTTACATTACCCCTCCATTCATGGCTCAAAAGGATACTCTCGATTTCAGGTAGAATTAAAGGCTCATTTTTATTCATTTCTCTACAAAACTGTGAAACAAAATAGCGTGCAAGAGTAGCTATGTCTTCCCTCCTGTCCCTCAATGGAGCGATAACTATGGGGAATACATTTAGTCTATAAAACAGATCTTCCCTGAAACGTCCTTCAGAAACCTCCCTTTCAAGATTTTTATTGCTTGCTGCAATGACCCTTACATCAACCTTTATTGTTTTTGTCCCGCCTACCCTTTCAAATTCATTCTCCTGCAAAACCCTTAAAAGTTTTGACTGAAGAGGCATTTCCATATCCCCTATTTCATCAAGAAAAATCGTACCTTTGTCTGCGAGTTCAAATCTTCCTATTTTTGTTTCTCCTGCCCCTGTAAAGGCTCCCTTTTCGTGTCCGAATATTTCATTCTCTATCAAATCCTTCGGGATTGCCGCACAATTGACTGCAACGAAGGGCTCTTTTGCCCTCTGGCTCAGATGGTGTATTGCCCTTGCAATAAGCTCTTTTCCTGTTCCGCTCTCTCCGAGGATTAACACTGTGGTTTTAAGAGGCGCCACCTTTTTCACCTTTTCCATTATTTCATTCCATGCCCTGCTCACTCCGATCATATCAGGCATTTTAAGAAATTTTGAAAACTCTTTTTTCAGGATTATGTTCTCTTTCTCAATGCTTCTTTCGCCTATCGCCCTTTTGATTATCAATAGAAGATGGTCCGGATCAAATGGTTTTGTAATAAAGTCATAAGCACCTTCTTTTACGGCCTTAACAGCCGTCTCGATGCTTCCGTATGCGGTCATTACAATAACTGGAATAAAGGGAAAGCCTTCCTTTATCGTCTTCACAATCTCCATGCCGTCTCCATCCGGAAGCTTCAGGTCTGTAATAACAGCACTCAAATCCGATGAAAGCAAGGCGACACCATCCTTAACATTATATGCTGTCTTAACACTGAACCCTTCAGACTGGAAGTTCTTGGTCAGCATGTCTGCCATACTCTTTTTGTCTTCTATGATTAAAATTGTCTGCATATCAATCCTTTGGTAAAAACACCCTGAAAGTGCTGCCTTCTCCTTCTTTGCTTTCTACAGTAATGTTTCCGCCGTGCCCCATGACTATCTTCTGCACAAGAGCCAAGCCTATTCCCGAACCCTTCTCCTTTGTGGTATAAAACGGCATGAATATTCTGTCCACATCTCTGTCAGCTATTCCTTTGCCGTTGTCTCTGATGGTGATATAAACACCATCCTTTTGACTTTCCGTGCCCAGCGATTGACGCTCCGCCCACGCTCCGCGCTTTACATCTATCCATACCCTCTCTCCTGCATCGATGGCATTATGGACAAGATTTTTTATTGCCTGCTTTAGCAGGGTTTCATCGCCCTTTATTGAAACATCATCCAATAAACTAAAATCTATTTTATCAGCAGAATCACCCATACTTTGAATAACATCCTTTATGGATGTTGTGAGGTTTATATCGATTTTTTTAATCGGCTCTGACCTCGAAAATTTAAGCAACTCTTCCATAACACAATTCATATCCTCAATTTCGTTAAGAATGCCTTGAACTATTTCTCTTCTGTTGTCGTTTTCATCAAGGCTCTTTAAAAGGAGTTTTGCATAGCCTGCTATTACACCCATGGGGTTTCTGAATTCGTGTGCTATCCCGGCGGACACCTCTCCGAGCGCAGCAAGCCTCTCCTTTATGACAAGCTGTTCTTTAAGGGACTTTATTTCGTCTCCGAGTGCCCGGAATGCATTTACAACTGTATTTATCTCAGCACTTTCTTTTTTTGCTTCTTCTTTCTTTAAAAGGCGGGGCAGGAATATTGCAACAATAAAGAGTAATATCAGAAAAATCGAGGCTGCCAGGAAAACAATGAGACTATCAGGACCGGCTTTCATTGCCTCCCGTTAATGAGTTCTATGAGTTTATCCGCAGGCATTGCTCCTGAATAGATCTTGCCATCGGGCATTATCATTGCAGGGGTGCCTGTAATACCAAGTGATTCTGCCAGTTTTATATTATTATCCACTTCCTTTGTGTCACAATCAGTTTTAGGAATGGGTTTATTCTCGAAATTGTCCTCGAGCATATTCAAAGATTTATTGCATACGATACTCCTGGATTTCCAGTATGCATCCTTATGCATCTTTAATGGAAACAGTTTCAAATAAAACACGATATCCTTTCTCTTTTCTAAAACCTTCTTCATCTCCTGATGAAGTTTCCCGCAGTACGGTCAATCGGGGTCTGTAAATACAATCACCCTTTTTGGTGCATGGACGTTGCCCATGACTAATGCATTATTCACCGGTATCTTTGAAACATCCGCCTTTCCTATAGGAATCCTCTGGGCGCTTTCCGCAGTTTTATTTGAGCCGGTATTTACTTCGATAATTTGACCTGAAAGGAGATACTTTTTCGAGAAATCCACATAAAAAATGCCCTTTTTGCCATTATCCTCTATTTGTATTTCCCATAGGCTCTTTACAGGGCTCAACTGTATATTCAGAACCTTTGCACGGGATAGCTTCATCTTCTTCAGGATGCCGTTAACTTCATGTGTGCTTAAAGAATGGCACTTCTTGCAATCCCCCTCGCAACCACCATTACTAAAAGAATAGGCTAAGGTTGAGGTTAAGGTTAAGAATGAAAAAACAATCAAAAGCATTATAAATTTAAATTTATACATAGTTCCTTTCCTTTTGACAAATTAATTAAATCGTTTCCCTTAACCTTAGCCTTAACATTGACTGTTTTTATAATAAATAACTTTTCCTTTGAATTGCAAGGCATTTTTTGTTATAATTCTGGGCAATGGAAGAATCGGTAGTATCGGCAACAACATCAGACAACAGGCACATGCATAAGTCAGCCCTCGAGGCCTTGCTTTTTGTTGCTGGAGAGTCTGTTCCCATCAGCAGCCTCGTTAAGGCGACCGAAATGCCAGAGTCCGAAATCAAAAAATTAATGGAGGAACTGATATCGGACTACAAAGGGAAAGATTCGGGCATACTGATCGTGGAGGTTGCAGACGGTTACCAGATGGTCACAAACCCGGATTTTTCCATGTGGGTAAAAAAGTTCAAAAATATAAACCAGTCGACTAAGCTCTCTCCCCCAACATTGGAGACACTGGCAATAATAGCCTATAAACAGCCGATAACTAAATTAGAGATAGACCAGTTACGGGGTGTCAACTCTGATGGCGCTGTTAAAAGTCTGTTGGATAAAAGACTTATCAAGATTGTGGGTAAAAAAGAGACTCCGGGCAGACCGTTTCTTTACGGCACAACAAAGGAGTTTTTGCAATATTTCGGCCTTAAGAATTTAAGCGATTTACCGCCGATCAATGATTTTTTGAAGGATGAAGCAGCATGACTGAAAAATTAAGAGTTAAGAGTCAGGAATTAAGATCGGTCTACTGGCTGCTGGCTACTTTACTGGTTATTGGCTGCTGGCTAATGGCTACCAGTGCTTATGCTGAAACCTACACTGTAAAAAATGGCGATTCTCTCCATAAGATCGCAAAAAAATTCAATGTCTCTGAATCCGGGATAAAGAAGGCCAATAACCTGAAGTCCGGCAAACTCAAGGCAGGGACAAAACTGTCCATCCCCAGCAACAAAATCTATCACACAGTAAAAAAAGGCGACACACCAAAGAAGATTACAAATAAAACAAACAAACTTAAGGCAGGCCAGCAGATTTTAGCAAAGAAGAAATCCCGTGATATCGAAGAATCCCGCAAGGCGTTTTATAAAGAGAAGTCCACACGGGACGCAGAAGATGAACTAAAAGAACCTGAAGATATAAAATCCATAAAGGCGAATTATGATAGAAAGGCAACGCCTGTCATAACATCCGCAAGATTGGAAGAGGTAAAAGAGTTGTCGAACTCCAAAGACCTTTCAAAGATGAGCATAAAAGAAAGGCTCATACTGTTTGCCAAGAAGATGCTGCATCTACCGTATCAATTCGGAGGCAACGGTTCCTTCGGGCTTGACTGTTCTGCATATGTGCAAAAGGTATACAGCATCACAGGGATTGAGCTGCCCAGAAGTGCACGGGAGCAGTTCAAGATTGGAGAGGCAATTGATAAAGAGGAACTCGCCATAGGAGATTTAGTATTTTTCAGGACATATGCATCTTTCCCGTCCCATGTTGGTATCTATCTCGGCAATAACTTGTTTATCCATGCTTCCACAAGGTCAAGGAGGGTGACAATAGACAGCCTTGAAGAACCTTATTATGTTAAGAGATTTATTGGTGCAAAGCGACTCATTCCGGAAGATGAAGTCAAGATAGCCGAGACACCCACAAAAGAGAAGTAATTAACTTGCTTGTAAAACCTATGAAGACAAGGGCTCATCTCTATATCTCAGGAAGGGTTCAAGGCGTGTATTACAGGGCATTCACGCAGGAAGTTGCCGACTCCCTCGGACTAAAAGGATGGGTTAGAAATCTCCCTGACAGAAGGGTGGAAGCAGTCTTTGAGGGTGAGCGGGAACTCATCGAAGAGGCTATATTGAAATGTAAGCAAGGTCCGCCTTACGCAAATGTCACGAATATCGATGTCATATGGGAAGATCAACCGGAGGGCTTCAGCGATTTCAGTATCAGGTATTAGGGGGAATGTCCGTGATTGACAGCCTGAGAGATAAGATATTAAGCGGATATTCAATAACTAAAGAAGAAGCACTCCGGATAGCGTCAAGGGTTAAGGGTCATGAGTCAAGCGATAAGCCAGACTCTAAACTCCAAACTCTAAGCTCACCCCCCAGCCTTCAGCCTTATTTCAACCTATTCGCTGCAGCCAATAAAATAAGGGAAACATTCAGAAAGAATTCCATTGACCTTTGTTCTATTGTCAATGCAAAATCAGGTGCATGTCCAGAGGACTGTTCCTACTGCGCCCAGTCATCAAAGAGCAAGGCAGACATTCCCGTCTATCCACTCGTCAAAAAAAATATGGTAATCGATAAGGCAAAAGAGGCAAAGGACGCCGGCGTGAGAAGATTCTGTATTGTTACGAGCGGCAGAAAGGTCGGTAAAAACGAGCTCAAAGAAATATCATCGATGATTGAAGACATACGAAATATTGGTCTTCTTCCATGCGCAACACTGGGGCTTATGGGCAGCGATGAATTATCATTCCTTAAACAGAGCGGTCTTGAACGCTACCATCATAACCTTGAAACCTCGGAAAGGTTCTTCCCTGAAATCTGCAGGACCCATACATATAACGATAAGCTGAAAACAATAGATGCGGCCAGATCCGCAGGTCTTTCCATATGCTCCGGAGGCATATTTGGCTTAGGAGAGACATGGCAGGACAGGATAGACATGGCCTTTGCAATAAAAGAATTAAATGTCGATTCTGTGCCGATTAATTTTTTGATACCTGTTAAAGGCACATCAATGGCTGAAATGGATTTCCTCCATCCGTTTGAAGCCCTTAAGATCATAAGCCTTTACAGGTTTATCCTGCCTGAAAAGGAGATACGGGTCTGCGGCGGTAGGATGCAGATACTCGGCGAATTCAATTCAATGGTCTTCATGGCCGGTGCAGATGCCCTCCTTACAGGAAACTATCTGACAACAACAGGCAGGACATACAAAGACGACATTAGACTTATAGAACAATATGGACTTAAGATAATCTAACCCGAATTACTCCATTACTGCCCCGTTGCCTGCCGAGCTAACAAGCCTCGCATATCTGGCAAGATAGCCATGCCTTATTTTTGGCGACGGCTGCCTCCATTGAGAAAGCCTTTTTTTAATATCCTCATCGGAAAGCAGAACATCTATTTTTCTTTTCGGAATATCTATTCTAATCCTGTCTCCATTTTTTAATACAGCAATAGGGCCTCCTTCCATCGCCTCCGGAGATATATGGCCTATGCATGGGCCCCGTGTGCCGCCTGAAAATCTGCCGTCGGTTATAAGGGCAACGGATTCACTGAGTCCCATGCCGGCAATTGCGGACGTAGGCGAAAGCATCTCTCTCATGCCCGGTCCGCCCTTTGGCCCTTCGTATCTTATAACAACAATATCCCCTGCCTTTATATTGCCGCTCAATATGGCCTTCATTCCTTCTTCTTCCGAATCGAATATCTTTGCAGTTCCTTCAAATTTCATCATGTTTTTGCTCACTGCAGTTTGTTTAACCACTGCACCATGAGGAGCAAGGTTACCTCTGAGAATCGCAATCCCACCCTCCTTATGGTAAGCCTTATTCAGCGGTCTGATGACTTCCCCGTCCATCACCTCTGCCTGCTCGGCAATCTCCAGAATATTCTTACCAGAAACTGTTGGATTTTGACTAAGCATATCCTTTAATCTTTTCAAAACAGCTGGAATTCCACCGGCATAATCGAGGTCTTCCATATAATACTGTCCCCCTGGGATCATGTTTGCTATGTGGGGTGTTTTTCTGCTCAGATCATCAAAAACCTCAAGTGATAGTTTAACTTTAGCCTCGTAAGCTATTGCTGGAATATGTAAAACAGTATTTGTAGAGCCTCCAAGTGCAAGGTCAACCATAATTGCATTTTTAAATGCCTTTTCTGTCATTATCTTTCTTGGTGTAATGTTCTTTTTTATTAATTCAACTATCTTTATGCCACTCTCAAAGGCTATTCTCTTTTTATTTGCCAGTACAGCAGGAGATGTGGCACAGCCCGGCAGGCTCATTCCGAGGGATTCGGTAATACATGCCATTGTGTTGGCAGTATACATCCCCTGACACGACCCAGCCCCTGGGCAGGCGCACATTTCAAGTGCCTGCAATTCATTATCTTTTATCAGACCCCTTTTGTATTTGCCAACAGCCTCGAATGTATCGCTTGTAAGGTTCAGTCTTCTTCCCATGTAATGTCCTGAAAGCATGGGACCTGCAGTAACGACAATACTCGGTATATTTAGCCTTGCTGCCGCCATAAGCATACCAGGGGTTATCTTATCGCAGTTGGTAAGAAGCACAAGACCGTCAAGCTGATGGGCTTCTGCAATGGTTTCCACCATATCTGCGATCAATTCCCTCGAAGGGAGGGAATAATGCATTCCCCTGTGTCCCATGGCAATTCCATCGCATATCCCGGGAATGCCAAAAAAGAATGGATAGCCGCCACCTGTATGAACGCCTTTTTCGATAAATCTCTCGAGGTCTCTCATTCCTACGTGACCTGGAATAATATCTGTAAAACTGGTTGCAACCCCGATAAAAGGCTTGTTCATCTCGCTCTTTGGAATGCCTGTTGCATAAAGGAGTGCCCTGTGTGGAACCCTTTCAAGACCCTCCTTTATAGTCCTGCTCCTTTTGACCATACAAATCCCCTTTCAATTTTTTAAGGCGCAAGTCAAAGATTGCAAACCCGATTTTAATTCATTGAATGATGCCTTTTGTACTCCCTTATCAACTCTGCTATCTTATCCTTTTTATAGAGCTTTTCCTTTTTAATCCTGTGCATTTCCGTTTCTTCTTCAGGTGTAAGGTAGGGTTTTTTGTTAAATTCTAATAATTGGCTATCAAGTTCTCTGTGTTCTTGATAAATGCGCCTGAACTCCTCGTTTTCCCTTTTTAATGCCTCTACGACGTCTTCTTCTCTCATGACAGCCTCCTTCGGGCATAAGAGGGACTTTCTCCCCCTTATAAAATCCCCCTATAGTTTTTATAGAGCCGTAAATTAATTAACTAATTTTACAACAAACTCATAAAAAAAACATTACTCCTCTTTGGAAAACAGGGTAGCAAGCATATTATAAAAGAAAAGAACTATAGAGAGAACCTCCATAAGGCCAAAGGCCACAGAAAGGCCTCGGTATAATGCGGCTTCGGGCATGTTCATCTGCATTGTATAGAATAACAGCATCCCCAAAAGACCGATATTGGCGAGATAGAACTGCACTTCGCCCAGTTTTACGCTCTTTAACCTCTTCCCTGCAAACCTCGGCAGTATGTGGTAACCTACCCCGTATATCATCATGGATACCCATCCCAGCATATTAAGATGCGAATGGATAAACCTGAGATAAAGATAGGAGGGGTTGGCAAGCATAATAACCCCAAAAAATGCTGCCATTACTAAATACACAATACTCATTACAATAAAGTTTCTTACGAATCTGTCCATACTTCCTCCTTATGGTTTTTTGTATTTTTGTATTTTTAAAATAATAAACCAAAATTGCGTTTAATGCTATGATAGAAGTCATAGTTCAGAAAACAGAGGACAGACAAAAATTTCTGATAATCTGTCTTCTGTATCCTGTCTTTATATGACCACCGTCATAAAATAAATGCCTGGTTTGGTGTATTCTAAAAATAAGAAAACTTAAACCTTTAAAGGAGGAGATTGCAATGGAAGCAACAAAAAACAAGGTAACAAAAGATACCGTGATAGGAGAAATAATCAATGACCCTAATGCAAGAAAGGTCATCGAAAAATACTTCGGGAATGGATGCTTTACCTGTCCGGGGATAAAGGTCGAATCCATTTCATTCGGCGCCATGATGCACAATGTCGATCCCGAAAAGGTAGTGAAAGAGATCAATGAACTGGAGGGAAACTAATATGGCAGCAGAGCCGTCTATAAAATCAGGGGGTTCTCATAAGGGGGAAGAAGCCCCCCTTACGCCCAAATGCTTTGTTTGCGGGACAACCGACAAAGAGAGAGTTTACCTTCCCTGCGTACATGCAGGAGAGGAAAAACTTGTCTGTGTCAGATGCCTTCCAATATTGATACATGGAGCACACTAAAAGACAGGTTGAGGTAATACTCATTTCTCGATAGGTTCAATAGGTTTTATAGGCTTTATGCCAACATCAGGCTTTGTTAAATCCTTTTTTTGCTTCTGCTTAGGGGCAGATTTTTCAACCTGTGTTTTCTTTACCTCTTCAGGCTTAGTCTTAGGAGGTGGCGGTGGTGCTGGCTTAGGCAGTGGTACCTGCTTTTGAGGTTCGGGCTTTGCAACTAATGGCTTTTTAGCCTGTTCAATAGCAGGTTGCGGAGTGGTTTTTAGCAGTGTCTCTTGCTTCGCACCAGGTACATTAATAGGCTTCTTTATTTCAATGGGCTCTTTGGGCTTTATGCCCGGCTCAAATACCCTTTTTTGCTCTTGTTTAGGGGCAGGCTTTTCAATCACGGGCTTTTTTACCTCTTCAGGCTGAGGAGATGGCGGAGGCAGAGGTTGCACGGGCTTAGCCGTGGGTGCTGGTGGCTGAACCGGCTCCTGAACTTTAGGGGGTTGTTCAACCTTTGACTGAAGAAGTATTATGCTTATTCTTCTGTTCCTCGGATCATTTGGATTCTCCTTGATTAACAACTCTGTATCGGCATACCCAACAACCCTTGCTATTCTTACAGGATCTATGCCATTCGCCTCAAGCTCCCTCCTTGCAGAAGACGCCCTGTCTGTAGAAAGTTCCCAGTTTGTAATTTTTCCTGTCTTTAAAGGCGAGGCATCTGTATGTCCTTCAACTGCAATCCTGTTAGGCAAATCTTTTATGTTTTCACCAACTAATTTTAATATCTCCTTTGCACTTGGCGTAAGCTGTGCACTGCCGGGCAGAAACATTGATTTTCCTTCCAGATCAACAAGCTGTATCCTTACGCCGCCTTCAAAGATATCCACAACTGCCTGATCCTTCAAAGCCCTCAACTTTTCTTCTATGGCCTTTTTCAGTTTTTCCTTCAGGTCCTCTGGAGAAAGGGCTGCTTTCCCTTCTCCGAAATCAAAGGTCTTCATTTCCTGACCCTTCTCCAATACCTGTTGTTGCCCTTCCATCATAAAGGACTGACCTGCTTTTTCAAAAATGCTGAAATGCTTGAAATACTCTGACAGGGCTGCCCTTTTTTCTGGAGAAACCATTGCTAAAAGCCACATGAGCAGGAAGAAAGCCATCATTGCTGTAACAAAATCCGCATAGGCGACTTTCCATGCACCCCCATGATGTCCCTCATGTCCTTTTTTAATTTTTTTAATGATTATTGATTTTGATTTGTCAGCCATATGTATTCAGATTATAGGTAATAGGTTATAGGTCATGGGTTATCTTTTTCCTAACACCAATCACCTATGACCTATAACCTATTTTTTGAGTTCTCTTAGTGCTTCTTCGACCTCTACAAATGTGGGTTTCACATTGCCTGGTATGACCCTTCTGCCAAATTCAACTGCTATCTGAGGGGCTGCACCACCTACAAATGCAACGAGGGCAACCTTCAAAACATTTAAATATTCCTTTTCCTCATTTGCAATATATTCCAGGTTCCTTGAAGCAGGTCCGGCAAATCCATAACACATTAAAACACCCATAAATGTACCCACAAGTGCAGCGCCAATACTATGTCCTAAAACCTCTGGAGGCTCGTTTATCTTGCCCATAGTAATAACAACACCCATAACAGCAGCAACAATACCAAGACCGGGTAAAGATTCAGCAACATTAGCAACACTTTTTGATGGAATCATCAATTCTTCATGATGTGCATCAAGTTCTGCATCGAGCAATGACTCCAGTTCATGCGGCGCGATACTGGTGGTCATAACAGTCCTCAATGTATCGGCAACAAGATCTACAGCATGATGGTTTTTGAGAAATTTAGGATATTTGCTGAAAATCTTGCTTTCGTGTGGGTTATCAACATCCGCCTCGATAGAGACAAGACCCTCTTTTCTTATCTTGGAGAATATCTCGCTCATTAACATAAGGACTTCCATATAATCAGCCTTTGAATATGCCTTGCCACTGAGTATATTGGAAATACCTCCGATAACCGCCTTTATAACCTTCATCGGAGAAGCAATTACAAAGCCTCCAATGGCAGCTCCGAAGATTATAACAACTTCGGCAGGTTGGAAAAGAACATGGAGATTGCCATGCTCCATGAGATACCCACCAATTACCGCACCCAGAACAATAAAAACACCTATTATTGCAAACATTTAAATAAAATTATCTCCTCTTTTCCCTGAGCATTTCCCTCTGTCTTCTGAAAACAAATTTGACTATCTCATCCCTTATATCTTCATCCATTGCTATAAATTTAACTGCAATGGCATAGCTGTTTATCTGTTGCTCGATCTTTACTACCTCTCCATAAATATAAAGGGCAACTGGGGGCATCATGGGTAGCAGCATCTTTATTTCAAGGACATCCCCCTGATTGTATTTCTCTTTGGAATTGAACCCCAAACCGCCGCCACTGATATTGACCTGCACAAAGGGAAGCGAACCAAAACCTTCCCGCTGGAAAGTAAGCATACTGATGATCGAATCGAGCTTTGCATTCAGCATCTTCAACCAGTCGGAAAGAAGTTTATCTTCTACATCCGTTAATGTCTGAAACTCGGCTAAAATGGTCTCTCCTGATATTTTAGATTTTATATTAGGCCGTTCTTCAGGAGGAACAAGCCGGACAGCAAAAGGCACATGGGCGTCTACCCTCGAAAATTCCCTCATTCTCATATAACTCTCATCATTTTGCATCTTCTCTCCCTGTATAATAATATAGTAGCAGGTGTGCTAAAAAGACTTTACACTTCGGAATATTGTAAACATTATCTTAAATCCGTCACCTACTACATTGCTAACTGAATATGATATTCACTGGCTTCCCCCGATAACAAGCTCTACCCTTCTGTTTTTTGCCCTTCCATCCTCCGTTTCATTGCTTGCCAGTGGCCTGTATTCTCCATAACCAGCAATGGAAAACCTGTTTGGATCAATTCCCTTTGTAATAAGGAAATGCAAAATGCTCGCTGCCCTCGCTGTTGAGAGTTCCCAATTCGATGCATATTTACCAGATGATATTGGAACATTATCTGTGTGTCCCTCTATTACGATCCTTCCCGGTGCTGTATTAATAACCTTTGAAAGCTTCTCAAGCACGCCGAATGCCTCTTGTTTGATTTCAGCCGCCCCTGAAGCAAAAAGCACAGCATCAGAAAACGTTACAACAACACCCCTCGGATCGGTCTTCACAGAAATCCCTTCAATGCCCTGTATATTTTTACTTATATCCTGAACCAATGTCCTTGTTCTTTCTTCGTATAATGGGATTGGTTCCTCTATCACTTTAAAAGCCTGTTTTAATGAGCCGGAAAAACTCTCGACCTTTGCTTTATCCACCGATGAAAGCGCGTAAAGTGCTGCAAAAAAGGTGAACATCAAGGTAATAAAATCAGCGTAAGATATCAGCCACCTTTCATGGCTTGGTCTCTCATAATGCATTTTGCGTCTTTTCCTCAACTATTGCCTCACTCAGATTTTTCGTGTTCTGATAAAAATGCATTCAATCGTGTTTTAAGGAAATAAGGGTTCATGCCGCTCTCAACGCCAATAATGCCTTCTATAATTAATTCCCTGATAAATACTTCCTCTTTCACTTTATTCATTATCTTACGTGCTATCGGCAAAAATATAAGGTTTGCAGAGCCGACTCCGTATATAGTCGCAACAAAGGCAACCGCTATACCGCTGCCTATCTTCGAAGGGTCGCTCACATTCCTCATGACCTGAATAAGACCCAGGACGGCACCGAGTATTCCTATGGTAGGAGCATACCCCCCGGCGGCTCCCAATACATCGGCTGCATTCTTCATATTCTCTTCATACGTGGCAATCTCCTGATAAAGCACATCTTTTATCATTGCAGGAGACATTCCATCAACAACAAAGGTCAATCCCTTCCTCAAAAAAGGGTTATCTATATTTTTAATGTCTGACTCAAGGGCAATGAGGCCTGCTTTCCTTGCTTTAACAAGAATGCCAAGAATATCTTCTATTATCTCCGAAGGGGTATGAGGCCTTCCCCCGAATACCATGCCGAGGGCTTTGAATGCGTTTAATACATCCCTCATGGAGAAACTCAGAAGGGTTGCACCAAAAGTACCTCCAAAAACAATAAGAGCAGCAGCAGCCTGAACAAGATGGGCGGTATTGCCGCCCTCAATAATGTTGCCGATAACAATTGCACCTATGCCTAAAATAATGCCTAAAAATGCAGCAAGATCCATTTAATAATCTTCCACCCTCTCACATGAATATATTTATTTTACTAATTATTTTCAGGATTTGTAAACAAAATATGCAATAAAAAACCACATAGGTATAGACATATTAACCAGTTTATAGATGCATTTGAAACAGAAGGACAAAAAGGTAAGGATATTAAAGAAAGGATAAGCAGGAAAGA
>JAGUWD010000024.1 GCA_020062545.1 Thermodesulfovibrionales bacterium
CCTGTTGTGCTTATGGAGGACTTGCTTAAATTAGCAGGGTTAATTACTCTGTTCCTTAAATCTCATTTGACTGGTAAATATGTCCATACCAAGTGCCATTTTCACATCTTTGTTACCCCATGGCGACTGCCCTCTTGTATCTTCTTTCCGCCTCATGGCCACTAAGTCTATTTAATAACTCCTTTAAATTCTTTATATTTTCTGGCGCTTTCATACAGAAATTATATCACAATAAAACAGGCTTTTTACTCTACCCATTTCACTATTTCATTGATATCGACCCTGTCTGTCCTGAAACTGTTTGCCTTATCTGTAAGGTCTGGATAACCAATGGATATTCCAAGAACAAGCCTCTTTGATTCGGGTATGCCAAGGAATTCCTTAACCACAAAGGAATAATCGGTAAGAAATGCCTGGGGCACGGTTCCAAGACCATGTGCATTGGCTGCAAGCATAAGGCTCTGTGCAAACAGACCCATGTCGAACAATGACCAGAGCGGAAGGGAGGCATCCTGAAAAAGAAATATTCCATGCGGTGCACCGTAAAACCTGAAATTCGCTATCTTCGCCTTTTTTATGTATTCAGGATCGCTGAAGTCTGTGCCGAACCTTTCGCTTCTTTTCCTGAAAAGTTCCTGTATCCTCATGTCGATATGAGAAGGCCATGACTCAGGTTCAGGAATATCCGGCTTTGGCTTTTCGCCCTTTTCAAAGACATCAACGAGCCGCTTTGAGAGTTCATCCTTTTTAGCTCCGGACACTATTATAGCCTCCCATGGCTGCGTATTCTTATAAGACGGACTCCATCTTGCTGTATCAAAAACACTCATGAGTATTTCCTTTGATACAGGCTCGGGCTTGAACTTTCTGATGCTCATCCTCGTTTTAATACATTCAACGGCATCCATAATATTCCTCCTATAGTTCTGTTAGTATGGCAAGTCTGTTTCTATGCAAAACTTCCGGGTTCTCTAAGGGCGAAGAATGCCAAGCAGCCTTCTCGCCATCATAAAGATTCTCAAATATTTTTCATCCTGATAATCTTTATATGTATTTATGTGCGGAATAAATTGACCTTTTTTAAAGATCAATGTCACCTCTGCATAAATACCATCCTTGAGATATATTCTGTGGGAATAATCCTTTGTAGAGGCAAGTACGATCTTTGCCGGTGTCATATAACCTGGATCAAGATTAATATTCCTTTTCCCATCAGATGATAGACTCTTTTCTATCTCATTCGTTGTCAGTTTTATTGTAGAGAGGTTTTCCTGTTCCATCAGGTTCTTGAAGAATATAAACCTCCTGTAGATAGGCTCGCCCAGTTCATCTTTATAATAGGCTGAGAATTCCCACCTTATTGCAGGCGTCTCCATAACAATTTCTCCGAATATCCTTTCCAGTGATTGTCGTGCCTTAGTGTAATAATCTTCGTTTGAAAAGAGAGTGCCTGTAAAGAGAAGTGCTTTTTCAGGAGGGGTTGGAGATCCCATATTTGCTCATAGTTCATTGCTCATAGTTCATACTCCATAGTTTTAGCTATGAGCCATCAGCTATGAGCTTATTTATCGCAGCCCTTACATCAGGTGAGCCCCAATCGACAGGGCCGACTACTTTTTCCTTTATTATTCCATTCTTGTTTATCACAAAGGTCTCGGGAACGCCTGTAATTCCGTATTCCAGAGATACATTTTTATCATCGATCAGCACGGGGAAGTTAAACCCGTTTGCCTTCATATATTCCATCACATTTGAAGGATTGTCTTTGTATAGCACAGAGATAAAAACAAGATTGCTGTTTCCCTTTTCGGCCTCCACGAAGCCATGAATGGATGGGTTTTCCATCCGGCAGGTGTCTCACCACGACGCCCAGAAATGAAGGAGAACAGCCTTCCCCTTCAAATCAGACATCCTCCATATCTTACCTTCCATATCTTTCAACTCAAATGCAGGCGCATCAAGTCCTTTAGCGGCATGTTTCTTCGGAGGCTCTCCGGTCCTTGCAAGAAAAAGCACCGCTGCCATACCCACAGCAAAAACAACCGCCAATACAAATCCTTTGCTCTTCATATAATCTCCATGAAATAAGTCATTGCAGTTACTCAATTACTTAATTACTTAATTTCTTAATGACTTAGGTACTTTAATTGACCGATACCAGCATCGATTCTTCTGCTTCCACAAAAACAGGCTTATCCTGTTCAAGGTTTACCCTTACCACCGGCGTATTCTTGAACCTGCCCTTTATCAGTTCCTCGGAGAGGTAATCCTCTATTTCACGGGCAATGGCCCTTCTCATCGGCCTTGCGCCATAAGCGGGCTGATAATATTTATTGAGTAGCCATTCTTTAACCTCGGGAGATACATCTATGGTCAATGCATGCTCTGTAAGCTTCTTATTTGTCTCTGTCAGCAGGAGATCAATAATCGACAACAGGTGCCCCTTTTCCAGCGGATGAAAGACTACTGTCTCATCGACACGGTTAAGGAACTCCGGATTAAAGGTCTTCTTCAGTTCGGACAGAACATTGTCCTTCATCTTGTTGTATGCATCTCCTGATGATGCCTTGTAAAATCCAAGCGGTGTTGCCTTTTCAATAATCCTCGCACCCAGATTGGATGTCATGATGATTATGGTATTCCTGAAATCCACTTTTCTGCCGTAACTGTCCGTAAGCACTCCTTCATCCAGTATCTGGAGGAGCATGTTAAAAACATCCTGATGCGCCTTTTCTATCTCGTCAAAAAGGATTACCGCATACGGCCTTTTGCGAATCTTCTCTGTAAGTTGTCCACCCTCTTCATAACCCACATAGCCTGGAGGTGCGCCTGTCAGACGTGATACATTGAACCTCTCCATGTACTCTGACATGTCAAGCTTCACGAGTGCGTTTTCGTCATTGAACATGAACTCTGCAAGGGTCTTTGCAAGTTCTGTCTTTCCAACGCCTGTCGGGCCGAGGAAGAAGAATGAGCCGATTGGCCTGTTCTTGCTCTTCAAACCCGCCCTTGACCTGCGGATTGCCTTTGCCACAGCCTTTATGGCATCGTCCTGTCCGATTATCCTCCTGTGCAGGGTTTCTTCCATTTTCAAAAGCTTCTCCGACTCTGCCTCTTCAAGCTTATAAAGAGGTATACCGGTCATCTTTGAAACAGTGTATGCTATGTCTTCCTCTCCCACAACAGGAACTTCCTTGTTCAAAGAATCCTTCCACTTCTTGTACTGAAGTTCATAGGTCTTTTTGAGTCTGTCTTCCTGAGCCCTGATAGCCTGGGCCTTTTCTATGTCGTGCAGTCTCACGTAGAGGCTCTTTTCCTTTGCAAGCTGAATCAACTCGGTTTCCATATCCCGCAGATCCTGAGGGGTTGTTGCCCTTTTGAGCTTGAGCCTCGAACCTGTTTCATCAATCACATCTATCGCCTTATCAGGCAGGTATCTGTCTGTTATATACCTGTCAGATAGCTTTGCTGCGGCCACAACTGCTTCATCGCTGATCTTCACCTTGTGGTGGCTCTCATACTTCGGCCTTATGCCTTTTAAAATCTCGATAGTCGTATCTTCGCTCGGCGCCTGAATATAAATGGGCTGGAATCTCCTCTCAAGAGCGCCGTCCTTCTCTATGTATTTCCTGTATTCATCGGGTGTAGTCGCACCTATACACTGCAGTTCTCCCCTCGAAAGTGCAGGCTTCAGCATATTGGATGCGTCAACAGATCCCTCCGCAGCACCGGCTCCGATAAGGGTATGAAATTCGTCGACAAACAGGATAATATTCTTGTCAGACTGAAGTATCTCGCGCATTACTGCTTTAAGCCTCTCTTCAAACTGACCCCTGTATTTTGTACCGGCAATAAGGGCGCCGAGGTCAAGGGATATTATCCTTTTCCCTATGAGACTGTCGGGCACGTCTCCCACAACTATCTTCTGTGCAAGCCCCTCCACAATTGCGGTCTTTCCGACACCTGGCTCTCCGATTATGGCAGGATTGTTTTTCAGCCTTCTGCCAAGTACCTGAATTACACGCTCTATTTCATCCTCCCTGCCTATAACAGGGTCAAGTTTTCCCTCGACAGCAAGGAGTGTGAGGTCTCTGCCGAATTCATCGAGGGCAGGAGTGTTTGTCTTCCTGCGCTCTTTCTGGTGTGTTTGCTGAAATTGAGGTTTAATGGCAAGGTTTATAGTCAGCTGTCTTGCACCGAGCAGATTTGCACCAAGATTTCTGAGGATCCTGCCTGCAATACCTTCATCCTCCCTTATAAGGCCTAAGAGGAGGTGTTCACTTCCTATGTAGTTGTGGCCTAAAAGCCTTGCCTCTTCTATAGAGAGCTCAAGGACCTTCTTTGCCCTTGGGGTAAATGGAATATCCCCGAATGTCAAAAGGTTGCTGCCAACAGGCAGGTTTCTTTCCACTTCGAATCTTATTTCATCTATGGACAGCCCCATCTTTTTAAGTATGGTTATGGGAACGCTGTCTTCTTCCCTTAATATAGCCAGAAGGAGGTGCTCTGTGCCTAAGTAGTCGTTGTTTCTCCTCTCGGCCTCTTCTTTGGCGTATATTATTATCTTTCTTCCCCGTTCTGTAAATTTCTCAAACATCTCTATTCTCCTTTGAGGTACTTTGTCCCTCAAACTCCCTATATAATTAAATTCCTTTTCATTGGGGTTTAAAGTAGCTGCGCCCCTTTCTTTAAGTCTCTATAAAAATATTACTTGTTTTAAATAAAGGTTGTCAATCTTGTATCCTCAATCCGTTATCCTGTATCCTTTCTATTATGTATGCCGATGTTGTTTTCCCATTAAAGCTTCCGCCCCTCACTTACAAAGTGCCTGATGATGCACCGCATGATTTAAAGGGCAGGATAATAAATGCTCCGCTCATGGGCAAAAGCCATTACGGCCTTGTTGTATCGGTAACAAATGAATCACGTTTAGAGAAAAAAAAGAATATTAAAGAGATTCAGGGAATACACCATCTTTTCGCCTCTGAATCAACTCTTTCATTCCTGAGATGGCTCTCTGATTACTACCTCGCTCCCATGGGAATTGCCCTGAAAAGTAGTTTTTTTGAAGAAGCAGTAAAGACATCAGTCGGCCCCGTTAGAGAGAAACTTTCCAACGAGGCCAGGGTAAAGAATAATGAACAAAAAATGGAAGCTGAAAATTCTGAACTCTCGCTTGTTTATGACTGCATTAAAAACAAAAATTACAAATCTTTTCTTTATCATGCCCCGTCAATATCTCATGAATATTCTTTGCTGAATGAGGTTTTGAATAAATCCCACTCCGACATGCACGGTGCTATAATCCTCGTACCCGAGATCGGTCAGATCGAAAGACTTGCCCGGATGCTTAAAAATATTTTTGGTGAAAGGGTGTGCGTCATCCACAGCAATCTAACAAAAAAGAAACGGATAGACACTATTGCACGGATTATTGCAGGCAAATCCGATGTGATATTGGGCACAAGGTCTGCGATACTCGCACCTCTCAGGGATATCTCTCTTATTGCTGTCCTGAATGAACACAGCCCTTCTTTTAAAGGGGAAGAAGGGCTCAGGTATAATGCAAGGAATGTAGCTGTAATGAGGGGATTTATGGAAAAGTCTTGCGTGCTTTTGTCTTCTGTCTGTCCATCAGTAGAATCTGACCACAACTCAAAAATCGGCAAATATATGCCCATCCACCCATCCCCTTCACCTATTTACCCATTTGCCGATTTTAAACGTCCTAAGATAAAAATTACTGATATGAAAAAGGAGAAGGCCGTAGCCATATCCAGAGACATTCTTAAAAAGGCAAAGGTCACCACTTCAGAAAATGGAAGATTTCTATTCCTCGTCAACAGAAAGGGTTATTCCCTTATAAGGTGTGAGGATTGCGGAAATACAGTCCAATGCAAAAAATGCAATGTCCCACTTGTCTTTTATAAAGGCAAAAATACGGTCAGATGTCATTATTGCGGCCATGAAGAGATAGTCCCTGAAAACTGCGAAGAATGTAAGGGGTTCAATATAAAACCATTCGGTGCAGGCACGGAAAGGATAAAGGAAGAACTAAAAGAGGCATTAAAAACAGAAGCGATCCTGGTAGAAAATGAGTCATTGGGCATGGAGCAAGACCCCGCTATAACCTCTTTTGTGATCGGAACGCCTTATGCAACAAAAAAACTCAAGGATGAAAAATTCGATGCCGTCGCCCTTTTTAACATAGACGGGCTTCTTGCACAGCCCGATTTCAGGGCATATGAGAGGGCATTTCAGGAAGTGATGCAAATTTCTCAGATGGTAAAAACAGAAGGTTCTCTTTATATTCAGACATACGCACCAAAAAATAAAATATTAAGATTTATCAAAAACTACGACTTTCAGGGTTTTTATAACGATGAACTGTCTCAACGGAAAACGCTTGATTATCCTCCATTTTCAAGGATAATACTCTTTAATATTTTTATGAAAAGGGAAGTCGGGAAGTTTTTACGTGACATACAGAAAATCATCTGTGATACTAATACAAATGGATTTGAACTCTTAGGGCCTATTGAGATACCATCTTCCCTGAAGTCATATAAACACTGCATTCAGATACTAATAAAATCAAAGGACAGAAAAATAATTCATAATGAGGCCGGAGAGCTTTTAAAGAAACTCGAAAAATTAAAAGGGATTAAAATAAATGTGGATGTGGACCCGCTAAAGATATAGCAGGTCTTTTCTCTTTGACAGGATTTCCTTTGCCTTTTGTATATCTTTCTTTATCTGCTCTTGAAGCTCGTCGATTCCTGAAAATTTCTTTTCATCCCTTATCCTGTCGATAAAGTGCATTTTTATTTTTTCTCCAAGAAGGTTTTGATTGAAGTCAAAGATATGCACTTCATAGCTCATAGGCATATTTCCGAATGTAGTAGCGAATGTGGGATTTTTGCCTATATTGGCAACACCATCATAAACATCATTCTGAATAGAAACCCTTACAGCATATACTCCCTCTTTTGGTACAAGCTCATTGGGAGTGGTAATGTTGGCAGTAGGGGTATGAAGCAGAGGCGTGCCCCTTCCAGCACCTTTAATTACTGTGCCTTCAATATGATATGCCCTACCGAGCATCTTTGACGCCTCGCAAACCCTTCCCCTTAAAAGAAGGCTCCTTATCCTGCTGCTGCTCACAATATCGTCATACACCTTTGCATATCTGACAATACTCACGCCAAATCCATATTTTTCCCCTCTTCTTCTGAGCAGTAAGGTAGTGCCTTTTTTGCCCTTTCCAAAGGCATAGTTATGACCAACAGTCACCCATTTAACGCCCAATCTATTAACAAGCATATCCTTAATGAATTCGTCAGGATCGGTCTTTGCGAACTCCTTGCTGAAGCTGATGCATATTAGAACTTTTATGCCAGCTCTTGATATGAGATTTGCCTTGTCTTCGAAGGTCGTGAGTATCTTTAACCCCCTTTCAGGAGCCAGAACACGCACAGGATGGGGGTCAAATGTTATAGCCATTGGTGTACCGTTAATTTCCTTTGCCTTTTCCACAACCCGCCTGAATATCTTCTGATGACCAATGTGCACACCATCGAAATTTCCGATAGTAACAACCGGATTAGGATAATCCAATCTGTCAGGCATTCCCATGATTATTCTCATAATCTGCTGTAAATCTCCTCAACCTGTCTCCTCGTATTTTCAATGTCCCTGCTGTTGTCTATTGCAAAATCAGACTTGCTGATCTTCATTTCTATGGGAAACTGGCTTTTCAGTCTTTTCCTTGCATCTTCTTCGGATATTCCTTTCTCTTTAAGACGTTTGATGGCAATCTCCTCCAATGCATATACAGTTATTATTTTATCAAATCTGTTCTGATAACCCCTTTCAAATATCAGAGGCGCCTCTATTATAACAATGGCAGAGGTATCGGTTATTTTAGCTATCTCTTCATCGATCTTCTTGAAAACCCTCGGATGCAGAATATTTTCGAGCGAAATCCTGAGATGGGGATATTCAAATACTATCTCTGCAAGCAGTTTTTTATTTATTCCTGTCTTCTGAATTATATCCTCTCCAAATGCCTTTTTTATCTCATAAATCACAGCGGAATCTTTAAGGAGTTCACGAACTATGTCGTCTGTGTCAATGACAACAGCGCCAAGATCCCCGAACATCCTGGCAACAGTGCTCTTTCCCATTCCGTAATTTCCTGTGAGGCCTATAATTATCATGCCACCCCTTCTGCCTTTTTCCTTAATTCCGCAAGCTTCTTCAAAGCCTTTTGGGGTGTGAGATTTTCAATATCAAGACCCAACAACTCACGTGTAATCGGGTCGCCTGCAAAGAAAAGGTCCATCTGAGCAGCCCGTGGAATCAAGGTGTTCGACTCCTTTCTTTCGAGTTTTTCAAGAATAGTTTTTGCGCCTTCTATCACGTTATCAGGAAGGCCTGCAAGCCGGGCAACCTGAATACCATAGCTTTTGTCAGCAGGGCCCTTTTCGATCTTCCTCAGGAATATAACCTCATCCCCCCATTCTTTGACAACTACATTGTAATTTTTGACCCCATCCATTGTTAAAGCAAGGTCTGTAAGTTCATTGTAATGGGTTGCAAACATGGTGCGTGCCTTAACATTATTTACAAGATAATCTGCCACTGCCCACGCAATGCTGATGCCGTCAAAAGTGCTTGTACCCCTTCCAACCTCATCGAGGAGGATAAGGCTCCTTTGGGTTGCATTATTCAGGATATTTGCCGTCTCTATCATCTCGACCATAAATGTGCTCTGCCCCCTTGTGATGTAATCCGATGCACCTATCCTCGTGAATATCCTGTCAACGATTCCTATCCTTGCTCTCTCTGCAGGGACAAAGGCGCCTATCTGCGCCATAAGTACAATCAATGCTGTCTGACGCATGTATGTAGACTTGCCGGCCATGTTAGGGCCTGTGATAATCAAAAGTCTGCTTTCATTGGAGTCAATAAGTGCACTGTTAGGTATGAATTTTTCGTCCATTGAAGAAATGCTGTGCGTGCTTATCAGCCTCTCGATAACAGGATGCCTTCCGGCAACTATTTCGATTACATCATCATCGGAAATAACAGGCCTTACATAATCATATCTCTTTGCAACAGTAGCCAATGAAAGGAGAAAATCGATCATGGCAATCTGTGCCGATGTTTCGAGGAGTTGATTGGTATATTTCTGAAGCTTTTCGAGTATGTTCATATATATCTCGTATTCGAGTTCCTTGAGCCTGTCCTCTGCACCGAGCACCTTTGTTTCGTACTCCTTTAAATCCTGGGTTATAAACCTCTCGCAGTTTGCGAGTGTCTGCTTCCTTATGTAATCATCGGGCACGAGATTGAGATTAGGCTTTGTGATTTCGATGTAATAGCCGAATACCTTATTGAAGCCAACCTTCAATGACGATATGCCTGTCCTCTGCTTCTCTTCCGCCTCAAGCCTTGCTATGAAGTCCTTTCCGCTTGTTGAAATATTCCTCAATTCATCGACTTCCCTGTTATAGCCCTTTCTGATTATTCCGCCGTCCTTTGGATTGACAGGAGGATTATCAGTAATGCCAAAGTCTATCATATCCTTTAAATCTACAAACTCCGAGATGCTGTTTCCGATCTCCTTTATGTATGCATTTGTTGAAGATGACAAAAGCCTCTTTATCTTCGGTATGTATTCAACAGAGCCTTTAAGGGCGATTAAATCCCTCGGGCCTGCGGATTTAGAGATAATCCTCGATGTCAGCCTCTCTATGTCCTGTATCTTTCTGAAGGTTGTACGCAGCTCCTCCATGAGTTCATAATCCTCGATTATCGCCTCAACAGCATCCTGCCTTTTTATTATCTCCGGTAAAGACAGCAAAGGCCTTGTAATGGCATTTCTCATAAACCTGCCGCCCATGGGCGTTAAGGTCTCATCCAGAACCCATAGCAGAGAGCCTTCTACAGAGCCATCTTTTAGATTATGGATGAGTTCGAGGTTCCTCTTTGTGGCTGAATCAAGAAACATGTATGATGTCTGACTTAAAACAGAAATCTTCTTAAAGGTGAGTATCTTCTGCGAATCCTCAAGATAGCTTATAAGCGCACCTGCCGCTGAAATGGCTGCATTCATACCGCTGCATCCGTATCCATCGAGGGATGACACCTTGAAATATCTCAGGAGCATTTTATACGACTCTGTATAATCGAAATACCAATCATCATAATAAGATACATAAAAGCCCCTGAACGCCTCCTGATAATGAATGTTGTCCTGCATGCTTTTGGGACATAGTATTTCCCTCGGCTCATGCCTGCCTATCTCGTCTTCTATTGGTTTATCTGTCTCATAAACAACAAACTCGCCTGTTGAAAGGTCGGCCACTGTTATACCTGTCAGCCCCTGATTCATATATATGCTCATTATGTATGCATTTTCCTTTGGCTGCTCTGGAATGTGTGTTCCAGGAGTGATTACCTTCACGACCTCTCTCTGGACAATTCCTTTTGCAAGTTTAGGGTCTTCCACCTGCTCGCATATTGCTACTTTATGGCCTGCTTTGATAAGCTTTGAGATATAACCATCCACAGAGAAATAAGGCACCCCGCACATAGGCATCGGATCATCCTTGCTCTTATCCCTGCTCGTGAGGGCTATCTGCAATATATTTGATGCTATCTTTGCATCCTCGCCGAACATCTCATAGAAATCTCCGAGCCTGAAAAATACAATAGCATCGTGATATTCTTCCTTAATGCTGAAATACTGCTTCATCAAAGGGGTAAGTTCAGACACGATTTAACCTCTCAGCTAAAATTGATAA
Source organism: Thermodesulfovibrionales bacterium (assembly GCA_020062545.1). Classification (GTDB taxonomy): domain Bacteria; phylum Nitrospirota; class Thermodesulfovibrionia; order Thermodesulfovibrionales; family Dissulfurispiraceae; genus Dissulfurispira. The sequence goes on from JAGUWD010000024.1 coordinate 10,812, forward strand.
CCTGAAATTATACTATATACAGGGCAGATAAACCCAAACCCGCCCTTCAGCCCTTGATTCTATGATCCTTCGCACAAGCCTTTTCTTATATAGATTCAATAACCTTGTTCCGCTTGTATTTGCAGGAAGGTTCAGTTCTTCTGAAAGCTCGCCTGCTGTAATCTTGCCTTTGCTGAATATCAGATTAATAGTCTCATGGAGGTAGTTATGGAGCGTGCCGATAATGGTTCTCCTTCCATCCCTCATCTCAGTCATTACAGCAAGGTCTTTCCTCTCAAGGGCAACCTCGATGTTCTCCTTCTGGTTTTCGTTCAGCCCTTTCAAAACAATATATTTGTCCCCATATTCACCGCTTACGAGTCTTGAGATAAGCTTTGCTACGATCTCATCAGCACATGAATAATCAATAATCCCGATCTTAGAAAAATCAAGAGCAATGACCTCTCCGTCCTTCTCCTTAGCAATATCCCTCTCGATCCGCTCCCTTATCACCTGCCCCGAAGGACGCGTAACAAGATCGCTTGAGCCATTTTTAAGCTCTTCCTTGAGGAGTTTATAGAGATTGTAGATTGTCATATTAAAAATTATCTCTCCACATCATTTTCAACAAGCTGCCATTCTGCATAGCCGTCTTTCCTATCAATGAGTTTTTTGCCTTTTAAAATTACCTTCTTAATCGTTGGATGAGTCTTAACAGTGGAATAAGCCCGCACAAGATTAGCAATCGTGGCCTCCTGAAATATAAGCTCCGTGCCATCCTGAAGGATTATCGTAGTTCTCAAGTGCTTATGCCCTTCAGGAATCTCAGTGATCAATTCCTTTATGTCTTCGTTTCGGAGAATCATGAAGAATTAAATATGCTTACAAAAACATTAGGCTTTCTGCTATCCCAAGTGCTTAACCTGTAATTGTCTTGCGATAAAATCATGCACTGCCATTCCACAGTCCTCGCAAAGTACCGTCATCCATGGTTCTAAGTCATCCGCATAGAAACCAAGATCATTATTCAATATGGGATTGCTCTCAATGCTGCCGACTACAGTGGCGTATGCTCTGTCACCTTCTTTGAATTCTTTAAAACATCCTGTGCATCTCATAAATCAACCCTGTTTATCTGTATAGCTCAGTCTTACATATCGATTTTCTGTCCATCGCCATATAGAAACATCATAGTAGCCAGACTTATTTACAGTTTCAGGCTCGCAGACATGATCACTTGCAATTTCATCAAAGACCTGCTTGGCATCTTTGAAAGAACCGAAATGGTTGATCTCGACAACCTTGCCATCTTCCGCTGCCACTATCAAAAATTTTGCATCGCAAGGCTGGGGCAATTGATAGGTAATAACATTATTGTGTTCTCTTCTTTTTTGCATTGCAGATTTTCGCTAAAAAATCAATTCAATATTCTTTCTCTTTGCTGAATTGAATCTCACTATCTTGTCCCAAATGATTGACCCATCAGGAGCACAATATTCTTTAACAAATTCGAGTGTAAATTTATTGATAACCTTTGCATATTCTTTCAGAAATCTTTCGTTTCTTTCTTTTGCCCTGTGACCGAGAGGCTCTATAATTTCCGTAAAGAGATTCTCATCACCTGAGATAAATGACCAGAATCTCTGTCCGCATAATTTTAAATAGTCACCTTTATCGGGATTATCATCAATCCCATAGCAACAGCCGTTTACTGCCGTGATGTTTGCTTTTAATGTATTAGTTCTTAAAATTCTCTTTGCTTTCCTAAAATTATCCCTCATTCTCAAAACTTGCTGGCTATTTCCCCAATTTGGACCGGATTTTATTACTACAATATATTTAGTATCCCCTTTCTCAAACTCCAAGTCGATACCTTCTGCAGATGATTTCCTGCCGCCGAATATCTTGCTACATATGAAAATCGCCAATTCTTCAAGAAAGCCTCCGAATATGCCCTCTTCCTGAGAAGATAAGTGCGCGTCTAATAACGATTTAACCAAATCCGGAGCTGTTACCAGGTTTTTGGCTTTAAAAAGGTAAGGATTCTTTCGTTTTAAAATATCATTCAGCTTTAGATTTAAAAGATTTTCTAAACGTTTGGTATGAAATGTTTGAATATTTGTTTCAATAAAGGAAACCATATCTTTCTTTGTTATTTCAGGCATACTTTGCCCTCTTTTCTGCAATAAGATATTCGACTTCTGGAATTCTCTTTTGAGCCATTTCGGCATATTCAGGGATTATCTCGATCCCAGCAGAATTCCTTCTTAATTCATAGGCAGCCTCGCAGGTGGTTCCTGCTCCCGCAAAAGGATCAAGAACCCAATCATATTCTCTGGTAAATAATTTTATAAACCAACTCGGTAGAGTTTTGGGAAATGTTGCGCTGTGATTTCTATTTGAGGTTTCAGTCGGCAAATGCAGTACATTTGTTGGATAAGCCATTGTCCTGCCGATCCAATTAGATATGTTTTTCCCAAAACCACTTCCAGCACGGGAGTTAAATCTTATAACATCATTCTCACCAAGATTTTTCAACCGCTTATTCGCCCAATCACCCATGGGAACCATAACACTTTCCTGATACATGTTGAAGTTTTTCGTCTTGTTAAATTGCAAACATCGTTCCCATGCATCCCGGAACCTATTTGGCCACTTTCCAGGATGGCAATTTTTTTTATGCCAGATAAACTCCTCTGTCCATAACCAACCTTGTTTTCTCATCTCCATTATTAACTCAATTACATATGTATGCCTTTCACCACTAACAACACGCTCCTTTATGTTTAATATAAAAGTACCGCTTGGTTTGAGTACTCTTAAAAATTGTTCGCTGCGGGGTAAAAACCATTTCACATATTTATCAGGTTTAACGCCGCCGTAGGTTTTAGTCCTGCTATCAGCATATGGAGGAGATGTAACAATTAAATCAAAAAAATTATCAGGGAATTCTTTAAGAACATCCAAGCAATCACCAACTCTGATATCTGTTTTTAACTCCTTCATTACTCACCTCTTTAAAATCGGCAAATTTTTCAACTGAATCAATTGAACCATATTTCAAGCTATTTGTCAAGCAAAAAGATAGTTCCAAAACCACATAGGTATAGACATATTAACCAGTTTATAGATGCATTTGAAACAGAAGGACAAAAAGGTAAGGATATTAAAGAAAGGATAAGCAGGAAAGA
>JAGUWD010000042.1 GCA_020062545.1 Thermodesulfovibrionales bacterium
AAGCACAAGCCCTGCACCTGCACCTATATATAATCCTTTTTTTGCCCCTTCTCTTGTTTTCATTTTCTTGTTCCTCCTTTCTCTGTTCTTGCATATATATTAGCGAATTCCATGCCAGATTATATTTTATTGATTTTAAAAGGTTTTTAGTTCTGAAATGTTTGCATTTTTGCAAAAACAGCGGTTTTGTTTGCAGAATTGCGAAAAATTACTAATAGATAAAAGTCTTCGGATCTTTAAAGGGATGGCACTTGATACAGAGAGTTCTTGCCCTATCCAGCCCCACAACCCATGAGTGAGCTTTATGGCAGTGCAGGCAGCCAAGTCCTTTTTTCATATGAAATCCGTGCTGCCCAACTGATGCTTCATTTTTATGGCATTCGCCAATGCATGTGGCAGATGTTGGCTTTATTTCTCCATGTGGCTTGTGGCACTGATGGCAAAGAAGCCCTGACATAGTACCTTTTCTCGGGATATTGGTATGGCATTTTATGCATCTGTCTTTTGGAATCATAGAAGGTGTCTTTTCCGAGAATGAATGACACTTAAGACATGAGAATGCCTCCATGCCCACCCCGTGTACACCCCTGTCCTGATGGCACTTCTGGCAGGCATCTTCATTAGGATGGAAATCATGCACTGTCCCTTTATGGCATATCTTGCAGTCAATCCTCTGCATAAACACATGCCGCGCGTGACCGTATGATTTATTTAATGTTAAAGCGCCCTGAGACATCTCGTCCATATGGCATTTCCTGCACGCCTTCCATGGCTTTTCACGGCCATGGGTCTGGGAAAATTTTTGTTGATTGCCTTTTACAACATAGGCCACAAGAAGCTGATTCTGCTCAAGAATGCTCAGTTGATGGCACTTCTGGCATATCACGTCCCTGTGTTTACCCTTCTGCCATTCTGCAAACGCCTCCTTCATCAAATGGCATGATGCGCAGTACGCTGGCTCATCCTGTGTATATCGGTAATAACGATAGCCGACAGTCACTCCCAAGACGGCAACTATTACTATGGCTGCGAGAATAAACCCCTTTAAATGTTCAAAGAGATTCATCAGGGATTCCGGGATATCTCTACGTTTCTTCACAGCTATCTCTTAATACCTGCCATGTCTTCCAGTGTTTTAAGTTTTGATATTTCTCCGAGTGCTATCAATGTATCCCCTGCCTTTATGTTAGTCCTGAATGTAGGATTAAACCTCATATCCCCTGTAGGTCTTTTTATCGCAACGATTATAATGCCCAATTCCCTTCCTATGCCGCACTCATCGAGGGTGAGTCCGGCAAGTTTTGAGTCTTCCTGAATGGTTATCTCCTCCATCTGGAGGTCAATATTGCCGCTCTTTGTTGCAAACTCTATAAAATCCACCACAGCAGGCTTTAAAACCGTGTGCGCTATCCTGAGCCCGCCAATATGATAAGGAGATACGACCCTGTCGGCACCGGCCCTCATAAGCTTCTGTTCCGAGCCCTCTTCCCCTGCCCTTGCAACAATAAAGAGCCTGGGGTTTAATTCCCGTGCGCTTAATACCACAAAGAGATTCTCGGCATCTGTCGGGAGCACAGATATTAATCCCTTTGCCCTCTCTATCCCAACTTCCCTTAAGATTTCGTCCCTTGTGGCATCGCCTTCGATGATAAGCATATCACCCTTTTCTTCAAGGGCATCCGGCTTTTTTTCGACCACAACAAATTTTATATTCTTCTCTCTAAGCTCCCTGCATATTATCTTGCCCATCCTGCCGTAGCCGCAAACAATATAATGGTTTTTAAGCTCTCTTATCTTCTTTTCCAATCTCTTCCTCCCGAATATTTCTTTAAATTCGCCTTCAAGGATAAGTTTTGCACCATTATTAAGGGCATAAAGGACTGTGCCGACACCTCCTATTATAAGAATTATGGTAAACATCCTTCCGTTGTAGGATAGTTCGTGCACCTCTTTATAGCCCACAGAGGCAAGGGTTATTATGGTCATATAAATGGAATCGAGAATGCTCCATCCTTCTATGACCATGTAACCCGTGGTTCCAAATGCTATAATAAGGGTTATAAGCAGTAAGGACAGTATCAGTCTTTTTCTGATCTCTTCCAATAGGTGTTAATCTCTCCTAAAACATTCTGTATCTTTTCGTCGATCAATTTTCTGTGGGATCCTTCCCAGTAAACTTTACCACAATTGATGCATCTAAAAAAAGAAGCGAAATTAAGGAATACATGCTCGGGAACATCGTTTGCCACAGATTCTTTGTCAGCAGTTGATAGCTCGCCATTACATTTTGCGCAGCGTGGATTGCCCTTGACCGTCAACCCTCGATCTTTGAGCCATAATAGAACATCTCTTAATTGCCCCGATATATCGTTAGATTTTACCAGGATATAGCTGCCGATCTTTTTGCTTTTGACAAGCCGTGTATCCCTCGTCAAAAGTATTCTCTGCTCCTGTTTTGCGATTTTTATAAGCTCGTTGTCATCTATTGCTTTGAAATACAATGTGTCAAATCCCAAAATCCTGAGCCATTTTGCAAGATTTCCCAGCATAGCATCCGCAATAAAGAGAGAACTCTCGGTCATATGTTTTAAGTTTATCATATGGACAAACAAGAGGGTCATGGAGATATTCGCTCCATGACCCTCTTTAACTTTGACCTATGTGCTTCTACTCTGTCTCAGCCTCTTCGTGTTCAAGCTGCATGGAATAGAAGTCGCCTTTAATGAATGTCTCTCTGTATTGAGGCATTCCTGTACCGGCAGGAATGACCCTTCCCATTATCACATTCTCCTTCAGTCCGTTCAGTTCGTCTACCAAACCGCCCAATGCAGCCTCTGTAAGAACCCTTGTGGTCTCCTGGAACGACGCTGCAGAGACCCAACTCTCTGTTGCGAGGGATGCCTTTGTAATGCCGAGCAGCATGGGCCTTCCCCTTGCGGCCTTTCCGCCCTCTGCCTTTACCCTCTCGTTTTCCTCTGCAAAGATCATCCTGTCGACCTCGTCTCCCATAAGGAATATTGTGTCTCCCGGGTCTTCGATGCGCACCTTTCTCATCATCTGGCGTACTATTACTTCTATGTGTTTATCGTTTATAGAAACGCCCTGGAGTCTATAAACCTTTTGAACCTCATCCACAAGGTATCTCTGCAACTCCTTAGGCCCGAGGATGTCGAGTATGCTGTGCGGGTTTACTGCTCCGTCCATCAAGGGCTCTCCTGCTTTTACCCAGTCGCCTTCATGGACAGTAACATGTTTGCCTTTCGGAATCAGATATTCTCTGGACTCCTCGCCCCCTTTCACAACTACGACCCTCATTCCTTTATGAGCGCCCCTGAATTCCACGATACCGTCTATTTCCGTAACTATCGCCTGTTCCTTGGGCTTCCTTGCCTCAAAGAGCTCTGCAACTCTCGGAAGACCGCCTGTAATATCTTTTGTCTTTGTTGTTTCTCTCGGTATCTTTGCAAGAATATCGCCAGGCATTACAATATCGCCCTTGTCAACGAGCAAGTGGGCGCCTGACGGCAGTAGGTATCGCGCAGGGTTGTTCGTCCCGGGGATCTTTCCTGTTCTGCCATGTTCATCCTTGATAGAAACCCTCGGCCTCATATTGGCAGGATATTCGATTATAACCTTGTGGGCAAGGCCTGTTGTCTCGTCCACTTCTTCTTTAACCGAGACCCCCTCTACTATATCTCCGAGGGCGATCTTACCGCCTATCTCTGTCAGAATCGGGGTCGAATAAGGATCCCACTCTACCAGACGCTGGCCTGACTCTATCCTCTGTCCGTCCTCAGCAAAAATCCTTGCGCCATATACAAGGTTATATTTCTCCTTTTCTCTGCCTGATTTATCCACAATGGCTATCATGGCATTTCTGTTCAGGACGATAAGAATACCTTCTTTGTTTTTAACTGCATTGAGGTCTATGAACTTCACATATCCTGAGTTCTTTGGCTCAAGCGTTGCCTGCTCAATAACCTTTGTTGCAGCGCCACCTATATGAAATGTCCTCATGGTGAGCTGCGTTCCAGGTTCGCCGATAGACTGTGCAGCAATAATTCCGATAGCCTCTCCTGTCTCTATCGCCTCTCCCCTTGCAAGGTCTCTGCCGTAGCATTTTGCACAAACCCCGACTTTGGAATTGCATATAAGCACAGACCTTATCTTTACCCTGTCAATCCCTGCATCCACAATCTTCTTTGCAAGTTCGTCATCTATCTCCTGATTTCTATTCGCTATGGTTTCGTTGGTAACAGGGTCTTTCAGGGTCTCTGCGAGTGTCCTGCCGAATATCCTGTCTTCCAGAGGCTGTATTATCTCGCCGCCCTCAATAAGCGCGGTAACCACTATGCCTTCCTTTGTCCCGCAGTCGTCTTCTGTAAGAATAACATCCTGCGCAACATCGACAAGCCTCCTTGTCAGATATCCCGCATTCGCTGTCTTTAATGCTGTATCTGCAAGGCCTTTTCTTGCACCATGAGTCGAGATAAAGTATTGAAGCGGTGTTAAGCCTTCCCTGAAGTTTGCAGTAATCGGGGTTTCGATAATCTCTCCAGAAGGCTTTGCCATCAATCCCCTCATACCTGCAAGCTGTCTTATCTGGGCTGTGCTTCCCCTTGCTCCCGAGTCAGCCATCATAAAGATGTTATTGAATAACCTTCTCTCCTTCAAATCCTCCTCGGAAAGGGGCTTCCCGTCTTCGGCGCCCAACTCCTTCATCATCTCATCCGCAACCCTTTCTGTCACGTTTGCCCATATATCGATGACCTTGTTATATCTTTCACCCTGTGTTATGAGACCGTCTGCATACTGCCTCTGAACCTCCATGACCTCCTGCTCTGCTTCCTTTATTAATTCTGCCTTCTTTGTGGGAACATGCATATCGTCGATGCATATGGAGATTCCCGACCTTGTAGCATAACCGAAGCCAAGCCTTTCGAGGTTGTTCAGAAATACAACAGTCTCCCTCTTTCCAAGTGTCTTGTGTATATACTCTATCAGCTTTCCTATTTCCTTCTTTGTCAACTCCTTATTAACCATTGCAAATGGAATGCTCCTGGGAAGTATCTCGCTTAACAGAACCCGGCCTGCTGTTGTCTCAACAAGCTCGCCGTTCATCCTGATCTTTATGCCTGCATGCTCTTCCACAATGCCTGAATCATAAGCACAGCGGACATCCTCGAGATCGGCAAATACCTTCCCTTCACCACGGGCACCCTTTTTCTGTTTTGTAAGGTAATAAATACCAAGAACCATGTCCTGTGTCGGCACAACAATGGGCTTTCCGTTTGCAGGAGAAAGAAGGTTATTTACCGAAAGCATCAGTACCCTCGCTTCTATCTGAGCTTCCATCGAAAGTGGTACATGTACAGCCATCTGGTCTCCATCGAAATCTGCGTTAAATGCAGTACATACAAGTGGATGGAGCTTGATAGCCTTGCCCTCAACAAGCACAGGGTCAAATGCCTGTATGCCGAGTCTGTGAAGAGTCGGAGCACGGTTTAGAAGAACAGGATGCTCACGAATGACATCTTCAAGGGCATCCCATACTTCCGGCGTCTCCTTCTCAACCAGTCTCTTTGCCTGTTTTATTGTAGTTGCATAGCCTTTCTCTTCGAGTTTGTTAAAAACAAAAGGTTTGAAGAGCTCAAGTGCCATACGCTTCGGAAGCCCGCACTGGTTGAGCTGAAGCTCCGGACCAACAACAATAACAGAACGGCCCGAATAGTCAACCCTTTTGCCAAGCAGGTTTTGTCTGAATCGACCCTGCTTGCCTTTTATCATATCGCTCAGGGACTTTAAAGCCCTCTTCCCGCCTGCCTTCAGTACCTTTGCCTTCTTGCTGTTGTCAAAGAGCGCATCAACAGCCTCCTGAAGCATCCTCTTTTCGTTCTTTATTATGACGCTGGGCGCCTTTAGCTCCATAAGCCTCTTGAGCCTGTTGTTCCTGTTTATGACCCTCCTGTAAAGGTCGTTGAGGTCCGATGTGGCGAAACGTCCGCCGTCAAGTGGAACGAGGGGTCTTAAATCAGGAGGCAGTACCGGCACTATATCGAGAATCATCCATTCAGGACGATTCTCCGACTTTATAAATGCCTCTACTATTTTAAGTCTCTTTGTAAGCTTCCTCTTAATACCCAGAGACGAAACAGCATCTATCTTCTCCTTTAACTCCTTTGCAAGTGTCTCCAGATCAACCTTTTTCAAAAGCTCCCTTATGGCCTCTGCACCCATTCCTGCCTTAAACCTGCTGCCTAATTCCGAGAGCTTTTTCTTATATTCATCCTCTGAAAGGAGTTCCTTCTCTTTCAGAGGCGTGTCTCCCGGGTCTATTACAATATATTCCTCAAAATAGAGCACCCTTTCGAGTTGTCTTATGGTCATATCGAGGAGGGTTCCTATCCTGCTTGGTACTCCCCTCAGGAACCACACATGGGCAACAGGAGTTGCGAGCTCAATGTGTCCCATCCTCTCACGTCTCACCTTTGACTGGATTACCTCAACGCCACATTTATCGCATATGACACCCCTGTGCTTCATCCTCTTGTACTTGCCGCAGAGGCATTCCCAGTCCTTGACAGGACCGAATATCTTGGCACAGAAAAGGCCGTCATGCTCCGGCTTGAACGTGCGGTAATTTATAGTCTCGGGCTTTTTTACCTCACCATATGACCATTCCCTTATCTTTTCGGGTGATGCAAGCTTTATCCTTATTGCATCAAAGTCCTTCGGGTTCTTAGGCTTCTGAAAAAGGGCATAAATGTCTTCTACCAATCTATTCCTCCCTGCTTCTCTTTTTCTCCAGAAGCTCCACATCAAGGCCAAGGCTCTGGAGCTCTTTTATTAGTACATGGAATGATTCGGGAACACCCGGCTCAAGCACAGGGTCTCCCTTCACAATGGCCTCGTACATACGAGACCTTCCACTGATATCGTCACTCTTTACGGTCAGGAATTCCTGTAGTGTATGGGCAGCACCGTATGCCTCCAATGCCCAGACCTCCATCTCTCCAAGTCTCTGTCCTCCGAACTGTGCCTTGCCGCCAAGAGGCTGCTGGGTAACAAGCGAATAAGGTCCGATGGAGCGTGCATGGATTTTGTCGGCAACAAGGTGATGGAGTTTCAGCATGTACATACAGCCGACCGTCACCGGACGCTTGAACGGCTCACCCGTCTTTCCGTCATAAAGGGTTATCTGTCCTGATGAGGGAAGTCCTGCTTTTTTTAAGAGATCTTTAATCTCCTTTTCCTTCGCTCCCTCAAATACCGGCGTTGACACATGCAGGCCGAGTGACATGGCAGCCCAGCCGAGATGTGCCTCGAGTATCTGTCCGACATTCATTCTCGAAGGGACACCGAGGGGATTCAGGACTATATCAACAGGTGTTCCGTCAGGCAGATATGGCATATCCTCTTCAGGCAGTATCATGGATACAACACCCTTGTTTCCGTGACGTCCTGCCATTTTATCTCCCATCTGTATCTTCCTTTTCATAGCAATGAACACCTTTACAACCTTGTTTACTCCGGGCAGAAGTTCATCTCCCTTCTTTACCCTTTCGACTCTTTCGTGATAACGTGTTTCGAGATATTTGATATACTGATTAATCTCTGCGTTTACTTCCTCTATCTTATTCCTGACATCCACATCATCGACCTTTATCTTCAAGAGATGGTCATCCTTAACCCTGCTTAAATGGTCATCTGCAAGCTTCTTGCCTTTAGGACATACAACCTCCCTGGTCTTTGAGTCCTTTACATCTTCTGTCACCTTCTGCCCTGTCAGTAGTTTCCTTATCTTTCCAGCCTTCTCTTCCTTAAGGATTTTGATTTCTTCTTCTAAATCCCTCTGGAGTTCGTTTATATTGTCCTCTTCGATGCTCCTTGTCCTTTCGTCTTTTTCCATTCCCTTTCTCGAAAGTATCCTTACATCCACAACAGTGCCTTCAATGCCGGGAGGCACATAGAGGCAGCTTTCTTTTACCTCCTCTGCCTTTTCGCCGAATATTGCACGGAGGAGCTTTTCCTCCGGCGTCAGCATGGTCTCGCCCTTAGGCGTAACCTTCCCGACGAGGATATCCCCTGCCTTCACCTCGGCGCCAATTCTTATTATGCCGCTCTCGTCAAGATCTTTCAGCGCCTCCTCGCCCACATTGGGGATGTCCCTTGTGATTTCTTCGGGGCCGAGCTTTGTATCCCGTGATTCGACATCAAACTCCTCAATATGAATAGATGTATACACATCGTCCTTCACAAGCCTTTCACTCAAAAGGATTGCGTCCTCAAAGTTATATCCTCCCCATGGCATAAATGCAACAACGACATTTTTCCCGAGTGCCAGTTCTCCCATATCTGTAGAAGGACCGTCGGCCAGAATGTCGCCGCGCTTGACCTTATCTCCTGCATTGACTATGGGCTTCTGATTCATGCATGTACCCTGATTGGAGCGCTGGAATTTAACGAGGCTATATATATCCACTCCTCCTCCGGCTTCTGTAACCCTTACCACAATCCTTGATGCATCAACGCTCTCGACAATGCCTGATCTCCTGGCGATGCTGAGCCACCCTGAATCCCTTGCAGCAACATGCTCCATGCCGGTTCCCACAACAGGCGCATCGGGCTTTAAGAGCGGAACAGCCTGTCTCTGCATGTTCGACCCCATCAATGCCCTGTTCGCATCGTCATTTTCGAGGAACGGGATCAGGGATGCAGATACGCCAACTATCTGCTTCGGCGATACATCCATGTACTGGACCTCTTCAGGAGACACCATTTTAAAATCTCCGCCAACCCTTGCTGAAACAGCCTCTCCCATGAGATTCCCGCGCTTATCTATAGGAGTGGTGGCCTCTGCGATAACGTATTTCTCGCCTTCTATGGCAGACAAATACTCTATCTCACCTGTAACACGGCCGTTGACGACCTTTCTGTAGGGGGCCTCTATAAAACCGAAATCATTGATCTTTGCATAGGATGCAAGGGATGTAATGAGTCCGATATTCGGGCCCTCTGGGGTCTCGATGGGACATATCCTTCCGTAATGGGTTGGATGAACGTCCCTGACCTCAAATCCGGCCCTCTCCCTTGTAAGTCCACCGGGACCAAGAGCTGACAACCTCCTCTTGTGTGTTATCTCTGACAGCGGATTTGTCTGATCCATAAACTGGCTCAACTGGCTCGAGCCAAAGAATTCCTTAACAGCAGCCATCACCGGCTTTGCATTTATCAAATCATGGGGCATTGCTGTATCGAGTTCCGTAAGGGTCATCTTCTCTTTTATAGCCCTTTCCATGCGCACAAGCCCTATTCTGAACTGGTTTTCGAGAAGCTCGCCTATGCCCCTTATCCTTCTGTTGCCGAGATGATCAATATCATCAACTTCACCCTTTCCTGTTCTGAGATTAAGAAGATAACGCACAATCTCCACAATGTCCTTGTCTGTTAGGACCCTGACATCGAGAGGTGTATCCATCCCGAGTTTCTCATTGATCTTCAACCTTCCCACAGACGAGAGGTCGTATCTCTTCGGATCAAAGAATAGTCCTGCGAAGAGTTCACGCGATGCAGCAGCAGTTGCAGGCTCGCCTGGCCTGAGCTTCTTGTAAATCTCTTTTAATGCATCCTCCTGCGTTGCGACCTTGTCGGTAAGAAGGGTCTCCCTGAAAGACGGGAGGTAGCTCACATTATCGATAAAGAGCAGGTGCAGGGTATCTACCTTAAGAGAGAGTATCTTGTGGAATACATCTTCGGAGATCTCCTTATTCCCGTCAAGGATTATCTCTCCGGTCGTCGGGTCAACAATATCTTTAAGCGTAACCCTTCCGATAATGTCGGTCCTCGTTATGGGTATTTCCCTTATTCCGGCAGCCTCCATCTTTTTTAATGCCATCTTCGTTATTTTGCTGCCCTCTTTTACAATAATCTCCTTGTTATCAGGAGAGACTATATTATGCCTTGTCCTGATACCTGCAAGGACATCGCTCACTACCCTCGTATAATGCTCCTTATCCTTTATCTTTATCTCCTCAACAGGATAAAAAGTCTTGAGAAGGTCTTCATTTGAATAACCGAGGGCCTTGAGTACTATGGTTGCAGGCAGTTTCCTGCGTCTGTCTATTCTTACATAGAGGATATCCTTTGCATCGAATTCAAAATCGAGCCATGACCCCCTGACAGGAATCACCCTCGCTGTATATAAAAGCCTTCCGCTCGCATGGGTTTTGCCCTTATCCGGAGCAAAATATACTCCCGGCGACCGATGCAGCTGGCTGACTATTACTCTCTCTGTTCCGTTTATGATAAAGCTTCCTGTCTCTGTCATGATAGGCATATCGCCTATGTAGACTTCCTGCTCCCTCGACTCCTTCAGTATCTTCTTCCCTTTTTCGTCTTTTTCGTAGACATTAAGCCTTACCTTTATCTTGAGCGGTGCAGCATAATTCAATCCTTTAAGGAGACACTCCCTCGGCGTCATCTTTGGCTCACCAAGGCCATAGGAAATGAATTCTATGGAAGCGATGTCATTATAATCCGTTATAGGGAAAACGCTGTTAAAAGCAGCCTGTAATCCTTCTTCTATCCTCTTACCTGCTGCGATATCCTTCTGTAAAAACCTGTCAAATGATTTTTTCTGGAATTCTACAAGATATGGCACCTCCAATACCGGCGGCACCTTGCCAAAATTTAACCTTTCCCTTAAAAGCTTTGCCATAGTTCTCCTTCTTAAAAACAGGTTGAGGTAAATGGTGAGGTAAAGATTCCATTGAATTCTCTACCTCTACCTTTACCTTTGCCTGCATTATTTTATTTCTACCTTTGCGCCTTCTGCCTCGAGTTTTGCCTTCATTGCATCTGCCTCTTCTTTTGTAACACCTGTTTTAAGGGGTTTTGGTGCTCCATCAACGAGGTCCTTTGCCTCTTTGAGTCCGAGCCCTGTAAGCTCCCTGACCACTTTGATAACCTGGATCTTCTTGTCTCCTGCAGATGAGAGGACTACATCAAAGCTTGTCTTCTCCTCTGCTGCAGCGGCTGGAGCGCCTGCGGCTGCAACAGGTGCTGCTGCCACGGCCACTGGTGCTGCTGCAGTGACACCATACCTTTCTTCGAATTCCTTGATGAACTGTGACATCTCGAGGATTGTCATGTTGTCGATAAAACCAAAAACATCTTCCTTTGTAACTGCCATTTTTTATTTTCCTCCTTAATTGGTTAATGTGTTAATGAGTTAATGTGTTAATGAGTTAGACTCATTTACCCATTCACCCATTTGCTCTTTTACTCTTCAATGCTTCCAGTGCATAAGCAAACTGTGTAATTGTAGCATTCAACGCACCGGCAAGTTTTGACGCTGGTGCCTGCATTGCACCTGCCAGCATGCCGAGAAGTACGGGCTTCGGTGGAAGTTTTGACATTGCCTTAATCTCGTCAACAGAGCAAAGCCTTCCTTCGATGATTCCACTCTTCACCTTGAGCTTTTCGTTTTTGGCTGCATACTCAAGCACCTTTTTGGCTACAGCAATAGCATCTTCAAAACCAAAGGCTATGCCCGTAGGTCCAACGAACAAATCTGCCGCCGGCTCCGCAGGAGTACCCTTTGCAGCGATACTGCTCAGGGTATTCTTAACGACCTTATACTCTGCACCAGCTTCCTTCAGGACATTTCTCAGTTCAGCAACCTCTGATACAGTAAGCCCCTTATATTCGGTAAGAACAACCGCCTTTGATTTCGAAAACTTTTCCGACAGTTCTGCTATCTGTTGGGATTTTCTTTCCTTGGTAATCAGATTTCCTTCCTCCTTTCCCAGAGACATTCAGAAACAGTTTATCGTGTTTATTGAGTTTTTGTGTTTATTGTTCGTCTATGCTAACCCAATAAACTCAAGGGACTCAATGAACTTATCAACACCAATCTGTCTCGGTAGGCTGGCATTATTTATTATGCCAATTAAAGTCCGACTGCTGTCGTCTACCTACTGTCTCTGACATCTTTAATGCAGGCAATGCCTGCTATGCAACCTTTAATTTTGAAATATCTATCTTTATGCCAGGCCCCATCGTAGAGGATAAGGTAATTTTCTTTATATATTTTCCCTTGGATGTTGCCGGCTTTGCCTTTGTCACCGATTTTAAAATAGCCATGGTGTTCTCGAGAAGCTTCTCTTTATCGAATGATGCCTTTCCAACAGGCACATGCACAATGCCTGCCTTTTCCACCTTATATTCTACCTTTCCTGCCTTTATCTCCTTAACTGCCTTTGCAATGTCAAAGGTAACCGTTCCCAGTTTTGGGTTAGGCATAAGGCCCCTCGGACCGAGGATCTTGCCGAGCTTTCCAACCAATCCCATTAAGTCAGGAGTAGCCACTGTCTTGTCGAACTCGAGCCAGCCCTGCTGTATCTTTTCCACGAGGTCTTCTGCTCCCACATAATCGGCACCTGCCTCTTTCGCCTCTTTTTCTTTCTCTCCCTTTGCAAAAACCAATACCCTTACTGGTTTGCCGGTGCCATATGGAAGGACTACCGTACCTCTCACCATCTGGTCGGACTTTTTTGCATCAACGCCGAGGTTTATTGCCATATCTACTGTTTCATCAAACCTGGCAACCGCACCCTCTTTCACAAGGGCAATCGCATCTTCTATGGAATACTCTTTCGTTAAATCGACTTTTGATAATACATTATCCAATTTCTTGCCCATTCTTTCCCTCCTTAATCCCTTACTTCCACGCCCATACTTCTTGCGGTTCCCTTGATTATATTGACTGCAGACTCAAGGGATGTGGTATTCAAGTCAGGGAGTTTTGTCTTTGCTATCTCTTCAACCTGAGCAGATGTTATTGTTCCGACCTTATCCTTATTGGGAACGCCTGACCCCTTCACAACACCGGCAGCCTTTTTGATCAACTCGGATGCAGGCGGTGTTTTAAGTATAAACGTAAAAGACCTGTCATTATAAATGCTCAAAACAGCAGGCAAGAGCGTATCGCCCATATTCTGTGTCTGCGCATTAAACTGTTTGCAGAATTCCATTATATTGATACCATGAGGACCGAGGGCAGGTCCGACAGGGGGTGCCGGATTTGCCTTGCCTGCAGGTATCACAAGTTTAACCTGTGCTACAACCTCTTTCTTAGCCATCTATCTCCTCCTAAATTTAGCTCTTAGTTCATAGTTCCTATCTCATGTTTTAAAGTTCTTTGCTATGAGCTATTAGCCATAAACTATAAGCTAATTACGCTTTTTCTGCCTGTGAGAATGCAAGCTCCACAGGCGTCTGCCTGCCGAATATACTGACCATAACGCGCAGTCTGCCGTGATCCATATCAACCTCATCCACATATCCGACAAAATTAGTAAACGGGCCGTCTGTTATCCTGACGCTTTCGCCTTTTTCAAACCGGCTTTTTACAACAGGTGCAGGCCCTCTTTCGAGTTGCTGCAGTATTACATCAATCTCTTCCTGTGGAAGGGGGACAGGCTTGGCTCCGCCAACAAAGCCTGTGACCCTAAGTGTGTTTTTAATGAGGTGCCATGTCTCATCATCGAGATCCATCTCAACGAGGATATAACCGGGATAGAACTTTTTGTCCATTTCCTTCTTCTTCTTGCCCTTAAGTTCTATAACCTTCTCTGTGGGGATGAGTATCCTCGTAATTTTATCCTCGAGGCCTTTAAGCTTAATCCTTTCCTCTATGGATGCCTTTACCTTCTCTTCAAAACCCGAATATGTATGAACAACGTACCAGTTTTTAGCCATATCCTTACCTTACAAGTTATCCTTACCTTACAAGTAGTTTAATTATTTTAGAGAGGCCTAAATCCACAATACCAAGAAACACCGAAATGACCACCACTGTCGTAATCACAACCCATGTGGAACCAACAAGTTCATCCTTTGATGGGTAATTCACCTTTTTCGCCTCTACCTTCACCTCATGAAAAAAGTTTTTTATCCTTTCAAACATTTAAGCTCCCTTTTTAGCTCATAGTTCATAGTTCATAGCTCATAGCCGCTCATTACTAAGCTATCAGCCATAAGCTATGAGCTAATCAGTGGCAGGCCAGGAGGGATTTGAACCCCCAACCCTCGGATTTGGAGTCCGACGCTCTAGCCGTTAGAGCTACTGGCCTATCCAACCTTCTAAGCCTTTGTCTCCTTGTGCATAGTATGTTTCCTGCAGTTCCTGCAGTACTTCTTGAGCTGAAGCTTGTCTGTGGTATTCTTCTTGTTCTTCATGCTCGAATAGTTTTTGTCTTTGCACTCAGTGCACTGAAAAAGTATTATATCCCTCATAGCTTACTCCAACACCTCAGTAACAACTCCAGCACCTACTGTCCTTCCGCCTTCCCTTATTGCAAACCTCAGTTCCTTCTCCATGGCTATAGGTGCTATCAG
>JAGUWD010000018.1 GCA_020062545.1 Thermodesulfovibrionales bacterium
TACCCAAGGCAGCGGCTATGACTGCCGGATGCCCGTCTTCAAGAGCGGCCTCCAGATAAGCTGCCATGTCTTCCTCTGTTTTGAGGTATTTCACCTGGTCATAAGGACGAGTTTTAATTTTCTTGTGTGACATAACGACCTCCTACAAATTGCGCGCTAACTCCAGCGCGGTTTTAATATCCTTATCCTGCGTACTCTTATCGCCTCCGGCCAACAGGATCACCAGTTCCTGTCCACGTTGCACAAAATACACCCTATAGCCCGGACCATAATCAATGCGCAATTCTGAAACGCCCTCACCGACCGGCTTAACATCTCCGAGAAGTCCAAGTTGCAATCGGTCAATGCGTGTCTGAATCCGGGCACGTGCCTTGCGGTCTCGCAAAGAAGAAAACCATCGGGAGTATATTTCAGTCTCTCGAATGATTATTATGATTATATTGTATCCTAAAGGATACAAAAAAGCAAATAAGTTTTTACTGTCATAAAATTGTAATAGAAATATGCGTTATTAACAAGATACTAACACAAACATAGAAAAACTTGATTTCTCTGAAAGCCTTGATAATTCTTGATTTGTGAGGATTTACAAGGTCTTGGAAGGTCGTCTGTTATAGAATGCCATTCAAGCGCTCTCCCAACTGAGCTACAGCCCCAAGCAAAATTTGCATCAGCAAATTTTGAATGAATAGTTATTAGTAAAAAAAACTGAAAATATAAAAACTTTTGGTTTAAAATACCATCTCTGAATAAGGATTGTCAAGGATTGAGCATTCTGGTATCATTTAATCCATGAAGAAAAAAGTGGTGTGCGCAGGGACATTCGATCACTTTCATAAAGGCCATATCGATTTCCTAAAACAGGCAAAGGCGCTTGGCGATGAGCTTATCGTGATTGTCGCAAGGGATGATACCGTGAAAAGAATTAAGGGCTTTCTGCCAACCCACGATGAGAGGCTCAGAAGGAATAATGTGGAGGATACAGGCATTCCAGATATGGTTGTCTTAGGCAATCTCGACACTGACCTTTTTCAAATACTGGAAGTGCTTGAGCCTGATATTATAGCCCTTGGATATGACCAGCGGGTCTCGGAGGATGAAATACTGAAGAGATTCCCGAACTGCAAAGTTGTAAGGCTCGCATCATTCCATCCTGAAAAATATAAATCATCGTATTTCAGAGACAGCAAATAAAAATTGGGGACTCCATACGGAGTCCCCGCCCTTTCTTATGAAATGTAGTGAAAAAATTAAAGTTTGAAAGGATTTGCAAAAAGAACGATAAGAACGACAACAAGGGCATAAATAGCAAGAGACTCGATCATTGCAAGACCGATAATAAGGGTCGTTGTGATCTTGCCTGATGCGCCCGGGTTTCTTGCCACGCCTTCTGTTGCACCCTTCAAGCCGATACCCTGGCCAATTCCGGTTCCTAAAGCAGCAAGGCCGATTGCAAGGCCTGAACCTAAAACAGCCATTCCATAATAGCTGAGTTTTGCAGCGCCTGCATCTGCTGCCTTGGCAGCCTCTTCAGCAAAGGCAACCGGTGCAAGCAGTGCAATTGCAATCAATGCGAGTAGCATGAGAGAAAACAGTTTCTTCATTGCTCATTTCCTCCTTTCCTTAGAGATTATATTAATGGCCTTCTTCTACAGCGCCGGCAATATACAATGTTGCCAGCAGCGCAAAGACATAGGCCTGGATAACGCTTACAAGCACGCCAAGTCCAAGTATTGCAACAGGCACAACAGCAGGCACCAATAAGCCGAGTATCATCAAAAGCATATGCTTTGCCATCATATTGCCGAAAAGCCTGACAGAAAGCGTGACAGGCCTGACAAGATGACCGATGATCTCGATGAAAAACATCATTATCATAAGAGGCAGGGCATATATTGACCTCATCGGGCCGAGAAAATGATTTAAATATTTTATGCCGTGAACTTTTACACCGTAAAACTGATATATCAGAAATACGGGCACAGCCATAGACGCGGTCATGTTTATATTACCTGTAGGCGCTTCAAAGCCGGGTATCAAACCCATAAAATTGCATGTCAGAATATAAATGAAAATGGTCCCAATTAAGGGATAAAACTTATCCCCCCAGTGATGGCCTATATTATTCCGCGAGAGATTCAGTGCAAAATCCGCAATAACCTCCATGAAATTTTGAAGTCCTGAAGGAATAAGGCTCAGCTTGCTCTTTACGGCAAGGGCAGTGACGATTAAAATACCCATTGCAAGCCACGAATAAGAAACATAAGGCGGAATATTAGGCATTACTGCATGTAATATTGTCGGTGCTTCCACGGTGAGCCTCCTCTGAGAAAATTAAAAGCTATCTTAAATTAATCCCGTTTAAATGTCAAGGTTTTGGATGTTTAACTTTTTTATCGTTTTATAAGGTTTTATAATCCCTTGCCATTAAAAGCATGGAACCCTTTGAAAGCCCCAGTTCCTTTGAAACTACATCGCATTTTGACTGGAAGAGGAAGAAGATATCCCGTGTTCCAATAATCTCGGGGATATATACAGTCTCAAAATTTCCCTGTCCTTTGCTTATTATGAAGCCGGCATTCCTAAACTCACTGTTAAATTCCGGTGACGAGAATTCCAGTATAGTGCCGATACAGTCAGAGCCGTTATCAATAATCTCGCAGACATCGGTAAGGCCGACTTCTTCAGCATCCTCAATCGTTGAATCGTTTAATACAGGCTGCCCCTTGACAACAGCCTTGACCTTCTTACCCATCCCCGTTAAAACCTCAATAAGAATCCTGTCGAACAATATTTCGCCGGCATTGTCAAGCAGATAAAAGATTTCTGTGTGTTTATCCAGCGCATCCTTAAAGGTTTTGTATTCATCAATAGTAATTGGGCTGTGAAGCGCCTTTTCGATTGTCCCGATAATATCTACGGATGTGAATATTCCGAAATCTATAACATTGCCTGCAATGGCAAGCCTTGCAGCAGTCCACAGGGGATCGCGGCTGCTTTCAACCTTCTTTTTGAGTTCAGGATACAGACCAAGCGCTATCTGATTATATTCTGATTTTATTTCCCTGAAAGGGTCCTTGCCGAGAAGTTGCCTTATTTTTCTATGCAAGAATGTTGTGGAATATGCTGGAGGCTGAGACATATCTGTTGCCTTAATCTCATCCATAACACCCTTCAGCACTTCGGCCTGAAGCGTCTCGTTCTTTGTGCCGAGCCTCACAGCAATCAATGTCTGCCTCAAAAAGCAGGGGAAACAGTCCAAATGAGTTTTCATCCTCTATTCAAAGCTTTATCTGCAATGTCACTTCTGTAGTGCATTCCTTCAAAATGTATCTTTTTTATTGCTTCATAGGCCCTTTCTTTTGCAGCCTTTATACCTTTGCCCAGCGCAGTTACCCCCAAAACCCTTCCGCCATTGGTAACTATTTCATTGTTGTTAAAAGAAGTGCCTGCATGGAAGACAACAACATTGTCCATTTCCTTAGCATCATTAAGACCCGATATAATCTTCCCCTTCTCATATTTTCCGGGGTATCCACCTGATGCGAGCACAACACATACGGCGGCCTCATCCTTCCATTCGATATTCACATCAGACAGCTTTTCATCAGCTATTGCCATGCAAATGTCCACAAGGTCTGTATCGAGTCTTAAGAGTACCGGCTGCGTCTCAGGGTCTCCAAGCCTGCAGTTGAATTCAAGGACATTGGGCTGGCCGTTATCGATCATTAAACCTGCGTATAAAATCCCTTTGTACTTTATCCCCTCGCTTCTCAGCCCTTCGATGGTCGGTCTCATTATTGTGTCCATTACCACAGATTCGAGTTCCTTTGTGATAACGGGAGCGGGACTGTATGCGCCCATTCCGCCCGTGTTCGGCCCCTTGTCATTATCAAAAACCCTTTTATGGTCCTGAGAGCTTACCATCGGAACAATAGTCCTTCCGTCTGTAAATACCATAAATGACGCCTCTTCTCCCTTAAGACATTCCTCCACGATTACCTTATTCCCTGCATTGCCGAATGCCCTGTCCTTCATGATAAACCTCAATGCATCTATGGCCTCGTCCACTGTTGATGCAACAATAACACCCTTGCCTGCAGCAAGGCCGTCAGCCTTTATAACAATTGGGGCGCCCTTCATCCTCACATAATCCTCTGCATGGAGATACGATGTGAACACCTTGTATTCGGCAGTTGGTATGCGGTACTTCTTCATAAACTCCTTTGCAAAGACCTTACTCGACTCAAGCTGTGCTGCTGCCTTTGTTGGGCCGATTATTCTCCTGCCCTCCTTTTCGAATACATCCACAATGCCCCTTGAAAGCGGGTCTTCAGGACCTACAATGGTGAGGTCTATCCATTCATACCTCACAAGATCAAGCAATGCATCGAAATTCGACATATCCACATCGATGCATTCGGCTATCTCTGCTATTCCTGCATTGCCTGTGGCACAATATATTTTGTCCACATGCCTCGACTGGGAGAGCTTCCACACAATGGCATGCTCCCTGCCCCCGCTCCCTATAACAAGAACCTTCATTATCCTCTATCCTCCGTTCTTTTTACGAGCCAGTAAACTACCCCTATGACGAGTATAGCTGCGATAAGATAATATATGGTCTCCGGCCTTTCGTGTTTAAGCGTAGCGATCATTGTCTCTCTTATAATGGTAACGAGGGCGACCCCTATAAATACGCTTATATGGAATTTCCCGCCCTTGAGGTGTGCGATTTCGGTGTTCATAAGTTCTATCATCACCCACAATATCAACATCGAACCGAGGGCAGAGATGATCCCGTGTTCGAGATTGCCTGTAACAAGATTTCTCACATCATAGGCAAACAGTCCGACCACGCCCAATGTAAGCCCTATGAGTGCAAGTATAAGGACAAGATTCATGGACTGGGAAAAACGCTCCGAAAAACTTATCAGGGCATTCCTCACCCTGTAGGCAGGGGAGTATGTCCTCAACTCCTCCTCTATATATGAAGAAGTAATTATATCGAGGTTTATATCGAGGATCTTCTCGACAGAGATCAGGAGCCTCGCCCGCTCATCCACATCTTCAATCTGGCTGTTAATCACATTGACACAGAAATTCCTTATTATATTCACAGCACGGTTCATGAAGTGGGCATCCACAAGTCTTTTAACATGCGCCTGCCCTATCCTTATCAAGCCTTCGTAATAGGTATTATCGTAGTTGCCGCCGAAGAGATCCAGAAACCAATTCTTTTGAGCGCCGAATATATGGGCCCTCCTGCTCTCTTCCGTGAAAAAGGCTGCTGCCTGTTTTGTCTGCAATATCCACGAATGAAGGGCGTCCATTGCCCTATCCACATTCTCAGCCATGAGATTCTGCAAAGAGGCGAGCCGCTTTTCATCCTCGGCAGTGAAATTGTAATGCAGCTTTATTTCCCTGAATGACCTCATTTTTTATGCATTACTCCATTCTTAGTGTCTGAAATGCCTCGTGCCTGTGATAATCATAGCCATACCATATTCGTCTGCTGCCTGTATGACCTCGGAATCCTTCACAGAGCCACCGGGTTGAACAACAGCAGTGACGCCCATTTCATGGAGGACATCTATACCATCTCTGAATGGAAAGAATCCGTCAGATGCTGCAACAGAGCCCTTTATAGGCTCTGTTGCATTCATTGCTCCTATCTTTGCAGAATAGACCCTCTTTGTCTGGCCTATGCCTATACCTGCTGTCCTGTCCTTGAATGCATAAACTACGGCATTGGATTTGACATGCTTGCAGACCTTCCATGCGAATGAGAGCGCCTCAAGCTCATCCTTTGTGGGCTGACGCTTTGTAACAGCCTTCATTGACATAATGTCCTCACTGGAATAATCCCATCCCTGAAGGAGCATGCCTCCTGCAATCCTCTTCATGTCCCATGAACCAGCCTTTTTCTTTTCGAGCATATTTGAAAGTTCGAGAAGTCTTATATTCGGCTTTTTAGAAAATATTTCGATGGCATCTTTTGTAAATGATGGCGCTATCACAACCTCAAGGAATATCTCTGTCATCTCCTTTGCAGTAGCAGCGTCAACCGCTGTGTTGAATGCAACTACTCCGCCGAATGCAGAAATAGGGTCTGCCTTTTCTGCCTTTTTAAAGGCCTCAGCAGCAGTATCGCCAAGAGCAACTCCGCATGGGTTATTATGCTTTATGATTGCGCACGCCTTTTTATCGAACTCGAGAGCAAGCATGAGTGCAGAATGGGTATCAAGATAATTGTTGAAAGACATCTCCTTACCCTGAAGCACCTTTGCATCAGGAAGGGAAAGGCCGTTAGTCCTCTCTTTGTATATTGCAGCCTTCTGCTGCGGGTTTTCACCGTATCTCAAAACAGAAACCCTTTTCAGAGATGTCGTGAAGTATTCAGGGAAGGATGGCTCCTTTTCCGTTACGCCGGTTAAATAATCCGCAATGAGCGTGTCATATCTTGCTGTGTGGGCAAAGACCTTCTTTGCGAGATTGAGCTTCGTCTCCCTGCCTATCTCGCCCTTGGATGACTTCATTTCATCCATTATCTTTGAATAATCGTCGGGATCAACAACAACAGCCACATCCTGAAAATTCTTTGATGCAGCCCTGAGCATGGTTGGTCCTCCGATGTCTATATTCTCAATAGCATCTTCGAAGGTCACATTAGTCTTTGAAATAGTTTCTTCGAATGGATAGAGATTAACAACAACCATGTCTATAGGTTTAATGTCATGCCTCTTTATATCGTCCATATCCTTTGCATTGCTGCGCCTTGCTAAAAGACCACCATGTATCTTCGGATGAAGTGTCTTAAGCCTTCCTTCAAGCATTTCAGGGAATCCTGTATAGTCGGAGACCTCCACAACTGCAATACCTGCATCACGGAGCGCCTTTGCAGTGCCTCCTGTTGACAGTATCTCAACTCCCATCGCAGACAATTCCTTTGCGAAATCTATAACCCCTCTCTTGTCAGAAACACTGATCAGTGCCCTCTTAACCATTGCATCCTCCTGTAAAATTAAATTATTGGAACCTATGACTTCTTTGATGTTACGGCAAAAAATCCAGAATACACAGGCTTAACTTTCACGCTCTTACACTTTGGGCATTTCACCTTCTTTGTCTCTTTTTCCTTCACACTCATAATCAAAGAAAAGGTCTCTCCACACTTACTGCATTTGTAATCATATGCTGGCATGGTTAACCTCCTTAATTTAATATGAGCTATTTTATCATAATACGCCCTTCTCTTTAAGACTTACATATTTCCCATCACCTATAATCACATGGTCAAGGACACTTATGCCGATAATATCACCTGCACTCTTTAGTCTTTCTGTAATGGTAATATCATCCCTGCTCGGTGTCGGATCGCCGCTTGGATGGTTATGAACAAATATGACCGATGCAGCCGATTCTTTGACTGCCTCCTTGAATGCCTCGCGGGGATGAATAAGGGAATTTGTGAGCGTCCCTTCAGAAACCTTGCACTCCCTTATAAGCCTGTTCTTTGCGTCGAGAAGTACACCGATAAAAAATTCCTTTTTAAGGTTTTTAAACCTTGGCGCAAAATATGAATATATAGAATAGCTCGAAGAAAATACAGGCTTTCCGTCAGAAGATTCGCCCATTAATCTTTTTCCAAGTTCAAAGGCTGCCTTGATCTGGGCAATCTTTGCTGTTCCGATGCCTTTTATAGAGGAAAGCTCGGAGATTGATGCAGCATCTATATTTCTCAGGGTTTTAAAGGCATCGAGAAGTGACATTGAGAGTCCCAGTACCCCTTTTTCTCCACTGCCTGTTCTGAGGATTATTGCAAGAAGCTGCGCATCGGAAAGGCTCTCAGCGCCATATTTGATAAGCCTCTCCCTCGGCCTCTCATTCTCAGGCCAGTCTTTTATCTTCTGTTCAGGCATGCAGTCTCCCGCTCTTTGTTCCTTAAGAGCTTATATAATACCATATGACATTTAAGTTTTAGACAATTTATAAACCTTTAAAACTGCTTATGCGTGCTATGGAATCGGGGGAGCGTGAAATAATTGATTGCTTCAAAAAATTCATTCCTTGCTTCGGGATGGAAAGAGTATTTCATCTATGGAATCTTTCCCGAATTTCCTTAAAGACTTTATCGCCGGCAATGGTTTTAACTTTTCCGCTTTTAATTTCCTTGACTCTCTTTTCAGCTTCTTTTGCCCATAGTGCATCTATTTCTTTTTGTGATGGATGCAGGCTATTAAGAATCTTTTCAACGAGGGTCGTTTTTATATCTACAGGTAAAGACTCAACCATTGAAATTAAGTCCTTTGTTTTCGTTGTCATAAAATCACCTCTTTTCTTTATTTATTTGAAGCCTGTTCAACAACTCACGAAGCCTTGACAATCAAGGGATTGTGAGCATATTCTGATTTTCTTTTACCGCAATTCCTGTTAAAATAACTCATCTCAATTCCATATGGAGGCCTTTGAATGAAAAGAGACAGGCAGTTTAATTTTGTTGACCTTAAACTTTCCTCTATCATCCCATCCAACGACCCCTTGAAGATATTGTTCGACTCCGTTGATTTTTCCTTCGTCTACGACCTTGTCAAAAATCGTTACGGCAATGAAGGGCGCAAGGGATACGATCCTCAAGCACTCTTTAAATCCCTTCTTCTCATTTACCTCGGCTTTGCCTCCTCCGAAAGAGATCTCGCTCAGAAACTCGCTTTCGATGGACGATTGGCTTATCTGTGCGGTTTTTCCTATGGCGAGACTCCCAGACACAATACCTTCCATTATTTCAGAGAGAGGCTCGGAGAGGAGGTTTTCAATGAAATACTTGTCAATCTTATTGCTCAATGCCTCTGTCTCATCAAGGCAAAAAGTCTGAAGCTCTCCGTAGATTCTTCCCATATCGAGGCGTTCAGGTCCGACGATGATGCTGCATGGGGTTATAAGCGTAAAGATTTCTCCTTTTTCGGTTATAAGGTTCATCTTGAGGTTGCCAATACAAAACTCCCCCTTCCTACTTCTATAAGGGTCACTTCCGGCAATGAGTGGGACGGCAAGTTTCTGCCTGATTTGACCGACGATTCTTCTCATAGACTTTGCGATAAAAACATCGATGCCATGATTGCCGATGCAGGTTACGACAGCACCGACAATGCAGCTTACCTTATCGGCAGAAATATCACCCCTTATATCGCTGCCAATCCCAGAGCAAGACAGAATGCCCTCCATCGCGGAGATATAACTATAGGCCCTAATGGAAAGTTCTTCTGCAAGGCCGGCATTGAGCTCTGCTATTGGGGTAAAGAGACCAAGAGAGGAAGAATCAAGTTCCGCTGCGGACTTCATGCGGACAGCGCTTCCGGCTGCCTCTTTAAAAATGATTGCTTCAAAGGTAAATATGGTCCCACTTTTTATCTCAAGGAAGACTATGGGGTTCAGGATATTATGAAGGCTATAAGAACGCGCAAGAGCTTCAAAAGCGTCTATAAAATGAGAACCGCTATAGAGAGATTCTTCAGCATCTTGAAGGGAAGTCATAGCCTTGAAGCTTTGAGGTTCAAAGGCATAAAGAATGTCAGCATTCATGTCTTTATGAGCATTTCTGCTTATCTGAGCAGGCTCATTGCGGGAATGAAACTTAAAACAGGGCTTTTGCCTGTTTGATAGATGGCTGTTGTGCCTTTCAAAATCAAGACAATGGATTGGTCTGTCTTCAGAAGGCATGAATATGCCTTCTGATGGCTTAAAACCGTATGATGCGAGGTGATTGTGCTGTATAGTTGTCATATCCTTTACCTTGTCTGCTTGTTCTAATCTCTCCTATGTCCTATCCTTAAAAATCTTCCCTGTTATTGAACGGGCTCTTATTTATTTGTTTTATTTTAGCATAATGGCGGCACTCCCGCTGCCTTAAGGCAACAGATAATGGGGAGGCGGGGCAGTTTCCGTCGAGCCCGTTTGGAAAAAGCGAATATCACCTTTTACACCGCTGAGTGCATTTATCCTTCCGAATGTTGCTTTTTGCTCTTGCCCCTGAAGACCTACTAAACGCTACACATTTCTTTTATCCTGCAAACATTAGGCGAAATTCGCTGTCAAATTTAGTATAATTAAGATAAAAGGCAAGGACCAGGAGGGAGAGATGCAGACAGTCAAACAAGAAGTGAGTAATCTTCTCAAACGTTTGCCGGATGATTGCACCTTGGAAGACGTCCAGTATCATCTTTATGTTCTTCAAAAAATTGAGCGTGGACTGAAGGATGCGGAACAAGGGCGGGTCTATACACAGGAAGAAGTTGAGAAGATGATGTCAAAATGGCTCGCAAAGTAATCTGGTCATTTGAAGCCACCGCTGACCTTGAAGCTCTTGCCGAATATATTGCAAGGGATTCCACCTTTTACGCAGCATCATTTGTCCAAAAAGTCCTCGACATGAGCCGTTCCCTGAATGAATTTTCTGAAAGGGGACGTATTGTCCCTGAAGTTGGTAATCCTGATATTCGTGAAATTTTTGTCAAAGAATATCGCCTTATTTACAGCATTGAAGAATCAAGGGTTGTTATTTTGGGTCTTATTCATGGGAAGAGAGACCTAAAGGCATTATGGGAGAAGGAACAAAGAGGAGATTAACCGTAAACTTCGCCCAACAGCATTTATAAAATTTTACTTCACCCTCGCTCCCTGCTTTACTTCCCTGTCGAGGGTAAGAACAGAGAGCCTTCCTTCTTCATCCGTTGCAGCGAGGAGCATTCCATGTGACTCTATGCCCATGAGCTTTGCAGGCTTGAGGTTTGCAACCACAACGATTTTTTTACCGATAAGGTCATCGGGTGTATAAGACTTTGCAATGCCTGCAACTATCTGCCTTTCCTCTCCTATATCGACCTTAAGTTTCAGCAGTTTTTCAGACTTTTCAACCTTCTCGGCAGCTACAACCTTACCAACCTTTAATTCAACCTTTGCAAAATCATCTATGGCAATCAGTTCTTTAACACCTTCTGTCATTTTCGTTTTCTCCTTCTTTTGTTCAGATTTTTGTTTTTCTTCTTTTTTCTCTATGCGAGGGAAAAGCTGCTCTCCTTTGGAGACTTTTACTTCATAGTCAGGCTTCCATTCCCACTGAAATATCGCTTCCTCTTTTAATGATTTAAGACCAAGTTGTTTCCACATCTTTTCTGCTGTATTGGGCATAAAGGGATAAATGGAAATGGCTGTCAGTCTCAAAGAATTCCAGATATTATATATAACAATTTTAAGTTCCTCTAAATTGCTTTTGGCAAGTTTCCACGGCTCTTTCTGGGCAATATAATTATTTGCATCTCCAATCATTTGCCAGATGCTTTCCAGTATCAGGTTAAAGCTCAAGCGCGACCAGTATTCCTCTTTATGAATATTTTCATTTGTCTTGACGCACTTCTCTACAAATTCATCTGTACTGGCGATCAAATTAATCCTTCCATCAAAATACTTTTCTGCCATTGTAAGAAACCTGCTTAAAAGATTGCCAAGGTCATTGGCAAGGTCTGTATTTATACGTCTTATCAAAGCATCTTCTGAGAAATCTCCGTCAAGTCCGAATGGCACTTCCCTGAAGAGGAAATAGCGGAATGCATCAACTCCGTATTTATCAGCCATGGCATTCGGGTCAACAACATTGCCAATGGATTTTGACATCTTTTTGCCATCCACTGTCCACCATCCGTGGGCAAAGATATTACCTGGCAAAGGAAAATTTAGGGCCATGAGCATTGTTGACCAATAGACTGCATGAGTAGTGAGTATATCCTTGCCGATTATGTGGTGGTTTGCCGGCCACCAGTCTGTAGATTTCAAATTTGAAATTTGAGATTTCAGATTTTTCGGAATGAGGTACCTCGTCGCAGAAAAATAATTCACAAGAGCATCAAACCATACATATGTAACAAAGTTATCATCGAATGGAAGGGGGATTCCCCATGAAAGCCTCTGCTTGGGTCTTGAAATACATAAATCTCCCAGGGTATTGTTCTTTAAAAAACCGAGGACTTCGTTTTTGCGGGTTTCAGGGAGTATATAAGCAGGATTTTCTTCTATATGCCTTATTAAGCGCCCCTGATATTTCGACATGAGAAAAAAATAGTTCTCTTCCTGTATCTGCTCAACAGGTCTTCCGCAGTCAGGGCAGTTCCCTTCTATCAAATCCTTCTCTGTCCAGAATCTTTCATCAGGAACACAGTACCATCCGGCATAACTCCTCTTTTCTATCTCTCCCCTTTCAAAGAGCATCTGCAAAAGCCCCTGAACAGTCTTAATATGCTCAATGTCGGTAGTACGAATAAATGCATCATTTGATATATTCAGCTTCTTCCAGAGATTCTTAAAATTTTCAACCATAATATCTGCATGCTCTTTTGGGGTCTTGCCCCTCTCTTTCGCAGCCTTCTCAACCTTCTGCCCATGCTCATCTGTCCCTGTCAAAAAGAAAACTTCGTTGTCTTTAAGGCGATTGTATCTTGCAAGGATGTCTGCTGCAATAGTTGTATATGCATGGCCGATATGAGGGATGTCATTTACATAATAAATGGGTGTGGTCACATAGAATCTGATCATCTCCTGAAATGCCTCCTTTTATGCCTGAATTTCTTATGCCCCCGAACAACTGGGAAATGTTCGGTTTGTTCGGATTTCGGCTGCTCAGGCTCTGGCTGCTCAGATTGTGGTTGTGGTGGAGTTTCTATGAATTCTTCGGTCGAATCGCTCTGCTCCAGTTTTGAAAGCACAGCAGAAATACCGCTCCCTGCCTTTTCCTCATGAACTTCCTCAGACTCTATAGGTAATTCGTCGTCAGATGAAATGCTCTCCATGTCCCCATCATACTCATACCTGAGACAGCACATGAGCCTTCCGCAAAGGCCGGAGAGCTTGCCCACATTTAAAACCAGTTCCTGCTTTTTTGCCATTCTTATGGATACAGGCTCAAATGAAGTGAGGAATGTGTTACAGCAAAGCTCTCTGCCGCAGACACCAAGACCACCGATAAGTTTTGCTTCATCCCTTACCCCTATCTGCCTCATTTCGATCCGTGTCCTGAACCGCGCAGCAAGGTCTTTTACCAGTTCCCTGAAGTCGATCCTGCCGTCTGCAGTGAAATAAAAGATTATCCTTTTTCTATCAAGGGTTGCCTCGGCGCCAACGAGCTTCATCTGAAGACCGCGGGCCATTACACGTTCGACACAGAAGTCCCTCGCCTCTTTTTCAAGCTTCCTGTTTTCTTCCACAGTCTTAATATCTTCATCGGTAACGATCCTGATAACCTTCTTCAGATCCCTTTCAGGGGATTCAATAAAATGCCTTCCAGTTATCACCCTGCCAATACTTAGTCCGAAATCAGACTCCACAACCACAGAATCCCCTTCCTTTATATCTATGCCATTCACCTCAAAATCGTATATCTTTCCGCAGCTTTTAAACCTTATACCAACAACATCCGGCATCTATACCTCCAATTTAGCTTATAGCTCTTAGCTGATAGCTTATAAAAAACTTTCAAAGTCTTTACCATGAACTATGAACTATTAGCCATGAGCGTTCTCATTATACTTGCCACATAATTCCATGTTATGGATTTATTGAGATTAAAATCAAGAAGACCCCTTACCTGCTGCATATCCTGATATGAATTCAGAATGCTTTGGATCTCCTGACCCTTGACCTTTGACCCTTGGCACTTTAGCATCAAGTCTTTTTCGCTACCCGTAATTTTATATACAGCCATATCCCTCAAAAGGATAAATGCCATATCAAGCCATGCCCTGATTTCTCCTTTATCTGACCAGACATCCTTTGATTTCTCATAAATCATATTATTTAAAAGTTTCATAAACCATTCGTTCTCTTTTATAAAATCCCTCGATACTGCAAGACCAGGCCTTCCCATGGAAAGATTCAGTACAAAATCAATACTCTTTGGATCGATATTTTTGGAAGCCACTTCCCTGCATCCATCAACAGGCAACGGATAAAAACGAACATTTACGCACCTTGATCTGATGGTATCGGGCAGCCTTTCGGGATTGGATGAAATGAGAATTATAAGACTGTCCTCGGGAGGTTCTTCGAGGGTCTTAAGAAATGCATTGGCAGCATAAATATTCATGGCATCTGCGTCATCGACTATAAGGACCTTTTTCCTGCCCTCATACGGCCTTAATGAAATTACTTCCTGTGTGTTTCTTATAGTCTCTATGGTAATCACATCATTTTCAGGGACAATCATCGATACATCGGGATGCATCTCGGAGTCTATTTTTTTACATGACATGCATTTATCGCAGCAGTCAAAATCAACAGGCTCAAGACAATTAACGGCCTTGGCATAATTTATTGCAGCAAGCCTTTTGCCGATGCCGGAATCCCCTGATAACAGGATAGATGAAGGCACCCTATTCCTTTTCAGAGTTCCCAGAAGTATTCTTAATGCCCTTTCCTGACCGATTATATTCCTAAGCGCCATCTCACAATCTCCCATACTTTTTCACTGACATCTTTCAGCGGCAGGGATGCATCAACAGTCTTAATCCTATCAGGCTCCGCTTCTGCGATCTTCAAATAGCCTTCACGGACTTTTTTATGGAATTCGATCTCTTCGAGTTCAAGCCTGTCAACCTTGTTTATCCCTTTATTCCTCTGCAATCCTGTTTCGACATCGAGGTCGAAAAGTATGGTCAAATCTGGCCTTATGCCGCCTGTCGCAATAAGGTCTATTGATTTCAAAAGCTCAATATCAATCCCCCTGCCGTAGCCCTGATAGGCAATTGTTGAATCGGTAAACCTGTCGGTAATCACGACCTTTCCTTGATTCAGCGCAGGGAGTATCTTCTCAGAAAGATGCTGCGCCCTCGCTGCATTGTACAAAAGAAACTCTGTCATGTAAGACATCTCCCTGTGATCCACATGAAGGAGTATTTCACGAATCCTGTTGCCGATAACAGTTCCTCCTGGTTCCTGAGTCAGCATCACCTCATAGCCTTTCTCAACAAGGCGCTCTGACAGGAGCCTTGCCTGCGTGGTCTTTCCTGTACCCTCTATGCCTTCGAGTGAGATGAATATTCCTTTTTTTGACTTCTGACCTTCCCTCATACCATCGCTTCTTTCAATCTCATGACCAACTGAAAAACCTTGATGGTCTCCTCTATGCTCCTTGAGCCTGTGCCGCATGAAGGCGTAATGAGGATTTGCGAATTAACGAGTTCTGAGGGTATGTGCTCATACAATTTTTTGAGATGATCGTCCATCAATTCATTGATGTATTTGTCATCAACAGAGTTAATGGCATCCGATGTAGGCACAATGCCCCATGCAAGGTATCCACCATTTTTCAGAAAACTTTTTATATCTTCGTGATATATGGCAAGGGTATCGAAATACTCGAAGGCATCGAAGTTCAGTATCCGTGCACCGCTCTTAATCACCAGTGGCCAGTCTGCCCTGCCACAGCAGTGTATTCCGGATATTCCCCCTGCCTCTTCAATGGCGGACACCATGTCTTTAAGCAGTCTCAAGACCTCCTCGCTGTCAACCCCGAGGTAGGATGAACTGCCTATTGCTGAGAGGATCGGTTCGTCAATAAAAATGATAACATTGTCCGAATGCTGCTTTAATAAATCTATCTGCCACCGCACCTTTGCCTTTAAAAGCATGGATGAGATTTCGCGCATCTCCTCATCAAAATACACAAGCCTTCCGTAGTTGTCTTTAAGTCCGAGGGTGAAAGTGAGAGGGCCTGTGACATGCCCTTTTAATATCCGGAACATCCTGCCCTTTATCATCCTTAAAAATATATGCAATCCCATTGCATAATCTTCGGATATGGCTATCTTTGTATTTTCCTCACATGATTCGTAAAATCTTTCAAGCTCGTCACTTCCATCCCTTATAATCCACGCCTCCTGCTCCTTTTCACTCGTTCTTATATAAGGCATTCCTTCAGAATACTGGATGATCATAGACTCTCTGAATGAGCGTTTCGGCAACTGAGGCCAAAAAGGGATATCGAATGTCCTGAGTATAAGCTCGCAAGCCTCCTCAGGATTTCTGTGCGGGAGACTTCCGATGCCTGTGGTGGAAAAGGGGTTGATAATTTCTGACATGTGGTATTATAGCATATGCGGCAGTTGTTGAGTTCGTTGTGTTTATTGAGTTTATTGTGTTTTTACACAATAAACCCTATGAACCCAACAGACCCTATAAACTCAGTTTGCTTTGCCCTTACCGATGAAGAAACCCTCAAATATCAGTCGGGATTAAAAGACAGGCCAGTTGGTGAGCGGATAGCATTCTGGGCTGAAAGGTTTGTTGGTACTCCATACGATATCGACCCAATAGGAGAATATGTTACCAGAGGAGTTATTGTAGTGGATGAAAGAGTGGACTGCATGTATCTGACATTCAGGGCAGTAGAGCTTGCACTGAGCAATAATCACAATGAGGCGATCGAAATTGCGCTGGACAAAAGATTCCATACAAAAGGCATTTTAAAAAACGGCAAGGTGGTTAATTATGACGACCGCTTTGAATATGGCGAAGACATGATATCAAGCGGCAAGTGGGGAAAGGAAATAACCTCGGAGATCGGAAGGGTTACAAAAATAAAAGGCTCAAGGGGATTGGACTCCATTGGCATGCTGTCTTTAGGAGAACTCATGAAAGAAATGCAGAAATTAAAAAGCGGGGACATTATCTTTTTCATAAAAAATCCAGGAAAAAGAATCTCAGGGGAAATAGTAGGACACATAGGGATAATAAAGACAGAAGTCAGAAAACAGGGAACAGAAAACAGACAGTTCTATTTAATCCATGCAGGCGGCATAAAAGGCAAAGGCGGCGCTGTGAAAAAGGTTTTATTTAAAGATTACATCAAATCAATGCCCTTCATAGGAGCCAGGATCACAAGATTCGATTAGTCTTATAATTTCTTGAGTATATCAGGGAACTGGGATTTAAATTCAGGATGAACCCTTCCAAGAAACATCTTTAACCCCTTTACCTCTGATTTCAAATCATCGATTTCCTTTAAATTCCCTTGCAATTTCGTGACTTTATCCGCAATGGTTTTTAACTCCTGTTCCATAAGGCTAAGTTTTTCCTTTAAAGCAATTATATCTTTCATTATCGGCTCCTTTTATTTTCTCCGCTTATTTTCTCCTTTGAGCCCTTGTCCTTCTGCGCAGTTTTTTGTGTTTATGCTTGCGCATCTTCTTTTTACGCCACTTTGCAACATTACCCACAACATCACCTCCTTCATTAGTGCGTCAGAGCAACAGTGCAACAGAGCGACAATAAAATAAATACAGAAAAATTCTACTTACAGACTGCCATACTATTGCACTGCCAGACTGCTGTTTATACTTTCCATAAATGCTTCAAGTTGAAGCTCTGTGGCCGGCGATTCTGTTCCATCAAATGGAATGCTTATGCACGGCACACTGTAATCCCTGCTTATTGCCTTCATCAGTGCCGTAACTATAGTGCCCGGCATACAGCCGAAGGGCATTGCATTAATAATGCCGGATGCGCCCCTCTCAATAAGGTCTATTGCCTTGCCCACGCTTAAGATGGTCTCTCCCTCGAATGAGTCGTGGATATAAGGCACTGCCTTTGCCAGTATCTCCTTTGTTTCGGGTTCCTTCAAGGTTTTCAGGAAGCCTTTAAATGGTTCGGCAAACCTGTGTTCAATTCTTTTCTGAAAGAACCGCTTAAGGAAGATACTCATCATAGCAGACCTGTCTTTTTTTATCAAGGCCTTTCTAAAAGACATAGTATTTACATAATATATCCACTCCTCTATGGGAGCAAGCCATACCTCACCTCCAAGGGCTTCTATCTTTCTTATAAGGTCTTCGTTTGAAAATCTATGGGACCTGACGAATATCTCTCCAATAACACCTACAACAGGCCTTTTTTCTTTCTCTTTGGGGATGGACAAAAAGTCATTCTTCATCCTCTTTAAAAGACTTCTCATGTCTCCGTTTTTCCCGGTAAGGCTCTGATAAATCCTTTCATGATAAGAATTATAAAGTCCCTCGGTATCGCCCTTTGTCTTTTCATAAGGCCTTGTCTCGTGTAGACATTTTGTAAGCATCTCATATGCAACAATCCCTTCCCATGCCTTCATGGAAAAGTCCTTGCCCACAATACCCAGATCCCTGTAGAACTGGACATCCTGATTGGGCGCAAAGATAGGGACGTCCTTCAGTCCAAGCTTTTCGAGTATGAGTTTATGGGATACGTTGTACTGCCCGAATCTGCACGGCCCTGTGCCAGATGGCATGAAAAATGCCGATTCATCTGGTCTGAAATCTGACAAAAATATCTTTCTGAGCATGTCGCCTGCTGTTACGAGATAGGGATAGCATTCCTTGCCCGATACATATCTCCTGCCGAGATCCACAGATTCTTTGTTTGATTCAGGAAGCACTTCTGCAGGAACACCACAGTATTCAAAGGCTGCCTTCAGTGCAAAGGCATGGTCAGCCATGCGGGGAATAAAAACAGTACGCCTCTTGAGTAAAGAGTAACGCGTGACAAGTGACAAGTTTTTTTGTTTCTTATCTTCTGACTTCTGTCCTCTGTCTTCTGGCTTCTGACTCATTATACTGTCAAGGAATGCCTCGCATCGTGTTATTGCACCTGCATCTGCGCTATGCTCGTCTATCTCTATATGCAGAAAGGGTTTCCCCTCCATCTCTTCCTTAAAATATTTGAGTATAAAGGAATCAGGACCACACGAGAAATTTCCAATATAAATCGCATAGAGATCTGGCGTATCTCTCACAATCCTCGCTGCCCTTAATATCCTCTGTCCTGACCTCCAGTACATATTCGGCCATGTATCCTCAAGCCTTTCATTATCCAACGGAAGCATGTCCATGGGTATTGAAATGACATTTATATGGGACAGCTTTTTAGGGATCTCAAGATTTACACCGGAATCAAAGGCATTATACGGCCTGCCGATAATTACAATAGTCGGCGAGCTTATGGAGTTTGTTGAGTTGTAACACGATGGACTCAATGAACCCAATAACTCTTTCCCCTTTTCTTTAATTGCCCTCTGGAATTCATCCTGGGCAGATTTGGCAATTTTAATAGCCCTTTCAATATTCCTGTTCTTCACGCCATACTCACTCAAAGACCTTTTTAATTCCCTCTTGAGATAACCATCACCAAGACCAAAATCGATCACAGGAGTAATTGTCTTCATGTCCGCCATCGCAGCCCTTGAAACATAAGGGATTGTCTGGGTATGAGGGCATGCAACTCCACGATTATACTCATCACCGTTTTGATTTATGTTTATAAAGCTGGGAATAAAGATGGCATCAACACCGGCATCCTTGAGCCATTTAATATGCCCGTGAGCTACTTTTACAGGAAAACATGCCTCTGAAATGACATTCTCGACCCCAAGGTTCACGACCTGTTTATTTGTCTTTGGAGAAACAACAACCTCAAAACCCAACTCCCATAAGAGGGTTGACCAGAAGGGCAGATAGTCGTGAAAGAAAAAGATATATGGCACTCCAATTTTGACTGCTGACTGCTGACTACTGACTGCTGACTGCCTTTTAAGGTGTTCCTTCCACAACATATCTTCCCTGAATGAAAATAGATCTGGAAGTGTTGATTTTTGAGAGCGCCTCACATCATATTTCTCGCACCTTCCGCCGTAAAAGAGATAGCCTTCCTCTCCTTTCACTTTTACCCTGTTTATCTCACATACATTAGGACATCCCTTGCATTCAAAAGAACTTATCTCGTATGGTTTCTTTGAAAACTCAAATCCCTTGAATTTTGTTTGGAGTTTTTGCCCTTTCATATAATCTCTTGCAATGAGTGCCATACCGATAGCGCCTGTAACATCATGGTCTGGGGGAACAGTTACATTTCTGCCGACATATTTCTCAAAGGCAGCAACAACCGCTTTATTGAATGCAACACCACCCTGAAAGAAGATGTTTTCACCAATGGGTTTGCCTGCAACAACCCTGTTTATATAATTCTGCACAATAGAGTATGCGAGCCCTGCAAGGAGGTCGTTTTTATCAGCTCCTCTCTGGAGATTTGCCATAAGGGAGTTTTCCATAAAGACCGTACATCGCTCCCCAAGCCTGCATGGGCTCTCTGAATGGCAGGCGCGCTCTGCAAACTCGCCTTTTACAGAGATATTAAGCTTTTCAGCCTGCTCCTCCAGAAAGGAGCCTGTTCCTGCAGCGCATGCCTTGTTCATCTCAAAGTCAACAATAATGCCATCCCTTATTGAAATATATTTTGAATCCTGTCCTCCTATCTCAAATATGGTATCTACATTCTGATCGATAAATATTGCAGCAGTTGCCTGTGCAGTAATCTCATTCTTTACAATATCAGCACCAACATAATCCGCAATCATGTATCTTCCAGAGCCTGTAGTGCCAACGCCTCCAATCTCCACCCCGTCTCCTATCTCAGCATATATCTCTTCAAGACCCTGTTTTACAGCCTTGATGGGCCTGCCCGCAGTCATGAGATAACGCTTGGCCAGCAGATTTCCCTCCTCATCAATCACGGCAAGATTTGTGCTTATAGAACCGATGTCGATGCCAAGATAAGCCTTTAGAGGCCGTGATACGTGATGCGTGATGCGTGATGAGTCTTTGTTCTTATCCTTTGACTCTTGACTCTTGACTCTTGACTCTTGACTGTTTTTAAGGTGTCTTTCAAAAAAGCCATCCCCTTCTGATATTAAAGGTGTATAACCTTTTTCTGAGAATTGTGCGGATGAAAGAAATTGCTCTAAATCTTTTAGATTAAAGGTATTTACAATGCCTTCATCCATGTCTTTCAGGGCAGCTCCCAATGCGCCCATAAATGCAAAATCAGCAGGGATAAAGAGTTCATCGAGATCAAAGACCTCTCTGAATGCCCTTACCATTCCTTTATTGGCAGCTACACCGCCCTGAAATGACACAGGCAGTTTCAAATCTCTGCCTTTAGCGATAGTTGCTTTGAAGTTCCTCGCAACCGCAAAACACAATCCAGCAATAATATCCTCAACAGGGGTTGCAATCTGCTGAAGGTGTATCATGTCAGACTTGGCAAAGACACTGCACCTGCCGGCAATCTTGGAAGGCCTCTCTGATCTTGCAGCAATCTCGCTAAATTCCTCTATGCTGAGCCTCAATCTCTCTGCCTGCTGCTCAAGAAAAGAGCCTGTACCGGCAGCACAAACAGAATTCATAGAGAAGTCCTTTATCGCACCGTTTTCAAGAATAATGAGCTTTGAATCCTCTCCTCCAAGCTCTATGATGGTATTGATATGAGGGAATAGTTTCTTAATGGAATAGAACTGAGAGACAATTTCATTGATGGGCTTTATCTTTAGTGCTGAGGCAATTGCCTTTCCTGCAGAGCCTGTAACAGAAAGAGAGCTTTCAGGAAATCTCCCCTGAATTTCCTTTAGAAGTTTAAGCGATACCCTGACAGGATGGCCGTAATGTCTTGCATAATGTCCTTCAACTTCATTGCCCTTTTCATCAAGGACAACAATCTTGACAGCCACCGAACCGGCATCAAGTCCGATGAAATGCATCGTCATCCCCCGGAAAGATTTTAGATAATTTTTAGTTTATTGAATATCAACTATTTTATCAAGGGCAATATTCAAGATTTAAACCTGATTTTTATTGTCTCTGCAAAGAGATTAAGAACCATTTTGAGAGGAAAGCCTTGTTTATTTTTTACAAAGTTCAAAACAACAGGATGTTCGATAATATGCGCACATTGCTTATATGCAGCAAGCAATATCTCGACATCAAAGGCATACCCCTTGCTCCTGGTCATGGATGGCAAGACAGATTCAAGAATTTCCCTCTTAAATACCTTTATCCCTGACTGGGTATCCCTGAATGGCATTTTAAAGAGAAGCTTCACTAAAAAAGCATATCCCCTACTCATAATCCTTCTAAGAAAGGGATAATTTACCTTTGATTCTGTATGATATTTGGAACCTATGACAATATCCGCACCGGTCTGTTGCAATGCATTAAGCATCTTTAATAATTGAGATGGATGGAAATCGAGATCGGCATCCAGTAAAGCAATATATCTGCCACTACTGTTCTCAAAACCTGTCTTGAAAGCAGTTCCCTTACCTGCATTATGCTCATAATGGACAACCCTTATCTCTTTCGAATGACCTGATGCCCTTTTAGCCTCGGCAAATGTATTATCAGAGCTGCCGTCGTTAACGAGGATTATTTCAAAGTCGATATTCTCAGCCCTTATAGTTTTCGAAACGGTTATAAGATTCTGAAATATAGTTTCACCTTCATTATAGGCAGGTATTATCACTGAAAATTCTGTCATTTTACCTTCAATATCTCCGGTCTCAAAAGTCCTTTTACAGCCTCGGCAGAATACGGAGTACTTGGAGCCAGTTTTATGACCTTTAAATAAAAAGACTCTGCGGACTTAAAATCTCCGGCCATAAAAGATACTTCTCCAAGCCCCAGATATGACTCAAATAGATACGGGTCATTTTCGATAGCCTTTGTGAAATAACTTTCAGCCTGTTTCAAGTTAAAGAGCCTGTTATTTCTTTCATTTTTTGCTTTGGTTAATAATATCTCTCCAAGATTATGATAGGGAATTGGATTGGTTTTGCTGCTTTCTATGGCTTTATTGAAATAAACAGCAGCAGTATCGGAATTGCCATCTTCTACATATATATGCCCGATGTTATTGTATATTTTGGACAGTGATTTTGCATTAGCATTTTCACTAATAGCTTGAGACAGTGATTCTTCAGAGGCTTTTAATGCTTCGTTCAGCTTTCCTTGAGAAAGCAATGTCCTTGCATATTCACTTTTTGGATACCAGTGATTCGTCTTTTCAGCAGCATCCTTCCACAGTAATAACTCGCTTTTCCAGAGTCCATTGCGGTTATATGTCAAAAGAGCAAAAACAAGAAGAACAGGGATTATGAGATATCTGCTGTATTTCCCAAGCCTTAAAGTGCTATAGGCAATTCCGATGCATAAAAATGCAGATGGAAGATACAAATACCTTTCAGCAAAAGGAGGAGACAGGACAGTTGTGAAGGCGCCAAAAATAGAAGGCATAATTGTTACCAAAAAAGATGCAATCAGAAAAAAATAAATCCTTTTCTTTTTTATAAAAAGCAACACCAATGCTGTGAATAAAAATATACCTGCTATTAAAAAAAGAAATTTACATGGAATCTCAGAAATGTAAAGATTCAGACCAAAGGGATAGAAAAACTTATATAAATAAAAAGCTATCGAAGAAAAAAATATGGATGCCATATCAGAGAAGGGCTTGAAATTCATCTCCACAATTGTATTGGCAAGATATGCATGCCGCATTACAAGATACAAGACAACCACTGCCCCATAGTAAATATAAGGAAGCAATTCTAATCTTTCCTGTTTAGAAATTAATAAATCATACATTGCAAATACTATAATCATGCTGATAGCAATCTCTTTTGAAAACATTGCAAGGGCAAAAAATAAAGTGGCTGGGATAACAGCTCTTTTATTATTCTTCTCTTTAAATTCAATGTGAGCGAGCATCGAAAGAAAGATAAATGTTGTTGCAACCAAATCAGTCCTGCCTGAAATCCATGATACCGATTCTGTATGTACCGGATGGACAGCTAAAAGCATTGAAGACAAAAAGGCAACCGTTGCTGATTTAAAAACCTTATTGGTTATGAAATATAAAAGGAGTGTATTTGCAGCATGAAACAGTATATTGGTCAAATGATACCCAAAGGGTTTATCAAACCATATCGAATAATCAAAAAGATAGGTAAGCCCTATTAATGGTCTGTAAAAGACCATGATGGCACCCTTTAAGTCTGTTGGTAAAAATAAGGATGAAAGAGAATTGAATCTCAATGGGAATCTGTTTACATAATAATGGTCATCCCAGACAAGACCAACGTTTAATACATTTAAATAAACTGCAAATGCGGCAATAACTCCGAGCAATGGCAATATATATCCTTTAGATGCTATTTTAGAAATTAATGTCATTTTATATTTGATATCTCCCAATAAAAAAGGGGCGTCTAAACGCCCCTTTAAATCAGATTACTATTGGGTTTTATTTCCAGCTTGTTACTCCAGCATTTGTTAAAGTATGGGTTTGTCTGCCTGAACGTGCATTAGCATTGTTAACACTTACGGTATATGTTGTTGCATCGCTGGTAATAGTTATTGTATTTCCAGGGCTGCACTGTAAAGTATATGTACCACCTGTAGATGCTGTGATCGTGGCACTACCTATTGCTGCAGTAGCAGTACATGTTGTTCCGTTAGCAGCTGCATAAGACTGGTCATCGGAAAATAGAGACTCAAGCTGGGTTGCTGCATTCTTTGCATCAGAGACCATACCACCCTCAAGGGCCTTCTGCCTGTACTGAGTAAACTGCGGGATTGCAATCGCTGCCAGAATTGCGATAATTGCAATAACGATCAGCAGCTCAACGAGGGTAAAACCCCTTTCATCCCTTTTCTTCATTCTTTTAATAATTTCAAACATTTTAAATCCTCCGATATGGAGATTTTATCCGCCAATGGCGGATTTAACTCTAAACTCTTGACCCTTATTTCACCCCCTTTGCCTTTTAGTCCTTCCACGGGGACAGTCCCGAATCTAATGACATTTAAAATAAAGCATGTTTTATGCCAGAATATCCGCATCTCTAACTAATTGATTCCTAATACGCTACCAAAATAATTATAACCATAGAATTGACAATTCATGTCATACCGATTGACAAAAATTGTCAGTCAGCCTACACTATCTTTAAATGTACATGTCATCGTTTTTTAATTATTACAGGATTGGTCGTTTCATATTTGCACTGGCATTGCTCATCTCATTCCAGATAGCAGGTCTGCCTTATGCTATTCCGAGATTAATGTTTATACTGGCCGTTTATAGCTTCTTAGCACTGCTCAGGCTTGCTGTTTTCACAAAAAAAATACATTACTTTGATTTTCTTCTGGATATTGTATTCATATCGGCAATAGTTTATATAAGTTTTGGGATATATTCATATCTTACCCTTCTTTATCTTTTCCCAATTTTTTTCTCATCCGTCATCATAAAAACAAAAAAGATATTTCTCTTTCCTGTTATTTCAGCAGTTCTTTATGGAGCATCCTATTATATCAGCGGTGTTATTGCAGAAAAAGAGAGCATTTTGAACATTTCTCTACATTTTCTGTCCTTTTCCCTTATAGCCCTTGCTGGGGACAATTTAAAAGAAAGAATGGAGAAACAAGAGCAGCATATAAAAGATCTGGAGGAAGAAAAGATAAAAATGAAGGGATATGAAAGGCTGTACAGGGTGAGTGCTGATCTGGCTCATGAATTGAAGAATCCCCTCGCATCAATTTCTGCTGCGGCGCAGTTTTTAAATGAAGGGAAAAACGACAGGGAATTTATTGATATGCTCAGCACAGAAACTAAGCGCCTTACAACACTGGTTAATGACTTTCTCCTGTTTTCGCGTCCGTCCGATGCCCCAAAGGAAGATGTGGATTTATCAGAAACCCTGAAATCACTGGTCAATCGCCAGAATAGCGACAAAAACAGTGATAAAAAAATAACGCTAAATGTAATAAATGATGCAGAGGTCGTTGCAAACAGGACATTCATTGAGGTTGCGCTGAATAATATTATTAGAAATGCCATTGAGGCTGCAAAGTCAGAGGTAAAAATTTCCTTAAAAAAAGTTAGGAGTTTAGAGTTTGGAGTTCAGAGTTTGGAGAGGATACTGATAGAAATAGAGGATGATGGAACAGGAATAGATGATGATATGAAGGATAAAATTTTCGAACCATTTGTAACAACAAAAACAAACGGTACAGGATTGGGGCTTGCAATAGCTTACCGAATAATTACGGGTTTTGGAGGGAATATCATTATTGATAGGTCTTCCCTCGGTGGGGCAAAATTTAAGATCTTGTTTCCAGCAAAAGGGTGAGGTTTTATGCGTGCAATAATTGTTGACGATGAACAGAACATCAGAAAAGTATTAAATGTCCTCTTGAAGGAAGATGGCCTTGAGGTTTATGAAGCATCAAGCGTAATCAATGCAAACAGCCTGATAAAAGAGAATTACTTCGATATTGCAATAATTGATCTCCGCCTCTCAGACGGCTCAGGCATTGAGATACTTAAGACAATAAAAGAACAAAATCCCGAGACTGTGGTATTGATAATCACTGCATTTGCATCAACAGAGACAGCAATAGCAGCAATGAAGCTTGGCGCTTACGACTATGTAACAAAGCCCTTTAATCTGGATGAAATAAGGATTGTCATAAAGAATATAAAAGAAAAAATAATCCTCCAGAAAAAGGTAAAAGAGCTCCAGCAGTATGCAGACGAATACCAGGATATAATCGGAAAGTCAGAGGCCATAAAAAAGGTCTTTACGATGATAGATAAAATAGCGCCCTTCGATACAAATGTCCTCATAACAGGGGAAAGCGGAACAGGCAAGGAACTCGTTGCAAAGGCAATACATAACAGGAGCATAAGGGCGGATAAACCCTTTGTTGCCATCAACTGCGCAAGTCTTCCGGCAGAACTTCTCGAAAGCGAATTGTTCGGATATACAAAAGGGGCATTTACAGGCGCCTATGCATCAAAACGTGGACTGATAGATGAGGCAAATGGAGGGACATTATTCCTTGATGAAATAGGAGAGATGCCCCTGTCACTTCAGGCAAAACTGCTGAGATTTTTGGAAGAAAAGAAAATCAGGCCCATAGGCAGCAGCAATGAGATAGAGATCGATGTGAGAATAATTGTAGCTACAAATAAGGCATTGAATGAGTTGTTAGAAAAAAGCGAATTCAGGGAAGACCTTTATTACAGGCTCTCAACCTTTGAAATAA
The DNA here is from genome assembly GCA_020062545.1 of Thermodesulfovibrionales bacterium. Taxonomy (GTDB): domain Bacteria; phylum Nitrospirota; class Thermodesulfovibrionia; order Thermodesulfovibrionales; family Dissulfurispiraceae; genus Dissulfurispira. Next base: position 26,955 of record JAGUWD010000018.1, read on the forward strand.
GACTACCGTCTCTAAGAGAGAGGCGGGAAGATATTCCGTTACTTATCGACCACTTTGTAAAACTATTCTCCAAAAAGTTCCAGAAGGATATACGCAGGATTGAGCCTGCCTTTGTTGATTACATAATGCATCAGGAACTCAAGGGCAATGTAAGGGAATTGAAAAACATAATAGAGCGGGAGGTTATCCTGTCCGAAGATGGCTATCTGAAATGCACATCATGCCCTACATTTGAGAGTTTGGAATCTGGAGTTCGGAGTCCGGAGTTAGATTCAGACAAAGGAATAAATCTTAATGAATATCTAACACGCATTGAAATGGAACTGCTGAATAAGGCACTGCAGAAGGCAAACGGCGTAAAGACAAAGGCAGCAGAGCTTCTGGGTTTGACATTCAGGGAGTTCAGGTACAGGCTATCGAAGTATAACAGGCAATAGGCTATAGGTTGTGAAGATAATTCTTTTACCTATCGCCCATTGCCTACTTTCCTATGACTTCTCCCATCTTGAATATGGGCAGGTAGAGGGCAACAACAATATAACCTATAGTTGTCCCTAAAAAGACCATAAGCATCGGCTCCAGCATTGTTGTGAGGTTTGCAACGGCATTATCCACTTCGTCATCATAAAAATCCGCTATCTTTATAAGCATCTGATCAAGGGCGCCTGTTGATTCACCAACATTTATCATCTGTGTAACCATAGGCGGAAAGACCTCTGTCTTTGAAAGAGGCTCTGCAACAGTCTTACCCGATGCAACTTCCCTCCTGACCTCAAAAACCACTTCTTCAACGACCTTGTTCCCTGAAGACCTTGCACATATATCAAGTCCGTCCAGTATGGGAACACCGCTGCTGATAAGGGTGCCGAGAGTCCTCGTAAACCTTGCAACAGCAACCTTTCTCAGGAGGTCTCCAATTACAGGCATTTTCAGTAAAAACCTGTCGGTGTTTTTTCTTCCAGCCTCGGTACCTCTATACTGCTTTATCCCGAAGATTGTCGATATCAGACCGCCAAGTATTATCACACCACCTATGCCTCCCAGAAAATTACTCAGCCATATAACGCTCCTTGTAGGAGCCGGGAGTTTTGCACCCATTTCCGTAAATATCTTGGCGAATATTGGAATAACAAATATCATTATTATTGCAATAACAAGTACAGCCACAGATATGACGATAGAAGGATATATCATTGCACCCTTTACCTTCTTCTTGAGCTTCATTGCCTTTTCGATATAACCAGCAAGCCTCATAAGCACTGCATCGAGGACACCGCCTGCCTCACCAGCAGCTACGAGGTTCACATAGAGGTCATCGAATATCTTTGGATGCTTTTTAAGGGCCTCGGCAAGTGTTGTGCCTGTCTCGACATCGGCCTTTATCTGGGCGATTACTGCACCGAGGGTCTTGTTCTCTGCCTGTTTTGACATTATGTCAAGACCCTGAACAATGGGTATGCCTGCTGTAAACATTGTAGCAAACTGACGGGTAAAGACAACAATATCTTTATCGGTAATCTTCTGTTTTTTTGGCCCGAAGAGTTTTTTGGATGGTGCTGTTTCGGTAATAACTGTGGGTAGTATGCCCTGCCTTCTTAAAGCCGAGACAACCTCGTCCTTTGTGTTGGCGGTAATCTCGCCGCTCTTTGGCTCCCCTCTCAGGGTCTTTCCGGCCCATTTAAAGGTTGTAGGCATACGCCCTCCCTTATAATAATCCTGCCCGCTCCATAATTATCGGCACCTTATCTTCCATGCCAATGGCCATTATATGAACACCGTCACATATATTTTCATCTTTGAGCTGCCTTATATGCCTTGCCGCTATATTAAGTCCTGTATCAAGTGCCTTTTCCTTGCCAGCAGCCTTTAGTTCGTCTATAAGCTCCTGGGGAACCCTTATGCCCGGTACATTGTTGTTTATGAAACTGGCCATTCCCGCGCTCTTTAAAACAACAATTCCTGCAAGTATCTTGACCGAGAACTTCCTCGCATAACTCATAAACTCTTTAAATTTATTTATATCATAAATCGCCTGCGTTTGGAAGAATTTTGCGCCTGCCCTTACTTTTTTCTCGAATTTTATGAGCTGGGGCTCAAGCGGATTTGCCTCGGGAGTTACGACAGCGCCCTGGAAAAAGTCTGTTGCGCCCTTCAAATCATTGCCTGCCATATCCTTTCCGTTGTTTAAAGAATTAACAACGCTAAGAAGCTGCACCGACTCTATATCATAGACAGGCTTTGCCTGCTTGTGGTCTCCTGCAAGCACATGGTCTCCTGTCATGCACAGGACATTCCTTATTCCAAGGATATTTGCGCCAAGAAGGTCTGACTGAAGGCCTATCCTGTTTCTGTCCCTGCATGTCATCTGGAGTATAGGCTCAACATCATGCTCAAGGACTATTTTGCACACTGCCATGGAGCATATGCGCATCACAGCAGACTGGTTGTCGGTGACATTCAAAGCATCCACCTTGCCTTTTAAAAGCTCGATATGGTGTATCATCTCTTTTATATCAGTGCCCTTTGGGGGGCCAACCTCTGCAGTTACGACAAACTTTCCTGAATTCAATATATCCTTGAAGCTCATTTCTTCTTTTCCTCCTTCTTTTCCGGCCTCGCAACAAGAGTTCTTGGCTTTATGCTCATTGACCAGTCCTTTGCCTCCAGTGCATTATCGCAAAGCTCCTGAAGCCTGTCAAGCCTCTTCATCCTCTCATATATCCTCACCCATGCGCATTTGATATCAGGGCTAACCTCGCATTTACCGTCCTTGCATCCTCCACAAGGCCCGTTCAAAATACCCTTTGGACATGCAGTTACAGGACAAATGCCGCCTGTCTTATCAAGAATACACTTGCCGCACAACGAGCATCTCTCGTCAAACATCTGAAACCTTGTCATATTGCCGAGGAACAGACTGTCGTTCGTCGCATATACAGGCTTGTCCTCAAATATTTCAACAGCAGCCTGCGTACCTGCACCGCATGACATGATAAGGATACATTCTGTCTTATCGAGGGCATCTTTAAAAGGCTTTAATTCAATCTTTGTTCCGAGCACCTGACAGCCTGTCTTTGCAACAAAACCGCCTGTAACCTCTTTACCTTCTGCCTTTAATGCCTCTGTCAATGCATCTATCGCCTCCTGATTGCCTGTTCCGCAGAGGCTTGCACACTCAGAGCATCCAATAAGGAAGAAGCTCCTGTAGTTCTTTATATTCTCCATTAATTCCTGAAAGTCTCTTTTTTTAGTAATTATCATCTTTCCTCCTACTCTTTTGGATAAGATGATATGGCATTGTATTGGAGCGGTTTCAGCAACTCGAAGTTTCGCCGTGATGGAGAAACCGAGTTGGTGCCTCGGAGACGGACATGGATGTTCGTCGAGAATGAGCGGAAATACTGTGCCATATCATCTTTTATAGCTATTTGGTTTCTTATCATTTTATCCCTGCATGCAGCTTTGCCGACTTCACCGTGTTCTTCATAAGCATTGTGATTGTCATGGGACCAACACCGCCTGGAACAGGGGTAATCGCCCCTGCTATCTCCTTTGCTGCATCAAAATCAACATCTCCCTTCAGTATTGGAACAGGCTTGCCGGTCTTTTCGCTTATTTTCTCACCAACACGATTGACACCCACATCTATGACACAGGCACCCGGCTTTATCCATTCAGGCTTCACAAGACCCGGAACACCAGCTGCTACAATAAGAATATCCGCACGCCTGCAATGAGATGCCAGATCCTTTGTTCCTGTGTGCACAACCGTAACAGTAGCATTAGCTCCCTTGCCTTTTTGAAGTAGCATATTTGCAATCGGTTTTCCAACAATATTTGAACGGCCTACTACAACAACTTCAGATCCTGAAGTCTCAAAACCGGAGCGAACAATTAACTCCTGAATGCCTGCAGGTGTGCATGGAAGAAATTTAACCTCGTCTCCGCCTATCATAAGACGCCCGAGATTAACCGGATGAAATGCATCCACATCTTTATCTGGATCGATAGCATTCAGAACCTTCTTTTCATTTATGTGCCTGGGAAGGGGAAGCTGCACGAGTATGCCGTGTATCTTTGGATCCTTATTGTACTTGTCAATGAGTTTGAGAAGGTCTGTCTCGGAAATATCCTCGGGCTGGTCGTCCTGGATTGAATAGAAACCGAGTTCATGTGCGGTCTTCTGCTTTGCTGTAACATAACTTACAGAGGCCGGATTTTTCCCAACCAGTATGGTTACCAGACCGGGAACAATCCCGTGTTTTTCCTTCATTTCTGCAATTTCCTTTTTAAGCTCTTCCCTTATCTGTGCTGCTATTTCTGTACCACTGATTATTTTTGCTGCCATTACTCCTCCCTTTGTTTAGTTTATGGTTTCTTTATTAACTCCAGCATCTCTTCCCTCGTGCTCTGCTTGCTCCTGAATATCCCGCGTACTGCCGATGTCACTGTCCTTGAGCCCGGCTTTTTTATGCCCCTCATGCTCATACATAGATGCTCGGCATCTACAACAACCATACAGCCCCTTGGTTTTAGCTTATCCATAATCATGTCTGCAAGCTGCGCTGTCAAACGCTCCTGAACCTGAGGCCTCTTTGCAAGATATTCCAGCGCCTTTGCAAGCTCGCTTAGTCCGGCTATCTTTCCCGATGGTATATAAGCAATATGCGCCTTCCCGATGAAAGGCAAGAGGTGGTGCTCGCAAACAGAATAGAATGGAATGTCCTTGAGCAGTACCATCTCATCGTGGCTCTCTCCTTCTATTGGTTTAAGCAGGTCTTCCCCGGGCGCCTCAAGCCCTGCGAATATCTCGGCAAACATCTTTGCCACACGCTTTGGCGTGTCTTTAAGGCCGGGACGCTCCCTGTCCTCACCTATACCCTCAAGAATTAATCTTACGCCTTCTTCTATCTTTTTACTGTCCATATCATCCATAAAATTTCATAAGCAACGATAGGAGATAACGTATTGGAGCGACTTCGGCAGCCCAGGCGTAACATGGATGTTTAAGCGGGCTGGCGTAGCTTCGGAGAATGGCGAGGATGCCATTCGAGAATGAAGCGGAAATACATTATCTCCTATCGTAACTAATGCATTATAAATTAGCATGGCTAACACTCTATAATCCTTTTATCAGTTATTATCTTATCCATCTTTATATCATGCGGTTCAGAAGGTAATGCCTCCACAATCTGCTCTTCATAAGCCATGGCAATTAAACCCTTGACCCTTGACCCCTGACCCCTGACCCCTGACAATAATTTATCATAAAAACCCTTGCCATATCCCAGCCTGTTGCACTTTTCGTCAAAAGCAACTCCCGGAACTAATATTAAATCCATATGCTCCACGTTCATTAATCTATCTTCAGGGACATCGGGTTCGGATATTCCCAAATAACCTGAAATAAGCTCGCCCGTATCCTTTATCTCGTAAAGCTTCAGTTCGTTGTCCTGTTTATCAACCTTCGGCAGCACAACTACCTTTCCGTGTGCAACGCAATATTTTAACAGATCAAAGGTGTCAACTTCGCTTCTGAAAGAGGCATATAAGAGAATTTTATGGGATGCCTTAAACTCCGAAAGCGCCAGCAGCCTTTCTTTAATCTCCCTGTCCTTGTCCTTCCTGATTTCTTCACGTATGGAATCCCTGCGGGATAAAATGTATTTTCTTATGTCAGATTTACCTGTCAGCAATAGGAATCCTATCCCCTCCCGAGACATCCTTCGAGTTTTTTCTTTATCTCACTGATCTCTTCGACCACCTCGGATGCAGCAATAAAGGGGGAATCACCCCTGACATCGGCATCCATGACCGATTGGTCAAACCTTATTGCACCCAGAAATTCCATATCCTTTATGTGTTCTTTCAAAAAGGAGACATCTCTCTCGCTCCTCACTTTATTCGCAACAACAAAGACGTGCTTCACGCCAAGCCCCTTTGCCATCTCCTTTACGGTATTTGCAGTCTGAATACTCCTCTGTCCCGGCTCCACCACAACAATAAAGGCATCAACCGCCTCTGCAGTGCCCCTCGTGAGATGCTCTATGCCTGCCTCCATATCAACAACAACTACCTCGTCCCTCTCCACAACGAGATGCTTTAAAAGCCTTCTTAAAAGGACATTCTCAGGGCAGTAGCATCCCGATGCTGCCGCTTTAGATTTACCTGCCACAAGCAGGGTGATGCTGTTAAATCTATATCCGATTTCTTCAGGAAGGTCATCAACCCTCGGATTGAGTTTGAATATCCCCCCCATGCTTCCGGGTTTTGCACCTGTCCTTTCTTCTATCAATTCCGGCATGTCAGCAATCGGTCTTATTTTCTCGATATCCGATAGTTTAATGCCTAATGCCTGCGCAAGATTGGCATCCGGATCTGCATCCACAGCAATGACCCTCTTGCCGTCAGCAGAAAATAAATGACTCAATACCGCTGAAAGTGTTGTCTTTCCAACCCCGCCCTTGCCTGTTATCGCAATTTTCATGGTCAGAAATTATAACATAATCATCCACCATTTACCCATTTACTGTTATTGTGTTATCATCTCCTATGGAAGCCAGGAAGAACATTGCAAAAGAGCTTATAGAGGACTCAGACCGCTATTTGATGCACACCTATAACCGCCAGCCATTAGTCCTCAGAAAAGGCCGCGGCATAAAGGTCTGGAGCTCTGACGGCAAAGAGTATCTCGATTTTGTCGGTGGCATTGCCGTAAATGTCCTCGGGCACTGCCATCCAAAGGTCGTCGTAGCAATACAAAAGCAGGCGCAGAGATTGCTGCATGTATCGAATCTTTACCATATCGAACCCCAGATAAAGCTCGCAAAGCTTTTATGTACGCACTCATTTGCCGATAAGGTCTTCTTCTGCAATTCAGGAGCTGAGGCTAATGAGGCTGCCATAAAGCTGGCAAGGAAATATGCAAAGGAGCATTACGGACAGGAGCGTTTCGAGATCATCACTGCACTGAACTCATTTCACGGAAGAACACTCGCAACCGTTACGGCCACAGGGCAGGAAAAATTCCAGAAGGGATTCGAGCCACTCATGCCGGGATTCAGATATGTACCGTTTAACGACATAAACGCACTCCGGTCCGCAATAAACAAAAACACCTGCGCTGTTATGCTCGAACCCATTCAGGGAGAAGGGGGAGTAAAAGTTCCTTCCGATGACTATTTTAAAAAGGTCAGGGAGATCTGCGATAAAAACGGACTGCTGCTCATACTGGATGAAGTCCAGACAGGCATGGGAAGGACAGGAAGGCTCTTTGCGTATGAGCATTACGGCATAACACCCGATATAATGACCATTGCAAAGGGACTTGGTGGGGGAGTGCCAATAGGTGCCATGCTCGCCACAGAAAAGGTTTCATCTGCATTCCAGCCAGGCAACCACGCATCTACATTCGGAGGCAATCCATTGGTCTGTGCAGCAGCCATAGCAACGTTTGAGACGCTTTTAGAAGACGGATTCATTTTAGACCACTGTAACAGAATGGGTAAATATTTCATAGAGAAATTACACGAACTTAAAGATGATTACCCGGAAAAGATTGTAAACATAAGGGGGAAAGGGTTAATCATTGCACTGGAACTGACAAGTGACGGGACACCCATAGTCAAGGCGTGTCTTGAAAAAGGCGTCCTGATAAACTGCACGGCAGGTAATGTTCTTAGATTCACTCCGCCCCTGATTGTAGAAGAAAAGGACATAGATCATTTGGTAGATGTTATGGAGGAGGTACTGGGCAAATGAACGGCCAAATAAATGGAAAACGAGATTTTCTGACAATATGGGACTTATCGAAAGATGAAATAGAAAATCTGATCAAAAGGGCACTGGAATTAAAATCAGGCGCTGACAAAAATAAATGCCCGCTCATAGGAAAGAGTATAGGCCTCTTTTTTGAAAAGCCTTCAACGAGGACAAGGGTATCCTTTGAGGTGGGAGTATACCAGCTCGGCGGACAATCCATTTATCTCAATCCGAAGGAAATACAGCTTGGCAGGGGAGAAAGCATTTCAGATACGGCAAGGGTTTTATCAAGGTATTTAAACGGCATAATTTTAAGAACATACTCTCACTCTTCTGTAGAAGAATTTGCATCGCACGCAACAGTGCCTGTAATAAACGGACTTTCAGACCTTCATCATCCATGTCAGGCCCTCGCAGACCTTATGACCATCATGGAAAAGAAGGGAAGGCTCAAAGGCATTCGCCTTGCATATATAGGAGACGGGAATAATGTAGCCAACTCCTTAATAGAGGCTGCAGCACGGACAGGGATTAACATAACCATCGCATGTCCCGAAGGCTATGAACCCGATCCGGATGTCCTTGACAGGGCCCGAACTTTTGTAAAAGATAGTGCATATGCCGGAGAGATCATCATTCTCAGGAATCCGAAAGAGGCGGCAGGCATGGCAGATGTAATTTATACAGATGTATGGGTAAGCATGGGACAGGAAGGGGAGGCTGAGAAGAAAAAATCAAAATTCAGGAATTACCAGATAAACAGCCAGTTGCTTCAGTGTGCAAAACAGGATGTCATCGTGCTTCATTGTCTTCCGGCGCACAGGGGTGAGGAGATAACAGATGAGGTTATGGACGGTCCGAACAGCACTGTCTTTGACCAGGCTGAAAACAGGCTGCATACTGAAAAGGCGCTACTGGAGTTCCTGATACGGTAGCTCTATAACAAAGGTAGTTCCTTCACCTTCTTTGCTATTTACACTTATATTTCCACCGTGGGCCTTAACAATGTTATAGCAGATGCTCAGACCGAGACCGGTTCCTTTCTCGAACCTTTTTGTGGTAAAGAACGGCTCAAAAATCTTTTGTATAACATTCCCGGAGATGCCGGGCCCATTGTCAAACACCTCTATAAATACACGATTGTCTTCTTTATAGCTCTTTAAAAGTATCCTGTCACCTTTCCCTGAGTCCCTGATAGCTTGAATTGAGTTTGTGACAAGGTTTAACAAAACCCGCTCCATCTGGGATTTATCCAGAGACACCACAAAATCATCAGAAACATCCACTGAAACATCTATCTTACTTGCATTCAATGCCTCTGAAACAAGGTCTACGACTTCATAAATCATGCCCTTTATATTCACCGGGGCCTTCTCGAGTTTGGGCGCCCTTGAAAAGACAAGAAGGTCCTGTACAATACTGCTTGCACGTTCAGCAGACTTGCTGATCTTATCCGCCATACTCTTTACATTATCATCAGGGGCAGTGCTCAGTAAAAGCTCGCTGAACCCGTTTATTGCAGAGAGGGGATTGTTCAATTCATGGGCCACGCCTGCTATCATCTGGCCGAGTGCAGCCAGTTTCTCGGATTGGATGATCCTTAACTCCATCTCCCTTTCAGCAGTTATATCCCTTATAACTAAAACACAGCCTCCTTCATCGGCATCAGGGCGCATTCTAAAAGACCTCACAGTAAAAACATTATTTCCTAATGTAATCTCCTTACTCTTTCCTTCCCTGCATACAGACTGACATGCCTTTCTGACAGCATCACCGAGTGCTTCATCGATGCCTTTCCCTTTTGCACACTGTTTGCAAGTTTTCATGGCCGCATCGTTCATCATGGAAATCTTGCAGTCCTTATCCATGATAAAGACCATGTCCTGTATTGAGTCAAATGTCCTCTGCCACTGCTCGGCCCAGTCGTGAAGGACCCTCTCCCTTTCTTTAACATCGGATTCGAGTCTCGAGACCCGTTTCAGAGATACAATCGAAAAGCCCATGAACAGAAAAAATCCGACCAGTACAATAGTAATACCGGCAAATCTAATCCTGTGAAGCTCATGGGTCACGCTTTCCATTCGCGTGTCTGCCATGAATTTTGCCTTCCTGTACGAATCTTCAACAAAGGGGATGATAAGATTCACAGGAAAGAGCACCTTTTCTGGCCTGCGGTAAAAATCGGATACAGTAACTTCCTTATCAAACAGGGAGATTCTGTATTCTATGTCCTTTATATAATTAAAAACATTTCCTGAATGGTGGCATCCATAACATTCTCCGACAACTGCCTTTGCCCTCGCCTTAAGTTTTATTATTTCATCCTCGGATTTTTTCTCGCCCATGGCTGTATGCTTTATCTCGTGCAATACATCTCTGAGTTCTGTGCGCTTGATCAGGCTCTTCTGTGCCTCGGCAAGATATCCGACCCTCTCCTTGACTGCAAAAAGCCTTGAGCCCATGAACAGCATTCCGGCTGTTGTGATAACAAGAAAAAATCCGAGGATTATTAGAAAGATTCTTCTCATTCCTTCCCCGATTTTATTTTATTCAAGTTAAGCGATTCGTATTCAGATTTGTAAGGCAGGTGTTGCGGAAAGAGAAGACTTTTTAAAGTCTTGGAGTAGTGTCTGCCTTACAAAATCGCTCAATTTAGGTTTATTTGATTTGATTTTTATAACTTTGTGTGATATTTTGTAATCATAAATAATGATAACAGATATTCACAATATTTTCACATTTGTAAACTAAATTTTACATAAAAAGAGGTAGAACATGGACTACAAAACAAGGATAAAAATAATAAAAGGCAGCCGCACAATAAAAGAACTTGCAAATATTCTCGGCGTTCCTGTAACAACCCTTCATACATATCTCAATGGTCGTGAACCATCTGTCAGATTTGTAAATCGTGTGCATGAAAAGCTGAATGTAAATCCAGAATGGCTTATTACAGGAAGGGGCATGATTTATAAGAACGAGGTATTTTCTGACGATGATACCACCATTAAAAATATCATAGCCTTCCTTCACAGCTCATGGCCTCAATGGACGCAGAAAGAGCGCTGCTGGTTCGAAATGCATTTCAGGAGAAACTTCCCTGAATTCGAGACATGGCTGATAAACAACCATGGTTTAGCAGATTAACACCATTTCTTGACTTCAATCATATCTCTTTTATAAGATACACGATATTGATTTAAAGCAGCAGCGCAGTAGACCAGTAGAGCAGCAGCTAAATTATGGAATAAAATTTTTCCTTAAAACTACTGCTCTGCTGCGTTATTGTTCTACTGCTCTATTCTATCCGGAGGAAAAAATGCTCATCGCCATCGGTTCTGACCACGCCGGTCTTGAGATGAAGACAGAAATAATTGCGGTATTAAAAGAATTAGGACACGAATACACAGATTACGGCACAGATACCCCTCAATCCGTTGACTATCCCGACTTTGGCGAAAAGGTCTCGGAAGCTGTTTCAACAGGAAAGACAGAAAGAGGAATACTTATATGCGGCACCGGGATCGGGATGTCCATTGTTGCAAACAAATTCCCGAATATCCGCGCATCCCTCTGTAACGAGCTCTTCTCGGCAAAAATGAGCAGGCTTCATAATGATGCAAACATCCTCGTCCTCGGCGGCAGGATCATTGGCAAAGACCTTGCAAAAGAGATAGTCCGCACATGGATGACAACGCCCTTTGAAGGCGGAAGGCATGCAAACAGACTCAGAAAAATCACGCTCATAGAGGAGAAGACAGTAAGAAGATGAAACTCGAACATGTAAAGACAATCGACCCTGAAATATACGAGGCAATCGTAAAGGAAACAGAAAGAGAGCAGAATAAGATACTTTTAATCGCATCCGAAAACTATGCAAGTCGCGCTGTACTTGAGGCACAGGGCTCTGTATTCACCAATAAATATGCAGAAGGCTACCCGAACAGGAGATATTACGGAGGTTGTGAATATGCCGATATCGTTGAAAGGCTTGCCATAGAAAGGGCAAAGGAGCTATTCGGCGCAGAGCATGTAAATGTCCAGCCCCATTCAGGAAGTCAGGCAAACATGGCAGTCTATTTCTCTTCTTTAAAGCCTGGAGACACAATCCTCGGGATGAATCTGGCGCACGGCGGACATCTTTCACACGGCGCACCGGTTAATTTCACAGGCATGCTTTACAAAATAGCATCCTACGGCGTAAATAAAGATACAGGCTACATAGAAATGGATGAGGTGAGAAGGCTCGCACTTCAGCATAAACCAAAAATGATAGTGGTTGGCGCAAGCGCATATTCACGCATCATCGATTTCAAGACATTCTCTGAAATCTCAAAAGAGGTCGGCGCATATCTGCTCGCAGATATAGCACACATTGCAGGATTGATCGCGGCAGGCCAGCATCCATCTCCGATTCCTTATGCAGACTTTGTCACATCCACAACGCATAAGACATTAAGGGGACCAAGGGGCGGAATGATAATGTGCAGGGCAGAGCATGCAAAAGCCGTTGACAAAATGATATTCCCCGGAATACAGGGAGGCCCACTTGTCCATGTGATTGCTGCAAAGGCAGTAGCTCTGAAAGAGGCTTTGACCCCGGAATTCAAAGACTACCAGAAAAGGGTTGTAAGCAATGCGAAAAGGCTTGCAGAAGGGCTCATTAAACGCGGGTTCAAAATAATATCGGGCGGTACAGACAACCACCTTATGCTCGTTGATTTAAGGAATATGAATGTCACGGGCAAGGAAGCAGAAGAGGCCCTGGACAAGGCTGGCATAACCGTAAACAAAAATTCCATACCATACGATGACAAGCCGCCAACAATAACAAGCGGAATAAGACTCGGAACACCCTCCATAACCACAAGGGGAATGGGAGATTCCGAGATGGATGAGATCGCAGACATAATATCAAATATTATTAGCAACATAAACAATCCCTCTGCGATAGCCGATATGAATGGGAGGGTAAAAGCCCTCTGCAACAGGCATCCCATCTATTGACCATGAAATGCCCTTTCTGCGGCAGCATCGAAGACAAAGTAATCGACTCCAGAGCGAGCAAAGAAGGGGATGTCATCAGAAGAAGGAGGGAGTGCCTCAAGTGCGAGCAGAGGTTCACCTCCTATGAAAGAGTTGAAGACCCCTTCCCCATGGTTATCAAAAAAGACGGAAGCCGCGAGTTTTTTGACGGACACAAGATACTTACAGGGCTTAAGAAGGCATGCGAAAAACGACCCATCCCCATTACAAAACTGGAAGAGATAGAAAAGAATATCGAGAAGAAATTGATGGGTCTTAATGTGAAAGAGATACAGAGCTCATGGATAGGCGAGGAGATAATGTCAGCCTTAAAAGACCTCGACAAGGTGGCCTATGTGAGATTCGCATCTGTTTACAGACAGTTCAAAGACATAAACGACCTTATGGAAGAAGTAAAGGGATTGTTTGAAACGAAAAAGAAGTCCTAAATTCGCAATAGACTTTTAAGGATATATGCAGGGTGTGATGAAAAAGACTTTACACTTCGGAATATTAGACTGCATAATCTTGAATCCGTCATCTACAACATCGGATACTACTTGGATAAAGAGTTTGTCATCTCTGTCATGCACAGAGAATAACACTTTGTAAAGGCTTTTTCAGCATACCCTGCATATGTCTTTACGGATTATGGCTTTTTATTTTATACTATTTACTATTCACTTTTTTGGGGAGTCGTCCAATGGCAGGACGGCAGACTCTGGATCTGCTTATAGGGGTTCGAATCCTCTCTCCCCAGCCATGTGGTCCCATCGTCTAGAGGCCTAGGACGTGGCCCTCTCAAGGCTAAAACACGGGTTCGAATCCCGTTGGGACCGCCAACAAGCTGAAAAGCCAGCCCCATATGATAAGATTATGATTATGATAAAATTGTAATCATATCATATCGAATCGGAGGTGGCTTATGGATAAATCTGTAATTAAAGAAATCGGGCCTTCAAAGGTAATCCAGTTGTTCTTCCCTGTCTCAAATTTTCATGCAATCGTTGTTGTGGACAACACTGCACTCGGCCCTTCCATTGGAGGCGTAAGGGTTTGTCAGGATGTTACTATCGAAGAGGTGAAAAGACTTGCACGTACAATGACAATGAAGAACTCTGTTGCAGGGCTTCCCCACGGAGGGGGAAAGGCAGGCATTATCGCCGACCCCAGAGATCCAAAAAAAGAGCATTACTTCAGAATATTCTCTCAGGCAATAAAAGACCTTTATGAATACATCCCTGGCCCTGACATGGGAAGCAACGAGGAATGCATGGCATGGATTCATGATGAAATCGGGAGAGTAGCCGGGCTACCCGAAGAAATAGGAGGCCTTCCCCTCGACAAGTTGGGCGCAACCGGATTTGGATTGGCCGAATGCGCCGAGATTGCATGTCCTTATGCCAATATCGAACTTAAAGGCGCAAGGGTTGCAATTCAGGGATTCGGGAGCGTTGGAAAGGCTGCTGCAAAATTCCTTTCAGACAAAGGATCAATAGTCGTTGCAGCAAGCGACACAAAGGGAAGCATCTGCAATCCGGATGGTCTGGATATTAAAGAGTTGCTGGATGTAAAAAAGGAAAAGGGAAGCGTCATCCACTATAAAAAAGGGACTGTTAAAAAATGCGAAGAACTGTTTTCGACTCCCTGTGATATTCTTATTCCTGCTGCAACTCCTGACGTAATAAGCAAGGAAAATGTCGAAGGCGTAAAAGCAAAATTGATCATTCAGGGTGCAAATATCCCCATAACAAAAGAAGCAGAGGAAATACTGCATAAAAAAGGCATCCTTTCGGTGCCTGATTTCATTGCAAATGCAGGCGGCGTGATAATGGCTGCAATGGAGTATGCAAAAAAATCTGAGAAAGAGGCTTTTGACGCCATATCAGAGCGCATTAAGAAAAATACAAAATTAATCCTCGAAAAGACCTTTAAGGAAAAAACCCTTCCGAGGCAGGCAGCAGAGGCCATTGCAAAGGAAAGGGTATTAAAGGCAATGGCTTACAGGAGGGTTTTATAGTTCTGGTATAATTAAACATGAAGTCTATGAGACTTTTAGCAGGATTTTTTCTGTTGCTGTTTTCCTGCACAGACACTACCCCGGAAACCGACGCTGTCAGGCCTCAGAAGATAAGGGAAAAGACCATAACCATTGCGATACTTCCCGAGCAAAACGTCTTTGAACAGAAAAAACGATACAAACCCATTGCAGAATATCTTTCCAATGCCCTCGATGTAAATGTAAAGATAAAGCTGCTCGACAGCTACGGCTCCATATACGATGAAATAAAAAATAAGACTATCGATGGCGCATTCTTCGGGAGTTTTAATTATGTACTGACACAGTCAAGGACAGATATAGAGCCGGTAGCACGTCCGGTAGAGACAGGAGAGAAATCTAACTACAGGGGAATAATCTTTACGAGAAAGGATTCAGGATTAACAGGCGATGTCAGGACATGGAAGGGCAAGAAAATAGCCCTTGTCCATGAAGTAACCACTGCAGGATACATATTTCCAAGATGGTATCTCAAAAAGCGTGGGATTAATAGTCTTGAACACTACTTCGGCAGGATCATCTTCACAGGAAGCCATGACGCAGCAATACTGTCAGTATTGAAAGGCCAGGCAGACATCGGTGCGGCAAAAGACCTGATATTCGAGAAACTCCTTTCCGAAAACCCTGCCATCAAGGATGAAATGCTTATTCTCGCAAAATCCATAGCAGTGCCTTCAAACAGCCTCTGCGTAAGAAGTAATCTGGACAGCAACATCAAAGAATCGCTGAAGAAAACCTTATTGTCAATGCATAATACACCTGAAGGGAAAAATGCCCTGAAGGCAATGAATGCATTAAGGTTTAAGGAGACGACAGACTCGGAATTCAATGCATTGAAGAGAATGGCAAAAGACCTCGATATAGATATCATCACATATCCATTCAGGGATAAGAGATGAAAAGAAAACTCGTATTAGGACTCGGACTGGCATTGCTCATATTTAGTATCGGTGCTCTGGTCGTAATCAAAAATCTCGATACCATTGTCATAAACCAGAATCTCATAAACGAACAGGATCTAATAATCGGCAAATATAACGAAATGCTCTTCCAGATGAAGGGTGCACAGGCCGAACTTTACAGGCACCAGGCAGGCTATTCCCGCAATATAGACGACCTTGTCAATTATATAGAATCTTTTGACGACAACATGGATTTTCTATCGAAACAGTATTCTTCCCATCACCGGGACATAGCCTGCATGCAGTGCCACCCGAAAATAGAGGAAAGACTGACCTCTCTTACAGGAATTTTTTCAGAAATAAAAAATCTCATAAAGGATTATAAGGAAGATGTGAGCATACTCATCACGACAGACGATGAGAGCCAGATTAGATTTCTGGAAAGTGCCGCAACGCTGAAGGGCAATACTATAACAGGGCTTCTTGAGAAGGTGAGGCATGCAGCAGACAAGATGAGAGATGAAATAAAAAACAAGAGGAACATCCTTATAAAGCGCTCACAGATAGCCATTTTTGCAACCATATTCCTGACACTTATATTTTCCCTGATTATATTCATTGCCGTAATCAGGGGTATTACCACACCAGTAAACTCGCTGATAACAGGAATCCAGAAGATAGCGTCTGGAGATTTTTCGCAAAGGGTGGATGTAAATACGAAAGATGAAATAGGTTTCATGGCGAAAGCATTTAATGATATGACAGAGAAACTGAGCAATATGAATAAAGAGAAAGACAGGCTGCTCCATACACTTCGGGGTTTTAATGAGGAGCTTGAGAAAAAGGTGAAAGAAGCGACCGAGAAGCTGAGACTCACACAGGAAAACATGGTAAGGGCAGAAACCCTTGCAGCCATCGGCACATTGGCAGCAGGCGTCTCGCATGAGATAAGCACGCCCCTTAATACTATCATTGGATTTGTACAGTTGACAATTTCCGAAATGGATGATGATAGTCCGATAAAAGGAGATCTGAAAGTTATTGAGCAGGAGGCTATGAGATGCAAGAAAATCGTTCAGGGACTCCTTAATTTTGCAAAACCACAAAAACACGAAGAAAGACTGACAGACATAAATAATATGATCAACGAAACACTATCGCTCATAGAATACCAGCCTTCAATGAAAAAGATAGTCATTAAAAAGGACATGGATACTAAACTCGTCCTGATAGAGGCCGACCACTTGCAATTAAAGCAGGTTTTTCTTAATATTATCCTCAATGCAGTGCAGGCCATGCCGGAAGGCGGGGAACTGAAAATAATGACAAGAAACGCAAACGGAGGAGTCGAGGCAGTCATATCAGACACCGGCGCAGGCATTCCCGATGAAGACCGGAAAAAGATATTCCAACCCTTTTACACTACAAAGAAAGATGGCACAGGACTCGGTCTCTCCATATCATACGGCATAATAAAAGAGCACGCAGGAGAAATATATGTGGAGAGCGATGCCGGCAGAGGCTCGATATTCAGGATATTCCTGCCTTCGCGAATACTTACGGACGACCGTGAAGCTCCTTTTGAGACCACCGATGAGGAGAACAGATGACACGTATATTGGTCATTGACGATGATCAGGGTATATGCCATCTGCTTGCAAGGATTCTTCAGAAAGAAGGGTTTAATGTCGTAGCCGAAACCTCCCCTTCAAATGCCATCAATTCCTTTAAGAGCAATAATTTTGACCTCGTTATAACAGACTTCTACATGCCGGAAATGAATGGCCTGGAGCTTCTTGGAGAGATAAAAAATATTAATCCAGATGTAGATGTAATAGTGATGACCGCCTATGCATCCATCGATAATGCAGTGGATGCAATGAGAAAGGGTGCATATGACTACATAGTAAAGCCATTTCAAAATGACGATTTACTCCTGTCCATAAAGAGGGTGTTCGAAAAAAGAAGGCTGGCGGAAGAAAATAGATACCTCCGTGCAGAGCTTTCAAAAAAATATGGTTTTCATAATATCATTGGCAGTTCTCCTGCAATGCAGAATTTATTTAATCTTATAGAGAGGGTGGCAGACAGCGATGCAGCAGCACTGCTCATCGGTGAAAGCGGGACAGGCAAAGAGCTTGTTGCGCGGGCAATACATTTTTCAGGAAAAAAGAAAGATAGGAATTTCGTTGCCATCAACTGCAGTGCGCTTCCTGACACGCTTCTCGAGAGCGAACTATTCGGTCATACAAAAGGTGCATTTACCGGTGCAACGGAAAGCAAACAAGGATTATTCGAGTACGCAAACGGCGGGACTTTATTCCTCGATGAAATTGCGGACACAAGTCCCTCGGTGCAGGCAAAGCTGCTTCGTGTCATAGAAGACAAGAAGATACGGAAATTAGGTGACAACAAGGAAACGGAAGTAGATGTAAGAATAATTACTGCAACAAGCAGAAACCTGAGAAAACTTATAGATGAAAACACTTTCAGGGAAGACCTCTTTTACCGTATTAATGTCTTTCCATTAAATATCCCTCCTTTAAGAGAACGTAGGGAAGACATACCACTTCTAATAGACCACTTTTTAAAAGACAGAAAGCGCATTCATCCGTCAGCCCTTGATATATTGATGAACTACAATTGGCCTGGAAATGTAAGGGAACTCGAAAACATGATCGAAAGACTGGTGGTCTTCGCATCATCGGAAACTGTTATGCCGGATGATTTACCCTCAGAGATTAAGGATACCGTATGCAAAAAAATCGACAGCAGCCTTTCCTATCAGGAAGCAAAAAAACAGGTGCTCGATGAGTTCAATCAAAACTTTATTGTATGCACCCTGAGACAGACAGGAGGTAATGTTACAAAGGCTGCTGAAAAACTTAAGCTTGACAGGGCAAACCTCCAGAGACTCATGAGGAAATACGGAATAACCTCCTCCGAGTATAAATAATAACTCTGCGTCTTTTTTACAGCATCATTCAACCCTTTATTTTTCAATATGTTATATTCTTATCCCCATCATTGGTGCGTCTTTTTAATCTCTCCTGCAGAAACGCTCATGGTTATATATTGCTGATTTATAAGAACTTTTTTGAGCAAAGACTGCTGGCATAAAAATAGCTGTAACTATCCTTAACTTTTTGTCTAAATTTAGAAAAAAAGGGGGTAAAACAGAAAAAAGTGTGCTGTAAATAATAATCAGCATTAAAAATTCTAAGAGGAGGGAAGTTTTATGAAGAAATTGATTCTGCTTTTAGTCTGTTCGGTTTTTGTGTTAGGCATGTTCGGCTACTCTGATGCTACTGAATACGCTGGGTCGGAAAGCTGTTTTAAATGTCATCCGGACCAGTTCAACGACTGGAAGGTATCGGGACATCCTTACAAAATCCAGAAGGCAGAGATTGCCAAAACATGGATGCTGCCTTTACCGAAGGGTTATACATGGGATGATATTTCTTATGTGATCGGAGGCGCTCACAAAAAAGTGCGTTTTATGGACAAGAAAGGTTATATCATCACGGTGACCGGCCCGAATAAAGATGTACCTGGCAAAAATCAGTACAATCTTGAAACAGGAACGTGGTCCGATTATCATCCCGGAGAAAAAAATAAAAAGTATGACTGCGGGAAATGCCACACAACAGGGTACAATAAAGAAGGGCATCAGGACGGTCTTGAAGGCATAACCGGCACATGGGCGGCACCCGGAATCCATTGCGAGGCATGCCACGGCCCGGCAAGCGACCACGTAAAAACCGGAGACAAATCTAAGGTAAAAGTTGACAGATCAAACGCACAATGCGGACAGTGTCATATAAGAGGCTCTAAAGACAAAAACCCCGCAGGCAAAGGATTTATAGGCCATCATCAAACCTATAACGAGGTAACTGTCAGCGAAGTAAAAGCCAAAAACACAATGGACTGCGTAACCTGCCATAACCCTCACAAGAGGGCGAAGTTCAGCATCAAGATGGACTGCAATGCCTGCCACAGCAAACAGGCTAACGATTACAAGGGAAGCGCGATGCAGGCCGTCGGAGTAAGCTGTGTGGATTGCCATATGCCGAAGGCTACGAAGTCGGCTACCAATAAAGGCAAGTACGAAGGCGATATCAGGACACATCTCTTCAAGATCAATACGGACGCAAAGGCTGAAATGTTCTACAAAGAGCCCAAGCTCGACAAAGACGGCAAACCACTCATGAAAGACGGCAAACCGGTAATGGCTGAGTTTTCAAAAGGATTTGTGACGTTAGATTTTGCCTGCTTAAACTGCCACAAAAATAAAGACATGAACTGGGCAGCCTCAAAGGCAAAGGGAATACACAAATACGGAAAGATGTAACGTCCCCTCTGTTAGGGGCAGGGTTAAAGCCTGCCCCTTATCTTTTATAGTCGCCCTTCTATCCCTCATGATTCTGTGATTGTCTCATAATCCATATTGTGGTGAACTCTTTGTCCTGATAAGCCCTTGCGATGCCGAGCCTTAAAATCTCAAGGAGTGCAAGGAATGTAACTATTATCTGAACCCTTGTGGTGTCTTCCTCAAAGAGCGCATCGAATCTCATTGTATGCTCGCTCTCCATCTTGTCGAGTATCAGCGCAATTTTGTCTTTAACTGTCAGGGTCTCCCTCGTTATCTTTATTGCCTCTGGAGGCACCCTGCTCATGATTTTCTTCAATGCACCCATGAGATCGAAGATGTTTACATCGAACAAATACAGTTCAGGCTCTGCTTCAATCTCATCTTTGTCCATGGGCGGTCTTGAGAAAATATTAGCCCATACTTCTTCCCTTTCCCTTAATGTGCCGGATGCCTCTTTGTATGCCTGATATTCAAGAAGCCTCTGCACAAGGCCTGCACGTGGGTCTTCCTGTTCTTCGGTTTCTATGGTTTCATCAGGAGGAAGGAGCATCCTCGATTTTATATAGATGAGGGTTGCAGCCATGACAAGGAACTCCGAAGCAATATCGAGGTTGAGCTCCTTCATTATTTCAATGTATTCGAGGTAATGCTTTGTGATAACAGTAATAGGTATGTCGTAAATATCGATCTTGTTCTCTTTGATTAAATGCAGTAACAGGTCAAGAGGACCTTCGAACACAGGAACCTTAATACTGTATGGGTTTACGGCATCTGTTCTCTGTTGGATATCGGTCATTTATGGGATAACCTTATTAAGTGGATATTCCACAATCCCTGATGCACCAATGCTCTTTAGTTTCGGTATTAAATCCCTTACCATCTTCTCATCAGTTATAACCTCAACAGCATACCATCCTGTATCTGAAAGCGGGGATACAGTCGGCGAGTGCATTGCAGAAAGGAGATTTAAGACCCTCTTAAATGCCTTTTCAGGCACATTCATTTTGAGGCCTACCTTTTCCTCTGCAGCAAGGGCGCCCTTTAAAAGCAGTGCGATGTTTTCCATCTTCTGCCTTTTCCATTTGTCCTGCCATGCCTTTTTATTCGCAATAAACCTTGTCGTTGACTCGATAATGGTCTCGACTATTCTCAGATTGTTTGCCCTCAAAGATGCTCCTGTCTCTGTAAGCTCTACAATGGCATCAGCGAGATAGGGGGGTTTTACCTCTGTTGCGCCCCATGAAAAGTCAACTTCTGCCTTTACGCCTTTTGACTTAAGATACCTTTTTGTAAAGCCCACGAGCTCTGTGGCAATTGTCTTTCCTTCAAGGTCTTTAACGCTCTTTATCTTTGAATCCATGGGCACGGCAACAACCCATTTAACGGGGCTGAATCCTCCCTTGCCATAGATAAGCTCTGCAACCTCAACAACATCCGCGTTCTGTTCGAGTATCCAGTCCTTGCCTGTAAGGCCGCAATCGAGGTGGCCGTCTTCGACATACCTTGCCATCTCCTGCGCCCTGATGAGCACGGAATCTATCTCGGTGTCGTCAAAAACTGGATAGTATGAGCGCGAAGAAACGCTTATGTGGTATCCTGCCTTTCTGAAGACCTTTAACGTAGCTTCCTGAAGGCTTCCCTTTGGAAGGCCAAGTTTAAGCTTGTTGTTCTTATTCATATCCATTCCCTTTCTGAATTTATAGAGATATTATTTTAACTCAAATTATTAACAAATTGTATCCCCTCTATTTCAGGTACGCATCAAATATTCATGAATCGCCTTCGCCGCCTTCTTCCCTGCACCCATTGCAAGAATAACCGTTGCAGCACCAGTTACTATGTCTCCTCCTGAAAAAACCCCTTCCCTGCTTGTTTGCCCCGTTTCTTCATCGGCAATAATATAGCCGCAATCGTTCAAGACAAGTTTAATCGTGCTTTGAGGCACAAGGGGATTTGGTCCTGTGCCTATTGCAACTACTACAATATCAACAGGAATCCGGAACTCCGAGCCTTTCACAGGCATAGGACGCCTTCTTCCGCTCTCATCTGCTTCGCAGAGATCCATACGAACACATTCGATTGCCTTTACCCAGCCTTCTTCACCGATTACTCTCACAGGGGCCGTGCAGAGTTCAAAATTGACTCCCTCTTCCTTTGCATGGTGGATCTCCTCTTTCCTTGCAGGCATCTCTTTTTCTGAACGCCTGTAAATTATTGCAGCCTCCTTAGCTCCCAGACGAAGGGCAGACCTCGCTGCATCCATAGCCACATTGCCTCCGCCGATAACCGCCACCCTCTTTCCTATTTTGATCGGTGTATCGTATTCAGGAAATGCGTAAGCCCTCATTAAGTTTGTACGGGTCAAAAACTCATTAGCAGAATAAACGCCATTGAGATTCTCCCCTTCGATTCCCATGAATTTGGGTAAACCAGCGCCTGTGCCTATAAAACATGCATCAAATTCCTCCATTATCTCATCTATTGAAATAAGCTTTCCTATTACCGCATTGGTGACAATCTCAACTCCCATATCCTTTAACAGATTAATCTCATGTGCCACTATCCTCTTTGGAAGCCTGAACTCAGGGATACCGTACATCAAAACCCCTCCTGCCTCGTGAAGGGCTTCGAATATGGTCACCTCATGACCAAATCTTGCCAAATCATAGGCGCAGGTCAATCCTGAAGGACCGCTTCCAACGATAGCCACTCTTTTCCCTGTTGGTTTTGTGATTTCGATGCCGGCTCCGTTCCAGCTCTGCATTGCATAATCGGCAGCAAATCTTTCAAGACGGCCAATAGCCACAGGTTCTCCTTTTTTACCAAGAGTACAGTTCTTTTCGCACTGGTCTTCCTGTGGACAAACCCTTCCGCAAACAGCAGGAAGAAAGCTCGCAGTTTTAATCAGATCTATGGACTTCTTGAAATCGCCTTCTTTTATAGCTTTGATAAATTGAGGTATCGGGATATGAACAGGACAACCTTCAATACACAATGGCTTCTTGCACTGAAGACAACGCCCTGCCTCCTTCATAGCCATTTCAGGGGAATAGCCCAGTGTCACTTCCTCAAAGTTCGAACGCCTCTTTGCCGGATCCTGCTCAGGGATTGGGGTTTTGATTAGACTAATTTTCTTGCTATTGTTTTCTGTCATACTCTCGTATAAGAAAGGATATAGTATTGGAGCGACTTCGGCAGCCCAAGCGTAACATGGATGTTTAAGCGGGCTGGCGCAGCTTCGGAGGAAGGCTGGATGCCTTCCGAGAATGAAGCGGAAATACTATATCCTTTCTTCACAGGCATTATAAATTCACTCACAAATCGCAAAGGCATGGTGCTTTTTCCATGCCTCGAAGGATTCCTTTTCCTCATTAAGATAAGTCTTCTGGCGGTTGATGAGAATATCCCAATCCACCTGATGGCCGTCAAAATCTGGTCCGTCTGTGCAGGCAAATCTTGTCTTTCCTCCGATGGATACACGGCAGCCGCCGCACATGCCTGTGCCATCTATCATAATAGAATTCAAGCTCACTATTGTTTTAATATCAAAAGGCTTAGTGGTTTCGGAAACAAATTTCATCATAATGGCCGGACCGACAGCCATAACCATATTTGCACCATTCTGCTCCAATTCCTGCTTGAGAGCAGTGGTTACCACGCCTTTAATTCCTTTACTTCCGTCATCGGTTGTGATTAAAGCTTTATCACATGCCTGCTGCATCTCGTTTTCGTAAATCAACAAATCCTTGCTCCTGGCACCCATAATAACAATAACTTCATTGCCAGCTTCCTTTAATGACCGCGCAATGGGATAGAGGGGAGCAACGCCAAAGCCTCCTCCAACAAGAATCACGCGACCATATTTTTCGATATGTGTGGGATGCCCAAGCGGCCCGCAAATATCGAGTATTCCATCTCCTGCATTCAGCGTGGACATCTCGGTAGTGGTCTTGCCAACAGCCATTACAATAAGGCTGATTGTGCCTTGCTCCGGGTTTATATCAGCAAGGGAAAGAGGTATCCTTTCCCCCTTTTCATGGAGGCGGATAATAACAAATTGTCCTGGCTTTGCCTTTCTCGAAATTAAAGGGGCATCGATCCTGTAATAAAATACATCCGGATGACGTATTAATCTCTTCTCTAAAATTTTGGCCATTTGTTACCTATTGTAGCAAATTTATAAGATTTTTTTATAGATAATTTATCTGAATTCTGGACACAAAATTCCTTGCCAATAAAAAACCCCGCCTTGAAGCGGGGTTTCTATTATCAAGCAATTAGCTTATCTACGCGCAGACTGATGCTTCTTTAAGCCACGATAATCTTGAGCCATTGATGACAGATGCATTGATGGACTCTATCATTTCATCCACCTTCACATCAAAGCCCTCTTTGCGTGCAAACGGAGCAACCGAAGCCTTTACCTTCACCTTAGCGAGCTTCTTTGTCTCGCCCTCCTTTGCCTCTTTAATGTCTGCACCCATTGCATTTGCAATGTCCACAAAAATATCCCTGTGGCTCTTTGCTTCGCCTGCAGGCTCAACTGCCTTGCATACGTGTTTTAGCCTTCCAAGATAATCAACCATTGTTCCGTCAACTTCAAGGTATGCTGCTGAAGGAAGGACGACATCGGCCTGCTTTGCAAGCTCTGTCATATGAGAATTCTGGACAACGAAGAAATCCACATTCGGTCTCTTGTTTAATGGAACTTCGCCTATCGCATAAAGGAGATTTAATCCTCCTGAAACCATTTCCTTATATGATTTGCCTTCGGTTGTAAGGCCCATCATCACTACTCCCTTTGCATTGCTTTCAACAGGGACAGATACTGCTACACCTTTTAAAAGAGAGATATTAGCAGCAGCCTGATACATTGCCGGTGATGAGAGTATCACAGGATTCTTTGCCTCCATATAAAGTGTTGCTGCCTTTTCCACTGCCTCTGAAACTGTGGCATTTGCAACTGCTGAAGCAAGTTTTTTATCGCCGGAAAGACCTTTATCAATTAATGCCTTTGTCAGGGACATGAGGGCTGATGCCTCGTTCTCGATGAGATTTACAGTTGCCACAGATGCGATTTTCGGCTCTGATGAATTGATCACAATCAGCCTTGCACCTGCATTTACCCTTTTTCTTATAACAGCATCGAGCGCAGGCAATACCCTTTGCCACTGGCTCGGATTTAAATCAACGAGCATAAAGAGGTCTGCTGAATCAAGGTCTGCAGTGCCTGAGATCAATGTATCAGCATCACTGTAAAGGCTTGCAGTAGTATCAACATTCTTTGTTTTTACAGCATCAGTTGCTAATTTCTTTAATGTAAGGGCATCTTCATTGAGTATTCCTGCTGTTGCTATAAAACCTGCATTTTGGCCTGCCTTTTTCAGTGCATTGGCAACTGTCTCAACGGCATCCTTCCATGTAGTCTCTTTCAGTTCACCGTTTACACGTTTCATCGGTGCTGTAACTCTATTGTCAGCCTCGATACAGTCAAAGCCGAATCTTCCGTAGGCACATATATATCTTTCTGCCGAGCCCTCTATCGCACCTGCATTCACCTTCATTATCTGTCCATCCTTTGTGCTGACAGTTATGTCACAGCCATTTCCGCAGAGAAGGCATACGGAATTTACTTTATCATAATCCCATTCCCTGCCCTTTCTCCACCTGTCAGCCTCAAGGAGTGCATTAACAGGGCAAACATCAACACAGCTTCCGCAGAATGTACACCCTGATTCCTGCAGGGGCTTATCGTTTGCTGTAGCAACCCTCGAACCAACCCCTCTTCCCATAAACTCGAGGACATTCGTCCCCTGATCCTTACAAACCCTCACGCATCTGCCGCAGAGCACACAGTAGTCAGGGTCGCGCTTGATGAACGGGTTTGCCTCATCAATGGAAAATCCGAATTTCTTTCTTGTGAATGATGATTCCTTTATCTCAAAATCATAGGCATACTGCTGGAGGTTGCATACGCCTGCCTTTGTGCATGTCATACAGTCAAGCGGATGCATGGAGAGGATAAGGTCTATTACGAATTTCCTTACTTCCTGAACCTTCTCTGTCTTTGTGTTGACCACCATACCCTCTTTTACTTTTGTGGTGCAGGCGATCATAGGCGCTTTCATTCCCTCTATTTCCACAAGACAGAGCCTGCATGCACCGATGCCCTTTAAGCCTTTAAGATAACAGAGGTTTGGTATATGAATACCGCCAAGCTCTGCGGCATCGATGAGGTTTGTGCCCTCTGGAGCCTTTATCTCCTTGCCATCTATCTTAAGATTTACCATGTTTGCCATTTATGCCTCCTCCTTGATTTTATACGCCCACAGGCTCTTTAACTCTCGGTTCAACGATTATAATCGCCTCTGTAGGGCACACTGCCATACAATCTCCACATTTAACACATCTCTTCTGCCTTATCTCAAACGGAAAATAACCGCTCTTGTAAGGCTCCTTCTTTTCTCCAAGGATAGCGCCGTATTTGCACGCATCCTTGCAAAGGCCGCACATAATGCACTTTTCTAGAACAATCCTGTACTCTATGAATGCCTTGCACTCCCTTGAAGGGCATCTGCCGTTGATATGCTCGTCGTAAACATTTGTACCCATCCATTCGAGGATGAACTTGGCTGTATCTTTTCCCTTCTTACAGAGGGAACCTTCTGCCATCTGTTCGGCAATCCTCTTAAGTGCGGATAAATCATCTTCTGCACCCTTTCCATCAATAATCTTCTGGAGTCTTATCCTTGCCTCATAGCTTCCCATAGCGCATGGGAAACATCTTCCGCACATGGGTCCAGATAGAAACTCCGTAATATAGTAGAGAGCCTTCTGTACAGGACACCCCTTTTCCTCTGCAGACTTCTTTATGTCTTCAACCTTTAATTCCTTTACCTCTGTCATACATTACCCCTAATACATCTCTTCTGCCATATAGACTACTTCCGGAAGGACATAGGAGACCAGATCCCTGTATGTAACCATGCCCACCACCTTTTCGCCTTCTACAACAGGCAGATGCCTCACCTTCTTGTTGGCCACAACAGATATGGCTGCACTTATTTCTGTGGACGGGTCAAAGGTAATTATATCCTTGCTCATTACATTCTCGATTACTTCTGTATCAAAATTGATATTCCTGTCAAAACAGTGCACCACATCCCTTTCGGTAAACATTCCTACCAGTTTATTGTTATCGTCAAAAACCATTACAGCGCTGATATTCCTTTCATTCATGAGTTTTATAGCCTCTTTTACCCTGTGTTTTCTATTGATGCCCAACACCTCTATTGCAGGCTTGGATTCAAGGATATCTCTTAAGGTCATCTTTGCTCTCCTTTCAATGATTTCTATGCGCTCGGAAGGAATCTTGAACTCCTCCTCAATCTTCAGATGTCTCGGCTTCCTCACTTTAACCGCACCTATTGGACATGCATGATAACATGCCTTGCAACTCGTGCAGTACTGCCTGTCTATAAAATACTGCTCCCTTGTCTCCTTTACAGCATCAAATGCACATGCCTGCTTGCAGAGACCGCACTTGAAACATTCGGTCTGGTCTATGACAAAGGCTCCGAGGCCGCTGCACACCTTTGCCCTGCAGTATTTGTCATAAACATGCTCTTCAAATTCTTCTCTGAAATATTTTATTGCTGAAAGAACAGGATTCGGTGCACTCTGTCCGAGTCCGCACAATGAACCCTTCTGCACCATCTTTCCAATCCTGATCAGTTTCTCTATATCTCCTGGCTCTCCATTGCCGGTTGTAATCTTCTCGAGTATCTTGAGCATCTGGTATGTGCCTATCCTGCATGGAGGACACTTTCCGCACGACTCCGACTGTGTGAATGAGAGGAAATACTTTGCCACATCCACCATGCATGTATCTTCGTCCAGGACGACCATGCCTCCCGACCCCATCATAGAGCCGACCTTTGTGAGCGAGTCGAAATCAACAGGCAAGTCGAGGTAGCTTGCTGGCAGGCAGCCTCCCGAGGGGCCTCCTGTCTGGACTGCCTTGAATTCCTTGTCTCCAATAATTCCACCGCCTATATCGAAAATTATCTCCCTTAATGTAGTACCCATGGGAACTTCCACAAGTCCTGTATTCTTGACCTTTCCTGTAAGGGCAAAGACCTTTGTCCCGGGAGAGGTCTCTGTCCCGATGCTCCTGAACCAGTCCGCTCCCTTCTCTATTATTGGAGGTACGCAGGCATATGTCTCTATATTGTTTAAATTGCTCGGATAGCCGAATACACCCCCGCCTACCTCTGATAACCTTGGAGGACGGGGCCTCGGGAACCCCCTCTCTCCTTCAATCGATGCAACAAGGGCAGTGGATTCGCCGCAGACGAATGCACCTGCGCCTTCCCTCACATCAAGGAAGAAGCTGAAATTAGTTCCAAGTATGTTTTTGCCTAAAAGGCCGATTTCCTCTGCCTGTTTTATGGCATGTTTCAGGTTTTTAACAGCCAATGGATATTCGTGCCTTACATAAATAAAGCCGTATTGTGCGTTAATAGCATATGCGCATAAGAGCATACCCTCAAAAAGGCTGTGTGGATCACCTTCCATTATTGATCTGTCCATAAATGCTCCGGGGTCGCCTTCGTCTCCATTTGCAATAACAAACCTTATCTTCTCCGGAGAGCTTTTTGTATGCTTCCACTTCTTTCCTGCAGGGAATCCTGCACCGCCCCTGCCCCTGAGGTTGGCTTTATCAACTTCATTTAAGACATCCTCCTGGGTCATGGAAGATAATGCCTTTTCAAGCGCCCTGTATCCTCCGACAGCGATATAATGATAGATATTTGTAGGGTCTATTTTGTCATTGTTCCTGAGGGCGATTCTCACCTGTTTTTTATAAAATGGGAGATCCATCATTTCGAGGGTTGGCTCTCTAAGGATATCCTCTCTGTAAAGCGCCTGCCTGTAAGGCATCCCGCCCACAAAGGTATAGCTCATAAGGGATGATGCCTGCTCCGGCTTTACCCTCTGATAAAAGACATCTGATGGTTCTGCCTTCATAACAGGTCCCTTCTGGCACATGCCCTGACACCCTGTCTTTACGATTTCTATGTCAACACCCCTTTTCTTTGCATCCTCATGAAGCGCATCGATCACCTTATACGCTCCGGTTGCAGTGCATGCAGTCCCGCAGCAAGCCCTTATCCTCGGCTTGTCAGGCTGGAACATTTCAGAGGAAAGTCTTTCCCTCAGCTTCCTTAAATCATCTATGTTGTTTAATCTCTCCATCCCTAACCCCATTTATTTCTTAACCTTGTTTATAATCTCATTTACCTTCTTGGGGCCTACATCGCCCACGACCTCTTCATTAACCGTTACAACAGGGGCAAGACCGCAGCACCCAACGCAGCCTACAGTCTCGAGGGTCATGGACATATCCTCTGTTGTTTCACCTTCTCTGACGCCGAATTCATCCTCAAGCTTTTCAAGAACCTTTGATGCGCCCCTGACATGGCATGCTGTACCCATGCAGACGCAGACAACATTCTTGCCCCTCGGCTTGAAATAGAAATGTTTGTAGAATGATGCAGTGCTGTATACATCGGCCAATGGAATATCCAGTTTCTTCGACAATTCCCTTAGCTTGTCTTCAGGGAGATAGTTGTACTCCTTTTGAATCTGCTGAAATGCATAGATGAGAAGTCCTCTTTTTTTCTGATCTCCTGTGAGAACTTCCCCAATCTCTTTATAATGTGCATCTACATTAAATTCCTCTATCTTCATCTAACCTCCATATCAGCTCATGGTTGATAGTTCATAGCTAATAGTTTTCTATGAACTACAAGCTATGAGCTATTTATAATCCTATATGTGGCTTTGCTGCCTTTTCGAGTTCACGCCTTGCAGCCATATCCATAAGCACACGCTCTGCACCGAACTTGCCCGGCTCATATTTCTTCAGCTTCAATGCCTCCCTTGCCTTATCGATGTAGTCAAGGGCAAGCGCAAGCATCTTTTCAGGGTCGGGCTCAAAGTGCATTGCACCTTTAAACCTTTCATACCATACCTCTGTCATTATCCTCGTCACTTCTTCGCTTGAGCCGACAGGAGACTCGCCGCCGAATATAACTGGAACACCTGATGCTGCGAAGTAACAACCGATTGCTATTGCCTTTTCGGACATCCATTCAGGAGCTATACCCACACCCGGCATTCCTCCTATTTCATCGGATAATCCGCCCTCTTCTGCCATTGCACTCAATATGGTCAGTATTCTCGAATTATCAACACATGCTCCTAAATGCAGTATCGGCGGAATTCCTATTGCTTCGCATACTTCTCTCAGGCCTGGACCAGCATGTTCAAGTGCCATCTCCGGTGTGAGATAACCGGCAGTGCCGCATGCTGCTGAGCCACAGCCTGTGGAGACAATAAGCACATCATTCTTAATCAGCTCCGTTGCAAGGTATTTGTGAATGCCTGTGGATGGAACCCTCGGGTTGTCGCATCCTGCAAGACCCACAACTCCTCTAATCCTTCCTGCCATGATTGCATCGTTTAAAGGCCTGAACGACGCCCTCCATCTTCCACCCTGCATGTATTCTATGTATTCATGGGAAAAGCCCGCAACTACAGGGAATTTATCTGTAATGTGGCTTCCCTGTGTTTTTCTGTTCTGGTAATTGTCGCAGGCAAGCTTCACTATCTCCCTTGCTATCTCCCTTGCCCTGTGCTCGTCGTATTCTATGTGCATTGCACCGGGGATCTTTGCCTTTTCGGATGTAGTTATAATCTTTGTGTGGAATTTATTCGAAAGTTCTGCAATGGCAGGCATGATGCACTGTACATCCACGGTAAGGGCATCAACGAGCCCTGTCATTATTCCGAGTTCCTGATTTGTGAAGCCGCCTGCAGTCGGGATTCCATGCCTCATGAGCACCTCATTTGCTGTACAGCACATACCGCCTAAGTTTATCCCCTTTGCCCCCTTTGACTTTGCATAAGCAATCATTTCGGTCTCTGATGCCACATCCACTATCATTTCTGCAAGTGTCGGCTCATGTCCGTGGACAACGAGGTTTACCTCATCCTCTTTAAATATTCCAAAGCTCGCCTCTGCCTTCACAGGCCTTGGCGTTCCAAAAAGGATATCCGTAATATCCGTGGATATCATGCAGCCGCCCCATCCATCAGCAAGGGCTGTTCTTAAACCGTGCAAGAGTAGATGGTCCGGGTCATGGTCAACACCAACTGATGTCCTGTGCATTGCCTCTGCAATCTCCCTGTCAATGTTGCGGGGAACAATACCCCATTTTCTCCATCTCTCCTGGGTCTTCTTAGGTGCCCTTTTTGCATAGTTTATTTCACCCTTCTGCCTGCTGTAATCATCGAGAAATCTAAATGCCACATCCTTAGCAACATCATTCACAGGTCTTCCCTCAAACTCGATTCCCAAAATTCCTGCAACCCTGTAAAGCTTTCTCACATCGGTTATCTGAAAGTCCTTTGCCTCTCCTGTTGCGGCAGCGAGCAATGTCAAAACCATATCCCTTGCATGGTCGCTGTGGGCTGCTGTTCCTGCTGCAATCATTCTCACAATGTTTCTTGCCGCCACAGTTGGAAGCGTTGCTCCACATACACCCCTCGCCTCTTCCTCGGCGTTTTTACCCACAAGCCTGCACGGCCCCATGTGGCAAACCTTACAACATGCACCTGTTTCACCGATAGGGCACGGTTTTAATTTTTCCGCCCTCTCAAAGCATGTCTCTATCTTATGGGCTTCGCCCCACTCTATTATCTTCTCTGCTGCCTCGTTGGCGCTTTTTATAATGTGCTTATCCATTTTTTACCTCCTATATCATTGGTTCCATTTCCAATGCCGGATGTCCGACACTGGAAAGATGTTCCAGAAGCTTCTCTGAATCTTCGCAGATAGTTTCATCTGCTATCTTGTCGAGCAGGTCTGGAACACCGGCCTCCTCTGCCCTCTTTTTGAAGTCCTCTGCGATTCTCTCCTTCAGTCCTTTCGGCATCCAGACAATCCTCTTTATGCCACCATCGCCTGAGAGGAACTTCTTGCTTGTTATGAAGTTAACACCGATGCCCATAAATCCCGGTGTCTGTGCACCACCACCGACAGTGCCTGCGAGTGTGGAGAACTTCATGCCTATAGGGGTCATCATGGTCGCACCCCTGTTTACAATCATGACGCCGTTGGCTTCAGGAATAATCGCTACAATACACTCAAAACATCCGCATGATGTCATCGGGTTTTCCATTATTGTATAAAGGTTCAGTGTTTCCACTGCACCTCCCGATGCCTTCTTCAGATACTCATCAACGCCCGTATATCTTCCGTACTTTGCATCAAGCAGTTCACCCTTTGGAACAGGCTGGTTTCCGCCTGTAGGGTCTATCTCGTATGCAGCCTTTCCGTCGAGCCAGTTGTATGCACCACATAAACCAAGCCTTTCGGGTGTGATGACACAGACATGGCTCGGTGCAAATGACTGGCAGAGGAGACATGAATAGAAGGTGTCAACGGCATCGTCTGTAAGGCTTCCGAGCCTGTGGTCGCGCTCTTTATATGCTGCCCTCGCCTCATCCCTCAGCCTTATAACATCCTGCTCATCCGTGTAAATAGTAACCTGCACTTTATCCACTATAGAACGGAACCTGTGTTTCATCATTGCGGTCTGTATATGACCTAAATGTTCAAGGGTTATTCCGTCTTTCTGTGCGGCATTACTTATTCTTATCCAGTTTATGTCACGCTGTCCCATGTGCCATAGCCCCTGAGCCTCATTTATATTGTGGTGTATCTTTCTCTCTATGACAGACTCGAAGTCCTTCTGCATCTTTCTTCCTGCAACCTCTATGAGAATACCGAGGGGCATCTGGCCACCCTTTTCATAACGCTCCTGCCAGTTTTCTCCGACAATAATAACCTTGTTGTCCTCTATCTCCTCAAGCTCCCTCATCCTGACCCACTCAAATGCAGGAGTCCTCTGTCCTCCGAACTCTATGAATGTGTCTTCCTTTCTTATCCTCTCGCCTTCGAATGCAGGGCCGTATGCAACAGGTATAGGAGGCTTCTCAACTATAATCTTAAGGCCTCTTACCTCTATCGCTTTCTGGACAATCTTTGAGTGGTCGAATTCTTTATCCACCTCTTCATATGTGCATACACCTGTAGGATGTATTACAGGGACATCCGTATCGCATATTGCAGGGAAGCCCATGTTTATTGCGCCTGCGCCTGTTGACCATTTGATGTCATCGAGAGGGCCAAGTGCAAGGGCAAATGCAAAGACCCTGTCCTTCTGATATTTTAAATGATCTTTAAAATCACCGGGCTTTTTGCCGCCAAATATCAAAGATGCCCTTATTGCCCAGTCGAGGGCGTAAAGGGTATGCTCTGTGTCAGGGCCGAGTGGAACTATTCTTGTGTCCCATCCGAGTTCTATTCCTTTCCTCTGGAGCTGCTTTGTCACGCTATCCCCGTTGGACTGGCCTGAAAGGAATGTAAGGATATTCTTTTCCTGCAACTCCCTGCAGATATTCACAGCAATGTCATCTGTCGGAGCAGCCCCGATTATTGCTGCAAATCCAGGCATTGTGCCGTCAACAAGCTGTATGCCAAGATTTCTCTGTATCGTGTCTGTTATAAAACCGTTATAGACATAGCCTGTCTCTGGATCTTTATATGGTTCGAGACCGTATATATATTTGATTGCGAGTATAATCTCCTCGGCAAAGAGCGTTGCCATTCCTGAGTCGAGGGCCTCTCCCAGATACGGCTTCCAGATATTCTCTTCAGGTTCGTCATGGAGAAGCTCCTTTGCAAAACCGAGGGCAACCTTCATATCGCCAACTGTCTTGACAGGGAACCCTGTCATTGCATATATCATAGGAAGATAGTAAGCAGTATCCGGAAACTCGAAGGTAAAGTCCTTCCCCTTTTCGGCTATTGCCTTCTCCACCATTTCTTCGGCCTGAGCCACGAGTTTATGTGCACCTCTTATAGCTGCCGAGGCTATTAACTTTGACATCCCAACCTCCTTATTTAGTTTATGTGTATATGAGCATATGGTGAATGAGCTTACTCAGTAACTCTTTTACACATTTACTTATTTACCCATTAAAGATTAGTTTAGTCCTGATTCCACCATACAAGTCAATACATAATTATTAATCTTTAAATAACCGATCCTTATGGCCTGCTATGCCTTTGACCTCAGGAATGCGGGAAGTCCATTTGCTTCCCTCGGCCCAACAGTGACCTTCCAGCCCGGAAGTTTGTCTTCTATTGCGCCGCTAAGAATAGCAACATAGCCAGGGATAATAAGCTCTTTGTGCTTTATCTCGTTCTCTATGCCGCTTTCCTGGATGAACTGGGCAATCTTAGACGCAGTGAATTTACCCGCTGCCCATGCTGTAAGGACAGACAATCCTTCGCAGTCCATAACAGCAAGTCTGCATGGAACCTTGCTGTTTTCGATCTCACCCGAGACGATAAAGTATGTCAATGAGAAGTTTGTTGTAATGGTAAGAGGAGATTCAGGTGTGGGCTCGCCGATCTTGTATATCTTCTGCTCTACCTGCATCGGGACCTGAGGGTCTGTATATATGTTCTGCCTAAGCGTGAAGAGTGCAAGGTTCTTCCATTTTTCGATGCTGCTTAAGACCACAATCGATGCATATTTTGTAACTCCAAGTGCAGCCACAAGTGTTTCGAGCATCTTGTCGTCTCTCTGTACAAAGGTTATCACGGGGTAACCCAGCGCCTTGAAATTCTTTTTGATCGCAGCCCTTCTTATATATGTGTTGGCCTCGAGGATTTCCTTTGCACTCCTCGCCCCTGAATCAATAACTATATCTTCAACGCCGAGGCCTTTTATCTTCTCTGTCAATGCAGAAAGCGCATCAAGCCCCTTTGCTGTAACACCAAGGGATGCCTTATATGTCTTTGCAATGTTTGCCATTGCCTCTGCATTGGATTCATCGGCTCCGTAAAGGAGCGGCTTTTTGTCGGCAACTGCCTTAACGGCAGCATCTGCTGCAGCAGGATTGTTGGTTGCGATAATCAAAGGCACTGCAGGCGCCTTCGATGCAATGGACTTCACCACGCCTTCGAACCTTCCAGCATCATTTGATGCATTGCTCACGAATATGGCGTCAATCCTGAGCTTCTGACCTACCCTGTCTATTTCTGAATTTAAGACATCATCAACAATTTTATTTATCTCGTCATCCGACATGGAGTCCTTTATCTCGACTGCAAATGCACATGGATTCACAAACTTCTTTTCATGCCTGAAGAGAACCGTCTCTTCTCCCATTTTTACTGCCTTATCGCCGGCGCCGAGGGTTATCGGCCTTATTGGAGGAGCCGAGGCCTCGCCAAGAATTCTCTTTGCCTCATCCGAGACATCAGGACATGCATCCAGTGATGCCTGCCTCTGTGCCAGCTTCATAGCAAAGGCAAGACATGTGGGATGTCCGCACTTTTTACAGTTGGTCTTTGGAAGCAATTTAAATATTTCAACGCCTGTTAAAGCCATATTTAACCTCCCTTACATTAACTCGTCAATGAATTTTTCGACTGCTTTAACTGCTTCAGGATGTCTCATGATCAGAAGCTCCGCACCGGACATCAATAATGAGGCTGCGGTAGTGGCCTCCCATGTTATTCCCCTCTCTGCAAGAGAACCCCACAGAGGAAGCTCTGATTCTGATGCCTGTGTCTCCTTTATCTTCCACACATACATGCCCACATCGGCAAGCATAGGCGGCTGCATGGTTGCATCGTTTTGCGTCAAAGCCGCAAGCCTTATCCTTTCCATAACGGAATATGTATACTCAAGACCGTATCCAAGCGCCGAACACATGGGGTCTGTTATCAGCTTCTCCTTGTCGAATCCCATCTGTGTTATCAGGATATTGAGCTGCTTTGAAAGGTTTATATCAAGCTCTGACATGGCTATAAGTTTATGGTTGTTTGCCATTGCAGCAGCGGCAATGGTCTTGTAATTCCCTTCCTGCGCCTTTCCTATTATGCAGTTTTTATCCTTTGCAGCTTCGGAGACTGCAACAAGCACGGAAGAGTCTTTCTCGACATGATTGCTTCCGAGGATTATGAGCGGGACATTTATTGCGGCGAGTACATCCTTTACTGTCTTTGCTGCATCCTCTGGAGAGCGGTTTTCCCTGTCAGGGTGTGTGCTTAAAAGCCTTAATGCTATTGCCTTTGCATTCAATGTATCCTGACAGTATTTTGCCCATGTAACCGGGTCTCCGGAAACACTTTCATACACCTTTTTAACTGTCTCTGGCCAGTCATCCGGAACTATGTCCTGAACCTCATAGGCTATTACAGGCCTGTGCGGAACACTCCCTTCAAAGGCATGAAAGGGGAGGACATTCTCTCCACCGAAAACGGCGGTCCTGTCAGTGCCTATGGTAACCTCAAAAACCTTGCCAGAAAAAGTCTCCTTTGGTATAGCAAAAGCCATATTAACCTCCTACATTTCTAAATACGAATGCGCATAAAGGGTTTTGTTCATTATTACATCGAGGGTCTTTTGTATAACCTTCATCTTTTCGGCATCTTCAATCTTTTTGCCTGCAAGGATATCATCAACCAATTGTTTTTCCTGCATAGCCTCTGCCATCTCATGGGCATCTGCAATAGCCGCATCCAGTCCTGCATTCATAAGCATAATAAAGTAATACTTATTTAATATCGGTCTGATATGTTTTGGACATCCATTGGAAATATTGCTCAGCCCGACAACTGTCTTCATAGGAGGCTCGTTCATTTCCTTGAACATTTTTATAGCATCTATAACCTTCATAGCGTGATCCTGTGATGTAGCGATCTGAAGCACAAGCGGGTCAAGGAAAATATCCTCAAGAGGCACGCCGTATTCCATTGCCCTTGCCATTATTTCCGCTGCTATTGCAGCCCTTTCCTCTGCATCGGCAGGCAGGCCGCCCTTACCGACAGTAAGACCAATTATCTGCGAATTGTATTTTGCTGCGAGTTCGAGCATGGGAAACCTTTCAGGGTCGTTTGATGTGGAGTTGATCAAAGGCCTTCCCCATTCATTATTATGAACCTTGAGACCGGCCTCTATCGCTTTATAATTAGTGGTATCCAGACATATCGGCAGAGGAACAACTTCCTGAATTGTTGTAACCATCCACTCCATCAGCTCCTCTCCGCCATCTTCAGCCGGACCTATGTTAGCATCAATCATGCCCGAACCCTCTTTCCACTGCCGCGTAGCAATCTCCTGTATAGGGCCTTTGTCCCTCTTCATCATAGCCTCTCTAACCCTTTTGGCTATAATGCTTAATTTTTCGCCGATTATCAGCATCTTTTTCTCCTTTCGCTACAAAATGTAATTGCCGTGTTACAAAAGGTAAAATTCTGGAATTTAAATAAAGTCTATAAAAATAACACAAAATTATTAGTAAGTAAAGGGATTTGCTTATTTGTTTATTTTATAAAACCATAATATGACAGCTTTTACGGTATTCCTAAAGACTGAAGCACATCAAATACGCTCTTTACAGATACTGCATCCTCCGAAAGCTCCAATACAGGCTTGCCTTCTAAATCAAACCTGAATATCATCTCATCCTGTGGTATAAGACCAGCTACAGCCATCCCGAATCCCTCTGCCATCTTCTTTAGTTCTTCGCCTTCCTGTCCAACAATCCTGTTTATAATCAAGACACGCCTGTCAACATCAAGATTTAATTCATCAACAAGTTCATTTATCCTTTTGGCTGTCAGAATGCCCTTAACAGTGGGATCGCTCACGATTATCAGCAAATCAACCTTGTGGGTTGTCCTTCTGCTTAAATGCTCCATTCCTGCTTCATTGTCAATAACGATATACGGATATTTCTCCGAGAGGATATCGGTGTATTTCCTTATTATATTATTCGCCGCGCAATAACACCCCGGTCCTTCAGGCCTTCCCATCACCATTAAATCAAAACCCTTTGCCTCTATAATGGACTGCTGAACCTGATAATCGAACAACTGCTCCATGGACATGCCGCCTGGCCTGTCTCCTCCGCCCCTCACTGCCTGAAGGGATTCCTCCCTGAGTTTCCCAATGGTTGCATGGATTTTAACGCCAAGGGCTTCATTCAGACACGCATTGCTGTCTGCATCAACTGCAAGCACGGGCCCGTTCCTCTTGCTTAAAAGAAATTTTATTGTCAGTCCTGCGATGGAAGTCTTTCCTGTTCCGCCCTTTCCTGCAAAGGCTATTGTAAATCCCATTTATTGAAACCTCCTTAAAGTCTTAGGATATTGAATTTTAACATATTAGGGCAGGCTTTATGCTCATTACATTCTATCCTTTTAGATGGTAAACATCGCAAAGCATTATGACACCAGTTTACCTGTAAAAGCCCGCTGCATGAGGCTCTGGAATAGTTCATCGAGCTTCTTCCTGCTCTCTGCCTGTCTCTGTTTCTCTGTCTCTATGTCCTCAACGAGTTTTGCGAATTCCTGCTGGAGAGGGAAAGGGGGGAGAGGGATTTTAACGGATTTTAAACTTCTTAATATTATTCTTCTCAACGCCGACCCTGACTGTTTTCCTTTAGCCTGATTAATAAAGAAGTCTGATGTGGCAACCTTTGCCAAATATGTAGAGTTTATTAAATTGGGAGAAGGTCTTAGTATTGCTAATGAAGACAATATTGCTATTTCTTTCTCTTCCTTAATTTCTATAACTTTGCCGATAGTCCCATCTTTAGAAAACAAGACATCACTCTTTAACGGTTTGCAATCATTTTTTACCAAATCTTTGAAATCTTCTTCTGATATATAGTTAACATTCGTATAGTCAAAATCACCGTTATTAATATTGGTGACAGTAAGAAATGGGTATCCAGTATTCAATAGTTTTGGTGTTCTGTGAGAACCGTCAGTTATTTTTATACACACTTCTTCAAGACTCTTAATCTCCCATTTTTTTGAATTTGTTGCTGGATCACCGAACATCTGGACAAAGAGCGAGGGGATGAGGTCTTTCATCTTCTCGTCTGCCTGTTGGCGTAGCTTTCGCAGGTTATCGGCCTCTTCCAGAATTGCAACGATTTTGTGCTGGGTTGGGAGAGGAGGAAGGGGAAGGGGGATTTTATTAAACTCACTTTTTACAATATGAGTCATGGTCGCACCATGAACCTTTCTCTTTATGCCCTCTATTACAGTTGAGACTGCGTATACAAAATATGACTTATCAATTATTTCTGTATAAGGATTAGCCTTGAAAATATGTTGATTAAAGTATGCCAATTCCTGCTCCCATACAAAAATTCCAAGAGACGCTGACCAAGATATTAAAATATCTCCTTTCTTGGTATGGTACTTTGATTCGTACTCACCCTGATAATAATCAAACGGTTTCGAGTTGTCTGTGAGATTTTGAATTCTAATAATTGGCACGCCAGAATTAGACCAGTCTGAGGGTTTAAACGCTTTCCCATTGATATAGTCAGCGACCTCTCCCAGCCTCACCCACTTCCACCCTTTTGGCAAAGTCTTTTGCATATCTGTCATACTTGCCTGTAGGCATCTTTGCGATGTCTTACACGGAAGATGGTAATTATTTTGTGCTGTTCGTCAACTGCATATACAACCCTGTAATCTCCCACTCGTAATCTGCGCTTGTTCTCGCCTTTAAGCTCTTTGGATTGTGGATACGGGGAAGGGTCTTTCTTTAAAGAAAGGATTGCTTTGTCAATTTTTAGAAATATTTGATTAGGCAGATTGTCCAGCTCTTTTCTTGCACTTTTTTTGATGTCAAGCTTATATATGCAGGCGGGATTTTCTTTTGCGGCTGTATGCCTCATAATCCTCTGACGGCTCGGAAACCCTGTCTTCTATTGTTTTCAAATCAGAAAGATCTTCAAGCAAGTCCGTAATTCTGGCAAGTTCTTTAATATCAAGAATCGCCGCTACTTTATGGCCCTTCTTGTCAGTCACGTATTGTTTAACATTGATAACATCTTTTTGTTTTAAGGCCGTAGACATTTATACCTCCTTCAGCCTGTTTATAAAATTACGTGTCTATATTTTATCCGATTTAATCTTATTCATCAAACTTTTTAATCCACTGCTGATCTTATCCTCTATCTCCATCACCTCCGAAATAATCGTCTTTGGCTCTGGATAATTAACCTCTTCATGCACATGAGGTTTGTACCGTCCTGCTGTAAGATTTAAATCGTTTTCTTCAATCTCTTCTTTTGAGGCATACCAGCTTCGTTCGCTCTCGGGCTTTGCCTCCCATTTTTCAATAAGGTCAGGAATGTCATTTTGTTCAGGCTGATGAAAC
The DNA here is from genome assembly GCA_020062545.1 of Thermodesulfovibrionales bacterium. Taxonomy (GTDB): domain Bacteria; phylum Nitrospirota; class Thermodesulfovibrionia; order Thermodesulfovibrionales; family Dissulfurispiraceae; genus Dissulfurispira. Next base: position 67,407 of record JAGUWD010000018.1, read on the forward strand.
ATTCTATAACAGCCTTAGGATATTTACCAGTTCACTCATCTTGTCTATCAGATAGTCAGCACCCTTCAATAAGTCCAGCGGCCTGTAGCCATATGTAACAGCAATGGTCTTTATCCCTGCTGCTTTGCCTGCTTCGATGTCGAAATTGCTGTCGCCGACAATAACAGCATCTTCTGTCTTTATATTCAGTTTTGTAAGGACATAGAGGATCGGGATTGGCGAAGGCTTTCTCTCAGGAGTGGTATCGCTGCCAACTACCAGATCAAGATATTTTAACAGTCCGAGGTCATCCAGTATCTTGGTAGATAATGCTTCCCTTTTATTGGATATAACAGCCTTTTTATAGTCTTTCAATCTTTCCAATGTCTCTCTTACCCCTGGATAAACAGTAGTATTGTCAATCAGATGGGAAGAGTAATGCTCAAGGAATCTATCAACCAGAATATCTTTGTCTATTTCTTTTGTTTGGCTTCTGTCTAATATCTTTCCCATGAGCCTCGTGATTCCTTCTCCAACAAGACCTATTGTCTCCTCAACGGTTACAGGTTTCACACCATAAGGCTCGATAGCATAATTTATGGCATTGGTTATATCGATGCTCGAATCTATAAGTGTTCCATCGAGATCGAAGATTATCAGTTTAACAGGCATCTATTAATGTAAAAGAAAAGGCCTAAAAAGCTCAATATTCCCTTGACTTTGACCTATTCCTTATTTTATCTTTCCTATCGAAATTCACTTTAAAAGGAGTGTTTATGAGCAGTGTAAAGGTCGGTATCATTGGCGGCTCCGGATTGGATGATCCAAAACTTATGAAGGACGCAAAGGGAAAAAAGGTAAAGACGCCTTACGGCAGTCCATCTTCTCCTTTGACCATCGGAAAGATAAATAATGTCGATGTGGTAATCCTTGCCCGCCACGGCAAAGACCACTCGATATATCCGACAGGCGTCAATTTCAGGGCGAACATATATGCCTTAAAAAAAGAAGGATGTACCCATATACTGGCTACGACAGCAGTTGGCTCTTTAAGGGAAAAAATAAGGCCAGGAGATCTTGTATTTGTTGACCAGTTTATAGACTTCACAAAGCATAGGCCGCTCACATTCCATGATGAAAAGGTCATCCACACTCCAATGAGCGAGCCTTTCTGCAAAGACCTTCGCAGTCTCCTCATATCATCAGCAAAGGAACTGAAACTCGGACATCACCCAAAAGGCACGGTAATTACCATCGAGGGGCCACGATTCTCCACAAAGGCTGAATCCCATATGTTCAGGGCATGGGGCGCTGATGTTATAAATATGTCGACCGTTCCTGAGGTAATACTTGCAAGAGAGGCAGGCATATGCTACCAGACAATAGCTATGTCAACCGATTATGACTGCTGGAAAGAGGGGGAAGACCCTGTGACGTGGGACATGATACTTTCCATAATGTCAAAAAATGCAGACAATGTAAAAAAACTCATTCTGAAAACCATACCGAAGATTAAAAATACTAAATGCAGTTGTAAATAAGGAGGCAACAATGACCATCAAATCAAGAATAAGGACAATTCCGGACTATCCAAAGAAAGGCATCATGTTCAGGGATATAACGACACTGATCAAAGACCCGGTTGGATTCAGGCTTGTAATCGACAACTTTACACAGAGGTATATAAAAGGAGATGTGGACTTTGATGTCATTGTCGGCATAGAATCAAGGGGCTTTATCATAGGCGGAGCACTCTCTTATACATTAGGCAAAGGCTTTGTTCCCGTAAGGAAAAAAGGTAAATTACCTGCAGAAAAGATAAGCCACGAGTATGAACTGGAATACGGGACAGACATTGTAGAAATGCACAAGGATGCCATAACTAAAGGCACAAAGGTGCTCCTCGTGGATGACCTGCTTGCAACAGGCGGTACAGCCCTCGCAGCAGCAGCTTTGGTGGAAAAATTGGGAGGAGTGGTCTCCGAGATGGCATTTATCGTTAATCTGCCAGATGTGGGCGGCGAAAAGAAGCTCAAAGAAAAAGGCTACAAGATATTTGCATTGACAGAGTTTGAAGGGGATTAGAAATGCTATAATCATCCATGAACCTCTATCTCATCGACGGCAACTCCTATTTCTACAGGGCATACCACGCCATTAGGGGACTGACCAACTCCAAAGGTTTTCCCACAAATGCAATCTATGGCTTTACGAACATGATCCTCAAGATAATCAGGGAGAAAAAGCCTGATGCAATCGCTATAGCCTTTGACTCTCCTGTTCCCACAGAAAGACACAAAATATACGAGCAATACAAGGCGCAGAGGCCAGAGACGCCCAATGATCTGATTGTCCAGATCCCGCATATAAAAGAAATAATAAAGGCATTTAATATAACTGCATTCGAAATGCCTGGCTATGAGGCAGACGACATCATATGCACTATAGCAAAGAAGGCAGCCTCTCAGAATATAAATGTATTCATACTCAGCGGCGACAAAGACATGATGCAGGTCGTAGGCAATGGAATAAAAATTTACGACCCGATGAAGGATTTAATAATCGACGAAAACTATGTCAGGGAAAGATTCGGGGTGCCGCCGGAGAGACTGCCTGAGATAATGGCAATAACAGGAGATGCCATAGACAATATTCCGGGAGTAAAGGGAATTGGAGAAAAGACAGCCAAAGAATTGCTTTCAAAAACAGACAGCCTCGATGAACTCCTGAATCATCCCGAAAGGATAGAAAGTGAGAGGATTAGAAAGATGGTAGTGGATAATATAGAAAACATAAAGATAAGCAAGACACTCGCAACTATCGACACAAACATTCCAATAGATATAAGTTTTCAAGACATGATAATCAAAGAGCCGGATTGGCCATCTCTCCTCCCCCTGTTCACCGAATTTGAATTCAAAAGCCTGATAAAAATGATTCCATCAGGCGGATATAAGCCTCGTGGAGAATACAGGCCTATTAAGGATAAAGATGAATTGAGGAAGGCATTAGGGGTTTAGCGACTGCATGGAACAATTTTCCCTTTTTAAAAGCAGCAAAGAGCCTGAAACAGAGCAAACTGTCTCCGAAACGCCGTCAAATTCACCTGCCGCCCATAGCCCATCACCTGTAGCCTGTCTCTCTTTCGACATCGAGGCAACAGGCAGAAATCCCATATCAGACTCCATTGTCGGCATTGCATTATGTAAGGAGAAGGGCAAAGCATACTATGTTCCGATAAGACACGCACACGGCACAAATATTCCAGAGGCCTTTGATATCTTAAAAGAAGTCCTCGAAGATGAATCCATTCCAAAAGTTGGGCACAACCTGAAATACGACATCCTCATATTAAGACAGGAAGGGATCCATGTAAAAGGCAGGCTCTACGACACAATGATAGCGTCATATCTTCTAAACCCCAACAAGCCCGACCACAGCCTCGAGGATGTTGCCCTTGAATACCTCTTTTATAAAAAGAGACCATTCACAGAGGTTCTCGGAAAGAGGCATTCATTCTCAGAAGTGCCCATAGATGAAGCAACACAATACGCTGCTGAGGATGCAGAACTGGCAATGGAACTAAAGGAAATCCTCTTTGAAAGATTGAAAACCGAAGGCCTTGAGGATTTGTATTTCAATATGGAAATGCCCCTGATTTATGTCCTCTCGGACATGGAAGAGATAGGTGTAAGGATAAACAAAGAAAGACTTGAGGAATTGTCAAAGGAACTGGATAGGGAGCTTGGAATAATAGAATCGAGGATATATTCTATTGCAGGCGAGAGTTTCAATATAAATTCACCGCAACAATTGCAGAAAATACTCTTCGAAAAACTCGGTTTAAAGCCATTAAAGAAGACAAAAACAGGATATTCCACGGGAGTGGATGTGCTCGAAGAGCTATCAAAGACGCATGAGCTTCCAATGGAGATATTGAATTACAGGACATTATATAAATTGAAGGCGACATATGTGGATGCCCTGCCAAAACTCATCGATAAAAAGACAGGAAGGATACACTCATCATTCAACCAGACCGTTACCGCAACGGGAAGGCTGAGCAGCAGCGAGCCGAATCTGCAGAATATTCCGATACGCGGCGAATGGGGAACCAAAATAAGGGAGGTCTTCATTGCAGATAAAGGATACGTCCTCATTTCTGCTGACTACTCACAGGTAGAATTGAGGATACTCGCCCACATAAGCGGCGACGAAGGGCTGATTGATGCATTCAACAGGGATATCGATATACACACAAGGACAGCAGCCGAACTATTTAATATCCCAAAAGAGTCGGTAACAGAGGAAATGAGGAGAATAGCAAAGACAGTGAATTTCGGCGTTGTTTACGGAATAAGCCCTTTTGGATTGTCAGAGGCGCTCGATATCGCGCCAAAGGAGGCAGCCACTTACATAGAACAATATTTTAACAAGCATGAGGGAGTGAAGAATTATATGGATGATGCCATCAAGATGGCAAGGGAAAACGGCTATGTTAGGACGCTTATGGGAAGGAAAAGGCCGATCCCTGAAATAAACAGCCATAATACAAACATCAGGCAGCAAGCAGAAAGGCTCGCAATAAACACGCCTATTCAGGGGACAGCCGCTGATTTAATAAAGATAGCAATGATAAACATATGGAAAAGGCTCAAAGAAGGAAATCTTAAAATGAGGATGATACTGCAAATCCATGACGAACTTTTATTTGAAGTGCCGGAGACCGAACTTGAGCCCGCTAAAAAACTGATTAAGAATGATATGGAAAATGCCCTATCCCTATCAGTGCCGTTAAAGGTGGATATAGGTTGGGGCAAAAATTGGGCAGAGGCGCATTAGTATACAACAAAAATCTATTTTGTTATATAATTAGCTAAATTGCTCATTGGGGGGCTGATATGAAAAAGCAGAAGACGGCCAAAAAAGGCATTTCAAAGGAAAAGGCTGCAAAAAAAGCAACTCTCTCCGGAAAACCATTAAAGCCAGAAAAGAAAACCCCGGCAAAAAAAGCCACGAGAACAAAAAAAGCGGTTACCCCTAAAAAGGCCATAAAAAAAATAACAGCTAAAAAAATAAAGACAGTCCCTGAGAAGCCCGAGAAAAAGGTAAAAACAGAGAAAGCAAAACCTGCAACAGCAAAGAAAAAGACAGCTAAAAAGACTGTCGCAAAAGCTGTTCTCAAAAAGCCTGCAAAGAAAGCTGGTGTGAAAGAGGCCACTAAAAAGGCGGCAAAAAAAGTCGCAAAGCCTGCCGTAAAAAAAGCTGTAAAACCCCAAAAAAAGGAAATAAAAAGACCCCTTGAAGAATTAACAATAGCAGAACTCAAAACACTGGCAAAAGAACTCGGTATCGCTTTAAAGAGCGGTCTTAAAAAAGCCAATATCATTAAGGTCATAAGCAAGCCTAAAGCTAAAGCCGTAGGAAAACCTGCGCCTGAAAAGATAAAAAAGGCAATAAAGAAAATTGAGCCTATAAAAGAGGCCTCAAAAGCAGAAAAACCAATGACGACCGAAGAAAGAAAGCCTCTACCGCCGGAAAAATATGAGGAAATGCCTCCTCTGCCGGTGGGATACGATGCGGACAAAGTAGTCTCCATGCCTGTTACACCCAGGCAATTATACGTCTATTGGGAGATTACCGAGAAGACCTTATCTCAGTACATAGGCAGCCTCAACATTAAGGTAACGAATTTAAAGACAAAGGCATTTTTCTACACCCCTATTTCAGAAAGGATCGGCGAACACTTCCTCGCCGTAGCCCCTGAAGGCGAATATGCCGTCGAGATAGGCATTATCGACTATAAGGGAAATTTTGTTCCGATAGTAAGGTCGCAGACTTCAGAAACCCCTGTTTCGGACATGACGACCAAAGAGACAAAAAAAGAGAAGGAGACGAAAGAGATAGAACTGCCCGAAGAGTTCTTTGAAACACCGGAATCCATAAGCTCTTATTAATTAATCCCTTATTTACCTCGAACCACGCACTGTTTTTTGTCTGATGACTTCCTTCGCCCCGTAAGACGTGCCTGCCGGTCTGGGTTGCTGCGGCGGCCGGGCAAACTCCTTATCCTTCTGCGGTGCTGAGACATCGTAGTTGAAGTCTGTTATAGTACGGCGCTCGATGGTACTGCCGAGTATCCTCTCGATGGAGCGCACCATATCGTCATCGTCATTTGTCACCAAGGTATACGCATCACCGCTTCGTGCGGCGCGACCGGTCCTGCCTATGCGGTGAATATAGTCATCAGTTGTGGCTGGGATATCGTAATTGATAACATGGGATATATGGGTCACGTCGATCCCGCGCGCGGCAATGTCAGTCGCCACCAAAATCTGAAAAGTGCCGTTACGGAAACCGTTCATCGCGGCCTGTCGCCGCGCCTGCGATAGGTTACCCTGCAAAGAGGTTGCACGGTAGCCGTTTTTGATCAGTTGTTCACCCACACGCTTGGCCCGGTGTTTAGTACGGGTGAATATCAATACGGACTCGGTGTCGGTATGTCGCAACAGCTCAATGAGCAGGAGCGTTTTCAGATGCTGGGCTACCGGGTAGACAGCATGGCTGACGGTAAGAGCGGGTGCGGTAACGTCAACCTGTATTGTAACCGGATTGTTCAGCACGTCCTTGGCCAGATGCCGTATCTCCTGGGGCATAGTAGCCGAAAAAAGCATAGTCTGCCGTTTCTGCGGGAGATGCCTCAGGATTCGTCGAATGTCGGGTAAAAAGCCCATGTCGAACATATGGTCGGCCTCGTCGAGAACCAACATCTCTACCTTTGAGAGATCGATGGTGCCCTCGCCAATGTGATCAAGAAGCCTGCCCGGGCAGGCCACGACAATTTCGGCGCCGCGTTTTATCTTTTCCACTTGCGGATTAAAACCTACACCGCCATAGACAGTAACACTTCTAAGTCCTGTTCGCCCTCCCAGACTGCAGATTGCCTCGTGAATCTGTTCAGCCAGCTCCCGTGTGGGAGCGACAATAAGCGCCCGAACGTGCCTGCGGCCCCCTTCTTGAAGCAGCCGGTGCAGGATAGGCAGCACAAAGGCGGCTGTTTTTCCGGTGCCGGTTTGTGCCAGTCCCATAATATCACGGCCATTAAGGAGCAGCGGGATCGCCTGCTGTTGAATAGGCGTCGGCATAATATAGCCTTCGGCCTTGATCCCTGCTTCGACCAGGGGGTGAAAATCAAATGTCTTAAATTCCATAAATTCCTTGAACTCCTCAAAAGAAAAGCCCCTGCTCTTCGCAAGGGGCCTTCTTTAGTTAATTGTCAGTAAACTAAATTTTTGTAACGTTGATTGCCTTGGGACCCTTAGGGCCTTTTTCGGTATCAAAGCTGACCCTGTCACCCTCGGCAAGGGATTTGAACCCGTTGCCTTGGATGGATGTATGGTGGACAAATACATCACTGCCGTCTTCGCTTGTGATAAAGCCAAAACCCTTTGAATCGTTGAACCACTTTACTGTTCCTTCCATCAGTTGTGTACCTCCTTATGTATGAATTGAACTTTCAGAAGGACACAAATAAAAAAGCCACAAAGCTAAAAGTCTTTGTGGCCTCTTGTGGACAAAAAAACTTCTGAAACTCTGTGTGTAGAATAACACGCCCAGAGGATAATTAGCAACAAAAAAGGTTACAAGAGGAATCTGCATTTTTACTGCAGTTGCAATGACTTCATTTTTATACTCATTTATACTCAAAAGCAACTATTTCAGGTATAATTGTGTTAGGCAGCGATGACAATAGAAATTATTGACAAACAATCCCTTACTAAAGGAATGCTTTACAGCATAAAGGCTTCTGACAAAATATTAAAGATCCTTTATCTTTTCCATGCAATAGAAAGGATCAGGGAGGTGGAGTTTATGAAGATCAAATACTCGGCTGATGCCGACATACTTTTAATCGAACTCAGGGATGGTACGCCCGTAGATTCGGTGGATTTAAAAGAGGGAGTTATCCTTCATCTTGACGGCGATGGATTACCGCTTGAGATAGAAATACTCGATGCCTCCAAGCTGGCAATGCTCAAAGAAATAAGCGTATTGACGCCCATAGAGGCCGCAAGATAATACCTTCTGTAAATTATACTGCGTCGGTATAATAATTATAATTTAAACAAAAAGCTGCATAATCGCCCTATTTCAAAGACTTTTTCCATACGTTTCCCGTAAAAAACCTTGATTCACTCTGCCTGCCGGTATATAATGCTGTAAGATGTGGAATAAATATAAAAGTGAATGTTAGAAGAGGCAAATAATGAAGGCTAAACTAAATGGTTGGCAAAGAATTTGGGTCGTATTGAGCGTAATATATTTTGTGATCGTTGTTGTATTTACATATACAGCATGGCCCACTGAAAGCAAAATTGATAATTCTTGGGTTTATTCTTTAATCGACAAGACGAAAGACCCGAATGATTATACCTATCAAATTCGTGACGCATATAAAGACATTTCTGATAAGGAACTTATTAAAAGAATTAATGCAAAGTATTCCACAAACCAAGATTATAAAGAAATATTAAATGAAATAAATCTGAAATATCAAAGTGAGCTTCAATCATTATGGAAAAATCAGTTTCGGACTGCAGGCATTGCTTTAGTAGCATGGCTACTCCCAATAGCAATTGTATATTTGTTGGGTTTATCTGTTGGCTGGATATATAAAGGATTTAAAAACAAACAGAATTTCTAACAAGATCAATACAGCCGATCGCTACGCTCCGGCTGATTTTTTCGTTAATCCAAAATTTCTAAATATCATTTAACCTTATTATTCCCTCCCAAAGCGTGCAAATACTTTACATAATCGATTTTCACAAATTACGATAGCATGGACGGAAGACAAAGTATTGGAGCGACTTCGACAGACCAAGCGCAACACGGATGTTTAAGCGGGCTGTCGCAGCTTCGGAGAAAGGCGGGATGCCTTTCGAGAATGAAGTGGAAATGCTTTGTCTTCCGTCATAACAAAGTTTATAAATCAATGCAGACTAAAATTTATCCTGAAAATCTTAGATCGAACGTGAAAGTCTTGGACGGCTGCTGCAATTCTGTCGCACTGCGGCTCTGCGGTGTTTGACCTCGAATCTAAAAATCCTTTAAAATCATTTAGCGAGAGTGGCGGAACTGGCAGACGCGCTGGACTTAGGATCCAGTGGGCAACCGTGGGGGTTCAACTCCCCCCTCTCGCACCATCCTACGTCTTTTAATATTGTTCTGTCCAGTAAAAATGCATCTGGTTTTCGCCGTGAGCCTGTTTTTTCGGAGCGCATTTCCTTTTGAGCCAGTATTTGCTCAGGTCTACGGCACAGCATATGGTCTCTTTTACCGCCTCTTTGTCGAAATAGATGACCGGCTCCTCGTGATTATGGGCATCGTAAAAAACCTCCGTGTCGTCTTCAAGCCTTATTCCTTTTCTTTCGGCCTCGCTCCTTGCCCATGCCTCAACCTCGTGCCCGTACTTCCTCCTGAAATCCCCCCAACATCCGATGTGTAGTAGTTTCAATTTCTTCCTCCTTGTAATTGGTTTTATTTCTGTTCGGCAGCAATGCCTTTAATTGCGTACTGTCTTATAACCGCTGCAATTGGTATCTGCAGCGCATCCGCCATCTCCTCAAGTTTCTGAAAGTCCGAACTCGTAAACCTGACAAGCACGGCCTTTATCTTCAGCTTTTCCTTCGGTTTTCTTGCTTTTTTAATTTTTTTCCCCATCTTAAAATAGTAACTATTAGAAATTAAAAATAACTAAAAATAATCTTTAATGTTTCTTAGGAACTAATAGTAACTATTATTAACCAGTTTGTCAATAGTTTTTTCTTGCATGCCGATTTCTTTTGCAATATACTTTTAAACATATGGATTATTCGATAAAAATAGGCGGTGAGGCAGGTCAGGGTATACAGACTATAGGTGATACACTTGCGAGGGTGTTCTCAAAGGCAGGCTATTATGTCTTTACCCATCAGGATTACGAATCACGCATAAGGGGTGGACATAATTTCTTTCAGATCAGGTTTTCGGATAAACCTGTAATGGCATCGAGAGATAAAATCGATATACTGGTTGCATTAGACAAAGAAAGCATAGAGCAGCATGAAAAAGAGCTTTCTGAATATGGACAGATAATCTATGATTCAGTAACATTAAAACAGCAACGCGAAAAATCCTATTTTCTCGATATACCTTTTGTAAATCTTGCTGCCGAGCACGGCGGAAACAAGATAATGGCAAATACAGTTGCCACAGGTGCAGTATTGGGAATGCTCGGAATGGAACTGGATATTTTGCTCGATATTATAAAGGATACATTCAAAAAGAAGGGCGAAGATATTATAAAGGCTAATATCAATGCTGCAATGGCAGGGCATGACTATGCTGTAAAGGAATGTATTAAATGTTCCTTCTCTGCAGCGCCGATCTCCAGGCCAAGAATGTTGATAGCTGGCAATGACGCCATTGGACTTGGCGCCATTGCATCTGGATGCAAGTTCTATGCAGCATATCCCATGACGCCCTCTACAGGAATAATGGAATATGTGGCGTCCAAGGCAAAAGAATACGGCATCGTTATCGAGCAGGCAGAGGACGAAATAGCAGCAATCAATATGACTCTGGGCGCATCTTTTGCAGGGGTAAGGGCAATGACCGGAAGTTCAGGTGGCGGCTTTGCATTGATGGTTGAAGGATTATCTCTGGCTGCCATGACAGAGACACCCATAGTCATAGCCCTTGCACAGAGGCCGGGACCGGCAACAGGTTTTCCTACAAGGACAGAGCAGGCAGAACTGCAATTTGCCTTATACACTGCACACGGGGAATTTCCGAGGGTAATCTTTGCCCCAGGCACGCCTGAGCAGGCATTCTATCTCACAAATAAGGCTTTTGATATTGCGGAGAAATACCAGATACCTGTATTTATTCTTACCGATCAATATCTTGCAGATTCACAGTGGACATTCGATGAATTTGATTCAAGCAAAATAAAATACACCGACTATAGGCTGAGGGGTGAAGCCTTTGAAAAGCTCACAGAATACAAAAGGCATGCATTCACAGACAATGGTGTATCGCCATTGGGCGTTCCCGGAGATGCAAAACACCTTGTCGTAACAGACAGCGATGAACACGATGAAGAAGGGCATATAGTGGAAGATGCTGAGACGAGAATAAAGATGGTGAATAAAAGGCTCTTTAAAAAGTTGCCTCTAATACGAAAAGAGATCGAGCCTCCTTCGATTTACGGCCATTCTAATCCAGAGATAGTGATTTCAGGATGGGGATCTACTTATGGAGTTATGAAAGAGGCAGTAGATGAGCTTTCAGCGAACTGGGATATTGCCATGCTCCATTTCAGCGAAGTTTATCCTCTCCCCTCAATAAATAAATTCAATTATCTCAAGATATTAAAGGATGCAAAGATGACTATATGCATTGAAAACAATGCCACAGGCCAGTTTGCCAGACTCATAAGGGCAGAAACAGGATACACATTCAACAGACTGATTAATAGATTCGATGGCAGACCTTTTACAGTGGAATCTTTGATAGGAGAGATAGATGCCCTCATTAGATGATTATAAAGGCCAGAATCCTGCCTGGTGCCCGGGATGCGGCAACTTCAGTATCCTGAAGACATTCAAGGATGCAGTGGTTGAACTCGGCATAGAGCCACATCAGTTCACCATAGTCTCTGGAATAGGGCAGGCAGGGAAATTTCCACATTATCTTAAATGCAATACATTCAACGGCCTTCATGGAAGGACGCTCCCTGTCGCAACAGGCATTAGGCTTTCAAATCACGACATGCTTGTAATCGCAGTTGCAGGAGACGGAGACTGCTACGGAGAGGGAGGAAACCACCTCATGCATACCATGAGGAGAAATATCAATGTAAAACTATTTGTGCATGACAATCAGATATACGGGCTCACAAAAGGACAGGCATCTCCAACGAGCATGGCCACAGATAAGGGAGGTCCGGTTACGAAGAACCAGCCCTTTGGCGTGCTTTCAGCAGAGCTTAATCCCATGGCACTGGCAGTAGCCCTTGACTGCAGCTTTGTGGCAAGAGGATTTGCTGGTGATGCGGAACATTTAAAGGGATTGATAAAAGATGCCATAAATCATAAGGGATTTACCCTTGTAGATATTTTACAGCCATGCGTTACATTTAATAAGATAAATACATACGAATGGTATCGTCAGCGGGTCTATCACATGGAACCAGAATATAATCCCGAAGACAGAATCGAGGCATTTAAAAAAGCACTTGAATGGGGAGACAGGATTCCCATAGGGATAATCTATAAGAATAATAGACCGATATTTGAGGAAAGGATACCGGTGATTAAAGACATCCCTCTTGTAAGACAGCCGTTTGATATAGCAAGAATAGGAAACACATTAAAAGAGTTTTATTAATTCTTACCCCAATCCTACATCAAGAACCATCATAACAAGAAATCCCGCAATCGCGCCCATTGTTGCAATATCGGTATTTCCTCCCCTCTGCGACTCTGGGATCAATTCTTCCACAACAACGAATATCATCGCACCTGCTGCAAAACTCAATGCATAAGGCAGAATGGGCATCGAAAGCATAACCGCTGCAGCGCCTACTACACCTGCAATTGGCTCAACCATACCCGAAAGCTGTCCATACCAGAAACTCCTGATTCTCGAAAACCCCTCCCTCCTTAATGGCATAGATACTGCAATGCCCTCAGGAAAGTTTTGAAGCCCTATGCCTATAGCGAGTGCTATAGCCCCTGCTAAAGTTGCTGATGGAAGACCTGCTGCAACAGCGCCGAAGGCGACACCCACTGCAAGCCCTTCGGGTATATTATGCAATGTTACAGCGAGGATTAATAGTGTTGTCCGTCTCCATGATGTCTTTATTCCTTCGGCTTCCTGCATGGGAAAACCTAAATGAAGATGCGGGAGTATCTTATCGATAATCCTCAGAAATACTGCTCCCATCAAAAACCCTGCAGCAGGAGGAAACCATTTCGGGATACCCATGCCTTCAGACATCTCGATGGCAGGCGCAAGCAAAGACCAGTAACTTGCAGCAATCATAACACCGCCGGCAAAGCCGAGCATTCCATCGAGCAACTTCCTGTTAACACTCTTTGCCATAAAAACAACGGCTGCGCCCATTGCAGTTATAAGCCATGTAAAGCATGTGGCAAGGAGTGCCTGCATTATCGGACTCATGTCTTTTAGAAGTTCCATCATATCCATAATTATACACATAAAAAAGTTGTATTCTATTTTTTTTCTGATAAAATTTTAAATATGACCTTAACTTTGAAAGGAGGTGAGAAAATGAAGACATTAAAGATAGTATTGCTGTCGATTATAGTCCTCGGGCTGACCTTCTCCTTCGCCTATGCAAAAATGCACCTTCCCGAGGAGCGCGGGAAAACCCTTTTCAATGACACGAAATTTGGAGGAGGCACAGCAGGAAAATCCTGCAACTCATGCCATCCTGACGGCAAAGGATTGGAAAAATCTGCCGGCAAGAAAGAGTTTGGCATAATGGGCAAAAAACAGAAAAGTCTTGAAGAGGCAGTAAATTTCTGCATTGAGAACGCCCTTAAGGGAAAGGCTATTAATCCTAAGTCTGAGCAGATGAAAGATATAGTCGCCTATATCAAGTCGCTCAAAGGCGCAAAAATGGATAAAGAGATGCCCATGAAGAAGGAGATGCCCAAGAAGAAAAAGGCTATCGAAGGCTGCTAAAGCTAAATTAAAATGGGAAAGGCATACTGCCTTTCCCATTTCCTTATGGGAGACATTAGTGCGGGAGTCGGGCGAAACAATTTGAATATAAACATTATTGTCAATTAATGATATACACTTGTAGCAAGGCAGTTTATTTTTCAAAGAAATCGAGCCATATGCCTTGTAAGAAATATTTTGGACAGTAGTGTAATAACATAATAGTATTTCAATGGAGGGAGACAATGAAAGTTCAGTTGCAGATTACGGCCCACAATATTGAACTCAACGATTTTATCAGGGAAGACATCCGCGAGAAGGCAGAGAAGCTTGATACTTATTACGACCAGATTATGAGATGCAGGGTTGTGGTGGATGTCCCCCACCGCCATAAGCATGAAGGGATTCTGTATGATGTGCATATTTACATGACTATTCCTGGCGGAGAAATTGTAATAAAACGGGAACAGAATGAAGATCTCGCAATAGCAATAAGAGACGCATTCGATGCAGCACGCCGCAAACTTGAGGACTATGCACGCAGACAGCGAGGGGATATAAAACATCATGAAGAAGCGCCCCTTGCACGTGTAAGCGCATTGTTTTCAGACAAAGGCTATGGTTTTATAACCACGCCTGACGGCAGGGAAATCTATTTTCATGAGAACAGTGTATTGAATAATGAATTTAAAAACCTGAAGGTCGGGACAGAAGTGCGCTTTGTGGAAGAATTTGGGGAAAAGGGACCACAGGCCAGCACTGTAACGGTTATAGAAAAGTAGACAGTTGAGGATTCAATTTACCTGTCCACTTTCGAGTCTATCTTTTATCTTTGAAAGCCACATCCTGAGATTGGAGCCGAGGTTGTTTTTAATTTCTTCAACCTTCCTGTCTCTTTCCGTATCGGTAAATCTGACCCTTTCGATTGCCATGATACCTTTAATTACCTTTAGCCACAACGGGCTATCCGGCTGTTCTTTTTCTTCTGGATAAAGCAATTCCGCAGGGATTATAAACTCTTCGTCATGGGTTAAACGTGTACCATTCGGGATTGAATCTAAAGTTAAGGTGAGCCTGAGCCTATCCCTGGCATCGCGGGTTACAATCTTCTTATTTTCAACAAACTCCACAACCTCGCTTATATATTCGCTTCTTCTTTCGCCGCTCATAAGCACTATGCGGAATCTTGTTCCAACGCTAATATCTCCCTCTGTGAGTTTTTCAAAGGATAGCACCCTGTAAAATGGATTCAGTCTAAGGCGTGATTCTATGTCCTTTAGAAATGCAAAGACATCCTCTGCAGGTAGTTTTAAATCTATTGATTCTGTTATCCTGTGCATCTCGCCCTCTTGACATTATACATCAATATGCTAATCTTGTTTATGGAGCATATCACTCTTGTTTACATGTGTAGACGTGAACATAAAAGTGGATAGGTCTTTGTAAAAACCAAATAAAACCAGCAGTTGCTATCAAACATTGGAGCATATTATATCTTTAAAAGGAGGTTTTGTATGTTATCAAAAATTCCAATCGATCTCGAAAAGGCAAAAAAAGAGGACATCAACAAGGAGATACTCAGGGCAGGGATAATAGCTGAACTCGATGCCATAAACCTTTATGAGCAGATGGCTGCCCTGACCACTGATGAAAACATAAGAAAAATATTGCTCGATATTGCCAAAGAAGAAAAGACTCATGTGGGCGAGTTTCAAACCATGCTGCTGAGACTTGACAAAGAGCAGGAGAAAGAATTGGAGCACGGCAAAGAAGAGGTTGAAGAAATTACAGGCATCTAAATTCAGGAGGCATCTTATGGATGTGATTCAAGCCATTAAAGAGAGACGCTCCATAAATTTCTTTGAGACAGGCAAAGAGATCCCAGACGATAAGTTAAAAGAGTTGCTTGAGATTGCAAACCTTTCGCCATCATCTTTTAACCTTCAACCATGGAAAGTGGTAGTGGTAAAAGACCTTGAAAGGAAGAAGATATTGAAGCAGTGCGCATTTAACCAGCCGAAGGTTGATGAGGCATCAGTAGTATTGATTATGGTTGCTGACCCGAATGCAATGGAAGAGAACATCGACAGGATGCTCGATAGCTGGCAGGCGCTTGGATACATGAAGCCGGAGATGAGAGAGACATACAAGGGAATGGCAAACAACCTTTACGGCCCGGCAGACAGTTTAAAAAGAAAGGTATTCGCACTGAAAAACACATCCCTGTTTGCAATGAATCTCATGATTGCTGCAAAGGGGCTCGGACTCGAAACTCACCCAATGGATGGGTTTGATGAGGAGTGCGTGAAAAAGGAATTCAACATACCTGCTGATAAGATCATTCCCATGCTCGTAGCAGTCGGTTATCTGAGAACAGGAATAACACTGCTTCCGAGGGCATTCAGAAGGAATATTAATGAATTTGTGAAATTTGAAAAATATTAAAAAGGAGGAAAAGAAGATGGCATACACAGCAAAGGATTATGCAAAGCTCATAGGCATGGGAGGATTCAGCGAGACCCTCCTGAAAAACCATTTTACCCTTTATCAGGGGTATGTAACTAACACAAACAAGGTGCTGGATATTCTTGACCAGATGCTAAAAGACGGGAAGACTGGAACTCCGGAGTTCGCGGAATTAAAGCGAAGACTCGGCTGGGAGTTCAATGGCATGAGACTCCATGAGTATTATTTCGAAAACCTCGGCGGCAAGGGCGAAATAAATAAGGACGGAAAGCTTGCAAAGAAGATGGCAGAGGATTTTGGAAGCTATGAGACATGGGAAAAGGACTTCAAGGCAACTGGAACAATGAGGGGCATTGGCTGGGCTGTGCTTTATCAGGATATTACTAATGGAAGACTCATGAATTTCTGGATAAACGAGCATGACGTCTCTCATCCGGCAGGCTGCAATCCAATACTGATAATGGATGTATTCGAACATGCCTTTATGATCGACTACGGACTTAAGAGGGCAGATTACATCGAGGCATTCTTTAAAAACATCAACTGGGATATTGCAGAAGGCAGGCTCAAATAAGAAAGGGGGTTTTATGGCATACACAATTGTTGCCTTAAAGGACAAGATATTAGAGATGTACCCGGAAATTGCACAGCACGGTATTTCTGTGGGTCTGACATTCGATGAAGAAAAAAATGCCTATATCGTGAAATTTGAAAAAGGGAGTCAAAAACTAACAACCCATCTTGAAAAGAAGGATGCCGATGATTGCATGAATAATATAAAGTGCGTTTATCTCGGAGTGCAGGTAGGACAGTTCATCAGGAATTTTGAAGAAAAGAAATAAAATTCCAGGAGGTGCAAAATGCCTGTAATCGAATACGGAAGTTTAAAGATCAATGTTGATGATGAGGGCTACCTTGTTGATTCCAATGACTGGAACGAGCAGGTTGCATGTGCACTGGCAGAAAGAGAAGGGGTTGAAGAACTCACAAAGGAAAAACTGGATATATTGAAATTCATCAGAGAGTATTACAGGAAGTACAACTTCTTCCCTATTCTAAATGCCGTATGCAAAAACGTGCATCAGCCCAAGAACTGCATCAACGAGCAGTTCTTGGATCCGCTCACAGCATGGAAGCTGGCAGGACTTCCAAAGCCGAGCGAGGATATAGTCAACATCATAGAGTATGGGCAAACACCGACATAAAAGCAAGCATACCGCGGGCAGGATATCTGTATCCTGCCCGTGGACTACTCTGCCCGCAGTTTTATTTGTTGCATCCTATAAACCGCATCAGATCCTTATGAAGCATAGTTTGAGGCAAGGAGGATGCTGGTGTTGTCTCCATTTCGTACTCTTTAATTATTTCTGAAGGCGCAGGTTCCGGAGTTGTGGGCTGCCTGTCTTCTTTAACCACGGTCATGTTTCCGGCTGTTACCAAAACAGGCATATCCGGAAACGCAAGGTTATAAACAGCCACTACTCCCTCCTTCACAATAAACCGCGAAACATCGCCCTCATAAGACGCAAGGAAATCCGTTCCTCTGACCCCTCCCACAGCGTTAATGGTTCTTATCTCAAATTTATTTGCTCCTGGCGATACCGCTATGCGTTTTGCAATCTGTTTCGGAACAATAGCCTCCACTTTTCCATCAGGCATCGAGATGACAGCCTTGCCTCCTGTCGCATATTCGCTTATGTCTATCCTGCTCCGCTGAGCAATCCTGAGAATATTGCCATCGTTGAATATTATCTCCGCCTTCGAGTCGCTCTTTGTCTTAATAAGATCGTTTGCGGAGATAGTTGTCCCAATGCCGGCTATAACTGCAGGAAGCTTGCCTTCTCTCATGACTTCTACCCTTCCTTCGACTGCGCTGAATTTTCCGACGACATCTGCTGCATGTGCAGAGGCGGCAGTGAACATCATAAAAACAGCAATGAGCAATGAGTTGTAGAAACAGGTTTTTAGACTTGTTGTGTTTAACACGGCTAAAGCCGTGTTTCTACGAGCAATGTTTCCGCAATAGGTTATCACTTGCATCCTATAAAACGTCTTAGTTCATTAGATGAGAGACTTGTCTTAACCAAATTCGGACGAGGGATGCCGGCTTTTGATTCAGTGTCAGTCTTGCCGAGTATGATCTTGCCATCTGTGGTCATGCTCATAAATTCGCCCTTTTTAATTATATGACCGGCAACCTCCACGGAGCCATCCCAGACGATAACGTTTGGGGTCAGTTGCGACGATTGGCCATCGCGCGTACCTCCGGTGATCTCGCCCTCTGATTGCGAATCTTGTCCTGACGAGCCACGATCATCCTTGCCGGCTTGACGATCTCCCTCTGCCCCCCTGCCCTTTGCCTGTTGCCACCCATGCCTTATGGATCGCGCCTTCTGTCCTCTCGTCAACCTTGATTTATCTTTGGCGGCATCCTGACCGGCATCAGAAATCTGGTCCCGGATGTCTCTTCCGGCCTGGGCAGCATTGTCTACGGCCTGTGTAGCCTGACCCGCGAGCGTCTGCCCCAGTGTTGCCATGAATTGCTGCGCTTCTCCCACCCCGAGCTGTCCGTGTTCGACCATGGCTGCAAGGATTGCACGCATCGCCTCTGCGGCTTGGTCGGTGCTCCTTGTCGCCTGCGTTATCGCGGAGGCAGGCACGTCCTCGAAGACAGATGGGTTTGTCATTGCCGTATGAGCCACTGCCGTCAAGGCTGCAAGGGGTATTATCACCGTCCCTACAACGATGACAATTGCCACTGTTGCGACCACAATAGCCATGATCTTGAGCGAGGTGAGCGCAACCTGAGCATTCGGGTTTTTCATCACCTCCGCCGTCAGCCTCGCCACCTCCTCCCCGACGAGCCTGCTCCATTCGTCCAGCGCACCGAGCACGCGCTGCTTTTCCGCTTCGGACAGATTCGTCGCATTTCGCAAAGCATTCCGCAGGTCAGAGACCTGGCGCGCAAATTCGCGTTCCGCTGCCCGAATCTGTTCAATCGCCTGCAAGGCTTTCCCGGATTGCGCGCCAGCTCCGTCCTTCGCATCGCCCGCAGTTTGCCCCACCCAGTCGGCAGTCGTTCCGCCCACCTTGCCTACCGCCGTGTCCGTTTTCTCTACGACTTCATCAAAAATGCTCTGTCCAGTCTTTACGGCTTTAGTTGCCTCTTCCTCAGCTCTTTGCGCCGCCTCCGCCGCAAGGCGCGTGGCTTCACGCTCTGCGTCACGGGCTTCTTCGGCAGCGCGCTGCTCATCTTCTATCGCGCGTTGCTCGGCTTCCTCGGCTGCGCGTGCGGCGGCTTCCTCGGCCTGTTGCGCGTCCTCTATCGCGCGCAGTCGCAACTCCTCGGCCGCGGCTTCAGCCTTCGAGAAGAAATCTTTTGCAACGGCGTTGCCTTGCGACTCGAGATAACCCCCGACCTCAGTCCCGATTATGATGTGAGCCGCGTACTGATTACTCGACACCCGATCAAGGTCGGCATGCGAGAGCCCCACGAGGGCGAGGCTTTCCGACTGGTAAGTGCTGGCCTTCGCGCCCGCCACCATTGCCACTAGAGTTGCATACGCAGCGGGTCCCATAGGATTGCCCCCTATCCATGTCTCGTAAGGAACACTAGCACCCACGGCGACGACTTGAAGCTCGGCTGCCAGGGCCAGGCCCACCACGCTCTTGAACTCGCGTGAGTTGACGGCCGCGCCCCCCATCCTTATCGCTTCGTCCAGCGCCCCGTGCAGCCGCTCCGACATCCGCGTCATTTGCGACGACAAGTCATTCCATCCGGCTTCCGTCGTCGGGGGATTGTCGCGGAGGCGGGTCATCAGCGCCGACATCGTTTCCATGATCGGTCTTATTGTGGCGTTGAGCGCGAGTTGTGCTGCCTGGCTGGCGGTATCCTGAACGGCCCCGACCACTGCTTCACCGGTTTCCCTTGCAGCGTCAGCGCCTTTGTCCGCAACTTGTTTTGCGTCGCCGGCAAACGAATCCCAACCCGTTCCAAGCGGGCGCAACACGCCCATCGGCGTAACGAAACGGTAATATTCCGGCCCCTGCTTGGCGATTGCCCCGCTTTGCACACGCGCGAAGCCGCTGAGGTGGTGGATCTCCGCGATTCCAGTGCGCTGCCTGTCGTCGAAGCGATAGGCCAGAATCGCCAGGCGGCTGTTCTCCGCGAGCGAGATGCGGCTACCGTCGCTGAACACCAGCACGGCGTAGCTGCCTGTGCCGGTCGCGATGCCGTCGCTTTCGAAAAGCGCTGCGCCTTGCGACAGCAGGCGCGGTTTGTCTCCCGCAATAGCGGCAGCGGCAATGCCTTTCATTTCTACGACTCGGGCAATAACCTTTTGTCCTTGCTTCTGTGTATTTTTCAAATATTCGTCTATCTTTAATTCGTTTTTGGCCGCAAGATGAAGCACGGTATTATCCCTGAATGTGATTTCCGCCTTTGAGCCGCTTTTTGTTATTACAATATCGCTTTGGTGAACAACTGTCCCGACACCTGCTATAATATAGGGGAACTTGCCGTCCCTCATAACCTCTACCCTTCCCTCAATGGCGCTGAACTTTCCAACAAACTCCGCTGCATGTGCAGATAAAGTGAACAGAAAGAAAAAGAAAGAGAAAATCAATATGGTCGTGGTTAGGACAGTCCATATCCGAAGTTTAACACCTATCTTACTTTTAACTTTTAACTCTAAACTCTTAACTCTGTCCATTACTTGCACTCCAATATGCATGTCTCCGGCAGGTCTGTAAAAATCGCATCGTCATACGACACATCGGCAACGAATAAGTCATCAAAGTTCTGAGTCCTGTTGAGAATCCCGTTTGCTTTGCTGTCGTTTTTATTCTGTACGGTGCTCTCCTCGCCGAGCCATTCCCGAAGCGCGGCGGTATTGCTGTTGTCTGTCGAACTGTTGGATGATGACGAAGAGGAAGATGAGGAAGAACTGTTCGACGAGCGTCCGGGATGAGGATTCTGTTCATTTGCTCGGAGATACGGGTAGGATACATATGAACCGCTGTCAATATTCCATGTGTTTGTGAAATCCCAGCCTGAAAAACTCGCCTGCTGTTTCATCTGGCTGGTGGTCAATCCTGTGCAGCCGGAGTCGCTCCCTGAACCCACGCAATTTGATTTGCCAGATGTCTGCGTGTTCCAGTAGGAATTGGTGATTGTGCTATCATAAACATTCCAGCCCACTAGTCCGCCGACATAGTCGTTGCCGCTTATGCTGCCTGTGTTATAGGAATTGCTTATCGTGCCGTTGTCGTTATACCCCACCAATCCGCCGGCAAACTGATATGTAACAGTCACACTGCCAGTGTTGTATGAATCAGTGATGGCGCCATTGTTGTAGCCGACCAGTCCGCCCCCATAGGAGTAGGCCGTGACCGTGCCCGTGCTGTAGGAGTCGCTGATTGTGCCGTCGTTCTGCCCGGCCAGGCCGCCGATGTAACGCTGACCCGGATTGTTCGCCGTGACGCTGCCGGTGGCGTAGGAGCCCGTCGTCGTGCCACCATTTAATCCGACCAGCCCGCCGATATACCAGTTGGTGCCGCTGACGTCGCCCGTGCCGTACGAATTGCTGATTGTGCCGGTGTTGTATCCCACCAGCCCGCCGACGGAGTTATTGCCGCTGACGCTGCCCGTTGCATAGGAATTGCCGACCGTGTTCCCGCTTCTTCCGACCAATCCGCCAATCATGTGGTTGGCGCCTGTCACGGTTGCGCTCGCGTAGGCATTGTTTACCGCGCCGTTGTTGTCGCCAACCAGGGCGCCGACACCGCCATTGCCGTTAATGCTGCCGGTAATGCCGACGTTGCGTACATCGCCGTATAATGTGCCGAACAGGCCGACATAGCTCGTCCCCGCCCGGTTGATGGTTAGGTTGCTGATGGTGTGACCCAGGCCGTTGAACCGCCCGGTGAACGGCGTCGCGTTGTTCCCCACCGGCTCGAAGCCCGCGCCCGCGTTCCAGCCCGATGTCACCGAAGCGTCAATATTGCTGCCCAGTGCGTAGTTACCGGGACCGCTGTTTATTCCCTGTAAATCTGTATCACTGAAGCTGCCCTCGGCGCCCAAACCGTCGAGAACGTAGTAGCTGAGCCCGTTGATGATAAGAAACAGGGTACCGGCGCGGCCCGGGAAATCCACCCTGCCCTTGAATGTACCGTCAGTATTGAAGCCCACCTTGACTGTGCCGCCCGGCACTGCTCCATCCGCGCCGTTTGCAGTGGCGGGGTTGAGCTCCAATCTGGACGCGCCGGACGCCGTCATTACTGCATTAATGTTGATGTCGCGCGCAGCAGTAAGTGTAAGCGTGTTCAAGCTCCAACTTACAGCGTCATTGACATTTATGTCGCCGCTGCCTGTGGTTGCTCCGTTATTGCTCAGGATGGTTACATTATTGCTGTTGAGATTTGAGGACAAAACTGCGCCTGTAATATCTCCTCCGCTTGCGGCGATAGTATAGTCGTTCGGGTCTATGAGCCATGTGCCTGTTTTGCCGTATGGCGCATAGGTTGTAATCTTTGCGTTCTCGTCTATCTTTACCTTTGCGGCAGATGTCTCTATAAACCCTCCGTCTCCGCCGTCAAGAGCCGATGCGTCCAGCGTGCCTCCGACTTTGATTGAATTACTCTCCATGCCGCCAAGAAGTTTGATAACCCCGTTTTTGTTCTCTATTGTTCTTGCCTCTATGACTCCTTCGTTGTTGATGACGGTCTTGAACAAGTCCCCTGCCGCCTTTGCAGAGAGTATCACTTCTCCGCCGTTTGCTGTAATTACGCCTTTGTTCGTTATGCCTGCCGCGCTCTCAATTACTCCTTTATCAATCGTAAATCCGATGAGGTCGTTGCCCGCAAAGTTGAGGGTTACTCCGTCTGAGGAAGCCATATATGTCTTGCCGAGATTAGATGTAATATTCCCCTCATTCGTTATCGACGGAGAGATAAGGACTACATAGCCTCCGTTATTTGCTGTTATGTTCCCTAAATTCGTTATTGCCGATAGCCCATTGCCTATCGCCTCTTGCTTGAAAATATACTTCCCATTCATAAAATCTTCGTTGCCTATATTCAATGTTGACAATAAAAGCCCGCCTACATTGATTTTCGCTCCGTTACCCACCAAAATGCCGTTAGGGTTTATTACCCATACCTGTCCGTTGGCCGAGATCTGCCCGTAGATGTATGAAGGGTCGGCTCCGATTACCCTATTTAAAGATATTGAGCTGCTTGATGGCTGAGAATACTGCACTTTTTCGTTTGCCGCTATTGAGTATCCCTGCCAGTTGATAATGCTTTTGTCGGTGCTCTGGTTGATGTGCATTGTGGTCGAGTTTGGCTGTGTGATAGTGGAGTTTCCTCCGACCACTGTGCCGCCCTGCGGCAAGGCATGGACGCTCTGCGAAATGAGCATAAATACGATAAGCATAATGCTTATTATTCTGATTTTAAATCTGTTTATTTTCATATTTCCTCCTACTAAAACGCTATCGTCGCCTGCATGTAGGTCATTGAATTGCCGGCATTGAATTTTCCTTTTATCTCCGGCACAGCCCAGTCCATCCTCAATGAAAAGTATTTGCCTTCATAAAGCCTTATGCCAATTCCTATGCCTGTGAGATAGTCGTCTTTGTTCTCACCGGGCTGCACATCGTTTCTGTAAACCCCGCCGTGATCGGCAAACAGGACAAGTTTGATAGCGTCGCCGATCTTACGGTCCAATATCTTTTTCTCAGGAAAGAGAGGCGATATATGAAGCTCTGCCCCCAAAAGATAGCCGCTGTCTCCTCCATAAAGGGACGGTTTGAATCCCCTTACAGTGCCTATGCCTCCTATATAAAACTGTTCTGCCGAGAATAATGCGTCTCCGCTTATCTGCCACGAGCCTCTGAGAATGATGTGGCTGTAATCGCTTATCCTCTGAACTCTCACAAGGTCGAGGGTGTATTTGCTGAATTGCCCGTCTGCATTGAGCCTGCTTGAGTCTGAGTCGTTTCTGCCGTTTCCACCGAGGAAGTCTCTTATGCCTTGATAGTAGTTGAAACCTATGATGTTTCTTCCCTGAAGGGCGTCGAAGAAGTCGTAGTTAATCGAGGCATTGAATACTCTTATGTTGTCTTTGGATCTCAGGTTGTCGAGCATGTAGTCGTAGACATCTTTGTATTCAAAGCCCGCTCTTATGTTTAATGTTTTGTCTCTCTGCCTTATGAGGGGATGGATTGCGTATACGCCTGCTACATGTGCCTTGCCGTGTATATTGAGAATGGTATATTGCTCTCCAGCCTCGTATATGCTATTTGCATAATAAAGTCCGAGCTTTGTGCCGTTGTAGTCCAGAGGGATCAGATATTCGAGCCTTCCATAGGAGAGTTTGTCTATGTCAATCCTGTCAAGTCCTGTCAGTCCCCTGAACATAAGGTAGTCTCCGCTTGTTGCGAGATTGCCTATGTTGAGGTTTATTCCTGCACGGTGTTTGCTTATTGTGCTTGAGCCGAAGTTGTCGTAGGTTATGCTGCCGGATACCGGGAATTCGTCTTTGGCAGAGGCTGCTATGTCTGCTGTAGCAGGCTCTTTTCCGGCTTTTAAAGATGTCTTTACATTCAATTGTGGATTGTCGTTGAGGATTAGCAATTGTCTTTCGAGTACCTGTTCTTTTAGGGATGGGTCTTTTCTCGTTTTTTCAAGATGCTTTTGTATGAATCCGGTGGAGTAATGTTTGTTGCCCGACACTAAGATGTCTCCTATTTTGCCTTCTATTACTTTTATGCCTACTATGCCGTCTTTGATGTCCTGTGCGGGGATGTATGCATAGGCTATTATGTAGCCTTTCTTGCGGTATTCGTTTGTTATCGCTTCTCCAACTGCACTTATTTCAGAAAGGGTGAGTTCTTTGTTTTGGTGCGGTTTAATTATGGCATTGATAATCTCTTCGCTGATAATCGCTGCCCCCTGCACTGTGAACTTTTTTACAAATATCTTTTCATCTTTTATCTCAACCTTAACCTTGTCCTTAACCTTTTCTTCTTCTATGACAGGTTTTTCTTCGGGTATTTTTTCCGGAATAAGTTCTTTCCTTTCCATTTGCTGCAATACCTCGCCGCTTTTATCCTGTGAAAGGGCTGGTGTTGACAGCGCAAAGAATATTGCCGCAATGATAATTATGCCCGGAGCGTTTTTCATTTTCATCTCCACCACCTTGGTATACATAATTTGTGCAACAGGCGCTTATACATTTTTTTTATTGATAATAATTCAGATGTGTGCTATTCTCAATTCGCCTTTAGGCGAATATCCCATCCGCAGCTGCTTTCTTGCTTTCTATAACCTGCAGCGCGGGAAAGGAAAGTCGTTCTTATGCTGCGGCTGTCACACAGTGACCTGCAATCTCTTCAAAACTGCATCAGGGAGATTTATTCCGATTTGAACCTTGATGAATGGCATTCCCGCCTTTTATCTGTCATTTCAAAGGCAATCCCTTCAGAACTCATTAACTACAGTGAAATCAACCCGCTGAAGCAAGAATACATCCGCTTCATTGAGATGCCTTCAAAGTATATTTCCCTCAAAGACATCCCCATTTTTGCAGAATATATGCACGAGCACCCTACTATCAGCCTTTTATATCCCGAGCAGATGCTGAAACGTCCACTCAAGGATTGCATCAAAGACCGGGGACGGCTCGATTATGTCCTCTCTCCCGAATGTCAGGCGGTAAAACTCTCCGACTTTCTTACAAACAACCAGTTCCGCAGGCTCAGGCTTTACAACGAGTTTTTCCGGAAATACGATATTGAATACCAGATGGTTGTGCCCATTTCGCACCACCCTTCCACGCTTACAGGCATTGTTCTTAATCGGAATGGGAAGGATTTTTCCGAACAGGATAGGCTGATGCTGAATATCCTTGCCCCGCACATCGTTCAGGCATATAAAAATGCAAAGACAGTATCGGCTATACAATTGAATGTTCGAGCATCAGCAGAGACTCAGGCAGGGGCGATAGACAGCCTGACTTTAAGGGAAGCAGAGGTGCTGCATTGGGTGGCTCAGGGGAAGGACAATGCGACTATCGCTGCCATTATGCAGATAAGGATATGCACTGTTAAAAAACACTTGGAGAATATATTTGCGAAACTCGGCGTGGAAAACAGGGTTGCTGCTGCAAGGATTATTATGGAGAATAATAAGTCGGATGGGTAGATACTATTTCAAAAAGATACTTGCCGCATA
>JAGUWD010000021.1 GCA_020062545.1 Thermodesulfovibrionales bacterium
CTAAAACATTCAGCACCAACATTGTTACCGGTGATGGAGGGGATGAATGTTTTGGTGGTTATTGGCTTCATGAGCATCCCTTAGGGCATAAGGAGACAGGAATCATCAAATCCTTTGAAGATATTCATCCCGTCCCGCGGAAACACTTGAGTGAAATGGTTAGTAAGGGTTTTAGAGACTTTTTATTTAAAGAAAAATCGCAAGCAGAAGATTACGATGCAGTGTGGGAATACTTTGTAAAGTGTTTGGCACCAAAGCACCTTGCTCCTTTATTGCATACAGCAAAGGTTCTAAATATTAATGTTTATACTCCCTTCTTTTCCGAGTCTTTTATAAATTTTATGAGAACGATCCCTATTTACGACAGGATCGGAAGAAAGATAGAAAGGCAATTAGCCTCAAGGTATTTGCCTGAATCGGTTATGGAAAGAGAAAGTATAGGGTTTGACATAGCATTAGAGTTGGACGCTGCTAGGATGGGCTAATAGAGGCTTAGCAATAAAATGATCATTTTAATTGCCGGTGTTGAGGGTAGTGGGAAAAAGAATTCTTCGAAAAAGATATGAAAAGGATTAGGAAGGTCATAATTTGATAACTACGCTGACTACTGAAATTCATAAATGATAAGGAAGGTGAAATGGACAAAGAATATACTCGTATAGAGATGCTTGAATGGCTAAAAGGTCACTATAAAAAAAATGGTTACAAACCAGATAGCTACTCTAAGGAGTTTCTGCCGGCCAGAGTTGCTCTCTATTGCTCTAAAACAAAAAAAAATAAAATCGTAGAGGAGATCATAGTTGAACCCACGACAGATGAATTCCTCTCGATAGAGTATTTTTTCCCCACACTCCCTATTCATAACGTTGAAATGCCAGAAGCACCTCCCGTTAGAATACCAGGTGCTTCTCCCGTACGGTTTTATCAACTTGACTTTCTGATTTAGCATCTAAAGAAGGCAATAAGTTCTTATAAAATATAGGGATATAGTGTATTAGCAACTATATTAACAATTTCTCTTGACAGAATATGAATAATATGCTACAATGTATTATCAATGAATGAACGATATGCAAAATTCACTATATTTCCTGAAATCAAAAAGGGTCACAAATATTATTATGCCGCAAGAACCTATCGTGAAAAGATTAATCCTGAAGATACCGGAAAGACAAGAGGCTCTGGAAAGAGCAAGGTAGTCTGCAAAAAAATTTATCTTGGAACCGCCCAGGATGTTTTAAGTAAGCTGTTTGATGCAAAGAAAGCTCCACAGCAGGTATTGTCGAAGGAATTCGGGTTGCCCATGTCTGTTTTGAAACTCGCTCAGGATACAGGCATTATGGATATTATTGATGAGGTATTGCCATACAAAGTGAGAGGGATTAAGGCATCTGAATTCATAATAATCTCAGCGATAAGCAAACTACACGGCTCTATCAGCAAGGAAAAGACTGGAGATTATTTTAATACCACCGTTTTACCTGAAGTAATGGGGATCAAAGCTATTGACTTAAACAGCAAGACATACTGGGAGATGTTCGAAAAAATAATCTCGGAGAAGGAATTAAAAGCCAGTAAAAGGGCAAAGGCAAAGCAATTAAATGACAAGTTAAGCATAGAGGAACTGGAAGAACTGATTGATGATGAAAAATTAGAGAAGATAGAGGAGAGGATATGGTCTAACTTATTGCAGAAATACAATCTGTTATTGGATGTGCTCTTATATGACGGCACAAACTGTTTTACATACTATCAGGATCATACCATCAACAGCTATGGACAGAAGGGCAAGAACAAAAAAGGCAGGCACAACCTAAGGCAGATAGGGTTATTTATGGCGGTAACAGGTGATGGGTTTCCATTTATGAGTCAATTGGCCTGTGGCAATACTCATGATGCCAGGATATTTCCGACAGCCATGAGCAAATTAATAAAGCGGTATCATAAGCTGATGAGCGAAGCTGCAAAGATAAAGATTGCATTTGACAAGGGGAACAACTCACAGAAGAACTTGAGATTGATTGCAGGGCATGAATACATAGGAAGTCTCGTGCCGAGTAATCATCCTGATCTAGCCTCCATCGGGTTGGATCAATACACAAAAACCTATAAAGGATTTAAGGTTTACGAAGGGGTAAAAGAAGTATATGGAGTTCAACATAAGATATTCATTACATACAATGAAGCGCTGGAGAACAAGCAGAGAAACAGTTTTTTGAGACACAAGACAAAAGCAAAGAATCTTTTACAGGAGGAATTTGAAAGGCATAAGGCGGCAGAGGAGATAGAAGAGAGATTGAAGATGGTGCTTCATACCAACAAGATTTTACATAGCAGGGCCTGTCGTTATCTGGATTATAAAATAGAAAATGGCAGCCTCACAATTATTGAAAATGAAGATGAGATAGCCGAAAAACAAAGGGCATTTGGGAAGAATATCATTTTCACAAATAATTTAGAGGGTGAATATTCTGAGGCAATAATGACCTATAAAGAAAAGATGGAAGTCGAGGATAGTTTCAAGACGATCAAAGATCATCGAATAATCTCATTTCATCCTATCTGGCACTGGACAGACAGCAAGATACGGATAGATGCATTTATAAGTGTTCTGGCCTATCTGCTGATAAAATTATTGCAATATTTAGCAAAAGGAGATGGCTTGCAGATGAGCGTTGCTTCCTTGATTACCGCCCTTAAGGGAATCAGAGAAGTATTTATGGTTTACGCCGACAACACTGCAGAAAGAAAATTAGAAGAACTGCCACCTCTGCAAAAACAATTGCTCCACAAATTTGGCGTCATGGATACTGCTTGATAGTTTACACTTTTCTCCTTGATAGTAAACGCTTGCAGGGGTTAAGACAGAAAGTCGAG
>JAGUWD010000043.1 GCA_020062545.1 Thermodesulfovibrionales bacterium
AAGCAATCTCGCTTTATAAAAATCAATGCGTTATAGATTGCTTCGTCGCTTTTGCTCCTCGCAATGACAGCAATGTTAGGGGTTTTTCAGGAGTCTCAATTTAGGTTTTGTCATGAATACAGAAAATGACCTTGTTATAATCGGGCGAGTATTGAGAGAGTGGGGGTTGAAGGGAGAGGTGATAGTGCTGCCGTTGACCTTTGATCCCGAAAGATTTTTAAAACTCAAGGAAGTAGCTGTTCAGGTTCAGGATAGAATCGAGCAGAAAAAACTAAGGTCTGTGAGACCCCATAAGAACAACCTCCTGATAGCTTTCGAAGGATGCGAAACACCGGAGGACGCCAGAAGATACCGCGGTGCATTGATAAAAATTAAAGAATCAGAAAGTCCGAAATTGGCTGGCGGTGTTTATTATCACTACCAGATAATCGGACTGGGTGTATATACAATCGATGGCGACTATCTTGGAAAGATAACGTCAATATTGGAGACAGGAAGCAATGATGTGTATGTTGTAAGGGGAGAAGATGGGGAATACCTTATCCCTGCAATAAAGGATGTTATTAAAGAGGTAGATTTAGAGGCAAAGAAGATGACAGTGAAGCCTATGGAAGCTGAAGAAGAATGAAGGATATCGGGTTTGATATAATTACAATCTTCCCCGAGATATTTCATGCCTATCTCGGTGAGAGCATTCTCAAAAGGGCATTGCAGAAGCAATTGCTTGATATAAAGGTTTATAACCTGAGAGACTTTACAACAGATAAACACAGGACAGTGGATGACTATCCATACGGCGGTGGCCCCGGTATGGTCATGAAGATAGAGCCTATATACAATGCGGTGCAGGCGATAAAGGCAGCTGATTATAAAAATGGTACGGAAAGATTGACTGTAATGTTAAGTCCGCAGGGCAAAGTATTCAATCAGGAAATGGCAGAAGACCTCTCAAAGGAAAAGAGGAGAATTCTCTTTATCTGCGGCAGATACGAGGGTATAGATGAAAGGGTCAGGGAATCCCTTGTTGATGAAGAAATTTCCATTGGAGATTATGTAATGACTGGCGGAGAACTGGCTGCTTTGGTTATAATAGACAGCGTTGCCCGGTTGGTACCGGGAGTGCTGGGCGATGAGGAATCTGCAAAGGAAGAGTCTTTTACATGGGGAGTTCTCGACTACCCTCACTATACAAGACCTCCTGAGTTTATGGGAATGAAGGTTCCTGAAGTCTTGCTCTCCGGCAACCACAGGGAGATATTGCAGTGGAGGAGAAGGGAAGCAATAAAGAGGACTTTGCAGAAAAGGCCTGACCTTCTTAAAAGTGTTGAGTTAAACGAAGAAGATAAAAAAATATTAGAAGATATTAATCGCGGGCCTTGCCCGGAAAAAAATACATAAAATAGAGAAATAAAAGTCTGGAGGAAATGTATGAATATGATACAAACAATAGAAGAGGGCTACAAGAGAGAGATACCCAATTTTAATGTGGGAGATACCGTCAAAATATATGTGAAGGTTATCGAGGGAGACAAAGAAAGGCTTCAGCCCTTCGAAGGAGTCGTGATCTCCCGCAAAGGAAGCGGCGTACGTGAGACATTTATCGTAAGGAAGATTTCCTTTGGTGTGGGCGTTGAGAGAATATTCCCTGTGCATTCGCCTTCCATTGACAAAATAGAAGTGGTAAGGCAGGGTGATGTGAGGAGGGCAAAGCTCTACTACCTCAGGGGCAAGAAGGGCAAAGAGTCAAAGGTTAAAGAAAAGGCAAGAGAAACAGTAGCCAACGCATAACTATGCGGAACAGGTCTCTAAGCCGACCCGAGAAGTTTCCATCAGGAAATTTCTCGGGAGACCTTTATGAATATGACGGATCCATCAGGAAGAACGGATTCAGCATAATTGCGGGGATTGATGAGGCCGGCAGAGGACCTATGGCAGGGCCGGTTGTAGCGGCTGCTGTAATCCTGCCTGATAATATCAGAATTGAGGGTATAAGGGACTCAAAGAAGATACCCGAAAAAGAGAGGGAAGAACTCTTCTGGGCTATACTGCTCAATGCATTGGACATAGGCATTGGTATCATCGATTCTGTGGAGATTGACAGGATTAATATACTGAGGGCCACAAGACAGGCAATGCACAATGCAGTGATGGATTTAACAAATAATTCCAGCAAGCCCGATATAATCCTCATAGATGCACTTACCATCCCTTCCATAAAAATAAAACAGATGCCTATTATTAAGGGCGATGCAAAAAGCGCATCCATTGCCGCTGCATCCATTATTGCAAAGGTTGTGAGGGATGGCATCATGCTCAAGTATCACTCCATCTATCCGCAATACGGGTTTGATAAACATAAGGGCTATGCAACAAAAGCACATCTTGATAAAATAGAAAAATACGGCCCATGTCCCATACACAGGAAGAGTTTCCAGAAGGTCATGGATTTGGCGTTGCCATTTAAGGAGGTGTGATGGAAAAAGAAAGGATTGACGAAGCACTTGAGCTTTTGTGGGAATTGAGTGAGGAAGGAGTCTCTGGCATAAAGAGGTTTAGATTAAGTTCTGATGACCCTGATGTTGATTCCTTGATTCAATTACTGATTCATGAAGGATTGGTCACTGTCGATGATAATAATATTAGACTTACGGATAAAGGCAATGAGCTGTCAAAGGGACTTATAAGAAGGCACAGGCTTGCAGAGAGGCTTTTTACCGATGTATTTGACCTTTCAGGAGATGTTGTTCATGAAGATGCCTGCAAGATGGAGCATATACTCAGCGAAGAACTCACAGACAGCGTGTGCACATTTTTGGGCCATCCCCCTACATGTCCTCATGGAAAGCCCATTCCGAGGGGAGAGTGCTGCAAGAAATACAGGGTGGATGTACAGCCTGTTGTTGTAAAGCTTGCTGATTTTGAGGTCGGGCACAGGGGAAAGATATTATTCATAACGCCATCAGAGGCTGCGAGGATAGGACGTTTAAGCTCCATTGGAATTATCCCTGGAACGGTAATAAAATTGATACAGAAGAGGCCGTCCATTGTCCTTCAGGTGGATGAGACCACCATTGCCATAGACCCTGAACTTGCAAAGGAGATATTTGTTAAAAAGGTTACATGAGCCGTTTTCGCATATCTATTAAGGGCATTGTTCAGGGCGTCGGCTTCAGGCCTTTTATTTATAATCTCGCAAAAGGTCTTAATCTCAAGGGTTATGTAAAAAATACATCCGATGGCGTCATCATCGAGGCTGAAGGAGAATCTCTCAATGAATTTCTTCAATCCATCCAGAATAAATGCCCTCCAATTGCCAGAATAGACAGCATTAAGACAGATGAACTTCCTCTTAATGGGTATGAGGATTTTATAATCATTGAGAGCATCGATACCGGGAGATTCACGCTTATCTCGCCGGATATTTCCATTTGCGATGATTGTCTTAAAGAACTGCTCGATCCATCTGACAGACGCTATCTTTATCCATTCATAAATTGCACAAACTGCGGGCCGCGATATTCTATAACGCAGCGGGTTCCGTATGACAGACCCAACACAACAATGTCTGTATTTGATATGTGTCCTCAATGCCTCTTGGAATACAATGACCCGATTAATCGCAGATTTCATGCCCAGCCAAATGCATGTCATGAATGCGGGCCGAAACTTCAATTTCAAATTTCAAATTTCAAATTTCAAATTGACGAGACTTCTAATCCAATAGAGGCAGCTATAGAATTATTAAAGCAGGGTGCGATTATTGCAATTAAAGGCCTCGGAGGTTTTCATCTCTGCTGCAATGCTGAAAATGATGATGCAGTTAAAAGATTGAGAGAGAAAAAAAGACTCAGCAATAAACCCTTTGCCCTCATGTCTTCTGATGTAGAAACTATCAGACAATTCTGCGATGTTTCTGATGAAGAGGAAAAACTGCTTGCAGATAGACGCAGGCCGATAGTGTTGCTCAAAAAAAGAGGCAATAGACAAGAGGCAATAGACAAGAGGCTTCCTGAAGAGATTGCCCCGAATAATAAATATCTTGGCTTCATGCTTCCATATACGCCACTACATTATCTTTTGTTTTATTATCCCATTGCCTATAGTCTATCGCCTATTGCTTCTCATTTTTCTGCATTAGTCATGACAAGCGGCAACCTGTCAGAGGAGCCGATAGTTATAAGCAATGACGGGGCAGTATCAAAACTCTCAGATATTGCAGATGCCTTTCTCCTGCACAACAGGGATATTTTCATGAGGGTGGATGACTCGGTGATTAAGGCGATAGGCAATAGGCGAGAAGCAATAGTTGTATCTTTTATCCGCCGTGCCCGTGGTTATGTGCCGGAGCCGATTCAACTGAATGATGACGGCCCTGATGTTTTTGGTTGTGGCGCTGATATTAAAAACACATTTACAATTACAAGAGGTAGTTATGCCATTGTAAGTCAGCATATCGGCGATATGGAAAATCTTGAGACACTGATTTTTTTTGAAGAAACCCTGAATAATCTTAAACAGGTTTACAGGGCAAATCCCGTTGCCATTGCCTATGACCTGCATCCCAATTATTTATCCACGCAGTGGGCGTTAAATCACGGTTCACGGTTCACAGTTCACGGTTATGGTATTCAGCACCATTATGCGCATATAGCATCTGTTATGGCAGAAAAAGGCTTGAAGGATAAGGTCATAGGGGTTGCCCTTGACGGCACAGGATACGGCACGGATGGAAATCTTTGGGGTGGTGAATTCCTGGTTTGTGATTTAAAGGGATTTGAAAGGGCTGCCCATTTTGAATACATTCCGCTGCCCGGCGGCGATAGGGCTATAAAGGAGTGCTGGAGAACAGCAGTAAGTTATATTGCAAAAGCAGTCAGCAGTAAGCAGTCAGCAGTCAGGAGTCTTTGGGATTGGCTCGACTTTACAGGTTTTCTTGAAAAGTACGGCAGAGACAAAATTGAAAACATCTTAAAGCTTCTTGGCAATAAACAATTTTCTCCTCTCTCGTCAGGAGCAGGCAGGCTGTTTGATGCAGTATCTGCAATTGCAGGGGTATGCGATGAAAATACCTTTGAAGGCGAAGCTGCAATAGCATTGGAAAACACGGTTCGCGCTTCACGGTTCACGGGGTACAGTGAGATGTATCCTTTTGAAATTTCAGAGGGCGAGCCGATGATCATAGATTTTTCGAAGATGATTTTGCAGATACTTGAAGATATAAAACTTGAGGGGGACAAAGGTCTCATTGCTGCTAAATTCCATAATACAATGGTCAACGTAATAACAGAAGCTGTCAATCGCATAAGCAAGAAATACGGGATAAAAGAAGTTGCACTAAGCGGAGGCGTTTTTCAGAACGAATATCTTCTAAAAGGCACAGTTAGTCAGCTTTCAGCCCTCGGATTTAATGTCCATACCAATGAGAAGGTTCCATGCAATGATGCAGGCATATCCCTCGGACAGGCATATATAGCAAGAGAGAGATTAAAGACTGGACTTCAATCACGATAAGTGCAAATTCGTTTAAAAATGCAATTCCATTGAAAAAATCCTTGACAACCTGATTGTTATCTCCTAAACTTTTTTCAAAATAAAAATTCCTTGACGGGAGGGGTTTTATGCAGGACGATAATCTTTTTGCTGGTCTTTCGCGACGAGGGGTATCGAGAAGGGACTTTATGAAATTCTGTACTGCCATGGCAGCAACACTGGCACTGCCATCGAGTTTTGTGTCGCAGATAGCAGAAGCCCTCGAAAAGAAACAGAAACCATACCTTGTCTGGCTTGAATATCAGGACTGCGCAGGCGATACAGAGGCACTACTCAGGGCAAACAAGCCTACGGTTGCGGAGATAGTGCTGGATATTTTATCCGTTGATTATCATGAAACCATAATGGCTGCGGCAGGAAAGCAGGCAGAGAAATCTCTGATGGATGTGGTTAAGAACCATAAGGGTAAATACTTTGTTGTTGTGGAGGGATCTATTCCCTTAAAAGACGGCGGTGTTTATTGCTGTGTTGGAGGCAAGGCAGCCATCGATATTGCAAAAGAGGTATGCGGCAATGCCCTTGCAACAATTGCGGTTGGAACATGTGCGGCTTATGGAGGCCTCCCTGCTGCAAATCCAAATCCCACAGGTGCGGTTGGCGTAAAAGAGGCTGTGGGCGGAACAGTCGTCAATCTTCCAGGGTGTCCTGTGAATGTTGAGAATATAACAGCAACTATAGTCCATTATCTTACATTCGGCTCTTTGCCCACCCTCGACGGTCTTGGCCGTCCGTACTTTGGTTTTGGCAAGAGGATCCATGACAATTGCGAAAGGCGCGCCCATTTTGATGCAGGGCAATTTGTGAGAAAGTGGGGAGACGAGGGCCACAGACTCGGATGGTGCCTGTATGAAATGGGATGCAAAGGCCCGGCAGCTTATCAGAATTGCCCAACGATGAAATACAATGAAAAGACAAGCTGGCCTGTACAGGCAGGGCATGGATGCATCGGATGTGCAACACCGAATTTCTGGGATACAATGACGCCGTTTTACAAAAGGCTTCCAAAGGTGCCTGGCTTCGGTGTTGAGACTACTGCCGATAAGATCGGCCTCGGCATAGCAGCGGCGGCAGCAGCAGGCGTGGCAGCTCATGCCATTGCAAGCTCTACAAAGAAAAAAGAATCTGAAGAAAAATAAAGGGGGTACATAGAATGGCGAAAATAGCAATCGACCCGATCACGAGGATCGAGGGTCATCTGAGGATCGAGGCACAGGTGGAAGGCGGCAAGGTGGTGGATGCATGGTC
The DNA here is from genome assembly GCA_020062545.1 of Thermodesulfovibrionales bacterium. Taxonomy (GTDB): domain Bacteria; phylum Nitrospirota; class Thermodesulfovibrionia; order Thermodesulfovibrionales; family Dissulfurispiraceae; genus Dissulfurispira. The sequence continues at coordinate 6,796 of JAGUWD010000043.1, forward strand.
AGCCAGCACCTTGTTCAGGGGTATAGAGATTATCCTTAAGGGCAGAGACCCGAGGGATGCATGGGCGTTTACACAGCGAATATGAGGTGTTTGAACAACGGTTCATGCCACCAGCTCCGTGAGAGCGGTAGAAAATGCATTAGGAATTATAATACCCGATAATGCGAGGATAATCAGGAACCTTATTACCGGTATTCAGTATGTTCAGGATCATGTAATACACTTTTATCATCTTCATGCCCTTGACTGGGTGGATATTGTGAGCGCCTTGAAGGCTGATCCTGCAAAGACATCATCCCTTGCACAGTCGATTTCTGATTGGCCCAAGTCGTCCGCATCTTATTTTAAAGGCATTCAGGACAAGGTTAAAACGCTTGTTGACAGCGGACAGCTCGGCCCATTTGCCAATGCTTACTGGGGGCATCCTGCATATAAACTCCCGCCAGAGGCGAACCTGATGGCAGTGGCCCATTATCTTGAGGCCCTCGACTGGCAGAGGGATGTTATAAAGATTCAGGCACTGCTTGGAGCAAAGAATCCCCATGCACAGACATATCTTGTAGGAGGCATGTCCATACCCATTGACCCAAACAGCCAGAATGCCCTGAATGCAGACAGCATTGCATTCATGTCAGGGCTGGCAAAGAAGGCCCTTGAGTTTGTCGAAAATGTATATATTCCTGATCTGTTGGCTGTTGCATCTTTCTATAAAGAGTGGGCAAATTACGGCGGCGGTGTCGGCAATTTCCTTGCCTGTGGCGAATTCCCTAATGATAATGCAATCGATACTAAAAATCTATGGCTTCCGAGGGGAATTATAAAGAGCAAGGATTTAAGCAAGGTCCATCCTGTTGACCACACAAAGATTATGGAGTATGTGACCCATTCATGGTATGAATACAAAGAGGGAGATGCAAAGGCAAAGCATCCATGGGAAGGAGAAACAAGTTTTAAATACACAGGGCCAAAGCCTCCTTACGAATTCCTCGACACAAACAAAAAATATAGCTGGCTTAAGGCGCCGAGATACGAGGATATGCCAATGGAAGTAGGACCACTTGCAAGAATGCTTGTTGCCTATGCATCCGGACACAAGAGGGTAAAAGAGGTTGTAGACAGCGTGCTCAAAAAACTGGGAGTAGGCGCTGAGGCGTTATTCTCGACCCTCGGACGTGTTGCTGCAAGGGGTATAGAGACTCTGGTTACAGCAGAGATGATGTCTGTATGGCTCGACCAGCTTGCTGCAAATATGAAGAAAGGGGATTACCGCATACATAATGGAGATAAATGGGAGCCGTCTTCATGGCCCAAAGAAGCCAAAGGATACGGTTTCCATGAAGCGCCGAGAGGCGCCCTCGGACACTGGGTGTTAATCAAAGACGGAAAGATTGCAAATTACCAGTGTGTTGTGCCGAGTACATGGAACGGCTCGCCGAGGGATGCAAAAGGGCAGAAGGGGCCGTATGAGGCATCATTAATCGGCACACCTGTTGCCGACCCTAATAAGCCTGTTGAGATACTTAGGACCGTTCATTCCTTTGACCCGTGTATGGCGTGTGCTGTTCATGTGGTGGATGCGGAAGGCAAAGAAGTAACAAAAATCAAAGTTATTTAAGGGGGATGCCATGTTAAAGAGGGTTTATGTCTGGGAGTTTCCTGTAAGGCTGACCCACTGGATAAATGTTCTTGGTATAGCCTCTTTGTCAATCACAGGATATTACATCGGGAATCCATTTGTCCATGCCGTCTCCACTGACCAGTACATAATGGGATGGATGAGGTTCATACACTTTGTTGCTGCGTATCTCTTTGCAGTGAGTTTTCTGATAAGGATATACTGGTCGCTGGCGGGGAATAAGTATGCAAGCTGGAGGGTCTTTAACCCATTCAGTGCAGGCAAATTCAAAGAATTGAAGGAGATAACAAAGTTCTATCTCTTTATGAAGAAGGAGCCGCCAACGGGTGTGGGACATACTGCATGTGCCACTTATGTCTATCTCGGATTATTCATCCTGTTCATCGTGGAGATTCTTACTGGATTTGCCCTTTACTCACAGAGCCATGTTGGCTTTTTATGGAAGCTTATGGGTGGCTGGATGTTGTCGCTGTTCAGTGCTCAGACTTTAAGGCTCTATCACCATCTTATAATGTGGCTGATAATTGCCTTTTCCATTGCCCATGTTTATATAGGATGGCTGCTGGACAGGGCAGAAAGGAGCGGTATTATGAGCTCTATATTCAGCGGGTATAAGACAGTGGAGGAGGAATAATAGTTTTGATCTGAATTGTGCAGGATATGGCAGCAGGTGTGCATCAAAGCCTTTACAAAGTCGTTGTTCTTTGTGCATACCAGAAGACTATTAACGCATTTGCCTAAACAGATAGAAATGTAGTAGGTGACGGATTCAAGAGGATGCTTTACAATGTTCTAAAGTGTAAAGTCTTTTCAGCACACCTGCTGCCATATATATAGCAATACTTGCGTTATTTGGTTTTAAGAAAGAGGAATGAGGTATTGGATATAGCTATTATAGGTCTTGGTAATATACTTTTGAGGGACGAGGGCGTCGGGGTTCATGCAGCAAACACCATAAAACAAAGGTATACCTTTTCTCCCGATGTGGAGATAATAGATGGTGGAACCATGGGCCTCGATCTTCTACCAATATTTGAAGGACGCGATAAAGTCCTGATTATTGATGCAGTTGATTTTGGAAGAGAGCCCGGCCATATCGGGATGATCGAGAATGACAACATCCCATCCGTCCTCAACTCAAAACTCTCTGTCCATCATATAAATCTTTCGGATGTTCTTTTTGCCGCAAAGCTTATGGATATATCTCCGTCAGAAATATGCCTTATCGGGATACAGCCTCAATCCCTCGATGTTGGCCTTGACATGACAGGTGAGATTAAAGGGAAAATAGAGACATTGATAGATGCGGTTATCGGAAAGCTGAAGGAGTGGAATATAGAATGTGTCTTGCTGTCCCATCACGAATTGTCGAAATAAATAATTTACTCGCCACTGTAGATGTTTATGGCGCAAGAAAAGAGATAAGCCTTCTGCTTCTGCCTGAAGAAGCAAAGATAGGCGATTATGTCTTGGTGCACGCAGGCTTTGCAATCCAGAAGGTGGACGAAGATGCTGCAAAAGATGCCCTCAATCTTTTAAAAGAGATTGCAGAAGCTATGGAAGAATAGTCTTTCTTGCCTGTAAAAGCCTGTTTATGCTATTTTACAACTACTTTGATTTAGCGATAAGGATAAGTCTCTTTCGTTCAGAAGCTCTGTTTTGACAGTTCTAATGCTCCTTACGCTACAGCCGCAAAACTCACCCTTCGGGTTCAAACAC